>NZ_BOOK01000162.1 GCF_016863195.1 Paraplanobispora takensis | reverse complement strand
TTAGATGGCCTGGTCCGGATCATCAAGCGGAAACTGGAGAAGATCCAGCACCGGCCGCATCTGCTCGACGGCTGCCTGGCCGCGACTGGCTTGGTCATCGAACCATGGTGATCACACGGCCGAATCCTATGAGTTCAACGGAGTAACTCTGACCGAGCACGGCGCACCCTCACCGTGTTGAGACGGGGCTCCGGCAAGCCATCTGCCCGCGCCCGGCCGGCCGGAGAGCTTCATCCTGCACGGAGTCGCTCGTCGAACAGCGGATCACGTCATCGGAACCATGCCGTGCCCGCTTGCGCATCAGCTGGCTCCGTGGGCTACAACTTCTACCCCAGGGTCCGTCACACGGCATGAAATCTCATCCTCCATCCGCACTCACTCCGCTCAAGTCCGCAGCGGCAGAGTTAAGGGCGAGCAGGTCATCGTCAGCAGGCCTCGCGACGCCCTCACCCCGACCGTCGCAACCCTCCGACGATCCGCGGCCACCGTGACGACGACGCCTGAAAA
>NZ_BOOK01000161.1 GCF_016863195.1 Paraplanobispora takensis | reverse complement strand
GTCAAGGAGGAAATCACCATGGGTCTGCGTATCAACCAGAACATCGCCGCGATGAACTCGTACCGGAACCTGTCGGTCAACGACAACTCGATGGCGAAGTCGCTGGAGAAGCTCTCCAGCGGTTTCCGCATCAACCGGGCGGCCGACGACGCGGCTGGTCTGTCCATCAGTGAGGGCCTGCGCGCCCAGACCGGTGGCCTGAAGGTCGCCGTTCGCAACGCGCAGGACGGTGTCTCTGTGGTGCAGACGGCTGAAGGTGCGCTCACCGAGACGCACTCGATCCTTCAGCGTATGCGTGACCTCTCCGTCCAGGCCGCCAACGGTGGTTCCCAGGACGCCAAGGCGCAGGAGGCGGCGGACAAGGAGTTCCAGGCTCTGAAGACCGAGCTGGACCGGATCTCCGACACCACCTCCTTCGGCAGCCAGAAGCTGCTGGACGGCTCCTACAACGGCACCTTCCAGGTCGGCTCCAACGGTAACGACGCCGCTGAGCGCATCAGCGTCGCCATCACCAACCAGGAC
>NZ_BOOK01000160.1 GCF_016863195.1 Paraplanobispora takensis | reverse complement strand
CCGCGGTCACGCGACCCGTACGAATCTCCGGAGCGCCCTTCGCGGCGTTCACCATATCGAGGACCGTCACCCGGCCGTCCCCTGCCGCCGCCGGCCCGGTAGCCTCCCTGGCCTCCCGATCCGCGGTTCTCGCCTTCTTCGCGGCGGCCTGCGCCGTCCCGCCCGTTGTCACTGTTCACTTCTGGTCCATTTCGTTTGCTCACTCCGCGAGCGCGCCCCGTGTCTCGATCCCTGGGACGATTCGCTGTGCGGGCGGTCTCCGGCCGCGGGATGCGCCCCGTTCGCTATCGCTGCCCCGCCCTATCGTGGTGTGGCGCGACGAAGGCCACCTGCGGTAGGGGTGGCCCGGCCTCCTCAGCCTAGCAAGACACTCAAAGTTCCCAGGCCTTACGTCCCGCAATCGTCGGCCTCGCACCATCGCGCGCTGCCCTGACCGAGCAGGGCAGGCCCGAGCAAGGCAGACGCTCAGTCCGGCTTCCCGAGACGGGTCTTGTAAAACCCTCAGCCGAATCGACCTCGGAAATG
>NZ_BOOK01000159.1 GCF_016863195.1 Paraplanobispora takensis | reverse complement strand
GACGAGGACGCCCGTCGCGGTCTTGAGCGCGGCATGAACCAGCTCGCCGACGCGGTCAAGGTGACCCTGGGCCCCAAGGGCCGCAACGTCGTGCTGGAGAAGAAGTGGGGCGCCCCCACCATCACCAACGACGGCGTCTCCATCGCCAAGGAGATCGAGCTGGAGGACCCGTGGGAGAAGATCGGGGCCGAGCTCGTCAAGGAAGTCGCCAAGAAGACCGACGACGTCGCCGGTGACGGCACCACCACCGCCACCGTGCTGGCCCAGGCGCTGGTGCGCGAGGGCCTGCGCAACGTGGCCGCCGGGGCCAACCCGATGTCGCTGAAGAAGGGCATCGAGGCCGCGGTCGAGCGGGTCTCGGAGGAGCTGTCCAAGCTGGCCAAGGACGTGGAGACGAAGGCGCAGATCGCCTCCACCGCCTCCATCTCCGCGGGCGACGCCCAGATCGGCGAGATGATCGCCGAGGCGATGGACAAGGTCGGCAAGGAAGGCGTCATCACCGTCGAGGAGAGCAACACCTTCGGTCTGGAGCTGGAGCTCACCGAGGGCATGCGCTTCGACAA
>NZ_BOOK01000158.1 GCF_016863195.1 Paraplanobispora takensis | reverse complement strand
CCGTCGATCCGCGCGGTGATCTCGCTGATGCGGCCGATGGCCTCCATCGCCGCGGTGGTGTCGCTCTGGATGGCCTGCACCCGGCGGGCGATGTCCTCGGTGGCCTTGGCGGTCTCCTGGGCCAGGTCCTTGACCTCCCCGGCCACGACCGCGAACCCCTTGCCCGACTCCCCGGCCCGCGCCGCCTCGATGGTGGCGTTCAACGCCAGCAGGTTGGTCTGCTCGGCGATGCTCGTGATGGTCTTGACGACGTTGCCGATCTCGGCCGAGGAGGCGCCCAGCTGGGCCATCATCGCGGTGGTGGCATCGGCCACGCTCACCGCCTCGGCGGCCACGGCGGCGGCTTCGGAGGTGCTGTGGGAGATCTCGCCGATGGCGCCGCCCATCTCCTGACCGCCCGCGGCGGCCACGGCCACGTTGCGCGAGACGTCCTCGGCGGCGGCGGCGACCACGCCGGACTGGGCGCTGGTCTCCTCGGCCGAGGCGGCGATCTGCTCGGAGACGGCCGACAGGTGGGTGGAGGAGGCCGCCAGGGAGTCGCTGTGCGAGACCAGGGTGGCCACGGTGGTGCGCAGGGACTCGGCGGTGCC
>NZ_BOOK01000157.1 GCF_016863195.1 Paraplanobispora takensis | reverse complement strand
AACACCACCGTCTGGCTGAAGCCGCCGATCGGCCCCTCCCGCTCGGCCAGCCAGTGCATGATCGGCGTCGGGTGCACCGGCCCGACCCCGGCACCCTCCGGCTCGCTCACCACGACGGCGTGCGCCTCCTCGACCGCCACCGCGGCCAGCCCTCGCACACTTTGATGGGCGAACACATCGCGCGGTGCGATCACCAAACCCGCCGCGCGTGCCCGCGCCACCAACTGGATCACCAGGATGCTGTCCCCGCCCAGATCGAAGAACCCGTCCTCGACCCCGACCGAGGCCACCCCCAGCACCTCGGCGAACAACCCGCACAACACCGCCTCCCGGGCCCCCACCGGCCCGGCCGCCGACCCACCGACCTGCGGCGCCGGCAACGCCGCCCGATCCAGCTTGCCGTTGCCCGTCAACGGCAACGCCTCCAGCACCACCACCGCCGAAGGCACCATGTACTGCGGCAACCGCCCCCGCACAAACCCCCGAAGCTCCTCAGCCAACCCCCCGTCGATGTCCTGCAACGCCGCCGTACCGCCCGCAGCCGCAGCCGCAGCCGCAGCCGGGGCCGGCACCACGTAGGCCACCAGCCGCCGG
>NZ_BOOK01000156.1 GCF_016863195.1 Paraplanobispora takensis | reverse complement strand
GTGATCGCGCTGTGGCGCTTCGGCGTCGGGACCGTCCGCACGATCTACCGGCATCCGATCGCCTGCCTGGTGGCGATCGTCCCCGTCGTCGCCGGCGGCGTGTACGGCTGGCAGCAGGCGGCGGGCCTGCTCGGCTTCCTGCTGCTGTGGCTCCTGGCCTGGCGGCTGATCGACCGGGAGACCTTCTCGCCGATCGTCGGCCGTCGGCTGCTGGCCTGGTGGCGCTGGATGTGGATCTACCGGCGGCACTGGCAGCCCGCCATGGTCATCTCCGGTCTCGGGCGTTCGGTGGGCGGCCGGGAGTACCTGCCGCGCCTGCGCAAGGTCACCTGTGATGGCTGGGCCGATGCGGTGCGGGTCAAGATGCTGTCGGGTCAGTCCCATGAGGAGTGGGAGAAGAAGGCTCCGAATCTGGCGCACACCTTCGGCGCTGCCTCCTGCCGCATCACCGTGGGCAGGCCGGGATGGCTGGTGCTGACCTTCCCGCGTAGCGATCCGCTGGCCGTCCCGCTGCCCGCCATCCCGATCAAGGACACGCCTGATCCGGAGTTCGCCGAGACCGGCCTGCGAGAGGACGGCCGGCCGCTCATGCTCCATGTCC
>NZ_BOOK01000155.1 GCF_016863195.1 Paraplanobispora takensis | reverse complement strand
GGCGTCGACGCCGAGCTTCTTGTTGATCTTGTAGCGGCCGACCTTCGCCAGGTCGTAGCGCTTGGGGTTGAAGTACAGGTTCTCCAGCAGAGTCTGCGCCGACTCGCGGGTCGGGGGCTCGCCCGGACGCAGCTTGCGGTAGATGTCGAGCAGGGCGTCGTCCTGGCCGGCGGTGTGGTCCTTCTCCAGAGTGGCGCGCATCGACTCGTACTGGCCGAAACGCTCCAAGATCTGCTCATTCGTCCAGCCCAGCGCCTTGAGCAGCACCGTGACGGCCTGCTTGCGCTTGCGGTCGATGCGCACGCCCACGCTGTCGCGCTTGTCGATCTCGAACTCCAGCCAGGCGCCCCGCGAGGGGATCACCTTGCAGCCGTACAGGTCCTTGTCGGAGGTCTTGTCGGGGTTGTGCTCGAAGTACACGCCCGGCGAGCGGACCAGCTGCGACACCACCACACGCTCGGTGCCGTTGACGATGAACGTGCCCTTCGGCGTCATCAGCGGGAAGTCGCCCATGAACACGGTCTGGCTCTTGATCTCACCGGTGGTGTTATTGATGAACTCCGCCGTGACGAACATCGGAGCGGAGTAGGTCATGTCCTTGT
>NZ_BOOK01000154.1 GCF_016863195.1 Paraplanobispora takensis | reverse complement strand
GGCCCGTGGGAGCTACTTCAGGATCGGCAGCCGGTGCACCAGGGCGGTGGAGCCCCACCAGCGGCCCAGGCCCAGGGTGTCGCCCGCGTTCGCCAGCGCCAGCCCGGCCAGCACGATGGTGTAGACGATGTGGTCGTCCATGAACGGGTTGTTGGCCAGCGGCAGCTCCGCGGCCCACATCAGCAGCAGCATCAGCCCACCGGCCACGGCGGCGAGGCGCATCCCGATGCCGAGGATGAGCGCGAGACCGACGCCCAGCAGACCGGCCATGAACAGCCAGTCCACCCAGGCCTGCCCGGCCAGGCCGGAGAAGAAGCCGCCCAGGGCGTTCTCCCCGGTGCCCTTGAGGAAGCCGGTGGTGGGACTGCCGCCGTTGATCCAGGCGCGCTCGGCCGCAGTGGCGAAGCCCCAGCCGAAGGTCTTGTCCAGGAACGCCCACAGGAAGATCCAGCCGATGCTGATCCTGGCCAGCGCCCAGACGTGGTCGACCGGGCGGGACGCCGTCCTGCCGGCCGCGATGTCGGGGGTCGGGTTGCCCTGCACGGAGTGCCGTCCGTCGGTGGTGGCCATCTCCGCCTCCTTCGGCAATGTGCTTTTCGTATGCCTCCAGCACACCG
>NZ_BOOK01000153.1 GCF_016863195.1 Paraplanobispora takensis | reverse complement strand
GGCAACTTTTCTGCACCTTTGAGGCACTTCTCCCGCTACACCCCCACGGCTTACTAGATGACGAAGGCCGCTGACACAGGGCCTTCACCGGCCCCGCCGCCTTCCGCTCCGGCAGAAGAACGCCACCCGGAGTCCTGTCGCCGAACAAGGGAACGCCTTCGTGACTTTCGCCGCCCGCCTCAGCACCCGCACCCGCCTGCTCACCGCCACCCTGGGCCTGACCCTGACCGCCGGCCTGAGCCTGGGCACCACCGCTGCCGCGCACGCCGAAAGCACCGAAAAGACCCCCACCACCACCTCGGCCACCTCGGCCACCACCACCTCGGCCACCACCACCGCCGCCGGCGAGCAGCGAGTGATGCTGAAGGGCTCCACCACCGCCTCCTACTACTGGGACGACTCCTCCGGCCGCAACGGCGACACCGGCCTGCCCGCCTCGGGCAAGCCCATGCAAAAGGGCCTGGCCGCCTCCCCCTCCTGGCCCCTGCTGACCGAGGGCTACGTGCTCTACAACGGCAAGAAGGCCCCCTTCTTCGTGGGCGACCGCGGCCCCGGCGAGCCCTCCAACCGCGGCATCATGCTGGACCTGGACGCCAAGACCTTCGCCCAGCTGACCGGCGGCACCTTCAACGCCGACACCC
>NZ_BOOK01000152.1 GCF_016863195.1 Paraplanobispora takensis | reverse complement strand
TCGGCGGCTGGTGGCTTACGTGGTGCCGGCCTCGGCTGCGGCTGCGGCTGCGGGCGGTACGGCGGCGCCGAGGACGCCGGACGGGCTGCTGGCCGTGTCGGTGTCGTCTCCCCACGACACCGGGCGGGAGATGTCGCAGCAGGACATCGACGGGGGGTTGGCCGAGGAGCTTCGGGGGTTTGTGCGGGGGCGGTTGCCGCAGTACATGGTGCCTTCGGCGGTGGTGGTGCTGGGGGCGTTGCCGTTGACGGGCAACGGCAAGCTGGATCGGGCGGCGTTGCCGGCGCCGCAGGTGGCGGGGGGTGGCCGGGAGCCGGGTACGCCGGTGGAGGCGGTGTTGTGCGGGTTGTTCGCCGAGGTGCTGGGGGTGGCCTCGGTAGGGGTCGAGGACGGGTTCTTCGATCTGGGCGGGGACAGCATCAGCGCGATCCAGTTGGTGGCGCGGGCACGCGCGGCGGGCCTGATGTTCGCTCCGAAGGATGTGTTCCGTCATCAGAGCGTGCGTGAGCTGGCGCTGGTGGCGACGGAGGACGAAGGCGTCCAGGCCGAGCCGGAGGGTGCCGGGGTCGGGCCGGTGCACCCGACGCCGATCATGCACTGGCTGGCCGAGCGGGAGGGCCCTGCCGACGGGTTCAACCAGACGGTGGTGCT
>NZ_BOOK01000151.1 GCF_016863195.1 Paraplanobispora takensis | reverse complement strand
TCAGATGCCGTCGCGTTCGATCGGGCAGCTCATGCAGCGCGGGCCGCCCCGCCCCCGGCCCAGCTCACTGCCCCGGATGGTGATCACCTCCACGCCGTTGGCGCGCAGATGGTTGTTGGTGGTGGTGTTGCGCTCGTAGGCCACCACCACGCCCGGTGCGACGGCCAGCACGTTGCAGCCGTCGTCCCACTGCTCGCGCTCGGCGGCGTAGACGTCCTGGGTGGCGGTCAGCACCCTGACCTCGTCCAGATCCAGCGCCGCGGCGATGACCCGGTGCATCTCCTCCGGAGCATGATCGGTGATCTTCAGCTCCTTGACGGTGTCACCCGGCTCGATCGTGTAGGACGGCAGCATGCCCAGCCCGGCGAACTTGGTGAACACATCCACATCCACCTGGGTCATCACCGTGTCCAGATGCATGAACGCCCGCGTCTTCGGCAGGTCCAGCGCGACGATCCTCTCGGCGGCGCCCTGGGCGAACAGGCTCATCGCCAACATCTCCACCGCCTGCGGCCGGGTGCGCTCACTCATCCCGACCAGTACGGCGCCGCGCCCGATGACCAGCACGTCCCCGCCCTCGATGGTGGCCGGAGCCGCGGCCATGCCCGGCATCCACACGTGATAGCCCCCGGCCTCGGGCCGGTCGTAACCCGCGGCGAACATCGGGTGATAGCGGTAGATCGCCTCGTAGTTGA
>NZ_BOOK01000150.1 GCF_016863195.1 Paraplanobispora takensis | reverse complement strand
CCAATGGCGAGACCGAACCCACACCCTGTCATGCGGCGCCTTCACCCGCGCCGGATTCACTTCGCTGTGGGGGTCCTTCTCCTATGCCCGCTCTTTTGCGCCGGCGCCGCCTCGTCCTGCCGATGCTGACGGCGCTGCTGTCGGCCATGATGCTGCTCACCACCGCCTTCGTGCCGCAGCCCGCCGCCGCCTCCGCCGCGCCCGCGGTCTTCAAGGGAGGCCTGGCCGGGACCGGCCGCTCCACGCTGGTGCTCTACGACACCACCGGCCAGTGGGGCTGGCTCGGCGAGCTGTACGCCACCCAGGCGGCCAACCTCACCGGCCACTTCGGCACCTACACCGCCATGCCCGTCTCGGCCTACACCAAGGGCACGATGAAGGGCTTCACCGCGGTCATCTACGTCGGCTCCACCTACGACGAGCCGCTGCCGGCCGCGTTCCTGGACGACGTGCGCTCCGCCGTCCGCCCGGTCATCTGGATGAACAACAACATCTGGCAGCTGACCGCCGCCACCCCCGACTTCACCGCCACCTACGGCTGGATGTGGTCGCAGTTCGACTTCGACACCATCGAGGGCGTCGTCTACAAGGGCAAGGACCTCTCGCGCGACGGCGTCAACGCCTCCGGCGTGATGGACTACGCCAGCGTCGACGAGACCAAGGCCAAGGTGCTGGCCAGCGCCGTGCGCAAGGACGGCAAGCAGAT
>NZ_BOOK01000149.1 GCF_016863195.1 Paraplanobispora takensis | reverse complement strand
GCTTACCCGATGAAGCACCGCGGTATATGCCCCTACCTGCGGGTTCTCGTTCAGAGTAACCATGGGTCACCAAAACCGGCAAACCGCCTGGCAATCCTTTACCCGACGTGTTCGGTGAGGGGTACGGCGGGCGTCGTGCCGGTGGAGGTCAGGGCGGCCGGCGCCACGAAGGCGTAGCCGAGGTCCTCGATCCCGTCGATGATCTCGCCGAGGCGGTCGGTGCCGAGGTAGGGGTGGTAGAAGAAGCTGGCCACGCCGTCGCGCACCACGAGGTTGGCCTCGGCGGCCTCGACCAGGTCGGCCTGCAGCACCGACGGGTTGTTGTTGTAGCCGGTCAGCACGATGTTGCCGAGGTTCTCGGGCAGCACCTTGGAGCCGTAGACGTCGGTGACGGTGTAGGGGAAGAACTGCCCGGTCATGTGCTCGGGGCGGGGGGCGGTGCCCGACAGGGTGCCGGCGAAGTACAGGCTGCGCTCGTAGCGGGCGCCGAAGCGGGTGAGCGCCGCCTTGTAGTCGGCGGCCGAGGCGGCGTAGTGCGGGAACTCGAAGATCGTCGGGACCGGCAGCCCCGCGGCCCGGAACTCCGCGGCCGAGGCCATCATGCGCCCGGCCGCCCAGGCGGTGGAGTCGCCGGGCACGGGCCCGTCGTAGCGGACGTAGTCGCCGGCGTCGACGTGGGCGGCGTAGAACTCGAAGTCCGCGCCGCTGA
>NZ_BOOK01000148.1 GCF_016863195.1 Paraplanobispora takensis | reverse complement strand
CCGCCTGTGGTTGCGACAAACTGAGGGCATGACCGAGGTGCGACCCGCTCCGAATGCCGACGCGGCTCGATGGCTGCTCCGGGCCGATGTCCAGTGGTGGGATCTTGTCCGCTACGGCCCGCCAGGCTTCGAGGTGTATGTGCGTATCGCCTTTGGCCCTGGGGCGCAGGGTGTCGACCCGGCGGCAGGAGATCGCGCCGTTCGCGCAGCCCTGGCGACGCTCGCGACCTGCACGGCCACGCCGTCCCGTGGATATGCGGCGATCTGGGAGGGGTGGGGCGGGCGCCGGCCGGCTCCCGAAGCGCCACGGGTGGCCATTCCTCATCGGGAGATGCTGCTGTTCACCGGCCCGGTCGAGGTGCTGGGCGATGCGCCCGCCCTCGCCTGGTACGGCTCTGCGGGCGATCACGACCCGCATCTCGTGTGGCCCGAAGATCAAGCCTGGTGCCTGGCCTGCGAGGTCGACGAGGAGGTCGAGTTCAGCGTCGGATGTTCCCTGGAGGCGTTCCAGGCTCTGCGCAAAGCCCTGCCCGGTGCTGTTCGACGGGTGCGCTACGGAGCGCCGGCACCGATGTACCCCGACCCGGCCTAGCATCAGCAGCATCAGCAGCACCCGCACATCGGCACGAGAGGGCGTCGATCGCGTCAGGGACATCTGGCCGACCTCACGCAATGTCACCAGACATCGTCGCCATCTACGAGGTGAAAGGGGCTTG
>NZ_BOOK01000147.1 GCF_016863195.1 Paraplanobispora takensis | reverse complement strand
TTGGAACGCTTGAACTTCGCGACACGGTAAGTGGTGCGGGTGCCGTCGTCGTTCATGACGGTGATGTAGTCGGCGGAGACCTCCTCGACCACACCGGCCTTGTCGGCGTTGATGACGTCACCGGCGTCGGTGGCGGCGCGGTACTCCATGCCGGTGCCCACCAGCGGCGCCTCGCTCTTGAGCAGCGGCACGGACTGGCGCTGCATGTTGGAGCCCATGAGCGCGCGGTTGGCGTCGTCGTGCTCCAGGAAGGGGATCATCGCGGTCGCGACGGACACCATCTGGCGCGCCGAGACGTCCATGTAGTCGACCTCGGTCGCCCGCAGGGACTCGAACTCGCCGCCCTTACGGCGGACGAGGACGCGGTCCTCCAGGAACGTGCCGTCGGCGGAGACCGGCGTGTTCGCCTGGGCGATGACGTACCGGTCCTCCTCGTCGGCGGTGAGGTAGTCGACCTGGTCGGTGACCCGGCCGTCGACGACCTTGCGGTAGGGCGTCTCCACGAAGCCGAAGGAGTTGACCCGGCCGAAGGAGGCCAGCGAGCCGATCAGGCCGATGTTGGGGCCTTCCGGCGTCTCGATCGGGCACATGCGGCCGTAGTGCGAGGGGTGCACGTCACGGACCTCGAAGCCGGCCCGCTCACGGGACAGACCACCGGGACCCAGTGCCGACAGACGACGCTTGTGCGTCAGGCCGGCCAGGGGGTTGGTCTGGTCCATGAACTGC
>NZ_BOOK01000146.1 GCF_016863195.1 Paraplanobispora takensis | reverse complement strand
GGTGTTCATGGACCAGGTCAATCCGCTGTCCGGGCTGACGAACAGGCGGCGCCTGTCCGCGCTGGGTCCCGGCGGCCTGTCCCGCGAGCGGGCCGGCGTGGAGATGCGTGATGTGCACCCCTCGCACTACGGCCGCATGTGCCCGATCGAGACTCCCGAGGGTCCGAACATCGGCCTCATCGGTTACCTCGCCTGCTTCGCCCGGCTCAACGCCTTCGGCTTCATCGAGACGCCCTACCGCAAGGTCGTCGACGGCCGGGTCACCGACCGGATCGACTATCTCACCGCCGACGAGGAAGATCTGTACGTCATCGCCCAGGCGAACTCCCCCCTGTCGGCCGACGGCGGCTTCGCCGAGCGGCGGGTGCTGGTCCGCACCGGGGGCGGCGAGTTCGAGTACGTCCGCTCGAACGAAGTGCACTACATGGACGTCTCGCCACGCCAGATGGTGTCCGTCGCGACCGCGATGATCCCCTTCCTGGAGCACGACGACGCCAACCGCGCGCTCATGGGGGCGAACATGATGCGCCAGTCCGTGCCGCTGCTCAAGAGCGAGGCGCCGCTGGTGGGCACCGGCATGGAGTACCGCGCCGCCACCGACACGGGCGACGTGGTCATCGCCGAGAAGGCCGGTGTGGCCGAGGAGGTCTGCGCCGACTACATCACGACCTCGAACGACGACGGCACGAGAACGACATATCGCCTGGTGACGTTCGGACGCTCGAAT
>NZ_BOOK01000145.1 GCF_016863195.1 Paraplanobispora takensis | reverse complement strand
CGCACCCACCTGCACCCGTCCGACCACGGTCAGCTCGCCGAGATCGGCCACCACGACATCCGCTCCGCGTTGGCGCAGCTCCGTCGCCTGACCGGTGCGGTCGACCCCGATGATCAGGCCGAAGCCGCCCCGTCGGCCGGCCTCCACCCCGGGCAGCGCGTCCTCGGCGAGCGCCGTGCGGCCCGTGGGTGCCTCCAGGCGGCGGGCGGCCTCCAGGAACAGTGCCGGATCGGGTTTGCCGGGCAGGCCGAGGCGGTCGGCGTCGGTGCCGTCGATGAGGACGTCGAACAGTTGCCTCGTCCCGGCTGCGGTCACCACGGTGCGGCCGTTGCGGCTGGCCGAGACCACGGCGGTACGGCAGCCGCGCCGGCGCAGCTCGTGCAGCAGGGCCACGGTGTCGGGGAAGGCGGCCACGCCGTAGCGCGCGACCTGTTCGGCGAACAGCTTGTCCTTGGCGGTGCCCAGGCCGTGCACGGTCAGTGCGTCCGGCGGGTCGTCCGGCCCGCCTTCGGGCAGGGTGAGGCCGCGCGAGGCCAGGAAGGTGCGTACGCCGTCCAGCCGGGGCCGGCCGTCGACGTGGCGCAGGTAGTCCTCGCGGACGTCGAAGGGTGTCGACCGGCCCCGCAGGAACCGGTCGAAGACGTGCTTCCAGGCCGCCGCGTGCACGCGTGCGGTGTCGGTGACCACCCCGTCGGTGTCGAAGACGACGGCGCTGATCAGCGACAGATCGATGATCGGTGATAACGGCTCGTCCATGCCTTCAGTGTCG
>NZ_BOOK01000144.1 GCF_016863195.1 Paraplanobispora takensis | reverse complement strand
TCGCGGTCAAGGCGCCGGGCTTCGGTGACCGCCGCAAGGCCATGCTCGGCGACATCGGCACCCTGACCGGTGCCCAGGTCGTCAGCGAGGACCTCGGCCTGAAGCTGGAGTCCACCACGCTGGACATGCTGGGCCGGGCCCGCCAGGTCATCGTCACCAAGGACGAGACCACCATCGTCGACGGCGCCGGTGACGCCGAGCAGATCGCCGGCCGGGTCAACCAGATCCGCGCCGAGATCGAGAACACCGACTCCGACTACGACCGCGAGAAGCTGCAGGAGCGCCTGGCCAAGCTGGCCGGCGGCGTGGCCGTGATCAAGGCCGGTGCGGCCACCGAGGTCGAGCTCAAGGAGCGCAAGCACCGCATCGAGGACGCGGTGCGCAACGCCAAGGCCGCGGTCGAGGAGGGCATCGTGCCCGGCGGCGGCGTGGCCCTGCTGCAGGCCGGCGCCAAGGCCTTCGACAAGCTGGAGCTGCAGAGCGACGAGGCCACCGGTGCCGCGATCGTGCGCAAGGCGCTGGAGGAGCCGCTCAAGCAGATCGCGGTCAACGCCGGTCTCGAGGGCGGCGTCGTGGTGGAGAAGGTCCGCAACCTCACCCCGGGCGAGGGCCTGAACGCCGCCACCGGCGAGTACGTCAACATGTTCGAGGCGGGCATCATCGACCCGGCCAAGGTGACCCGTTCCGCGCTGCAGAACGCGGCGTCCATCGCGGCGCTGTTCCTGACCACCGAGGCCGTCATCGCCGAGAAGCCCGAGAAGGCCTCTGCCGCCCCGGCCATGCCGGGCGGCGGTGACATGGACTTCTGAGTCCATCGCCCGAGCAC
>NZ_BOOK01000143.1 GCF_016863195.1 Paraplanobispora takensis | reverse complement strand
TGGAACGCCACCGACCGGGAGCACCCCGGCGGCACCCTGCACGACCTGATCTTCGCCCAGGCCGCCCGCACCCCCGGCGCCACCGCCGTCCGCTACGACCCCGGCCCTGCCACCACCGGCAGCGCCATCACCGACACCGGCACCGACCGGCCAAGCGGCCAGGCCCCCACCGACCCGGTCCCGACCGATCAAGCCCTGACCTACCAGGAGCTGACCGGCCACGCCCGCCACCTGGCCCATCGCCTGCACACCGCCGGCGCCCGCCCCGACCGGCCCATCGGCGTGTGCCTGGAACGCAGCCTGCACCTGCCCACCGTCCTGCTGGCCGTCCTCACCGCCGGCAGCGCCTACCTGCCCCTGGACCCCGCCGACCCACCCGCCCGCCGCCAGGCCATGCTCACCGACGCCGGCGCCACCCTGCTCATCACCAGCGCCCCCGACGGCCAGCTACAGCTCACCGACCTCACCACCGGCACCACCACCCCCCTGCCTCTGACCGCGAGCGACGATCACGCCGTGCTGCCCGAGGTGCACCCGGACAGCCTGGCCTACGTGATCTTCACCTCCGGCTCCACCGGCCGCCCCAAAGGCGTGGCCGTCTCTCACCGCGCCATCGCCAACCGCCTGCACTGGATGCAGACCACCTTCGGCCTCACCCCCGCCGACCGCATCCTGCACAAAACCCCCACCACCTTCGACGTGTCGGTCTGGGAACTGTTCTGGCCCCTGATCACCGGCGCCACCCAGATCATCGCCGCCCCCGGCGGCCACCGCGACACCGCCTACCTACGCGACCTCATCAAGCAACACGAGATCACCACCATCCACTTCGTGCCCTCCATGCTGGAGGCCTTCCTCCTCGAAG
>NZ_BOOK01000142.1 GCF_016863195.1 Paraplanobispora takensis | reverse complement strand
GCGCGTATCCAGAAGTCCTGCGCGTAATAGGGCGTGAGATCACCATGGCAGACAGGCGTTGACACGGGCCTCGCCGGGGGTTGGATCGAGGTTGCTCAGACCGTCTGTCCGCCCCGGCGAGGTCGTGGTCAGTATGCGCCCTGCTGTCGTGTTCGCCAATGCTCCGGACGCCTCGATCGAGCACCTGCGCGCCGCCCTGCGCAGCCAGTGGCGGCAGGCCACCCGCGCGATGATGGTGCTGTTGTCGCTGCACGGGCTGTCGGCGGCGCAAATCGCCGAGTTGCTCGGCTACGACCCCAGCACGGTGCGCCGCTGGATCGAGCGATTCAACCGGCTGGGACCGCAAGGCCTGGCCGACCACCCACGTTCGGGCCGCCCGCCGCTCGGGGGACGGCGATTGCGCGACCGGATCGCCGCGCTGCTGGCCCGCCCGGGCCCGTGGACCGTTGCGCGGCTGTGGCGCTATCTGCAGCGCCCCGGCCTGAGCCGGCGCACCCTGTATCGGCGCGTGCGCCAGGTGGCCATCTGGCGGCGGCCCAAGCTGATCGCCAAGGGCGATCCGGACCGCTGGCGAACGGTGGCCGCCATCGCCACCCGGCTGCGCGCCCTGCCCCGCGGGGCGGTGGTGTGGGCTGCCGATGAGACCCACATCCACTGGCTGGCGCACATCCGGGCCAGCTGGACGCTGCGCAACTGCCGCCCGAACATCGCCACGCCGGGAAAGAATCGGCAGGTCACCGTGCTGGGCGCGCTGGAGATGACCACCGGCCGGTGGGTGTATCGGCTGGGCCGCCGGTGCGCGGCCGACTTCCTGCTCTTGTTGCAGCAGGTGGTTGCCGCCGTCCCGGCCGCT
Source organism: Paraplanobispora takensis (assembly GCF_016863195.1). GTDB lineage: Bacteria > Actinomycetota > Actinomycetes > Streptosporangiales > Streptosporangiaceae > Planobispora > Planobispora takensis. The sequence goes on along the minus strand of NZ_BOOK01000142.1, from coordinate 34 downwards.
CCGGCGATCGTGGTGATCTGCGACAACGACAGCA
>NZ_BOOK01000141.1 GCF_016863195.1 Paraplanobispora takensis | reverse complement strand
ACCACCATGCTGGGTTACATCGCGGCGCGCACCGAGCGGCTGATCCTGTCCACCGCGACCACCCTGATCACCACCAACGACCCGGTGAAGATCGCCGAGGACTACGCCATGCTCCAGCACCTGGCCGACGGCCGCCTGGACCTGATGCTGGGCCGCGGCAACACCGGCCCGGTCTACCCCTGGTTCGGCCAGGACATCCGCAACGGCATCGCCCTGGCCATCGAGAACTACGCCCTGCTGCACCAGCTGTGGCGCCACGACGTCGTCGACTGGCAGGGCCGCTTCCGCACCCCCCTGCAAGGCTTCACCGCCACCCCCCGCCCGCTGCACGGCATGCCGCCCTTCGTCTGGCACGGCTCCATCCGCAGCCCAGAGATCGCCGAACAGGCCGCCTACTACGGCGACGGCTTCTTCGCCAACCACATCTTCTGGCCCAAAGAGCACACCCAGCAGATGGTCGAGCTGTACCGGCAGCGCTTCGCCCACTACGGCCACGGCAGCCCCGAGCAAGCCATCGTCGGCCTGGGCGGGCAGGTGTTCCTGCGCACGAACTCCCAAGACGCCATCCGCGAGTTCCGCCCCTACTTCGACAACGCCCCGGTCTACGGCCACGGCCCGGCCCTGGAGGACTTCATGGCCCAGACCCCGCTGACCGTGGGCAGCCCGCAACAGGTCATCGAGCGCACCTTGGGCTTCCGCGAGTACGTGGGTGACTACCAGCGCCAGCTGTTCCTCATCGACCACGCCGGCCTGCCCCTGAAGACCGTGCTGGAGCAGCTCGACATCCTCGGCGAGCAGGTCATCCCGGTGCTGCGCAAGGAATTCGCCGCGCTCAAGCCCGCCCACGTGCCCGACGCGCCCACCCACGCCGCCCGGGTCGCCGCGGCGGGCGGCGCCG
>NZ_BOOK01000140.1 GCF_016863195.1 Paraplanobispora takensis | reverse complement strand
CCGAGTCGTAGACCTGCCACCGGAAACCTCAAGTGTGATTGTGAAATACCAGGTCAGTAAGTGTCCTCCCCACGCCCGTGGGGGTGAGCCGTCGTCATGTGACTTTCTCCATTACTGCCGTTGGTCCTCCCCACGCCCGTGGGGGTGAGCCGGCGTGCGAGAGCTCCCGTAGTGCTACGGAAGTGTCCTCCCCACGCCCGTGGGGGTGAGCCGTTCTTAGCCGTTGTGTCTACGTTCTCACCCTTGTCCTCCCCACGCCCGTGGGGGTGAGCCGCGTGGTGGGACTGAGGACCTCACCATGGAGATGTCCTCCCCACGCCCGTGGGGGTGAGCCGGCCCGGCCCCGCTCAGCGAGCACCGCGCGGGCGTCCTCCCCACGCCCGTGGGGGTGAGCCGGCGCCGTCGCGGCGTCGCGCGCGTTACGGACCGTCCTCCCCACGCCCGTGGGGGTGAGCCGTCGTCCGGAGTCCAGCCGGTTCCGGCAATGTCGTCCTCCCCACGCCCGTGGGGGTGAGCCGTCACCGATGCCGGTCGGCGTCGGGACGGTCAGGTCCTCCCCACGCCCGTGGGGGTGAGCCCTCCACCGTGCCGCCGGCGCCGGCGATCTGGTAGTCCTCCCCACGCCCGTGGGGGTGAGCCGAACCTGTTTGCCCGGCAGGACGCCTACGAGCGGTCCTCCCCACGCCCGTGGGGGTGAGCCGTAACACGGAACCGTGTTATCTCCGCTGAGATCGTCCTCCCCACGCCCGTGGGGGTGAGCCGCCGAACTCACTGTCACCTGCCAGTGCGGCTACGTCCTCCCCACGCCCGTGGGGGTGAGCCGACGATCCATCCGCGATTTTCAGGATCGTCGTCGTCCTCCCCACGCCCGTGGGGGTGAGCCGCTGCGTCAGCCGTATCTGCCCATTGTCGGTGGAACGCGAATA
>NZ_BOOK01000139.1 GCF_016863195.1 Paraplanobispora takensis | reverse complement strand
AGCTGGTAGAAGGCCGAGGGGGTCTGGTTGAGCACCGTCACCCGCTGCTCGGCCAGCAGCTGCACGAACTCCTGCGGAGACCGGCTGACCTCGAACGGCACCACCACCAGTCGGCCACCGGTCAGCAACGCCCCCCACAACTCCCACACCGAGAAGTCGAAGGCATAGGAGTGGAACAACGTCCACACATCATCCGGGCCGAAATCGAACCATTCCTGAGTGGCATCCAGCAGACGGATCACGCTCGCATGCGAGACCACCACGCCCTTGGGCCGGCCGGTCGACCCCGACGTGAAGATCACATACGCCGGATGCTCCGGCAGCAACCGCCCGGCCACCCCGGCCCCCGCCGTACCCCGGCGCCGATCCCCACCGTCTCCACTACTCGCCGTACCGGCGCCAGGCAGGGGATCAGCCGGTGTGGCCAGCGGCGAGCGCGGCGCAGCCGAGATCTCGCCCGGCCTACCAGTGCCGGCTGAGGATCCAGCCGGTTCGGCCGGCGAAGGAGGCGACCCCGCCGAGGCTTCGCCTGCCGTACCGGCGCCGGACGGCAAAGCATCCGATGCCGGTACGGTCGACGGCCGTACGGAGCTCAGCTCGCCATCCTCATCCAGCACCACCACCGGCAGACCCACCGGCACCCGATCGACCAGCCCCGCAACCGTCACCACCGCCATCGGCGCGGCATCCTGCACGATGAAACCCACCCGCTCGGCCGGATACGCCGGATCGATCGGCACATAGGCGCCTGCGGCCTTGACCACCCCGACCAACGCCACCACCGACGCCACCGACCGCGGCACCAGCACCGCCACACACCGCTCCGGCCCCACCCCAAGATCGGCCAGCGCCCCCGCCAGCGCCCCGGCCCGCCCATCCAGACCCGCATAACTCAGCTCCACCGACCCGCACACCACCGCCACCGCCCCCGGCGACGCCGCCACCTGCGCCTCGAA
>NZ_BOOK01000138.1 GCF_016863195.1 Paraplanobispora takensis | reverse complement strand
CTAGGGCCTGTATCAAAGTCGGTCAGAGCCATTCGTTGATCACGGCGATGAGAACCGTGGCTTCGTAGCGCACGGCGAGCTTGTCGTATCGCGTGGCAACAGCGCGGTGACGCTTGAGCCGGTTGATGCCGCACTCCACCGCGTGGCGCTGGGTGTAGAGCTGCGGGGCGAAAGCGGGGGGCCGCCCGCCCCGCGATCCCTTGGCCCGGCGGTTGGCGTCTTGGTCGGCCTTGCTCGGGATGGTCGCCTTGATACCGCGTCGCCGCAGGTAGGCGCGGTTGGCCGCCGAGGTGTAGGCCTTATCGGCCAGGACGCGGTCCGGGCGGGTGCGCGCAGGTCCGCCGCCCAGGCGGGGTACCCGGATGCCGCCGATGACGGTAGTGAACTGTGGGCTGTCGCCGCGCTGTCCGGCGGTCAGCACGATCGCCAGTGGCTTGTGCCCCTGCTCGCAGGCCAGATGCACCTTGGTGCTCCACCCGCCGCGCGAGCGCCCCAGGGCGTGATCGGCCGGCTCGGCGCCGCCCCGGCCGCCCGGCGGCTCGGCCTGCAGATCCCCCTTTTACGCGCGCCCGCGGCGTGCTGATGCGCCCGGGCGATGGTGGCATCCACGCTGACATCCCAGGTGATGCACCCGGCTGCATCCGCCCGCGCCTGCAGCGCCGTCACGATCCGGGCCCAGGTGCCATCGCGCTGATAGCGCCGAAACAGGGCATAGGCCGCCGGCCAGGACCCGTAACAGGCCGGCACGTCGCGCCAGGGTGCGCCGACCCGCACCCGCCAGCGGATCCCGTCGATCAACTGCCGCTTACTGAACAATGACGGCCGCCCTGAACGCGTCGGCGCAGGCAGCAGCGGTTCCAGTACCGCCCATTGCGCATCGGTCAGGTCGAACCGCCGCGTCACCGCTAAGGTGGCCACGAGGTCTCCGGTATTCAGGTTGTTCTTGGTCGATCAACCCTCTTACCGGAGACCTCGTCCGTTGTCGATCTCTTGCGCGCA
>NZ_BOOK01000137.1 GCF_016863195.1 Paraplanobispora takensis | reverse complement strand
TCTAGATGGTTGATGTGCTTTCTACGCTGTGCCTAACGGCGAAGAGTGCCCAGGATCGGTGGTGTAGAAGCACATCCGACCCGGGGGTCGTCGTGGACACCGACCTGGACACTCTCCTCATCGCACTGTACGTCGAGCTCACTGATCGAATCTTGCCCTCACAACGGGTACGGCCGACCGGTGGGCCGGGACATCCGCCGGAGGTGACCGACGCCGAGCTCGTCTGCCTGGCCGTGGCCCAGGTGCTGCTGCGCCATGACGAGGAACGCCACTGGCTGCGTGCGGCTCCGGCTCTGGTCGGTCATCTGTTCCCGCGGCTGCTGTCGCAGGGCGAGTACAACCGGAGATTGCGCGCGGCGGCCCCGCTGCTGGAGGCGGCGCTGCGCTGGACGGCCGAGCACACCCCCTCCAGTGCCGATGCGGTGCGGATCTGGGACGGCACGGCGGTGCCGTGCGGCGCCTCCCGCCAAACCGCCCAGCGCTCGAACCTGTTCGGCTGGGCCGGCTACGGCATGGACACCTCCCACCACCGCTTCTACTGGGGCGCTGAGCTGCTGCTGGTGTGCGCGCCCGATGGCCTGGTCACCGGGTTCGTGCTGGTCAATCCGAAGCTGGTCAAGGAGCGCGAGGCGGTGCGGGCGATGTTCACCCGCACCGAGAACCGGCCCGCGCCGGGCACCGTCGGGGTGTGTGACAAGGGCTTTGCCGGGGCCGCCTTCGCCGCCGACCTGGCCGAGCTGGGGATCACCGTGATCCGGCCCGCCCGCAAGGACGAGCCGGATCGCGGCCTGTTTCCGTACTGGTTGCGTCAGCGGATCGAGTCGGTCAACTGGACCCTCAAGGGCCAGCTCGGCCTTGAACGCCACCATGCCCGCATCCCGTCGGGGTTGTGGGTGCGGGTCCTGCAGCGCCTGCTGGCCCTGAACGTGGCGATCTGGCACAACTGGGCCTGCGGTGTCACCCGTAAAAGATCCCTGATCTTCTACGACCACGTTCGCCCTTTGACCAGCCCGTAAAAGCACATCAACCA
>NZ_BOOK01000136.1 GCF_016863195.1 Paraplanobispora takensis | reverse complement strand
TAGGGCGCGTATTGGGTCGTGATCAACATGTGAATACACCCTCGTTTCGGGTCTTGGACCGGTAGAACTTTCGCGTGTGACCCGAGCGCAGCTGACAGACGAAGCGTGGGAGTTCATCAGGCCGTACCTGCCGATCGGCGAGTACGGGCCGTACCCCGAGCGCCTGCGCCAGCAGTTCGAAGGCGTGATCTGGCGGTTTCGGACCGGCGCTCAGTGGCGGGAGATGCCACAGGAGTTCGGCGCCTGGCCGACCGTCTCCAACCGCTTCCGGCAGTGGCGTGACGTCGGCGTGTTCGAGTCCCTACTGGAGGGCCTGATCGCCGAAGCCGCCAAGCGCGGCGAGGTGGACCTGTCCCTCGTCGGCATCGACTCCACCACTGCCCGCGCTCACCATGACGCTGCTGGGATGCACATGAGCCAGGACGTGCTCGCCGCCGTGGAGAAGGCTGCCATCGAGGAGGAGAAAACCAGGTCAAAGGGGGCGACCTCGAAGAACAAAACGGGCCAGAGGCCGAAGCCGATCCCGAAGGGGAGAAGCGGCGATGCCTGCGGCGCCGCCGAAAGCTCCGGCTGAAGGCCGCCCTGCTCGGTCGGTCCCGGGGCGGGCAGACGAGCAAGATCCACCTGGCCGCCGACCGCGGAGGTCGCCCGCTGGCGTTCGTCTTGACCGCCGGACAGGCAGCCGACAGTCCGCAATTCATCCCCGTGTTGAGGAAGGTCCGCATCCCCGGTCCCGTCGGCCGCCCCCGCACCCGGCCCGGTGCCGTCGCCGGCGACAAGGCCTACTCCTCCCGCGGCAACCGCGCCCACCTGCGTAGACGCGGCATCAAGGCCGTCATCCCGGAAAAGCGGGACCAGGTCGCCAACCGGAAGAAGAAGGGCTCCCGGGGCGGCCGCCCCGTCGGGTGCGACGCCGATCTCTACACCGAGCGGAACACCGTCGAGCGTCTGATCAACAAGCTGAAGGCCTGGCGAGGCATCGCCACCCGGTACGACAAGACCCCGGCGAGCTACCTCGCCGGCCTCCACCTGCGCGCCTCAATGATCTGGATCAAAGACCTCACCCGGACCACCTCTTGATCACAACTCAATACGCGCCCT
>NZ_BOOK01000135.1 GCF_016863195.1 Paraplanobispora takensis | reverse complement strand
CTCGTCCACGCTGCGGAAGGGGTCCTTGCACAGCACGGTGCGCTGCGCCTGATCGTTGAGCTTCAGGTGCACCCAGTCGACGGTGAAGTCGCGCCGCTTCTCCTGCGCCCGCCGGATGAACTCCCCGCGCAGCCGCGCCCGGGTCGTCTGCGGCGGCACCGACTTGGCCTCGAAGATCTTCAGATCGGAGGCCACCCGCTCCACCGCGCCGCGCTTCTGCAGCAGGTAGAACAGCCCGCGGCGGCGGTGCACGTCGTGGTAGGCCAGATCCAGCTGGGCGACCCTGGGGCTGGACAGCGGCAGGTCGTACTTCTTGCGGTAGCGCTCGATCAGCTGGTACTTGGTGACCCAGTCGATCTCCCGGGAGACCAGGTCCAGGTTGCCGGTCTCCACCGCGGTGAGCGTGCGCTCCCACAGCTCCAGCACCCGGTGGCTGATCTCGTCGCCGCCGCGCCGGTCGACGAAGTCGCGCGCCTTGGTGAGGTATTCCTGCTGGATCTCCAGCGAGGACGCCTCCCGCCCGTCGGCCAGGCGCACCCGGCGGCGCCCGGTCATGTCGTGGGAGACCTCGCGGATGGCCCGGATCGGGTTCTCCAGCGACAGATCGCGCATCACGGTGCCCGCCTCGATCATGCGCAGCACCAGGTCGGTCGCGCCGACCTTGAGCAGCATCGTCGTCTCGCTCATGTTGGAGTCGCCGACGATGACGTGCAGGCGCCGGAAACGCTCGGCGTCGGCGTGCGGCTCGTCGCGGGTGTTGATGATCGGACGGGACCGGGTGGTCGCGGAGGACACGCCCTCCCAGATGTGCTCGGCCCGCTGGGAGACGCAGTAGACCGCCCCGCGCGGCGTCTGCAGCACCTTGCCCGCACCGCAGATGATCTGCCGGGTCACCAGGAACGGGATCAGCACGTCGGCCAGGCGGCCGAACTCGCCGTGCCGACTCACACAGTAGTTCTCGTGGCAGCCGTAGGAGTTCCCGGCCGAGTCGGTGTTGTTCTTGAACAGGTAGATGTCCCCGGCGATGCCCTCCTCGCGAAGGCGCTTCTCGGCGTCGACGAGCAGGCCCTCCAGGATGCGCTCGCCCGCCTTGTCGTGGGTCACGAGCTCCACGACGTTGTCGCACTCGGGGGTGGCGTACTCCGGATGGCTGCCGACGTCGAGGTACAGGCGCGCGCCGTTGCGCAGGAAGACGTTGCTCGATCGCCCCCAGGAGACGACCCGGCGGAACAGGTAGCGCGCCACCTCGTCGGGGGACAGCCGCCGCTGTCC
>NZ_BOOK01000134.1 GCF_016863195.1 Paraplanobispora takensis | reverse complement strand
CCCCCGCCAAGAAGCCGGCCGCCGACAAGGCCGCGGACAAGGCCACCGCGGGCAAGCCCGCCACCGGCGCGACGACCGCCGAGCTCCCGGCCAAGACCGTCACCGCGGCCGCCGCGACCACCACCGCCGAGAAGGCGAACAGCATGCCCCTGGTGGGCATCCTGGCCCTCATCCTCGTCGCGGGCGGCGGGGCGTTCGCCGCCAGCCGGATCCTGAGCCGGCGCCTGACCCGCACCGGCGCCTGACCCTCCCGGGCGCCCAGCCCTTCGGGCACCTTTCGACGACAGCGCACCGAGGCCGCCACCGGACATCACCGGTGGCGGCCTCGTCGCGTCCGGGCACCGTGTTCGTCTCTTCAGGCCGGGGGCCGTATCGGGCCGGTGCCGTGCCTGCCCCACAGGGTCCGGCGGAAGTTGCTCCAGAAGCGGGAGCTGTCGTTGGCCCGCGGGAACGGGGTGTCCGGCACGGGGACGCCGAGGAAGTCGCACAGCGGCTCCCACCCCTGCCCCACCCGGTAGACCAGCAGCCGTTCCGGTGGCACGGACGAGCGCACCTCGGCGTTGTGCCGCTCGTAGTACTTCAGGGCGCTGGCGCGGTCGAAGACGATGTCGCGCCTGTCCCGGTTGACGGCGCTCAGCATGCGGGTGAACGCGGTCAGCCTGGCCTGCGCGGGAAGGACCGTGCGCAGCACGGGACCGAGCACGGGATGGCGCAGCACACGCGGCAGCCGGAAGATCGTCTTACGGGCGCTCTCGTACCAGGCGTCGGGGTCGCGCAGGGTGAGGATCACCTTGGCCTCGGGATAGTGCTCGGCCAGCTCCCGCCAGTACGCGGCCGCGGGGAAGTCCACGCACGCCCGGTATCCGCGGAAGACCGCCTCCCAGTCCGGTGCGGCGCCCTGCGCCACCGTGGTCCACTGCCGCATCCGCTCGATATCGCCCAGGACCTCGAACATGTGATAGCAGGGCGCGAAACCCAGGCGTTCCAGCGCGATCTTGAGTGAGCTGGTGCCGGTACGGCCCAGCCCCGCCCCGATGACCTGCAGCATTATCCCAACCTGCCCCCGCACGCCGGGTTTATGACACCGGGCGGCCTGGCGGGGGCATCCCGCGCCCGCCAGGCCGCCCGGTGAGGCGTCCGGCACGCAACCCCGGCCACCCGGCCGGGGCCCCGCTCAGACGGTGAAGCGGCCCACCAGCTCGCGCAGCGAGCGGCTCATGTCGGCCAGCTCGGCCGCGGCCTGGCGGGACTGGGCCACGCCCTCGGTGGTCACCGCCGCGGCCTGGGCCACGCCCGCGATGTTGGCGGCGATCTCA
>NZ_BOOK01000133.1 GCF_016863195.1 Paraplanobispora takensis | reverse complement strand
AATGCCACGACTTCGGCGGTGTACTTGAGCCCCGCTACATTGTCGGCGCGGAATCACTTGACCAGTGAGCTATTACGCACTCTTTCAAGGGTGGCTGCTTCTAAGCCAACCTCCTGGTTGTCACTGCGACTCCACATCCTTTCCCACTTAGCACACGCTTAGGGGCCTTAGTCGGTGGTCTGGGCTGTTTCCCTCTCGACTACGGAGCTTATCCCCCGCAGTCTCACTGCCACGCTCTCACTTACCGGCATTCGGAGTTTGGCTGACGTCAGTAACCTTGTCGGGCCCATCGGCCATCCAGTGCTCTACCTCCGGCAAGAAACACGCGACGCTGCACCTAAATGCATTTCGGGGAGAACCAGCTATCACGGAGTTTGATTGGCCTTTCACCCCTAAACACAGGTCATCCCCCAGGTTTTCAACCCTGGTGGGTTCGGTCCTCCACGCGGTCTTACCCGCGCTTCAACCTGCCCATGCCTAGATCACTCCGCTTCGGGTCTACAGCATGCGACTCACAACGCCCTATTCAGACTCGCTTTCGCTACGGCTTCCCCCCACGGGTTAACCTCGCCACACACCATAACTCGCAGGCTCATTCTTCAAAAGGCACGCAGTCACATCACAGATCATCCGAAGACGACCTACGCTCCTACGGCTTGTAGGCACACGGTTTCAGGTACTATTTCACGACCCCTCACCGGGGCGCTTTTCACCTTTCCCTCACGGTACTGGTCCACTATCGGTCATCAGGGAGTATTTAGGCTTACCAGGTGGTCCTGGCCGATTCACACAGGATTTCTCGGGCCCCGTGCTACTTGGGATCCCCTCCAGCAGTCCAACCGATTTCGCCTACCCGGCTCTCACGGTCTCCGGCAGCCCTTCCCAGGACTTTCGACTATCAATTGGATTTATAACTGCTTGAAGAGACGGCAGCCTCTTCCAGAAGGTCCCGCAACCCCGCACACGCAACGCCTGCCGGCTAATCACACGCGTCCGGTTTAGCCTGATCCGCTTTCGCTCACCACTACTCACGGAATCACTATTGTTTTCTCTTCCTACGGGTACTGAGATGTTTCACTTCCCCGCGTTACCACCAACCGCCCTATACATTCAGGCGGAGGCAACACCCCATGACGGGTGCTGGGTTTCCCCATTCGGACATCCCCGGATCACAGTCTGGTTGGCGACTCCCCGGGGCTTAACGCAGCCTCCCACGTCCTTCATCGGCTCCTGATGCCAAGGCATCCACCGTGTGCCCTTAAAAACTTGGCCACAAAGATGCTCGCGTCCACTATGCAAATCTCAAACAACAAACAGCCACCG
>NZ_BOOK01000131.1 GCF_016863195.1 Paraplanobispora takensis | reverse complement strand
TAGGGTCTGTTTCAGAAGTCGATCACACGACGGTCCCCGCTGACGGATGATCTCTGCGTGGCTCGTGGTGATCTGTCCGATGCGCAGTGGGCGGTGCTGGAACCTCTGCTGCCGGAGGGCGTGAGGTCCGGCCGTCCGGTGGTGTGGTCCAAGCGTCGCCTGATTGACGGCATCCGCTGGCGGGTACGGACCGGCGCCCCCTGGCGCGACGTGCCCGCGCGGTATGGGCCCTGGCAGACGGTCTACGGCCTGTTCCGGCGCTGGCAGCGGGCCGGAGTGTGGGCGCGTATCGTGACCGCGCTGCAAACCCGGGCCGATGCCGCCGGGCTGATCACCTGGGACGTCAGCGTGGACTCCACCATCTGCCGGGCCCACCAGCACGCGGCCGGAGCTCGCCGCGATGGCGCCGCGCAACTCGAGTCGCCCGGCGGACTGACCTGCGAGCCGGACGATCACGCGCTGGGCCGGTCCCGGGGCGGGTTGACCACCAAGATTCATCTGGCCTGCGAGCAGCGGCAAAAACCGCTGGCCGTGGTGCTCACCGCGGGCCAGCGCGGGGACGCACCGCAGTTTCACGCCGTGCTGGAGCGCATCCGCGTCCCCCGGCCCGGACCCGGCCGCCCCCGCACCCGCCCGGACCGCATCCGCGCTGACAAGGCCTACTCCTCACGGGCCATCCGCTTCTACCTGCGCCGACGCGGTATCCGCGCCACGATCCCGCAGCCGGCCGATCAGGTCCGCCACCGCCGCAAGCGGGGCTCGGCCGGAGGTCGGCCACCGGCCTTCGATGCCGAGGACTACAAGGCCCGGCACGCGGTCGAGTGCGGCATCAACCGGCTCAAGCGCCACCGGGCGGTGGCCACCCGCTATGACAAGCTCGCCGTGCGCTACGAGGCCACCGTCCAGGTCGCGGTGATCGGCGAGTGGCTGTGAGCCGCCCGCTGCCGCCTTCGGCCCGGCCCGGTGGCGTGCGATGCTGAGGCGTTGCTGACCAGACGGCCGCTGCGAGGACCTCCGCCATGACCGACCAAGTGATCTACTACCGGGCCGAGACCGAAGATGGCCGCTTCGTCGACAACCCCTCCGAAGACACCATCTACATGCTGTTGGAAGAGTTGGATCTGACCGGCAACACCTTTGTGACGATCGAACCGGTGGAGGACGACCCGGCCTGGTACGTCTCGATCTCCCTGCTGGCCGAGGGCACCTACGAGGTGGAGTACCGCGACGCCCTCCGCCATGAGCACCGGCTCACCACCGAGACCGATCGCAGCGATATCGCACGCGAGGCCACCATCTGGATGGCCAGGCCGTATCGCGGCCAGCCACGGCAGCGATCCACCACCTGAACCGACTTCTGAAACAGACCCTAG
>NZ_BOOK01000130.1 GCF_016863195.1 Paraplanobispora takensis | reverse complement strand
TTGCGTCCATGGAAGTGGTGTAAGAGTTTCCCCAGCTAGCAGGCGTGGCGCCGGACATGGAGACGGCCATCGCGTGATCCTTCGTGATTGCGACATCAAGATCGAAGGAGAAGCAAGCGATGGCCGCGAACAACAGTGTGGACCCCACCGCCTGGCTGGCGGAGCAGATCCAGACCAACGACCCGGATCTGTTGCGATCCATGGTGAAGACCATGGCCGAGGCATTGATGTCGGCCGAGGCCAACAGCCTCTGCGGCGCCGGCTACGGCGAACGCCACGACGAGCGCATCAACCGGCGCAACGGCTACCGGCAGCGGGACTGGGACACCCGGGCCGGCACGGTGGAGCTGGCCATCCCCAAGCTGCGCTCAGGCAGCTACTTCCCGGACTGGCTGCTGCAGCGCCGCCGCCGGGCCGAACAGGCCCTGATCAGCGTGGTGGCCACCAGCTACCTGCTGGGCGTCTCCACCCGCCGGGTCGACAAGCTGATCGAGCAGCTCGGCGTCACCGGGATCTCCAAAAGCCAGGTCAGCGAGATGGCCAAGACCCTGGACGGACAGGTGGAGGCCTTTCGCAGTCGGCCGCTGGACGGCGGCCCGTATGCGTTCGTGTGGCTGGATGCCCTCACCCAGAAGGTCCGCGAGGGCGGCCGGACCGTCAATGTGCACGTGCTGGTGGCCACGGCCGTCAACGCCGACGGCCGCCGGGAGATCTTGGGGCTGGAGGTGAGTTCGGCCGAGGACGGCGCGGGCTGGCTGGGCTTCCTGCGCTCCCTGGTGGCCCGTGGCCTGTCCGGGGTGCAGCTGGTCATCTCCGATGCCCACCGCGGCCTGGTCGAGGCGATCGGCGCCACCTTGGCCGGTGCGTCCTGGCAGCGCTGTCGCACCCACTACCTGCGCAATTTGCTCACCACCGTGCCCAAGTCGGCCCAGCCGTGGGTGGCCACCTTGGTGCGTACCATCTTCGACCAGCCCACCAGTGAGGCGGTGCGCACCCAGCACACCTGGGTCATCGATGCCCTGGAGGCCAAGTACCCGGCCGCGGCGACGCATTTGGAAGCGGCGCGAGAGGACCTGCTGGCTTTTGCTGCCTTCCCGCGCGAGGTCTGGAAGCAGATCTGGTCCAACAATCCGCAAGAGCGGTTGAACAAGGAGATCCGGCGGCGCACCGACGTGGTCGGGATCTTTCCCGACCGGGCTGCGATCATCCGCCTCGTTGGTGCGGTGTTGGCCGAGCAGACCGATGAATGGACCGAGGCGCGCCGCTACATGGGCTTGGACGTGCTGGCCAAGGTCCGGCTGCGGTTGATCTGCGGCGACACACCGGGGCAGAACGTGCTGCCGCAGACTCTTACCGCTTAACCTGCAGAAATAGGATCACGCGAAGGTCGGCTCATACACCACTTCGCTGGACGTGACC
>NZ_BOOK01000129.1 GCF_016863195.1 Paraplanobispora takensis | reverse complement strand
AGAGGGCGTTCTGTGAGGGTATGGGCCTTTGATCCCTGCGGTTCGGTAGAGATTTTCGGTAAATAGGTTGACGTTCGGTGTGGGTGAGCTGCACTGACAGTCATGAGCGAGCGTCAGCCATACCCCAGTGATCTGTCCGACGAGCGGTGGGAGCTGATCCGTCCGGTCATCGCCTCATGGAAGGGACAGCACCCATCGGTCAGCGGCCATGAGGGTCGCTACGACATGCGGGAGATCGTCAACGCGATCCTGTACCAGGCCCGGACCGGCTGCCAGTGGCGCTACCTGCCGCACGACCTGCCGCCCTACACCGCGGTGTATTACTACTTCGCCACCTGGCGCGATGACGGCATCGATCAGACCATCCACGACCTGCTGCGCTGGCAGGTACGTGAGCAGGCGGGCCGGGCCGAGGACCCCAGCGCGGTGGCGCTGGATACCCAGACCGTGCACAGCTCCCTCAACGCCCCGGCCGACACCACCGGACTGGATCCAGGCAAGAAGAGCCGGGGCCGCAAGCGGGGCATCGCCTCCGATGTGCTCGGGCTGGTGATCGCGGTGGTGGTGGCCGCCGCCGGCGTGCACGACAACGCCATCGGCATCGCGCTGCTGGACAAGGTCGCCGCCGCCAATCCGAGCGTGCGCACGGCCTGGACCGATGCCGGGTTCAAGAACGCGGTCGCCGCCCATGGCGCCGGCCTGGGCATCGAGGTGGAGGTGGTGCAGCGCGACCCGCATACCTGCGGGTTTGCGCCACTGCCCAAGCGGTGGGTGGCCGAGCAGGTCTTCGGCACCCTGATGCTGCACCGCCGGCTGGCTCGCGCCTACGAGGCGCGGCCCGCGAGTTCGGAATCGATGATCTATTGGTCGATGACCGACAACATGACCCGGCGCCTGACCGGCACGGCCACCTCGACCTGGCGCGATCCCGGCCAGCGGTCGACATAGGCGAGCGCGGGAGCCGCAGATGCGCCAATTCCTTGAGCGCCTGGCCGAGCGGGAGAGGGCCGCCCAGGCCGAAGCCGACCGGCTGCGCGAGCAGATCACCGACTTGTCCGTGCGGTTGAATGCGGCCGAGCAGGTGCTGTCCCGGCTGCGCCTCACCCGCCAGACGATTCTGGAGATGGCCGCTGACCTGGCCGAGCCCGTCCCTGAGGCAGCCGGGCTCTCACCCGCCTACCGGCAGATTCTGGCGATCGTGGAGCAAGCGCCGGACGGGCTGCGGGTCAAGGACATCTGCCGGACCTTGAACATAGGACTGGGACCCAAGCACACCGAGAGCCTGCGCGCCAAGCTCAAACGCATGGTCGCTCGGGGCATCCTCATCGAGCCCGAACCCGGGCTCTTCGCGCTGCCGCGGCCAGGCCATCGCGGATAGATCTCCACCGCTCAGGCTCAAAGCGGACGGAAGCTCACAGAACGCCCTCT
>NZ_BOOK01000128.1 GCF_016863195.1 Paraplanobispora takensis | reverse complement strand
CGGAAGACATCCTCATCGGTGTCGCGCATCTCGATGGACATACCGTCGCTGGAGAGCACCTCGACATTCAGGCACAGCGACTGCATCTCCTTGATCAAGACCTTGAACGACTCCGGAATGCCCGGCTCGGGGATGTTCTCGCCCTTGACGATCGCCTCATAGACCTTCACCCGGCCCAGCACGTCGTCGGACTTGATCGTCAGCAGCTCCTGCAGCGCATAGGCGGCACCGTAGGCCTCCAGCGCCCACACCTCCATCTCCCCGAAGCGCTGGCCACCGAACTGCGCCTTACCACCCAGCGGCTGCTGCGTGATCATCGAGTACGGGCCGGTCGAGCGCGCGTGGATCTTGTCATCCACCAGGTGCAGCAGCTTCAGGATGTAGATGTAGCCCACCGAGATCGGGTGCGGGAACGGCTCACCGGAGCGGCCATCGAACAACTGCGCCTTACCGTTCGGGCCGACCATGCGCCCGCCGTCCCGGTTGACCAGCGTGTTGTCCAGCAGCCCGATGATCTCCTCCTCGTGCGCGCCGTCGAAGACCGGGGTGGCCACATTGGTCCGCGGCGCCACCTCGCCAAAGCCCTTATCGCGCAGCCGCTCGGCCCAGGCCTGCTCGATGCCGGAGATGTCCCAGCCGCGCGCGGCGATCCACCCCAGATGCGTCTCCAGCACCTGGCCGACGTTCATCCGGCCGGGCACCCCCAGCGGGTTGAGGATGATGTCGACCGGGGTGCCGTCCTCCAGGAACGGCATGTCCTCCACCGGCAGGATCTTGGAGATGACCCCCTTGTTGCCGTGCCGGCCGGCCAGCTTGTCCCCATCGGTGATCTTCCGCTTCTGCGCCACATACACGCGCACCAGCTCGTTGACCCCGGGCGGCAGCTCATCACCCTCCTCGCGGGAGAACACCCGCACCCCGATGACCTTGCCCTGCTCACCGTGCGGCACCTTCAGCGAGGTGTCGCGCACCTCCTGGGCCTTCTCCCCGAAGATCGCCCGCAGCAGCCGCTCCTCGGGGGTCAGCTCGGTCTCACCCTTGGGCGTGACCTTGCCCACCAGGATGTCCCCGGGCACCACCTCGGCGCCGATCCGGATGATGCCACGCTCATCCAGGTCGGCCAGGACCTCCTCGGAGACGTTGGGGATGTCCCGGGTGATCTCCTCGGGGCCCAGCTTGGTGTCGCGGGCGTCGACCTCGTGCTCCTCGATGTGGATCGAGGACAGCACGTCGTCTTGCACCAGGCGCTGGGACAAGATGATGGCGTCTTCGTAGTTGTGGCCCTCCCACGGCATGAACGCCACCAGCAGGTTCTTGCCGAGCGCCATCTCGCCGTCGTCGGTGCACGGGCCGTCGGCGATGACCTGGTTGACCTCGATGCGGTCGCCCTCGGCCACGATCGGCTTCTGGTTGAAGCAGGTGCCCTGG
>NZ_BOOK01000127.1 GCF_016863195.1 Paraplanobispora takensis | reverse complement strand
CTGGTGCACCATCCTCTTGTCGGTAGTCGAGAGACTGCTGATGCACCCGAGGTGCCGCCGGGCCACTGCCCTGCTCGCTCGACCCCGAGGTCCACGATGAGTTCTGCGGGGCCCGGCGGTTCTTCGGGGCGTGCCGACCGTCGACAGGGCTGAGCGCCATCGAGCGCCGAACAGTGAGCTGACCGGCTGCCGCGTCCCGATACCGAAAAGAGGGTGCCTCCCCACTGGGCTAGCAGCGAGGAGGCTGTCATGCAGTATGCCCCCACCCCGTCCCTGCCCACCAGCGCACCGAACGGGGTCACCGCCGGACTCGACTGGGCCAGCGCCGATCACGCCGTATGCGTGGTCGATACGGCCGGCAAAGTGATCACCCGCTTCACCGTTGAGCACACCGACGCCGGAGTGAAGGAGCTCGCCCGCCGCCTGACCAAGGCCGCAGCGTGCGAGGTCGCCATCGAGCGCGGCGACGGCCCGGTCGTCGAGGCTCTGCTGCAGGCCGGACTCACAGTGGTGGTGATCAGCCCGAACCAGCTCAAGAACCTGCGCTCCCGCTACGGCTCGGCCGGCAACAAAGACGACCGGTTCGACGCGTTCGTGCTGGCCGACACCCTGCGCACCGACCGCGCCCGGCTGCGCCCGCTGGTGCCCGACAGCCCGGCCACCCGCACGCTGCGCGCCACCGTACGGGCCCGCCGCGACCTGGTCGGCCACCGGGTGGCGCTGTGCAACCAGCTGCGCGCCCACCTCGGTGCGGCCTTCCCCGGTGCGGTCGGCCTGTTCGCCGATCTCGACAGTGCGATCAGCCTGGCCTTCCTGGCCCGCTTCGACTGCCAGGAACGCGCCGACTGGCTGTCGCAGCGCCGCCTGGCGGCCTGGCTGAGCAGTGTCGGCTACTGCGGCCGCAAGGACCCGGCCGGGCTGCTGGCCCGCCTGAAGGCCGCACCCCGCGGCGCGACCGGCGACGACGGGGCGGCGCGAGCGCATGTCACCCGGGCGATGCTGACCGTCCTGGCCGCGCTGGTCGAGCAGATCAAGGCACTGGAGGCGCAGATCGCCGAGCAGCTCGCGCTGCACGCCGATGCCCAGGTGTTCACCTCGCTGCCGCGCTCGGGCAGCGTGCGGGCCGCCCGGCTGCTGGCCGAGATCGGCGACTGCCGGGCCCGCTTCCCCGACCCGGCCTCGCTGGCCTGCCTGGCCGGCGTGGCGCCCTCCACCCGCCAATCCGGCAAGCACAAGAGCGTCGGCTTCCGCTGGGCGGTCAACAAACAGCTGCGCGATGCGGTCTGCGACTTCGCCGCCGACTCCCGGCGCGCCAACCCCTGGGCGGCCAAGCTGTACGCCGATGCCCTCGCCCGCGGCAAGGACCACCCGCATGCCACCCGCATCCTCGCGCGGGCCTGGCTGTATGTGATCTGGCACTGCTGGCAGGACGGCGTCGCCTACGATCCGGCCAAGCACGGAGCCCTCCAGGCCCTGCTCCGGCAAGATCAACCGGCGGCGGCTTGACACAGGGCTACTCATC
>NZ_BOOK01000126.1 GCF_016863195.1 Paraplanobispora takensis | reverse complement strand
ACTCATCCGGAGCGCCGGCCAAAACCGCAACCGCTCGCTGGCCGGGGGAGCAGGAAATGTCGGTGAGAAGTAGCAGCACGCGAATGCCGTCAGACCAGGCGGCATGACCCGTCGGCGGACCCGGTCATGGCCGGTTGTCGTCTGCCTCCAGTTTCTGTGCGGTCCGCAGCCAGGCCGCGGTCTGGCGGTCGATGCTCGCCTCCAGCCGGTTCATTGCTGCTGAGCGCCGGTCCCGTCCACTGGCGTCCCGGTCGCCCTCGCTCGCCCGCCGATCGTCGGCGGACGCCTGCCGATCGGCCAAGCCCTGTGCCCGCGTGCTGTCCTGCTCTCGATCGGTCGCCAGCCGCAGCTGGCGCAGCGCCTTCAGCTGGCGCCGGATCTCTTCACGATCCTGTCGGTTCTGCTCACGCTCGGCCGCGGCCTGATCACGCGCGGCGGCGAGCAGAGCCGCTTCGGTGGCCAATCCGGCGCCGTCCCAGGCCAGCAGGCCGTGCCGGCGGGCGGTGTCGCGGTCGCGCTGCTCGGCCGCGCGATCACGCAACTCCGCCGCCCAGAGCAGATCATGCAGGTGCCGGTCTGCGGTGTCTTCTTCCTCGCGCCGTAGCTGGGCTTGCCGCACGTGCGCCTCGGCCTCCTGATCGCGCTCGCTAGCTACGTGATCACGGCGCTGAGCGGCATCATCGCGCAGGGTGGCCGCTTGATCCCGCTTCTGACTCATGGCATCACGTTGAGCAGCGACCCGATCCCGCCAGGACGCCTCCTCATTCTCACGGTGCTGCGGATGGTCACTCATGGTCGTCTCCGGATGCTTTCGAGAATGACTCATTTGAGGTAATTGCGACCTATTGGTCTCCTCGCGCTCGGTGAGAACCTGAAACAGCAGTTCGGTTCCGTGCCGGTCCAGCTCCATGTAGCCCAGCCCGTCTATGCATAAAAGGTCGACGCGGCCGTAGCGAGCGATGGTCTTGGTCAGTAACTTCTCATCGGCGGTCTCGACCAGCTCGTTGACCAGCTTGGCGGCCAGGGTGTGGATGACGGCCGGATCCACGTTGGAGTTGGCCTCGAAGTCGAACTCGCGCAGCGATCTCTGTCGTGGGAAGCTCGCCAGCCTGATCCGCCGCTCGGAGGCCTTGCGGGCGCGGTAGCCGCATTCGGCCATCAACAGCTCGGCCAAGAAGCCCAGATAGCTCATCTGGTTGCGGGGAGCGATGGCGGCCGGCTCGACGAACTGGCCGCGGATGGTCGGCAGGTGCAGCCGCTGGCAGGCCTGGTAGATCGAGGTCTCGGCCGCTTCCTCGGTCAGCGCGCGGCGGTGAAAGGTGATCATGGCAGCTCTTCCTCGGAGGCGGGCCGGCCGCCGGATAGTCGGCGAGAGCACCGCGGGCTCATCCAGCCAGGCCAGGTGCTCGGGTCGATCCGGTGACGGCTCGACGACGGAGGCATCGTCGGCTTGGGCGATCCTGCGGGCCTCCAGCGCGACGACATCGGCGCTGAGCGCGCCCACCGTCAGCGCGGCGGCGATGCCGGCCCACACGGGCATGGGCCATGCGCCGGTGCAGCAGCACCTCGATCAGCTCCCCGGTGGTC
>NZ_BOOK01000125.1 GCF_016863195.1 Paraplanobispora takensis | reverse complement strand
CTAGAAGATCACTGAAAATCTTGCGTTCTGGCCCCGCCTCAGAGACGCTGGGCCAGACTCAGGTGGCATGCAAGGTGAGTGGAGCGGCGAGCCGATCGGGCCGGATGTATGGACCACCTGCCGGGAGCTGATCCCGGCAGGTAGCGTGTTCGCGTTCTTGGCCCAGCACCGTCAGGCGCTGTTCGCGCCCGAGATGTTCGCCGACATGTATCCCTCAGCCAACGGGCGGCCGAGCATGCCGCCGCAGGTGCTGGCCACGGTGCTGGTCCTGCAGGCCCTGTACGGCGTCTCCGACGCCGACGCGGTCCAGGAACTGCGCTGTGACCTGCGCTGGAAGGCCGCCTGCGGGCTGGGCCTGCATGACACCGCCTTCGATGCCTCACTGCTGACCTATTTTCGGCGGCGCCTGGCCCGCTCATCTGACCCGAACCGGATCTTCACCCGGGTCAAGCAGGTGATCGCGGCCACCGCAGTGCTGGCCGGGCGGCAGCGCCGGGCACTGGATTCCACCGTGCTCGATGACGCGGTAGCCACTCAAGACACCGTCACCCAGATCATCGCCGCGATCCGCCGGGTGATTCGCCAGGTGCCCGGCGCCGCCGAGGCCGCCGCCACCTGCTGCACCGCGCATGACTACACCGATGCGGGCAAGCCGCGCATCGCCTGGAACGATGAGGCCGCCCGGGCGGTGCTGGTGGATGCGCTGGTGGGCGACGCGGTGCGGTTGCTGGCCCACCTGCCCGACCAGCCGCTGGGCGAGCAGGCCGCGAACGCGGCCGGCCTGCTGGCCCTGGTCGCCTACCAAGACGTCGAGCCCGCCGACGATTCCGACGGCGGTGACGGCCGGTGGCGGATCGCCCGGCGGACCGCGCCGGACCGCATCGTCTCCACCGTTGACCCCCAATCCCGGCACGTGCATAAAAACCGCACCCGCCACCAGGACGGCTACAAAGCCCACCTGGCCATCGAGCCCGAGACCGGGCTGTTCACCGCGGTGGCGTTGCGGCCCGGCAGCGGAGCCGACCATCACGAGGCCGCGGTCGCCGAAGACCTCCTGGCCGGCGAGCACGCCCTCACCGTGCTGGGGGATGCGGCCTACGGCACCGGCCAGGCACGCCAGACATTGCAGGCGGCCGGCCACACCTTGGTCATCAAGCCCCCGCCACTGCGCCAGGCCGTTCCCGGCGGCTTCACCGTCGACGACTTCACCATCGATGCCGCCACCGGCCTGGTGACCTGCCCGGCCGGGCACAGCCTCCCCCTGCGGCGGCCCAATGCCAGCAGCGCCCGGATCGTTCAGTTCAAACAACGGTGCGCTCCCTGCCCGCTGCGCACCCGATGCACCACCGCCGCCAGTGGCCGCACCCTCAACATCCATCCGCAGCACGACCTGCTGGCCGCCGCCCGCCGCCAGGCCGCCACCGATCCGCTCTGGCAGGCCGACTACCGCCGCTGGCGGCCACCGGTCGAGCGCGGGGTGGCCTGGCTGGTCGCTCGGGGCGGTCGCCGTCTGCGCTACCTGGGCACCATCAAAAACAACGCCTGGCTGCACACCCGCGCCGCCGCGGTGAACCTCCGCACGCTGACCAACCTCGGGCTTACCCACACCGATGGCATCTGGTCTCTCAAGCCG
>NZ_BOOK01000124.1 GCF_016863195.1 Paraplanobispora takensis | reverse complement strand
CTCGGGCATGGTGGGTGAGGAACGTCCAGGTGGAGGCGGGCTGGCCAGCGTTGGTCGAAGCCATGGCACCTCTCTTGTGAGCCGGGGGTGATCCGGCCCGGCAGTGACGGCGGAATACCTTTACCGTAAGCTTAATGCCTGAAATTTATTTCCGGTATGACTCTTCACGAAGCGAGGTGCAGGTGAGATGATGCCAGCCAACCGGTCTCCCTCGCCTGGTGGGGGTCTGCATGGCTGTGCTTCTGCTCTGGCGCCCGCGCCCACGCATCCGCACGCGGCCCAGGCGCGCAGCCGGCCCTTTTTCGCCGTTGCCCGCAGCGCTGTGACACTCCCGCACGATGACGCTGGCGCCCCCGACGGCGCCTGCCACGGCGTCATCGGCGCGGTGCTGTATGCCGATCGCCATTTGCGCCTGATCTACCACCCCCATCCCGGCGCGACGCTGATCCATCTGATCGGCGAAGTCGACGCCGGCAACTGCGCCGCGCTGCACGAGACGCTGGCCCGTGCCGGGCACGGCGACGATTGCCTCCTGATCGACGTCCAGCGCTTGCGCTTCATCGACGCCGGCGGGATGCGCGTGCTGGCGAAACTGTGCGCCACGGGCGCGGCCCAGTTGATCAACGTGCCGCCCTACCTGCAGCGCCTGGCCGACCTGCTGGAGTTGCCCTTGCGCATCAGCGGCCCGGACGGCGGCACGACGCATGATTCTCACTGAGTGCGACCGGGGCAGATCACCATGGCGGCGCCGGCGGGCGGCCGCTCCTGCTGCACCGGGCCCTTGCGATCGCCCATCGCAGGCAAGGGCCTGGCCGCGGGCTCACCTGTTGCCGGGCGCGCCGCCCCGCATCGCTGCCCCGAGGCCGGAGCGGTCACCGCCCTGCGCGCGGCACCGGCCCGTGCCAAAGCCCAGGCATGCAGGGGCGGCCGGATCGCGTGCCCGGACCCTGCCACCAGCGAAAAGTGCCGGCTGCGGCGGGTATCGGCCGCTGGCCGAGGCCGCCAGGCAGCGGCGGACCCCGTGGCCACCGTCATGATCGCGATGTGCCGGCCGGTGGCCTACGGTGGACACCGGTGGCCACCTTCGGCCGGAGACAGCCATCCGCACGGAGGCCACGTGCATCCTCAAGGCGGCCACGTGAGGAGACAGGCGGTGGCGCATGCTGCCCCACCCTGAGCCTTCCTTGCAGACCACCACCTGGCAGCTGGATGACCTCGCCGTGCTGCGCCTGGCCGGAGAGCTGGATGCGCTCACCGCGCCGCTGGCCCTCAGCAGCGCGCAGCAGATGCTCCTCGGCCGCGCGCCGGTGCTGGTGGTGGATGCCAGCCAGGTCAGCTTCATCGCCTCGGCCGGCATCGGCGCTCTGATACGGCTGCGCCGGCAGGTCGAAGAGCGCGCCGGCCGCCTGGTGCTGGTCGCGCCGGCCGACGGCCGGGTCTGGCGACTGCTGGCGTTGATGCACCTGCTGGAGCATTTCGCGGTCTGCCCCGACCTGGAGGCCGCGGTGCGGGTGCTGCGCACCCCGCCGCCCCTGCCCGGCCGGCAGGCGGCCCCGCCCTCGGGCACGGCCTGAGCCTGCCTTTTTACCCGGGCGCAGGGGAGGAGCCGGCCAGAGTGGGGTAGCCCAGCCTGCGGCGGCGCCGCTT
>NZ_BOOK01000123.1 GCF_016863195.1 Paraplanobispora takensis | reverse complement strand
TCGGCGATCGAGGTGATCGTCTTGATGACGTTGCCGATCTCGGCGCTGGACTCGCCCAGCTGCGCGATGGTGTCGTTGGCCGTCGCCGCCACCTGGACCGCGTCGTGCGCGATCTTGGCCGCGTCGCTGGCACTGGTGGCGATCTCCTTGATGGAGGCGGTCATCTGCTCGCTGGCGGCCGAGACGGTCTCCACGTTGCGCGAGACCTGCTCGGCGGCGGCGGAGACGGCGTCGGCCCGGCCGCTGGTCTGCTCGGCGCTGCCGGCGATCTGCTCGCTGACGACGGCCAGCTCCTGGGAGGCACCGGCCAGCTGCTCGCTGTTGGCGTTGATGCCGGTGACGGTGCCGCGCAGCGTGACCATGGCCCGGTCCAGGCCGGCCGCCATCGTGCCGATCTCGTCACGGCCGCTCACGTCGGCCTTGCGGGTCAGGTCGCCGGCGGCCAGGCCCTCGATCACGTGGGAGACCTTGCCGATCGAGGCGACGACCTTACCGGCGATGAGGCGGGCGCCGATCAACGCCACCAGCAGGCCCGCCACCAGCACGATGATGGTCGTGGTGCGGCCCGAGGAGTAGGCCGCGGCGGCCTCGTCGGCCAGCTTCTTGCCGTCGGCGGTCTCGGCCGCCGCGATCTTCTCGACGACGTCGGCGGCCTTCTTGAACGCCGGGCCGGTCACCTCGTCACGGGCCTTGGCCACCCCGAGGTCGTCGTTGTTCCTGCTGGCGGTCAGGAGCGTCTCCCAGGTGCCCTGGTAGTTCTCCCACTTCCCGCGCAGATCCTCGACCAGCTCCGGAGAGGCGCTGTTGGAAGCGTAGGCGTCCAGGTTCTGGGTGACCTTTGCGGCGTCGGTCTTGAGAGCCTGCTCGTAGGTGGCCATGGTGGCCTCGGTGCGCGACAGGCCGTGGTTGAGCAGGTCCATCCGGACGATCGACAGGTCGAGGCGGACCTGGTCGATCTGCTGGAGCGGGACCATGCCGCCCTTGTAGAGGGTGTCGGCCCTGTCGTTGATCGAGCCCATCTGGCCGATGCCGATGAGGCCCACCAGCAGTGCGACGACGGCCATCACACCGACGCTGGAGAGGATCTTCGTACTGATACCGCGGTCTTCGATGAGGGACCGTGCCGTACGCGGTCCCCGCGTCGCTGAGGGCGTAGTCATGGTGGAACTCTTTCGTGCGTCGTACGGCGGCCCGGAGCCGCCGGAGGTGGGAGGGTGTCAGGGGCCGCCGGGCGAGATGCCCGTCACGGTCACCTCCCTCCCGTCGGCATGGCGCGACCGCAGCTGAGAGGTACCGCGACGCCGGCCGCCACCGTCCCGCTCCCTTGCCGCACCGCGGCCCGCACGGCCCCGCGAACGCCGACCGCCCAGGACTCTGATGAGGTCCTGGGCGGTCGGCGGACCACCGGAGAAGAGGGGGAGGGGGATCCGGGGTCACGCGGAGGGGCCGGACGGAGAAGCCGGTTCCGACGTCCAGGGCTCGGCCGGATCGACGCCGATCCGGTGGCCACGGCACCGCCGGGCCGGGAGGCCGACGGCCGCTGCTCCTTCCGTCCGGCCGGTGGCTGGGCGCCGATCCGGCCGAGCTCAGATGGAGAAGCGGCCCACCAGCGACCGCAGCTCCGCCGACATCCGGGCCAGCTCGGCCGCGGCCTGCTGGGTCTGGCCCACGCTCTCGCTGGTCAGCTGCGCCGTCT
>NZ_BOOK01000122.1 GCF_016863195.1 Paraplanobispora takensis | reverse complement strand
CTGTGCTGCGGGAGCGACCCGGTGTCAGGCAGGCCGCCGCCGTGCTCGTCGACGGCCGCCTGGTCGGCTATCTGGTCGGGGACGGCGGCGTTCCGGACCTGCGGTCCGTCCTGCCGGATTTCATGATCCCCGTCTCGTGGGTGCATCTCGACGAGCTGCCGCTCACCGCGAACGGCAAGCTCGACCGGGCCGCGCTGCCCGCCCCGGAGTGGCGGGCGGACCTGCCCTGGGAGCCGCCGCGCGCCGGTGCGGAGCAGACCGTGGCGCGCGTCTGGCAGGAGGTGCTCGGGCTGGAACGGCCCGGCCGGCACGACTCGTTCTTCGCGGTCGGCGGCGATTCCATCCGCAGTCTCAAGGTGGTGGCCGGGCTGCGCGCGGCGGGCTACGACGTGGAGCTGCGGCAGCTGTTCACGCACCAGTCCGTGGCTGAGCTGGCCACCGCGCTGCGCCCGCGCCGGGCCGTACCGAAGGCCGAAACGGGGGCGTTCGCCCTGCTCAGTCCCGCGGACCGAGAAAGGCTCATGGGATGATCGTCGACGCCTACCCGCTGACCGCTCTGCAGGCCGGGATGCTCTACCACGGCGAGCTGGACGGCGTGACCTTCCACGACCGCACCACGCTCACGCTGCGCGGCCGTTTCGACGAGGCGGCGCTGGTCAGGGCCCTCGGCGAGCTGACCGCCCGGCACGAGGTGCTGCGGACCTCGTTCGACCTGACCGGGTTCAGCGAGCCGGTGCAACTCGTGCACGACCACGCGGAGATCCCGCTGACCGTGTCCGCGGACGCGCCGGAGTACGGGCCCTTCGACTGGTCGGCACCGCCGTTGCTCCGGGTGCACGTGCGCCCGGAGGAGGACCGCTTCGCGCTGACCGTCTACTTCCACCACGCGATCCTGGACGGCTGGAGCGTCGCCGCGCTGGTCAACGAGCTGCTGGCGCGTTATCGCACTCCGGGGTTGCCGTCGGAGCCGCCGGGGGCCCGCTTCAGCGATCTGGTGGCGGTGGAGAAGGAGCTCGTGGCCTCACCGGAGGCCGCGGGCTTCTGGCGGGAGGTCGTCGCCGGCGCGCCGGACGGCCGCCTGCCCAGGATGCCCGGGTACCCGACCGGCGGGACGCGCACGGTCGCCGTGCTGGCCACGCCGCTCGACCCGGCCCTGGTCGCCGAGCTGACCGAGCAGGCGGCGCGGGAGCGGGTACCGCTGCGGTCGGTGCTGATCGCGGCGCACCTGCGGGTGCTGCACCTGGTCACCGGCGACCCCGACGTGCTGACCGGCGTCCTCACCCACGGCCGCCCGGAGAGCGAGGCGGGCGACGAGGTGCTCGGCCTGTTCCTCAACACGGTCCCGCTGCGGCTGCGCGCGGACGCCCCCGGGCTGGTGCGCAGGGTGTTCGAGGCGGAGGTGGCGCTGCTGCCGTACCGGCAGTATCCGCTGTTCGAGATCCAGCGCGCGGCCGGGCGCTCGCCGCTGCTCGACGCGCACGTCGACTTCCGCGACTTCCATGTGTACGGCGGCGCCGACCTGACCGTCGAGGACCAGGACTTCTTCGAGCAGACCGACCTGGCCTTCAGCGCGGCCTTCGTCAGGACGCCCGACCGGGGCATGACGCTGACGATCTCCTACGACACCACCCAGTTCCCCGCCGAGCAGGTGGAGGACTACCGCGACCTGTACCTGCGGGCGCTGTCCGGGCAGGCCGGCGTCTCCCCGCGGGACGCGGCGGCCCTCGCGGCG
>NZ_BOOK01000121.1 GCF_016863195.1 Paraplanobispora takensis | reverse complement strand
CTGGATCAGGCCCACATTCCGTGAAGTGGACCCTGATCAGTCGGCCAGCAGGATGCGTTTGCGCAGGAGATCGGGGTTGGCGCGGCCATACATCTGCCTTTTGATCATCTTGGTCCGGTTGACGTGCCCTTCGACGGGTCCGGAGCTGTAGGGCAGGCTGAGACCGGCAGTGACAGCGTCTTGGTCGCGGCGTAGCCCGGTGACGAAGGAATGCAACTCAGGCAGGTCGTCGCGAAGGACCGCGTTAATCCATGCCTCCAGGTTCCGGCCGCGGCGGTTCATCATCATCTCGGCGAACTGGCGGACATGGACACGGAGCGCTGCCAGCTGGGGACATACGGCGGTGAGTGTATCGAGCTGGCGCTGCTCACCGGCGTCGAGGTGGGTGGGGTTGCGTAGGAACCAGCCGGTGGCCTGCCGGACCGTGGGCGGGCGAGGTGAAGTCGGTGTGGGTGGCAGGCCAGCTCGCCAGGGACGGATGTACTGGCGGACGGCGGTGCTGCTGCCACGGTAACCGAGATCCCGCAGTTCACCGCAGAGGAGTTCGGCGTTGGTGCATCCCTCCGTCCACCGCTTGCGCAGGTAGCCGTCATAGGCATCCAATGCCTTGGGGCGTTGGCCGGTACCGGTGTGCACGAGCAGGTCTTCCGGGCTGCCGGCACGAGTGAAGCGCCGGATGGTGTTGCGACCGAGGTTCAGGCGCCGGGCGATCTCCCGGACGCCATGGCCTTGCTTCAGCAGAGCATGCACGACGGCATGCCGCTCCCGGGTGCGAATGGCGATCCTGTCCTCGCGGTCGGCGGGCGAGCGAGGTGCGGTGGGGGCCTGCAAAGGCAGAGAAGGCGAGGGCTGAGTGCTGAGCATGGAGGTCAGTGACGGCAGGTGATGGCGGTGCCGAGTGAGGGTGCGTTCGACTGCCTCGCCGAGGTTCCTCCAGAGATGCCAGCGATCTGCCACCTGGATCGCGTCTGGCGCGCCGCGGGCGGCGCCCTCGGCATAGGCACCGGCCCGGTCCCGGCAGACGATCTCGACGCCGGGGTGAGCCTGCAGCCAGGCCGCGAGGGTGTCGGCCGTCCGATCGGTCAGCACATCGACCACGGTGCTGGTGGAGATGTCGATCAGGATGGTGCCGTAGGAGTGCCCCCGCCGGTATGCAAAGTCGTCCACGCCGAGCACCCGTGGGCCCGCTGGAAGGGGTGGCTCAGGCAAGCTGCGGATCAGTCTGATCAGTGTCATCCGGCTCACTGAGGTGGCCAGGTGCTGGGTCAGCCGGGCCCCGGCGCGCCCGCCCAGTGCCAGCGCAATCGCCTGTAACGCCTGGGCCGCTGGGATGCTGCGGCGGCCGTAGCGCACGGTCAGGTCCGGGATCTGCTCGGCGAACGTCGTCCTCGCGCAGACGACATTGCGGCAGAAAAACCGGTGCACCCGCAGGTGGATGAGCAATTCCTGGCCACCGACCGCGATGTCGGACAGCTGCCGTTCATAGTGACTATGCCTGCGCCGCGACTGAATCCCGCAGTCCGGGCACGCGGCCTCCATGGTGTCGGTTCTGGCCCGGATCCGCACCGTGGCTCCCGAACGGAACACCTGGTCAACACACACGCGGGCCAGGTGCGGGAACAAGATGGCAACCAACTCCTTGATCAACACGACGCAGATGGTCGTGACCTGGAGATGGGCTACTGGCTAGAACACCCGAATCGTGACCTCTCAACGGGTCCGATCACGGAATGTGGGCCTGATCCCA
>NZ_BOOK01000120.1 GCF_016863195.1 Paraplanobispora takensis | reverse complement strand
GCTTTGTGGTCAAGTCCTCGGCCTATTAGTACCGGTCAGCTCCACACGTTACCGCGCTTCCACCTCCGGCCTATCAACCCGGTCGTCTACCGGGAGCCTTACCCCCTGTTACAGGGTGGGAGACCTCATCTCAAGGCGAGCTTCCCGCTTAGATGCTTTCAGCGGTTATCCCTTCCGAACGTAGCCAACCAGCCGTGCTCCTGGCGGAACAACTGGCACACCAGAGGTTCGTCCGTCCCGGTCCTCTCGTACTAGGGACAGCCCCTTTCAAGTCTCCTGCGCGCGCAGCGGATAGGGACCGAACTGTCTCGCGACGTTCTAAACCCAGCTCGCGTACCGCTTTAATGGGCGAACAGCCCAACCCTTGGGACCTACTCCAGCCCCAGGATGCGACGAGCCGACATCGAGGTGCCAAACCATCCCGTCGATATGGACTCTTGGGGAAGATCAGCCTGTTATCCCCGGGGTACCTTTTAGCCGTTGAGCGACGGCGCTTCCACATGCCACCGCCGGATCACTAGTCCCAGCTTTCGCTCCTGCTCGACCCGTCGGTCTCACAGTCAAGCTCCCTTGTGCACTTACACTCGACACCTGATTGCCAACCAGGCTGAGGGAACCTTTGGGCGCCTCCGTTACCCTTTAGGAGGCAACCGCCCCAGTTAAACTACCCACCAGACACTGTCCCTGATCCGGATCACGGACCCAGGTTAGACGTTCAAAACGACCAGAGTGGTATTTCACCAATGACTCCACCACCACTAGCGTGGCGGCTTCCCAGTCTCCCACCTATCCTACACAAGACGCTCCAAACGCCAATGTCAAGCTGTAGTGAAGGTCCCGGGGTCTTTCCGTCCTGCTGCGCGTAACGAGCATCTTTACTCGTAGTGCAATTTCGCCGGGTCTGCGGTTGAGACAGCGGGGAAGTCGTTACGCCATTCGTGCAGGTCGGAACTTACCCGACAAGGAATTTCGCTACCTTAGGATGGTTATAGTTACCACCGCCGTTTACTGGCGCTTAAGTTCTCAGCGTCGCCGCACACAAGGCACGACTAACCGGTCCCCTTAACGTTCCAGCACCGGGCAGGCGTCAGTCCGTATACATCGTCTTACGACTTCGCACGGACCTGTGTTTTTAGTAAACAGTCGCTTCCCCCTGGCCTCTGCGACCCCCACCAGCTCGAGGAGTTAATCCCGTCACCAGCGAAGGCCCCCCTTCTCCCGAAGTTACGGGGGCAATTTGCCGAGTTCCTTAACCACAGTTCACCCGATCGCCTTGGTATTCTCTACCTGACCACCTGAGTCGGTTTCGGGTACGGGCCGCCATGCTCCTCGCTAGAGGCTTTTCTCGGCAGCATAGGATCACCCACTTCGCCACAATCGGCTCGGCATCACATCTCAAGGTATCCGAGTGGCGGATTTGCCTACCACTCCCTCTACATGCTTACCCCAGGACAACCACCGCCTGGGATGGGCTACCTTCCTGCGTCACCCCATCGCTTACCTACTACCAGATCAGGCCGGGCGTTCACCCTCACCCCAAGCCCGAAGGCTCGGAGGGGTTAAGGACCCTTAGTATCACTGGGTTCGATATGGACGGCGCACAGCGGGTACGGGAATATCAACCCGTTGTCCATCGACTACGCCTGTCGGCCTCGCCTTAGGTCCCGACTTACCCTGGGCGGATTAGCCTGGCCCAGGAACCCTTGGTCATCCGGCGCAGAAGTTTCTCACTTCTGATTCGCTACTCATGCCTGCATTCTCACTCGCACGGCCTCCACACCTCGATCCCTCGGATGCTTCGCCGGCCGCACGACGCTCCCCTACCCATCC
>NZ_BOOK01000119.1 GCF_016863195.1 Paraplanobispora takensis | reverse complement strand
GGGCTCTGGCTCACTCTCGGTGATGGGTGACTCTGGGTGAGTTCGGAGAGCGCTGGACGTGTGCCGTCGTTGCTCGCGATTTCGTAACGGGCCGCGCGCACGAGCGGCCGCTCGTCAACGATCTGGTTTGTCGAGAACCCGATCACCAACGAGCGGCCGTGGGGTCAATTGTGCTGCATTCCCCGGCAGGCGACGATGCCTGCTGCCTGCATCTGTTCTGTCCCGCGCTCAAGGACGTGCATGTCCGGGGAGTGGAGGACCAAGGCGACACCGTGCTGATCACGGCGCGGACCACGACACTCGAAGCCGCCTGTCCGTGCTGTGGCCGCTCCTCGGTGCGGGTGCACAGCCGGTATCGGCGGATGCTGGGGGACCTGGCGGCCGGTGGACGGCCGGTTCTGGTCGAGTTGGAGGTGCGCCGGTTCTTCTGCGGCGAGCCGTCCTGTGAGCGGAAGATCTTCGCCGAGCAGGCCGACGGGCTGACGCGACCGCACGCGCGTCGCACCGGCGCGTTGCGCGACCTGCTCACCGCGATCGCAGTCGCGCTGGCCGGGCGGGCCGGGGCCCGCATGGCGGCCGCGGCCGGGATGCCGGTGAGCCGTTCCACGCTGCTGCGGATGCTGCGGGCGTTGCCCGATCCGGCGGTCGGGAAGATCGTGGTGCTGGGCGTGGACGACTTCGCCAAACGCCGGGGCAACTCCTACGGCACCGTCCTGGTGGACATGGACGCCCACCGCCCGGTCGATCTGCTGGACGGCCGCACCGCCAGTGATCTGGCCGCCTGGCTGACGGGCCATCCCGGGGTGGAGGTGATCTGCCGGGACCGGGCCGGCGCCTACGCCGAGGGCGCCCGGCAAGGGGCTCCCGGGGCCGTCCAGGTCGCTGATCGTTTCCACCTGTGGCACAACCTGGCCCAGGCGCTGGAGAAGACGATCCGCGCCCACCGGTCCTGCCTGCAGGACGCCGTTGCAGCAGATCCCGCAGCCGAAGACGAGACCGGCAACGACACCGAACCCGTCCAGCGTCCCAAGACGCTAGACGCCCATGGCAATGAGCGGCCGCTGGTGGCGCGGATCCAGCAGCGATACGCCCAAGTGCAGGAACTACGAGAGGGCGGAGCATCGTTGAATGTGATCAGCCGCCAGCTCGGGCTGGCCTTTCGCACCGTCCGCAAGTTCGCCACCGCCGACAGCGTCGAGGACCTGCTGGCCCCGACCCTCCACCGCGCCAGCAAGCTGGATGCGTTCAAGCCCTACCTGACCCGGCGCTGGAACGAGGGCTGCACCAACGCCGTCCAACTCCACCAAGAACTGCGGGCCCAGGGCTGGAAAGGGAGCCTGCGCGCCGTCCAGGGCTGGCTGACTCCCCTGCGCGGGCACCGGAAAGTACGGCCCGACCCCTGCCCGCCGCCCAGCCCCCGCCGCATCACCGGCTGGATCATGACCCATCCCGACCGCCTGGACGCCGCCAACCACGTCCAGTTGAAACAGATCCTGACATGCTGTCCCGACCTCGAGGCCGCCGCCGAACACGTCCGCGGCTTCGCCGCGATGATGACCGGCCGCAACGGTCACCTCCTTGACGACTGGATCGCCACGACCGCGGCGGGAAGCTCACCCCAGCTGGCCGCTTTCGCCACCGGCCTGCGCCGCGACCATGCCGCGGTGGTCGCCGGGCTGACCCTGCCCCACAGCAGCGGCGCGGTCGAGGGCATCGTCAACAAGATCAAATTCCTGAAGCGGCAGATGTTCGGACGCGCCAACTTCGACCTGCTCCGCATCCGCGTACTCCACTACCGCTGACTCCACATCACGCTCTGTCATCCGATCACCGAGAGTGGACCAGAG
>NZ_BOOK01000118.1 GCF_016863195.1 Paraplanobispora takensis | reverse complement strand
CCCCTATTTCCGGCGCCGGCTGGCCCGCTCAACCGATCCGGACCGGATCTTCGGCATCATCCGCACCGTGGTGGCGCAGAGCGGGGTGCTGAGCGGCCGCAATCGGCGGGCGCTGGATTCGGCGGTGCTGATGGATGCGGTGGCCACCCAAGACACCATCACCCAGTTGATCGCCGCGATCCGCCGGGTGGCCCGCCAGGTGCCCGGCGCCGCTGCGCTGGTGGCGGCGCACTGTCACGCCTGCGACTACGCCGATGCGGGCAAGCCGCACATCGCCTGGGACGACGAGGAGGCCAAGGCCGCCTTGGTCAGCGGCTTGGTCACCGACGCGCTCACCCTGCTGGAGCAGCTGGCAGGTCAGGAGCTGGACGACAGCGCCGAGCGCGCGATCGGCCTGCTGGCATTGATCGCCGGCCAAGACGTCGAGCCCGCCGAGGGCTCCGATGGCACCGACGGACGGTGGAAGATCGCCCGCCGCACCGCACCGGACCGGGTCATCTCGGTCGTCGATGTCGAGGCCCGCCACATCCACAAAAGCGCCCGGCAGCACACCGACGGCTACAAGGCGCACCTGGCTATCGAGCCGGAAACCGGACTGTTGACCGCCGTTGCCCTGCGTCCCGGTGCCGGAGCCATCCACCACGAGAGCGCCGTCGCGCCCGTCCTGCTCGCTCACGAGCGCGGGCCGCTGCAGATTCTGGCCGATGCCGCCTACGCCGCCGCTGAGCTGCGCGCCGCCCTGTCCGGTGCCGGGCACCGGCTGCTGATCAAGCCGCCCGCGCTCACTCCGGCCGTGGCCGGCGGCTTCACCCTGGACGATTTCGCCATCGACACCGCCGCCGGCACGGTCACCTGCCCGGCCGGGCATACCGTGGCCCTGGCCGCAGCGGGTGGCCGCTACCAGCAACGCCGGGCCACCTTCACCGGCCGGTGCGCCGCCTGCCCGCTGCGCGAGCGCTGCACCACCGCCACGGCCGACCGCATCATCACCATCCGACCGCATCATGATCTGCAGGCCGCCGCCCGCCACCAGGCCGCCACCGATCCGGCCTGGCAGGCCGACTACCGGCGCTGGCGGCCCATGGTCGAGCGCGCGGTGGCCTGGCTGGTGGCCCGCGGCAACCGTCGCCTGCGCTACCGCGGCACCGCGGCCAACGACCGCTGGCTGCACCACCGCGCCGCCGCCCTCAACCTCCGCCGCCTGGTCAACCTGGGACTCACCCGCATCAGCGGCACCTGGACTCTCGTCCCGATCACCCCATGACAGAAGGGTGAGCCGGCTCATGCCGACCCACCCACCAAGATCTTCAGGACACTCCTAGACCGCGTCGAACTCGTTGCCCTCGGGATCCAGCATCGCCACCGCATAGTGGTCGACCCCGGGCTGCGACAACACCCGCACAACGGACGCCCCCGCCTGGACGAGCCGCTCCACCTCGGCGTCCACCCGCGCTCTGCGGGTCTCCAGCGGTACGTCCTCCCGCCTGCCGCCCACCGTCACATCCAGGTGGAACCGGTTCTTGACCACCTTGTCCTCGGGCACCTGCTGAAACCAGATCCTCGGCCCGTGCCCCTCGGGATCGACGATGCTGTCGCTGCCGTCCCCCTCGCCCAGTTCCTCCTCCGGCACTCCGAGACTGCGCCAGTAGTCCCGCCACGTGTCGAATCCGCCCGGCGGCGGCTCCGCCGTGTATTGCAGCGCGTCTGCCCAGAACCGGGCCATCCGCTCGGGTGCCGCACAGTCGACGACCAGCTGACAAGAGACCATGGCCGCCATCCTGCCGGACCCGTCCGACACCCGCCATGTCATACCGAGACGACGATCGCCGCAGCAACCCGGCGATCGCGTAGGCCGCCCGGGCGCCGACGCGGGAAAGGACGCGGGAAAGGACGGCG
>NZ_BOOK01000117.1 GCF_016863195.1 Paraplanobispora takensis | reverse complement strand
AAGGGCCAAACAGCGTGCTCACCGTGAGCGGCCGGCAGTCCAAGGTTGCACCTGCTCCCTTTGGCTGCCCGTGATCAGCCGGTGGCCGCGCCTTCGCGGCCTGCCGGCGCTCATCCCGTCGCGCTGGTGGTGCCTGCGCAGCGGGCACCGGACGGTGCGAAGACCGCCGTGCCCCATCGCGCCCCTTTCCCGGCTCCACCCCAATCGGGGCGCACCGATGAAGGCAAAGGCGCCTGCCCCCTTGGCTGGGCTCTCACCCCCGCCCGGGGGCAGGCGTCCGTGCCGCCGCGGCCCCGGTGATCCTACGAACCGAATTCGGTACCGACTTCGAACGAGCGTCGGTACCACTGCCCTGAGACGGTTTCATCCTCAGCGAGTTCTGGTACCGCCCCCCTGGGGCTCGAACGGTGGGGCCAAAAGTCGTTCCCGAAATCAGTGGCTCCTGGGTCCGCAGTCGGTGCCACGAGCATGATCAGCAGTTTCCGGCTCATGCTCCGTATTGGAGCGTGAGCGGGTTGGCGGGGAGAGCGATGTGATCGAACCGCGATGAGGTGCTGAGCTGACGGGGCGCGACACGAGTTGCTCTCATGGTTACGCGCGAGCACCGATCTACCGATAAGTAACTTGCGGGAAGCGGGAGTGCGTTTTTCATAAGTCGCCCGGCTACCCGCTCCGTTTCCGCAGGTAGTCAGGACGTGGACGAACTGCCGCCGAAGTGTCAGTTCCGGGGCGTACGCTCCAGTCATCTGGTTGAGCACCGTTCCGCGCCGTGGTGCCGCTGTCTGTAGAGGAGGCAGCTGCATGGCGCACGAGGGCAGGGACACGCCGACCGCCGGACTCGGTTCGGACCTGGCCGTGGCCGCTGGTCCGATGGAGGTCCTGCTGGCCTGGCAGACGGCCGGATCGGCCGCGGGCCCCGAGCATCGGGTGTCGCCGCGGGTGGCTGCGCGGATCTTGGGGTCCATCCCGGCGGGCACGCGGCGGGCCTACACCGCTGATTGGACCCGGTTCACTACCTGGTGCGCTGTGGCGGAACGTAGAGCGTTGCCGTGCACAGCCGAGACCTTGGCTGAGTTCATCTCGGCCGTGGCCGACCAGGGGTATGCGCCGGCCAGTCTCGGGCGGATGCTGGCGGCGATTCGCTCCATCCACCGCCTGGGCGGTCAGCCGCTGCCCGACAACACCGCGGCCAGTGCGGTCATCAAGTGCTACCGCAACGAGCGCGCGGCCGCCGGGATCGCCAACACCCACCGGCGTGCAGTGGCGCTGTCGGTGCGACAGCTGCGCCAGCTGGTGGCCGCCTGTGAGCTGCCCACCCTGCCGGACGGGCCGCTGCGGCCGCCGCCGGCGGTGGCGCGCGATCGGCTGGTGTTGGTGCTGGGCTGGGCGATGATGGCGCGCCGGGGCGAGTTGCACGCGCTGGACCTGCAGGATGTGAGCGAGGTCGCCAACGGCCTGGAGGTGTTGGTTCGCCGCTCCAAGACCGATCAGGGCGCGCACGGCCATCTCGTGGCGATCCCCTACGGGCGTGAGGCGCTGACCTGCCCGGTGCGGCTGTGGCGGGCCTGGAGCGATCTGCTTGCCGGCACGGGCATCACGACCGGTGCGCTCTTTCGGCGCGTCCACCGCTCCGGTCGCATCGGTGACCGCCTGTCGGATCAGGGGATCTACACCATCATCCGTGATGTGGCCGACCGGGCCGGGCTGGGCGGAAGCGACATCCGCCCGCATAGCCTGCGCGCCGGCGGGGCGACCGGGGCCTATCTCGGCGGCGCCGATGCGATGCTGATCGGCCGGCACGGCCGCTGGCGCGATGGCTCGCGCACCGTATTGGGCTACATCCGCGACATCGACCGCTGGGCGCA
The DNA here is from genome assembly GCF_016863195.1 of Paraplanobispora takensis. Lineage (GTDB taxonomy): Bacteria > Actinomycetota > Actinomycetes > Streptosporangiales > Streptosporangiaceae > Planobispora > Planobispora takensis. Next base: position 257 of record NZ_BOOK01000117.1, on the reverse strand, counting down.
CAACCCGCTGCACGGCGCCGGCCTGTAGCACCACCTTTTCGGACGGAGGTTCCTGAACGGCATCACCCCAGCTCGGTCCAGCGTCCGGAAACGTACACCTTCCCGGACGCCCTACCTCCTGACCGTCTCCAGGTTGCCCCGCACCGCCTTGGTGATCGGGTGCTCGGGCCCCAGCACCCGTTCGCAGTCGGTCAGGGTCTGCTCATATAGCGGGATGGCCCGGCCCAGATCCCCGGCCGCCTGGTAGGTGTAGGCGA
>NZ_BOOK01000116.1 GCF_016863195.1 Paraplanobispora takensis | reverse complement strand
CTGGCCATGATGCCGCGCGCCGTGGCCCAGCCCAGACCCAGCGCGGCCAGCATGCCGATGGCCAGCGCGACCAGGATGGTGGTGCGATTGCCGGTGAAGGCGGCCTCGGTGTCCTCGGCCGCCTGCTCGGCCTCGGCCCGCTCGGTCTTCACCAGTGCGTCCACCGTCTCGGACATGCTCGCGCCGATCGGAGCCACCTCGCTGTCGCGGACGGCCGCCCAGGTCTTCATGTCGTTGGCCCGGCCGGCGGGCAGCAACTTGGCGTCGCGCACCGCGACGTAGGCCTCCAGGTCCTGGGCGAAACGCCGCAGGGCCTCCTTCTTCTCCCCGGCCGGCAGGCGCGCGCCGTAGGAGGCGATGATCTCGCGGATCCGGGCCTCGGTCTCCGAGGACTGGCTCTCGTTGGTCGCGATGTCCGCCGGGTCGGTCGAGATGGCGTGGTTGGCGACGTCCAGGCGCAGCTGGATGAAGAGCCGCCGCAGGTTGGCCGCTTCGTCCAGGCCGGCGAAGTTGGTGGCGTACATGGCCTGGGCGTTGTCGTTGGACGAACTCAGCGCAGTGATGCCGAGCGCGCCGATCATCCCCGCGGCCAGGACCGCCACGATGATCGAGGCCAGGATCTTGGTGCGGATGCCGAGGTCACGCAGGACGGAACGCTTGGGTTGAGCAGTCGGGGGAGCCGCTGACATGGGAGGTCCCGTCTTCCGGAAGAAGGATGTGCGGTGTCGCGCCGCAGCGCACGGCGGATGTCACACCACGGTGTACGGCGACGCGGAAGGTCTCCCCCTATCGCCATTACTCATCGGTAGCTTAGGGAAAGCCGCTCCCGTTCCGCACCGGAGCCACTCCCCCGCCGGACCCGGTCCCGCCGCCCCGTCACTCTTCCCCGGAGAACCTCTCCCAGGCCGACTGGCGCGCCATGCCCAGGGCGGCGCCGATCCTGGCCCAGGTGACCCCCCGGTCGCGCAGCCGGTCCACCCAGATCTGCAGGCTGGCGTCGACCTGCGCGCTCACGGCGGCCACGCGCGGCAGCAGGTCGAGGATCTGCTCGTCGGTCATGATGTCGGGCCAGGGGATCTCCGCCTCCTTCGGGGACTCGGTCTCCCCCTCGATGATGGCGTTGCACAGCTGCACGCACTCGTTGCAGATGTAGACCCCGGGACCGGCGACCACCTTCTGCACCTCGGTCTTCGACTTCGCGCAGAACGAGCAGTGGATCCGCTCATCGGCCAGTGACGGTGCGGGCATGCGATCCTCCCGAATCGGCGCTTGTCAGGCTCAGCCTGACGCAATGATCGCACCGTAACCCGTCAGGCTTCGCCTGACAAGCCCCCGCGGAAGACGCAGGACAGGGCGCGGCGCAGGACGGTGGCGAAGGAGTCGGTGGTGCCGGGCTCCAGCCAGCGGCGTCCCGCCACGCGGACGGCGCCGGCGACCGCGGCGGCCGTGACGGCGGGGAACAGATCGCGCGCGGGGTCGGTGCCGGTGCGCGCCGCGATCGCCTCGGCGAGCGGGCCCTCTGCCATGGTGAACGCCTTCAGCGCCTCACCCTCCAGCTCGGGCGTCGACATGATCATGCTCAGGCCGGCCCTGTCGGGCTCGGGATCGGTGTAGAGCTCGACCATGGCCGCGACGACGGCCTGGTCGAGCGGTTCGCCGGGGGGCCTGGAGCGCAACGCCCGGCCCGCACGCCCGGACTGGTCGGCCTGGAAGGCGCAGATCGCCTCCGCCCTGCTGGAGAAGTAGTTGTTGTAGGTCCGGGATGAGACCCCCGCGGCCTCGGCGATGTCGTTGACACGCACCAGGGCCAGCCCGTGCGGGCCCCGCTCGATGGCCAGGCGCAGCGCGGCGTGACCGATCGCCTCCCGGGTGGCCTGCCTGTTGCGCGATCGGAGATCCGTGGCGTCGTCGTCCATGGGCCGACTCTATCCAATATTGCGCGTCGCGCACTATATGCGTGACACGCAAGTTGTGGGTAGAGTGCGGCAGGACGCCTGGCACTCACCTCTGGAGAGTGCCGACCGTACGGCGTGCGCCGGGGCGGCGAGGCCCGCCTGCGGGCCGTCCGTCGCGGGCGCCGCCCCGCAACGCCCATCACGAGCAGGAGCAACGATGACGTCGAAGATGATTGCGTTC
>NZ_BOOK01000115.1 GCF_016863195.1 Paraplanobispora takensis | reverse complement strand
ATGCGTCGGAGCTGTGATCGGCGGTAGAGATCATGCGGTGGTGTTCGGGGGTGTTGCCGTCAACGCTGCCGTCAGTGTCATCGGTTCTACCTTGCGCGAACGCGCACGTCTTCCCCTGACTGATCTTCCCGTCTGCCTCGTCCCACATGCAATGCAGCGGGCCAAGGGCCAGGGGCCAAGGCTGGAGCTCCCCACTGGAAGAACGACCTTGGCCCCTGGCCCTTGGCCTGCTGGGCTCTGCCTGGGACGCGGCAGGCGGGACGATCAGGCTCTACCTCAACCACCTATTGGTCGTCGGTTCGGCAATCGCGATCATCCCGGAGCCGAGGCCCCCGCCGGAGGCATGGTTTTCACCTGCGCTCAGCGATCGCGCAGGCTACACCGCCGATCATCATGCCGAGACCCAGCTTGATCACCAGGTCGGCAGCCTCGGGCCGGTATGTGTCAAAGAGGCCGAGCATCATCAGTAGGGCTATCCCAAGAAAGACGACGCCGCTGGCCAAGAACGCCCGCCGGAAGATTGCCGCTGATTCTCCGGGATGCCGTCGTGCGCGGTATGCGGCGTTGGCAAAGGCCGTCAACGGCAGAAGGACGAGAAGCAAGCCGAGGGGAGTCATAGCCGATGATCGTAAGCGAGGCTCCCGGACAGGGATAGATGTGTGCGAGAAGCGCAGTGGTCAGGGCTGATGTTCGGAGAAGCCTGATGGGCGGCGGCGTGGGCCTGGATGCGGCGGGTTGGTTGGGTGCGGCGTGGTGGGTGTGCGGCGGGCGGCCCGAGTGCGGCCCGGCCGTGACCGGCCCCCAGGCCGCATGCGCGGCCGGGGTCCGCGACGTGGGGCCGTGGTGGCGGCGCGACGCGCCGCCGCCCTTGATCCTCACAATGGCAATTCGGCAAGCTACGCGCTGAGCAGGTGCACTCCATCGTGCTGTCGTACGGCTGGCGCGTGGTTAGCGTCCATGGCGTCCAGTACGCGGACGGCGAATGCCTCGGATGCCATGGAGCGGACCTCATCGGTGGTGACCCATCGGAAGGCACGCGTTTCGTTGGTCTCGGTGAGTTGCCCGCCTACGATCTTGCAGCGGAAGACTAGGGCGACGATGCCTTGGGTCATGTTCTTGTAGACGCCTGTCAGTGCAACGGGCTCGACCTGGAGCCCGGTCTCTTCTTCGACCTCGCGCAGTAGGCCGGTTGTGATGTCCTCGTCCAGTTCAAGGACTCCGCCCGGTGCTTCCCAATGGCCGTTATCCCGGCGCTGGGTGAGGAGTGCTCGTCCCTGGTCATCGATGATCACACCCGCGACGCTGACAGAGTGGCCGTTCGGGCGAGTCATAGGAGTGTCCTCCGCACCTGTAGACGGTAACCTCGACTGTAGTACACGTATGTACGAGTTGAGGAGTTGGCCAGTGGCCGAGTCGCTGACCTTGCCGGATTTGGACCCGATCAGCGACCGGGCCGTCTTCCGCCAGATCGCCGATCACATCCGCGAAGCGATCGAGCGTGGTCAACTCGCTGAAGGTGACAAGGTGCCCTCGGAGGCCACTCTTATGCAACACTACGGCGTCGCGCGGATGACCATCCGCAACGCGCTGCAAGTCCTGCAGAGCGAGGGCCTGACCGTCGCGGAGCATGGGCGGGGGGTCTTCGTCCGTTCGCATCCTCCGGTGCGTCGCCTGGCTTCCGACCGGTTCGCCCGTCGTCATCGCGAGCAGGGCAAGGCGGCGTTCATCGCAGAGACAGAGGGAGCTGGCGGCAAGCCGTCTGTGGACTCCATCCAGATCACAGAAGTGAAGCCCTCGGCGCAAGTGGCCGAACTCCTCAACCTCGGACCCAAAGCCCGTGTAGTCTCCAGATCCCGCCGTTACTTGATCAACGGGCAGCCGGTTGAGACGGCGATCTCGTACATTCCTGCGGAGATCGCCAAGGGAACTCAGATCATGCAGCCCGACAGCGGACCGGGCGGGATCTATGCGCGCATTGAGGAGAAGGGTTACCGGCTTGATCGCTTCGTGGAAGAGATCAAGTCCAGGATGCCTCTGCGGGATGAGGTGCGAGCGCTGAAGCTCGCCCCTGGCGTTCCGGTATTTCACCTGGTCCGTACGGCATATGCCACGGACGGCACACCGGTAGAGGTGTGCGACACGGTGATGTCGAGTGATGCTTACGTGCTGTCGTACGAACTCCCTGCGCGATAGGGGTTTACAAACTCGTCTAGAGGAGTACAAAGAAGTTAGGAGATAACTCCTCTAGTCGAGTAGACGCCTAGTGGGGCGTGGAAGGGAGGCCAGGGCATGGCTCTTTCAGGAGGTCACAGGTTTTCGGTTCGCTTCGAGGACGTGTTCCCGGCC
>NZ_BOOK01000114.1 GCF_016863195.1 Paraplanobispora takensis | reverse complement strand
TGAATGGCGAGACCGCACCCGTCACCTGTCAGGTGACGTCCCTTCGGGATGTCCGGGTCCGTTTCGTTGTGAGGGTCCGTTCCCATGCCCACTGTCGCCGTGCCGCCGCGCTCCGGCCTCTCCGCCTCCCCGGCCTTCTTCCCGGCCTCCCCCTCCGCGACGGCGGGGGGGATCTGAGATGTACGCCAACAGCGCACTCGCCCTCACCGGCGCCGGAATGAGTGTGGCCGCCACCGCCGTCCTGCCGGGCGACCCCGCCGCGGCCGAGACCGCCGTGTCCACCATGTCCACAGCGTCCACCGTGTCCGCCGCCGCCGAGGGCTCCGCCGCGGTGGCCGGTGAGGCCGCCTCCCTCGCGGTGGACGTGGCCCGCACCATGCTGATGATCACCGGCGCGGGATTCGGGATCTTCCTCCTCATCATGACGAGCCTGCTGGCCGTCGGAGCCGTGCTGCGCGGCGTCGACGCCGGCCGCCGCCGCGGCGCCGCGGCCGCCCCGCGCCCGTCCGCCGCGCAGGTGACCCGTTGAGCGCGCTGCTGCAGCTCAGCTCCGCGGTCATCGTGCTCGGCCTGGGCTACACCGCGATGATGTTCCTGCTGTCGCGGCGCGTGCGCCGCCCCGCCGCGCCCGCCGAGCCCGCGCCGTTCTTCGTCTTCCTCATGGCCTGCCTGGACGAGGAGAAGGTGCTCGGCGCCAGCCTGGAGCGGCTGCGCGGCCTGCCCGGAGACCTGGCGGTCCTCGTCGTCGACGACGCCTCCTCCGACACCACGGCCGACATCGTCCGCGCCGCCGCCGCCGAGGACGACCGCATCTGGCTGCTGCAGCGCACCCTGCCCGACGCCCGCCGCGGCAAGGGCGCCGCGCTCAATGCGGGCCTGGCCCACCTGACCGGCTCCGGCCTGCTGGCCGGGCGCGACCCCTCCCAGGTCGTCGTCTGCGTGCTCGACGCCGACGGGCGCCTGGACGTCGACGCCCTGGGCGAGGTGGCCCCCTACTTCGCCGACCCCGGCACCGGCGCGGTCCAGATCGGCGTGCGCATGTACAACCGCCACAGCGGCCTGCTGGCGCGCATGCAGGACATGGAGTTCGTGGTCTACACCGACGTCTTCCAGAACGGCCGCCGCCACCTGGGCAGCGTCGGCCTGGGCGGCAACGGCCAGTTCATGCGCCTGAGCGCGCTGGCCGAGCTCGGCCAGGACCCCTGGAGCGACTGCCTGACCGAGGACCTCGACCTCGGCGTGCGGATGCTGGCCGCCGGATGGCGCAACCGCTTCTGCCACACCACCGCCGTGCACCAGCAGGCCGTCCTGTCGCCCAAGCGGCTGGTGCGGCAGCGCTCGCGCTGGTTCCAGGGCCACCTGCAGGCCGGCAAGCTGCTGCCGCTGGTCATCCGCCGCGCCCCGGCCACCGCCGCCCCGGACCTGGTCTACCACCTGATGAGCCCCTGGTTCCTGCTGCTGACCTCCCTGCTGCCGATGGCCTTCGTCGCCTCGGGCCTGGCCCTGGCGGCGGCCTCGCTGCAGGCCGGGCACAGCGTGATCTCGCCCGCCATGTTCGCCCTGTGGTACGGGCTGTCGTTCGGCGTCGCCCTCGTCTACGGCTACGTCTACTGGCGGCGCGACCGCGAGCTGGGCCTGCTGCGCTCCCTGCTGCTCGGGCACGCGTTCGTGCTCTACGGCTACCAGTGGTTCGCCGCCGGCTGGTGGGCCGTGGGACGCACGATCTCCGGCCGCCAGAGCTGGCTCAAGACCGCCCGCACCTGAGCATCCCCGGGCCCTCGCCCGTCTTCGCCCGCAGCGGCCGTACAGCCCGCCGCCGGCCACCCGCGACCTCCTCCACCAGGACAGGGACCATGCCCACGACCAGCCCCCTCCGCCGCCGTCTGGCGATCCTGCTCACGCTGGCGACGCTGTGCACCGCGACGCTGCTGAGCGCCGGCCTGACCCGGCGCGTCCCCGCCGCGGCCGACAGCGTCCCCGCCGCGGCCGCGGTCTTCAAGGGAGGCCTGGCCGGGACCGGCCGCTCCACGCTGGTGCTCTACGACACCACCGGCCAGTGGAGCCACACCGGCGAGCTGTACGCGATCCAGGCGGCCAACCTCGCCGGCCACTTCGGCACCTACACCGCGATGCCCGTGGCGGCCTACACCAAGGGCGCGATGGAGCCGTACACGGCCGTGCTCTACGTCGGCTCCACCTACGGCGAGCCGCTGCCGGCCGCGTTCCTGGACGACGTGCGCTCCACCGCCCGTCCCGTCATCTGGATGAACGACAACATCTGGCAGCTGACCGCCGCCACCCCCGGCTTCGCCGCCGCCTACGGCTGGATGTGGTCCGGGCTCGACCACGCCGCCATCGGCGAGGTGACCTACAAGGGCCGCACGCTCACCCGCGACACCGCCAACGCCTCCGGCGTGATGGCCTACGCCTCGGTGGACACCACCACCGCCGCGGTGCTGGCCGAGGCCGTGCGCGCCGACGGGACCCGGCTG
>NZ_BOOK01000113.1 GCF_016863195.1 Paraplanobispora takensis | reverse complement strand
GTCAATGGAAACCTTGATCTCCCCGGTGGCGGACAGCGGATGCCTCCCGCTGGCGGACAGCAAAACTCCCCATGGACAGCAAAGCTCCCCACGTGATCCGCATGATCCTTCTGACGCGCGGGTCAGGTGAGGGGCCTCACCCCCTTGCCCGTGGTTGCCTCGGTAAGCCGGAAACTGTCACCCTGCGTCACCACGACATGAGCGTGATGCAGGAGACGATCAACCGTCGCGGTGGCCAAGGTCTTGGGCATGATCTCGTCGAAGCCTGACGGGTGCAGATTTGAGCTCACCGCCATCGCGCGGCGCTCATAGGCGGCATCGACCAGGCGGAAGAACCCCTCGGCTGCGTCGGCCGAGACCGGCAGCAGGCCGATGTCGTCGACGATGATGAGGTCGCTGCGGATGAGGCGGGTCATCGCCCGGGCCAGGGAGTCATCGACGCGGTGCCGGCGGATCAGGGCACCCAGGTCCTCGATGGCGAACCAGGCGACCGTCATCCCGGCCTCGATCGCGGCCTGGCCAAGCGCCTCGGTGAAGTGGCTCTTGCCCGTGCCCGAGGGACCGCAGACACACAGGTTCTCCTTGCGCTTGATCCACTCCAGCGTCTTGAGGGAGTCTTGGACCTGGCGGGAGATGGAGGAGGCGTTCTCGTCCCAGTCGCCGAAGGTCTTGCCGGTGGGGAAGGCGGCGCGCTTGCGCCGGGTGCGCAGGTTGGCTGCGTCCCGTCCGGCGGCTTCTTCGGCCAGCAGCACGCGCACGACCTCGGCAGGGTCCCAGCGCTGGGCCTTGGCGGTGGGGATCAGGTCGCTCAGCGCGCGGCGGATGTGCGGCAGCTTCAGGCGCCGGGTCAGCTCGATGGCCTCAGCCAGCGGGTCGCCGTTGCTGCCAAGCACGGTGCGAAGCGGGGCGGCCATCAGTGTTCGTCTCCTTCGGGAGCGACGCCGAAGCGGGACCAGGCCGAGGTGCCCGGCTGCAGGCTGTGGTTTTCCGAGGCGCGAGTCGGCTCGGGGATATGGCGTCCGATGTGGTGGTCAAGGATGGAGATCAGGTCGTTTTCGGCGAAGCGTCCGGCGATCGCCGCGGTGCCCAGGGCCCGGTCGACCTCGGCGGTGCCGTGGAGCTTGGCCAGTTGGATGGCCTCGGCCATCTTGGGCCGGATCCGGCGGGCGCCGCAGGTGGCGGCCTCGGTCAGCCAGGCAGCCGCACCAGGTCCGAGCGCGAGGAAGGCGGCCTCCTCGGCGCTGGTGGCCTTCGGGACGCGTTGGCTGTCGTGGTCGGGACGCGGCGGGTAGTGCTCGTTTTTGATCGATGGGTTGCCCGGGGTGGAGCGCTGGTGGCGGGTCGCCTCCATTGCGCCGTCCTCGGTGATGGCGGTGACGACGAGTTCGTCGCCGTGGAAGCGGGCCCAGATCGTCGTGCCGGCCAGCTGGTGCGGCACCGAGTAGCGGACCGCATCCACCGAGATCGTCGCGTCCGCGGCGACCTTGCGGGTGGTGCCCAGCGCCGCGGTGAACGGCGCCTCGGGCAGCCGGTGCAGCCGGTGTCGTTCCTCGGCCAGGGCCTGGGCGGGCGGGCGCCGGATCGCCCGGTGGACCTTGCCGTTGACCTCGGTGGTGAAGGCAGTGCAGGCCTGCTCCAACTCGCCGAAGTTCTGATAGGCCGGGCGCAGGTTGACCTCGGTCGGCACCAGGTCGCGCTTGGCGATGCGGACGGTGGCCTCGCTGCCGCCCTTGGACTGCGGGTCGGCCGGGAGGCAGGTGCGGATGGTCAGCCCGTAGTGGTGGCCGATCTCGATGATCTGCCGGTTGCGCACCGGGATGCGCGCGATGTGATCGGTGGTCACCGTCCGCTCGTTGTCGGTCAGCGCATAAGTCGGCGCGCCGCCGAGCTGGCGCAGCGTCATATCCAGGCAGGTGGCGATCGTCGGCAGCGTCTTGTCCAGCACCGGGATCACCACCCGGTAGCGCGACCAGGCCAGCCATGCGCACCACAGCCAGGTCCGGCGGCCTGCGATCTTCGGCCCGTCGCCCCAGTCCCACTGCATCCACAGTCCAGGCTCAGCGATCCAGGGCCGAAACACTCTGCGGTGGCCGGCCTGGTAGGAGGCCTTGGCCGCGGCCACCGCCCGGCGGGTCGTGCGGTCGGTGCCAGTGAAACCCATCGCTGTGATCTTCTCGTGCACCCGGTCAGCACCGATCCGGCCGCCGGACCGCTCGACCAGCTCCTCGATTTTCGGCATGAACTCGTCAATCATCTTGGGCCGCTGCTGTCGCCTTGTCGGGTCGCTGCCCTTGCCTCGCAGCAGTACATACCGCTTCACGGTGTGGTGGTCGACGCCCGCCAGATCGGCCGCTGCACGGTAACTGCCTGTGAGGTCATACGCTTCCAGAATCTCCATGATCTCCTCTTTCGTCTTCACGTCGGCTAGACAACAGCCGATGATCACCAGACGCCAGAAGGATCATGTGTCCGTCAGTGGGGAGATCTCGTGTCCGCCAGCGGGGAGTCGATCAGACCGCTGGCTGGGAGCTTTCCATGTCCGCCATC
>NZ_BOOK01000112.1 GCF_016863195.1 Paraplanobispora takensis | reverse complement strand
CGGCACGGGCGACCGCCTGGGCCCGGGTCGCCGTCTCGGCGCGAGTGCCGGTGGGCGTCGAGACCGGCTCCTCCTCGCCGCTCGCCCCGCTCCCGGAGAACGAGCCGGCGATCATGAATCCGGCGACCACCCCGGCCGACAGGCCCAGGACCGCCCCGACCCGGAACCGCCACCGGAGAAAGCCCGCCGGTCCGCGTGGCGCGGCCGTACCGGGCACAGGAGTCCCTCCGCCGGGCACCGGCGACCGCCCGTGCCCGCCCGGACCCGCGGCCCCCTCCGTCGCCCCGCCCGGGACCGGCACTCCCTCCACGATTCCCGGGCCCGCTACTCCCCCGGCGACGCCCGCTCCCGGCGTCCTCTCCGCGACCTCGCCCGGGCCCGGTTCTCCTCCCGCGCCCGCCCGGTCCCGGCCGTCCGTTTCGAGGCCGCCCGTTCCGAGACCGTCCCCGGCCGTCCGCCGGGACTGTTCGGCGGCCTCCCACAGGGCCCGGAACCGGCGCTCGTCCTCCCGGCACAGCCGGGCCAGTCCTTCCACGGCCTCCGCCGGGATCCACGTGTCTCCGGCCAGCCAGCGCCCCCAGGAGGACCGGCTCGCGTGCGTCGCGTGCTCCAGCGCACGCAGGTCGAGCCCCGCCCGATCCTTCAGGGCTCTCAGCTCTCCCAGGAGAACGCGAACCGGTTCGGGCAGGTCGTCGGGTAACGGTCGCAGTCGCCGGCTTCGGCTCATGTTCCCGGCTCCATTCGCCATGCTGGTTCGTCCCAACCTTGTCTCAACGGCTCTGAGTCATCACAGGTCACGTCGGCACCAAGGGGAGATATTGTCCCAACTTCACCGGTTTCACGTCATGTTTCAGAAATTTCCTGACAGTGTGTGGCCCGCCGGCCGGCCGAACATCCATGACGGGACCGAGGAGAGAACATGCCCCCAACCCCGAGCTTCTGGAACAGAGCGGGAAGCCTGGCGCTCATCACCGTGACCGCGTGCGGCAGCGGTCTGGTGACGCTGACCCCCGCGCAGGCGGCGTCCCACGCCCCCGCGCACCCGCTCGCGGCGGTCACCCCCACCCCGACGCCCAGCCCGTCGGCGACGCCGAGCCCGTCCCCGGATTCGTCCGGAGAGCCGGAGAGCGCGGACACCATGGCCGCGTTCGCCGCGGCCCCGATCACGCGGTCGCAGATGATCGCCCGCGCCAGGACGTGGAACCCGGGCACCTCCAAGCGCGTGCCCTACAGCCAGACCAAGACCCGCGGCGGCTACCGCACCGACTGCTCGGGTTACGTGTCCATGGCGCTGGGGCTGGGCAAACCGGGGCCCATCACCGTGGGCCTGGCCAAGAGCACCTACACCCGCTCCATCCGGATCGCCGACCTGCGCAGGGGCGACCTGCTCATCGACGCCATCGGCAGCAACACCACCCGGCACGTCGTCATCTTCGACCGGTGGGCCAATGCCAAGCACACCTCGTACTGGGCCTACGAACAGCGCGGCGGCTACGGGACGGACTACCGGACGCGCAGCTACGGCCTGTCGTCGGGCAGCGAGTACAAGCCCTACCGGGCGCTGAACATCCGCGAGGACGCGCCGGTGCCGCCACCCACGATCACCCGTGCCCAGGTGATCGCCCGGGCCAAGACGTGGAATCCGGCCACCGCCCAGCGGGTGCCGTACAGCCAGACCAAGACCCGGGGCGGCTATCGCACCGACGGCTCGGGTTATGTGTCGATGGCATTGGGGCTGGGCAAGCCGGGGCCGATCACGGTGGATCTGGCCAAGCCCGCCTACACCAAGCCGATCTCGATGAGCCAGCTGCTCCAAGGAGATCTGGTGATCGATCCGGTCGGTGTCAACACCGCCCGGATGGTGGTCGTCTTCGACCGGTGGACCGACGCCAAGCACACCGCATACTGGGCTTATCAGCAGCGCGCGGGCTATGGCACCGACTATCGCATCGTCACCCACGGGCTGAAGGCCGGTACCCAGTTCCGCGCCTACCGCCCCAACAGGATCCGCTGATGCGCCGGTCACGGACCCGTCCCGGCCCGCCGCGGGCCGGGGTGGTCGCGGCGCTGCTCCCGCTCGCGGCGGCCACGGTCACCGTGATCACCGTGCCCGCGACCGCCGCGACCGCCGCGCCCCTGCCGACCGCTCCCTGCGGCTCCGGAGGGGTGACGGCGCAGGACACGGAACTGGCGGCCTGGCTCAACACCCGGCTGACGAAGAAGCTGCGCGGCTACATGAACGGCTACCGCGTCTCCTGCGCGCGGGCGGTGATCGAGACGGTCCGCGCCCGGGGGCTTCCGCAGCGGGCGGCGGTCGTCGCGATCACCACGGCCATCGTCGAGACGGGCGTGCGGAACATCAACCGAGAGGTGGACCACGACAGCCTGGGCGTGTTCCAGCAGCGGGCCACCTGGGGCAGCGCCGCCCAGCGGCTGAACGTGGCGTGGGCGACCGGCGCGTTCCTGGACAAGATGCTCCGCAAGCACCCCGACGGCTCCTGGCAGTCGGCGGTGGTGGGCGACGTCTGCCAGCGCGTGCAGGTGTCGAAGTACCCCGAGCGGTACCAGCCGCAGGCGGGGGACGGGCAGATCATCGTCTCGGCGCTCTGGTCGGCTCCCGGGGCGACACGGGCCC
>NZ_BOOK01000111.1 GCF_016863195.1 Paraplanobispora takensis | reverse complement strand
ATGGCACGCACCTGCTCATCGTGGGCGCGACCGGGGCCGGTAAGGGCTCCTGGGAGTGGGGCGTCATCCGGGATCGGCTTCCGCTGATTCGGGCCGGGCTGTGTCGGTTGTGGGTGTGCGATCCCAAGCGGATGGAGCTGAAGTTCGGCCACAGTCCTCGGGAGGTCCCTGGTAAGACGCTTTTTCACCGCTACGCCGCCACTCCGCAGGAGTGCCTGGAGCTGCTGGAAGAGGCGGAAAAGGAGATGCAGCGCACCGCTGATGCCTTCGGCGGGCATGTCCGCAAGCACGTCGCCTCGCTGGAGTACCCGCACAACATCATCATCGTTGATGAGGTGGCGTTCCTGACGGCGTATGTGGACGATCGCAAGATCAGGGACGCGATCAACGGCAAGCTCTCGACCCTGTCCACGCAGGGCCGCTCGGTCGGCTTCACTCTGATCGCCGCGCTGCAGGACCCGCGCAAGGAGGTTCTGAAGATCCGCAACCTGTTCCCCGACAAGATCGCGCTGCGGCTGGATGAGTCCGAACAGGTGGACATGGTGCTCGGCGACGGCGCCCGGGATCGCGGCGCGCTGGCCGATCTGATCACCACCGACGAATCCGAGGGCGCGGGCATCGGCTATGTCCGGCTGGAGAAGTCGCCCATCCCGATCCGGGGCCGCGCGGGCTATGTCTGCGATGCCGACATCACCGCCATGGTGCGTGACTACGGCACGGAGGTGGGCTGAGATGATGCCCGACCTCGAATCCGCCCCGAACCTTCGCTGCCCGACCTGCCGCACCAAGGGAAAGATCACCCTCGACGCGGCTACCCAGCAGGTCACCTGCACCGAGTGCGGACAGGCCTCCCTGGTGCTCATCACCCCGGAGCCGGAGCCGGAGCCGGTCAAGCCTCGCCGCACCCGCTCTGCCCGCAGCAGGAGGACGTGATGGGACGGCCGATGCTGCTCGATCTGTGCTGCTGCGCCGGCGGGGCCACCCGGGGCTATCAGGAGGCGGGCTTTCAGGTGACCGGGGTGGACATCGCCCCGCAGCCCGATTACGTGGGCGAGGACTTCCACCGGGCCGATGCGATCACCTTCGTCCTGGACCACCTGGAGGAGATCCGCTCCCGCTTCGCCTTCGTCCACGCCTCCCCGCCGTGCCGGGGCGAGGGGGCTCCGGCCAAGGGCACCAACAAGGCCCTCGGCAACGCCCACCCCCACCTGATTGCGCCGATCCGCGCGGTGCTGGAGCGGTTGGGCCTGCCCTACGTGATCGAGAACGTGGCCGGCGCACCCCTGCGCAAGGACCTGATGCTGTGCGGGGAGATGTTCGGCCTGGGCGTGCTGATGCACCGCTACTTCGAGTTCGGCGGCCTCGTCGTGCCCGGCCCGGTCCATCCCCGGCATCGGGGACGGGTGCGCGGCTGGCGGCACGGCCACTACTACCCCGGCCCGTATGTGGCGGCCTACGGCCAGGGCGGCGGCAAGGCCACCGTGGCGGAGATGCAGCAGGCCAAGGCGATCGACTGGACCGGCAATCATCTGGCGCTGCGCGAGGCCCTCCCGCCGGCCTACACCCGCTACCTCGGCGCCCATCTGATGAGCACCCTGACCGGAACCGCCCTGCCGGTGCAGCTCCCCCTGCCCGGCCTGGCCATGATCGGGGCGGCGGCATGACCGGCCCCGACCGCTCGACTCCCCGCGCGATCCGGCTTTCGATGCCGCTCGCGCGGGAAGTCGTTGACCAGCTCGCCGTCTCCCTGGGGGTGTGCATCCGCCCGGTACCGATGTACCGGCTGGATCCGGCCACGGGCCAGAGCAGGTGCGTGGATGTGCCGTGCGGGACCACGCTGGAGAGCAAGTGCCCGCCGTGCGCCAAGCGCAATCTCCAGCTGCGCAAGGCCCAGTGCCGGGAGGGCTGGCATGCCGAGACCGAACCGGAGATCACCCTCAACGCTCCCACCGAGGAACAGAGCTATCTGATCGAGCTGCGTGCTCAGCTTCAGGGCTACCGGGACCAGGCCGAAGCCAACGGCGAAGACCTCACCTCGTGGGATGAGGCGATCACCGAAGCTGAGGCGCAGATGCGGGCCGCCGGCCTGCGGGGCTCGGTGCTGGGCCGCTCCGCCACCAGCCGTCAGCGCTCGACCAGACGGCGGCAAGACGCCCCGGACCTGCCCAAGCGCAAGAAGATCCCCGGCACGCTCGGCAGGCTGTACGAATCCCCGGACGGCAGACGCTACCGGCCCTCGATGTTCATCACCCTCACCCTGCCCTCCTACGGCAAGGTACGTGACGGCGCTCCGATCGATCCGGACGCCTACGACTACACCCGGGCCGTGCGCGATGCCATCCACTTCGGTCGGCTGGTGGATCGCTTCATTCAGAACCTGCGGCGGGTGGCGGGCTGGGAGGTGCAGTACTTCGCCACCGTGGAGCCACAGAAGCGCGGGGCTCCGCACCTGCATCTGGCCATGCGCGGCACGCTGTCGCGGGCCGAGATCAAGCAGATCGCCGCCGCGACCTATCACCAGGTGTGGTGGCCCGCGACCGATCGCATCGTCTTCGACGGCGAGCACCTGCCCGTCTGGCACGACGGCTGCGGCTACCTCGATCCGCGCACGGGCGAGGTGCTGCCCACCTGGGATGAGGCACTCGACGCCATCGG
>NZ_BOOK01000110.1 GCF_016863195.1 Paraplanobispora takensis | reverse complement strand
ATCGGCAGGCGCTAACCGCGCCCGTTGATGAGTGGCAACGCATCAACGAAGGGGCGGCCGGCGTGATCCGCCGGCCGCCCCTTCACCGTTTTCGGCACATCCCCTCCCGCGGGGACGTACGGCACGCCTCTCCTTTGAGGGCGGCGTGAACGCCCGCACGGCAAGCGGGCAACACAGAGAGGACGCGTATACGTGGCTGGCAGTACCGTCGACGGCCTTGTCAGTGGCCTGAGCACCAGTTCCCTGATCTCCCAGCTCATGCAGGTCGAGCGGGTTCCGCAGACCCAGCTCCAGAGCAAGGTCACCACCCAGCAGAAGATCCAGAGCGCCTACCAGGGCATCAACACCAAGCTGGCCTCGCTCAAGACCGCCGCCGACGACATGCTGAAGACCACTTCCTGGCAGATCGGCAAGGCGACGTCCTCCTCATCCACGGTCACCGCGACCACGGTGGCCGGCACCGTCCCCGGCAGCGTCACCTTCGACGTCACCGGTGTCGCCAAGGCGCAGGTGAGCACCGCCAAGTACGCCTCGGCCACCGACCCCGCCCTGGCCGGCGGCGCCACGAAGGTCGGCATCTCGATCGGCGGCGCCGCCGCCGTGGACGTCAACGTCACCACGAACACCCCGCAGGGCGTCGCCGAGGCGATCAACGGCGCGGGCCTGAACGTGCGCGCCTCGGTCCTCACCACCGACCAGGGCACCGTCCTGCAGCTCAGCTCCACCAAGACCGGCGAGGCCAACGGCTTCACCATCACCGGTCTCGCCGGCGGAGCCCCCACCGACATCACCCCCGCCGAGGACGCCGTGATCGAGGTGGGCGATCCGACGGCCGGCGGCTACACCGTCACCAGCAGCAGCAACGCCATCACCGGCGTCCTGACGGGCACGACCATCAACGTGACCAAGCTGGAGAACAACGTCACGGTCACGGTCGACGCGGACAACGGGGCCGTCGCCGACAAGATGAAGGCCTTCGTCGACGCGGCGAACTCGGTGATGACCGAGATCAGCACCCAGACCTCCTACACGGCCAAGGCGAAGCAGCCGCTCACCGGCAACTCCACCGTCCGCCAGATCTCGCAGACCATGCTCGGGCAGATCGGCACCGGCCAGAGCGGGTACGGCAGCTTCTCCCAGTTCGGCGTCGAGCTCGACCGGTACGGCAAGCTCACCTTCGACCGCGAGCAGTTCCTCAAGGCCTACGCGGACGACCCGACCAAGGTCATGAACGCGGTGATGGCCGAGGACCCCACGGTCCAGATCACCACGGCACCCGACGGGACGAAGATCCCCAAGTCGAAGATGACCGCCGTCATGGGACTCGCCGAGCGGATCTCGATCGCCGCCAACAACAGCACGACCAACATCACCAACGCCATCAAGGGCAGTGAGAGCCTGGTCACCGACCTCAACAAGCGGATCGACGCCTGGGACCTGCGCCTGGAGAACCGCGAAGCCGCACTGCGCAAGCAGTTCTCCAACCTCGAGGTCTCGCTCGGCAAGTTGAACCAGCAGTCCACCTGGCTCGCCGGCCAGATCTCCAGCCTGCCCACGCCCTCGAGCAACGGATAGCCGCCATGAACAACCCTTCCATGCGAGCCCGCTACCTCGCCGACACGGTCAACACCGCCTCACCCGGCCAGCTGCTCGTCATGCTGTACGACCGGCTCGTCCTCGACCTGGTCAGGGCGGAGGAGGCGCTGGGCACCGGCGACCGCGAGAACGCCGCCAAGCAGCTCATGCACGCCCAGGACATCATCATCGAGCTGCGGTCCTCGCTGAAGACGGACGTCTGGGACGGCGCCGCCGGCCTCGCCGAGCTCTACGGCTTCCTGCTCACCCAGCTGATCCAGGCCAACGTGCGCGCCGACGCCACCATCGTGGCCTCGTGCCGGTCCCTGGTCGAGCCGCTGCGCGACGCCTGGCGCACCGCCGCCACCGAGGCCGCGGCCCTCACCTCCGCCGCCCGGGTGGCGTGAGGTGAGCGCGCAGCCGGCCGGGGCCGGTGACTGGCACGCTGCGTGGTCCGCCGCGCTGGACTCCCTGGAGATGGACGTCACCGCCGCCGAGGAGCTGCTCGCCGGTGACCACCGCGACCGCGAGCTCCGGCTCACCGACGCCTGGTCGCCTCCCGAGAACCTCGGCCCGCTCCCGCTCGACCTGCGCCCCCGGGCCGACGCCATCCTCGCCCGGCAGCTCGCCACCGCCCAGGCCATCGCCATGGCCATGATCGGCAACCGCCGTCAGGCCGCCATGCTCGCCCGCGTCGAATCGGGCAACGACGGCGGCCAGCGGCCCGTCTATGTCAACTGCGCTGCTTGACATATTACTTGAATATTAATTCAAATAATATGTAGAATTTAAAAGCTGCGGCATCTCCACCGGTCGTGCCGGTCCGCCTGTGCGGACCGGCTCCCCGGACGACCGAACGGCGGAGGCCGTACCCCCGGCCGATGGGGCTCGCGGCCCGCCCGGGCACCGGCGACGGTGCCCACGAGTCGGCCTTCTGAGCCGCGGGGAGTGTTTACGCCGTAAACACTCCCCGCGGCTCAGGCATGTGCGGAGCCGGGTTCTCCACTATTCGGCGAGGCTCCGCCGTACCGCCACGCCGCCCGCGCCGGCAGGACCAGGACCAGGACCGGGCTCACGGCACCGGTACGGCCACGCCCTTTCCCGGGCTCCGTGCGGGCACGCGATCCCAGTGGATCTCGCACTTTAGGGATCCCTGCCCCC
>NZ_BOOK01000109.1 GCF_016863195.1 Paraplanobispora takensis | reverse complement strand
ATGAGCCATTCCGGATGATCATCACTGATCACTGATCACTGATCGAGTGACCGGCTGGGCTGGCCTTGTGGTTGTGCCGGCGCCGTCCTGCGGGCGGTAGAGCCCTTGGGCGCGGGCCAGGTCGAAAGGCCCGTCCTGGGGCAGGTTCAAGAAGAAGTCCACCTGCCACGCCTGCGCGCTGCCGGCCTGGCGGTTCGTGGTGATCACCCAGGGCGGGTAGACGCGGAAGGCGCGTTTCCCACCGGAACCGTTTGCTGATACGACACCGTGTTCGCGCAGCGCGTCCATGGGAAAGACGAACTGGCCGAAGTGGTGATGGTCGCGGGTGCTGATGATGAACAGGTCGACGGGGTCGGCGGCGTCGAAGGGCTGGATGGGGCCGGCCGGGGACCTCTTCCAGACGGTGACGAACTGGCCGGTCTTGGTGGGGGTCGTCTTGGCTGCGCGGAACCGGATGGATAGACCGTCAAGGGTGAATGCGTGGGCGGCGTAGGCGGCACCCTCGGCTTCGGGCACCGGCTGCGAGCACGTGAACCCACAGGGGTCGTAGATGAGCGCCTTCGCCGCAATGAGATCTCCGTGGGCCGAGGCGGTGTCCAACCACGGTTTGAGATCGGATGAGTACTTGCGGTTCGTCGTCATTGGTCCACCCTGCCACGGGTAGGTGGAGGCTGTCGGCTCGGCTTCGGGGACACCAAGCACGTCGGAGAGGGCTGACAGGGCTGGCCAGAGCCTTGATCAAAGGGGGTCTCACCTTCCGAGAGGAGGAGTTCCCGGACATTACCGGCCTGAGGGCAAGGCTGTTGCCCCTTGCTGCGCTCCATGCTCTCCCCCAACATCCGCCGGGTGAGCTGAATTGCGTTCGGTTTTCCTCAGCCGGTGCCCACCGGCACCGATGGTGCGGTGACATCCCCTCGCGGCCGCCCAAGAAGCAGGTCGCCGGTGGCACGCTGGAAAGGACCTGACCCGTGGCCTCCCTTGACGACGTTCGACCTGTGGTGACCGTAGGCCGCAGCCCGCTGCTGGGCAGGTTCTCCGACCTGCGTATCAGCACCAAGATTCTCATCGCGGTGGCCCTGGTGGCCGCCATGGCGGGCGTGATCGGCGTGACCGCGCTGGGCCGGATGTCGACGATGAACGACAGCATGCAGGCGATGCAGGAGGCCAACACCAACCAGGCCCGGCTCAGCCAGGTGCGCGCCCGGCTGACCGACATGTACAACACCTCGGTCGGCGCCGTCGTCGAGGCGAGCGCTGCAAAGCGGGCCGAGCGCACCGCGCAGGTGCACGCCTTCACCGAGCAGGTGGGCGACGCCTTCGCCGCCTACAAGGCGGGCGTGGCCGGCTATGCGCCGCTGCAACAGGACCTGGCCGCCTTCGAGGCGACCTGGCAGGAGTTCGTCGTCCTGCGCGATGCGGTGATGTTCGGCGGGCCCCTGCCCGCCGGATCGGACATGGACCTGACGGCGGCCGGTGTCCGCCTCGGCGAGGCCTCCATGGAGCTCAACACCGTGATGGACACCCTGGCCGAGCACGAGCGCACCGCGAGCCAGACGATGGCCGCCGACGCGGCGGCCGGCTACGACCAGGCCCGCATCTCGGTCGCCGTGCTGCTGACGATCGGCCTGCTGCTGTCGGTGGTCGTGGCCCTGCTCATCTCCCGCACGATGGTCGGCACGCTCCGCACGCTGTCGGCAGCGCTGGTGGCGATGGCGCGCGGTGATTTGACCCAGCGTGCGCAGGTGACCTCCCGCGACGAGATCGGCCAGATGGCGATGGCCTTCAACCAGGCCGGCGAGGCCATCCGCCAGGCCATCGGCGCGATGGCCGCCAGCGCCGACACCCTGGCCGCCAGCTCCGGCGAGCTGGCGGGCGTCTCCGACCGGATCGCGGCTTCGGCTGATGAGGCCTCGGCGCAGGCGAGCAACGTGGCCGCCGCGGCCGGTCAGGTCTCGGGCAACGTGCACACCGTCTCGGCCGGCTCCGAGGAGATGGGCGCCTCCATCCGCGAGATCGCCCACAACGCCAACGAAGGCGCCAAGGTCGCCTCCCAGGCCGTGGCCGTAGCCGAGTCCACCAACGCCACCGTCGCCCAGCTGGGCGCCTCCAGCGCCGAGATCGGCTCGGTGATCAAGACCATCACCTCGATCGCCGAGCAGACCAACCTTTTGGCATTGAACGCCACCATCGAGGCCGCCCGCGCCGGCGACGCCGGCAAGGGCTTCGCCGTGGTCGCCGGCGAGGTCAAGGACCTGGCCCAGGAGACCGCCAAGGCCACCGAGGACATCTCCCGCCGGGTGGAGGCCATCCAGGCCGACACCGAAAGCGCGGTGGCCGCGATCGCCGAGATCAGCCAGATCATCGGCAAGATCAACGACTACCAGCTGACCATCGCCTCGGCGGTCGAAGAGCAGACCGCCACCACCACCGAGATGAACCGCAACGTGGCCGATGCCGCCGCCGGCAGCGCCGACATCGCCTCCACCATCTCGGTGCTGGCCAGCGCTGCGCAGATGACCGCCGAGGGCGTGAGCCAGAGCCGGCGCGCCGCGGCCGACCTGGCCGGCCTGTCGCAGCAGCTGCGCGAGATGGTCTCGGGTTTTCGTTACTGACGGCGATGATGGGGGCGAGGGCCTACCGGCCGCAGATGCGATCACGCGGTTACCGCGCCCGCCGTCTGCGGCTGCCCTACCCCGGGCTGCGGGTCGGCTGCCGCAACCGGAGGTGAGGAGATCCGCCTGCCGTACGACCGGCCCGCCTCTCACCACAGGTAGCGCTACTCCCGCTAGTCGGCGCATCGTAGGTGGGGGCGTGGTTGATCTGGAGGACAAGCACGCACCCCCGGCCCGCCGCAGGCGCACCCGGGCCTCCGGGTGGCTCCGCCCCCCCTGTGGCGGGCGCGCCTGAGGCCGATGCCCGGCGCGTGGCCACCGACGACCGTCCAGGCCATCCCGGAAGCGATCGTTGCGTGCCTGTTCGCTTCTGCTGACCCCGGTCCATGAGCGCGACGCCCCGTCTCGGTTA
>NZ_BOOK01000108.1 GCF_016863195.1 Paraplanobispora takensis | reverse complement strand
ACCGGGTCCCGCCAGGTACAGCTCCCCGGCCACCCCCACCGGCACCGGCCGCAACCACGCATCCAGGACATAGACCCGGGCGTCCCGGGTGGGAGAGCCGATCGGCGGGATCTCACCCGGTGACAGCGGGCCGCTCATGGTCGCGGCGATGGTCGCCTCGGTGGGGCCGTACGCGTTGACCATCAGGCGGCCGGGGGCCCAGCGGTCCACCAGCTCGGCACCGCAGGCGTCGCCGCCGACCACCAGGGTCCGCAGATCCGGCAGCGGCGTCTCCGGCACTCCGGCCAGCGCGGCCGGGGGGATCAGCGCGTGGGTGATCCCCACCTTCTCCAGGACCGCGGCCAGCTCCGCGCCGCCGTACACCCCTCCGGGCGGGATGACGAGAGCGGCTCCGGCGGCGAAGGCGATGAGCATCTCCATCACCGAGGCGTCGAAGCTCGGCGAGGCGAACTGCAGCACCCTGCTGTCCGGCCCGACCTCGAGCCGGTCCCGCTGGGACTCGGCGAACGCGGCGACGCCCTCGTGGGTCACGACCACACCCTTGGGGCGGCCGGTCGAACCCGAGGTGTAGATCACGTAAGCCGGGTGCCGCAGCGCGGCCCGGTCGTCCTCACCGGGGTCCGTCCCGGCCGCCGGATCGTCGTCCCCGTCCCCGCCCCCGGACCCTGCTCCTGCTCCTGCTCCTGCCAGGAACGCCTCGTCGATCACCAGCATCGGGGCGGCGTCCTCGATCATGTACGCGATGCGCTCGGCCGGGTAATCCGGGTCCACCGGCAGGTAGGCGCCTCCGGCCTTGGTCACGGCCAGCGCCGCGACGATCAGGCGGGCCGAGCGCGGCAGCAGCAGCGCGACCAGGCGTTCAGGCCCGACACCGTGCTCGCGCAGCTGCCGGGCCAGCCGGTCGGCCAGGGCGTTCAGCTCCCCGTACGTCAACTCCGTCCCGCCCTCCACCAGCGCGGTGGCGCCGGGGTCGCGCCGGACCGCGGCCTCGAAGACGGCGGGCAGCGTACGGCCGGGCACGGGCGCGCCGGTGTCGTTCCACTCCTCGACGATCAGGCGGTGCTCGTCCGGGTCCAGGATCCCCAGATGGCCGACCGGGATGTCGGGGGTGTCGACGAGTGTGGTGAGCAGGGAGCGCATGCGGCCCAGCAACCGTTCGGCCTCGGGCCCGGTGAACAGGTCGGGCCGGTGGTCCAGGCGCAGCGTGAGCCGGTCACCGGGGATGACCGCCAGGGCCAGGGGATAGTGGTGCGCGTCGGCCGAGCCGAACCCGGTCAGCCGCAGGTCGCCGAGGTCCGCCTCCGCCCCGGACGGGTCGAACGGATAGTTCTCCAGCACGGTCACGGTGTCGAACAGGGTGCCGCGCCGGATCTCGGTCAGGCCGAGGTGGTGGTGCGGCAGCAGCTCGGCCTGCTCGTCCTGGAGGCGTTCGAGCAGCTCGCCCAGGGGTTCGTCGGGGCGCAGCCGTACCCGCACCGGGACCGTGTTGATGAACAACCCGACCATGCGCTCCACGCCGGGCAGTTCGGCCGGGCGGCCGGACACGATCGCGCCGAAGACCACGTCGTCGCGGCCGGTCAGGCGGGAGAGCAGGATCGCCCACAACGCCTGGACCACCGTGTTGACCGTGATCCCCCGGCGGCGGGCGAGCCTGGTGAGGGCGCCGGTCAGCTCGACGTCCAGCCTGATCCGGGCCTTGTCGGGCGGAGTGGGTACGGCGGGGGCGTTCGGGGCCACCAGGGTGGGCTCGTCGAGATCGTCCAGCGCCCGGTCCCACGCCTGCTTGGCCGCCGTGCGGTCCTGCCCGGCCAGCCAGGCCAGATAGCTCTTGTACGGCGGGGCGGGCGCGGCCTCCACGCCCAGATAGAGGGCGAGCAGCTCGGTGATCAGCAGCGGGGTGGACCAGCCGTCCAGCAGGATGTGGTGGTTGGTGAGGATCAGCCGGTGCCGGCCCGGCGCCGACCGCACCAGCACGAAGCGCAGCAACGGCGGCGCGGACAGATCGAAGCCGCGCGCCCGCTCCTCGGCCGCCACCTCGTCGGGATCCCCGGAGACCTCACGCCAGGGCAGTTCGACCTGCTCGGGGATGACCTGGACCGGCCGGCTGAGCTCCTCGTGCCAGAAGGCCGCGCGCAGGTTGGGGTGGCGTTCGAGCAGCCGGGCGGCCGCGCCCGCGAGCCTGGCGGGGTCGAGGGGCCCGTCGAGGTCGAGGGTGACCTGGGCGGTGTAGACGTCGTGCTCGTCGTGGAGGGCGTGGAAGAACAGCCCCTGCTGCAGCGGAGACAGCGGAAGGATGTCCTGGACCTGCGTCATCGTTTCTCCCACGCGGCCTGGATGCGGTCGATCTCCTTCTGGTCGAGGTCGACCAGGAGGTCACTGGGCGTGTAGCCCCCGGCGCCGTGCTCGGCCAGCCCGCCGAGGGCCTCGAACCAGGTCTCGGCCAGTTCCCCGACCTCGGCCTCGGTGAGCACCCCGTCCGGCCACGACCAGGCGGCTTCCAGGTGCGGGCCGTCCGGCCGGTCGTACACGGTCACGTTGATCTCCAGGACGTGGGACACCGGCATGCCGGGGTCGTGCCCGCCCACGTCCGCGGGCACGAGGTTCCAGTCGCCGTCGGCGACCGTCACCCGGCCCAGGTAGTTGAACAGGATCTGCGGCCGGGGCAGGTCCGCCAGCTCGGCCGCGGTCTCTGGGTCGAGGTGGCGCAGCAGGCCGTAGGTCAGGGGGTCGGGCACGGCTCTGAGCTGTTCCTTCACCCGTTTGATCGCCTGGCCCGCGGCCCGCTCGCCGTTCCAGTCGGTGCTCCCCGCGTCGAGCCGGACCGGGTACATGGCCGTGAACCAGCCGACCGTCCTGGACAGGTCCGCATCGGGGAAGACGTCGTCCCGTCCGTGTCCTTCGAGGTCGAGCAGGACCGAGGTGCCCCGGCCGCCGTGCTTCCTGCGCCAGGCGGCCACCGCCAGCGTGAGACCGGTGAGCAGCACGTCGTCGGCCCGCCCGTGGAAGGCCGCGGGAACACCGGTGAGCAGCGGTTCCGTACGGCCGGGCGGCAGTGTGCGCCGCAGCGTGCGGACGGTCGCGGCGGTGTCCTTGTGCGGGTTCAGGGACCGGTGGCCGACGCGCGGGTTGGGACCGTCGAGGATCTCTACCCAGGCGTCG
>NZ_BOOK01000107.1 GCF_016863195.1 Paraplanobispora takensis | reverse complement strand
AGAGGTTGTTTGTAATCCCTTGATCGATCATGCGGTGGATGGGTAGAGGATCGCGATGGTCGAGTATTTATCTGATCGCAATGAGGAGTCGCGGGATCGCGTGCGGCGTGCCGATAAGCGGGTCGAGCAGGTCCGGCAGCGGATTAAAGAACTGCAGGCGCAGGAGTGGCCGCCGGTGGCCAGCCCACAGCAGGCAGCCAAGCGGGCCGAGCAGGCCGCGCAGACGGCAGCGCAGGCCGAGGTCGAGGCTCGTGCGGGTCATCGGCGCGCCGCCCGGGCGCATCGAGACAACGCCACCGTGCATGAGCAGGTGGCGCAGGCCGGGATCGGGGACGTGGCCTGGCATCGGCAACGGGCGGCGCACGAGCGTCAAGAAGCACTCGACAACGATCGACAGGCTTCCCCTGCTCGGCAGTCAGCCGCCGGTGCTCGCGGTGACGCCGACGGCGAACCTGGCTCTGCGCCACGGCCGTGACCGGTCACAGGGCCGAGCCCGTCATCCAGGACGCGACCGACCGATCAGGCGGCCTGGAGCGAGGAAGCCGGCGCACGCTTCCATGACCGGGCGTTTTTCCTGGTCAGCCGTCGCGTCATCAAGGTGATGGCGGCCCAGCACAGATGCGCCTCGCTGTGGGCGGGCGTGCGTTCGTAGTCGCGGACGTTGCGCCGGGCGCGCAGGAACCAGCTCAGCGACCGCTCCACGATCCACCGGCGCGGCAGCACCGTGAAGCCGACCTGGCCGGCGACCTTGGAGACGATCTTCAAGGTGAGGTTCAGGAAGCGACGGGCCCACTCCACCAAGACCCCGGCGTAGGCGCCATCGGCCCAGACCAAGGTGAGCTGCGGATGCAGCATCCGCACTCGGGCCAGCAGGTCGCGGGCGCAGTCCCGGTCGCTCCGATCGGCGGGGGTGACCATGACCAGCAGCACCAGTCCCATGGTGTCGACCAGGACTGATCGCTTGCGTCCGCTGATCTTCTTGTTCGCGTCGTAGCCTCGGGTCGCCTTGCTCACCGTTTCTGCGGCTTTGACGCTTTGGGAGTCCAGGATCGCGGCCACCGGGTTGGGGCAGCGCCCGGCGCGCAGCCGGATGGCCCGGCGCAGCTGGACAAGGATGGAGCTGACCACGCCGGCGCGGGCCCAGCGGGCGAAAAAACCGTAGACCGTCTGCCAGGGAATGCCGTAGTCGTGCGGCAGGGCGCGCCACTTGCAGCCGTTGTCGACCACGTAGCGGATGGCATCGACGACGGTGCGGCGATCGTGTTTCTCGGGGCGGCCGCCGCGCTCGCTCTGACAGGCCGGCACCGGCAGCAGCGGCTCCAGCAGGGCCCACTCGGCATCGGTGGCATCGGAGGGGTAGCGGCGCCGGCGCATCGGCTCAGCGTCCCCGGGTCAGCAAGGTCAGCGTGGCCTTGATCCCGGTGATCTGATCCAGCACCATCTGCGCGTTGTCATCGCCGGGCAGCGCGGCGGCGTGCGGCGCGATGGTGGAGGTGATCAGCCGGGAGGTGCGGGTCAGCAGCTGGTGGAAGACCGCGATGGCATAAGCAGTCCATTCGGCTGGATCGGCCGACAGCTTCCAGCCCTGCCCGGCAGTCCAGGTGATCGGGGTCAGGTTCGCCATGGCGGCGATCTCGCGGATGTAGAGCAGGCCCTTGCGCACCTGGTAGGGGCTCAGAGCGGTGGCGGCCACCAGCTGCTTGGTGCTCAGCCCGGCGGGCCGGGCCTCGCTCAGGGCCAGAAGCACGCGCTCGGCACAGACGTTGGCGGCCAGCCGGCCGCCGGACCGGCTCATCAGGGGTGCCCGTTGCGGTTACCGGTCGCGCAGCAGCGCGACCAGCCCTTCATCGAGCGTGGTGTCCCCGGTGTCGATGGCCGTTTCGATCCAATCGGCGGTGGAGCGGACCCGGGCCAGGTTCTTGTGCACGCTGGCGCGCTCGGTATCGGTGAAGGAGCGCCCGCGCAAGGCCGGCACGATCCGGCCGCCCGCGGCCACGAACGCCGCGCACGCCCCGACCAGATCGATGAACCCCAGCGTGTGCTCCACCCGCCGCAGCGCCGGGGCGACCGCCCGGCGCGCCGGCTCGGCGGCCTGGTGCGCCTGGTTGTATTGGGCGCGGTTGACCATGTGCTTGGCGGTGTCATCGGCCATGGCCTGGTGCGCGACCGCGGGCCGGCGCAGCAGATCGGTGGCCACGGTTGCGGCGACTTCCTCATCGCCGGCCAGATCGTGGATGGCGCGGACCTTCTCCTTCACCGACACCGGGCGTTCGACCTGGTAGCCGACGATGCGACTGGCGGCATCGGGCGTCCAGCGGCAGTGGCCGGTGCGCTCATCGAGCGGCGGCCGGGTGATCTGCCGCCAGCGCGCCTGCTCATCGCTGATCGCCGCCAGGATGCGATGCACCTTGTGTGATACCCCGACCTGCCGGTATTGGGCCGGCCAGCGCGATGAGGTCCACCGGTACTCCTTGATGGTGGCGGCCGCCAGGCCCACGTCGTCGGCGAACGTCGCCAGGATCTCGGAGATGTCGTACGTGTCATCAATGCCCGCCAGCGGATGGGATCCGCCCCGCTCCTGCATCGGAGCGATCTCCAGCGCGTTGTCGCCGATCTCGAACTGGGCCCGGCCGACGGTCTCCACCAGCTGCCGCGTGCGCTCGACCAGTTCCTGATACCGCTCCAGGGCCACATGCCCGACCATGGTCGCGCCCATGTTCCCCGCCTCCTCGCATAGGAAGGGACAGAACATCGGTGCGGTGCCGCCAGTGTGCGCTTGATCACATCATGTGACAATCCCCTGCGCCAAGGTCTTTTCCGGTCCCGCCAATCAGCGCCTCGTCGATCACTGAGCCGTTCGCGGAGCGGGCACGGTGCCCTGTGAGCGAACGGCTTCCCCCGCGGCTTGACGCCGCCGACGGGCCCGGGTCTTACACCGTCGTGAGCAAAACACCGCCCCAAAGCGGTGATCGATTCCTGTCACCCAGATCGCCCCGCACTCCAGACAGCTCGACCGGCTGGCCGGCGAGGCATCGACCACGGTCATCACAGCGCGGCGGGTGCGTCGGACCCAGCGCCAATGCCGGGCCCGACAGGCCGAGCTGCAGTAGATCGCATCCCGCCGCGCCCGGCCCGGCAACTCCTGGCCGCACCCGGGGCAGACCCGCCGCGTTGATGCACTCGTGGCCACGATCCCAGACTGCTCCTGACCAGGTCTGTCCGCTAGCTCGACGACGCTCTCGATTCAAGATCACCGTTCAAAAACAACCACTT
>NZ_BOOK01000106.1 GCF_016863195.1 Paraplanobispora takensis | reverse complement strand
CCCGAGATGCGACCGCTGTACGGCGGGAGCCTTACGCAGAGAGAGGGAATGATCAAAATGCAGGTCAAAGACGTCATGGGCATGGTCGCCATCGCGGTCCGGCAGGATGCCTCCTTCGCCGAGCTGGTCGCCACGATGCAGCGCTTCAAGGTCGGCGCGGTGGCGGTGATCGACGCCGACCGCCGTCCGGTGGGCGTGGTGTCGGAGGACGACCTCCTGCTCAAGGAGACGAGCCACCGGCACGGTGAGGGGTTCTTCCCGAGCCGCCGGCGCCGTCAGGAGCAGCACAAGGCGGCCGGGGCCTACGCCGGTCAGATCATGAGCAGCCCGGCGATCACGGTGACGGCGGGGACGCCGGTGCGCGAGGCGGCCCGGCTGATGCACGATCACCGGATCAAGCAGCTGCCGGTGATCGACGCGGTGACCGGCAAGATCGTGGGGACCGTCCACCAGGGCGACCTGCTGAAGGTCTTCATGCGCTCGGCGGCCGATCTGCGCCGGGAGGTCGTCCGCGCGCTGGCGGGCCTCGGCTTCGCCACCGACGAGGTCACCGTCGCCGTCAAGGACGGTGTGGTCACCCTGGGCGGGCAGGTGGCGCTGTGCTCGCAGATCGCTCCGCTCGTGGCGGCGGTCGAGGAGGTCGACGGCGTGACGGACGTCGAGGACGCCGTGACCTACACGGTCGACGACCTCGTCGCCGCGCCCCTTCCCTACCTGTGAGCGAGAGTCTCACCGGGATCGGGAACGAAGGGTGACCGGCCCGTTCGGCGGGTAGTTGAAATCCTACGTATCGTAACCATCTGCGGATAGTTCAGGGGGCGAGCCATGGCCGGGCAGCTTCGGGCGATTCGACAGAAGATCAAGTCCGTCCGGTCCATAGCGAAGATCACCAGGGCGCAGGAGCTCATCGCCACCTCCCGGGTCTCCAAGGCCCGCGACCGGGCGCATGACGCCGAGCCGTACGCCCGTGAGATCACCCGGGCGGCCTCGACTCTGCTCACCCATCATCCGCACGCCGACCACGCGCTGCTCAACCGCCGTCCCGACACCTCGCGGGTGGCGGTGCTGCTGGTCACCGGCGACCGCGGGTTCTGCGGCGGCTACAACCACAATGTGCTCCGGCACGCGGAGGCGCTGGCCGCCCTGCTGCGCCGGCAGGGCAAGGAGCCGGTCTTCTACGTGACCGGGCGCAAGGGCATCGAGTGGTACCGCTTCCGCGGCCGGCCGACGGTCCGCGTGTGGCAGGGCGCCTCCGGCGCCCCCGTCTACGACGTCGCGGCCGAGATCGGCCGGACGCTCGCGACGGCCTACGACACGCCGACCGCGGAGGGCGGAGTCGGCGAGGTGCACGTGGTGTTCACCGAGTTCGTCTCGATGCTGACCCAGCGGACGGTGGTCCGCAGGCTCCTGCCCATCGAGGTCGAGGAGCGCGAGGCCCCGCAGGGGCACGAGCCGCCCGTGCGGGCGCCGTTCGCCTTCGAGCCGTCCGCGGGCGTCGTCCTGGACGTCCTGCTGCACAAGTACGTCGACGCCCGCATCTGGCACATCCTGCTGATCTCCGCGGCGGCCGAGCACGCGGCCCGGCGTACGGCCATGACGGCGGCCACCGACAACGCCCGGCAGCTGATCGGCGCGCTGACCCGGCAGGCCAACGAGGCCCGGCAGGCGGAGATCACCACCGAGCTCACGGAGATCGTGGGCGGTGCCGCCGCGCTGGCGGCCTCGAACAGGGACTGAAGCGCCCCGGCGAAGGACGGGTGAAGTGGGAAACGAGGGACGAAGGTCCCACGTATAAAGGCTGTTTTCCTACGACCTGGAATCCCGAAAAACGGTCAAATGGTGACAGGTTCCCGGCTGCTGGACAGACGCACCACGGGTCACACGAGACCCGGGACGGTCACCGGCCATCGCGCCGTCCATGCCGAGAGGGCCACCGCCGAGCGGCAGGTGGTCATGGCATCACCAACGGGAAGCACCATGAACGAGAAACAAGGCGGTCTGCTCACCGAAGCGGCCGCCGCTGATCGCCCCGCCGGATCCGGCGGAACGGCCGCGGAAGCCGGGAAGGAACCCCGGTTAGGACTGCTCCAGGCCACCGCCCTGGTCGTCGGGAACATCGTGGGCACCGGGATCTTCCTGCTCCCGGCCTCGCTGGCGGCCTTCGGGACGGTCAGCATCCTGGCGTTCGGCATCGTCACCCTCGGCTCGCTCGCCCTCGCCGTCGTCTTCGGTCGGCTCGGCCGGCGCATCCCCGCCTCGGGCGGGCCGTACGCCTACGCCCGCGACTCCTTCGGCGAGTTCCCGGGATTCCTCAACGCCTGGTCGTTCTGGATCACCGCCTGGGCGGGCAACGCGGGCATCGCCGTCGCGTGGGTCGGCTACGTCGTCTACTTCGCCGAGGCCGCCTTCGGCCTCGACTGGAGCGGCACCGGCGCCCAGGTGGTCATCGGGCTGGTCGGCCTGTGGATCCCGGCGCTGATCAACCTGGCGGGCGTCACCAAGATGAGCCTGTTCCAGCTGGTGACGACCATCCTGAAGTTCGCCCCGCTGGTCTTCGTGGCGATCGTCGGCCTGTTCTTCGTCCAGTCGGACAACTTCGGCCCGTTCAACGCCACGGACGGCTCGTGGATCGGGGCGATCTCGGTGGCCGCGGCCCTGGTGCTGTTCGCCTACTCCGGTGTGGAGAGCGCCAGCATCGCGGCCGAGAAGGTCAAGGACCCCGAGCGCAACGTCGGCCGCGCCAGCGTCTACGGCACCTTGGCCTGCGCGGCGCTGTACATGCTCGGCACCGTCGCGGTCTTCGGCACCGTCCCCCACGACAAGCTGGTGGGCTCCACCGCGCCCTTCGCCGACGCGATCAACGCGATGTTCGGCGGCAGCGCCTGGGGCACGGTGATGGCCGCCTTCGCGATCATCTCCGGCATCGGCGCGCTGAACGGCTGGACCCTCCTGGTCGCGGAGATGCCGATGGCCGCCGCGCGCGACGGCCTGTTCCCGAGGATGTTCACCCGGATGCGCGCCGGCAACGTGCCGTGGGTCGGAATCGTCGTCGGCACGATCCTGACCTCGGTCACGTTCGTCACGGCCTTCGCCGCGGAGAACGCCTTCAACACGATCCTGCTGCTGGCGACCTTCACCACGGTCGTGCCCTACCTGTTCTCCGCCGCCGCCCAGCTGTTCTGGCTGGCCGCCGGGGAGCGCAGGGGCGGCGGGAGGAGCCTGGGCTGGAACATGACGCTGGCCGCCGTGGCCCTGCTGTTCACCTTCTGGATGATCTTCGGCGCCGGCGGCGACGCGGTCTTCCAGGGAACGCTCATGCTCCTGGCGGGGATCCCCGTCTACATCTGGGTCAAGGCCTCGCGCGGTGAGTACGGGCCGAAGGAGATCGCACGGGTCGAGGGAGAGCTGCGATGAGGTTCCACGTCGACTCCGAGGTCGGCCGGCTCCGGCAGGTCATCCTGCACAAGCCCGAGCTCTCGCTCAAGCGGCTGACCCCCTCCAACAAGGACGAACTGCTCTTCGACGACG
>NZ_BOOK01000105.1 GCF_016863195.1 Paraplanobispora takensis | reverse complement strand
TTAGCGCGGCCACCGCGCGCCATAGAGGCCAAGGACCCTGGAAAAGGGCGCGAGGGCCCGGCGGCGGATGACTTCCGGCCCTGCCCACACGGCGGGCAACGCAGTGAGATGGAGCAGTTCTACCGGGAGGGCTACCGGCCGCCGCTGCGCGCCCGGCTGCGCCACCGCCTGGGCCACGACAAGGGCACCGGTCCCGACAAGGCGCGCGGGGAGACCGCCGCCGAGCTGATGACCTTCCCCGCCGTCACCATCGGCCCGCACTCGGCCGTGGTGTACGCGATGCGGCTGATGGACGAGCACGGCGTCAAGCGCCTGCCCGTGGTCGACCAGGACGGGAAGCTGGAGGGCATCGTCAGCCGCCACGACCTGATCAAGGTGTTCGTCCGACCGGACGCCGACATCGCCCAGGAGATCCGCGCCGATGTCCTGGACCGTTCCCTGTGGGTGGACACCTCTCATGTGGAGATCGCCGTGCACCAGGGTGTGGTGAGGCTGACCGGCCGCATGGAGCGGCGCGGCGAGGCGCAGATCGCCGCACGCATGGCGCTGCGGGTCAACGGCGTGGTCGATGTCATCGACGAGATCCAGTGGAACACCGACGACAACCCGGGCTGGGCCGACCAGTAGTTCCGCGCAGGCTCCCCCTGTTCGACGCCGGGGGCGGAAGCCGTATGAGCCGGGCCGATGTGGGCAGGCCGGCCGCGCGAAAACGCCGGAACCCGCACAACGGCGCAAGGACGGTTCAGCAGATGCGTGGAAGCTGCTCGCCGACCAGCATGTCCACGGCCCGAGCTGCGCCGAGCAGGGTCCGTATAACGACCCGGCTCGAGTGCTCGGAGGTCACCCGGCCGATGCGGCGGGCCTGCGTCCCGCTCGGGCAGCACGTGCATGGCCGCCGGCACGCCGCCGGGGCGACGAAGGCCACCAGACAGCCCTCATCGGCCACGTGCAGCGGATCCAGCCCGAGCAGCTCGCATGCCGCCGCCACCGGCGGCGGCATGGGCACGGCGCTCTCCTCGATCACGACTCCGGTCTGGGAGGAGGCGGCCAGTCCGTCTCGGGTGGGGTCGCGCAGCGCGTGAACCCGCCGACGCCGTCGGCCACCAGATGGTCCAGGACGACGACCATCCCGAGCACGTCACCGGCCGGGCCGGTGACGAACGTTATCGACCACGGCGGGCGGGACAGCGGCAGCGGCTCGCTCACCACGGCGATGGCCACCTTCAGACTCCCGCGCCGCCTCCTGCCGGAGCAGGGCCTTCCGCTCCCCGGCTGGGGGACTTTTGGTCCTTTCACCCCCGGATCCAGCCGTGAACGCTGGAGGGAGGCAAGGGAAGGAGGCTGCCATGAACGCGTTGCCTATGGCCGCCGGCCCGTGGGACGGCTGGGGCCACCACATGTGGGGCGGCGGATCGGCATGGTTGTGGGGCTCGCTCATGATGCTGGTGTGGGTGAGCCTCATCGCCTTGGGAGTCTGGCTGGTCATCCGTGCTGCCTCTGACCGGCGGCCGTCGCGGCCGGCCGGACGCCCGGGCGTGGAACGCGCGCGTGAGGTGCTGGCCGACCGGTACGCCAAGGGCGAGATCTCCACCGAGGAGTACCAGGAGCGGCTCGCCTACCTCGGCACCGGCTGACGGGCACCGTACCCGGAGTGCTCCTGAGCGGGTGAGCCGGAGCGGGGCGCAACTGTTGATGTTGTGCTGTCTGGCACCTGCCGCTGACGAATGTCAGCGGCAGGTGCCGCACCTATCCCTCGGGGATCGGCAACGGGGACGGCCGGTGTGCCCGGGTCCGTCATGCCGTCCTGTGCGGACTCCGGCACCAGCTCGGTCAACCGGCCCAGCGGTCCGTTCTCACCCACCAGCTCCACATCCTCGGCACGGGCCTGATCGACCAGCTGCTGATCTGTCGGGTCGTCCGGCTTCTTGCGCGCCACCGTGGCATCACGGTTCGACGGGTCGCCGACATCGACGGCACCGCATGCCGTCCAGATCGCCTCCTCGCTCCTGGTCTTCGTCTTTGAACAGTGGCGGTCGGGCAACGACGACAACGTTCGGGCTCACCAGGCGCCCAGGATCTTGAACCAGGCGGCCCCCGCGGCCATCCACACCGCGACGTTGGCAACGGCGACGATCGCCCCCAGCCGCCACCACTCGGCCAGCGTCACATATCCCCCGCCGAACAGCACCGGCGCCGGACCTGAGGCGTAGTGGGTCAGCCCGCCGTACAGGGAGCCGATGAACCCCAGCACCAGAGCCGACATCACCGGGGGCGCCCCGGTGGCCACAGCCGCAGCCAAAAACGCCCCGTACATCGCGGCCACATGGGCGGTGTTGCTGGCGAAGGCGTAGTGGGAGACGAAGTAGACCACGGTGAGCAAGACGAAGGCGGCCTCCCAGCGCATGCCGCCGGTGGCACCGGTGATGACCTCGCTGAACCAGCCGATCACCCCGAGCTTCTGCAGCTGGCTCGCCATCATCACCAGCACCGCGAACCACGTCAGCGTGGTCCAGGCCGACCGTTCCCGCTCCAGGTCGCCCCAGGTGAGCACGCCGGTGACGAGTAGCAGGGTGACGCCGACGAACGCGCTGGCGGTGGCCGGCAGCCCCCACAGCTGACTGCCCAACGACCACAACAGGAGCAACAGCACGAACACGCCCGCCATGATCTTCTCGTGGCGGGACATCGGCCCGAGCTCGGCCAGCTGGGCCCGGGCCTGGCCGGGTGCCTGCGGAGTGTCGCGCAGCCCCGGCGGGTAGATCCGGTACAGCAGCGCCGGTATCACGACCAGGGCCAGCAGCCCGGGCACACTCGCGGCGAGCGCCCAGTCCAGCCAGCTGATCTCGATGCCCTGCTCCCCGGCGAACTTCTGCGCCAGCGGATTGGCCGCCATGGCAGTGGCGAACATGGCGCTGGTGATGGTGTTGACGCTGATCGCGGTGATCGTCAGATAGGCCCCCAGCCGGCGGCGGGTCGCCTCGTCCGGCCAGGAGCCCGCCTGCTCGCTGAGCGAGACGATGATCGGATACACCACGCCGCCGGAACGGGCGGTGTTGCTGGGCGTGGCGGGGGCGAGCACCAGGTCGGTCAGCGCCACCCCGTAGGCCAGCCCGAGGCTGCGCTTGCCGAGCACCGAGACGAACAGCAGCGCGATGCGCCGTCCCAGACCGGTCTTGGTGAACGCCACCGAGATGAAGAACGCGGCCACGATCAGCCAGATCGTCGGCTCGGCGAACCCGCTCAGCGCCACCGCCGGTTCCAGGATCCCGGTGATCATTATGACGGTGAGCCCGGTCAGAGCGACCGCCCCCAGCGGCATCGGCTGCAGGATCAGGCCCAGGACGGTGGCCGCGAAGACGGCCAGGACCGCCCACCCGCCGGGCTTGACGCCCTCGGGCTGCGGCAGCAGATAAATGACCACTCCCACCAGGACGGGTATCGCCCAGCGCGCCGCCATCCACCGGCGGGCGGGCCCGTCCCGGGCCGTGCCC
>NZ_BOOK01000104.1 GCF_016863195.1 Paraplanobispora takensis | reverse complement strand
CCCGTCCCGGGCCGTGCCCGCCGATTCCGTCCTGTCCGATGCCGCTCCTGCCCCGCTCGAAGACCCCGTCATGAGTCCCCCTCCCCCGACCTGCGCCATTCCCCCGGGAAAGGGGTTCTCACCTGGGAACTCTCACCGGGAAGCCGGATCCGCACACGTGCTGTGAGGAACCGTCGATAGATGGCGGGGGTGGGTTCGGGGTCTGTTCGGATGGAACGCAACGGTGCCCGCGGGCATCAGGCCCGGGGTGAAAGCCTGCACCGCCGCGCAGACGGCGACCACGGCGACCACGGCGACCACGGTCGTCAGCACCGGCAGTGGCAGCCAGGCGCGCCGGCGGCGGCTGGGTCGGAAGCATACGATGTACCCCGAGTGGGTGAGCCGGAGCGGGGCGCAACCGTTGAGGCCGCGCCATCCGGGACCTGCCGCTGATGAATGTCAATGGCAGGTCCCGCACCTGTCCCCCGGGGATCGGCAACGGGGACGGCCGGTGTCCCCGGATCCGTCATGCCATCCGG
>NZ_BOOK01000103.1 GCF_016863195.1 Paraplanobispora takensis | reverse complement strand
GTCGATCGTGGGATACGACGACTCGCCGCTGATCGCGTTCACCGACCCGCCGCTGACCACCGTGCGCCAGCCCGTGCAGTCCATGGTGACCGCCGCGGTGCACACGCTGCTGGAGGCCATCGCTGGCACCCCGGGCCAGCACTCCGAGCTGATCTTCCAGCCGGAGTTCATCGTGCGCGGCTCGACGGGCTCCGGCCCGAAGATCGTGCGCTGAGGCGGGTCCCGGCCCGTTTCCCCCCAAGGCTCCGCGCTTCATGGAAAAAGCGGCTTCGGAGTGCGGTAACGGTTGGCTGGGCGTCGGGTCTCAAAACGGTGATTACGGCAATCCGTGTGAAAGGATCCATGCAGACCTTTTCGCGTCCGTGACCGTGATTCCGTGGTCGGATTCCGTGGTCGCGATTCCACGAGCGTGATTCCGTGAGCGTGATGGAGTGTGCCCGGATGGTGCCGAGCAGGCGGTGGACCGTTCCTTTGCTGGGGGCGCTGGTGGCCGGAGGGCTGCTCGTGCCCGCTCCGGCCGCGTCGGCGGTGACGGCGGGGACGGCAGGAGCCACCTACGCGGCGGGGGCCACTTACGCGAAGGAGGCGACCTACGCGGAGGGGCGGGCCTACGCGGCGGGAAAGACCTACTACGTCGACGCGCGCAAGGGCGACGACTCCGCCGCAGGCACCTCCGCCGCCACGGCCTGGAAGTCCCTGGACGCCGTCAACTCCGCCGACCTGGGCCCCGGTGACGCCGTCCGGTTCAAGCGCGGGAACACCTGGACGGGCACGCTCACGCTGAGCGGCAAGGGCACCGCCGCCTCGCCGATCATCGTGGCGACGTACGGCGGGGGCATCTCCCCGAAGATCACCACCACGGAGGGCAGCTGCGTGGTGGTCAGCGGGTCCAACGTCCGGATCACCGGGCTGCGCACCAGCAAGTGCGCGTGGGCCGGCTTCGAGATCAGCGGTGACAACAACCTGCTCGACTCCGTCTACGCCGACCGCAACGTGACCGGCGTGCAGATCACCGGCTCCCGCAACACCGTCGAGGACAGCATTCTGACCGACAACAACCAGATGAGCGTCAACGACAGCGGCGGCGACGACGACTCCGGCGCCTTCGGCGTGCTGCTCAACGGGGACGACAACCTCATCACCGGCAACCTGATCACCGGCAGCTACGCGCGCAGTCACGACTACGGCACCGACGGGGCCGCCATCGAGGTGTTCAACGGCGACCGCAACCGCGTCACCCACAACGTCGCCCGCAACAACGAGACCTTCGTCGAGCTCGGCGCGAAGAAGGGCAAGACCGCCACCGGCAACATCTTCGCCCACAACGTGGTGACCTCCACCCGCAAGCGCGGCTCCTTCCTGGTCACCCGGGGCGCCCGGCACGTCGTCGGCCCGGTCAAGGACACGATCGCGGTGCACAACTCGGTCTATCTGCCCGAGCGCGAGACCATCGGCTGGTCCTGCCACGACGGTTGCTCGCCCTCGATCCTCAAGCTCCGCAACAACGTCATCGTGGTCGGCGGAGAGATGGGCTTCGAGGACGGCAAGGGCGCCGACGAGGCCGGAAGCCTCTACTACGGCCGTTCGATGAAGTTCAAGCTCGGCCCCCGCTCCATCGTGGCCAGGCCGCGCTTCAGCAGCACCAAGAGCCTGCGCCTGGAGCCCGGCTCACCGGCCCAGGGCCGCGGCCGCAAGCTCAGCGCCGCCTGGTACGGCGGTGCCTCCCTGGCCCACGACATGGCCGGCAAGTCCCTGCCCGCCAACCCGGACGCCGGCGCGTACCAGAACTGACGGGCAGAGCCCGAAGCCGGGCGAGCCTCGGAGCCAAGCGCCTGCGCCGCGTGCCCGGCGCTTGGCGGCGTTGACCTCCGAGATCTGCCACTACCGAGCCACCGGCCGGTCTGTCGCCTCCGCACGGATCGTCGACGGCTGTGGAGCGGACGCCGGGGTGGTGATGCCCGGCCTGCCGGGCGGGGCCGTACGCGTGCTCGCCCGCGGCCCGGTTGACGGGGTCGATCGGATCTCGTTCCGGTACACGGCCGAACAGGGGCGGTCGCGGCCTCCGAGGCCCCGCCGGGAACCGCCACACCTCACGACATATCCTGGACATCACCTGAGAACATCCGCGAAACCTGCGCAGGACACCCTTGTGCCCGAAGAGAGGTGATCGGCGATGATACTGCGGCTACGGGTGTCCTTCCCGGACAGGCCGGGCGCCCTGGGTCAGGTCGCCCGGGTGCTCGGCACGCTCGGTGCGGACATTCTCCAGGTGACGGTTCTGGAGCGGGAGACCGGACGGGCGGTGGACGACTTCATCGTCTCCTGGCCCGGGACCCCGTCCGCGGAGACCGTCCGCGACCGCCTGTCGGTGATCCCCGGGATGCGGGTCGAGGGTGTGTGGCCCACCCGGGAGACCCCGGGGGCCGCTCCCGACTACGATCTGTTGCGCCATGTGGCCGCCGAGCCCTCCAGGGCGTACGCCACGTTCGTGGACGCCGTGCCCGGCCTCGTCGAGGCCGAGTGGGCCGTCGCCCTGTCGTCCGGAGACGGCCACCTGATCCACCGCAGCTGGCAGGCGCCGCAGGAGCTCGACGAGAGCGGCGGTCTCGTCGGCGTCAAGATCGGCGACCTCACGCCCCTGCGCCCGGCGGTGCTGGCCTCGGGTCCCTACCGGCTGATGAGCCTGCCGGTCCCCGGCGTGTCCCTGCACGTGGTGCTGGCCCGCACCGAGGGCCCGCCGTTCCATCGAGCCGAGGTGGACCGTGCCAACCGGGTACTGGAGATCGTCTCCACCATCGCCTCCTGAGGCCCGTTCCCGGGGTCCCGGTGCGCCTGCCGGTTCAGCGGTGCGGCGGGTCGATGCGGGAGCCGTCGACGGTGAACAGCAGCAGGCGGGTGGCGTCGACGCCGACCCGGGCCGGCTCGCCGGCCCGCCAGATCGGGCGGGAGCCGACGCGCACGATCAGGTCGGCCCGGCGGTGGGTGCCTCCGGGCTGCTCCTGGCTCTCGTACTGGGGCCCCGCCTCCTCCTCCGAACCGGGGAGCAGCCGGCGCATCATCGAGCGGATCCTGCTGCCCTGGGAGGCGTCCGCGCCGTTGCGGGTGTGCAGCCGCGGGTCCGGGGGCTCGGGGACGGCGACGGAGGTGATCCCGGTCTCGACGTAGGCGAGCCACTCGTGGCCGTGATACTCCAGGGCCCGTACGCGCCCGAGGAAGGTCGGGCCCTCGAAGGTGTCCGGGACCGGGGCGAGGCAGTCGGGGCGCAGCCCGACGATGATCTGGTTGCCGACGTGCTGGGAGATCGCGTAGGCGCGCGGGTCGGTCCAGGGGATCATGATCTGGTGCGGCCCGAAGTCCAGCAGGATGAACTGGTTCTGCGGCGTGCGGACGGTCGCCGAGAGCAGGTTGAGCTGCTGGGAGTTGAGGAAGGCGGCGGTGAAGGCGGTGGCCGGGTCGTTGTAGACCTGGCCGGGGGTGCCGACGTCCTGGAGCACGCCCCGGTTCATGATGGCGATCCGGTCGGCCAGGGTCAGCGCCTCGACCTGGTCGTGCGTCACGTAGATCGTGGTCACCCCGAGGGCGCGGACCAGCGAGGAGATCTCCATGCGCAGCTCGGTGCGCATGCCGGCGTCCAGGTTGGACAGCGGCTCGTCCATCAGGAACAGCGAGGGCTGGCGGACGATCGCGCGGCCCATCGCGACGCGCTGCCGCTGGCCGCCTGAGAGCGTTCCAGGACGACGGTCGAGCGTCTCGTCGATGTGCAACGCCTTGGAGAGTTCGGTGACGCGGTCCCTGACCACCGCGGGATCCGTCTTGGAGATCTCCAGCGGGAAGGCGAGGTTGCCGCGCACCGTGCGATGCGGGTAGAGCGCGCCGTTCTGGAAGACCATGGCGACGTCGCGGTCGCGCGGCGCCAGGTCGTTGGCCAGCTCGCCGCCCAGCCACAGGTCACCGGAGGTGACCTCCTCCAGCCCTGCGATCATCCGCAGCAGGGTGGACTTCCCGCAGCCGGAGGGCCCCAATAGGACGAGAAGCTCTCCGTCGTCGGCGCGCAGGTTCATACGATCGACCGCAAGGTACCCGCCCGGGTACACCTTGGTCACGTTGTCCAGCACGACGGTACTCATGCGCGCTCGTTCCTCCCGGACGACGATGCCCGGATCGACCCTGTGATTGATGAGGTAGTACATCGTGCCGCTTGCCCATGTGTCCATAGATGTCGTTAGAAATTACAAATCTCCTGGTTACATCTGTGTCTCCCTGTCTTCGTCCCCTCGCCGGATCCCCTTTTTTCGGGCATTCGCTGCGTCGTCGAGCACGGGATGTTAGAGTTTTCGGAAACTTTCTGAAAGAAGTTTCGCGGCCGGGTTTGCCCAGGCCGACCGGTCCCCGTTCGGCTTGCACCTCACCCGGCCCCATGGTGAGGTACTCCTGATGGACGGTGAAGTGACGCAGATCTCCCGGTCACGCCCCGAGGGGGCGGGCACGCGGCTGGCCGACATCGCCGTCCAGGCCGGGGTCAGCGAGGCGACGGTGAGCCGGGTGCTGAACGGCAAGCCGGGGG
>NZ_BOOK01000102.1 GCF_016863195.1 Paraplanobispora takensis | reverse complement strand
ATAGAGAGGAGGGTGCGGGGACTCGCCCCGCAGGAAGAACATTAGCAGGACTCTGGGGTCCCAGAGACAACTTGCCAACCATCCCCGGGGCTCAAGCGTCCCAAACCTGTCGGAGCGCGCAACCAGACGTCAAGCCATCCGCAATCGGGTCTGGATATGAATAGGCACGAGGGTCAGAACTCTGGCCCCGCCACGGAGGTGAGCACCATGACTCGCTCGGAGTTCGACGACATCCGCGCGCACATCACTGCGGAGGCCGATCGCCCCGGCGACCTGCTCCGAGTCGCCCGATCCCTGCTGGACGACCTGGAGGTCGCGAGGATGCGCGAGGCCACTCTGCGCGCCTACTATCTGCGCCTCCTCACCGCCGCACGGGCGACGGTCGCCGCGCAGCGGGCGGGTTACCCGGAGCCTCTCACCTTCCTCACCGACGAGCTCGCCAAGCGTGGCCAGTTGCCGGGGACCGACGATGAGGTGAACCGGGTGCTGGCCGATGCGCACACCGCGGCGGCTTTGCTGGCATGCCTGGAGCAGAGCCCGATGAGGACGACGGGCGCAGCGCCTCGTGTCCGAAAGTGTGCAGGTAGCAGCCGTACTCTCCCCCACTGAGGCATTCCTCATCGTTGACCTGGCCTTGAACTGATATCTGCGAGACTCCAGGCATGTGGCAGCGGGGGATGAACTGGACGGCGACCGTCCTCGTGGGTGGCTTCGGGACTCTCTGGCTCGGCGTCATGGTCTTCGCGGCCGAGCAGCTCTCGATGTGGGCCCGGATCGGCCAGGCCCTTCTGGGGGTCTTCCTCATCGGCTGGGCCTTCTACAAGGCCGGGCTGCTGCTGCGCCGTACCGAGCCGAGGTTCACCCCCCGGCACCGCCGGGTCAGGGCCTGAGCACGCGCTCCTCTCACCCCCGGGCCCCGGGGCACTGAGCCTCAGCCCTTCGGGATATACGGCGGCGCCACACCCCAGCCCCAGTGCGGCACCGGAGCCTGGGCCGGCGGGGCGGCCCCCGGCTGGGAGTTGGCGAAGGCCAGCCGTGTCCCCCACTCGATGTAGCCCAGGAAGGCCGCGCGGAACTCCGGGTCACCCGGCAGGC
The DNA here is from genome assembly GCF_016863195.1 of Paraplanobispora takensis. Lineage (GTDB taxonomy): Bacteria > Actinomycetota > Actinomycetes > Streptosporangiales > Streptosporangiaceae > Planobispora > Planobispora takensis. Next base: position 6,003 of record NZ_BOOK01000102.1, on the reverse strand, counting down.
CCACCTCGTCGGCCGCGTCGAGGAGCAGGTTCACCCAGCGCCGGCGCTGCGGCTCGGTGATCCCCTTGCCCAGGTGCTGCGAGAGCATGTGCGGATAGCCCCCGCGTTCGCGTGTGTAGCGGTCGGGGCCGCCGAAGACCTCGCCGAGCCACATGGCCACATAGCGCGGATGCCCGGGATCCATGTGCGCGAAGAGCGGGCCGATCAGCTCGTCCTTGCGCACGAGCCCGTAGAAGGTCTCGGTGAGCCGGTCGAGAGCCTCGGCTCCGCCGGCCCAGTCGTAGAGCGTCGGCACCGAGGAGCCCCGGCCCCGGACTCCGGTGACCTCGTAGTGGCGCATCTCCTCGATGTCCGTGACGTAGGGCCGGATCTCCGCGAGGAAGGCCGGGAAGTCGGGGCCCTTGCGGAAGCCCTCAAGGTGATCCTCGGCGGAGGTCCAGGTGATGCGCAGGACGTAGCAGGCGGGCTCGTCCACGCACCGGGTGAGCTCGTAGTCGACGCACTGGGGGGCGTTCGCCAGGGGGACGGCCGCCCGCCGGTAGGCGGTCTCGAACTCTTGGGCGCGATCGGCGTGGATGCGATAGCGGATGTACTCGACGATCATCGGTCCACCCTTCGGGGGCGAGGTCGGGTCGATCACATGTAATCATGTAATCTCGGCCGAAGGTACCCCGGAAAAGTGAAAGGCCCGGATCTCGATGAGATCCGGGCCTTCCCGTGGTAGCGGGGACAGGATTTGAACCTGCGACCTCTGGGTTATGAGCCCAGCGAGCTACCGAACTGCTCCACCCCGCGTCGGTGTGTGTCTCAACACTACCCACTCTCGGCGCCGAGGGCAAATTGACTAAGGATGCCAGATCGGCCCCGCATGGCAGAAGGCCCGGATCTCGATGAGATCCGGGCCTTCCCGTGGTAGCGGGGACAGGATTTGAACCTGCGACCTCTGGGTTATGAGCCCAGCGAGCTACCGAACTGCTCCACCCCGCGTCGGTGTGTGTCTCAACACTACCGTCCTTCGGGGATGGATGCGAATCGATCAGCCTCGCGCCCTCCTTGGAACCCTCAGGGGAACCTTCCTAGGAACTCGGTGACGGTGACGCCGAGGGCGTCGCCGACGGGCTGGGAGTCCCGGACGGGGACGGGGTCGCGCTCGCCGTGGGAGACGGCGTGGCCGTCGGCGTCGCGTTGGGCAGGCTCACGCCCTCCAGCTTCTTCAGCGCGTCGGCCAGCTTCTTCTGCGCGTTGCCGTACGCCACCCAGTCCGGCGGGTCCTTGGCCAGCGCCGCCTGGGCCTCGTCGTAGGCGGCCTGCGCGTCGTCGATGGCCTTGGCCAGCTGTTCCTCCGACAGGTTCGGCTGCTGCGGCGTATCCGGCTGATCCGGCTGGTTCGGCTGGCCGTTGTCAGGCGTGGTCGGCAACCGGCCGGCGTCGGCGAAGACCTGCTTCAGAGCGTCTTCCAGGGTGTTGGCCGAGCCCACCTTGCTGCCGTATCCCACCAGCACCCGGCGCAGGATCGGGTACGGCTCCTGGCCGGAGCCTCCCGCGATCTCCACGTAGACCGGCTCGATGTAGATCAGGCCGCCGGCGAAGGGCAGGGTCAGCAGGTTGCCGTACCGGACCTTGGACTGGCCCAGGCCCAGCACGTTGAGCTCACCGGAGAACTTGTTCTGGAAGTTGTTCTGCACCTGGCCCGGACCGGCGACCGTCGTGTTGGACGGCATGCGCAGGATGCGCAGCTTCCCGTAGTCGTCTCCCGGCGTCGCGTTCACGGCCATGAACGCCGCCAGGTTGGGACCCTGGCGCGGCACGAACGTGGTGGTCAGCGAGAAGGACGGGTTCGGCGAGCCGGGCATCTTGACCGACAGGTAGTACGGCGGCTGCTTGACGTCACCGCCCGACGGGTCGTTCGGGACGTTCCAGAAGTCCTGGCCGCTGTAGAAGGCGTCCGGGTCCTCGATGTGATAGCGGGACAGCACGTCGCGCTGGACCTTGAACAGCGCCTCGGGGTAGCGCAGGTGCTGCTCCAGGCTGTCGGAGATCTCGTTCTTCGGCTTGATGACGCCGGGGAACGCGTTGGTCCAGGTCTTCAGGATCGGGTCGCTCTCGTCCCAGGTGTAGAGGTTCACGGTGCCGTCGTAGGCGTCCACCGTGGCCTTGACCGAGTTGCGCATGTAGTTGATCTGGTCGCGCGGCTGCTGCACCACCAGGCGCGGGTCGGTCACCGTGTCCCGCGTCATCGCCTCCAGGCTCTTGCTCTCGGAGTAGGGGTAGGCGTTGGAGGTGGTGTAGGCGTCGACGATCCAGACCACCCTGCCGTCCACGATGGCCGGGTAGGCGTTGTTGTCCAGGCTCAGGAACGGGGCGACCTTGGCGATGCGCCGGGCGGGGTCGCGCTCGTACAGGATCTTGGACTTGTCGCTGATGTCACCCGACAGCAGCAGGTTGATCTCGCCGTACTTGGCCGCGTAGAGCATCCGGTTGAAGAACGAGCCGACGGGCACGCCGCCCTTGCCGGTGTAGGTGGTGTTCTTCTGGCCGGTGCCGGTGCCGTTGTTCTCGGAGAACGGATAGTCGAGCTCCTGGTTCCGGTCGCCGCCCACGACGGAGTACTCGGACCCGGAGGGGTGCTCGCCGAAGTAGATCCGCGTCTCGGTCAGCTTCGTCTGGTCCACCAGGGGGCCGGTGACCGGCATGTCCTTGGCGGTGAAGTTGGGCAGGCCCTCGGCGTCGACCTCGTTGCCCGGCGCGGCCACGAACCCGTAACCGTGGGTGTAGACCAGGTGGCGGTTGATCCAGTTGTCCTGCTCCGCCGGCGGTCCGCTGAGCTCTCGCACGGCCACCACGGTGTCGCGCATGTTGCCCGTCTGCGGGTCGGGGTAGCGGTCGACGTCGAGCTTGTCCGGGAAGTCGTAGAAACCGCGGATCCGCTGCTTCTGCTGGTAGGTCTTGCCGACCAGGTTCGGGTCGAGCAGGCGCACGCCGGAGACGGAGCTGTCGGCGCTGACGTTGGCGTTGTTCGCCTCGCCCTGCGCGTCGTAGGGGATGACCTCGGAATCCTTGATCCCGTAGGCCTTTCTGGTGGCCTCGATGTTCCGGGCGATGAACGTCTTCTCGCGCGCCTGCTCGTTCGGCTTGACCTGGAACTGCTGGACCAGCGCCGGGTAGACCCCGCCGATCAGGATGGCCGACAGCACCAGCAGGCCGAAGGCCACGCCGGGAAGCATGCCGCCGGGCCGTATGACACCGGCGAAGAACAGCGCCGCGCAGATCAGGGCGATGATCGCCAGGATGGTCTTGGCCGGCAGCACCGCGTTGACGTCGGTGTAGGAGGCGCCGTGGACGAACCCCCGGTCGGAGAAGACGAGTCCGTACCGGTCGTACCAGTAGGCCACCGCCTTCAGCAGCACGAACACGCCGAGCAGCACCGACAGGTGGGCGCGGGCCGCCCGCGAGGCGTGCACACCGGGCGACTGGAGGCGGAAACCGCCGTACAGGTAGTGCACGATCGCGGCCATGACGGCCGACAGCACCACGGCGGTGAACAGGAAGTTCAGCACCATCCGGATGAACGGATAGGTGAACATGAAGAAGGAGAGGTCCTCCTTGAACTGCGCGTCGGTCTCGCCGAACGGCACGGCGTTGACGAACTCGAGCCAGGTCTTCCACTGGCCGCCGAACGACGATCCCGCGAACAGCGCCAGCACCGCGATGCCGATCAGGAAGATCAGCTTGCGGTGCGGGTCGAGGGCCATCCGGTATCGGTCGGCGCCGCTCGCGCCGCCGAACATCCCGGGGCCGAACATCGGTCGCATCCGGTAGGCCAGCAGCATGTTGCCGCCCACGATGCCGACCATCACCACCGCGCCCACCACGAAGAGCAGGATCTGAGTGACGATCACGCCGGAGAACACCGCCGTGTAGTCCACCGAGTCGTACCAGAGGTAGTCGGTGAAGATACCGGCGAAAAGGAAGAAGAACGCCACGATCGCGATGAGCGCGATCGCCACAGGAAGCAGCAGTCGTGGCCGGCGGGGCAAGCGCATCGCCCTACCGGCTCCGGGGGTCCGGAAGCTCAAGGCCAACCCCTTGTCATAAGAGCACGGTCCGTGTCTGGCAACCTACACCGGTGAAGGTCCCGTCGCGCTCAGCCGCTCGGTGCGGTCGGCGTACGGTGCCCACGGGTGCCGGTCCCAGTACGGCTAACGCGCGGGGGGCCGGATCGGTGCCCGTTCACGGCACGGATTCCGGAGGGACCGGCGCGGTGCAGGAGCGGCCGGGGCTCAGCCGGCGGAGCAGGCGGGCAGGGCGCCCGATCCCGTGCGCACCGCGTCCAGGGCCTGGACGGCGCCGTGGAGCGTCTCGACCTTGACCAGCCTGAGCCCGTCGGGGACCGCGCCGAGCGCCTCGGCGCAGTTCTTGGCGGGGGTCAGGAAGAACGTGGCCCCGGCCTTGCGGGCGCCCACCATCTTCTGCTGGATGCCGCCGATCGGGCCGACCTCGCCGTCGGGGGTGATCGTCCCGGTCCCGGCGACGGACTTGCCGCCGGTCATGGCTCCGGGGGTGAGCTTGTCCATGATGCCCAGGGAGAACATCATCCCCGCGCTCGGCCCGCCGACGTCGCCGACGTTGATGTTCACGCTGAACGGGAACCGGTAGGTGATCGCCATGGTGATGCCGACGATGGGCGTGCCGTCCTTGGCCGCCGCGGTCGGGACGGTGAGGGTCATCTCCTTGCCGCCGCGCTTGACGACGAAGGTGACCTGCTCGCCGGCCTTGTGCTTGCGGACGGTCCCGGAGATGGTCTCCCGGTCCGTGCCGGGGACGCCGTCCACCGAGACGATCTCGTCCCCCTGGGTGAACTTCCCGTGCGCGGGCAGGCCCTTCTCCGTGCCGGCCACGGTGATCACCGAGGTGAAGGGGATCTTCAGCTCCGTCAGCGCCGCGGCGGTCGCGTCGTCCTGGGAGTTGGTCATCTCCTGGGTGTTCTGCTCCTCGACCTGCTCGGCGGTGGTCGCCGGAGGGAAGATCGTCTCCTCGGGGACGACCGCGATGGTCGGGTCGAGCCAGCCGCGCAGCGCGGTGAACAGGTCGATCCGGCTGCCCGGCCCGCCCTGGTAGGCCACCGTCACGAGTCGGAGCCCGCCCTCGGTCGGATAGGTCTCGCGCCCGGTGATGCTGATCACCGGCTTGCCCTTCACCTCGCCGATGGTGTTCTCGGTCGGCCCGGGACTCAGCACGACGTACGGCACCGGCACCAGGGTGCCCACCACGCCCAGGGCGAGGGTGAGGAAACCTGCCACCATGAGGGTCAGCGCACGTCGGGACATGAAAAGCAGCCTATGCGGTCGTAGCGGCTCGAAGCGGACGGCATCGTGCGGTGTGGGGGATCTTCACAGGAAGATCCTTCCCATTCGGCGGAGAGTCACTCGCAGGCGCCGACCCATTCGGTCGAGCCGTCGGCGAAGATCTGGTTCTTCCAGATCGGGACCTCACTCTTGAGGTCGTCGATCAGGCGGCGGCAGGCGGCGAACGCCTCCGCGCGGTGCGGGCAGGCGACCGCGACGATGACCGCGATGTCGCCGAGCCGGAGGTCGCCGACCCGGTGGACCGCGGCCAGAGCGGTGGCCTGGAAGTCGGCGGCCACCTTGTCCGCGACCCGGCGCAGCTCGTCTCCGGCGCTGGGATGGGCGGAGTAGGACAGCTGCGTGACCGGCTTGCCGTGGTCCTGGTCGCGCACCGTGCCGATGAAGAGCGCCGTCCCGCCGGCGGCGTGATCGCCTACCGCCGCGAGGACCTCGTCCACCGAGAGCGTCTCATCACGAATACCCAGCAACCGGATGACATCCACGCGGAAAGAGTACCGCCCCGAAGCGACCGGCCCCGGGGCGCGTTCTCCCCCGCGTCCCCGCTCTCTCTGCGCCCGCGCTCTCCGTCACCCGCCCGCGTTCCGCTCTCCCCGTGCCCGCGCTCTTCTCCTTCGCCGTTCCCCCGCCCCCGTGCTCC
>NZ_BOOK01000101.1 GCF_016863195.1 Paraplanobispora takensis | reverse complement strand
GCCGGTGGCGGCTCACGATGGCCAGCACGGAGGCGGCGAACGACGGCTCGCGCAGCTGACGGCCGGAGATGTTGACGGTCACGGCCAGCCGGTGGTGCTCGTACCAGCGCCGGGCGTCCTGGCAGGCCTGCTCCAGCACCCAGGTGCCGATCGGCACGATCAGCCCGCTCTCCTCGGCGAGCGGGATAAACACGTCCGGCGGCACCGGACGCTCCCCGGGCGGGCTCCAGCGCAGCAGCGCCTCCACCGCGCGAATGTCGCCGGAGGTCAGATCGACGATGGGCTGGTACTGCAGCTCCATCTCCCGGCGCTCCAGGGCCTGGCGCATGCCGGCGGTCAGCCGGGCCTGCTCCAGGCGGGCGGTGCGCAGGGCCGGGTCGAAGGCGGTGACCTGGTTCTTGCCGGCGTTCTTGGCCGCGTACAGGGCAAGGTCGGCGTCGCGCAGCGCGTCGGCGGCGGTGACCGAGCCGGTGTCGGCCAGCACGCCGACGCTGGCGCTCACGTGCACCTCCTGCCCGGCCAGGAAGTAGGGGGCCTGCAGGGTCTCGCGGATCCGCCCGGCCAGCTCCAGCGCCGCCGGGCCGGGCGTGGCGGGCATCAGCAGAGCGAACTCGTCGCCGCCCAGGCGGGCCAGGGTGTGCTCGGGCAGGACCAGGGCGCGCAGCCGCTGGGCCACCTGGATGAGCAGGGCGTCGCCGACCGGGTGACCGAAGGTGTCGTTGACGTCCTTGAAGCCGTCCAGGTCCATCAGCAGCAGGGCCGGCGGACACCGTTCCCACCCGGCCGCGGCGTTCCCGCCCCCGGGCGGGGTCAGGGCCTGGTGCAGGGCCTGGCCCAGAAGAGCGCGGTTGGCCAGCCCGGTCAGCGGATCGTGCGAGGCCCGGTGCGACAGGCTGCGCTGCAGGCGCTCCTGGGTGCGCAGGGCGTCGCTGAGCTCGGCGGTCTGCGCGGTGAGCCGGGCGGCCTGGCGGTTCAGCTCGGCGGCGTGGGTCTCGGCCACCCGGGCGACCGTGTTCAGCCGCAGGACCAGAAGCACCGCCAGCAGCACCGTCAGCCCGGTGATCATCAGGTCGTCGAAGGGACGCCGGGCCACGTCGGCGTAAAGGAAGACCCGGCCGAGGCTGGAGACCAGCGGGCCGAGCAGGGCCAGGACGAGGAACATCGTCACCCGGGCCCGGCTGGAGACGGCGGGGGCCCGGATCTCTCCGGACTGCCCCACGCTCGGGTGCAGCGCCGCGCTTCCCACCAGGACCGACCAGCTCAGCCAGGACGTCACCGCGAGGGCGCCCATCGGCCGGCCCGCCGCCAGGTCGAGCAGGAAGGCGCTGTCGGCCACGAACATGGTGACGTAGGCGACGCCCAGCAGGATCAGCCAGGGAGCCCGCCGGCTGTCGAAGAGCAGGCGGGCGACCATGCCGAGCACGAAGAGGTCGATGACGGGCATGGCCAGTACGAAGGTGAGGTCGGCGCCGGTATGGGCGCCGCGGTCGATCGCCGGGTGGACGACGAACGTCCAGAAGGGCATGGCCACGCCCACGGTGATGATGCCCGCGTCCAGCAGCCCCGCCCACCGGGCGGTGCCGGGCCGGTTGCCCAGCACGAACAGGCCCACCAGTCCCAGGCCGTAGGAGATCAGGGTGCTGACGTCGTAGAAGACGCGCATGGACTCGATCCCCAGCCAGCTCCAGCCGATCATCCAGCCCAGCGTGTTCGAGACCCAGGCCAGCGCGACGGCCATGCTCATCAGCCGCCAGTACCACAGGTGCTCCAGGCGGTTGCGGCGGATGCCGATGGCGACGGCCACGACCGAGACGCCCTGCACCAGGGTCCAGAGCAGGTCGCCGGCGACGGGGGAGAGGGAGATCAGAAGTGGGGCGAGGGCGATGAGCAGGCCACCCCCGGTCAGGAACGCCGACCAGCCGCGCGGCCCGCGCTCAGAGCGGGAGCCGGCGGCCGGGATCGTTCCAGGGGGTGTCTGGTTCATGCTTTTCTCTTGCTCGGCCTGGACCGGGGAGACGCCGGTCCCCGCCTCGTCGGGCGTGGCGACGACGGCGAGCCGCCGGTGCGGGACCGCCCGGACGGGCGATCGGTCGCGCTCCGGTCGCCGGACGGGTACGGCCGCCGCCTGGTCACTTCCGCCTCACAGATCGTCAGAAACAGGCCGTGCTTTACGAAAAGCCGGTCGGGATCGGCGCGCACCGCTGGGACGGCCGGTCCCCTCAGAGATGATCCCCGCAAACCGGCACGTCAATTGGGACCATCGGCCCTGTATTCGGGGATGGCATGAATTCCAACCCAGGCGGACAGGCGGAACCTCCCGCGCGGGGCGGGAGGCCACGGGCCGGTCAGGGGCTCAGGTCTCCGATCCGCCCGGCTGCAGCATGCGGCGCAGCTCGTCCAGGGCGTTCTCGTTCGTCGAGGCGGCCTCGCGGTTCGCGGCCTGCAGCTCGCGGAAGATCTCCTCGCGATGAACGGGGACCGAGCGCGGGGCGCGGATGCCGATCCGGACCACGTCTCCTCGCACATCGAGAACGGTGACGACGACGTCGTCACCGATCATCAGACTCTCCCCCGAACGACGGGTCAGCACCAGCAACGTCCAGCTCCTTCATGTCCGGGGGGACGTACCGGCAGCCTAACCGACGTCAGGCGGATACCAGGGGAGCCCGGACCGGAAGGTCGGAACCGGTGAGCACGGTCTGGACCGCCCGGCGGGTGGCGGTGTCCACCACGATGGGCGCCAGCAGGTTGGCCGTCGCCTCGGTGATGGAGCCCGGCGCGGTGACGATGAGCAGCACGAGCAGTTCCGCGGTCTCATCGGTGGCGAGCATCGCCAGGGTCGCGTCGTCGATCTCGGGCTCGTAGTCCGGGAAGAACGGGTTCGGGGAGATGACCAGGAAGCGCAGGTCCGGGTTGTCCAGCGAGCGCAGGGAGTAGAGCACTCCGCTGTCGTCCATTCGCACGAGGACGAACCGGCGGTTTCCGGCGAAGCCGGGCATCGGGCAGACGAGCTCGATCGTGGGCAGCTCCTCGCTGCCGGCGGTCGTCGGGGCCGTGGCCTCTGCGTTCATCGGGCGATCCTTAAGAGTGATCATTTCAGGAAGTCCACAAGCGAGGGCTGGACCACCTTGGCCGTCGCCGCGAGCGCCGCCTGGTAGGCGGTCTGCTGCAGGGTCAGCTCGGTGATCGTCATGGGCAGGTCGATGTCTTCGATGTCCGAGAGCTGGGTCTTGAAGCTGACGATCCTGGAATCCGCCGCGTCGCGCATCTGTGACACGCGGTTGGTGCGGGAACCGACGTCGGCGATCTCGGTCTGCAGCTTCGAAATGGCCGTGTCGAGCCGGGTGAGGTCGTTGCCGAGCTGGGACGGGTCGTTCTCGAGGTGGTCGGCGATGTCGGCCAGAACCGTGAAGAGCTGGGTATTGCCGGTGCCGAACGCCTGCGTCCCGTCGGAGTTGACGGCGATCTTGGTGTTGTCGCCGATCGTGCGCATCACGGAGCCGCCCTGGCCGTTGTAGCTGCCGTCGGCGTTGTAGGCCAGCGATCCGGACGCGGCGCCGCCGAAGACGGGCCGGCCCAGGTAGGTGCTGTTGGCGACGCCGATCAGCGAGTCCCGGATGTTCTTGACCTCGGAGGCCACCGCGACGCGCGCGGTCGAGGAGCCGGCCGTACCGGAGGACATGCCCTGCAGCACCAGCTCCCTGGCCCGGTTCACCTGGGTGCTCGCGCTGGTCAGCGCGGTGTCGATGGTGTTGAGCCAGCCCATGCCGTCTTCGGCGTTGCGGGTGTACTGCTCCTGCGTGCGGATGTCGCTGCGCAGGGACAGCGCCGAGGTCGTCCCGGAGGGCGAGTCCGACGGCCGCGAGAGCTGCTTGCCGCCGGAGAGCCGGTTCTGGATGTCACCCATCCGAGTGATGTTGTTCTGCAGGTTGTTGAGAACCTTGTTGGTGATCGAGCTCTCGGTAACGCGCATGTACGTCATGTGTCATCAGCCCCGGATCATGCTGAAGAGGGAGTCGAAGGTCGAATCGATGGTTGAGATCATCTTCGAGGCGGCCTGGTAGGCGCGCTGGTAGAGGATCATGTTGGCCATCTCCTCGTCCAGGCTGACCCCGGACTGGGACAGGCGCTGGGAGTCGTTGTTCTGCGTGACGACGTTCTGGATGGCCGTACGGCGCTGCGCGGCCTGGGAGGCGACGCCGAGACCGGTGACCACCTCGCGGTAGAAGGTGTCGGGGCCGGTCGCGGACGTGTTGAGGCCCGCCAGGATGTCGGCGTTGCCGGCGTCGAGGTTGCCCTTCTTCACCCCGGTGATGGGGTCGATCGTCGGGGGCACGGACGAGGCCGCGACCTTCGCCGCCTCGGTGATGCCCACCTTGATCGACGCGGAGGTGATCGGGCCGCCGTCCTCGGAGACGAAGAAAGCCGTACCCGGGTCGCCGTTGAGGTCGTAGCCCTGGACGTGCTGGGTGTTGACCGTGCCCGCCAGCTTCTGCGCCACCTGGTCCAGCTTGGCGGAGTACTCCGGCAGGACCACGTTCAGCGAGTTCAGCGACGAGGCGAGCTGGCCGGTGGTGAGGGTGGCGTCGGTGGTGGTGCCCCGCCACCGCAGGGCGACCGGGTTGGCCGTGGCGTCCCGGAGCGTGCCGGCGCCGACGACGTCCAGCGCCTTGGCGGTCGGCCCCTCGACCAGCTTGACGCCGCCGACGGTGACGTCCACCGCCCCGTTGGCCAGGGCCTTGGAGGTCGAGCCGGTGAGCTCGGCCAGCCGCAGCACCATGGCGTCGCGCTTGTCCTGCATCTCGCTGGCCGGCAGGCCCGCGGCGGTGGCGCGCACGATCGCCTGGTTGAGCTGGGCGACGGTGTCGGCCGCGGTGTTCACCTCGGTGACCAGGGAGTCGACCTGCTCGGCGGTGCTGTCCCACAGTGACTCGAGGGTGTCGTTCGCGCTGCGCAGGCTGTCGGCGACGGTGGCGCCCTCCTGCAGGAGCTGCGCGCGGGCCGCGTTGCCGGTCGGGCCGCCGGGCTGGTTGACCACGTCGTGCCAGGAGTTCCAGTAACCGGAGAGCTGGGACTGGATGCCGGTGTCGCTGGGCTCGCCGAAGACTTCCTCGACGCGGGCGTGAATCTCCTCCTGGCCCGCCAGGTATGCGAACTTCGCGTGCTCGATCTGGCCGCGGGACTCCAGGAACTCGTCCCGCATCCGGACGACGCCGGCGGCGGTGACACCGTTGCCCAGGCCCTCGGTGACGGAGTACATGGCCGGGGTGACCACGCCGCCCACGGAGTTCAGCTCGACGCGCTGGCGGCTGTAGCCCTCGGTGTTGGCGTTGGCGACGTTCTGCCCGGACACGTCCAGCGCCTGCCGCTGGGCGTACAGGGCGCTGAGGGAAGTCGAGATTCCAGAGAAGGTGCTCAATTACATCGCCTCGTTGACGAGTCGGGAGGAACGGCCGACGCCGACCGTCTCACCGGAGCGGCTGTAGGTCGTCACCGAGCCGGTGACGTTCATCAGAGCCTCGTGCACGGCGCGCGCTCCGACGGTGAGCAGCTCGCGGTTGGCCTCGGCCATCGCGGTGATCTCCGCGGTGACGGTCAGGAAGGCCGCCCGGTGCTGCTGGAAAATCTCGCTCCACGGCTCGTCGACGGCCGCGGCGAGGGCCTGCAGGCTGGGTGCGGGCGCCAGTCCGAACTCGGCGGCCACGGCGTCGACCTGGGCCGCCCGGAGCACCTCGGACTTGCGGATCTGCTCAAGCACCATCTCCACCTCACGGGTGGCGTGCGGCAGCCAGCGCGTTTTGCCTGCGGCCAGTACGAGTTGCTCCTCTTCGAGCTTGAACAGCAGCAGATCCATCATCTCCCGGATCCGCCACAGGGTGCTCGACAGATCGGCCAAGCTCATCCGTCCCGCCTTCTCACTCGTCGGTGCGCCTGACGGCGCGCTTCTCCAGCACCTTCGGCAGCCCGGCGCCAGGCCTGAGAACTTCCCGCGCGGCGCGCGAACCATGACTCCCTGTGCTCGCGGCATGACGAGAAGTCATTTCCCGCAACCGTACGGCAACCGAAAGCAACCGGTTCCTACCTCTTTGTGACGGTTTTCTAGTTCCTGTCGGCACCACGGGGGCCGGCAGGACCTTCCCGAAACACCGAAAGGGCCGCGCTGTGAGGACTCTGGACACGACCGCTGTCAACCGCGACATCGAGAACCTTGTCCGCGAGCACCTGCCTCTCGTCGGTCACATCGTCCGCGAGACGCTCATGCGAGTTCCCTCGCACGTGAACCGTGACGACCTCACCTCCGCCGGTCTGGCCGCCCTGGCCGCCGCCGCCCGCTCCTTCGACCCGGAGCGCGGCACCCCGTTCGGCCGCTTCGCCGCCGTCCGCATCCGCGGCGCCCTGGTCGACGAGCTTCGCGGCCTCGACTGGGCCAGCCGCTCGGTGCGCAGCCGCGCCCGCCAGCTCGACTCGGTCCGCCAGGAGCTCAGCGGCTCGCTGGGCCGTACCCCCACCAACCGTGAGCTCGCCGTCGCCCTGGGCGTCGCCGAGGAGGAGATCGAGGCCATCGAGGAGGACGTGCAGCGCGCCGTCGTCCTGAGCCTGCAGGGCTTCGCCCCCGGCACCGCCGAGGACATGGTCCAGGAGCGGACCGCCGGCCCCGAGGAGCTCATCCTGCACCGCGAGCGCCTGGGCTACCTCACCCACGCCATCGACGCCCTTCCCGAGCGCCTGCGCCTGGTCGTCACCCGCTACTTCCTCGAGGAGCGCCCGATGGCGGAGATCGCCGACGAGCTCGGCGTGACCGAGTCGCGCGTCTCCCAGCTGCGCGCCGAGGCCCTGGTCCTGCTGCGCGACGGCATGAACTCCCAGCTCGCCCCCGAGATGGTCGAGACGCCGCAGCGCCCCGACGGCTGCGTCGCCAAGCGCCGCGCCGCCTACTACGCCGAGATCTCCGCCAAGGGCGACCTGCGCAGCCGCCTGTCCATGACCGACGCCCTGGGCGCCCCCGTCGCCCGCGTCGCCTGAGACCACCCCGCCAGAAGAATTCTGAAAAAGCCGCTGAGAAACCTTCAGCACCCCCCGGCCACTGTCGATAGGTGAGGCAGACCGGGCCACGGAAGGACCGGCAAGGCCCTA
>NZ_BOOK01000100.1 GCF_016863195.1 Paraplanobispora takensis | reverse complement strand
AGCTCTTCATCGACAGCTCCCCGATCAGGTGTGCCAACTGCGGGTCGCCGGAGTGATTCCGTCCTGCCTCCAGATGGAGGTAGGCCACGTTCTCGCGGGCGCAGGAGGACCAGTCCGCGTACAGTTCCCGGGACGCCGGGTCCAGGAAGGTGATCCGGGCGATGTTGCGCTCGGCCGGGTCCACGGCGGCGTAGTCGCCGAAGAGGGCGCACGCTGCCGGGTTCCAGGCCAGGATGTCCATGCGCCGGCCCATCACCATCGCCGGTACATCCTTCAACTCCTCCAGCAGCCGCCGGAGCATCGGCCGCGCGCTCTGCCGGCGGATCCGGTGCTGGCGCGCTGAACGGGCGGTGCGCCGCGGTCGGGCCAGGTGGTGCAGGTGGCGGACCTCGTCGTCGTTCAGCCGCAGTGCGCGGGCGAGGGCGTCGAGCACGGCGTCCGAGGGGTTGGATACGCGGCCCTGTTCCATCCGGGTGTAGTAGTCGACACTCATGCCGGCGAGCTCGGCGATCTCCTCGCGGCGCAGGCCCGCGACACGGCGCGTCCCGCCGAAATCCGGTAGGGCCACATCCTGCGGGTGCAGGCGGGCGCGGCGGTTCCGGAGGAAGTCACTCAGACTGGTCGCGGTGCTCATACGACGATTGTGGCCGATCGCGGTGGTGTGCTGCCTGGCCCTGCCGGTGCCAGGCAGCACACCATCGGCCGGCGGCCCAGAGGGGGATGTCAGGCCTGGCGGGTCGGCAGGACGATCGACTGGCGCAGGTTGACCTGCCGGCGACGGCTGACGGTGTACGCGATGAGGTCGGCGATGTCTTCGGCAGTGAGAGCTGGGATCGTGGTGAACATCCCGTCGAGCTGCCCGCGCAGTTCCGTGTTGTCGATGTGCCCACCGAGTTCGGTGTCGGTCAGGCCCGGCTCGATGGTGCTGACCCGGACGTCGCGGGGGCCCAGCTCGGTGCGCAGCGCGGCGGACAGCTGGGTGAGGGCGGACTTGGTGGCCCCGTACACGGCGTAGTCGGGGAAGAGGACGTGAGAGGCGATGGAGGAGACGTTGACCAGGTCGGCGGTGCGGCCATCGACGGCGGCCGCGGCGAGGTCGGGGGTGAACGCGCGGATGACGCGCAGAGCGCCGGTGAGGTTGGTGTCGATCATGCGGGTCCACTCGTCGAGCCGGCCCTCGGCGAGGGGGTTGGGCAGCATCACACCGGCGTTGTTGACCACCAGGTCGACCAGGCCGTAGGCATCGTGGACGGCCTTGGCCGCGGCGTCGACGGAGGACTGGTCGGTGATGTCGGCGGTGACGGCGAGGGCCTGGCCGCCGGCGGCGGTGAGTTCAGCGGCCAGCGCGTCCAGCCGGTCGGTGCGCCGGGCGAGCAGGGCGACGCGGGCGCCGCCCGCGGCGAGCAGGCGAGCGGTGGCTGCTCCCATGCCGCTGGCCGCTCCGGTCACGACGGCGGTGCGGGTGGCGAGTGAGGGATAGCTCATGGGGTTCTCCTAGGTCTGCTGCGCGGGCCGGTTCCGGTGGGCCGGCCCGGTCACTCCGGCGGGCCGGCGCGGTAGGCGGATGCCGACCACTCTGCGCCCGGCGGGGACGGCCAACCAGCGCCTGCCGTTCCTCGGGAGAGCCGGTACCACCCTGGGCCGGACGGCCCGGTCCGCAGGCATCCGCTCTCAGGGGCACCCGAGGGAAAAGTTAGGGGTAAGTACTAGGGATTTTCCCCATGGTTTCCGGCTGTATCGAGCGCACTCTGAAAGGGACAAGCACTCGGCTCAGTCCCGGGAAGGTTCGTGAGGAGATGGCCGACGATCAGGTGTACGGCGATGCCAGGGTGAATGCCACAGTGTTGGCGGAGGTGCTGTTCTGCAGCCCTCTTCAGCCCTCGAATCGGCCCACCGTCCACGAGGTACGCCAAGCCGTCGAGGCCGTCTGGGACGCCTGTGAGGCCCCGGAGCAAACATGCGTGGCCCAGTTGGCGGCCGACTACGGACGGCACCCGGAACTGGCCTGTGCCAGGATGCGCTGGTGCCAGGGGATCGTGGCCTGGGCCTATGACGTGCCCCTGGCGTCAGCACCAGCCGCCTGAGGGCGGCACTCCTTCAGCCGTGTCGTTCCCCGCGCCGTCCACGGGCACGGCTGGATGTCGTATTGGTGACTGGTAGCCGGTCACCGGCTTTCCACCTGGCCGAACAACCACGCCAGCGCGGACAGTGCGTTGGCGGCATACTTCTGCTTGCCGGACTCGAGCGCATAGGCCAGCTCTTCCAGAACACTGCACCTGGCGTAGAAGACGGCGCGCTCGCGGACGTCCGAAGGCAGCTCGGCAAGGACGGCCGGCCCCAGGTCGCGGTGGAGGAGTCCGTGGTCGTAGGCGGGGTCGGTGAGCGCCGCGTCGGTCCAGTCGAGGATGTCGGTGACAGCCCAGCCGGCAGGGTCGACGAGGACGTGCTCGGCGCCGAGATCGTTGTGCGTGAACATCCGGGCGTGGCCGCGGGAGGGCGGATCGGCGGCCAGGAACGCCTCCACCCGCGGCCGGAACCGTGCCGGCAGGCGGCCGGCGACGGCCGGATAGAACGCGGCCGCCTCGGCGAGCCACTCCGTCATCGGCTGGTCGTCCACGGCGGCCAGGCCGGCCATCGACTCCGGTGAGATCGCGTGCAGCACGGCCAGCAGCCCCGAGAGCTGTGCGGCGAGCGATTCGGCGTGCTCCAGACGCTGTGGCAGGTCCAGCAGCGGGATGCCCGGTAGTTTCGGATAGGCCAGACAACCGCGCTCGGCGAGCACGAACGCCGGCACAGGGACCGGCACGGGCACGACTGCGGCGACCGCGTTCAGCAGGCGTGCCTCTCGGTCGATCGCGGCCGGATCCGGCTCACGGGCGAAACGCACGACCAGCGCGCCGTCCACATCGAACGCCCGGTTGTCCTCGCCCTCCTCCAGCAGCGTCACCGTACCGGCCTGATAGCCGGGCAGGCACTCGGTGAGAACACTTCGAACCTCGGCGGCGTTCATGGGTTCACCGTAATGGCGACTCGATGTGGGTGAACGTGCGCGCTGTGGGCCGGCGGATCCTGCGGCGGCGCAGGCAGGCGCGGGATCTCACGGGGAGACCGACGCCAATCACTGGCTCCTTGTCGTGGTCGTGGGGATGTCCATGCCCTCACCGGCAGCCGGCGATCCGCCCGTGGTGTGCGGATTCGGATGCAGACCGTCGAGCAGGATGCGGATCAGGGCGCCGGGGAAGTCCGGGCCGTTATCGATGCCGGCGAGCGCGACGAGGCCGTCGAGGATCTGTCCGAGAGAGACGTCGTCGCGCACTTCTCCGCTGCGTTGCGCGGCGCGGAAAAGGGGTTCGCCGGCCGCGATTGTGCGGGAGCGGCTGGCGCGGAGGATGGGGGTGCCCTGGGCGGATCCGGACAGCAGGACGGAGGCGAGAGGTCCTTTGCGGGCGCCGATGGCGTGGAAGCGCATGAGCCAGGCGAAGAAGGCCTCGCCAGGCGTGTCGCCACCGACGGATCCGGCGGCTCGGCACATGTCGTCGACGGTGTGACGGAAGAGTTCCTCAACCAGTTCGACTCTGCCGGGGAAGTTGCGGTAGAGCGTGGCCATGCCGACGCCGGCACGTCGGGCGATCTCGGCCATCGACGGTGCGGCACCGGGTTCGGCGAAGGCCTCGCGGGCGACCGCGATGATCTTCGACCGGTTGCGCTCGGCGTCGGCACGTCGGCCAGGGGCGGGCTCGGCGCTCACGGCGGATGCTTCCTTCCTTCGGCGTCCGGAGCCTCAGCGTACCGGATACCCTTCTCACTTCCTCTTGCAAGCGGACAGCCTGTCCGTTTAGACGGATCTATTGATCAGGACACCAGGAGAGGAACGGCCATGATCTGACCTTCGTGGACCAGGGCGAAGTGGGTGTTGTAGGTGGCCCTCCTGGCATCGGGGGACGGCATCGGGGGACGGCATCGGGGGACAGGGTATGGCGCACCGCCACCGCCACCGCCGCCTGCTGGCGAGGCCGTATCGCTTCCCGCTCCTCCTCATCCGGGCGGTGATGCCACTCGCAGCTCGGGCAGGTCGGAATGCCGGTCGCGGTATCGATGGAGAAGATGTTGCGCCTGTCGCCCGGAGAGCGGCGCGGATCGGCGGACGGGCTCGTCATCCACTCGCCGGTGGCGTCGTCGATCGGATGGCCGGTCATCTCCGACTCATAGCCGCGGATGAGCTCGGCGAGCGGGGAGTCGTAGCCGGCCGGGGGCGTTTCGCCCCGCTCGGCCGAAGCGAGCGCCTCGTCGAGCACCGGTTGGCCGGCCACACCGGCCAACCCGCACTGGCGGCGGGTCTCGGCGATCGCGGCCCGCCGCTGGAGACCGGAGGAGGCGCCGTCGACGGCCTCGGCGAGCCTGCGGTCGACGGCCCGCAGGGCGTGCCGGGTGAGCGGGTCGCCTTCCCGGGGGTCGCCCGGAACCGGGGCGGTGATGACTCCGCCCAGCAGTGCGGGGGTGAACAGCACCCCGCAGATACGGCCGGCCAGGGCCGGGGCGGCAGGAATGGAGTCGGACAGGTACTGAAACTCCTCATCCGGCTCGGGCTCCAGGCCCGGCTCACGCATGTCCTCGTTGAGGGCGTCGGGGTGCTGCCCCAGCGCTCCCGCGGCATCTGCGGGCGAAAGGCCGTGCGGATCCGGCCGTCTACGGCATGTCGGAAGCCATGCGAGGACGCGTAGTCGTGGCGCATGACGCAGACGGCTTCACCGCCGTCGCGGGTCAACTCGCGCAGCGTCTCGGGCCGGGTCCCTTCCCGGCCGCTGTACTCGAAAGCGATCGTCCAATCGCCGGACCGGGTCACCAGCACCATATGGCAGGCGGATCCGACATCCCCGACGGTGGGAAGGATCGGCTCGTCACACGTCCGGCTCGGCGGTGACGATGCGGTCGTGCTCTTCCGCCCACGCGTCTGGGCGCAGGTGAACGGCCTGCATCTTATTCGTAACGTAAAGTCACCTCAGGGGGTGGTGACCTCCCCGACATGCTTGGCGGCCGGGAGGTGAGGGGGTGAGCGTGCCGGATCGGGACCAGGCGACAACGCTGCTGGCGCTGCTGGACGGCGTCACCACCGCGCTCAGCGCCGGCGACGATCTGCCCTCGGCGGCGCGGGCGGCGCTGCGTGCGATCCGCAAGGCGACCGGCTGGACGCTGGGCCACATCTGGATCCCGGAGGGCGGCAGCGGCCACTTCGTCTCCTCCGGAGCCTGGACGGGCGCGATCAAAGAGTTCCCTCTGCTGTATCAGGCGACGGCCGGCACCCGGCTCGCCCCGGGCGCGGATCTCATCGGCCGGGCCGCGAGCACCGGCAAGCCGGTATGGTCGCGTGACGTCACCCGCGATCCTTCGTTCGTGCGCGCCGGGCGGGGCATGGATGTGGGCATCCGGACGGCATTCGCGTTCCCGGTGATCACCGCCGACGGCGTGGCCTCGGTGTGGGAGTTCTTCTGCCGGGAGGAGACCGAACCGGATGAGGCCCTGCTGCGGGTGATGTCCAACCTGGGCCATCAGATGGGCCGGGTGATCGACCGCCACCACGCCCGCCAGGAGGCCGAGGCCGTCAAAGGCCGGCTGGCACAGGTCATCGAGACCTCGGTGGAGGCCTTCGTGTCGGTCGACGCCGAGGGGCGCATCATCGGCTGGAACGCCGCGGCCGAGCACATGTTCGGCTTCCCGCGCACTCAGGCCCTCGGCACGGTCATGCACGAGACGATCATGCCGGTCCGCTACCGGGAGGCCTACCAGGTCGACCGGGCCCATTTTCTGGCCACCGGCCGCTCCCGGCTGATGGGCCGGCGGCTGGAGCTGGCCGCGCTGCGCGCAGGCGGCAGTGAGTTCCCGGCCGAGATGGTGTTCTGGGCCACCCGCCAGGCCGGCACCTGGATCTTCAACGCCTTCGTCCACGACATCACCGACCGCCGCCGCGCCGAGCAGGCGCTGCGCGAGGCCTACGGCCAGCAGCAGGCCGTCGTGGCGCGTCTGCAGGAGCTGGATCGCGCCAAGAACGAGTTCATCGACAGCGTCGGCCATGAGCTGCGCACCCCGCTGGTGAGCATCCTCGGCTATCTGGAGATCCTCACCGTCGACAACGACGATCTGCCGGCCGGCCGGCGCCTGCAGATGCTGGGCACCATGACCCGCAACGCCGGACGGCTGCAGCGGCTGGTCGAGGACCTGCTGGCGGTCACCACCGATGGTGAGCTGGACCTCACCCCGGTCCCGGTGGCGGTGAGCGAGATCATCGCCGAGGCGGTGCAGGCGGTGTCCGCCCAGAAGCGCTCCGGCGATCACCCCGTCCGGGTGCACCCGGCCACCGTGCTGCCGGACGTCCACGCCGACCGGGCCCTGCTGGTACGGGCGCTGGGCGCCTTGTTGTCGAACGCGGCCAAGTTCTCCCCGGCGGGCAGCCCGATCACCGTGTCGGCCTCGGCCGCCACCGGTGTCGTATCGGTCGCCGTCCGCGACGCCGGCATCGGCATCGACGCCGGTGATCTGCCGTACGTGTTCGACCGGTTCTACCGCGCCCCCTCCAGCGTCGAGGCCGCCGTCCAAGGCGTCGGGCTGGGGTTGGCCATCGCCAAGGCCATCGCCGAGGCCCACGGCGGCACCGTCACCGCCACCAGCGCTCCCGGTGAGGGCTCGACCTTCACCCTCAGCCTGCCGCTGCCTGCAGCCGACACCTAGACCCGGAGAGCCGGCCTCCAGTGCTGCGTTCTCCCAAAGCGGGTACGCAAACCGTAGGCGCCGGGAGGCGGTGGCGGTCGTCCCCGGATCCGGGGCCTGGCTCGTTTTCCTCCCGGATCAGCAGCACGATCCGGGCTCGTGCCGAGCGCCGGCCGGTGACGATCTCCATGCCCTCTGCGGAACCCGGCCCTAGGAGTGTCCTGAAGATCTTGGTGGTCTGGCCAGATGGGGTTCGGGACTTCAGACTCGGGTCATGATGGGCCGTCGGAGGAGTCTGGCCGGGCCTGAGGTATGGGTCGTGTGCCGGGAGTTGATCCCGGCCGGGAGCGTGTTTGCGTTCCTGGCCGAACACCGCCGGGCGTTGTTTCCGCCGCAGGCGTTTGCGGACATGTATGCGCCGGTCAACGGGCGCCCCTCGGTGCCACCGGGCCTGCTGGCTGCGGTGGTAGTGCTGCAGGCGCTGCACGGGTGCTCCGATGCGGAGGCGGCATCGGCGCTGCGCTTCGATGTGCGCTGGAAGGCCGCCTGCGGGCTGGGCCTGTATGACGCCGGTTTTGATCCGTCCCTGCTGACCTATTTC
>NZ_BOOK01000099.1 GCF_016863195.1 Paraplanobispora takensis | reverse complement strand
TCGGCGATCGAGGTGATGAGGTTGACCACGTGGTTGATCTCGGAGGAGGACGAGGTCAGCTGGGCCACGGTGGTGTTGGCCGACTCGGCGGCGACCACGGCCTCGGCGGCCACCCGGGCCGCGTCCGAGGCGTTCCTGGAGATCTCCTCGATCGCGCCGCCCATCTCGCGGGAGCCGTCGGCGACGTCGCGCACGCTCTGGCTCACCTCCTGGGAGGTCCGCACCGCGGCCCCGGCCTGTACGGAGGTCTGGGCGGCGCTGTCGGCGAAGGTGCTGGTGACCCGGTCCAGCTCGGTCGACATCTCCGCGAGCGTGCCGGCGTGGTCGGCCACCTCGGTGACGACCGAACGGACCGCCGAGAGCGCCTCGTTGAGCGCCACCGCCATCTGTGCGGGCTCGTCCTGGCCCCCGGTCGGCAGCTCCACGTTCAGCTCCCGGCGGGCCACGGTGCGCAGGGCGTCCCGGGCCGCCGTGACGGGGGTGACGATGCTGCGCGTGACGGTGTAGGCGAGCAGGACGCCCAGCAGGAGCGCCAGCGCCGTACCGACCGTGATGGCCCGCTGGGCGGAGGCGGCCGCGTCCGCGGAGGCCGCCACGGCCTGCTGGCTGCGCTGGTCGACGGACTGCGCCAGCTGCTGGGAGGCGCGCAGGATCCGGTAGTAGGTGTTCCAGCTGTCGCTGGTGGCGAGCTGGTCGCCCGCCCACAGGGACTCGGGGGTGTCCTTGCGGAAGGTCTCGACGATCTTGTCGTTGGTCGCGAAGTACGTCTCGGACTCGGCGGTGATCCGGTCGAACAGCTTGCGCTCAGGGGTGGTCATGACGCCGGTGGCCACCTGGGAGACGAAGTTCTCGAAGCGCTTGCGCTCCTGCTCCCAGGCCTTGTAGTTGACGGAGTCCCCTCCGAAGGCCCGGCCGGCGCCCAGCCGGTGGACGTCGGTGATGTAGGCGCTCTGCCAGCCGCTCATGCTGGCCGCGTAGAACTTGATCTCTTTGGCCTGGCTGGTGAGCACCTGCAGGTCGCGAACCTGCGCGGCGGTGTTCCGCTGGTCCTGGATCGCGGAGAAGGCGATCACCGCGACCACCGCGAGGAGCACCAGCAGAGCGGTGAAAGCCCCCGCCAGCCGCACTCCGATTCTGACGCGACGCATGCAGCCCTCCGTGATCGACACTTCTCTGAACACGCATCGGCGGAGGAGGGGGGAACCTGAGCCCACCTGTTCCGGACGGTGCCGTGGGATCGCCCACTCGGCGTGGCCCCGGCGGCGTTTACGCCGTAAACAGTCCGGAGCCTCGGAGCGCCCGGCAGTGTTTACGGCGTAAACACTGTGGAGCGGGCGGGGCGGTCGAGTTTTTCCGGCGTAAACACCCGGGGGTGAGAGCGGCCGGGTGTTTACGCCGTAAACACCCGGGGCGCCGGGCGGCCGGCTTCTTCCGATCACTGTCGGCCCCGCCTGGCAGACTGCGGTGCGGGTACGGCGGACGCACGGGAGGTCGTGGTGATCGGTGACGCGGACGGGGATGCCGGGCGCCGGGACGACGTGATCCAGGCGACCGCCGTGGTCCGGGACGACGCCGTCCGGGGGACCGCCGTGGCCGGAGCCGACACGACGCTCTCGGCGACGACCGCGGCCCGCATCACGGCCAGCGTCCCGGAGACCACCCGCCGCGCCTACGCCGGAGACTGGAACCGCTTCACCGCCTGGTGCGCCCGGGAAGGCCGTACGGCGCTGCCCGCCTCCGCCGAGACGCTCGCCGAGTACGTCTCCGCCCTGGCAGACGAGGGCAAGGCCCCGGCCACCATCACCCGGGCCATCGCCGGCATCCGCACCGCGCACCGGATCAACGGCCTCCTGCCGCCCGACACCACCGCCGCCCGCGCCGTCCGCAAGGCCTACCGGGGAGAACGGGCCGCGGCCGGGACGCCCAACCAGCGCCAGGCCGCCGCTCTGGCCGTCTCCCACCTGCGGCGCATCGCCGCGGCCCTGGACACCGGCACCGCGACGGACCTGCGCGACCGCCTGACCGTCGTGCTCGGCTGGGCCATGATGGCCCGCCGCAGCGAGCTCGCGGGTCTCGACCTGGGCGACGTGACCGACGTCGAGCAGGGCCTGCTGGTCACCGTGCGCAGATCCAAGACCGACCGGGCCGCGACCGGCCGCCGGGTCGCCGTCCCCTACGGTTCGGACCCGCTGACCTGCCCCGTGCGCACCCTGCGCGCCTGGCGGGCCCTGCTGGCCGAGCGCGGCTCGACCTCCGGGCCGCTGCTGCGCCGCATCGACCGCCACGGCGTCATCGCCGGCGTCCCGGGCGCCAGGCCCTCCGGCAGCGGCCCCGCGGACGGGCGTCTCAGCGGCCACACCATCGGCACGATCCTCACCCGCGCCGCCCGGCGCGCCGGCCTGGCCATCGACGACCTGAGCGCCCACAGCCTGCGCGCCGGCGGGGCCACCGGCGCCTACACCGCGGGCGCCGACCTGGTCTCCATCGGCCGCCACGGCGGCTGGCGCGACGGGTCGAGCGAACTACTGAAGTACATCCGCGACGTCGACCGCTGGAAGCACAACCCGATGCACGGCGCCGGCCTCTGAGTCCCTGGAGTGTTTACGCCGTAAACACCTGGCTCTGATCTGATCCCGTGTGCGTGGGACCTTCAGGCGACCGAACGCCGCTTGCTGTATTCCTCCGCTGCTGCGAGCAGCACACTGAGAGGGATCATGGCCTGATCGTCTGCCAGGCTCGCAACGATCGCCTCGCGGATCAGCGCCGTCGGCTTGACGCCGCGCTCGGCTGCTCGGGCGCGCACCGCGTCCATCACCGGCTTGGGCAGCCGCAACGACGTGGTGATCATCTGATCGGACACCTCGTGGGTGACGTCCATCTCAGCCCCAGTTCTCAGGTGGGCCATCCTGGAGATCTTCGACGCTCACTCCTGGCAGGTCGGTCAGGATGGGTCCCCAGGTGTACTTGCCGGCGAGGGTCAGCACGGTGCGGTCGGTTCGGTTTCCCCAATAGGCTGCCTCGGCCACGTCGATCGGCACCGTGTCGACCCCGAGATCCGCCCAGGTGCCGGAGATCCCTCTCTGGGCGTCTCCGTCGAGATCGACCTTGACAGGGTCATAGCCGACACCGAGCCGGACAACGATCTCATCGGAGCCGGGTTGCGGATTACGGGCCAGAAGCTCTGCATCCAGGTATTCGCGCTGGTCGATCGTAAGGCGCGTCCGTGCGGCGATCACCGACGTGACAGGCAGGAGGAGACCTCCGGGGACCTGGCGCTTGATCACATGGACCATGCCGACGGCTTGGTCGTGTCCTTGTGCGTAAGCGGTGATGAGGGAGGTGTCGAGTATGAACTTGGCACTCACGCCGTGGCCCGTCTGGAGTACTTGGCGATGAGCTCTTCAGCACGGCGCTCGCCGGCGGCGAAACCTTCGGGGTTGGACGCGCGGATGGCCTCGATACGACGCGCCTCACGCTCCTTGGCAGCCCGGTAGTCCTCCTGCATCTGCCGGTGGAGAGCCCGAGCGATGTACTCGGCAGGGGTGATGTCCTGGCCGGTCTCAGCGATCCACTGCCGGGCTTCGGCAAGCAGCTCTGCCGGAAGGGACTCGTTATCCATGTGCCGAGCGTAGTGCAGATGCATTGCAGGCCATAGGGCGCCGCGACCTTCCCGTAGAGGGATCGCACCGGGCGCTTTCCTCCGCCACAGCGCCGGAGTGTTTACGCCGTAAACACTCCGGGCGTGGACCGGGCGGTACGGCGAGGCAGGGAGACGGTCAGGTGTCGGCCTGCAGGACCCATACCGACACGTGGTCCGGGTCGTGGGTGTAGACGAGGCGGAAGGTGTCGGTGCGTATCTCGAACGCGCCGGGGATCCCTCCGTAGGGACGGGCTCCCAGCGGTTCGGGATCCTCGGTGAGATCCAGCAGGGTGTCGGCGATCAGCATGCGCAGGCCGGGCGCGGCCTGCCGCAGGGTCTCGCGGACGGCGTCGGCGAGTTCGAGGGACCGCTTCAAGAGCGCTCGCCGGAAACGGGCAGGCCGAGGTCGGCGTACAGCTCGTCCGGGGAACTGTAGCTGTGCGTGGAGAGCTCGCCGCGCTTGCGGGCGGCGATCGCCGCGGTGACGCTCTCGATCTCCCGTTCCCGGCGCAATCGCAGAAGCTCCTCGTACTCCTCCTCGGAGATGAGGACGGCGCGCTCCTCGTCGGAACGGGTGATCGTGGTGGGCTGGTGACCGTGTACGGCGCGGGCCACCAGAGGGCCGAGCCTCTTGCGCGCCTCGACGATGCCGAGTGTCTCGTTGGTCATGCGACCACGATACCCAAGATGTCCATCCTGTGCATGATGCTCACTCTGAACGCTCGTCGGTGTTTACGCCGTAAACACTCCGGGCCTCCGCCGGGTGCATCACCTCGGCAGGCGGTGCACCCGGCGGGAGCCGTACGGCGATGCGGCCTTACGCGACGCCGCCGCCCTTGATCTTCTTGATCTTCTTGAGCTGCACCTTGGCCTTGGTCTTCGCCTTGGTGTTGACGGCCGGGGCCGGCTTCGGCTTGGGCTTGACCGTCGCCTTGGGCTTGACGGCGGGCTTGGGTTTCGGCTTGACCGAGGGCACCGGCGGCGGAGTGGGGGCGGGCACGCAGACGGTCGTCACGATCGAGAGCGCGTGGCTGCTGACATGCGGGATGACCAGGTCGGGTGCGCCGTCGCCGTTGAAGTCCGCCGCCACCACCCGGCCGGGTCCGCTGCCGGCGTTGAAGGAAACGGGCGGGGCGAAGGTGCCGTCGCCGTTGCCGAGCAGCAGGGAGAGCGTGCCGGGGAACGCGTCGTGCACCACGACCAGGTCGGGCTTGCCGTCCCTGTTGAAGTCGCCGGAGGTGACGGTGTCGATGTCCGGCCCCACGGTGTGGGCGACGGCCGGGTCGAAGGTGCCGTCGCCGTTGCCGGCCAGCACATGCGCCGTGCCGTCGGAGGGCGACAGGAAGGCCAGGTCGGTCTGCCCGTCCCGGTTGAAGTCCGCGGCGGTGAGCCCTTCGGGGTAGGAACCTCCGGGGTAGGAGACGGCGGCGGCGAAGGTGCCGTCGCCGTTGCCGAGCCTCACCTCGACGGAGTTGGTCGTCGGCGGGCCGCTGGTGGCGTAGGCCACGTCGTCGTCACCGTCGCCGTCGAAGTCCCTGACGAGGATGTCGGTGCTCCACGCGGCGGGGCCGGCGCCGACGGGCATCTGGAAGGTGCCGTCGCCGTTGCCGGCCAGCAGCTCCGTGGAGGAGCCGCCGCCGATGGACAGCAGATCCTGGTCGCCGTCGTCGTCGAAGTCGCCGGGGACGACGGTCATGGTCACGGCGGAGGCGAAGCCGATGACGGGCGGGGCGAAGGTGCCGTCGCCGTTGCCCGGCAGGATCGTCAGGAGCTGGTCGCCGGCGTCGGGGACGGCCAGGTCGTTGACGGCGTCGCCGTCGAAGTCGGCCACCGCGAAGCGGGAGGCGGAGCCGGATCCGGAGTGGACGGTGACGGGCGGGGCGAAGGTGCCGTCGCCGTTGCCGATCATCACCTGGACGGAGGCGCCGGCGGGCTGCCAGACGCTCACGACGAGGTCGGGCGTGGCGTCAGCGTTGATCTTCGTCGCCACCGCCATGCGGGGGGCGTCGCTGAGAGGGGTGTCGGGGGCGGGGCTGAATCCGACCCCGGCGCAGGGGGTGAGGGCGACGGCCTGGGCGGGGGCCGCCGTGGCGGCCAGGCCGCCGGAGGTCAGGGCGATCGCCGCGAGCAGACCGGTGGCGCGATGACGGGCCGCGGCACGCCGCCGCGGATGGGACGTGTTCAAGGAGCTCCTCCATGAGCCGTTCGCCGCCGGCGGGCGCTCCCTCATGGAGCGCCGTGGGTGCCGGACGGCGGTAAGGGTTCCTATCGGCAGGCGACGGCGGTGGGTGAGGGCTTACGGGGTACGGCCCCGCCGTACGGGGCGCGCCGGGGGGTGTTTACGGCGTGAACACGATGATCATCTGGGATAGTTGGCCTCCTGATCCGAAGTACCACCTCGGGAAGCACACGGAACAGGAGCCCCACGTGGCCAGAGTGCATGTTGTCCTCAACCAGAAGGGCGGCGTCGGCAAGTCCACGCTCGCCGTCAACCTCGCCGCCGTAACCGCCGACACCGTCGGGGGAGTGGCGGGGGAGGACCCCCCGGTCGTCACGGTCTCCATCGACCCGCAGGGTTCGGCCGTCTGGTGGTCGGAGAGAGTCGGGGAGGCGCTCCCCTTCGACTTCGTCCAGGCTCACGACGACATCGCCGGGCTGGCGAACCTCCGGCACATCCCGCACGTCACCGACGTGTGGGTGGACACCCCCGGCTGGCTGGACCTGTCGGACGGCGCCTCGTCCGACGACCCCCTGGGGGACGGCAAGGCCGCCGAGGCGCTGCGTGCCGTACTCGACAACGCCGACGACGTGATCGTCCCGATCGAGCCGGAGCCGCTGGCCTTCCAGCCCACGTTCAACACGATCGAGAAGGTCGTCAAGCCCCGCAAGCTCCCCTACCTCGTCGTCGCCAACAACTGGGACCCGCGTGACGGCCGCGCCGACCTCGACGACACCCTGCAGTTCGTCCGCAACCAGGGCTGGCCGCTGGCCAACACGGTCATCCGGCACTACAAGATCCACTCCCGCGCGTCGGCCGAGGGGCTGGTCGTCACCCAGTACCCCAAGAACCGGGTCGCGATGGAGGCCCGCGAGGACTTCTACCGGCTCGCACTGGAGCACGGTCAGCTGCGGAACGGGAACGGGAAGGCCTGATGGCGGGCAAGAGGACAAGCCTGGCGGCGCTCATGGTCGGCCAGCCGGCCGAGACCGGAGCGGAGGCCGCAGAGGCCAGGGAGGCCGCGGAGGCGCCGAGGTGGCCGCAGACCGTGCGCCTGGAGGATCTGGCCGACAACCCCGACAACCCCCGTGACAGCCTGCGCGACCTGGAGGGCCTGGCCGACACGATCCGGGACGAGGGCCTGCTGCAGGATCTCGTGGTGGTCCCCCGCGACGTCTGGCTGGGCGCCTATCCGCACCACGCCGAGCAGATCGGCGACAAGCCGTACGTCATCCAGCACGGCCACCGTCGCCGGCACGCGGCCGCGCTGGCCGGGCTGACCGAGGTGCCGGTGAAGGTGCGCGACTCGGCCGACTCCGCCGAGGAGCGCACCCTCATCGAGAACTTCCAGCGGGACGACCTGACGCCGCTGGAGGAGGCGCGCGCTCTGCAGCGCCTGATGGACCTGCGGGAGATCTCCCTGCGGGAGGCCTGCCGGAAGGTGGGCAAGTCCGCGGGATGGGGGTCGCAGCGGCTGATCCTGCTCAAGCTGATCCCCGAGTTGCAGCAGGCGCTGGCCGACGGCGTGCTGCGGGTGGAGGACGCCCGGGAGATCGGCAAGCTTCCACCGGAGGAGCAGGCGATGCCTGTCGCCCCGCCGCCCGTCGAGGCGCCGCCGCCTCCCGCAGAGCGGCCCCGGCCCTCCGCCGGGAACGGCGCCCAGAACGGGGAGGGTGTTTACGGCGTAAACACTCCGAGGAGGAGTACGGCCGGCCGGGACCGGTTCTCCGCGGAGATGAGCGACTACGGCGTCATCCCGATGGGCCCGCCCGCGGCCATCGCGGCCGAGCTGCGCGCCCGGCTGTCGAAGGAGGACCTGGAGAAGCTGGTGGAACTGCTCTCGATGGCGGTGGCCCGCTGAGAGAGGCGGGGAGTGTTTACGGCGTAAACACTCCGGCCGGTGGACGCCGTACGGCGGCGCCCGATCGCTGAGAACGCCAGTGGGGCCGTCACCGGAAATCCGGTGACGGCCCCACTGGCGTCGTGTGAGAGATCGGCGGGAAGGGCGGCCTCTCAGAGGAAGAACGTGGCGCGCTCAGCCGCGGAGCGCGGACAGGCGCTCGCGCAGGAACCCGCGACCGGCGTAGGCGGCGCCGAGGGCCATGAGCAGGCCGCCGACGATGAACCCGGCGGGGGTGCCGGCCGGGCCGTCGGCCGGGGTGGCCGAGTTTCCGCCGGGGAGGGCGACGACGGAGGTCGTGGTCTTGTCGGTCGCCTCGGAGACCGCGGCGGGACGGAGGGCGGCGGCGGTCGCGGCGACGGGCTGGGCCGCGGTGGCGGCCTTGCCCGCCGC
>NZ_BOOK01000098.1 GCF_016863195.1 Paraplanobispora takensis | reverse complement strand
TCATGACCGCCTGGACGCTGGCCTACGAGAGCTTCGACCCGGTGACCGAAGGGCTGCGTGAAGCGCTGTGCACGCTGGGCAACGGCTACTTCGCCAGCCGGGGCGCGGCGCCCGAGTCCGAAGCCGACGGCGTGCACTACCCCGGCACCTACGCGGCCGGCTGCTTCGACCGGCTGGACTCCACCGTGGCCGGGCGCACCGTGGGCAATGAGGACATCGTGAACCTGCCCAACTGGCTGCCGCTGACCTTCGCCACCCCCGCCACCACCTGGTTCCATCCGGGAACGGCGGACCTGCTGGACTACCGCCAGGAGCTGGATCTGCGCCAGGGTGTGCTGCACCGGACGTTCCGGTTCCGCGACGAGCACGGCCGTATCACCGCGGTCCGGCAGCGCCGTCTGGTGTCCATGGCCGACCCGCACCTGGCCGCGCTGGAGACCGTCTTCACCGCCGAGAACTGGTCGGGGCCGCTGCGTGTGCGCTCGGCGCTGGACGGCCGGGTGGGCAATCGGGGGGTCAGGCGCTACCGCGACCTGAACGGCGCCCACCTCACCGGGCACGCCACCGGCGCGCGCGATGGGATCACCTGGCTGACGGCCAAGACCCGGACCTCCGAGATCACCGTCGCCCTGGCCGCCCGGGTGGAGACCTCCCCCGCCCGGAGCCGGATCGACGCCAGAAGCACGTGGATCGCCGAGCACCACATGCTCGACCTGCACCAGGGGCAGGAGACAACGTTCACGAAGATCGTCGCACTGACGACCTCCCGCGACCACGCGATCGCCGACGCCCCCTCGGCCGCCATCCGCGCGATACGGCGCGCGCCCGGCTTCGGCGAGCTGCTCGACCGGCACCGGATGGCCTGGGCCGGCCTGTGGCACCGTGCCCGCCTGGATGTGAACGGCCCGCAGGTGGCGCGCGTCGTCCATCTGCACGTCTTCCACCTGCTGCAGACGCTCTCCCCGCACACCGCCGACCTGGACGCGGGCGTGCCCGCGCGCGGCCTGCACGGCGAGGCCTATCGGGGGCACATCTTCTGGGACGAGCTGTTCGTACTGCCCTGGCTCACCCTGCGCTTCCCGGAGGTCACCCGCGGACTGCTGCGCTACCGGTGGCGGCGCCTGCCCGAGGCCAGGGCGGCCGCGTGCGCCGCAGGCTTCACCGGCGCCATGTTCCCCTGGCAGAGCGGCAGCGACGGCACCGAGCAGACCCAGACACTGCACCTCAACCCGGTCTCCGGGCACTGGCTGCCCGACCACTCGCACCTGCAGCGGCACGTCGGGCTGGCCATCGCCTACAACGTCTGGCACTACCACGCGGCCACCGGCGACATCGAGTTCCTCGCCGAGGCCGGGGCGGAGCTGCTGGTGGAGATCGCCCGCTTCTTCGCCTCGCTGGCCGCCCTCGAGCCGGCCTCGGGCCGCTACGAGATCCGCGGCGTCATGGGGCCCGATGAGTACCACGAGGGCTATCCCGGCGCGCTCTCCCCCGGTCTGGACAACAACGCCTACACCAACGTCATGACGGTCTGGCTGCTGCTGCGCGCCCGCGAGGCACTGGACCTGCTGCCCGAGCGCGAACGGGAGGAGCTGGCGCTGCGGCTCGCACTCACCGGTCCGGAGCTGCAGCGCTGGGAGGACATCACCCGTCAGATGCGCGTCGACTTCCACGACGGGGTGATCAGCCAGTTCACCGGGTACGCCGACCTGCTGGAGCTGGACTGGCAGTGCTATCGGGGGGTGCGCCGCCTGGACCGGGCGCTGGAGGCCGAAGGCGACAGCCCCGACCGCTACCGGGCCTCCAAGCAGGCCGACGTGCTCATGCTGTTCTACCTGCTCACCGCCGACGAGCTCGGGCAGATCCTGGAACGGCTCGGCTACCCGGCCGCCCCGGACCTGATCCCCCGTACGATCCAGCACTATCTGAAGCGCACCTGTCACGGCTCCACGCTGAGCGCCGTCGTGCACGCCTGGGTGCTGGCCCGCTCCGACCGGGCGCGCTCCTGGCGGTTCTTCACCGAGGCGCTGGCCTGCGACATCGATGATGTGCAGGGCGGCACCACCGCCGAGGGCGTGCACCTGGGCGCCATGGCCGGAACGCTCGATCTGGTACAGCGCTGCTATCTCGGCCTGGAGACCAGCCCCGGCGAGGTACGGCTGAACCCGCAGCTGCCCGCCCGGCTCACCACCCTGGCCCTGCCGATCCGAATCCACGGCGCCTGCCTGTCCATCGGCGTGGGACGCGACGGCGTGCGGGTCAGTCGCGCCGACGACGGCCCCGAGCACCTGAGCATCACCGTGTACGGCCGGCGTGCCGAGCTTGGGCGCGGTGCCGAGCACTTCTTCGCCCGCCAGGAGCAGGAACGCGACGCACTCGTCCCGGCCCGCTGAACCGGCCCGTCCGAGCCGAGCCCCTTACGGCCGGCTCGTCGAGGATCTCGGTGAGCGGCCGCCGCAGGCTTCCGGCCTCCTCCGTGGTGATGCCCAGCCGCATGATCATCTGCAGGTGCTCCCCGGAGCACAGCTGCGTGCGGATGAACTCCCGCAGGTGGTACAGCTCCAGCGCCTGGGTGTGGAAGGCCGCGTCATCGCACCGTCTGCTCTCCGGTGAGCGCGACCAGCTCAGTACCTCCAGCCAGAAGCCCTGGTCTTGGGCTTGGACCTCCTGGGCGGAATCGGCCGGGCCCGTTCTTTTCTGGGGCGGGGCCGGCGCATCCGCTCCTCGCGGACAGGGATCAGCGCGCCCGCTCCGCGCGGGGGTGGGCCAGGCGCAGCAGATCGCACAAGAGCGGGGTGACCAGGCCCGCGGCCAGTGCCATGGCCCAGCCCAGCGGTGGCAGCGGCACCAGCGCCAGCAGCGCGCCGAGCGGCGGTGCCAGGGTCACCAGCGTCTGCAGCGCCGCCGTGGCAAGCACCGCGATCAGTACAGCGCGCCCGTGCCACCAGCCGTGCTCGAACGTCCAGCGGCGGGCACGGGCGACGTAGGCCAGAGTGAGCCGGGCGTAGACCAGGGCCAGCACGGCCTGGGTGCGCACCTGCTCCTCACTCCAGTCCAGGTGGCGGGCGACCTCGACGGCGGCGAAGACGAGTGCGCCGATGAGCAGCGCCCGCAGTGCCATCTCGGTGACGGCGGGCCGCGACAGCAGGCCGCCTCGGCGAGGACGCAGGGTGAGCGGGTCTCCGGCGGGCCGGTCGACGCCCAGAGCGATGGCCGGGATGCCGTCCAGGACCAGGTTGATCCAGAGCAGGTGGACCGGGAGCAGCGGGATGACCAGGTCGGGCCAGAGCAGCAGGCCGACCAGGACCAAGAAGATCTCGGCGAGGTTCCCGGTGAGCAGGTAACCGATCATCGAGGCGACGTTGTGGTGAAGCCCGCGGCCGTGGCGCACCCCGGTGACGATGGTGCCCAGCTCGCCGTTGGTGACGACGACGGAGGCGGCCTCGCGGGCGACGTCGGTGCCCTCCTCGCCGGCCATGGCCACGCCGACGTCGGCGTGGCGCAGCGCCGGGGCGTCGTTGACGCCGTCGCCGGTCATGGTGACGACCTCGCCGTGCTCGCGCAGCGCGCGCACCAGTTCAAGCTTGGTGGCCGGATCGACGCGGGCCAGCACCCCGGCCTGGCGCAGCAGCGCCGCGCGGCCGCTGCCGTTCCTCCCGGCCCTCTCCAGACCGGCACTGTCCCGGTCGGCGCCGTCGAGGGTGGCGCCGGTGATGACGGGGTCGGGCTCGATGCCGACGTCGGCGGCCACGGCCCGGGCGGTGTCGGCGTGGTCGCCGGTGACCATCACCACGCGGATGCCCGCGGCCCGGCAGTCGGCGACCGCGCTCCGGGCCGAGGGGCGGATCTCGTCGCTGAGGGCGACCAGCCCGGCCGGGGTGAGTCCGGTGGCGTCGAGCTCCGCGAGCTGCTCAAGATCGGCTACGCCGGGAGTCGCAGAGCCTGCGGAGGTGGCCAGAATGTCGGGGTCGGCCGCGTCTCGTCCCGCGGAGCCGGTGGAGCCCGCGGAGGTGACGGGACTTTGTGAGGTGGCCAGAGCGAGCACCCGCAGACCGCGCCGGGCCAGCTCGGGGACGGCGGCGGCCAGCCGGTCCACCTCGGGACCGGGCGCACAACGCGCGAGGACGACCTCGGGCGCGCCCTTGAGGGTCAGCAACGGCCCATCGGCGGTGGCGGTGAGCACCGTCATGGACCGGGTCTCGGCGTCGAAGGGGCGCTCGGCCAGACGGCTCTCACCCGGCGGGAGCCGGACGCCGCGGGCGGTGGCGGCCGCCTGCAGCGCCACATCGACGGCGTCGCCGAGCCCGTCGCGGGCGTCGTTGCAGCGCAGCGCGGCTCGCCACAGCTCGGCGTCCGGCGTGTCCGCGTGGCCGGTACCGGAGACGGTCACCCGGTCGGCGTCCGATGCATCCGTACGCCCCGCCCCGGGCATGGCCGCCCGACCGGCACCCACCGTGTCCGCGCGACCTGCGCCGGAGGCGATCACCTGGTCGGCGACGGTCAGGCGCCCGGTGGTCAAGGTGCCGGTCTTGTCGGTGGCGATGACGGTGGTCGCCCCCAGCGCCTCGATCGCCGGCAACTTGCGGACGATCACACCGAGCTTGGCCATGCGCTGCGAGCCCAGGGCCATGGCGGTGGTCACCGCCGCGGCCATGCTTTCGGGGACCGCGGCGATGGCCAGGGCCACCCCGGCCAAGATGATGTCTGCCAGCGCGGCCTGGCCCTGGCTGACCCGGCTCAGGCCGATCAACACCATCACGGTGCCTGCGCCCAGGGCCAGCACGCCGATGCGCCGGGAGGCCTGGGCCAGATCCCGCTCCAGCGGGCTCTTGCCGCCGCCCTCCAGCGCGGCGGCGATGCGGCCCATCTCGGTGTCCGCACCGGTCCGCATCACCAGCGCGGTTCCCGTGCCGCGCACGATGAGGGTGCCGGAGAACAGCTCCCCTTTCCGATCGCCCAGAGGGGTGCCGTCCTTCGCGGGCGCGGTGGGGTGTTTGTCGGCCGACAGCGACTCTCCGGTGAGCATCGCCTCGTCGACGGCCAGGGCGCCGGCGGACAGGATGCGGGCGTCGGCGGGCACGCGGTCCCCGGCGGCGACTTCGATGACATCGCCGGGCACGACCTCGGCGGCCGGAACGCGCCGCACCGTGCCGTCCCGCCGGACCTTGGCCATCGGCGCCGTGAGGGTGCGCAACGCGCGCACCGCCTGATCGGCTCTGCTCTCCTGACCGACCCCGATGACGACGTTGACCACCAGGATGGCGACGATGGCCGCGCCCTCGGAGACCTCGCGCAGCACCAGCAGGGTGATCAGCCCGGCGATCAGCAGCAGGACCGACAGCGGATCGGCGAGCTGACGGACCACCCGGGCGGCCAGCGACGGCGGTTGCGGTTGCGGGAGCGCGTTGGGACCGTGCTCGGCCAGCAGCCGTACGGCGGCCTCCTGCGACAGCCCGCCGACGGCGCGCAGGTCGATGTCGTCCATGGCCTCAGCAAATCACCGGTGGTGGTGGCGGGTCCCGGACCGAAGGACACCTCCGGGAAGGACCTTCGTCCTTGATCATTCGTCTGCCAAGTCGATCGGGCACCGGAGCAGGCCAGGTCGGCGACGCGGCGAGGTCCTCTGGGCGACGCGGCAGGGTCGCAGGGGCAATAGGGCCCTCCGCCCCTGGGATGGCCTGCCGTCACCGGCAATACAGCGCCGAGACCGTACGCCGCTTGGCCGCCGCGCTGGACACCAGCGCAGAGGAGTTGCTGGGCGGCGAGGTGGATCTGCCGCCGGGGCGGGGCCGTGCCGGGGCGCACCCCGTACTGGAGGAGCTCGACGCCGCAGAATGCCTGCGGCTGATCTCGCCGGGCGGCGTCGGCCGGGTGGGGTTCACCACTGCTCTCGGTCCGGCGATCATCCCGGTCAACTACGTGTTCCACGAGGGCGCGGCGCTGTTTCGCACCGCCATCGGCGGTCCGATGGACGAGGATCTGCGCACCCATCTGAAAGGCGTCGCAATCAAGATCGCCTTCGAGGTCGACCACATCGACGAGGCCACTCGGACGGGCTGGAGCGTGCTCATCCTGGGCGGCGCCCACCAGGTCTCCGCCGAGGACCGGGCCGCCGCCGTCTCCTCGGGGGTCGAGGCGTGGGCCGGCGGCGAGCGCGAACTCTACATCCGCATCGTCCCCGCGGAGATCACCGGCCGCCGCATCCGCCAGGAACCGGGCGCACCCGCCACAACCTGATGACCATGGCGCAAGGCGCGCAACCGATCAAGGAGCGAGCCGAGCGCCTGGCGCACGCCGGATGACGGCCGATCCGCCGTCACGGAGGCGCGCCCGAGGATCACCTGTTCTCTCCCGCGGCGCGGTCCGCAAGAGCAACCCCCTGTCCGGCGGTCGGCCTCTCCTATCCGGACGGCTGCCGGTGGGGGGCGGGGACGATGGCGACCGGGCACGGCGCGTGCTCGGCCATCGCCCGGGCGATCGTGCCCAGCCGGCCCCGGTTGTGGAAGCGGCCCGCGCCGACGACGACCATGATCGCGCCGGTACCGGCTTCCTCCAGGGCGTCTGCGGGTGCGGCGGCCACGGATCGGCAGGTGACCGGCACATCCGGGTAGCGCTCGCGCCAGGGTGCCAGGTGCTTGTCCATCCGCTCGCGTTCCGCCTCGATGCCGGGCAGCGGCTCCATCACCGTCCCCCCTTCGGCGGGCTGCTGGTGCCCGGCGTGCACGGCCACCAGTCGCAACTGCCGCAGTGCGGCCTCGGCGAAGGCGAACTCCACCACCTCTTCCGGGGTGATGACGGTCAGCCCGAGGACCAGGGGGCCGGGCTCCACCGGCGCGGGGATCGGACCCGGACCCCGTACGATGATCACCGGGGCGTGCGTGTGCGTGGTGACGTAGGTCGCCACCGAACCGACCACGGAGCGGGCCAGGGCGTCCAGGCCGCGGGAGCCGACCACGACCAGCTGCGCGCCGGCCGACAGCTCCACGATGCGCTCGGCCGCCGCGCCCTCGTACAGGTCGGCGCGGACGTCGGTGAGCGCGCTGGTCGAGCGCACGCAGTCGACGCCGTGGTAGAGCACGTGCTCGGCGGCCTTGCGCAGGTGCAGCCGGGCGTCTTCGGATGCCTTGCCGTACGGCCAGCGCCAGGCGTGGGTGACCGTCAGCGATGCTCCGCGCAGCTCGGCCTCGTCCATCGCCCAGTCCAGGGCCTGCATGGAAAAATCCGAGCCGTCGTAGCCGACGACGATCCGGCCGGGGGCGGATGCGTGCGGATCAGTCATTGCTCTCACCTCACCCTCATCCTCGGAAAAGATGGTATTTCGCGGCAGAGCGCAACGTCCCTGTGCGCCGGGGACGTTGGGCCCGGATTCTGGGTAATCGGCCAGCCCCGGACCAGGGGACGGGGTCTCCGATCCGGGCGGGCGCCGATCGCGGTGCCGACGCTCTCAGCCGATTTCCTCCCATGCGACGGCATCCGGCGGAACGACGACCGCCGGGCAGCACAGGTTCCGCATGCACGCCAGCAGTACCGGGCCGAGCCGCCCGTCGCCGGCCCGGTGCGCGCCGAAGCCCAAGTCGCCGCTCACCTTTCCGCGGCCATGCGGGTGGCCATCTCCACCAGCCGGCTGGCATACCCCCACTCGTTGTCATACCAGCCGAAGACCTTGACCAGCTCACCGTCGGCCTGGGTCAGCGCCGAGTCGAAGACACAGGAGGCCGGATCGCCGATGACGTCACGAGAGACCAGCGGCGCGACGCTGTAGCGCATGATGCCCTCCAACTGCGCCCCGGCCGCCTCGGCGAAGGCCCGGTTGACCTCCTCGGCGCTGACCGGACGGGCCAGCAGCGCCGCCAGGTCGGTCAGCGAGCCGTCCTCCACCGGCACCCGCAACGCGATGCCGTCCAGCCGGCCGGCCAGCTCGGGCAGGACCCGGCCCACCATGCGGGCCGCACCGGTGGTGGTGGGGATGATGTTGACCGCCGCCGAGCGGGCCCGGCGCGGATCCTTGTGCGGGGCATCCAGCAGCCGCTGATCCCCGGTGTAGGCGTGCACCGTCGTCATGAACCCCTTGACCAGGCCGAAGCTCTCGTGCAGCACCTTGACCATCGGCGCGACGCAGTTGGTGGTGCACGAGGCCAGCGAGACGATCTCATGGCGGATCGGATCGTAGGCGTCATCGTTGACGCCGGGCACGATGCTGACATCGACGCTCTTGCCCGGGGCGGAGATCAGCACCCGGCGGGCGCCGCCCTTCAGATGGGCGGCCGCCTGCTCACGGGTGCGGAATCGGCCGGTGGCCTCGATGACCAGAGCGGCCCCGTAGGCGGCCCAGTCGATGCCGGCCGGGTCGGGATGGGCGGTGACCGGGATGCTGCGGCCGTCGACGTCGATGTGCGAGGCCGAGGAGCCGACCGCCAGGTCCAAGGGCCCGTAGGTGGAGTCGAAGGCCAGCAGGTGCGCCAGGGTCGCGGCGTCGGTGACGTCGTTGATCGCCACGACCTCCAGGCCCAGGGGCAGCGCACGCCGCAGGAAGGCCCGGCCGATCCGGCCGAACCCGTTGATACCGATCTTCATGATGGTCCCCTTCCCGCGCCGCATTCCGGCTTCATCGT
>NZ_BOOK01000097.1 GCF_016863195.1 Paraplanobispora takensis | reverse complement strand
CACCAGCGGTGACGACTTCGAGTTCTACACCGCCCACGTCGACGAGCAGAACTACGTCCGCTACGACGGGCCCGTGCCCGGCGACTCCACCGCCTGGGCCGCCGCACGCATGATGGCCTCGGCCGCCGAGTTCCTCGCCGCCGGCCTCCCCGTGCCGACCATCTTCGAGTTCCCGCACTACGCCGGTTCGGCCGCCGACTACAAGGCCGTCAAGCAGCTGCGCTTCACGGCCCGCTACGAGCGCAGCCTGTACTTCGCCGGCACCCTGTCGGGCACCGCGCCGCAGTACGACCACATGGCGGGGCAGTTCTTCCCCTACACCGTCACCGACGTCTACGGCTCCAAGGTGCTGCCCGAGAACCTCGGCAACATCGAGCCGGAGGCCTTCAACAACCACCCGGTGGTGCTGCCCGACAAGCTGATCGACGCCGCCCGGGCCAACCTGGTGGTGCGCGACGGCGTGGCCAGCTTCTTCTACCACCCCTACCTGGGCACCAAGTGGCTGGAGGAGACCATCGACGGGATCAAGGGCCTGGGCTACACCTTCGTGCCCGCCAAGTCGATGCTGTAGGACCGCATAAGGGCCACACGTGCGAAAGGGAGGGTACGGCGCGCCGCGCCGTACCCTCCCTTTCTCGCTTTGCTCCGGTCAGGAGGCGTACTTGGGGTAGCCGTAGCCGGTGACCTGGGACTTGGGGCGCACGCGCTGCTCGACCTTGCCGTTGCCGGTGTTGCCCTCGATCGTGGTGATCGTGCCGTCGCCGTTGTCCTTCTTCACCAGGCCGACGTGGTCGATGCCGGAGACGTCGCCGCTCTGGTCCCAGTCGAAGAAGACGACCGAGCCGGGCGTGGCCTTGGTGCCGAAACGCCCGTTGTCCTTGAACCACTGGGCGTAGGTGACGGTGTAGGCGTCCCAGCCGACGCTCGGGCGCAGGCCGACCTGCTCGCCGACCCAGGAGACGAACATCGCGCACCAGGGGGCGTTGGCGTAGGACTTGACGCTGCCGCCGTCGCGGGCGACGGTCTCCTTGGCCCGCTGGGAGCCCATGTACCAGGCGTGGAACTTGGTGCCGCCGCCGTCGCCGTTCTCCTCGACGCCGATCTGCTCCTCGGCCACCTTCAGCAGCTGCTCGGCGCTCACCTTGGCCAGGCCGTCCGCGGAGGGCTGCGCCGGGGCGGAGTCGGCGTGGGCGGTGCCGCCGGTGGCCAGGGTCGCCGCAGCGGTGGCGGCCAGGCCGAGGGTGGCGGTGAGGAGACGGGCGCGGGTGGTGAGGCGGGCGGCGAAAGTCACGAAGGCGATCCCTTGTTCGGCGACAGGACTCCGGCCGTCGTCCTCCGCCGGGGGCGGGAGACGGTGCCGGTGAAGGCCCTGCGCTAGCGGCCTTCGTCATCCA
This sequence comes from Paraplanobispora takensis, assembly GCF_016863195.1. Taxonomy (GTDB): domain Bacteria; phylum Actinomycetota; class Actinomycetes; order Streptosporangiales; family Streptosporangiaceae; genus Planobispora; species Planobispora takensis. Next base: position 10,229 of record NZ_BOOK01000097.1, on the reverse strand, counting down.
GTAAGCCGTCCGGGCGTAGCGGGAGAAGTGCGTGAAAGGTGCCGTACGGGTGCAGCCTTCTGCGAACCCTCACATCCCGCCGGAACACCGGAAAACATCCGCGCTCCACGACGGGACACGACGGATTCGGGGAGTGGTCCGGCACGCGCGGCCCGGAGAGGGGAAAACACCCCTCACAAATCCCCATAGGCGTGGCGCATGGGAAATTCGTGGTATTAGCCCGACATTCCCTTTAACCAGACAAGCCTGACAGGGCTGACTGTACGAATATTTTTCGCGACGCGCCGACGGCGCACTGGATCGCTGATTCGCCAATTCGATATAACGGGCTGCATGAGTGGTAGCAAGCGCGGACCTGACCCCAAGTGGGGGCCGGTGAAGCAGCACCCCCTACGGGTGCCCGTTGAGCTTCTCGGCGACATCAAGACATTCGCCCAGCAGCGCGGATGCTCCGTGAACGAATACATCGTCACGGTGCTGGCACGCGAGCATGACTTCGTTCTGGCTCCGCCGCCACGTCCGGCGGCGCAGGACCAGCTCCCGCTCATCGAGGGGCGTCAGGAGGCGGCTGCATGACAATCTTGATTCACCTCCGAAAGAGGAGGCGAAAGCGCTAACGTAAACCGCCGCTAAAAAATGCGGTGCCCATAAACGCGGAAGCCCCCGCGCTGCGGCCTCACAAACCATGCGCGAGGGACTCCCCCATAAACACCTGAACCAGAAACCGCAGACGTCCAGAAGATCTCTGGACCGGAACTTCCGAGATCCTCTGTCGCCGACCGCCAGAGCCTCAGAAGAGCCTCAAGCCCGAAGCTTCCGAAGTCATATCGGCGGCCGGAGCTTTTGCGTGCCTGGAACAGGGTCTAACACCTGTGGAGTCCACCATAGACGATTGGCCCCCGGGTCGGCCACTCCTGCGCAGAAACAGCCCCTCCCGCGTGTCCCGGCCCGTCTCACGAAATGCCAGTTCCCACCCGACTACGACTAATTTGAGCAAAGTACCCCCCATGAAACATATGCATAAGTCAATTCCCCCCGGCCTCACCACGGCCCAGTCCCTGCTGCTGTGGTACCAGGTGATCGCCGCCTGCCCCGACGCGGCGCACCGCCGCGCCGACTGGTGGCGCAACACGATGAACATCGTGTGGGTGCTGATGACCCACGCCGGCTCCGACATGGTCACCAAGCCCTGGAGCGGCGCCACCTGGGAGAAGCTCGCCCGCGAGGCCGGCGTCTCGCGCTCGACCCTGGCCGACCGGCTGCGCTGGCTGCGCGTCCACGGCTTCCTGTCCACCCTGCTGTCGGGCTCCACCCCGGCGCTGCGCGCCGGCAGACGCGGTCTCCGCGACGGCCTGGGCAACCTCGCCGCCCAGTACGCCCTGACCATCCCCGAGGCGGTCCTGGAGGCCATGGACCCCGAGGAGCGCGAGAGCCTGGTCCCGCCGGTTCCCGAGGTCGTCCCCGAACGCTGGGAGGACGTGCCCTGGCCTGTGGAAACGCTTCCTGTGGACGTAACTCGGACCCCAAGGGTTTCTCCTTACGTAGGAGAAAGATCTATAAGCCCCGTACACGCGCGCGAGGGCGATCAAGATCGCGCGCCGCGAAAAAATCACGCGCCCGCACCGGCGAGCTCCGCGCCCGCGACACCCGAGCCTGCGTGGCCGGCCACCGTCACGCCCGTCACCAAATCCCAGCGGCTGCAGGCCTGTCAGCGGCTGCGCCGCGACGACCCGGTCCTGCGCAAGATGCCGGAAAAGCACCTGCGGTCCCTGCTGCGGCCGCTGTTCCAGGCCGGCGCCACCGTCAGCGACGTCAAGCACGCCTTCAACGTCCAGCCGGACGGCCGGCCGTGGCCCTACACCGACGACCCGCGCTGGCTGCCCGGCTGGGTCCGCTGGCGCGTGGCGGCCTGGGCCGACGACGACGGGACGCTCCGGGCACCGCTGCCCTCGCAGGTGCGGGCGGAGGCCAACCGGGTGCGGCTGCTGGAGCAGGCCCGCAGAGCCGAGCGCACGGCCAGGGAGCAGGAGAACCGGGGGGCGCCGGACCCGGTGGCCCTGGCCCAGCTGAAGGTCTACCTGCACGGGCTGGCGCGTGATACGCGGCGTTCCCGTACGGCCCTGGTATGAGCGGCGTGAGCCTCGAATCGGGAGTTGTGCGACTCATCCGCCTTTACAATGTAAAGGCGGATGAGTCGCACAACTCACTCGTACAGGGAGGCGACTACCGAACTCGCCCAGCGCATCCGCTCGCAGGCCAGTTCCGGGTGCTCGCCGAACTCCTGGGCGAAGGCGGCCACGCAGCCGGCCTCGCCGCCGTGCTGGTCGATCACCTGCAGGATCGCGGTGTCGGCCGCCTCGCGGTCCAGGAGGACGGTCGCCGAAACGGGCGCCAGAGCCAGGGCTTCGGCTCGGACGGTCTTGCTGATCTCGGTGCTCATCGGGATGTCATCTCCTTGTCCGGTGCTGCGGGATCCGGTGCTACGGGTCGGTCATGTACGACGTATGACCCCATTACGTGTGATGTGGGTCTCATGGGGGGTTTCCCCATGGGTGCGGAAGGGTTGCGCCCGGTGCCTGCGGCGGGGCATCGCCACAGGCACCGGGCACGATCAGGGACGCGCCGGTTACGGGAACCTGACGCTCCACGAGTCGAGGTAGCCGTTGTTGCGCAGCGGCAGCAGGGTGCGCAGGCGCAGTTTCCAGGCGCCGTCGAGGGCGCGGCCGGCCACGGGGACGGTGTAGACGGCGTTCAGGTCGGCGCCGCGGTCGCGCAGGCTGAGCTTGCGCAGCGGGATCGTCCTGCCGTCGGGCAGGACCAGGTCGATCGTGAGATCGGCCCGGCTGGCCCGCTTGACCGCCACGGTGACGGTGGCGGAGTCGGCGCCGTCGGCCATGCCGCGCACGGTCAGGCTCGCCTGGCTGCCGTACCACCGCTTGGACAGCGGCACGTCGATGTCGCTGACGAAGTGGGTCTCGGCGGGCGGCTCGGGCTCCGGCGCCGGGGGCGCCGGGACCTCCTCGGTGCCGCTGTAGGCCAGCAGGTCGGGCGAGCCGGTTCCGGCGTTGCCCACGATGCCGGGGGTGGCCTGCTCGGTCAGGGCCCGGGAGACCTGCTGCGGGGTCGCGGCGGGGTCGGCCGCCAGGTGCAGGGCGGCCAGGCCGGCCACGTGCGGGGCGGCCATCGAGGTGCCGCTGATCGTCCTGGTGGCGGTGTCGCCGGTGCTCCAGGCGGAGGTGATGCCCACGCCGGGTGCGAACAGGTCGAGGCAGCGGCCGTAGTTGGAGAAGGAGGCGCGGGCGTCGGCGGCGGAGGTGGCTCCGACGGTGACGGCCTCGGAGACCCTGGCGGGCGAGGCCGCGCAGGCGTCGGCCGCGCTGTTGCCGGCGGCGACGACGTAGGTGACGCCGGCGGCGACGGAGCGGCGGACCGCGTCGTCCAGGGCGGTGCTGGTCGATCCGCCCAGGCTCATGTTGGCCACCGACGGGCCGGCGGCGTTCTGGGTCACCCAGTCCACTCCGGCGATCACGCCGGAGACCGTGCCGCTGCCGTCGCAGCCGAGCACGCGCACGGGGTGCAGGTCGGCGCCCTTGGCCACGCCCCAGGTCTGGCCGCCGACGGTGGCGGCCACGTGGGTGCCGTGCCCGTTGCAGTCGGCGGTGCCGTATCCGTCGCCGACGGTGTCCACGCCGCCCGTCACGCGGCCGCCGAAGTCGGTGTGGCCGGAGCGGATGCCGGTGTCGATGACGTAGACGTCGACGCCGGAGGCGGTCGTCTCGTAGGCGTAGGAGCCGTCGAGGCCGTTGGCGCGCTGGTCGAGGCGGTCCAGGCCCCAGGTGGGGCCGGTCTGGGTGTCGGTGGCGCGCACCCGGGTGTCCTGCTCGACGTAGGCGACCGTGGGGTCTCCGGCGAGCATGCGGGCCTGGGCCTCGGAGGCCCGTACGGTGAAGCCCTTGATGCCGCCGGCGAAGGTGCGGGCGACCTTGCCGCCGCGGCGGGTGGTCAGCTTGCCGGCCTGCTGGCGTACCGCGGTCGAGGAGACGGCGGTGCCGTTCTTCAGCACGACGATGTACTGGCCGGAGACGAGCTGTCCCGCCGGCTTGCGGACGGTGCCGGGTTTGTCGGCGGCGTGGGCGGCGGTGGCCAGGCCCGTCCCGCCCAGGAGGGCGACGGCGAGCAGGCCCGCGGTCGTCATCGTGCGCATGGTTCGGTGCGCGTGACGCATGCCTGTGCGACGCATCTGTGTCCCTTCCATGGCGCCCGGGGTCTCCCACCGCGTGCGGCGTCCCTGCCGCTGCGGGCGACGGGCGCCGAGGCGCCGTCGCGGGCTCAGACCAGAAGTTCTCTGGTACCTCCGCATCGGCACACGGCCTGACGCCTTGAGAGAAACGAGGAAAAAGAGCGCGAAAGCGGAAGGGCGCGGTTTTCAGGACTTCCTCAGGTGCCGTCCGGGACCGCCGATGAAAGGGCTGGCTTATAAGAGAGGGAGAGGACCATCGTGGACGAGTTGGGCGACATCATCCAGGAGTTCCTGGTTGAGAGTCACGAGAACCTGGACCAGTTGGACCGGGACCTGGTGGCACTGGAGCAGGACCCCGGCTCCCGGGAGATGCTTTCCAGCATTTTTCGGACAATCCACACCATCAAGGGCACCAGTGGCTTCCTGGCGTTCCACCGCCTGGAGACGCTGACCCACGCGGGTGAGTCGCTGCTGTCGCGTCTTCGCGACGGCGCCCAGCAGATGAACCCGGCCAGTGCGGACGCCCTGCTGGCCATGGTGGACACCGTGCGCACGCTGCTCGGCTCGATCGAGGAGACCGGCGGTGAGGGCGACGTCGACGTCGAGTCGGTCATCGCCCAGGTGCAGGAGTGCATCGAGGACCCCTCGGCGCCCAAGGCCAAGCCCGCCGCGGCGAAGGCCAAGAAGGCGGCCGCGCCCGAGGAGGCCGCCGCCGAGGTCCAGGTGGAGACCGAGACCGAGGCGGAGCCCGTCGCGGAGGCCGCGCCGGAGCCGGTGGCCGAGGCCGCTCCCGAGCCGGAGCCCGTCAAGACCGTCAAGTCCGCGGGGCCCTCCCCCGCCGCCCCGCCGGCGGCCGAGGAGACCGGCCAGAACTCCCGGCGCAGCATCGCCGAGAGCTCCATCCGCGTGGACGTCGACCTGCTCGACACGCTCATGCGGCTGGTCGGTGAGCTGGTGCTCACCCGCAACCAGATCGTCCGCGGCGTCAGCGAGGTCTCCGACCCGGCGCTGGTGCGTACCACCCAGCGGCTGAACCTGATCACCAGTGAGCTGCAGGAGAGCGTCATGAAGACGCGTATGCAGCCCATCGACCACATCTGGTCGAAGCTGCCCCGCGTCGTGCGCGACCTCAGCGGCTCCCTGGGCAAGCAGGTCAAGCTGGCCATGGAGGGCAAGGAGACCGAGCTCGACCGCAGCCTCCTGGAGGCGGTCAAGGACCCGCTGACCCACCTGGTGCGCAACGCCGTCGACCACGGCATCGAGACCGTCGAGGAGCGCGTCGCCAAGGGCAAGCCCGGCCAGGGCACCCTGACGCTGCGCGCCTACCACGAGGGCGGCCACGTCATCGTGGAGATCAAGGACGACGGCGCGGGCATCGACGTCGAGCGGGTGGCGCAGACGGCGCTGGACCGCGGCGTGGTCACCCGCGACCAGCTCGCCCGGATGGAGTCGCGCGAGATCATCGCGCTGGTCTTCCAGCCCGGCTTCTCCACCGCCAAGAAGGTCACCAACGTCTCCGGCCGCGGTGTCGGCATGGACGTGGTCAAGACCAACATCGAGCAGATCGGCGGCGCCGTCGATGTGGACTCGACGCTGGGCAAGGGCACGACGTGGCGGCTGACCATCCCGCTCACCCTGGCGATCATCCAGGCCCTCACCGTCGAGTGCGGCGCCGAGCGCTACGCCATCCCGCAGGTCGGCGTGGACGAGCTGGTGTTCGTCGACGGCCAGTCCGGCCAGGCGATCGAGCACGTGTCTGGCGCGCCGGTCTACCGGCTGCGCGGCAAGCTCCTGCCGCTGGTCCGCCTGGACGAGACGCTGGGCCTGCCGGTGCGCAACAGCGACCGCGACGTCTACATCGCGGTGCTGCAGGCCGACGGCCGGCGTTTCGGCCTGGTCGTCGACCGGGTCCTGAACACCGAGGAGATCGTGGTCAAGCCGCTGACCGGCCGGATGAAGGACGTGGGCGTGTACGCCGGCGCCACCATCGTCGGTGACGGCAAGGTCGCGCTGATCCTCGACATCCCGTCGCTGGCCCGCCGCTCGCACCTGGCCGCCGAGGCCGCCGAGCGCGCGCAGCTCGACCACGCCGACACCCGTCCGCGCGGTGGCAGCATCGAGCGCCTGCTCATCGCCGGCATCGGCGAGCGCCGCGTGGCGATCCCGCTCGACATGGTCACCCGTCTGGAGGAGTTCCCGGTCGAGCGCATCGAGCGGGTCGGCAGCCGGGAGGTGGTCCAGTACCGCGACCACATCCTGCCGGTGATCCGCCTGGCCTCGCTGCTGGGCTGCTACGACGTCTCCGAGGGCGAGACCGTGCCCGCGGTCGTCTACACCGAGCGGGGCCGCAGCGTGGCCCTGGTCGTCGAGCAGATCGTCGACATCGTCGAGGACCACATCGAGTCCCGCAGCGACCTCGACGACGACGGCCTGACCGGTTCGGCCGTCATCCAGCAGCGCGTCACCGAGTTGCTGGACGTGCGGCGGGCGATCCTCGCCGCCGACCCCCGCTTCTACGCAGAAATGTCCGAAATCACCAACTCGATGGTCGGAGCCTGACAATGCCCAGCCGCCAGTACGCCACCTTCGAGGTGGCCGACCAGCTCTTCGGGGTGGACGTGGCCCAGGTGCAGGAGGTCCTGCGCTTCCACGAGTACACCCGTGTCCCGCTGGCGCCGACCTCGGTCGGCGGCCTGTTCAACCTCCGCGGCCAGGTCATCGCCGCGGTGGACCTGAGGGTCCAGCTCGGCCTGCCGCCGAGGGACCTGAACGTCCCGGCGATGAACGTGATCGTCTCGGTCGACGACGAGTGGGTCAGCCTGCTCGTGGACCGCATCGGTGAGGTCATCGAGCTCGACGACGACGCCTTCGAGCCGCCGCCGGACACTCTGGCGGGCGCCTACCGCAACCTCATCGTGGGCACCTTCAAGCTTCAGGACCGCCTGATGCTCGCCCTCGACGCGCGGCGCGCGGCCGACACGACCGTTCCGGTCCCGGCCCAGCACTCCGCCTGACACGCGGGCCGGCACCGCGGCCGGGCAGGGCCGCGGCGCCGACAGGAGGCAAGGGGGTGCGGGGCATCCGTACGGGTGCCCCGCACCCCTTTTCCCTGTCCGGGGCAGGCTCCTCTCCCCGGGGCGCGCGGGGGCGCCGCCCCCGCGAGAAGACGGCCGATACGCACCGGATTGACCTCATCTCATAGGGTCATCGGCCGATCACATGAATATGACCGTGCTCCGTACCTGGTGGCTCGTGGTGGCCGCGGCGCTGGTGAGCGTCCTCATCACGATGACGATCGGCACCCTCACCGGTGAGATCGTCTACTTCGGCTGCTACGCCGCCGTGTGCGCCGCCGCCTGGTGGGCGGCGCTGCGCCCGGTCGCGGGTTCCGGCACCCACGTCGGCCGGCGGCCCTGGCTGCTGATCGCCCTGGGGCAGAGCCTGCTGCTGATCGGCGATGCGGTGATGTCGGTCTTCTTCTACTTCCTGCCGGAGGTCAATCCCGTCGGCTGGATGGACGTCCCGTGGCTCGGCGGGTACGCCGCGATCGGCGCCGGACTCATGATCATGGCCCGGCGGCGGGCCCGCGAGCAGATACGCGAGCCGCTGCTGGACATGCTCACCCTGACCACCGCCGCGACGCTCGGCCTGTGGCGGGTCATGGTCGATCCGGAACTGACGGCCAGCGGCGGGCAGTACACCACGGAGATCCTGCTGGACGCCTCCTACATGGTCGGCGACGTGCTGATCATGGCGGCGGTGCTGCTGCTGGTGCTGTCCCCGGGCGTCCGCGGCGTCCCCACCTGGCTGATGATCGTGGCCGGCTTCGGCCGGCTCCTGGCCGACGTCGGGCGCGTGATGTGGCAGTACGAGATGATCGCCATGCTGATCAGCGGGGTCATCTTCTTCGCCAACGCGCTGATGGTGATCATCATGATGCGGTCCGACCGCGACGAGCTGGTCCGCCCCGGCCGCCGGACCCGGACCCTGCACCCGGCCCGCATCGTCTTCCTCGGCCTGGCCCTGCTGACCGCCCCGGCCATCGCCGTGGCCGAGGGCTCGGGCTCCGGCGGGGAGCGCCTGGCCCTGCTGACCGCCACCGTCGCCGCCAGCGGCTTCGTGCTGGCCCGCTTCACCGCCGCGGTCCGTCAGCAGGAACGCGCCGAGCGGCTGCTGACCTACCAGGCCTCCTACGACCCGCTCACCGGGCTGGCCAACCGGCGCACTCTGCACACCAGGCTGGAGGAGTGCGTCCCCGGTGACGCCCTGCTCTATCTGGACCTGGACGGGTTCAAGGCGGTCAACGACACCCACGGCCACGAGGCCGGGGACGCCCTGCTCATCGAGATCGGGCGCCGGTTGAGCGCCGCCGTACGCGAGGAGGACCTCGTGGCGCGGCTCGGCGGCGACGAGTTCGCCCTGCTGTGCCCGCAGAGCGCCGCCGGCATCGACATGGTCCCGCTGGCCGAGCGGGTCCTGGCGGCCATCTCCGAGCCCGTCGTCTACGGCGACCACGAGCTGCGGGTGGGGACCAGCATCGGCATCGCCGTCTTCCGGGAGGGCGTCAACTCCTCCCGTGACCTGATCCGCGACGCCGACGCCGCCATGTACCAGGCCAAGCGCGGCGGCCGGGGCCGCTGGGTGCTGGCCGAGCCCTCCGGTGAGAGCCCGCTGAGCCTGGTCGGCTGACGGTTCCCGGACCGCAAGGCTGCCGGATCGCAAGGCTGCCGGCCGCCCGGCGCGCGGCTCCCGGCTCAGAAGTCGGTGATGATGCGCTTGAGTGCGCCGTGCAGGCCGGTCAGGCCGTCCTCGCCCAGCATGTCCGCCAGGCGGCGTTCGATCTCGTCGATCACGGCGTACCCCTTCACCAGCGCCCGGTCGCCCTCCTCGGTGAAGACGATGAGCTTGGCCCGGCGGTCGGCGGGGTCGGGGACGCGGCGCAGGTAACCGAGCTCCTGCAGGTCGTCGACCAGCTCCCCCATCGCCTGCGGCGTCATCTGGGCCTTCTCCGCCAGCCGGCTCAGCCTGACGCCCTCGTGCTCCATGTGGAAGAAGACCGTGGAGTGGGCGGGCCGGATGCGGGGGTCGAACTCCTTGCTCGCCTCGAACATGAGGTCCGACAGGCGCAGGTAGGCCTCATACAGCAGGGCGGTCATGTGCGGCGGATGCGTGGCGGCCAAGGGGTTCCCCTTTTTGCTAAGGTAGCCTTATATTAAGGATACCTTAATAGGAGGTGCGTGATGAACCAGCAGGAGATCTGGGCCGCCCTCGAAATCGAACGACGCAGTCTGGCCGACATGTTCGACGGGCTGTCCCCCGGCGACTGGGAGCGGCCCTCGCTGTGCGAGGGCTGGCGGGTCCGCGACGTGGCCGCCCACCTCGCGATGTCCGTCGAGATCAAGGTGGGACCGGCGCTGGTGGAGTTCCTCAGGGCGCGCGGCAGCTTCAACCGCATGATCCGCGACTCGGCCGTGCGGTACGCGCAGCGGCGGCCGATCGGCGACATCATCGAGGAGGTCCGCGAGTCGGCCACCTCCCACCGCCGGGCGCCCACCACCAAGCCGCTCGACCCGCTGTTCGACGCGCTGGTGCACGGCCAGGACGTCGCCGTTCCGCTGCGCATCGAACGTCCCATGCCGATGGAGGCGGCCCGTGTCTGCGCCACCCACATCTGGGAGCGCGGCTTCCCCTTCCATCCCCAGCGGCGGCTGCGCGGCCTGCGGCTGGTCGCCATCGACAGCGACTGGGCGGTCGGCGAGGGAGAGGTCGTGCAGGGCCCGCTGCAGGCCCTGCTCCTGCTGATGAGCGGCCGGTCCGCCGCCGCCCTGCCGGAACTCGGCGGCGCCGGCATGCCCGCGCTGAGCTCGCGTATCTCCTGATCAGATGGAGAAGCGGCCCACCAGCGACCGCAGCTCCGCCGACATCCCGGCCAGCTCGGCCGCGGCCCGCTGACTCTGCCCCACGCTCTCGCTGGTCAGCTGCGCCGCCC
>NZ_BOOK01000096.1 GCF_016863195.1 Paraplanobispora takensis | reverse complement strand
CCTTGCACTCATCGACTGAGTACTTCGGCGGCTCGAACCGGTGATCCCGGAACGACAGGGACATGGTTGCGGAGAAGTCCTCGATGGGACTGATCTCCTCAAGGATCTCATCGAGGCCCGACTGGGTCCGGATGTTCCTGCGCCCGTCCCGGCGGGCCGCCTCGACCCGGGTCTTCCACCTCTCGTTGCCCACCAGCCAGTCGTACGACTCGGTCTGCAGGGCGAGCAGGTCGGGAACTTCCAGGGGCTCGTGGATGCGGGAGAAGGAGATGCGACGGGGAGCGGCGGGTACGGCGGAGGCGTTGCGCGAGGCTGCCAACAGATGTCCTTCCGAGGGCTCGCGGCGGACTGGCTCCACGCACGCTGGACGACCTCGCAACTGAGCGAGTGGAGGGGGTCGTCAGAAAGGGTGCGTGGAAGCGCGAGCGTACTCGCTATATCTGAATTTGTCCACGCTAACGCAGACCCATCTTTCCGGTCGCATCTACAGAATGCCGTACGCCGCTCCGCTTGTCAATCACCACTGCGGCTTGTCGGGAGTTCCACCCGAAGGGCCGGCGGCTGGTGCCGCTGTCGGCCCTCGGCGCCGCGAGCGATGACGATCATCCCCACAAGCCCGCCGAGCGGGCCGTACGCGACTCCGAACCGGCTGGACCATCCTGCTGGATAATCACCGGCACGCGGTTCGGGATTCTCGGCGAGACCCGGGCGTGGCAGGACGGCTGGACCCGAGGCAGGATCGCCCTGGTGGGCGACGCCGCCTGCTGTCCCTCCTGCCCCCCGGGAGGACGCCGCGACCCGCTCGACGGCCGGCGGGGGAAGAGTGCTGCGGCAGGTCCCGGCGGGTCAGCCGTCCGCCCGGGCTCTCGAGCGCCACAGCAGCCACACGAAGTACGGCGTGCCGAGCAGGGCGGTGACGATTCCGGCGGGGACCTGGGCCGGGGCGATGACGGTGCGTCCGAGCGTGTCGGCCAGGCTCACCAGCAGGGCGCCGAGCAGTACGGCCACGGGGAGGACGCGGGCGTGGCCCGAGCCGACCAGGGCGCGGGCGGCGTGCGGGGCGATCAGGCCGACGAAGCCGATCACGCCCACGGCGGAGACCGCGGTGGCGGTCAGCAGCACCGCGCCGCCCAGGGCGGCCAGCCGTACCGGTTCCAGGGGGACGCCGAGGACGCGGGGGCTGTCCTCGTCCAGGGCGAGCAGATCCAGGTCACGGCGGAGCCAGGCGATCAACGGGATCACCAGGACCAGGGCCAGCGCGACCGGGATGAGCTGGACCGGCAGGCGGCCGTAGGTGGAACCGGACAGCCAGGTCAGCGCCATGGCGGTGTTCCAGGGATCCGCCTTGACGATGATCATGATGGTGACGGCGGTGCACGCCGCCTGCACCCCGACGCCGATCAGCACCAGGCGGTCGGAGTTCAGCCCGCCCCGCCACGACAGCAGGTACACCAGGGCGGCGGCGACCAGCGCCCCGGCCATGGCCGCCGCGGTCATCGGCCAGATCCCGGCGAGCGGCACGAGGGCCAGCAGTGAGATCGCGCCCACGCCCGCACCGGCGGTGACGCCGAGCACGCCGGGCTCGGCCAGCGGGTTGCGGCACACGGCCTGGACGGCCGTGCCCGCGGCGGCCAGCGCGGCGCCGGCGAGAACGGCGGCGAGGACGCGGGGATAACGCTGGTCGAGCACGTAGGTGAGGGCGCGGCCGGTCCGACCGCTGAGCCAGTTGACCAGGTCGCCGCCCAGGATCCAGGTGTCACCGCCGAGCATGCCGAGGAAGACCGCCCCGGCGAGCAGGACCGCGGAGACCGCCGTCACGATCAGGAAGGCGGTACGGGAACGGGCGGCGACGCGCACGATCGGCGGCTGGCGGGTCGGTCCGGCGTCGCGGTAGCGGCGGGCCAGCCACACCATCACGATGGCGCCGAACAGGGTGGTCACCACTCCGGGCGGCACCTCCACGCCCGCCTGCCCGCCGAAGACGGCACGCAGCGCGATGTCGGAGCCCAGGACGATGAGCACGCCGACGAGACCCGCCAGCGGCAGCGTCGTACGGTGGCCGCGCGTGCCCGGGAGCAGCCTGACGATCACCGGCGCGCACAGGCCCACGAACCCGATGGGGCCCGCGACGGTCACCGCGGCGGCGGCCAGCACGACGGCCAGGAACGTCAGCCCCAGGCGCAGCCGCCTGACGTTGACGCCGAGCACCGTGGCGGTGTCGTCGCCCAGGCCGAGGATGTCGAGCCGGGGCCCGGCCAGTACGGCGGCGCCGACGGCCAGCAGGATCAGCGGGCCCATCTGCGCCACGGCGTCCAGGTCGCTCTGCACGAGGGAGCCGCTGCCCCAGGCGAACAGCCCGGTGGTCTCCTCCTCGAAGAGGATCATCAGCAGGTTGGTGAGCGAGTGGAGCGCCAGCGCGGTCGCCGAGCCCGCCAGGATCAGCCTGGTGGTGCCGATCCGGCCGCCCGCGGCCAGCGCCAGGACGAGAGCGGCCGCCGCCAGCCCGCCCAGCAGGGCGAGCAGGCCTGACAGGAAGAGCGGCAGCGTCAGGCCGAAGGCCGCCGCCGCGGCGACCGCGAAGTACGCCCCGGAGCTGACCGCCAGCGTGTCGGGCGAGGCCATGGGGTTGCGGGAGACGGCCTGCAGCAGCGCGCCCGCCACGCCCAGGGCGACGCCGACGGCGACCCCGGCCAGCAGCCGGGGCAGCCGGGAGGCCAGCAGGATCCGGGCGGCCTCGCCGTCCCCGTCGCCGAACGGCAGCCGGAGCAGGTCGAGGGCGCCGATCGACGAGGTGCCCTGCGTCACGTGGACCGCGGAGGCCAGGACGACCGCCGCCAGCGTCAGAAGGACGACGCCGGCGCCCCCCAGCCGCCGCAGCGGCGTGGTGGGCACCGGCGGGGCCTGAACCTCGGTGCTCAACCGGTGTAGGCCTTCACGACGGCCTCGGCGTACTGCTCGGCCGACAGCGGCCCGCCGAAGGTCCAGATGCCGTCGGGCAGCTTGGCGACCTGCTTCTTCTCGACGAAGGGCAGGTTCTTCCAGATGGCGTTCGAGGCCAGCCCGTCGGCGAAGACGTCGACGCCGTCGGAGGCGTTGTAGAAGAAGCGGGTGTCGGGGTCCTTCAGCGCGGTCAGGCCCTCGACGTCGGTGACGCCCAGGCCCCACACCGGGTCCACCTCGCCCGTCCAGCCGTTGACCAGGCCGAGCTGCGTGATGATGTCGGAGACCAGCGCGCCCTTGCCGAACAGGCGGATGGAGATCTTGCTGCCGTCCTTCCAGCCGTCGGCCATGACGAACGGCTTGCCGGCGAAGCCGGCGGCGGCGAGCTTGCTCTTGCCGTCGGCCAGCGAGGCGTCCAGGTCGGCCAGCAGCTTGTCCGCCTCGGCGGTCTTGCCCAGCGCGGTGGCGATCGTCTTGAGGTCCTTGCGCATCCGGCCCAGGTTGTCGCTCCCGTCGCTGCCGGTCATGACGACGACGGGGGCGAACTTCTCCAGCTGCGGCACCAGCGCGGAGTCGCGCGAGGTCTCCATGACGATCAGGTCGGGCTGGAGGGCGGCGATGGAGTCGACGCTCGGCTCCTGGCGGGTGCCGACATCCTTGACCGAGGGGTCGAGCTTGGCCGCGGTCACCCAGGTGCCGTAGCCCTTCGTGTCGGCCACCCCGATCGGCATGACGCCGAGGCTGACCACCATCTCGGCCTCGCCCCACTCCAGGGCGACCACCTTGGTGGCGGGACGGTCGAGGGTGATCTGCTTGCCGCGGCTGTCGGTCACGGTGACGGGGGCGGCGGAGGCCGTGCCTCCGGAGGCGGCCGGTTCCGGGGCGGCGGCCTCGGTGGTGCCGCAGGCGGCGAGCACGGCGATGGAGGCCACGGCCACGAGGGCGGTGCGCAGGGGGATCATGGTGTTCCTGTCAGGTTGTGGCGGGGACGCTTCTGGTGTGCCGCCCGATCGGGCGAGTGGTCACCGTCCCCGTCCTCGGGTCGTGCGTGACCTCGATGCGGATGCCGTACACCTCGGTGAGCAGGTCCTCGGTGAGGACCTCGGCGGGCGGCCCGTCGGCCCGGACGCGGCCGCCGTGCAGCAGGACGACGTGGTCGGCCAGCTCGGCGGCCTGGTTCAGGTCGTGCAGGACGACTCCGACGGCCACCTCGTGGTGGTCGGCCAGGTCGCGCACCAGCTCCAGCAGCTCGATCTGGTAGCGCAGGTCGAGGAAGGTGGTGGGCTCGTCCAGGAGCAGGACGCCGGTGTCCTGCGCCAGGCAGGTGGCCAGCCACACCCGCTGCAGCTCGCCGCCCGACAGCTCGTCCGCCGGGCGGTCGGCCATCCCCGCGACGCCGGTCAGCTCCATCGCCCCGGCGACCGCGGCCTCCCCCTCGGGGTCGCCCGCCCGCCACCGGCCCCGGTAGGGGTGCCTGCCGTACCCGACGACGTCCCGGACCCGCACGCCGGACGGTGTGGGACGGCTCTGGGCCAGCAGGGTGACCCGCTTGGCGAAGTCGCGGGCCGACATGTCCAGGGCGGAGAGGTCACCGGCCAGCGTCACCGTGCCGGCCTCCGGCCGGTGGAGCCGGGCCAGCGCGCGCAGCAGGGTGGACTTGCCGCTGCCGTTCGGGCCCACCAGGGCCGTCACGTGTCCTTGCCTCAAGGTGATGTGGCCGTTCTCGACGGCGGTGGTGCCGTGGTAGCTGAGACGCAGGTCGGCTCCACGCAACGAGATCTTCTCGGTCACGTAGCTTAGGTTAGGCTTACCTAGCCGAATGTTCAACTTTCATCTATTTGATCATGGCTGGTGGGGGAGGATCACGGTCACGCCCGGCACCGATCCGATCTCGGCCAGCGCCCCGCCCGCCTCTTCCAGGCCGATCGTCCGGGTGACGAGCTCGTCGGGGCGCAGCGTGCCCGACCCGATGAGCTCCAGCATCGGCGCGTAGGCGTGGGCGGCCATGCCGTGGCTGCCCAGTACGCGCAGCTCGTAGGCGATCACCCGGTCCATCGGGACCGGTGTCCGGCCGCCCGGCAGGAGGCCCACCTGCACATGACGGCCCCGGCGCCGCAGGCCCAGGACCGACACCGCGCAGGTCGGCGCGCTGCCCAGCGCGTCGATCGAGACGTGGGCCCCGCCCCCGGTCAGCTCCGTGATCCGCGCGGCCGTGTCCTCCCCTGCGCAGGCCTCTCCCCGGGTGGCGTCGACCACGTGGGCGGCGCCCGCCTGCTCGGCCAGCCGCAGCGCCTCGGCGCTCACGTCCACGGCGACCACCCGCGCCCCGGCCGCCGCCGCGATCATCACGGCGGACAGGCCCACCCCGCCGCACCCGTGCACCGCCACCCACTCCCCGGGCCGTACCCCGCCCACCTGGACGACGGCCCGGAAGGCGGTGGCGAACCGGCAGCCGAGGGAGGCGGCCGTGGTGAAGGACATGCCGGCGGGCAACGCGACCAGATTGACGTCCGCGTTCTCGACGGCCACGTACTCGGCGAACGACCCCCAGTGGGTGAAGCCCGGCTGGGTCTGGCGTTCGCACACCTGCTGGTCGCCGGTGGCGCACGCCGCACAGGAACCGCACGCTGCCACGAAGGGGACCGTGACCCTGGCTCCCGGACGCCAGCCGCGGACCTCGGCGCCGGCCGCCTCCACCACGCCCGCCAGCTCGTGTCCCGGCACGTGCGGCAGACGGGTGATGTCGGCATCGTGCCCCTGCCAGCCGTGCCAGTCGCTGCGGCACAGTCCCGTCGCCTCGACGCGGATGACCACTCCGCGCGGGGAGGCGGTGGGGGCGGGGACATCGCGGACGTCGAAGGGACCGCCAAAGCGGTCAAAAAGGACAGCGCGCATGGGATGAGGGTACGGCACGCGCTGTCGGCGTGATCTCCGGCGAGGGGCCCGCGCGAGTCGTCCCGGTGGCCCGATCGGACCCCCGCAGGAGCGCGGGAAGGGCGGGGAGCCGGGTGCTGCGGAGACTCGGCTCCCCGGGAATGAACCGCCGGGCGACTACTTGATCGTGTACGGGTCGCCGTAGACCTTCCACGACAGCGGCGTGTTCAGATCCAGGTTCCCCTTGCCGAGGAAGACCCGCTGCGCGGTGTCGACCCGGCTGGTGTCCTCGTGGGCCGCCTCGGCCTTCATCGCCTTCTTGCGCGCGTCGAGGAACGCGTGCAGGTAGGCCCGCTCGTCACCGCCCTGCGCGGGCGGCTTGGCCTTCTTCAGGGCGTTCTTCCTGATCGCGCCGAAGCTCTGCGGGTCGGTCCCGCCGCCGTGCATGACGAGGGCGTCGAAATAGATGAACTGGCCCAGGGTGCGCAGGCCGTCCTTCTTGGCCCGGTCGACCGCCGGGGTGAAGTAGACGCGGTCACGCTCGTCGTTCTGCGCCTGCTGGAAGACCCGGTCCCGGGCCGCGGTCTTCCAGTCCCTGACGAACGCCGAGCCCAGGCCGGCGTGCGAGTCGGTGCCGTTCACCCTGCGCAGGGCGGGCAGGTACTCGGCCAGCACGTTGTCGGGCTTGCGCCGGGCGTAGAGCTCCACCAGCTCCAGCATGTCCCCGGTGCCGGAGCAGAAGCCGACGACGCCGGCGGTGTAGCCGCGGCCGTCGTCGATGTCCTCGATGTACTTGTACTGCGCTCTCCAGTCGAGAGAGGAGTTCTCCGCGCTGGAGACGATCTGCAGGGCGACGTCCTTCTTGCGCGGGTCGGTGAGGTCGGCCGCGGCGCCCGCCGTACGGTCCGGGCGGTGCTCGGGGGCGGCGGCGACCGGCGCGGGCCCCGCCGTGACCGCGTGGCCGGGACCGGCGAGGAGCGCGACGGCGGGGGCGGCGAGCACGGGGACGAGGAGGAGCCTCAGGGTACGGTGGCCGGTGGGAAGGCCGGATGCTGTGGGTAGGGGCACGGAGTCTCCAGAAGGGTGGGGGAGGATGCGCCGGAGACCGGCGATCGTCCGTTCGTTAGGAAACCTTCCTAACGAACTTAACCGTGCCCGCGATCGAATCGTCAACCGGAGGCCCGTTTAGGAGAAGCGCGCCTCGGCGTCACGGAGTTCGGTCCGCAGGTGGACCGGCCCGGCGTCGGGCAGCCCGATCGGGGCGCCCGCCGGGGTGCCGACCTCGCCGCGGTCGCCGGCCAGCAGTTCCAGGCAGCGGCCGATCCCCTCCCGCCGGGTGACGGCCAGGAGGTACCAGTTCTGCGTGTTGTAGTAGGCGGTGATCCCGGCCAGTTGCTGGAAGTCCTCCGGGGCGAAGTCGACCGGGACGGTGAGGTGGCATCGGGTGGAGGTGGCCCGCCGGGCGACGAGGCTGGGCCGTACCCGCGACCAGGGGGACTGTCCGCCGCGCAGCCGCAGGTGGTCGCCGGTGGCCGTCATCCACTCCTCGGACGCCGGGCGGCGCAGCGTGCTCCACTCGGTCCCCGCCCAGCCCGCGTCCTCTGTGTCCTGCGCGTTCTCGGTGGACCCGGCGGACCACGGGCGGGGTTCGAGCGGGATCTGCACGGTCTCGGCCGGCACACCGCCCTCGACCCTGGGCCAGCCGCCGGCGGGCCAGTCCACCCGCTGCAGCGCGGTCTCGCGGCCGAGCGTGCACCGCCCGCGCGGGGTCAGGGGGCGGCTGGTCAGGTGGACGAGGAACCAGTCGCCGCCGGGGGTGTCGACCAGGCTGGCGTGCCCGGCCTTCTGCAGCGTCAGCGACGGGTCGTGGCGGGCGGTCAGCGCCGGGCCCGCCGGGTCCGGCTCGTACGGACCCGGAAGCGAGCGCGAGCGGGCGACGGTCACCTGGTGCTCCCAGTCGGTGCCGCCCTCGGCGGTGACGAGGTAGTACCAGCCGTCCCTGCGGTACAGGTGCGGGCCCTCGGTGTAGCCCGCCCCGGTGCCCTTGAAGATCACTTCCGGGGTGCCGATCAGCTTGCCCTCGGCCCGGGAGTACTCCTGGACGATGATGCCCGAGGCCCAGGGCATCCCGGGACGCCAGTCGCAGCGGTTGCTCAGCAGCCAGCTGCGGCCGTCGTCGTCGTGGAAGAGGGAGGGGTCGAAGCCGCGGGCGTGCAGCGGGACCGGATCCGACCACGGGCCCTGCGGCGAGGCGGCGGTGACGACGAAGTTCGGGGTGTCCCAGAAGCCGCCGGAGCTCTCCACGTCGGAGTAGACCAGGTAGAACAGCCCGTCGGCGTGGGACAGGGCGGGCGCCCAGACCCCGCCGGAGTCGGGCACGCCGGTCAGGTCGAGCTGTTCCTCCCTGGTCAGGGCGCCGCCGAGGCAGCGCCAGTCGGCCAGGTCGCGGGAGTGGTGGATGCGCACCCCGGGGCACCACTCGAAGGTCGAGGTGGCGATGTAGTAGTCCTCGCCGACCCGCAGGATGGACGGGTCGGGGTGGGAGCCGCGCAGGACCGGGTTGCGGGCGACGGCGGAGGGCATGCGGGAACGGTCTCCTTGTATGTGTACGGCGGGCGGGGAGTCAGGCCGTGACGCTTCCGGCGGCCAGGCCGGAGCGCCAGTGGCGCTGGAGCAGCAGGAGCGCGGCCACGTCCAGCAGTTCTTCGGCGCGGTGCCCGGAGGGCATCTGCCCGACCGCCAGGGCGCTGCCGACCAGGCTGTTGAAGGCCAGCAGGCAGGCGACGTTGCCCGAACCCCGGATGATCAGCCGCCACCAGGCGACGTCGGCGGCGCCCAGCGCGACCAGGTCCTCGCCTTCCGCGCCGTAGCGGGCCGCGGCCTCGACGATCGCCGCCAGGTCGGCGCCGGTGCCGCGCCCGGCGCACAGCCGGGCGGCGTCGGCGCCGACGCACGCGCGCATCTCCAGCACGTCGCGCTGCAGGCTCTCGACCCGCAGGATGTCACCGGCGTGGGCGAGATGGATCGCGAGGTCGAGGCCGGCGTTCTGCCGCCAGTCGAGCACGCGGGTCCGCCCGCCCTGGCTGACCTCCACGAGCCGCGCCTGCTGGAGACGCTCGATCGCCTCGCGTACGGCGTGCCGGTTGACGCCGAACTACCCGGCGAGGTCCCGTTCGGCGGTGAGCTCGGTCCCGGGAGCCGGGTCGCCGCTGAGGATCCGGTCCCTCAGTCGCGCGAAGACCTGGTCGGAGACCGATTCGCGCCGGATGCGCTCATCTGTCATGGCCGGCAATTGTGTTCTGTGCCGCCGTGCAGGTCAACTGGTTGGACCAGTTGAATGCGCTGTGGATCAGCTCGGCGGTACGCGGTACTTTGAGGCGATGGGAGACAGCGGCCCGGCCGGTACGACGGTGAACCATCCGATCTTCGCCCGCTTCTACGCCCGCCTCAGCCGCGCGATGGAGCATCGGGGGCTGGCCGAGCAGCGCCGGAGACTGCTGGCGGGCCTGTCCGGGAACGTGATCGAGGTCGGCGCCGGCAACGGGCTGAACTTCGCCCACTACCCGCCCGCCGTCACCCGCGTCCTGGCCGTCGAGCCGGAGCCGCGACTGCGCCGTCTGGCCCGCGAGGCCGCCCGGACGGCTCCGGTCCCGGTCGAGGTCACCGACGGCCTGGCCGAGCACCTGCCGGCCGCCGACGCCGCCTTCGACGCCGCGGTGGTGGCGCTGGTGCTGTGCTCGCTGCCCGACGTGCCGGCGGCCCTGGCCGAGCTGCGCCGGGTGCTCGCCGCGGACGGGCAGGTGCGGTTCCTGGAGCACGTGCGTGCCGACACCCCCGGGTGGGCGCGGGTGCAGGACGTGCTGGACGCCACCGTCTGGCCGTACCTGGCGGGCGGCTGCCGCACCGGCCGCGACAGCCTCGCGGAGATCCGGGAGGCCGGGTTCGCCGTCACCGACCTGGAGCGCTTCCTGATGGCGGAGACCCGCTCCCCGGCGTCGTTCTTCGTCCGGGGTACCGCCCGGCCCGCCCCCGGCCGGTGACCCGCCCCCGCCTGCGGGGCGGAGGTCAGGCTTCGGCCGCCGCGGGCACGGGGGCCGGGACCGTGCTGTTGCGCACGACGAGCTCGGGACGGTAGAGCAGCTCGGCGCGGGTGCCGCGGGTGCCGCCGATCTCGTCCAGGAGGGTGCCCACCGCGGCGAGGCTCATCTCGCGCACGGGCTGCCTGATCGTGGTGAGAGGCGGGTCGAGGTACGGGGTGAACAGCGAGTCGTCGAAACCGACCACCGAGATGTCCTGGGGCACGCGCAGTCCCCGCTGGCGTACGGCCCGGATCGCGCCGATCGCCATGACGTCGCTGCCGCAGCAGATCGCGGTGCAGCCCTGGTCCAGCAGGATCTGGGCCGCCGCCTGGCCGCCCTCGACGGTGAACAGCGTGTTCACGACCAGCTCGTCGGGGACGTCGCCGCCCAGGTGGCGGGCCAGGGCGCGGCGGAACCCCTCGGTCTTGCGGATCGACGGCACGAAGCGGCTCTGGCCGATGGCGAGGCCGATGCGCCGGTGGCCCAGCGCCGCCAGGTGGTCGACGGCCATCTCCATCGCCGCCACGTCGTCGGTGGAGATGTGCGGCGCCTCGATGTCCGCCCGGTAGCCGTTGACCATGACGATCGGCAGCCTGCTCTCGATGAGCCGGAGATAGCGGCCTCGGTCGGCCGTGGAGTCGGCGTGCAGGCCGCTGACGAAGATGATGCCGCCCACCCCCCGCTCCATCAGAAGGTCGATGCAGTCGTCCTCGTGCATGCCTCCGGGCACCTGCGTGCACAGCACCGCGGCGTAGCCGCGCATCGCCAGCGCGCCCTCGATGACCCCGGTGAACGCCGGGAAGACGGGGTTGGACAGCTCCGGCACGATCAGGCCGACGAGCCCGGCCCGCTGCTGGCGGAGCCGGGCGGGCCGCTCGTAGCCGAGGATGTCGAGGGCGCTGAGGACGGCCTGCCGGGTGGCCGGTGAGACACCGGCTTTACCGTTCAGCACACGGCTCACGGTGGCCTCGCTGACCCCGGAGTGGGCCGCGATGTCGGCGATACGCGTCGTCATGGCCGTCAACCTATCGTTCACCTTCGCCGGGCAGGTCAGGCCCCGGCCGGACGGGATCCGGCCATGCCGGGGGTATACGGATGCGAGTCAACGGTTGATAAGTCTTTCTGAAATTTACTGAAAGCCTTATGATCGCTTTCAGCAAGTTTCTCGCGGGGGCGAGTGGGATGTGACCGCTCCGTGCCCTCCGCGTCCGCTCACCGACCGGACTCCCCCGGAGTCCGCAGCCGATCTCCTCGCGCCGCCGACCCCGGCGGGGCCCTCCGCGTGCCGGACCCCGGACGGTGGCGGCGCGGCAACGGAAGAAAGGTGCTGAAGTCATGACAGTAGAGAGGGGAAACCCACCCTCCCTCGGGCTCCTCAAGGGCGGTGCGCCGGTCACCGGACGTCCGCGGCACCGCCGCGACGTCGTCCTGAGCTCGGAGCGGGCATGGGCGCCGCACCTGTGGTGGATCGCCCTGGCCGCCGGCGCCGCCGGAGCCGCGTTCGTGTGGCTGGCCACGCCGCACGGCCGGGAGATAGACGCGGTGTGGGAACTGGGCGTCAAGCTGCTCGCGTTCGCCTGCCTGTGCGCGGCGATCGCCTTCTTCCCCTGGTCGTCGCCGCGCCTGCACTGGCTGATGTACGCGCCGTTCGTCTTCTTCACCGGCTACGTGATCCCGCGGATCAGCTACTTCTACTACATGGACGCCGCGCGCGCCCAGGGCGACAGTTTCTACACCCATCTCTACCTGCTGCTCTATCCCGGGCTCGTGCTCACCGTCGCCGCCGCCCACCGGCTGGGCGGCGGGACCCCGGGCAACTGCCTGAAGGTCGCGGTGAACGGCATCGTCATCGTGTTCTCCGGCTTCCTGGACGTCATGTGGCAGTTGGTCAACCCGATCCCCATCCCCGAGACCATCGACGCCCCGCACATCACGATCTTCACCGGCGGGCCGATCTCCTTCGGCGCGACGATCCTGTTCACCCTGGCGCACCTCCCCGTCGTCATCGGGATCGGCCTGCTCCCGCTGGACCGCTGGATCGGCCGCCTGCTCGGCGCCGCACCCGCCGGCGGTCCGCAGTGAGCACGGGAGGCGGGCCCACGCCGCGGCACCCGATCGCGC
>NZ_BOOK01000095.1 GCF_016863195.1 Paraplanobispora takensis | reverse complement strand
CGTCGTAGGACTCTGTCCGGGCCGCCAAAGTCCCGCCTTCGATGGGACTTCCGTCCCATCGAAGGCCACACCGGCCGGCGGCCCGCGCGGTCGTCAGCGCGCCTCCACCGCCAGCCGCACGCCCAGGCCGATCAGCACGACACCGGAGATCCGCTCCAGACGGCGGCGGACGGCGGGCCGGCCGAAGACCGTCCTGGCCCGTCCCACCATCCAGATGAACAGCCCGTACCAGACGGTGTCCACCAGCACCCAGATCACCGCCAGCGCGATCAGAGTGAGCGGCACGTTCGCCCCTTCGGGCACGAACTGCGGCAGGAAGGACATCGCGAACACCGCGGCCTTGGGGTTGGCCAGGCAGGTGCTGAACCCCAGCAGGTAGGAACGTCGCCACCCCCGGGGCGTCTCGGCGACCGCCTCCTCCCGCGGCCGCTCCGCCTCCCGGCCCGCGCGCGCCTGCCGGATCGACTGGGCGCCCATCACGACGAGGAAGACCGCCCCGACGATCCGCATGACGTCGTAGGCGACCTCGGAGGCCAGGACCAGCGCCGACAGGCCGAAGGCCGCGGCCAGCGCCCACAACAGGATCCCGGTCTCGTTGCCGAGGGTGGCGGCCATGCCGGGACCTCGCCCGGCGCGCAGGGTCTGGCGGAGGATGACGGCGGTGCTGACACCGGGGATCATCGCGAGCAGGAAACAGGAGCCGATGAAGGCGATGAGGAACATCCCGACATCGTCATCACTCCCCCGGCGCACCCGCAATCACGTTTCCCCGCCCCCGGCTCCCACTCCCGCGGCCTCCGTACCGGGGCCTCCGTACCGGGGCCTCCGTACCGGGGCCTCGGGGAACGGCCCGCACCGGGACGGCCGGTAAGCTGACGGCGGCCCTCCGGGGAGGGCGACGGCGGTGGGGCCCGCCGGTCTCGCGCACGGCGCGGGCGAACCGCGGCGACAGGCCGCCGACGGTCCCCGCCAGATGCGTCCCCTCGTGCTGGTAGGAGCTGCCGTGCCCGACACACCCGCCCGCCGTTCTCCGCGCCCTCCGGGCGGTCCGCCCTCCTCGCCTCGCCCCGATCCCGGCCCGCGCCCCGGTGCTCCCGCCGCCGGCCCCGCGGGGCAGACCGGAGATCGGCGGGTACCGTGGGCGACACTGGCGGCGGTCGCGGCCGGTGGGGTGATCGGCGCACTGGCCCGCCATGGGCTGGCGAGCGCCTTCCCGCACCCGCCGGGCGGCTTCCCCTGGACCACGTTCGCGACCAACGTGATCGGGTGCGCGCTGATCGGCGTGCTGATGGTGCTCGTCACCGAGGCCGGCCGTGGTCACCCGCTGGTGCGCCCGTTCCTCGGACCGGGGGTGCTGGGCGGGTTCACCACGTTCTCCGCCTATGTCGCCGACATCGGCGGGCTCGCCGCCGGCGGCGCCCCGCAGGTCGCGCTGGTCTATCTGTTCGCCACCGTGGCCGCCGCGGTGACGGCCACCCATCTGGCCGCGCAGGCCACCCGCGCGCTCGCCGGGCTCCGCCGTACCGGCCCGTCCGGGGAGGCGGGGTGAGCGCGCTGCTGGTCGCCCTGGGTGCGGCCGTCGGCGCTCCCCTGCGCTATCTGACCGACCGGGCCGTGCAGTCCCGCCGCGGCGCGGCGTTCCCCTGGGGGACCCTCACCGTCAACGTGATCGGATCGGCCCTGCTCGGGGCGCTGCTCGCGCTCCCCGTCCCCGGGTGGGCCATGACGCTGGCCGGGACCGGCCTGTGCGGTGCGCTGAGCACCTACTCCACCTTCGCCTACGAGACGGTACGGCTGGCCGGATCCGGCGCCAGGCTGCGGGCGGTGCTCAACGTCGTCGTGAGCGTCGTCGGCGGTCTGGCGGCGGCCGGGTTCGGGGTGGTCGTGGCGCGGGCGCTGTCGTGAGGATCATCCGGGGCCGGCGGAGTCCGTGACCTCCGCCGCGCGGGACGGGGCGGGGCCGTACAGCTCGGCGAGTCCGGCGATCGTCTCGGCCATCAGGACGCGCAGCTCGGGCGGCTCCAGGACCTCGACGTCGGTGCCCATGCGCAGCAGCAGCCACCGGGCGTGCGGGAGCGACTCGATCGGCAGGCGCAGGGTCGTCCAGCCCCGGGCGTCCGGCGGGCCCGCCGCGGCCAGGGCGGCGTCGACGACGTCCGACCCGACCGTGTAGCTCAGCAGTCCTTCGCGGCCGGGGGCCAGCCGGATGAGCGCCTCGGCGGTGTACATGCGCTCGCGGAACTCCGCGGCGTACTTCTGCCAGAAATCCGCCAGGTCGAAGCCCTCCTGCCGGTCGAAGCGCCCCTCGGCGAGCTCGGCGGTGATGATCCGCGACACCCGGTAGGTGCGCGGCTCCCCCTCGCCGGCGGAGGCCACCATGTACCACGACCCGCCCTTGAGGACCAGGCCGTACGGGTGGACGAGGCGCTCCACGTCCTTCGGACCCCAGCGCCGGTAGGTCATGCGCAGCGGCCGCTGCTCCCACACCGCCTGGGTGACCTCCGCGAGGTAGGGCACCTCGTCGGCGCCGCGGTACCAGCCCGGGATGTCGAGGTGGAAGCGCTCGCGCATCCGGGCGGCGTGGAAGCGCGGCTCGGGCGGCAGCGCGGCCAGCAGCTTCAGCTCGGCGTTGGCGGCGACCTCCCCCAGGCCGAGCTCGGCCGCCGGGCCGGGCAGAGCCGCCAGGAACAGCGAGGAGGCCTCCTCGGCGGTCAGCCCGTTGAGCCGGGTGCGATAGCCGTCCAGCAGGCGGTAACCCCCGGCGGGCCCCCGGTCGGCGTAGACCGGGACCCCCGCGGCCGACAGCGCCTCCACGTCCCGGTAGACCGTCCGGATCGAGACCTCCAGCTCCCGCGCCAGCTCCGTGGCGGTCGCCCGCCCCCGGGTCTGCAGAAGCAGCAGGAGGGACAGCAGACGGCTCGCGCGCATACCCCAAGTGTCCCGCAGTGTCCCGCACTTGCGTCACGCACATGATGGATGTTCAAATGAACACATGGAAAGTTCCGATCGCCTCAGGGCCATCATGTCCGCCCTGCGCGCGGACGACTCCGTCTCCGTGGCGGAGCTGGCGCTCCGGCACGCGGTCTCCGAGATGACCATCCGCCGCGACCTCGACGAGCTCGCCCAGCAGGGCGTGGTCCGGCGGGTCCGCGGCGGCGCCGTGAGCCTGCTGCTCCGCGGCGAGGAGCCGCCCTTCGGCGTGCGCGAACACGAGTCGGTCGACGCCAAGCGCCGGATCGCCGCGGAGGTCGCGGCCCTGCTCGCCGACGGCGAGGCCGTCCTGCTCGACTCCGGCACCACCTCCCTGGAGATCGCCCGCGTGCTCCGGGACCGCCGCCTGACGGTCCTGCCGCTGTCCCTGCGGTCGGCTCACGAGCTCAGTACGGCCCCGCGGATCCGCCTGGTCCTGCCCGGCGGCGAGGTCAGCCCCGGCGAGCTCAACTTCACCGGCCCGCTGACCGAGGGCACCATCCGGTCCCTGCGCTTCGACACCGCCGTGATCGGCTGCTGCGGCCTGTCCGCCGAGCACGGCCTGACCACCCACGACCTGGCGGAGGTCGCCGTCAAACAGGCGGCGATCGCCTCGGCCCGCCGCGTCGTCGCCGCCGCCGACTCCGGCAAGTTCACCCGCACCGCGTTCGGCGCCGTGTGCCCCGCCGACCGGCTCGACGTCGTCGTCACCGACACCGCCCTCCCCCCGTCCGAGCACGACGCCCTGACCGCCGCCGGCGTCACCGTCCGCACCGTCTGACCCGCCCCGCCGTACGGCTCTTCAAGGGGTACGGCGGCGCAGGGCGATCGGGGAGAACCACCGGACGGCTCCCCGGGCGAGACGGGCGAACGCCCCTTCCCCCAGGACCCCCGCCGGGCGGATCGTCCCCGGCCGGGCGGTGCGCTGCCGTGTGCGTCCGATGCGGTCCCCGACGACTTCTGGAGATCTCCTTGACCCTCCTCCACGACGACCGGGCCGCCGTACGGCGCGGCCGGGTCGCGGTCTGTCTGCTGTTCCTGCTCTCCGGCATGGCGATCGGCACATGGACGGCCCGCATTCCGACGATCAAGCAGGACCTCGGCCTCGGGGACGGCCGGCTCAGCATCGGCCTGCTCGGCATCGCGGCCGGGGCGATCACCGGCATGCAGGTGGTGGGCCGCCTCGTCGACCGGTTCGGCAGCGTCAGGGTGATGCTCCCCATGGCCTTCGCCCAGGGCGTCGTGCTGGTCCTGCCCGCCCTGGCCCCGAACCTGGCCACCCTCACCCTCGCCCTGTTCGCCTTCGGGGCGGTCCACGGCACCCTCGACGTGGCGATGAACGCCAACGCGGTCGAGGTCGAACAGGCCATGAACCGGCCGATCATGTCCTCCTTCCACGCGGTGTTCAGCATCGGCGGATTCCTGGGCGCGGCGGCCGGCGGCCTGCTCGCGACCGCGGCCCTCACCCCCGCCCTCACCTTCCTCCTGGTCGCCGTGGCGATCACGGCCATGGCGCTGTGGGCCTCCCGCTGGGCCTTCACCCGGCGGGCCGAAACCGTCCACGCCGACGGCGGCACGACCTCGGCGGGCGGAGCCGGCGGCGTGCCGCTGCTGGGCGTCCTGGCCTTCTGCTGCATGATCGGCGAAGGTGCGGCGGCCGACTGGAGCTCCGTCTACCTGGAGGACCTGAGCGGCTCCGAAGGACTCGCCGCCGCCGCGTACGCCGCCTTCTCCATCATGATGACCGCCGGGCGCCTCGCCGGTGACCGCCTCACCGCCCGCTTCGGCCCGGTCGCCCTGGTCCGCGCCTGCGGCCTGCTGGCCGCCGGCGGACTCGGCACCGCCCTGCTGATCGACCGGCCGATCGCCGGAGTGATCGGCTTCGCCTGCTTCGGCGCGGGCCTGTCGTGCATCGTCCCCCAGGTCTTCTCCGCCGCCGGACGCCGCGACCCGGCCCGCGCGGGCCAGGCCCTGGCCCGGGTGGCCAGCCTGGGCTACGCGGGCTTCCTCACCGGCCCGGTACTGATCGGCGGAGCCGCCGAACTGCTGAGCCTGCCACGCGCCCTGGCCATCCCGGCGATCTTGGCGTTCTTCGTCGCTTTGGCAGCCCCCGCCCTGCGTACTGGGGTGGTGAATCCACCCAACGCCTTTACAAAGTAGATCAGATTGGGCACATCCAGAAACGGCCGCAGCCCAGGCGGGCCACCATGGCGACCACCACGCACAGCAGCACGATCCGCACGAATCCCGAGCCGCGGCTGATGGCCATCCGGGCGCCCAGCTGGGCACCGGCGATGTTGCACACGGCCATGGCCAGGCCCAGCAGCCACAGGACGTGTCCCTGGTAGGCGAAGACCACCAGGGCCCCGAGGTTCGTGCAGGAGTTGACGATCTTCGAGTGGGCCGAGCCGCTCACGAAGTCCATGCCGAGGATGGCGGTGAACGCGATGATGAGGAACGTCCCGGTACCGGGGCCGATGATGCCGTCGTAGAAGGCGATCCCGACGCCGGTGACCCCGATCGCGGCCAGGGTCCGGGCCCGGGTGCGCAGGTGCGGGTGGGAGTGGGTGCCCAGGGAGGGCCGGAAGGTGACGAACAGCGCCACCGTCACCAGGACGACCATCACCAGGGGGATCAGCGCCTCGGTGGAGATCGCCGCCGCGGCCGAGGCTCCAAGCCCGGCGAACAGCAGCGCGGTCAGCCCCGTGGAGACCGCGACCCGTTTGTCGATCTTCGTGGTGGTGGCGTAGGTGACGGCGGCCGAGGCCGTGCCGAAGACGGAGGCGAACTTGTTGGTGGCCAGCGCCTGGACCGGCGGCACACCCGCCACGAACAGCGCGGGCAGCTGCAGCAGCCCGCCCCCGCCGACCACGGCGTCGACCCATCCCGCCCCCGCCGCGGCCACCAGCAGCAGCGCGATCTCCGCCACATCCATGCGAAAGCCCCCGAAAGTCACGTATCGCCCGGCAGAGCGTACCCGCCCACCGCCCCGCGACAGGGAGCGGGCTCCCGGGTGGGCTCCCCGGACGGGTTCCCCGAGTGGGTTCCTTCGCAGGCGGACCTCTCCGGACGGCCGACCTTCCCCCGCGAGCGGTCTCCCCATGGAAGGCGCCCGCGGCCGGAAGGCGTCCGTGGCCGTCCCCTGGCAGGATCGGCCGTGTGGGACCCCCCGTGAGACTTCTCCGCAGGCGCCTCCTGGCCCCTGTGACCAGCCCGGTCACCTACCTCCGGTGGACCTGCCTGATCCTGGGCGGGGCTCTGGCCATGCCGTACGTGATGGCGGGGTCGGTGATCGACGGGCTGCTGCGCCTGCCGGACCCGGCCGGATACCCGCTGCTGACCAGGGACCCGCTGATCTTCTCGGCCATGCTGCCGGTGATCGTGTTGACCGGGCTGTTCCTGCCGGTACGCGGCCTGGAGCTGACCGCCGCGCGCGGCCTGCTGGGCGCCGCCGTCGACTCTCCACCGCCCGCCGGGAGGCGGACCTGGGCCGAGCGGGGCCGTACCGCGGCCTGGTTCACCCTGCACCTGACGGTCGGCGCGGTGGTGGCGGGCGTGACGCTGGCGGTGGTCCCGTTCGCGATCTGGTTGTGCGTCCTTCCCGTGTACGGAGACCCGTTCGGCCTGATGGACGCCGGGTTCGAGGCCGGATGGACCACCGCGTGGGCGCCCCCGGCGGCGATGGCGACCCTGCTCCTGCTGATCCACGCGGTGTCGTACGCGGGCGCCCTGCTGGCGCGGCTGGCCCCGGCGCTGCTCGGCCCCTCCCCCGCCGACCGGCTGGCGGTGCTGGAGGAACGCACCCGGCGGCTGGCCGAGCGCAACCGGCTGGCCAGGGAACTGCACGACTCCGTCGGGCACGCGCTCAGCGTGGTGACCCTCCAGGCGGGCGCCGCGGGCAAGGTGCTCGAACGCGACCCGCAGGCGGCGCGGGCCGCGCTCACCGCGATCGAGGAGTCCGCGCGGGCGGCGCTGGAGGACCTCGACCACGTGCTCGGCGTACTGCGCGCCCAGGACGACGACCGACGCGTGCAGACCGCCGACCGGCGCACGCACGACGACGGGCACGTACGGACCGCCGACCGGCGCACGTACGACGGCGGGTGCGAGTGGGGCGGCGGTGAGCGCGCCCCCGCCGATCCCCCCGCCAGGACCCTCGCCGACCTGCCCGGCCTTCTGCGAGCGACCGGGGCGCAGGCCGAGGTCTCCGGCGACCTGGACGCGGTGCCGGCCCTGGTGTCCAGGGAGGCCTACCGGATCGCCCAGGAGGCCCTGACCAACGCCGTCCGGCACGGCGGCCGGCCGGTCAGACTGGCGGCGGCCGTACGGGACGGGCATCTGGAGCTGCAGGTGCGCAATCCCGTACGGGACCGTCCGCGCCGTCCCGGCACGGGCCGCGGGGTGGACGGCATGCGGGAGCGGGTGGCGCTGCTGGGCGGCCGGTTCGAGGCGGGGGCCGCAGGCGGCCGGTGGCAGGTGACGGTACGGCTGCCGCTGCGCGTCCCCGCGGCGGGCGGCAACCGGCCCCCATGACCGCGGCGACCGCCCGACAGGCGAAGATCGACCCACACGACCACGACGGCCGCCCGACAGGCGAGGATCCACCCGCGTGACCGCGACGGCCCCGGCCGAGCGGCAACCGGCCCTCGCCGCCGCCGGGTGGCGAGCGGCGGTTGATGCCACGCTCCCGCAGGGTTTTCCGGATAAGTCCTTGATCGACGGGCAGAGGACGACTGTGACGGATGAGGGACTCGTGCTGCTCGCCGCGTGGGGGCAGTTCGTCGCGTTGCTCGGGTTGCTGGGCTATCTCCTGATGCGGAGGACCCGGTGAGGCGGATCCCGGTCTGCCTGTCGCTGACGCTGCTCCTGAGCGGGTGTGTCAGCCCGGCCTGGGACGATCACGACTATGCGCTGAAGGCCGCCGCGTCCGCCGAGGCCGCGGCCTCGGGTGTGGAGATGGCCCGGCTGGCCGTACGCGACGGTGATCGGCTGATGTCCCCCTACGTCAAGACGCTGCTGACCGAGGTCTCCGAGGACCTGTCGGGCATCGCCGGCCAGTTCGGCGGGGTGCAGCCGCCCTCGCGGGCCTCCGACGAGGTGCGCGAGGAACTGCTGGAGCTGCTCTCCCAGGCCGAGGACGACGTCGACGGCCTGCTGATCGAGCTGCGGCGGGCCGGCATCGCCCGTCCCGCGCAGGCCGCGGCACGGCTGGAGGAGATCGCCGGGCGGCTGCGCGCGACCGGGGAACGGCTGCGATGAAGAAGGTCTTCGCGGTGACGCTCGGCGTCCTGACGGCCTTCGGCGGGTTCGTCGACATCGGCGACCTGGTGGCCAACGCCCTGGTCGGCTCCCGGTTCGGGATGTCGCTGGCCTGGGTGGTGGTGGTCGGGGTGGTGGGGATCTGCCTGTTCGCCGAGATGTCGGGCCGCATCGCCGCGGTCTCCGGCCGGCCGGTCTTCGACCTGGTCCGCGAGCGGCTGGGACCCCGGACCGGGCTGGTCAACCTCGTGGCGTCGTTCTTCATCAACGTCCTGACCCTGGCCGCCGAGATCGGCGGCGCCGCCCTGGCCCTGGAACTGGCGACCGGGGTGAACTACCTGCTGTGGGTCCCCGGCGTGGCGCTGGTGGCGTGGCTGGTGATGTGGCGGGTCAAGTTCACCACGATGGAGCGGGTGTTCGGACTGGCCGGGCTCGCGCTGATCGTCTTCGCCGTGGCGCTGTGGCAGCTCGGCCCCGACTGGGCCGAGCTGGGCCGCCAGCTGACGAACCCGCCGCCCGACGAGGGGGCGCCGACCTACTGGTACTACGCGATCGCCCTGCTCGGCGGGGCGATGACCCCGTACGAGGTTTTCTTCTTCTCCTCCGGCGGGGTCGAGGAGCACTGGAGCCGGCGTGACCTGGCCGTCGAGCGGGCGAATGTGCTCGTCGGGTTCCCGCTGGGCGGTTTCCTGTCCCTGGCCATCGCCGGCTGTGCGGCGACGGTCTTCCTGCCGGTTCAGGCCCAGGTCGACACGCTGAGCCAGATGCTGCTCCCGGCCGGTCTGGGCGCGGGCCAGATCGGCCTGGTCCTGGTGATCTTCGGGGTGTTCGCCGCGACGTTCGGCGCGACCCTGGAGACGGCCCTGTCGTCGGGGTACACGATCAGCCAGTACTTCGGCTGGCAGTGGGGCAAGTTCGTACGGCCCCGCCAGGCCGCGCGCTTCCACGCGGTGGTCCTGGCGGGCGTCATCGTGGCCACCGCCCTCATCCTGACCACGATCGACCCGATCAAGGTGACCGAGTACTCCCTGGTCTTCTCCGCCGCGGCGCTTCCCCTGACCTACCTGCCGGTCCTCATGATCGCCAATGATCCCGACTACATGGGGCAGAAGGTCAACGGCAGGTTCTCCAACGCCCTCGGGACGGTCTACATGGTGCTGCTCGTCGTGGTCGCCGCCGCGGCGATCCCCCTCATGATCGCGACCAAGGCGGGCCAGTGACCGCCGCCCGCCGCCTGCACGCCGAGCTGCACCTGCTCGACCGGCAGGTGATCCACTCCGGTGACGGGCGGCTGGTGTGCAAGGTCGACGACCTGGAGCTCGCCACCGGCTCCGACGGCCGGCCGTACGTCACGGCGATCCTGGCCGGTCCCCTGGCCCTGGGCCCCCGGGTCGGCGGCGTCCTGGGCCGGCTCATGGTGGCCGTCACCGAAATGCTGCGTCCCGAGGAGCACCCCGGGCCGCGGCGGATCCCGATGGCCCTGGTCTCGGATATCGGCAGCGCGCTCGTCATCGGCGGCCGGCCTCTGGAGATGGCGTTGGAACGCTGGGCGCGGCGCACCGTCATCGACCCGATCCCCGGCAGCGGCCACGCCGCGCCGGGCGCGTCGGCGCACCTGCCGGAGGCCGCCCCGCCCGGCGCGGCTCGCCTGAGCCCGCTGCTGCGCCTGCGCGTCACCGACGCCGAGGGGCAGGAGGTCGGGCAGGTCGCCGACGTCGGGCTCCGACAGGACGGCCCGCTCCTGGCCGGGGTGCAGCACGCGCTGCGGATCGACGGGTTCATCGTCGTGCCCCGGCACACCGGCCGGCTGTTCGGCTACGAACGGGGCCCGGGCGGATACGGCCCCGGGCCGGTACGGGCGATCGTGCGCCTGCTGCACCGCGGCAGCCGGTTCGTGGGCTGGGAGCAGGTCGGCGACCTGACCGGCGACGGCATCCGGCTGTCGGTCCCGGAGCGGGACCTGGAGCCCTTCGTCTTCGGCCGCGCGAAGACCGGGGAAGGCCGGAGCGCCCCGCTCGGATCCGGGGGCGGAAAAGAATCCGGGGGCGGAAAAGAATCCGGGGGCGGAAAAGAATCTGGAGGCGGAAAAGACTCATGAACCGCCGTGACCGGCCGATAGGCGCTCTGGCCGGTCGTCTCCGGCCCGGTTGACGGGATGCGGGAAGGGGGTGCGGCGGTCTTGCCGACGGCGTTGCCCGCCCCGCGCCCGCGCCGCGATCTCCCGGCCCGCGGATGGCTCGTCTATCTCCTGTGCGGCGGCCTGCTGGCCGCGGTCACCCCGCTGCTGCCCGGCCCGCTGGCCGTGATGTCGTGGGTGGGCGTGCAGGGGGCGACGGCGCTGGCCATGGCGGCCGCGATCCGCCGGCACCGCCTGGCCCGGTTGCGGGCCTGGCGGCTGATCATCGTCGCCGGGCTGACCGCCTGGCTGGCGATCATGCTGGGGCAGGTCGTCGACCCGGCCTGGCTGCGCGTTCCCCTCTTCCCCGGTCTCCCCCACCTTCTGCTCGTCTTCGCCTACCTGCTCGGGTTGATCGCGCTGGTGATGCTGGTCCGGCTCGCCAACGGCTCACCGCGGGCCGTGCTGCTGGACGCGGGCATCATCACCGTCGGCGTGGGCATGCCCTTCTGGGTCTTCATGGTCCACCCCCTGATCCAGGGCATCCCCGGCCTCGACGCCGGCGTCGTCTTCGCTCTCCTCACTCCCGTCATCGACCTGTTCATGCTCGGCCTGACGGCCCGGCTGGCCCTGTCCAGGGGCCGGGCGCCGTGGCTCGTCCTGCTGTGCCTGGCCTACGCGACGGCGTTCGTCACCCACGGGGCCTCCCTGCTCAACCCGGCCGGCGGGCTGTCCTCCAGCGCGCTGTTCACGGTCGGCCAGCTGCTCTGGTCGACCGCGATCGGCGGCGCCGCGCTGCACCCCAGCCTCGCCGGGGCCTCCGTCCCGGTCTCCGAGGTCAGCACCCGCACGCAGGTGCTGACGTTCCTGACGCTGGCCGTCTTCAGCCCGCTGGTCTCGCTGGCGGGCCTCGGCGTGATCGGCGACGCCGCGGCCGAGACGTACGCCGCGCTGGTGGTCATGGGGCTGACCGTGCTCCTGGCGGTCCTGCTGACCGTACGGCTGAGCATCGCCGCCCGCCTGGCCGAGGACCACGCCACCGAGCTGGGAACCGCCCTGCGCCGCCAGGAGGCCCTGCAGCGCAGCCTGTCCTACAGTGCCTCACACGACCCGCTGACCGGGCTGGCCAACCGCACCCTGCTCGGCGAGGCCCTGCAGCACGCCATCACCGCCGCCGCCCCGGACACGTCCCCGCCCGCGTTGCTCCTGCTGGACCTGGACGGCTTCAAGGACGTCAACGACAGCTACGGCCACCCGCTCGGCGACGAGCTGCTCACCCACGTGGCCGCGCGCCTGCGGGCCATCGTCACGGACGGCCGGCTCCTGGCCCGCCTGGGCGGCGACGAGTTCGCGCTGGTGCTGCCCCACGCCACCGCCGGCGACGCGGTCGCCGTGGCCGAGCGCATCCTGACCGCGCTGCAGGCGCCCTACCTGCTCGACTCCCGCGAGCTGTACCTGACCACCAGCATCGGCGTGCTGGCCGGCCTGCCGATGGCCACCCCGTCGGAGGCGCTGCGCGATGCCGACCTGGCCCTGTACGCGGCCAAGAACGCCGGCAAGAACCACATCACCGTCTTCGACCCGGCCCTGCGCACCGCCCGCCTGGAGCGCACCCGGCTGACCGCGGGGCTGCGCCGCGCGCTGGCCGGCGGGGAGTTCGCCCTCCACTACCAGCCGGTCGTCGATCTGACCTCCGGCGACATCCGCGCGGTGGAGGCGCTGCTGCGCTGGAGCCCGCCCGGGGAGCGGCCGGTGCCGCCGGATGC
>NZ_BOOK01000094.1 GCF_016863195.1 Paraplanobispora takensis | reverse complement strand
GCACCAAAATCCGGTCCGATCCTCCCCGAAGGTCAACGTGCCAGTCATGGGACAGCGAGCGGAAGCAACAGCATGGGAGCCGTACACAATGGGCAGCAGGCCGCCGTTCGGCTTCTCATCCGCTGGAGGCTGGGGCCGGAGCGCATCACGCTTCCCACCCTTGCGGCGCACCCGGAGCACTCGCCTACCATCGAATACAATCGTCCATGGCATTCACAGCGTCGCTGATTGTTCCATATTCAGCGGCCGATGAGGGATCTCGCGGGGTCTCGATGCGATACGCGCCGCTTGACAATGGCGTGACCCAGACTTCATCCAGCGATCTTACAAGGGGGTCACGCGCGAGACGTAGTCTTCCATGGCTTATATACGGAAAGCGCCTCCGAAGGGACTGGTTCGCGCGGACGGCCCAGAGCAAAGGTCTCAGCGAGGCATAAATGTCTTCATTGAGAAGCAGATCCCATTGCGTTTCGACGGGATCTCCTTTCTCGTATGCCTCGGCAAGCGGGTCGTATGACATGAAGGGGAATCGTGTGGCTAGATCGCTTAGGGATGCGCCGTTCAGCCATGCGGAGATCATCTCCATCGCCGATTCAAGACTTGTGGTACTGCCCGACGTCCACGAATGCGTCTCTGTCGATACGGAAATGTAGAAGAGTCTTTTTTCTGCGCCTAGCAGCACTGAGATGATTCCGCGATCCGAATGTATCTTTGCGGTGGTGAAGCGCCCGTCTCCAGGATGAACAGGAACGTCGAAGGGCATCCTCTTCGACAGGGCAGCCCTGATGGCTCCTGGCAAGCCGCCTATCGCTGCCAGCTCTGGATAGAGATCTTGGTTAACTTTTGCATGTGCCTCGGATTCCGGCATTACTTCCTCTGGCTCTGCGTGCTGGACTTTAGTAGATGCGTACCGCCTAGGACTTCAGCAGGGGAGATCCCTAAGCCTGGGGAAGGAGGCCCAGTCCGGCTCGGGAACGGTGACTTTATCTCCATTATCACCGTAGAAGTGGATCGAGTCCCAGGACCTACGCCCATTAGCGACAGCTCTTGCGATCCAACCCATCTCTTCTTCGGTGGCATGGGGCAGCATCTCTCTACTTAGTCCCCTCTTAGCCATTTCGGTGAAGCTTCCGCTAAATCCCTTCATGTTCACATGCAGCGAGATGCTGCCGTTTGCTATGGCCTTCTGCACAGGAGCTTGCCACTCATCAGGTCCATAATTCAGAAAATGCTTTACACCCCTGTCGTTGGCAAATTTCTCCGTGCCATGATAACGGTACCCCAGTGCAACGTCGCCAGGATCGTCGTTGTGAACGAGAACGGCCTGGTTGCCTGCGAGAACATGGTAAGTGTGGCAGTGCGGCCCCGCAGCCTGCGTTAACGCAGTTCAGCCTGCGCGATCACCTCCATATTCGTCGTTCCGCGTCCAGCGTTGTCCGTGCCCGTTGCCGTCACCGTAGCCGTCAGCGCGCATGTGGTCGTCATTCCGCTGGCGCTGTTATATCGGGCTTCCGGTGCTCTCGCGATGCCGGGTTTCCGTCTTCCACGCGCAGTCCTCGGCCTGGGTGGTCATCTCCTCGTCGGGCAGGCTCCGCCATGCCGGGCCGGACGCCCGGGGTCAAGCCGTCGTTCGCGTGTACATGTTCCCGGTGACCTTCCGCCTCGACTGGTTGCCCTGCCCGCACACGACGGCTTGATCCCGGGCGGCTGATCTGGCGTCCCTTGTGGTGACCGACGAGGGGGTGACCACCCTTCCACGCCAGCCAATCCCCCATCTCCGAGGAGGGCCGGGGTACAGGGGCGGAGCCCCTGGGTTGTCAGCTTCTCCGGCGTGGCCTGGCCCGTCGCCTTCATGGTCCTGTTACCGCTGCCGTTGGCAGGGTGCTTCCTCGGCTGCGGCGCCTGGTCGGCAATGTGCGCGTGGGCGGCGCCGGTCGCGACCGGCCGGAGAGCCGCAGCGCGGCCGGCGACCGCCCGACGCGCGGCGGGCCGCGGAGCGGGCCGCCTTTAACGACCTCTAACCGTAGCCGTCAGGAAACGATCACGAGCGCTGTAGCCGTCAACTTAGCCGTCAAAGACTCCGAACTCCGCAAAAATTCGATTGAGAGAGAATCTCAATTCAATTTAGTCATTGATCCCAAGGTACACTCATAGACTTCAAGCGCACATACACCCTGTCCACATACGACTCTCCAAGAAAATGCGACAAGCCCTCACTTAACGTCAAGCCAGCATCTCCATCGAGGGCATCGGCGACAAATTCGCTTCGCCTACTTTGAGCAGGATGTAGCCGCATAGAACGAAGCCGATCGTCCCTCATATTCCCGATCCACAGGTTAGGGATAAGCAATTCTGATCGGCCATCAGAATCCTCCCACCCGACTACGGAAACCATGCATAAATAGTCACATGAACGATCCTCATAGTAGTCGCGCGAATATTCAACCACCTTCACCATGTGAGCTACTGCAGCACGAATCAGCACACGATTCTTCTCTGACACACACAGAGTATCCAAGAACTCCAACTGAGCATATCGCGAGTACAGCGGCACTTCCTCGAACGGATCCGCCTCCATGAGTTCGCCGAATTGATCCAACCCTTCATCGCGAATTAGGCGAACAAGTTCTGTCTTGAAACGAGGATCAAGATCTATGGTCACTAGCAGTTCCATCCATACTGCCGCAGCCATTCGTGAGTCTTTTCGCTGTACTTAGGATCTCCATCATGGAAGGTCCCATCCTGGTTCAACGCTGGCGAACCCCTACCCTTCTTTTGAGCATGCCACTTACTTCCAGGAATCGACTCCTCCGGCGCATCAATTCTATGAACTTCGGACGGCCCCCTACCGCGAAGGACTTCTTTCTGCGCGGCCCTTGCCAGCCAATCTTGCCAATACTCGCCCCATGCCTTGCGATTCTTTTCCACTTCTTCCGGATCAGGGAAATTGGAATCTCCTAGGGCATCCCTACCCGGTCCATCGTTGTGGACAAGGATGGCTTGGTCGCCTGCTACCACATGGTAGGTGTGAAGGTCAGCGATCGACAGGTTGTAGACGCGCTGGGTGGCGGTCCGCTTCTCAACAGCGGTGATCTGGACGTAGGTACCAGCCGAGGTCTTCAGCCACATGCCGGACTGGAGCTCTCCCGCCGTCAGCCAGCTGTTCAGCGAAGGTACCCAGAAGGGGTGGTTGTCAGTGGCGATGACGGCATCGGTGTCGCTGCCACCGACCGAGACCTTCACCAGTCCCTTGGCGCCATTGCCGACGATCAGGCGGGTCACGCGCTTGGCTGCGGTCTGTCCTGTTTCGGGGTCGGCGGCCAGGACGTAGTCGCCGACCACGACGTCTTCGATCGGCTTGGTGCTTCCGTCTGCCATGAGCACTTTGGTGCCGGCGGCGAAGCTGTTGCCGGGGTCGCATGACACCGGGGGGGCTGGGGGCGCGTCTGGATACGGATCGCTTTCGCCGCCAGACTCAGGAGAGTTGCCTGGGTTCGGGACACACCCACCTGCGGAAACTGAATAGACGAAGCCGAGAACTCCGTTGCATTCTCCGGGAGAATGTCCTGAACCGCCGGGGACGCATCCTCCTACGGAGGAGGAGTACGAGAAACCGACAGATCCGTTACATGACTCCTCACCGCAAGGCCGATAGCTTCCTTCTCCGCAGCCGGCCCCATTTCCCTCACCATCACCAATGGTGTTGACAACATCGTCGGCCGGATGACCGGTGTAGTCCCCCAGACATGGCCCGGTTTGGCACGCCTTGTCTTTCTCCTCCTGCGTAGGCCCGGAAGGCTTAATTCGAACAGTCGTTCGCGTAAGGGTGATAACTACTTCATTCTCTTTCCCCTTCGGGGGCCTGGGGTTCCCACAGCCTCCCTTAACTGCGCATGGATTGCAGTTTCTGCTACATCCCCCACTGCTCCCGTTCCCGTCCCCATTCCCTTTCCCATTACCGTTAGGGACGGTTTCCGAAGGTTGCCTATATCTCGGATTTTCGTATCGCAGATCTGGAGCGCGCCCTTGTGATCCTCGCGGGCTATTTCCAGGCCGAGAGTTATTATTAGCGGCGCGCTCTCTGGCAATCCTGTCAAGCTCTCTCCGATACGGTTCCATATTAACTGGCTTGTTTAGGCTCCCCACCAACCCCCATGGCGATCGCTTTGCTAAGAATTTAACACCGGACAATATTTTCGATCCGAGAGACGGACTCTGCGGCTTTGGGAGAGAGGGCGCACGACACGGTACATAGGTACCGCATTGCCCCCCGCCGGGAACAAGATGACCTGTCGGGTCAGTGTTGGTGAGCGGGCTACCGTTGGCATAGGTATAGCGGTTGGCCTGAATGGACGGACTCGGGTTGAGCGTCCAATCGTCACGGGAGGCAAAGCCGCCCGTGCCGGGCTGGTACCAGCGGGCGTGCATGTTGACCTTGCCGGTGTCCGGGTCGGTGTACTCGCCCTGATAGCCCATCGAGCGCTTGGTGCCCGTGGTGTGGGTGACCTGACCGAACGGATCGTAGGCGGCCGAGTCGACCAGCGTGGTGCCGGAGAAGGTGCCCACCACATCGCCGTGCAGGTCATTGAGCACGGCCAGGGCCGGGCTGCCGCCTTCGGTTAGACTCAGCAGGCCACCGAAGGCGTCGCGGCCGTACTTGGCCTGGATCGCCCCGGCGCTGTCGGTGATGACGCTGATGTCGTTGCTGAGGCCGGAGTAGACAAACCGCTGCTGCTGGGTGCCCTTGATACGGGAGGCGACTCGGCCTAGGGCGTCATAGCCGTAGCGGGTCTCCCCATCGGTGATCAGCCGGTCGAAGGCGTCGAAGACCAGGTTCTTGGTGACACCATCCTTGGTCTCGGTGGCGATCGTGCCACGGGGGCTGTAGGTGTAGTCGACTCCGCCGCCGGAGAGCAGCCGGTTGCGCTCGTCATAGACGAAGCTTTGATCACCGGCCTTGATCCGGTTGCCTGCATCGTCCCAGGCGTAGTCGACCGTCTTGCCGTCCGGTCCGGTCCAGGAGGTCAGCCGACCGGCGTGGTCGTAGGAGTAGGTGTTGTTGCCGGCGCCGGCGGTGCCCGAGGTGATTTTGGCGGTGAGGTTGTCGTCCTTGTCCCACCCATACGTGATCTTCGCCAGTTCACCGCCGCTGCTGCTCTTGAGCGTCTGGGAGGTGAGCCGGTCAACGGCGTCGTAGGCGAAGGTCTGGGTGTTAACCGGGTTGGCCGAGGTGAGGCTGGTGAGCCGGTCGGCCTTGTCGTAGCCGTAGGTCCAGGTGCGGCCGGTGACCGGGTCGCTGGCGGTCTTGAGACGGTTGGTGTTGTCCCAGGTGAAGGCGGCGGTTCCGGTTGGATCGACGCGCTGGGTGACGTTGCCCAGGGGGTCGTAGCTGTAGGCGGCCACCTGGTTGCCGGATTTGGTCAGCTTGGTCAGCAGGCCACGGTCGTTGTATTCCAGGCCGTAGTCGCCGATCGCGCTGGGCCGGCTGGCCGCGTCATAGGCATAGGTGCGCTCGGGGGTCTCGACCGCGGCGCCGCTGCCGCGCTCGGCGACCATTCGGTTCAGGTGGTCGAAGGTGCGCTCGATGCGCACGCCACCCGGCTGCAGCGTGGCGGTGTTGTTGCCGGCGGCGTCGTAGATCTGGGTCCAGGTGCGGTCGGCGGCATTCGGGTGGGCGGTGGTGGCCGGTTCAATGAGCGATTCGACCAGGCCCAGGCTGTTGTAGCTGGTCCAGGTGGCATGCCCGCGGCCGTCGGTCAGGCGGGTACGCGCGCCGGTGGCGTCATAGCCGAACGTGGTGGTGATCGACTTATCAGCCGAAACCGGTTCGATCAGCTTGACCGGTCGGCTCAGCGCGTCGTACTCCCGCCGGGTGATGTGACCTTCGCCGGAGGTGCGGCTGGTCGGGTTATCGGCCGCGTCGTAGCCGAAGCTGAAGCTGCGTACCGTGGCCCCGGAGCTGTCGAGATCCTTGGCGCCGGTCTGCCGTCCGGCCGGGTCGTAGCTGGCCTCGGTGGCGTTGCCCAGGGCGTCGGTGACCTTGGCCAAGCGCCCCAGCGCGTCGTAGCCGAAGGTGGAGGTGTTGGTGTTGGAGTCGGTGATCTCGGTGATCTGGCCGGCGGCGTTGACCGTGTAGTTGGTGGTCTTGCTGCCGGGCGCGACGGTCTTGGTCAGGTTGTCGGCATGGTCATAGGTGAGCCTGGTGGTCAGCGCGGCCGTGGTGGGCTTGCGCTCGATCGCGGTCTGGGTGATTGGACGGCCGAGATCGTCGTAGGTGGCCTCGACACGGGCACCGGTTGGATCGACCGCTGCTAGCTGCTCGCCGAGAAGGTCGTACTCGACTATCCCGATTCCGCCGGGGCCGGAAGGGCCGGGCTCGGTTACCCGCACCGGATTGTTTAGAGCATCGTATTCGATGGAGGTCGCATACCCGCGCGGGTCGGTGATCGTGGTGATGCGATCCGCCGCGTCATAGGCGTAGCTGATCTTGGGGGTGAGAGCGTTGCCGCTCGGCGGAGTATAGGCGGGGGCGATGACCGAGGTAAGGCGGCCAGACTTGTCAAAGGTCGAGGTGACCGTACGCCCCTCGGCATCCACTACATGGGTCTGCAGCCCGGTGGTGTTATAGCCGTAGCGCAGCGTGGGCCGGCCATCGGTAGCTGAGTCGTTCTTTTCGATCTTCACCTGTGGTGAGATCTGCTCCACCAACTGGCCCAGGGCGTCATAACGCAAAGTGGTGGTGAAGTCTGCCGCGTTGGCGCCGGCGGTGTGGCCGCGCGGGTCGGTCTGCTTGACCAGCAGGCCGCGCTCGTCATAGGTCCAACTGGAGACCAGGTCGTTATCGCCGTTTTCTATGGTCTGCCGGGTGACCTGGCCCGACGTGTTATAGGCATAGTCGATGGATTCAACCCGGCTACTGCCTGCGCCGGTGAAGGCCTTTGTGGTGAGGTTGCCAGCCGCGTCATAGCTGTAGGCGGTCTTGCGCTTGAGGGTGGCCGGATCGAGCATGGTGGAGCTCACTCGGCCGGCGGCATCGTAGACGTAGTCGGTGGTGGCCTTGCCGCCACCGGCTACCTGCTTGGTCAGCTGGCCGGCCGCATCATAGGTGTTGTCCACCAACACCACGTCGGCCGGAGTGGTAGAGCCGTTCAGCCGGACGTCGTCAGCAATCACCTGCGACAGCAGGTTGTCGGTGAAGTAGGTGTAGGTGGTCTTACGGCCCATCGCGTCGGCTCGAGTGGCCAGCCGACCGCCCGGGTCGTAGCTGTTGGACTCCAACACCACGTCTTTGGCGGGTTGCGGAGCGACCGGACTGCCGGTCCAGTTCTTGAGCGTGGTGGTGAATAGCTCTCCGCGCTTGGTGTAGGCAAAGGTACGAACCGTGCGCAACGGATCGGTCGCCGAGATCTGGGCGCCGGTGACGTCCCAAGTCGAGCGAGCCACTCCGCCTTCTGGGTCGGTCACTGATTCGGTGCGGCCGTTGGCGTCGTAGGTGTAGGTGGTCGTGCGGGCCGGGTCTCCGCCGGTCAGGTCAGTGAGGGCTTCGGTGAGGATGTTGCCGTCGGCGTCATAGGTGTAAGCGGTCTGAGCGGTATGGGTAACGCCGGTGATTTCGTTCTTCACTCCTGGGCTGGTCTGGGTCAGCAGCCAGCCGAGTCGGTCATAGCTGAAGGTAGAGGTGACTCCATCGGGGTGAGCTTCGGAGATCTCGGTGCGGGAGATCATCCGGCCCAGCGCGTCATACGCGAATGTGATCTTCAAGCCGGTCGGGGTGGTCTGCTCGGCCAGGTCACCAGCGGCGGTGTAGCGGTAGCTGGTCTCATCACCGCGGGCGTTCTTTTGCGACTTCAGCAGGCCGGCCGGGGTGGTGCCGCCGCCAATGGCCGCTTCGCTGCCGTCGGTGTAGGTCGAGCTGGCCGTACGGCCGTTGGGGAAGTCGGTGGTGGCCGGGGTGGTCACCTTGGTCATTTGCCCGTGCGAGGTGTAGTCGTAGGTGGTGGCGTAGGTGGCATCGGTGGCGCTGGTCGAGCGGGCGTCCCGGCTGGCGGTCACCTTGTCGTTACGCGGGTCGAATTCATCGGCGCTGTTGCGGTAGTAGCTCTGGTAGCGGGTCTGGCAGTTATTGGCCGCCCGGCAGGTGGTGACCGCCGTGGTGTTGCCGCGAGCGTCGTTGACCCGTTTGGTGGTGACGTTGTTGGGGTCGGTGATTCTGGACAGGAAGCCGCCGGTGTCGTAGCGGTAGGTGGTGGTCTTGTCCAATTGGTCGGTCTTGCTGACCAGCCGGTAGCCGCGCCAGGCGTCATGGGTGTAGCGCAGGGTGTTGTTCTTGGGGTCGGTGACCGTGATCGTGGATAGGCCGGTGGTGGCGTCGTAGGTCAGCGCGCCCGGCTTCCAGGTGCCACCGTGCTGGTCGGTGTGGGTCTTGAGCCGGTCGGTTGCCGCATCATAGGTGTTGGTGACCCAGATGCGCTCCGACGGCAGTGTGATCTTGGTGAGCTTGCCCGGCCCGGCGGCCTGGGCCGCGTGGTGGGCCTGGATCTCTTGCTCGGTCAGCGGCTTGTCATACAGCGCCACCTCATCGATGTGGCCGGTGTAGGGCAGCGCGCGCGAGGCCGGCACTGCCGGCCAGCTGTCGTAGAGCTCTCCGGCCGCGATGATGGAGTAGTCCACCTGCTTGTCGGTGGGGGTGCCGGTCAGCACGCCGACTTTTTGACCGTCGAGATACATACGCTGCTCGGTCGCGGTCAGGGTGAGCACCACATGGTGCCAGGCACCGTCGTTGACCGCCGCGGTCGAGGTGATCGGCGCGATCGGAGTGCTGCCTTGTACCTTGCGCAGCTGGCCGCGCAGCTTGCCGTCGGTGCCGATGTACACCAGGCCCTCGTCGCTGAATGTAAATTCATCAGCGAAGCTGCTCAGCTGCAGTACGATGCCGGGCTTGCTGGTTTTGAACCAAGTCTCGAAGGAGACAGCGCTGCGCAGCTTGTTCCAGCTGTCACGGGGCAGCTCCAGGCTGGCCTGGCCGTTGAAGGCGGCCGCGGTGTCACTGGTGCCGGCCAGCGCGCCCGGCTGCTTTAGCGTGGCATCGCCATAGGTGGCCTTGCCCGCACCTCGCCCGGAGTCGGCCGCATCAGTGCCGGTGGCCTCGTTCAGCCGCCAATATCCCAGCGGGTCGGAGTCGAGCACGCTGCTGCGATATAGCGAACCTGGAGCATAGTCGATGCTGGTGCAGGCAGGCGTGGCCGTGGGCGCGCACACCTTGGCCAGCTGATCACCCTGGTAGGTGTAGGTCCACGTCAGGGTCTGGCCGTCGACCGGCGGGGTGGACACCGAAGCTACGTGCGCGCCGTTCCAGGTGAAGCTCAGAAACCGGCCGCCCGGCGCGGTGACCTTGCTCAGCTTGCCATCGGTGCCGTGCTCCAGCTCCAGCGTCCGATTGTCCGCATCGGTGATTTTCGTCAGCCGGCCCTGGGCGTCGAACAGATACACGGTGGAGGATTTGTCCATCAGCTTCCACCCGCCGCCGGAGACCTCGGCCAAGGTGGCGTACATGCCCGGCGGCGGCTGGTAGCTGCCATCGCCGTTGGCGGCGAACCGCAGCCGGCGCCCGTCGGGGTAGGTCACCAGCGCCGTGGCCACGCCACTGCCGGTCTCGGGCTGGATCTTCATATCGAAACGGGTCGACCAGCCCGCACCGAACAAGCCATCGGTACGGAAATCCAGGCTGTTGTAGGAGCGCACGATCGACAATGGCGGCCCGGCACTGACCACCACTGCATCGGTGACGGTGGTGGTGTAGTTGCCGGCGAACTGGTGGAAGTCTTGGCCGTTGACCCCGCGCGTGGCCAGCTGGGAGGCGATCACGGGCTGACGCACCCCGGTAGTGAAGGTACCCACATCCGTGGTGGCGGTCTGATTGCTGTGCAGATCTTCGATCTCCACCGTCCACCAGTACTGCTTGCTCCAGGCCAGCTTGCTGGCGGCGGGAATGCGCCAAGTGGCCTGTCCGTCTTCGGGCCCGCCATCCGCCTCGATCGCCGGGGAAGACAAACAGCCGCTGCCGGTCATGTTCTCGTTGTCACAGACTTTGAAGGTGAACTCGACCGGATAGAAGTCATCATTGCTGTGGCCCCCGGCCATCAGCAGCGGGGTACGGGAATCCACCAGCAGCTGATCGGTGGGATGCACCTGCCACACCGAGGGCGCCTGACCGCCCGGGTCCGGCGGAGAGCCTGTGTCGCACCATCCCCGGTCCGCCCAGCGGGAGTCCTGGCCCGGACGGATGTACGGCATCACATCGACCTGGGCCTGCCACAGCTTCGGCGCGATGGATCCACCGTTGGAGACGACGATGCTGCCCGCCGGGTAACGCTGGGTCTCGTTGTAGGCCGGATAGGCCGAGCAATAAGCGGCAGCAGCCAGGCTGCGCTCCTCTTCTGGCACCGCCCCCTTGGGTGAAGAAGCCTTGGCCTTGGAATCGG
This sequence comes from Paraplanobispora takensis, assembly GCF_016863195.1. Taxonomy (GTDB): domain Bacteria; phylum Actinomycetota; class Actinomycetes; order Streptosporangiales; family Streptosporangiaceae; genus Planobispora; species Planobispora takensis. Next base: position 2,671 of record NZ_BOOK01000094.1, on the reverse strand, counting down.
GCACATCTACCGTGCTGGTCGTGACCTTCTCCGACACCAGCGAGGGCAGGCCTGCGGCCGAACCCGACAGTTGATCCGGGGTATCCGGTGGCGCTGACACCTGGGTGATCGGCCGCACCACCGCAGTAACCGGAGTGGCGTGCAATGTCAGCAACCCCGGCGCCAGTACCACCACCAATGCGGCGTTCACCCAGGTGTTGCGAGTCGCCAAACGCGGCCATGACAAAGTCCGGCGCATACGCCGTCACCCTCCGAGCCACCCAACGCAACAACCAGCGCTGTCGCGTTACCCCACCCCGCTAACCCGCCTTGGCCAAGTCAGGAGCAGCGGTTCGGAGTGATCAACACAGCAAACGATCAGAAGGTACATGCGGACGGACCACACCACAAGATCTACATAAGCAACAAATAAGGCATGTACTCAGAATGTATTAGGAAGGGTCGATTTCCTGATGCACAGCTACATATAGTGAGGAAAAGGACACAACCGCTAAAACCTTCCGTAGCCGTCCCTGTGCGGTGCGCTGGCGATAAGGTAAAGCCGGTCTCCCATTCGATCACCCGGCGTAGACGGCTTCCAGATCCTGGAGATCACGTCCGGCCGGCTGCCCGGCGGGTCCCTGTGCATCTGCGGTATTTCGTTCCAGTCTGTTACCGGCGTCCCTTGCGTTGACGGTCCCTGCACAAGAGGCAGTCACAATGTCTCCTCGCAGTATATGGTGCGGCCGTCCGCGCACACCAGCATGGCGTGTTCGGTGATCAGGTCTTGTCGATCCCACCGACCGGCCGCTTGCCTTCGGAGTCGACGCATTCGCGGTTCTCGCACCGCACCCGGCCGTAGGCGCGCACCAGGCGCACGCTGAAGGTGTGGCAGTATGGCGCGTCGGCGGCAGCTGGCTGCGGGGCGCGCACAGCGGCTCCCACCTGTCTTCTTCGCCGATGTCGCGGACCTACCGGGCCTGGCATACCCAGCCGTCGAGGGTGTGGGCCGCAGCATGGGCGATGTCGTCGGGCACACCGTGCACGAGGTGGGCGATCGCCTCCAGGGACGCCAGGGTGTTGGCGTCCGAGCCGCCCCGGCCGGTCTCCTGCGTGACCAGTCGCCGGCTGGGGCGGCCGTCGCGCCGGCCGACGACGCATGCCCCGCCGTGGCGGTCCCGATAGCGACCGCAGAGGTTGCAAGCGTCGGCGATGCGCCACAGGATGCCGCGCTCGCACCGCCACCGATCATCGACCTCGCCGTCCGGCATGCTCTCGCGACGCTCGGCCGTGGTCCCGGCCACGATGGACGGCGCCATGGAGGCACCATCCCCCGGATCCCACGACGAGGTCCAGCCACGAGGGCGGGGTACAACACCGGATCGGCATGGCCATGGTGCGCAAGCCCCTGGTACCGCAATCAGGCCCGATCACCGCCGTCGGGTGCAATGTTCTGAGGGCCCTCGCCCCGAGGTCACTGTCAGCTTCATTGCGGAAGGACGGACGTGGTGTGGCATCTCTCTTGCGTGACTAGGAGCTGTCTGGGGTTCGGATCTAGGTGTGACCCAGTGGCGGGCTGGCCGCGGCTGGTAGAACTTGGACGTGGCGCGCTTTGATGTGACGGATGCCGAGTGGGCGTTGATCGAGCCGTGTCTGCCGGTGGCGGCCACCGGGCCGCTGCCGCGGCGGGCACGGGATCAGTTCAACGGGATCTTGTGGCGGTTCCGTACCGGGTCCGGCTGGCGGGATGTCCCCGAACGCTACGGGTCCTGGTCCACGCTCTACTCCCGGTTCAACGCCTGGGCCAAGGCTGGGGTGTTCCAGGCCCTGATGGAGGTGTTGATCGCCGAGGCTGCCGCGCGCGGGCAGGTCGGGCTGGAGCTGGTCAGCGTGGACTCCACGATCGTGCGGGCCCATCAGGAGTCGGCCGGGCTGGCGATCGCCGGGGAGACCCTGGATGCGCTGGAGCAGGCGCTGACCGAGGAAAAGGGGGCTGCGCTGGCGCAGCAGCCACCGGTGCTGCGGGTGATGCGCCGCCGGTCGCACTCGGCGCGAACGGCAAGGGCGGTCCGGACGCGTCGGCGGAGCACGATCGCGCCGCCACGCGCCGCCGCCGCAGGGCCCGGGCCACGGCTGCCGGGCTCGGCCGCTCCCGGGGCGGGCTGAGCAGCAAGGTTCATGCCGCGGTCGAGGCCCGAGGGTTGCCGCTGGCCTTCGTGCTCACGCCCGGCCAGGCCGCGGACTGCCCGCGGTTCATCACCGTCATCGACAAGATCCGCGTTCCCGGTCCGGTCGGCCGGCCCCGCACCCGGCCGGGCGCGGTCGCCGCAGACAAGGCGTACTCCTCCCGCGCCAACCGCACCTATCTGCGGAAACGCCACATCAAGGCGGTCATCCCGGAGAAGAAGGACCAGGCGGCCAACCGCAGGAAGAAGGGCAGCCGGGGCGGCCGGCCCGTCGGCTACGCCAGCGATCTCTACAAGGAGCGCAACACCGTCGAACGCTGCTTCCAGAAGATCAAGACTTGGCGCGGTCTGGCGACCCGCTACGACAAGGCCCCGGAAAGCTACGAGGCCGGGCTGTATCTCCGAGGTTCGGTCATGTGGCTGAAGCTCCTCACCTCAACCGCATGATCCGAACCTCGAACAGCTCCTAGTTGCGTGACAACCGCAGCGGACTTCTGCGGACCTGT
>NZ_BOOK01000093.1 GCF_016863195.1 Paraplanobispora takensis | reverse complement strand
CAGCAGGGCCGCCAGGGTGGCGGGCTCGGCCGGGTTGAGGAGCTGCTCGTCGTGGCCGAGCAGCTCGGTGTACCACAGGTGCAAGCGGCGCAGGCCGCCGAAGCCGCGATCACCCTTCTCATGATGGTGATCATGCCTGGGCTTGATCACGTTCGGAACACGGGCCGGATGCGATGGTCCACGGGACATCCCGGCCACCGGCCCGTCCTGCCCGGTACGCCGTAAGCCGCCACGATCGAAGGCGATCAAACTTCTGACTCTTTCTGATCGATTCATAACGAATGTGATCGATGCGTGACGGTTCATTTGCGATCTCGTTACAGAATCTGATCAATCTTTGATCACTCCGGTTCTCGCCCGGTCTGCCGGAGGACGGCCCGCCGATCCGCCGTCACCGCCCTGTACGCGTGCTTCCACCCCCCGATGGAGAGATCCATGCAGACACGCAACCCGATACGAGCCGCAGTGATCGTGCTCGTATCCGTCCTCGTCGCGGCGTTGCTCGCCGCCCAGCCCGCACACGCGGTCCCGGCGAAGACACCGCCCCTGTCGACGCCGTGGACCGGCCAGGCCCTGAGCGGAACGCCCCTGCCGGAGTATCCCCGGCCGCAGATGACCCGCCCCAACTGGATGAACCTCAACGGTGAATGGCAGCTGCGGCAGTCGGCGACGGACGACGCGCCGCAGTTCGGCCTCACCCTGCCCGAGCGCGTCAACGTCCCCTTCCCCGTCGAGTCGGCGCTGTCGGGCGTCATGCGCCCCATCGCCGACAGCCGCTACTACCTGTACTACCGCCGGACGTTCACGGTGCCCGCCGGGTGGGCCGGGCGCCGCACGCAGCTGCACTTCGGCGCCGTCGACTGGGAGGCGACGGTGTGGGTCAACGGCCGGCTGATGGGCACGCACCGCGGCGGGTACGACCGCTTCGAGTTCGACATCACCGACGCCCTCAACGGCGGCACCAACGAGCTGGTCGTCAAGGTCTACGACCCCACCGACTCCGGCCACGGCGGCAGCCACCCGCTCATCGGCAAGCAGACCCGCAGCCCGTCGGCCATCTTCTACACCCCCGTGTCCGGCATCTGGCAGACGGTGTGGCTGGAGCCGACCCCCGCCTCCTCGATCTACAGCGTCGATCTGTATCCCGACCTGGGCGACGACACCCTGCGGGTGCGCGTCTTCACGCGCGGGAACGTCAGCGGCCACTCCGTCCTGGCCGAGGCCGTGAACGGCACGACGGTCGTCGGCACCGCCACCGGCGCGTTCACCGACTTCAGCGTCCCCGTCCCGAACGCCCGCCGCTGGAGCCCGGACGACCCGTTCCTGTACAACCTGCGGATCTCGCTGCGCGACGGCTCCGGTCAGACCGTCGACCGGACCACCCACTACTTCGGCATGCGCGAGGTCGGCACGCGCCTCGTCAACGGAGTGCTGCGGCCGACGCTCAACGGCGAGTTCGTCTACCACCTCGGCACGCTCGACCAGGGCTACTGGCCCGACGGCCTCTACACCGCGCCGACCGACGCCGCGCTCGCCTTCGACCTGCAAAAGCACAAGGAGCTCGGCTTCAACATGGTGCGCAAGCACATCAAGGTCGAGCCCCAGCGGTGGTACTACCACGCCGACCGGCTCGGCCTGCTGGTGTGGCAGGACATCCCGTCGATGCAGGCCTTCAGCCGCGACGTCACAGCCGCCCACACCCAGCAGTTCGAGACCGAGGCCAGGGAGATCGTCGACGAGCACCGCAGCTCGCCCGCGGTCGTCGCCTACGTGCCGTTCAACGAGGGCTGGGGCGAGTGGAACCTCGCCGACACCCGCCGCATCATCCAGAACGTCAAGAACCAGGACCCGACCCGGCTGGTCAACGGGCACAGCGGATTCAACTGCTGCGCGTCGCTGGGCGACCCCGGCAACGGCGACATGATCGACTGGCACGTGTACACCGGTCCGGACGCACCGGCCCCCTCCGCGACACGCGTCTCGATCCTGGGTGAGTTCGGCGGCCTCGGCCTGCGCACGCCCGGTCACGAGTACAGCCCGCACGGCGGCTTCTTCGCCTACGAGCACCAGGCCGGCGCCGCGCAGCTCAACGACCGCTACACCGGCATGGTCCGCGACCTTCGGGAACTGGTCGTGAAGAAGGGCCTGAGCGGGTCCGTCTACACCGAGATCACCGACCTCGAGGGCGAGTACAACGGCCTGATGACCTACGACCGGCGGGTGCAGAAGGTCGACACGAACCAGGTGCGCGCCGCGCATCAGGACCTCCTGGCCGTGGCCCGCAACCAGAACGCGACGCCGCGGCTGCCGCTCGGCCACGTGCGCTCGTTGCGGGTGACGACCCCCGGCCTCACCGACCGGTACCTGCGGCACGCCGGATCCGTCGCGCGCACGGATGTGATCACCACGGCGAGCCCGGACCTCGCCCGCCAGGACGCCTCCTTCCGTACGGTGCCCGGCCTGGCCGACGGAAGGTGCTATTCGTTCGAATCGGTCAACTACCCGGGCCGCTATCTGCGGCACGCGAACTCGGTGGTGCGCACCGACGCCGCCACCGGGGGCTCGTTCACCGCGGACGCCACCTGGTGCGCGCGCCCGGGCCGGTCCGGCACGGGCGTGTCGCTGGAGTCGCTGAACTTCCCCGGCGCCTTCCTGCGGCACCACGCCGACAACGTCTACCTGGCCCGGCCGAGCGGCCCCAACCCCTTCGACGGCGGCGCCTCCTTCGACGCCGACGCCACCTTCGACGCCGGCGGCCCCGCCCTGTGGCGCAGCGGGGTCGTCCTGCCCGTGGACGTGCGCCGGTCGCTGCAGGTGCAGACGTGGGGCTTCACCAACCGCTATCTGCGGCACGCCGACAGCCTGGCCTCCACCGAGGTCGTCGACGCCGGCAGCGGCGCGCTGCTGAAGAACGACGCCACCTGGACCATCCGCCGTGGCCTGGCCGACTCCGGCTGCTATTCCTTCGAGTCGGTCAACTACCCGGGACGGTACCTGCGCCACGCCGACTCACGCGTGCGCATGGACTCCAACGACGCGAGCACGCTGTTCGCCCAGGACGCGACGTGGTGCGCGCGGCCCGGCCTGCAGGGGGCCGGGGTGACGTTCGAGTCGATCAACTATCCGGGTTCGTACCTGCGCCACTACGACTCCGGGGTGTGGTCGGCCGGCGGTACCGGCGCCACCTGGAACCGTCCCCAGACGCTGAGCGCCGACAGCACCTGGAACATCGCGCCGCCGTGGGCGCCCTGACGCCGTGAGGAGGCCGTGACGCCGTGAGGGGCGGCGCCGTCAGCACCCCGCGGGGTGCTGACGGCGCCGCCCGCCGTCGTCCGGGCCGGGGCGGGTCCGTGAGCGGAAGGTACGGCGGTAGGCGTCCGGGGGCACGCCGACCGTGCGGTTGAAGTGCCGGCGCAGTGTCGTGGCGGTGCCCATGCCGGTGGCCGCCGCGATGGCGTCGACGCTGTCGTCGGTGGTCTCCAGCAGTTCCTGGGCGTGGCGGATCCGCTGGGTCAGCAGCCACTGCAGCGGGGTGGTGCCGGTCACCGACCTGAAGTGGCGGCCCAGGTTGCGCGAGCTCATCCGCGCCCGGCGGGCCAGGTCCTCCACGCTCAGCGGACGGTCCAGGCGTTCGATCACCCAGGGGAACAGCTCGGCGAGGGGGTGGTTGTCCGGGGCGGGCACCGGGGTGGTGACGAACTGGGACTGGCCGCCGTCCCGGTGCGGCGGCACGACCAGGCGCCGGGCGACCGCGTTGGCGACCGAGGAGCCGCGGTCGAGGCGGACCAGATGAAGGCACAGGTCCATCGCGGCGGCCTTGCCGGCGGAGGTGAGCACGCTGCCGTTGTCGACGTACAGGACGTCCGGGTCCACCTCCACCCGGGGATGGCGGGCGGCCATGTCGCGGGTGTGCGCCCAGTGCGTGGTGGCGCGCCTGCCGTCCAGCAGACCGGCGGCGGCCAGCACGAACGCGCCCGTGCACAGGGAGGCCACGCGCGCACCGGCCTCGTGGGCCGCGCGCACCGCCTCCACCAGGCCGGCGGGCGGATCCACCTCGATGTCGGCCCAGCCCGGGACGATCACCGTGTGGGCGCGCGGGAGGTAATCGAGGCCCCGGTCGGGCTCCAGTGCGAAGCGGCCGGCCCGCACGGCACCCGGCCCGCAGACGACCAGGTCGTACCAGGGCCCGGCCACGCCGGCCGGGCGGGTCCCGAAGACCTCATGCGCCAGGGACAGCTCGAAGTGGAGCATTCCGTCGGTGACGGCCAGCGCGACAGTGTGCATGTCCGGAATTGTATGGGTAATGGCGTTCCGGACACTCGTGCGATGCGCCCGCCCTCGCAAGGATGGTCGCAACAGATCACAGCGGATCATCGAGTGCGGGGGAAGAAGTCATGGCATCGGGGCTCACGGTGGCGGTGTTCGGCGCGTACGGGCACACCGGGCGGTTCGTGGTGGCGCAGCTGCGGGATCGCGGGTTCGTCCCGGTCCTGTCCGGGCGCGACGCCGGCAAGCTGAAGGCGCTGGCCTGCGAGACCGGCCTGGAGGCCCGGACGGCGTCGGTCGAGGAGCCGGCCTCGCTGGATCGCGCCCTGGCCGGTACGGCGGCCGTGGTCAACTGCGCCGGGCCCTTCGCCACGACGGCGGTTCCGGTGATCGAGGCGGCGCTGCGCGCCGGGATCCCGTACGTGGACGTGGCGGCCGAGATCGAGGCCAACGCCGACACCTTCGCGCACTTCGCCGGCCGCGCCCGCGCCGCGGGAGCGGTGATCGTCCCGGCGATGGCCTTCTACGGCGGCCTCGGCGACCTGCTGGCCACCGCGGCGATGGGCGAGTGGACGGCGGCCGAGGAGGCGCACATCGCCTACGGGCTGGACAACTGGCACCCCACCGCCGGGACGCGCGCCTCGGGCGCGGTCTCCCGGCAGCGGCGCGACGGCCGGCGCGTGCGTTTCGCGAACGGCCGGCTGGAGTACCGCGAGGACGCCGCGCCGGTCCTGGAGTGGTCCTTCCCCGAGCCGGTGGGCCCCCGGGCCGTCATCGGGGAGTTCTCGATGGCCGACGTCGTCACCGTCCCCAGCCACCTGCCCATCCCCGAGGTGCGCACCTACATGACGGTCGAGGCGGCCAGGGAGGTCTCGGCCCCCGACACCCCGGCGCCGTCCCCGGCCGACGAGTCGGGACGCTCGGCGCAGACCTTCCTCCTCGACGTCGTCGTGCGCTCCGGCGGCGCTGAACGGCGCGCCGTGGCCAGGGGCCGGGACATCTACGCCGTCACCGCGCCGCTCGTGGTGGAGGCGGTCGACCGCATCCTCACGGGCCGGACCAGGACCGTCGGCGTCGCCTCCGCCGGTGAGATCTTCGACGCGCCCGACTTCCTGCGCGCGCTGTCACCGTACCTCTCCGTGGAACTGCGTTCGTAGCGACCGGATCGTGTCCCCGTCAGCGTGCGGCGTCCAGGACCGGTTTCACGTCGAGGACCGGGGTGCCGTCGACGGCCTCGAGATCGGCCACCCGCACCCGGAGGCCGTCGATCGCGAGCACCCGCACGCGGTGCAGGCCGATCGGGTTGGGCCGGTCGGAGGAACGGGTGCTGAACACACCGGTCAGCGGGTTGCGCGGATCGTCGCGCGGATGTACGGCCAGCACGGACCGGTCGGCCAGGTGCAGCCATGTGAGGACGAACACCTCCTCGCCGGCCGTGAGATCGCCGATGCCGTCGGCCATCGCGGGATCGAACACCAGCCAGGCCTCGGGACCGCCCTCCACCCCCTGCTTCGGAGCGCTCGCGGGATCCACCAGGGGCGACTCGACGACCCCGATCGGACGAATCTCGTACGTCATGACTCCTCCATACCGTGGGCCGGCCCGATGCGCCATCGGGATCCGGTCGGCTACGGACGGGCCTGCGGAAGATCTTGACCGGTGGCGCGTCCGGTGAGCCGTTCGTAGCGCTGGCGGGCGGCCTGCGGGCTGCCCAGGCCGAGACCGAAGGCGATCTCCTGCCAGGTCATGCCGCGCCCCCGGGCCATCTCCAGCAGAGCGGCCTCCAGGTCGTCGAACTCGGCGCGGACGCGTGGGAGCAGGGTGAGCGCGGCCACCATGTCGGCCCGGTCCACCTGCGGTTCGTCGTCCTGGACCGCGGCCGCGCCGGAGAGCAGGAAGGAGACGAGCCGTACGGCCTCGTGCGGGCCGAGAACGTCCGGATGCACCTGGCGGTGACGCTGCTGCGCGGTGGCCGCGTGGCGATCGGCGATCCGGAACAGGGCCTCGGCCTCACGCCGGGCCCGGGTCGTGCCGGGATCGGGCGCGGCGAAGGGATCGTCGGCGGAGTGCTCGGCAGAGTGCGCAGTGGGAGCCATGTCCCCACAGTGCCGTATCAGTGATCATGTTGTCAACACAATGTTTTGAACGTCTTGTTCAATGCCGATCGGGGGCGTCCCACCGGCTTCCCCTGAAGCTGAAACCAGAGTTACAGTAACCGTGGTTTCATTAGGGAGGGGACATGAGCAGGACGGTGCTGTTCGTCTGCCCGCACGGTGCGGGCAAGAGCCGGATCGCCGCGGCCTGGTTCGCCCAGGCGGCGCCGCCGGGCTGGACGGCCACGACCGCCGGCCTGACACCGCAGCCGCAGGTCAGCCTGCACGCCCCGCGGCTGCTGGCCGGCGGCGGCGCCGAGCACCTGCTGGATCGGCAGGTGCCGCGCCCGCTGTCGGCGATCCCCGATCCCGCTCTGACGGTGGCCATCGACTGCCCGCCCGGCGCCGTTCCCGGTGCGCTCGAATGGCGGCTGCGCCATGCGGACTTCGACGAGCACATGGCCGCCGAACTGCGTGATCGGGCGCGGAGCCTGGCCCGGGAGCTGGCCCCGTGAGCGCCCCGGCGTTCCGCTCTTGCGGTACGGCGGGGCAGTGGGTGCTGCTGGCCTACCGCATCCCCCGCCAGCCCTCCACGCTGCGCATCACCATCTGGCGCAAGCTGGACCGCCTCGGCGTGGCCCGGCTCGGCGACGGCCTGGTCGCGCTGCCGGCCGACGCCCGCACCCGCGAGCAGCTGGAGTGGATCGCCGAGGAGATCGGCGAGATGGGCGGCAGCACCACCATCTGGCTGGCCGACCCGGGCAGCGCGGCCCAGGAGCAGGCGATCGCCGACGGCATGCGCCGGGCCCGCACCGCCGAGTACCAGGCGGTCATCGTCCAGGCTCAGGCGGCCGGCCGGGCACGGCCGGGCGAACGCGCCCGCACCGCCAAGCGGCTGCAGGCCGGGCTGCGCCGCATCGGCCGCCGGGACTTCTTCCCCCCGGCCGAACGCGACGCCGCCCATCTGGCCGTGCGGGAACTGACCCGGCAGGACAGCGGTGCGGCCACCGCCGAAACGACCGCAGGAAGGCAGCAGCCATGAAGTGGGCCACCCGCGCCGGGGTGCACATCGACCGGGCGGCGTGCGCCTGGCTGATCCGCCGCCACCTCGACGCCGATGCCGAGTTCGTCTTCGTCGACGACCCGGCCCGGGTCCCGCCCGAGGCCACCGCCTTCGACATGCGCGGGGTCGAGCTCGGCCACCACGGCGGCGACTGCAGCTTCGAGACCATCCTGCGCCGCCACGAGCTGACCGACCCGGTGCTGTGGAAGATCGCCGAGATCGTGCACGAGGCCGACCTCGACGATGAGCGCTTCGACGCCCCCGAGGCCCCGGGCCTGGATGTGATCCTGCGCGGACTGTCGATGACGTGCGCCGACGAACGCGTCCTGGAGCTGAGCGGCCCGCTGTTCGAGGGGATGTACGAGTACTACCGGCGGGCGTTCCTGCTCGGCCGTCCACCCGCCTGACCCGCCCGCCCGATCCACCCGCCCGATCCGACGGAAGAACTCCCGTGACCGATCCGCAGCCCGTCACCACCGGCCCGGCGCCCGCCGGGGATGTGATCCCCTTCCGTCAGGCCGTACGCGCCTGGTTCCTGATCTCCTTGCAGACCTTCGGCGGCCCGGCCGGGCAGATCGCCGTCATGCAGCGCACCCTGGTGGAGGAGAAACGCTGGATCGGCCAGCGGCGCTTCAACCACGCCCTGTCCTACTGCATGCTGCTGCCCGGCCCGGAAGCCCAGCAGCTGGCCGTCTATGTGGGCTGGCTGCTCAACGGCACCCGCGGCGGCCTGGTGGCCGGCATCCTGTTCGTGCTGCCCGGCATGCTGGCGCTGCTGGTGCTCTCGGCCGTCTATCTCCTGTGGCGCGACACCGGTCTGGTGGCCGCCCTGTTCGCCGGGATCGCCCCGGCGGTGCTGGCCATCGTCGCCCAGGCCGTCCTGCGCGTGGCCGGGCGCTCGCTGACCCACCCGATCCTCATCGCCGTGGCGGTGGCCGCCTTCGGCGCGCTGGCGCTGTTCGGCGTGCCGTTCCCCGTCGTGATCGCCGCGGCCGCGCTCATCGGCTGGAGCGTGCACAAGCTGGCCCCGCAGGCTTTCGGCGACGGCGCCGGGCACGGCGGCGACGGCGGGCCCGCGCCGCTGATCTCCGACGAGGCCCTGCACCACGCCCGGCCGTCCCGGCGCTCGGCGGGAAAGATCCTCGCCGTGGGATTGACCGTCTGGTGGCTGCCGGTGGCCGCGGTCGCCCTGCTCACCGGGACCGGCAGCGTCTTCACCACCCAGGGGTTGTTCTTCTCCGGCACCGCCCTGGTCACCTTCGGCGGCGCATATGCGGTGCTGGCCTTCGTCGCCCAGCGCGCCGTGGAGACCTACGCCTGGCTGAGCCCGGGTGAGATGGTGCGCGGCCTGGCCCTGGCCGAGACCACCCCCGGCCCGCTCATCATGGTGGTGCAGTTCGTCGCCTTCCTGGGCGCCTACCGCTCCCCCGGTCCCCTGACCCCATGGGCCGGGGCGCTGCTGGGCGCCCTGCTGACCACCTGGGTCACCTTCGTGCCGTGTTTCCTGTTCATCTTCCTGGGCGCCCCCCACGTGGAGCGGCTGCGGCACAACACCGCCATCGGCGCCGCCCTGACCGGCATCACCGCCGCCGTGGTCGGGGTCATCGCCAACCTGGCCCTCTACTTCGCCGAGCACACCCTGTTCGCGCGCACCTTCACCTGGTCCCGGGGCCCGTTCACCATCCGGCTGCCCGAACCCGGCACGCTCAGCCCCGCCGCCCTGGCGATCACGGTGGCCGCACTCGTCATGACGTTCGTGCTGAAGTGGCCGATGCTGCGCATCTTGGGCATCTGCGCCCTGCTGGGCATGGGCACCCTCCTGACGGCCCGATAGACGCAGTTCAGGCCAGGCGAATCGGCGGACCGGGGACCTCGGGAGCACGAAGGACGCGGAGCAGGACAGGCATCGCGGCCAGCAAGGCGATCCCTCGCAGCACGCCCGCGAGCAGGTACGGCGCGCGCAGTCCGAACGCGTGCGCCACCAGCCCGCCGACCAGCGCGCCGAGCGGGATCAGGCCCCAGCCGAGCATCTTGCAGACGCTGCCCACTCGGCCGAGCATCTGCGGCGGTACAAACTGCTGGCGGAGGCTGACGGTCACAATGTTCCACAGCACGACAGCGAAGCCGTCGACAGCCAGCAGGGCACCGAGCACGGTCGCATTCGGGCTCGGCCCGATCCCGACGAAGGCGACGGCGCTCACGATCAGACCGGCCGGGAGCGCGGCAGGCGCCCTGATCCTGTTGATGACGCGCGCACCGCTCAGGCCGCCGAACACACTGCCGAGTGCGGCACCGGCCAGCAGCAGGCCGTAGCCGCGCGCATCCAGGCCCGGCATCTGGGTGGCCAGCAGGACGAGAGTGGCATTGCCGAGCTGGCCGCAGAAGGTGTTGACCCCAGCAGGACGGCGAGCGCGAACAGCAGGCCGCCGAGCGGAACGGCCCCGGCGAACGCGCCATCACCGACGGCGCTGATGCCCGTCGCCCACCACAATCGCCAGTAGGTCCCAAGCAGGCGGGGCTCGGTGACCTGCGTCGCATCCGGTGTCATGCCGGGATTTTGCGGCGTCGGCCGTCGCCGCGACAGCTTTTAGCCCGCTGCTACATAGTCGGTCCATCGCGTTGAGGATCGATCTCGGCGTGGCCGAGCTGGCGACGACACGATTGGCGATCTCGCCGCTGTCGGAGACGGTGGCCGGCCTGCAGCAGTTGAGCGGCCGTTATCGCAACCCGCTCAACCTATGGTGGCTGCGGTGGGCATCCGACGAGCTCGCTTGCCATCCCCTCGAGCTGCCGCGTACCTGGCCGCTGCCGGTGAACGACCGGCCGAGCTGGCCGGAGTTCCTCCTCCCCGCTCCACCCGGCGCATCGGCGTCGATCGATGACGCTCTGGCCGCGCTGCAGCAGACAACGCCGCATCAGGTGCGTGCCGGTCTTCGGCGCGTGTTCGGAGAGGAGCTCCCCGGCGCCGCCGCCGCGCTCGCCGCGCACCCGGCGGCGGGCCTGCGGGCGATCGCCGTGGAACTGCGCGCGGCGCATGAGCGGCTCATCGCGCCGCACTGGCCGCGCATCCGGGCCGTCCTGGATGCCGATGTCATCCATCGCGCCAAGCAGCTGGCGGCGGGCGGCGCCGAGAAGCTGTTCACCGACCTGCACCCGGACCTCCAGTGGTGTGATGGCCGGCTGAGCCTGCGGGGCGCGCACTGGCGGACCGAGCATGTGGTCGATCGCGGCCCGGGTGGGCTGGTCCTCATGCCCGTCGTGCTCGGCCCACCCCACGTGATGATCAAGAAGAGTACGTCCGCGCAGACCACGGTGCGCTACCCGGCGTGGGGCGTCGGCGCGTTGTGGACCGCGGGAAGGCGCCCGCCGGCGAGGAGTGCGGTCCGGCTGCTCGGCCGGGCGCGGGCCTTACTGCTGGAGGCGCTGCGCTCTCCCGCCACGACGACGGAGTTGGCCCGGGCGCTGGGCGTCACGCCCAGCGCCGTGTCCCAGCATCTCGGCGTGCTGCGCGCGAGCGGGCTGGTCGCACGTGAGCGGTCCGGGCGCACCGTTGTGTCGGTGGGGCGCAGTAGATTCCCCGCATGCCACAGCCCGGATTCACGCCCCTGCGGATCACCCGCCGCCTCCTCGGCAGATCGTTGAGTCTCGCCGTGCGGGAGTGGGCACGGGCCAACGGATATCCGGTCAGTCATCGGGGACGGGTCGCAGACGAGATCGTGGAAGCGTTCTTCGCCGCCAACCCTGACGTTTGCGAACAGGCCGGGACGATCGAGCTCGTACGCGCTACGACGAGGACGCCGGGCCCGTCGCCGGAGGATTTCGCCTGGCAGAAGGACGGCCCGCTTGGCCCGATCTACACCGTCGTCTTCGCCCGGGGGATCGACGAGGACGAGGTGCTACGCCGGCTGGGTGCGGCCGCCGAGGACATCCGCACGGTCCTCGACGAGGATCACTCCTATCCGGAAGGCTCTCAGATCATCACCGTGGCCCGGATCGGCAACTGGACCGTTGCCGTCGAAGAGGACGGCTGGCGTGGAGCGGACTCCGGAAGACTCGCCCGCCTGTCAGATGAGGGCGGCGAGGCCGTGGCGGTGATGCGGCACGACTACGCTGCCCGGCACCACCTCGCCCATGCCGCCGACGGGACGCTCATCACCGACATCGACCCGACGTTCCCGTACCACCGGCAGGGAAGCGACCCGGACCGGCTCAACGATCATCTGCGGAACCTCGGCATCGATCCGGACGCCACCGACCAGATCGACAATCCCATCGAGGCGGCCCTGGCGATCGCGGCTCGCGTCACGGGCGTCGTCCTCACCCAGCGGCATCTTCGCCGGCCACTCCTTGGCGCGGCCATCCCCAGCGCCCACTGACCGGCCTGGCCCCGAGGACACCTCACAGGACTACGGGCTTGACGCTTGACACTGCAGAACGTCCTTCCTCCCCCGCCGATAATCGCAGCCCGCAGAGGCAGGCGCCATGACCGCACTGAACCTGCCCGGCACCGGCCCCTCCGCGGCCCGGCGCACCGTGCTGACCCGCCGCATCCGGCTGCTGGTCGCCGCCGCCATCACCTACAACGTGATCGAGGCGGCCGTGGCCCTGACTGCCGGCGCTCTGGCGTCCTCGGTCGCCCTGATCGGCTTCGGCCTGGACTCCATCGTCGAGGTGGCCTCGGCCGCCGCGGTGGCCTGGCAGTTCTCCGCAACCGACCACGAGCGCCGCGAACGCGCCGCGCTGCGCGTCATCGCGCTGTCGTTCTTCGCGCTGTCCGCCTACGTGGGCGTCGACGCGGTCCGGGCACTGCTGGGAGCCGGGCAGGCCGCCCCCTCCGCTGCGGGCTTGATCCTGGCCGCGCTCAGCCTGCCGATCATGCCGCTCCCGTCGTACGCCCAGCGCCGGCCCGAGACGGCCGGGAGCAGGGCTGGGACGGCGGCCAAGGTGAGCAGGCCGATCGGGATGTAGACGATGAAGACCCACGGTCAGCTCAGATACTCGGTGATGACGCCGCCGAGGAGGACTCCGGCGGTGCCGCCGCGCTCGAAAAACCCGAAGGCGTCGGCGACGATGTGAAAACAAATCCCGGCATCCGATCGTCAGACAGCACGACCGGCGGCACGCGATCATTGAGCACGTCCGCTTGCGCGGGCGTGGGTGAGGTCGCGAGCCGGTGGGGTAGAGCCGGATGAAGCGCACAGGAAGGAGGCCGGCATGCCCGAGCCTGAAACAGGCGGTACCGACCCCTTCGACCTGCCGACCGTCCCGGTGATGCGCCGGCGGGCTGATTCGATGTCCGAAACAGCAGCGGCCATGGCCGGCCCGGCGGGGCCGTGGCCTATCAACGGCGATCTCGCCGGCATGCGCCGGCAGGTGCACCAATGCGCGATCAGCGCCGGTATGGATGCCCACAGCGCGGCCGACCTGGTGGTAGCGGTGCACGAGGCCGTGGTCAACGTGCTGGAGCACGGCGGCGGGCGCGGCACGGTGAGCATCACCTGCCAAGACGGGCAGCTGATCGTTGAGGTGACCGACGCCGCAGGCGTGCTGGAGCCGGCGCATCTGCCAGCCGGCCCACCGGTCCCGGGCCGCGGCCGGGGCGCCGGCCTGTGGCTGATCCGCCGGGTATGCGATGCGGTGGTCATCGACCGGCGGCCCGGCGCATCGCAGCTGCGCATGAGCATGAAACTGGCCTCCGCCTAAAGGCAAGCCCGGCACACCGCAGCCACCGCGTGCGGTGGAAGCGCCATGGGCGTGATCCCCCTCAAGGCGGCCGGAGGCTCACCCGGTGAGCAGGTGCTCCAGGCGCGGGTCGGGCGGGAACAGCTGCGTGAGCTGGGTCAGCTCCAGCAGCCGCTGCAGATAGCCGTGGGCGTGGGCCAGGCGCAGCGACCCGCCGGCCGAGATGGCGCGGCACTGGCCGGCAATCAAGGTCTGCAGCCCACGGGAGTCGCAAAATCCCAGGCCTGCGGTATCGACGACCAGGTGGCTGCGGCCGCGGGCCAAAGCCTGGTCGATCGCCTGGCGCAGGTGATCGGCGGTCAGGGCGTCAACCTCGCCGTCCAGGGTGATCACCGTGAGATCCGGGTGATCGGTGATCGTGAGCGACAGCATGGTCATCCGGGGAGCTTCCCCATTCCAGCGGCCATCGATGCCAGCCGGCCGGCAAGACGCCGATCAGCGGTAACCGCTTGCTCTACCGTAGGCCCGCAGCGGG
This sequence comes from Paraplanobispora takensis, assembly GCF_016863195.1. Classification (GTDB taxonomy): domain Bacteria; phylum Actinomycetota; class Actinomycetes; order Streptosporangiales; family Streptosporangiaceae; genus Planobispora; species Planobispora takensis. The sequence continues at coordinate 82 of NZ_BOOK01000093.1, read as the reverse complement.
GGTGCTGACACCCCTCCATGACTTCCCTTCCTGAGTGCGGCCCTCCGCCCTTCTGCGAGGCGGTCGGCCCCAGCGCGCTGCT
>NZ_BOOK01000092.1 GCF_016863195.1 Paraplanobispora takensis | reverse complement strand
ACGGGCCAGCCGGGCCAGCCCGGCCACCACCACGCCCAGCGGGCGCACCACCGAACGGGTGCCCAGCAGGCTCAGGGCCACCGCCACCGCCAGGGCCACGGCCAGAGTGCCGTACAGGAACCGCTGGCTGCCCTCCTCGACGCTGACGGCCTCCTTCTCCAGGGCGGTGATGCGCTGGCTGAGGGACTGCTTCAGCGCCTGGCTGACATCGAGGCCCACGGCCCACGCGTCGCTGGCCGGGCCACCGTTGATGTTCTCCAGCGCCTTCGTCCGCGCTTCGAGGGTGCCCTCGGCGAGCTGCGCCATGATCTTGTCGTCCTCGACGAAGAAGGCGTCCCAGGCGGGCTTGAGCTTGTCGAACTGCGCCTTCTCGGCCGCGGTCAGGTATTCGACGTGGGTGGCGTCGATCGCCTCGTACAGGGCCTTCTTGCTCTCCATCTCGCCCTCGCGGTTCATCGAGTCGGGCGCGCTGGCGGCCTTGCCCCCGTAGACCCCGGCGTCGGCCACCACGAGTCCCTGCCAGCCGGTCACGTCGGCGACGTGGTAGGCGAAGGTCTGGATGTCGTCCTCGACCTGCTCCAACTGACCCATGCGCACGTTGATGTCATGCTGGCGGATCAGGCTCCACTGGCCGACGGCGACGGCGACGACGATGAGCAGGCTCACCAGGGAGAACGACAGGCCCAGGCGTTTTCCGACGCCCAGGTTGCGCAGGCTGTGCATCACGGTTCCTCACGTAGACAAGGCATGCAGACAGAGCACGCCTCGCGGCGGCCGTAGATCCCATCGGCACGATCGAGCGGAAACTGAAGGCGCCGCGTCCCGGGGACGGGACGCGGCGTCGCGTTTTCAGGCGCCTTTCGGCAGTTCGAGGCTGTCCTGCCCCGCGGCGGACCCGTCGCGGGGCAGCTCGAACCAGACGACCCTTCCCGAGTCGTCGCCGGAGTGGCCCCAGCAGGCCGCGCACAGGTCCACGATGGCCATGCCGCGGCCGCCCGGGACCTGCTCCTCGTCGAGGTCGATCAGCCGCGGCTGGGGGGTCGTGCGCGCACTGCCCTCGTCGGCCACCTCCACCCGCAGACGGGAGTCGCCGAGATACACGCTGACCTCGAAGGAGCCGCCGTTGCCGCTCTCGGTGTGCCGTACGGCGTTGCTGGCGAGCTCGGAGGTGAGCAGAACCGCGTACTCGGCCGCGGAGCACTCGCCCACGGCCAGTTCCACGAAACGCCTGGCATGACGGACCTGCTCGGGACGGCCCGCGAAACGGCGACTGCTCAGCAACGCCATGGGACCCGCGCCGGGGTCCGGGGAGATGCGTGTCATCAGGACACGGTCGTTGTCATCAGGCATGGGTGATCACGCCTCAGATGAGGGCGATGTCCTGTTCGACGGCGGTGGCCATGAGGTAAAGCTCGAACCACGTCTCGTCGTCAACCGAGTCCGGAATCCAGGAGGAGCGCACCTTGTGGCGCTCTTCCTCATACTGCAGCGCGAACGCGCGCAGATCGCGTATCCAGCGCGGATCGACCCTCTGGGCGATCACGTCGAAATCCGTCATAGCGGTGTCTCCTCAATCCGTTGAGAAATCTGGTGTCAATCCCTTGACTCGGCGATCGAACCCGCGGGCCCACGGCGTTCCGGGCTCGGGATACAGCTCGCCACTCCGACATTCGGCAATCGCGAGCGCGACTGAAGTTGCCGCTCGGGTGCTTTTCAGGAGCGATCGCCCATGCGCGCCGAATGAACACGCATCGGATTCGGTTGGTAACATTCCGAAACGGGGTGTCCGGGCATGGGGGTCCGGATCTCCTCAGAGGCGATCCCGATCAGGGGTGGAGATCGGATGGTGGGCGGTGGCGCAGCCTCGGGTGCTCGTGATCGAAGATGAGCAGGACGTCCTCGATCTTCTGAAACGTCACCTCGACGGGCTGGGGTGTCAGGTACGGACCGCCACCACCGGCGAGCTCGGGCTGACCCTGGCCGTCAACGACCCTCCGGACCTGGTGGTCCTGGACATCCGGCTGCCCGGAGTCGACGGCCGCGAGGTGTCGCGGGCGCTGCGCGCCGACCCCCGGACCCGCAACTGCAGGATCGTCGTCACCTCGGTTCTGGACATGGAGGATCTCCTGGACATCAACGCCGACGCCGTACTCCCCAAGCCGTTCCGGCGCGCCGACGTCAAGAAAGCCGTGGACTCACTGTGGGAGGTGGAGTGACGCGATGGCCACTGTTCTCGTCGCAGAAGACGACGCCGACATCCGGGACCTCATCATCTTCAAGCTTGAGCAGACCGGCCACGCCGTCATCGCGGTGGGCGACGGCCTGTCGGCCCTGAAACTGGCCCACGAACAGTCCCCCGAGATCGTCCTGCTGGACGTCATGATGCCCGGCATGTCGGGCATCGACGTCTGCAGGGCGCTGCGGCAGGATCCGGAGACCGCCGGTCTGCCGATCATCCTGCTCACCGCGCGCGCCCAGGAGAGCGACGTGGAGACGGGGCTGACCGCCGGGGCCGACGACTACATCGTCAAGCCGTTCAGCCCGCGGGTGCTGGCCGACCGTGTGCACTCGGTGCTGGCCAGGACCCGCGCTTGAACACCGCCCAGCTCGTCTCACTCTCGATCGCCGTCCTGGCCGTCGCGGTGGTCCTGCTGGGCCTGGTCATCGTCACGGGCCGGGCGCTGAACCGCCAACGGGAGCGCCGCGACGCCCGGTTGTCGGCCGACGTCCGGCCTCTGCTGATGGAGCTCATCGGCGGCGACGGCGGCGATGAGATCAGCGAGCCGCTGCTCCTGCTGGCGGCCCTCGACGAGCGCGTCTGGCGCGCGGTGGAGCCCAGTGCGATCTCCATGCTCGGCAAGGTCAGCGGGAACGCCCGCGTCGCGCTGGTCCGGCTGCTGGAGCAGCGCGGCCTCGCCCGCACCGCGTCGCGCGACCTGTCGGGCCTCAGCGCGGTACGGCGGGCCGTCGCGGCCCACGTGCTGGGCCTGCTGGGCCATGCCGAGGCGGCCTTCCCCCTGGTCCGGATGCTGTCGGACCGCAACCCCGAGGTCCGGGCGGCGGCCGTGCGGGGCCTGGGACAGGTCGGCGCGGCCGGGGCGGCCGGCCCGATCATCTCCTCGATGACCGGTGGCCGGGTGCCCTTCCAGCTGGTGGCCCAGGCGTTGATCCGGCTCGGCCCGAAGGCCCGTCCCGCACTGGTGGAGACGCTGTCCGACGGCGACCCCGCGAAACGGGCCGTCGCCGTCGAGGTGCTCGGGCTCACCGGGGCCGTGGAGAACGCCAGGGCCCTGGTCGACGTGCTGGCCGGGGATTCCTCGGCCGACGTCCGGGTGCGCGCGGCCCGCGCGCTCGGCCGGCTGGGCACGCCCGTGTGCCTGGACGCGCTCATCCACGCCACCGGGCCCGACCACCCCCACGCCGTGCGGGTCGAGGCCGCCTCCGCGCTGGGCGACCTCGGCTCGCCCCGGGCCGTGCCGACGCTGCAGCAGCTCCTGGCCGACTCCCACTACCACGTCGCGCACAACGCCGCCCGCTCCCTGGCACGCCTGGGCAAACCCGCGACGGCGGCCCTGACCGAGACGGTCGCCGAGCGGGCGGGCACGCCCGCCGCCTCCCACGCGTGGGAGGCCCTCGCCATCCAGGACCTTCAGGCCGGCCGTCTGCCGAGGCTGCCGGCACCCGCGGCCCGGTGAGCGCGGCCGCGGCCGTCGCGGACCTCCTCGCCGGTGAGATCCTGGACGCGGTCCGGACCGGCGCGCAGTGGACGCTGGCGATGATCAGCGCCATCCTCCTGGTCTACTCGGTGGCGATCAACACCAGTTACCTGATGCTCATCTTCCTGGCGACCTGGGACGCCGTCGACAGCCACCGCAAGTCGCGTTTCTTCAGCCAGGAGGACATCTACGCCAACCCGCTGACCCCTCCGGTCAGCGTGATCATGCCTGCCTACAACGAGGAGGCGGGCATCGCCGAGGCCGTGCGCTCGATGTTGTCGATGCGCTATCCGACCTTCGAGGTCATCGTCGTCGACGACGGTTCGAAGGACGGGACGTTCGAGCGGCTGCGCGAGGAGCACGACCTGGTGGAGCTGCCCCGGGTGGTCCCCGACGACATCCCGATCCGCGGCACGGTGGTCTCCACGCACGTGCCCGCCAACGGCTCGACACCGCTGCTGGTGATCCGCAAGACCAACAGCGGCCGGGCCGACGCGCTGAACGTGGGCATCAACTTCGCCCGGCACCCGCTGGTGTGCATGGTGGACGCCGACTCCCTGCTGGACCCCTCGGCCCTGTTGCTGGTGGCCAGGCCGTTCGCCGACGACCCGCTGAACGTGGTGGCCACCGGCGGGGTCGTGCGGATCGTCAACGACTGCGACGTCGTGGGCGGGCGGGTCACGCGGGTGCGCATGCCGCGCCGCTGGCTGGTGCGCATCCAGGTGCTGGAGTATCTGCGGGCTTTCCTGCTGGGCCGTACCGGCTGGTCGCGCATCGGCGGCCTGCTCATCATCTCCGGCGCGTTCGGGCTGTTCCGGCGGGACGTGCTCGCCGAGGTCGGCGGCCTGGACCCCGACTCCATCGGCGAGGACGCCGAACTGGTCACCCGGCTCCACCGGTACCTGCGCGACGCGAAGCGCGACTACCGGATCGTGTTCGTCTCCGAGCCGGTCTCCTGGACCGAGGCGCCGTCCTCCAGGGCCGTGCTGGCCCGGCAGCGGCGGCGCTGGTCGCGCGGGCTGGCCGAGCTGCTGTGGAAGCACCGCGGGATGATCGCCAATCCCCGGTACGGGCGGGTGGGGCTGCTGACCCTGCCGTACTTCGTCCTGTTCGAGCTGCTCGCGCCGGTGGTGAACCTGGGCGGGCTGGCCCTGGTCCCGATCGCGCTGTGGGCCGACGCCATCAACGTGCCCTTCGCCCTCGCGCTGCTGCTGGCCTCCTACGGCTACGCGGTCCTCGTCGGTTTCGTGGCGCTGGCCGTGGAGGAATACGCATTCCGCCGCTACAACAGCTGGCGGGACCTGGGCGTCGCCGCGGTGGCGTCGGTCGCCGAGAATTTCGGGTATCGGCAGTTCAACGCCTGGTGGGGTTTGCAGGGCATCTTTGCTGCGCTTCGCCGTACGAAGCAGGTCTGGGGGGTAATGACGCGAGAGGGGTTCTCGACGCCAGGACGGTCCACGGGGGGAAACAGGGGATGACGTGGCTGAAGCGCAGCGTCGCAAGCGTCCTACGCCGTGCCTTCGGGCTGCTCGTCGCTCTCGTCCTGTTGTCGGGGGCCGTGGCGACGGTGGAGTCGGTACGGCAGGGCGACGCGCTCAACCAGCTCATCGACCACAACCTCCCCCTGCGGCTGAACAACCTCAAGCTGCGCTCGACGATGGGCGACGCCACCCGGGGTCTGCGCAACTACCTGTTCTACGACCAGCCCAAGACCACCTATCTGGAGGCGCGCGCGACCTATCGGCCGTACCTGGACGCCCTCCTGGCGCGGGATGAGCGTCCCGAGGAGCGCAGGCTGATCCAGGACCTCGAGACCAAGGTCGTGGCCTGGTTCGCGTACGCCTCCCAGGCGGAACAGCTGAAGCCGGGAGAGCCCCAGGTCCCGCAGTACGCCGAGGGCAGCCGGCTGCGCTATGAGGAGATCCTGCGCGCCCACGACGCCCTGGAGGCCCAGCTCACGCGCAGGACCGTCGCGCTGGACCAGCAGAGCGACCGCAACCGCCTGTGGGGGATGATCACGGTCGTCGCCTTCGCCCTGATCGCCGGGGCGGCGGCCCTCATCACCTCGGTGCGCACCTACCGGGCGCTGGTGCCGCCCCTGTCGGCCATGGGAGGCACCCTGGGGCGCCTGGCCGTGGGCGAGCATCAGGCACGGGTGCCGCAGTCGCTGGCCGGGCCGGCCGAGATCCAGCGGCTGGGCGGCGCGATCAACATGCTGGCCGACGAGAGCGACCGGTTGCGCGCCGCGGAGCGCGAACGCGCCCGCCTGGCCAAGGTGGCGCACGAGACCGCCGCGCGCATCCGCCAGACCCTCGACGCCGAGTCCGTCCTGCGCGAGGCGGTGGCAGCCCTGGGGTCCAAGCTCCCCGCCGACCGGGTGTTCGTCCAGCTCATCCATGACGGCATGATCGGCCCGGCCGACATGGAGTGGTCGAACGGGCAGGTCATCAAGGATGGCACGCGCTTTCCCTACGTCCCCGCCGCGTCGGTCGAGCAGCTGTACCTGCAGGACCGGACCCCGTCCGGGCGCACCCAGGACCCGCCCGGCCACGTCCCCGGGGCCGCCGCGCGGGCGCTGGAGGAACTCGGCGACATGGAGTTCCTGCTCGTCCCCTTCGGGGTGGGCAAGCAGGTGCTGGGCGGCATCCTGCTCACGCGTCCCGTCGCCAGGGGGGCGTGGAGCATCGACGAGATCGAGGCGGTCAAGGTCGTGGGGACCGACCTGGGCCGCGGCCTGGACCAGGCGCGCCTGTACACCCGGGAGCGGGAGCTGGTGGAGGAGCTGCGGGCCCTGGACTCGGCCAAGACCGACTTCATGTCGACCGTCTCCCACGAGCTGCGCTCACCGCTGACCAGCATCGCCGGGTACCTGGAGATCCTGCGCGACGAGGAGGCGGGCGAGGTCAACCCCGCCCAGGACCGCATGCTCGACGCGATCGAGCGCAACACCCAGCGCCTGCGCCTGCTCATCGAGGACCTGCTGACGCTCTCGCGCATCGAGTCGGGGGCCTTCCGCACGGTCCGTCAGCAGACGGACCTGTGCGCGGTCGTCGACGGGGCCGTCACCTCGATGCGGCCCGCCGCCGCGAAGGCGGGGGTGGAGGTGGCCTTCGAGTGCGACAGTGGAGCGATCATGGTCGAGGGGGACTCCAACCAGCTCGACCGGGCGATGGTCAACCTGCTGTCCAACGCGGTGAAGTTCACCCGTTCCGGCGGGAACGTGCGGGTGGAGGTCGTCGTGGAGGACCGGCACGCGGTGGTCCGCATCGCCGACACCGGGATCGGCATCCCGAAGGAGGAGATGTCACGGCTGTCCACCCGCTTCTTCCGCGCCTCCAACGCCACCGAGCTGTCGATCCCCGGCACCGGGCTCGGGCTGTCCATCGTGCGCAGCATCGTGGCCAACCACTCCGGCACCTTCGACCTGCAGTCGGCGGAGGGAGAGGGGACGACGGTGACGATGCGGATCCCGGCGTGCACCGCCGACCGGGCGGGGAGGGCGGGCTCCGACGGGAGCGGGGGCTGAGGCCGCCGGGTCAGCGCACGCCGTACAGCTTGCGCATGGCGGTGTAGTCGCCGGCGCCGAGGGTGTTGAGCGAGGCGCAGGCCTTGATGGTGGAGGCCATGACCTGGGTGCCGTGCGTCGTGGGCGACACGTGGTTCAGGCCGTAGGCGTGGCCCCACTCGTGGGTCAGCACCGAGCGCAGGTCGAAGGTGGACGAGCAGCGGGCGGGCTTGGAGGTGAACCAGCGGTACCTGCTGTTGATGGCGATGTCGGCGGAGACGACCTTGCGGTCGCTGGTCCACCAGGTGCAGGTGACCGCCAGGGCGGTGGTGGTCATGCGCTTCCAGCCGACCGCGCTGTAGTTGTCGTTCTTGCCGCAGGAGGTGGACTTGGAGGTGGCGGTGACCGCGGGCACGAGCTTGGTGGCGCCCCGGTACTGCTGGGCCACCTTGAACGGGGCGCGCAGGCCGCACTGGTTCTGGGCGCCGACGAGCGTCTGCGCCGCGGCCCTGATCGAGGTCAGCGCCGTGCGCGAGACCGTGGAGGGGGCGCCGGAGGCGTTGTAGTACCAGCGCAGGTTCCCGTTGACCCGCCAGCCGGCGAGCGTGTAGGCGCTGTCGCGGCACTGCGCGCGCGAGGCCGTGGCGGCCAGGGCCGTCGACTTCGTCGCCTTGCCGGCGGTCTTGTTCGTGCTCCAGGAGCTCTTGCTGGTCTTCTTGGCCTTCAGAGCCGTGGCCTCGGCGGGCTCGGCGTGCTCGGCGTGCTCGGACCAGGACTCGGTGTGGCCGTCGGGGTAGACGGCGTCCACCGTCACCCTCAGCCCGTCGGGCGTCGCGGTGGTACCGGCCGCGAGCGCCGCGACCGTCGCGGCGCCGGCAGGAGAGGCCGCGGCGCCGGGCAGCAGCTCATCGACGCTCCAGGTCACCGACGTGACCAGTACGGCGGAGGCTGCGAATCCCGACAGAGCAACCGGGAACACCCGGCCGAAGCGACTCCTCACCCTGCAACTCCTCGTTCACCTCGCCCGCCTGGCGAGAGAGCGTCGCCGGTCCGGGAAGGGGCAGCTCGGCGGCCGTCCCTCTAGGGGAGAATCGGCAGCCGGAATCCGGAGTTGAGGTTTGCGCGCCCGGTCGCGGGGCCGCGGCCGGGCGGTGAACGCCGTGTGAGGTCCCGGAGCGGGTCGCGCCGGGCGAGGGAATCGGAGGTCAGCGCCGGGCGGAGACGGCGTTACGTCCGCCTTGGCGCTGGGCCGGGGGGCGGTAGCGGTACCCCACACCGCGGACCGCCTCGATGGGAGAGCTGGAGGCGTCGGCGCCGATCCGGCGGCGCAGGCGCAGGACCGCGAACTTCACCCGTTCGGGGCTCAGCCCGGTCGGGTCGTCCCACACCAGGGACAGCAGCTGGGATGAGCTGAGAACGTTGCCGGCGTGCCGTACGAGCGTGTTGAGCAGGCGGAACTCGGTCGGCGTCAGGTGGACGTCCTGACCCTCGACGAAGACCGAGCGGGTCGAGGGCTCCACCCGTACGACCCCGTCGTCGTAGATGTCCTCGGCCCAGGTCGCCGCGCCCGAGCGGCGCAGCAGCGCCTCGACCCGGGCGGTGAGTTCGGCCCGGGAGAACGGCTTGACGAGATAGTCGTCGGCGCCTGCGCGCAGGCCCCGCACCTTCTCCCGCTCCTGGCCCCGGCCGGTGAGGATCAGGATGGGCAGGTCGCTGATGTCCCTGACCCGTTCGAGCACCTGCCAGCCGTCCATGACGGGCAGGCCGATGTCGAGGATCAGCACGTCCGGCTTGGTCTCGTGCAGCAGCCGCAGCCCGCTGCGGCCGTCGGTGGCGGGGATGACCTCATGGCCGCCGTGGCCGAGGAGTACCTGGATGGCCGTCAGCGTGTCGGCATCGTCTTCGACGACCAGCAGCTTGCTCAAGGTGCTTCCCTCCGGTCGCGGACCGGTTCCCAGGGCAGCTCCACCCTGATCACCGATCCCTTCGTCCCCTCGTCGGTGATGTGCAGCGTGCCGCCGTGCATGCCGGCGATGGCCCTGGCCATGCCGATCCGCGGCCAGGACTGCTCCCCCGCGGGCTGCCCGGTGCGTTCCTCCTGACCGGCGCCGGCGCCGGTGCTGTCACCGCCGGGTCGGCAGTCGATGTCGATGGACCAGCCGTCGACGGTGGGGCGGGCCTCGACCATGACGGAGTCCCCGGGTGAGGAGCGGGTGATCGCCGCTGTCAGCAGGATGTCGAGCATGCGGCGGACGCGGATCGCGTTGCAGCTCAGGGCGGGCCCGGGACGGGCCTGGTAGCGCAGGGTGATCCCGGCGTGCAGGGCACCGGGCCTGACCTGGGTGACCATGTCGCGGATGAGCTCCATCGGGTCCACCCGCTCCCGCCGCATCTCCAGCTCCGGCGTGGCGGGGTCGGCCAGCAGCGGCAGGTCGTTGAGCAGGTCGGACAGCCGTACCGCGTTGCGCTCGATCACTTTCACGAACTCGCGCTGCTCGGGGCTGAGCGGCCCGGTGTCCGGGTCGGCCAGCAGGCCGGCGTAGGCCAGGATCGGCGTGATGGGAGTGGCCAGGTCGTGGACGACCGTGCCGATGAACTCCGTCTTCGCCTTGGTCAGTGCGAAGTCCTCGGGGACGGATCCGGCGCGGGACTCGGCGTCCCGGTGCCAGATCGCCTCCAGCGCCGCGGCCAGGCAGGCCAGCGCCTCCATGACCATGCTGCCGTCGTAGCCGCGTTCCAGCGTCACCACGAGCAGCCGGCCGGGACCGGCGGGCCAGAAGCGCTCGGTATCCGGCGGCGAGGTGGAGTCCGCGGCCCGCAGGTCGGCGTGCAGGATTCCGGGCACGCTACGCAGCCCGGACAGGAGGGTCTCCTCCGCTCCGGCCGCGCCGGAGTCGTCGGCGGCACGCAGCCGTTCCCGCAGGAGACCGAGGATCGCCCGCGTCGCGTCCGAGGCGTCGGGTGAGGACGAGTATGCGTGATCAACATGATCGCCGCTGTTCAGCATGGTGCCCCCCACCTGATTCCCCCGTGCCCCCTGGCCCTCCCCAGAACCTTGAAGCTTCGTCACATATAGCGATTCACCCCAAACAGAACGTTATCAACCCTGTTCATGTGGTTGTGACCGAGGCTTTCACTTGCCATGGCCTGGCAGGCAACGAATCTGCACCCGCCGGGCAACCGAGAGTGCATCAACCGTGACGCACCGTCGAAATCATGTCCGAGCCCACCCCGACCCGAGCGATGAACTCCCTGCTCATCGCCGGTGCCGTGACCTTCTCCTGCCTGGTCGCGGACGTGGGGATCCTCCCCGGCACGGCGCAGGCCGCCGCCGGCGGGCTCCGGACCCCCGCCGCCGTCACGGCCGCCACCTCTCCCCTCACCGCCCTCGCCGCCTCCGCGGCCCCCGTCACGGTCCGCGCGCGCACCGGCGGCGGCGCCCTCAGCGTCCGCCGCTCCCCCACCAACGCCTCGGGCCGGCTGCACACCATCCGCGACGGCACCCGTTTCCGCGTCCAGTGCCGCGTCTCCGGGCAGAAGGTCAAGGGCAGGGTCAGGACCACCACCGCCTGGCTGCGCATGGCCTCCGGCGGCTACGTGTCCGACGCCTACGTCGTGCGCCCCTCCGCCGTCGCCCGGTGCGCCCCCGCGCTCCCCGCCCCGGCCGCGTCCCCGGCCCCCGCACCCGCCCCCGCATCTCCGGCGCAGTTCCTCGCGCAGGTCGGCCCCTCGGCGCGGCTCAGCCGGCAGGAGACGCGTGTACCCGCCTCGGTGACCCTGGCCCAGGCGATTTTGGAGTCCGGCTGGGGCCGCAGCGATCTGGCCGTCTCCGGCCGCAACTACTTCGGCATCAAGTGCTCCCCGGCCGGTCACGGCCCCTACGCGTCGGGCTGCCGCCGCCACCCCACGACCGAGTGCGACTCCGGCGGCTGCCACCGGACCACGGCGCTGTTCCGGACCTACCGCTCCCCTGCCGACTCCTTCAAGGACCACGGGAGTTTCCTGGCCTCCGGCAGCCGGTACCGGGCGGCGTTCTCCCACACCGCCGACCCCGACCGCTTCGCCAGGGAGATCGCCAAGGCGGGGTACGCCACCGACCCCGCCTACCCCGCCAAGCTCATCGAGCTCATGCGCTCGTACGACCTGTACCGCTACGACAGATGACCTCCACACGGGAGAAGACGATGCAGCCAGACCTCTCGTCCCGGGAGCTCCCCACCGGACACCGGCGGCGCCGGACGAGCGCGGCTGCCCGGCTCTGGGCGGGCCTGGCCGTGCTCGGCCTCGCGGTCGCCGCCGTCGGGCTGTTCGTGTCCGGCGACGCGGGGGTGGGCATCCGTTCTGCTCTGCAGACCGTCTCGGCGATCGTGATGATCGCCGCGGTCCGTACCCGCCGGCCGGCCGTACCCGCCGCCTGGTGGCTGCTGGCGGCCGGCATGGCCGTGTGGGCGGGCTCCGACCTGCTGTGGACCGTCTGGTACTTCACAGCCGAGGGCGGCCAGGTCCCCCCGCTGATCGACATGGCGTACCTGGCGGCGTACCCGCTGCTGGTGGCCGGCCTGATGAAACTGCCCGGCAACGCGATCCGCGGCGGGAACCTCGCGGTGATGCTGGACGCGATGGTCGTGGTGCTGGGCCTGGCCTTCGTGTACTGGACGGTGACCTTCAACCCCTACGGCGGGCTCCGGGCGCTGACGGGCAGGGAACTGCTCATGGCGTCGACCTACCCGCTGGCCGACACGGCCGTGGCGTTCATGGCGCTGCGGCTGTGGTTCACCCACGGCCTGCGCAACCACTCCTACGCCCTGGTCGGTCTCGCCTTCGCCGGCATGACCTTCGGTGACGTGGCCTACGCCCTGATGCTCCAGCGCGGTGAGAGCTGGAGCTACGGCCTGCTCGGCAACGCGGGCTGGCTGGTGTGGTTCGTCCTGATGGCGGTGGCGGCGCTGCACCCGTCGACGGCCCGGGCCGGGCAGGTCCCCGCCGCCCGCCTGACCACCGCGCGCAGCCTCATCTTCCTGCTGATGGCGTGCGCGGGCCCGTTCTCCCTGATGCTCAACTTCGATGCGGGGTCGCTGGTGGACACCTCCGACTTCGCGGTGCCGCTGAGCCTCTTCGCCGCGCTGATGGCCTTCCTGGTCTTCCGGCTGATCAGCAACAGCAACACGGCCGACCGGCGCGCCCGGCTCCTGGACGAGCAGGCCGCCGAGCTGTCGCGCGCCCTGGACGAGCAGCAGGCGCTGCAGAGCCTGCTCAGCCACCGGGCGATGCACGACCACCTGACCGGCCTGGGCAACAGGGCGCTGTTCCAGGACCGGCTGGAGCAGGTGACGCAGCGGCACGGCGACACCGCCGCCCTGCTCATGCTCGACCTCGACGGCTTCAAGGCCATCAACGACACCTACGGTCACCCGGCCGGCGACCAGCTGCTCATCCAGGCGGGTCAGCGGCTGCGGGGGATCCTGCGCGAGGACGACACCCTGGCCCGGCTCGGCGGCGACGAGTTCGCCGTCCTGATGGAGAACACGACCGCCGGGCAGGCGGTCGAGGCAGCCGAGCGGGTCGTCGAGGCGGTCGCCCAGGCCTTCGTCGTGGGCCAGCACTCCTTCCACGTCACCACCAGCGTGGGCCTGTACATGATCACCGAGGTGTCGGAGGCCCAGGACGTGCTGCGGGACGCCGACCTGGCCCTGTACGCGGCCAAGTCCGGCGGCAAGAACCAGATCAGCGTCTTCCACCACGGGCTGCGCGTCGAGCAGCTCGGCCAGGCGCGGGTGACCGAGGGCCTGCGCCGCGCCCTGGAGAAGGAGGAGTTCGTCCTGAACTACCAGCCCGTGGTCGACCTGGCCACCGGCAGGATCCAGGCCGTGGAGACGCTGCTGCGCTGGCAGTCGCCGGAGGGCGTGGTGCCTCCGGACGAGTTCATCCCGACCGCCGAGGAGACGGGCCTGATCGTGCCGATCGGCGCGCACGTGCTGCGCCGGGCCTGCTTCGACGCGGTGCGCTGGTACGAGCGCTACGGCGTCTCGGTCACCGTCAACGTCTCCGGGCGCCAGCTGCGCCGGCGGGAGTTCGTCTCCACGGTCCTGGCGGCGCTGGAGGACAGCGGCCTGCCCGGCGAGGCGCTCGTGCTGGAGATCACCGAGACCGCGCTGCTGGCCACGGGGCGCGAGGAGACCGCCCGGGTCACCGGCTACCTGTCCGAGCTGCGCCTGCACGGCGTGCGCATCGCCATCGACGACTTCGGGACCGGCTACTCCTCTCTGGCCTACCTCCAGCACCTGCCGGTGGACGTCATCAAGATCGACGGCGCCTTCACCACGCTCGACCGCGGCACCGACGCGGCCTCCCGCCAGCGGCACGCCTTCACCAAGGCGATCCTGAGCCTCTGCGAGAGCCTGGACCTGCCCGCCATCGCGGAGAAGGTGGAGACCAGCGAGCAGGAGGAGTTCCTGCGGGACATGCGCTGCCCACTGGGCCAGGGCTACCTGTTCAGCAAGCCGGTCCCGGCCGGGGAGCTGAACCGGCTGCTGGCCGCCGGCGCGGGGACCGGCCGCCCCGCGAACCCCTACTCCCACCTCGAACTGATCGAGGGAGAGCAGCTGGCCGGCTGACCCCGGTCGCGCGGACCGTACGGCGGCGCGGGGGGCGGCGATCCACCGGCTCATGTACGGCGCGCACGTGCCGATGAGGGGGCCGACGAACATGTCACGGACACCGCCCGGGGGCGGTGCGACGAGGGAACAGACCTGGAAGGGACGGGGAGATGCGGCGGTTGCTGATCGACCGCACGGTCAAGACGAAGATCTTCATCGTGGTGGCCGTCATGTTGCTGGCGGGCGTGGCGACCGGTGTGACCGGCCTGCTGAAGATCGGCGCGCTGCAGGACGAACACCACCGGCAGCTGGACCGGGCCGTCCCGTTCATCTCCTCCCTGCAGCAGGTCGCGACGACCGCCAAGGCGGCCGCCGTCGACGAGCGGGGCTTCCTGATCAGCGGTGACGAGAAGTTCAGCGACGAGTTCGTGAAGCGGTTCGCGCTGATCGAGGAGAACCTCGGCGCGGCGCGCACCACGGCCGCCTCCCCGGCCCAGGCCGCCCAGGTGGACGAGATCGCCGAGGGGATCGGGGCCTGGCAGGAGGCCGTGGCCGCCGAGTTCACCGGCTACGCCACAGACAAGGAGGCCGCGACCCGGGCCGCCCTGGGCCCCAACCGCGACCTGCGCAAGGCCTACGAGACGGAGCTGGACGCCGCCCTGAAGGGCGCCCGGGAGCAGCTGACCGCCAGCACCCAGTTCAACGAGACCGTGGACTCCGCCCGGTTCCTCGTCGTCCTCGTGCTGGTCCTGGGGACCGTCTGGAGCCTGCTCAACGCCGTGGTCCTCACCAAGGCGGTCGTCGGCCCCGTCCGCACGGTGGCCGGGGTGCTCACCAGGATGGCCGCCGGCGACCTGACCGGCCGCGCCCCCGTGCGCAGCAAGGACGAGCTGGGCCAGATGGCCGGCGCCCTGAACCAGGCCGCCGAGGCGATGCAGACCACGGTGCGCACCATCGACGGATCGTCGACCTCCCTGGCCGGCGCGGCCGAGGAGCTGACCGCCACCAGCACGCAGATCGCCTCCACCGCCGAGGAGACCAGCGCGCAGGCCGGGATCGTGACCGCGGCCGCCGACGAGGTCTCCCGCAACGTCGACACCGTGGCCTCCGGCG
>NZ_BOOK01000091.1 GCF_016863195.1 Paraplanobispora takensis | reverse complement strand
CCAAGCCGTCCGCCCGCAACGCCCACCAGCCGAGCCGGCCTCTGTCCGATGAGCAGGCCGCGCGTCGATGGGCACAGACCGGCGGCATCGCCGTGAAGCCGACCGGACGTGTCTCACCCGACGTGCTGCGGCGCTGGTGGGAAGCGGGCTCCCCGCACCCAGCGCGACCGGATCCGGGGACGCTCTCCCCCGCCACGGTAACGAAGATCTACCGGGGTTCGATCAAGCCGGTGCTGCGGGCGGCGATGCGGCAGGGAGAGGACGGTGAGCCGCCACTGCTGCGGTCGTCGCCTTGCGACGGGTTCCGTCTGCCGCCCGCGCCGGTGCGTGCCCGCCAGGTCCTGTACGGGCCGGAGGTCGCCGTCTACCTCACCGCGGTCCGCGACGTCGACCGCGACACCGCGTTGTTCATCGTCACCATGATGGCCACCGGCCTTCGCCGGGGTGAGCTGGCAGGACTGCACACAAGCGGCCTGGATGCGGAGGGGTGTGTGATCCATGTCGTCCAGACCTACGCCCGGCTGCTGAACGAGGAGACCGGACGCTGGGAGTGGCGCATCAAGCCGTACCCGAAGGGCAAGAAACACCGGGACGTGCCGATCAGTGAGGAGCTGGCCGGGCTGCTGTCCGGGCGGGCACAGGACAACAAGCCCGACGAGCCGCTCTTCCAGAAGCGGACAGGTGGTTACATCGACTACGGCAACCAGCGCAACAACATCTTGCAGCCCGCGCTCGCACTCGCCCGGGAACGCGGCCTGGCCAAGCACATCACCCCCCACACCCTGCGGCATACGATGATCACCATGCTTCGGGACGGCGGTGTGGCCCCCGGAGTGATGCAGTTGGTGGCCGGACACGCGTCGTACCAGACCACTGCGGGCTACTCCGGCCGGCAGACACCCGCCCAGCGATCCTTGATCCTCGACGCGATCCAACCGGTCCTCCAGGCCGCAGGCCCACTGTTCGATATCCCGGATGCCCGCCGCAAGTAAGCAGGCCGTACGGATGCATCATCGACATTCCCAGACACGGGGTATACCTATAGCTATACTCTACGAGTGGTCGGAGACGAATGGGACATCTACGTCGTAACCGAGGTCCGCGAATGGATCAAGCAACTCGACGACGTCACTCATGCCCGGGTGGTGCAGGCCATCGACGCGCTCGCCGAAGGCGGTCCCGGCTGGGGCGCCCCCTGGTCGACACAATCACCGGGTCGTCGATCCAGAATCTCAAAGAACTCCGGCCCGGTACGGTCCGCATCCTGTTCGTTTTCGACCCGTGGCGTTCCAGCATTCTGCTGGTCGCAGGTGACAAAGCCGGACGATGGAAGAGCTGGTACGAGGAGGCCATTCCACTGGCCGAGCACCGATATGAGGTCTACTTGAAGGAACGCGCCCGGCAGGAGGACGACAGATGAGTGGATACGTGCGCTGGAAGGACATCCGGGCCGAGCACGTCCAGCGGGCCGGTGGCGAGGAGGCCGTCCAGGCCGGTAAGCGGGAACTTCTGGCCGAGGTCCAAGGGCACCGCCTGGCGGAGATCCGCCGCGGACGCGGCCTGACCCAGCAGCAGGTCGCCGAGCGCATGGGAGTCACCAAGGGACGCGTCTCCCAGATCGAGCAGGGCAAGATCTCCGGCCAGGACATCCTGGCCCGTTACGCCGCCGCCCTCGGCGGTCGGCTCCATCAGTCGATCTACTTCGACGACGGCGACATCGCCGCTATCGCCTGACAACCCTGCGCCTGCCGAAAATTACATCTGTGCAGTTCAAGCGGCATGTGAGTACTCGTGGAGGACTCCGCCGAGTCGGTCCCGTCTGCGTACGCTCAGCTCGGCGATCCGCGTCGGATCCGTGATCCGGTCCGGGACGGCGCGTAGCGGGGCCGCTTGTTCCAGGGCCTGATGGGCGCGGTGTTGGTTGTAGAAGCGTTCGTATTCACGTAGAGCGTGGCGCAGATGGCGCTCATTCCATACCAGGCAGCGGTTGAGCAGTTCGCGGCGGCATGACTGCACCCACCGCTCCATGATCGCGTTCATGCGCGGCACGCGGACACCGGTGAGCACGGTCCGGATCCCGGCCTCGGCCAGGATCTCGTCCATGAGGGCGGGGAACTTCCCGTCCCTGTCCCGGATCAGGTAGCGGGCCCGGCAGCCAGCCTCTTCCAGGTCCATCACGAGGTTCTTCATCGCCTGGACGACCCAGCTCGCGGTCGGATGGGCGGTGGTGCCCAGCACGCGGACGCGCCGGCTGGCGTGCTCGATGGCGGCCAGGATGTACTGGCGCTGTCCGGTGAGGGTGATGGTCTCGATGAAGTCGCAGGCCAGGAGCACCTCGGCTTGCGAGCGCAGGAAGTCGGCCCAGGTGACAGATACTCGTTCAGGGGACGGGTCTATGCCTTCCTGTTTGAGGATCTCCCACACGGTGGAGGGTGCGACCGTGATGCCGAGCACGGCCAGTTCGCCGTGGATGCGCCGGTATCCCCAGGAGGGGTTTTCCCGGACCAGTCGCAGGATGAGCGCTCGGATGGAGCGGACCGTGGGTGGGCGCCCCGACCGCCTGGGCTTACTGATGCGGGCGTGCCGCCGTCTGATGAGATCGCGGTGCCAGCGCAGGACGGTGTCCGGGCGGACGAGGAGCCGCACCCGGCGCAAGACCTCGCGGGGCAGCGACGTCAGCAGGGCGGCGAGGAAGGCACGGTCCTCGGGAGCGGATCGCACCCTGGTGCCGGCACCGAGTTGCCGTTCGAGAACGGTGATCGGGTGGCGGAGAACGAGGATCTCGACGTCCTTGTCCCGATCGCTCATCGACAGCAGCCGCAGCGCGGCGAAGGCGTTCGTGACGGCGAGATAGGCCAGGCGAAGCAGCACGGACGATCATCATGCCGCACCCCGAGCAACAGGGAGTCACTCCCGTCAGGAGATCCCCAGCAAGCCCATGACCTGGCCGGATGACATTATCGGCAGGCGCACGGCTCCAGCCGGAATCTCGCCGACGAGGCCGAGGAAATTCCCGCCCCGAACCCGAAAAAGCGATCACTCGCCCTTCCGCAGCGCCTTCTCCCACACGCCGAAACGCTCCCGGAGGGCCTCAGACTCGGCCGCGCCGACGCCGTACACGCCGAACTCCTCATCGGTACGGCGACGCACGTACGCCAGCATCTCCGCGAACACCTCCCAATCGAACCCGGCATCCCGGCGGGCGGCCAAGTCCAGAAGCTGATCGCGTGTACCGGCCGGGCTCCACGAGCGCGTCCACGTCGATGAAGTCACGCGCGAGCGCGCGGTTGAACAGCGCCTCGGTCTTTCCGGCCGCCACGTCGTCGGGATGAAGGACCGGGCCCATCTCCATCCGCACCGGCGGCTGAAACCGTACGTCCGCGACGACCTCGACCTTGCATCCCTGATCCGTACCATGCTCGGAGATCCACATCCGGACATACCGCTCGGTACTCTGCAAGATCTCAGCCTGGTATCCGGCTGCGCGGTACGCCTCGGCCACGTGATCTGCTGCCGCTGGACAATCCATGTCCAGCGCGCCGAACAGATCGACGTCCTCGCTCGGCCGCTCCACGATCCCGTACGCCTGAACGGCGTACCCACCGGCCAGCGCGAAGCCGTACTGATCAGCGACGCTCAGACCGATCTCGATCAGCCGCCGATGGAAAGGGTCCATCACGCGGCCCGGTCACGCAGCCCGGTGAAGCGCGACTCCCACAAGCGGCGGACCCGTACCGGCAAGATCAGATCAGGCCAGATGCGAGTCAGCAGATCGGCGTTCAGGTACGTCTTGAGATCCTGCTCTCGGCCTTCCTGGATGACCTGCTCATACATCACCCGCAGCGCCGCCGGGTCGGACAGATCGTAGGAGCGTCGTGGACTCCAGTCCAGCCATCCGGGCAGCGCGACGATCCCGTCCGCAGGCCCGGTCAGCTCCGCCAGAGCGCTGGGAACCGCATAGGGGCGGATGTTCGCGTAATTCAGCGCCCTGTCCATGTCTCCAGTGTGACATTTCCACCAGAGCCGCACCCCTGCGATGAGGCAACCTCACGGCCGCACCGAGCAGACTGCCGAGTATCGCGGTTGACGCCGGCGACTACACCGTGAAGTCCGCCCGAACGGTCCCGGCATGGGAAATGGTCGAGGGTGCGGGTGCTGAAAATTCATCCGGCCAGGTCAAGCCGCATGCCGGTACTCCCGAGAACACCATCCAGCCGATCATGCCGACGGACGTCGAGCCGGGTGATCGGGGCTCGGTCACGGGTCTCCAGATCAGGGGACAGGCCTCAGATCGGCGAGGAGGGACGGGAGGAGCCGCTCCTCCATCACCGCCCGGTCGTGGGCGGCCATAAGCCCGGCCAGTCCCGGATCCCATGGGCTGAGTGCGGGCGGCCCGGTCAGCGGGGTGGACTCGCCCTCCGCGAGCCCTGCCGCGTAGTCGGCCGTGGCCATCCGCCAGGGCGCCGCACCGTACCGGGAGATCGCCCGGTCGACGATGCGGAGCCCGGTCCAGTCGAAGTCCGCGCGCCACCACAGGCGGGCGCCCGCGGTCACGGCGGCGTCGAGAAGCCGGTGGCAGGCCGCCGACGGGATACCCTCCGTACAGACCAGAGCGGGGGCGCGGGCGCCCAGGTCGGCCGCGGCGGTGCGCAGGACCGCCGGGTTCTCGCAGACGTATATCTCGCCGACGGCGGGGACGACCGGAGAGACGGTCTGCTGCTGCAGGGTGAGCCGGAAGGGGATGCCGTGCCGTGCGGCCTCGTCGAGCCAGCCGGAGGTGACACCCGTCCGGCGGGTCCGGATGTTCAACACGAGCACCTGACTGGCCAGGTCGTCCACGATCACCCCGGCGGACTCCCACAGCCGCCGCTGCCCCGTCCGGTCTCCCGGTACGGCGGGCAGCCCGGAGCGCAGCGCCAGCGCCCGTAGCACGAGCGAGGCCAGCGGTGATCCCGGAGCCAGGGACTTGGTGTCCCCGGTCGCCCGTTCGGCCAGCACGGGCAGCGCAAGGATCTGCTCACCGGTCTCAGCCGAAGCCGCAGGAGCGGGAGCGGGAGCGGGGGAAGAGCCGGGCGGGGCGGGCAGGAGGTCGAGGACACCGGTCGCCTGGACGAGCAGACGGCCGTCGCCGCGCCGTACCAGCCGGGTGAGGCCGCCGCCCGCAGCCAGCTCGTCCAGCCACGCCGAGAACCACGGCTCGGCGGCGTGGCGGCTGTTCCCGGCGAGGCTCAGCAGGCGTTCCCGCTCCCGTTCGAGAGCCGCGCGTTCGGCGGCGCGGTCCCGGATCGGGCCGCCGAGCCCGGCCAGGACATCCCGCAGGCCGGAGCCGTACCGGGCGGACAGCGCGGCGTCCAGTTCGGCCAGGGAGACGGTGAGCCGCTTGACCGACTCGGGACGGTATCTCCCGGTGATGCCGATGATCACACGGCGTTCGGCCTCGGATGGGTCGTTCAGGCCGACGGACCCGGTCAGGGCACCGCCGCGTTCCAGCCTGCGCCGGGCGGCGGCCAGCAGCCGCTCCCAGCCCTCGCCCTGTGGCGCGTCCGCAGGAGTCACACGGCTCATCCTTCGGAGAGGACCGGCTCGGAGAGGACCGGCTCGGCGGGAACCCGCCGGACATCGGGCGAGCCCAGTGCGGCGGTGAGCTCGCCGACGTCGTCCGCCAGGAGCTTCGCGCCGTCCCAGACCAGCAGCAGGGCGCTGACGGTGTGCTCGACGGGAGAGTGCGCCAGGTCGTAGTGGGCTGCGGCGGGAACCGCGGCATGGGTGGCCCACAGGTCGTAACCGGTCATGAACAGGTCCAGGTCGAACTGGGTGGCCAGCGACATCAGCTCGCCCCGGCCGGTGTCGTCCACCCCGGCGAAGGCCTCGTCCAGCGCGAGCAGCCGGGGCGCCTCCGGGCGGGCCGAGTTGAGCATCGCGTGGGCTGCGGCGAACAGCGGCAGGTGCAGCGAGACCGACTGCTCGCCGCCGGACAGGCGGCTGTGCCGTGCCCGGGTCAGCCGCTCCTCGTGGCCGCCGGGCCGGACGAGCTGGAAGGCGAACTGCCGCCAGCGGCGGTAGTCGAGCACCTCGGTCAACAGCTCCCGGTACGGCCGGTCGCGGTGCCGGGCCCGGGCGTCCTTGATCCGGATGGCGAAGTGGGCGCGCATCCGGCCCAGATCGTCGGGGCCCAGGCGGGCCGCGTCGCCGTCGAGCAGAGCGCAGACCGCCCGCTGTCCCTCGTCCAGGTTGTCGGTGAGCAGCCAGTTCACCCCGACTGTGGTTCCCGAGGACATCCGGCGGGAGCGCATCTCGGTGTTCATCCGGCGGATCAGATCCCGGGCGTCCACGGTACGGTCGTGGATCTGCTGGGCGAGTCGGGTCAGCAGCGCGTCCTCCAGGATCCGCTGCTCGGACTCCGACAGCAGCTGCTGCTGGTCCCGCCTGTCGGCGGCGATCTTCTCGGCGAAGGCGCCGACCGGGAGGGGACCGTCCTCGTCGGCGATCCGGACCACGATCACGCCGTCCGCGCCGTCCCACTCGGGGCGGTAGTCCTGGTCGGCGGCTGTGAGCTGGGCCTGCAGGTCCTCCAGGGCTTTCGTCAGACGGGTGGTGGACTGCTTGAGGGAAATCTCGGTAGGGGTGAGATCGCGGGTGACGGTGAGGATCGCCTCGTGGACCGCCCGCACCTGCGGGGGCAGCTCTTCCTCCAGCCAGTCGGCGTCCTGTGCCGGCCAGGCCAGGCCCGGCGGGCAGCGCAGCACGTCGAGCAGTTCCCGCCGGGCGAAGGGAGCCAGGTCGCGGGCGGTCTCCCGCTCTTCCCGCAGTGCGACGGCCAGGGCCTCCCCGGTCGCGTCCAGACGGGCGCGTGCCGCCGCGGCGGCCGACAGCGCCTCCCGTTCGGCGGCGCGGGCGGCGCCCGTCTCCCGCTCGGACACGGTGATCGCCACCTCGGCCTGCTCGACCTCGGCCAGCACCTGCCTGGCCTCCGCGCCCACCGTAGATCTCAGGGCCTCCAGCTTCGCGGCCTCCTCGGTGTGGCGGCGGCGGCCGTGACCGCTTCCCGCTGCCGTGCCGCCTCTCTCCTGCGCCCGGTCAGCTCGGCCGCCCCGCGCTCGAAACGCCGGACGGCGGCCGCGACCTCCTCCACCGTCTCGGGGGCGAGGGCGCGTTCGGTCCCGGTACGGCGCAGCGCCCGTTCGGCCGCACCGGACGCGGCGACGGTCTCGTCGTAGCCGCGCTGGGCGGCATCGGCGCCGTCCCGGGTGGCGCGGAGCCGTCCGGCGGCCTGCTCGCGAGTCCGCAGGGCCGCCGTGATCGCACCGGTGCGGGGCAGGGCGGCGCGAGCGGAGTCGATGGCGGCGAGTGCGGCCTCGACCTCGTCAACCCGCCGGTCGACGGCGGCGAGTACCTGGGTGATCACCGACAGGCGGGCGTCGCAGTCGGCCAGTCTGGCGGTGCGGCGGCGGGCGCGGGCGGTGGCACCGATGTACTCGGCGTGCTCCTTGTGGTGCGCTCCGAGTTGGACGCCCTGGAGGAACCGGCCGCACGCGGTGATCAAGGGATGTTCCGGCGCGACGGGCTCACCGGAGAACGGGCCGTCTCCTGCGCCGGTGCCTCCGATGTCACCGGCGCGGTCATCTCGCAGAGCGACGGCTCTCAGGATGCCGGTGATCCGTTCGGCGGGCACGGGGGCGTTCTCTTCGGGGACCAGCAGGTCCGCCAGGCTCGGACCGGGTGTCGGGGCGCCCTCGAAGAGGTAGGCGTCGGAGTCGCCGACGCGGACCGGTCCGGGTGCGGGCGTGACCCAGGCGTCCAGGATGCCGGTGGCCTCCAGCGCCGCCTCGACGGAGGCCGCAGCGGGGGCGGGCACTCCGTCCCGGAAGCGGACCAGCCGCCACAGCGGCGCCCCCGCCCTGCCCGCACGCGAGGCCGTACGGGCCGGATGCACCGCAGGCGCGTCGTCGCGCTCTGCGGCGATCAGGCGTCTCTCCTCCTCGGCCGCGGCCCGCTCGCGTTCGGTCTGCTCCCGCTGTCCGCGCAGTCGCGCCCGCTCTTCCCGCAGTTCCTGCACGGCGGACATCACGGTCTCGGCGAACACCGTGTCCAGCGCGGGAGCATCCGGCTCGCCCACCTGTTCCAGCGCCTCGGCCAACGGCTCCGGGTCGGGCAGGACCTCCGTGTAGCGCCCCGCCCAGGCCGACAGCTCCGCGCGTGCGGCCTGTCTGGCCCGGTCCACCCCCTCCTGCGCCGAGGCGGCCTCCCGCTCCGCCACCGCCATGGCCTCCAGTGCCTGCTCCAGCGCCGCGCGGGCCAGGTCGCGGGCCTGTTCAGCCCTGGACAGGCCCGCCGCCGCAGCCCGTACCGCCCGGACGTCGTCGTCCCTGGCCGCGATCCGGCCGCCGGCTCGATCGGTGAAACCGTCCTCGGCCGCGTCGGCTCCGGTCCAGGGGATCCCCGCGGCCGCCGCCTCGTCGGCGACCTCGGCCGCGGCTCTGGAGACCGCGGCTTCCAGCTCCGCCAGAGCCCGGCGGGCCGATTCCAGCCCCGCCGCGGCCCTCGCCCTGGCCGCGACACGCCGACCCAATTCGCCGCGCGCGACGGCTTCGGCCTCGGCGCAGGCACGGACGAGCCGTTCCAGGTCGGCCAGTTGCTGCAGCGCCTCGTAGGCGGCGCTCGCCCGCAGCTGTTCCAGCCTGGCCCGCAGCCCGGCCAGCGCGTCCTCGGCCGCGGCCAGCCGCTGCCCGGCCTCGGCCCGGTCGTGTTCGGCGGTGGCGAGCCGGGCCGCCGCCTCCTCCCGGCCGGTACGGCGGGCCGCCACGTCGTCACGGCGGCGGGTCAGCGCATCCGCCGCCCAGCGGGCGTGGACGCGCAGGTAGGTGGTATAGCTGGACAGGAACGCGGCCGTCGCCTCGTCGGCGGCGACCAGGCCCTCCAGGGTGTGCTGCACTGACTCCATGTCCTCGAAGGATCGCGCGGCCTCGGACACCAGCTCATCGTCGATCGGGCGCAGTCCCTCGGTGAGGGTGTCGGAGAGTTTCGCCGGATCGAGGTTCTTGGCCAGCTGCGGGCGGCGCAGGGTGAGGATCAGCGTGATGAGCTGCTCGTACCGCTCCCGTCCCAGGCCGAACAGGCGCTGGTCGATCGCCGCCCGGTAGTCCGGTGGGGAGGGGATCAGGGCGTGTTCGCCGAGTTCCTCGGCCAGCTGTTTACGGGTCATCGGCCGGTCGTCGGCGGTGAGCAGGGAGAAGTCCTCCCCCACTCGACCGTCCGTGACGAAGTGCCAGCGCACCGGTGTGTCGCGGTGCCGCTGGGCGTGCAGGCCGACGCCCACGGTGACGGACTGGCCGGTGTCGCGGTGCCGGAACTCCATCCAGACATAGCCGAGACCGGTGTCGTTCCCCCGGAAGAGGAGGTTGGACTTCATGGTCCGGTCCTCGGAGGCGAACGGGTTGAGCCGCTTGGGGTCGATCCGCCCGTCCAGCACGAACGGGAACAGCACCTCCAGGGCCTTGGTCTTGCCCGAACCGTTGGGGCCGCGCAGGACCAGCCACCCGTTCGCGAACGTGAACTCCTCGTCGCGGTAGTCCCACAGGTTGACGATGCCCGCGCGGGTGGGCACGTAGCGGCCCAGACGGCCGTCTCCGCCGGTCCGGTGGGACGGGCCACGCCCGTCCGCTCGGTCGTTTCGCTCGCTCATCAGAGTCCCTCGAAAAGTGCGGGCTGAGACGGACGGGATCTCACCTCGGCCGTGACGTTCCGGTATCGGGCCAGGGCGGGCAGCGCGAGCACGCCGCTCTCCACCCTGGCGACCAGGCGCAACGCGGCGAGCAGCGATACGGCCTCCCGCAGGAGCCGGTCCGGATCGGCCCGCCAGGTGGCGCCGAACGCCGTGCCGTACTCGCCCACCAGGGTTTTCATCGTCGTGCGCAGCCAGGTGTCGGGGAGGAACGGGCACCGGGCCGCGGGCTCGTCACGCACCGTGCCGGGCGCCGAAGCGTCGTCTGCCAGGTCATCGAGGAGGTTCCGGTACGGCAGCGCCGCGTCGATCCGGACGGCCGTCTCGGCCAGGCGCTCGGCGGCGGTCGGAACGGGCAGGAGAGCGGGCCGGTTGCGCCTGTTGGCCGGTCCGCAGTGGGCGGCGATGCGCACGGCCAGCAGCAGCGCGGCCTGCGCGACCGTTCCCGCGCCGGGGAAGCGGATGTCGGACAGGCGGCCGGAGGTGTCGATGATCGCGATGCCTTCGGCGCGGCGCTCCACGCCGAGACCGGTCAGCCGTTCCAGGTCTTCGGCGAGGGCGGGGGCCCGGAGCTGGCCGAGCAGGGACTCGTCGACGTCGGCGTAGTAGACGACGGGCTGCTCCAGCACGAGGCGCCGCGCCTTGCGTGCCGCGGCCCTGCGGAGGGTGGCCTGTCCCTGCGCCAGGCCCCGGTCGGCGTCGAGCAGCGCGGTGACCGAGCGCAGGTGCTGCAGCACCCGGCTGGGGCGGTAGACCACGCCGACGACCTCCCGGTCGATGTCGTAGAGGGCCTCGGCCCGGTCGGGGTTGTTCACCCAGTCGGCCGCCGAGCCGTCGGCGAGGGCCAGCGCGCCGCGCCGCTCCAGCCAGGCGACCGCGTCCACGAAGGCGTCGCGGTCGGGCTTCCGCCCGGTGTCCATGCCCAGCCCGTCGATCCGGCCGGCATCGGCGGCCACGGCATCGGCCAGCTCACTCAGCGCGATCTGGGTCCCCGCGCGGCCCAGCGCGGCCAGGGTGAGCATGAGGTAGGCGTAGCGCCTGCGGTCGAAGGGCCGGTCGGTCCGGGTGAGCGCGGGCTGGGTGGAGTCCAGCGCGTCGTGGACGCGGAGCAGCCGGGCGGTCGCGCCGGTGGTCAGCAGCCGGTAGCCGAGCACCTCGGACAGGTCGGTGCGCAGTTGCGCAGCCCATCGCCGGATCAGCGGCAGCGCGGCCCGGTCCGGATAGGCGGCGGTGATCAGCGGGTGGCGCAGCAGCAGCCGTACCGCGCGCTGGTAGTCGGCGAGCTCCAGCGGCCCGACCCCTTCGGCGACTCTCATGAGACCTCCAGCCGCAGACCATCCAGGTGGAGCCGCCCGCGGACGGTCGTGACCGTGGTGGATCCCTCGCACGGGTGCAGGGTCAGCCGCACGCCGTGCGCCGAGCCGCTGGCCGTGCTGCGGCTCACGGCCACCCGGGCGGACAGGGCCAGGTCGAGCAGGCTCAGCAGGGTCTGGGTCTCGGGCTCGTCGAGCACCCGCCCGTACACCCCCTCCGAGGTGAGCGAGGCCGCCGCGGCCTGCCGCTGCCGCTCGGCCTTGAGCTGGTCGGCGCGCAGGCGCTGCCGCTGCGCCTCGTTGCGCTCGATCCGGCCCACGCCGTGCAGCCGGGGGGCGCGACCGGCCTGCACGAGGGTCCGCGCCACCCGCACCGGCTCGGCCTCCCACCAGGAGAGCCGGCCGGGGATCAACTCGGGGTCATCGTGCGGCACCGCGATGTGCCGGGGCGAGCCGAGGTCGAAGGTCACCTGGAACAGCGCGTGCGCGGCGTCGTCGTCCGGGCAGGAGGCGAACCACTGGGCCAGGTGCCGCAGCTGGCTCTCCCTGCTCACCCCGCCCCGTCTGGCCTCGGTCACCCGCCGCAGCATCGCCAGCACGCCCGCGATCGCGGTGATGGTCGCGCTCTGCAACCGCTCCGCCTCGCTCGCCGCCCCGGCTCCGAACCACTGGGTCAGGCCCGCCCAGCGCTGCCGCCAGTCGTGCTCGCGATCCCGGGCGGAGCGGAACGGCCTCTCGTCGGCTCCCGCCGCCAGAGCGATCATCCGGTCGACCCCGGTCCCTGCCGCGTCGGCCACGGCGGTGGCCAGCAGCGGCTGGTAGCGGGCGAGCTCGGCGGCGAACTCCCGCATGTGGGTCAGAAGCGCGTCCTTGTGGATCAGGAACACCTCCGGCCGGGTGTCGTTGGTGCGGGCCAGGTCGCCGAGCATGAGGTAGAAGCGGGCGGCCCGCATCGCCATGTCGGACAGCGCCTGGTCAAGGCGGACGAGCTTGCGGTGGACCTCCTCGCCGTCGCCGGCCCGGTTCGCCTCGGCCAGGGCCTTCAGGTCGGCCAGGATGTCGGGGAAGACCAGCCGGGACAGCTGGGCGTCCTGAAGACCCGCGCCGAGCACCTCCTCCACCGCCCGGTAGGCCCGGTAACCGGCCTGGGTGAACTGGTAGACGTAGTGACGGTTGCGGTATTCGGCGAGGTTGGCCGCCCGGGTGCCGTCGTAGCTGCGGTCCAGCAGCCGCCAGTCGGCCAGCGCGTCCAGCAGCGGCTGGACGTCGTCGAGCTCGGGGCACCCCGGATGCTCGGCGCGCAGCGCGCCGAGCAGTTCCCGCGCCTGGGCGGCGTGCAGCAACATCTGGTAGTTGGCCCGGCCGCGGTCGAAGGCGCGCAGCACCCACAGGTAGTCGTGGCGCTTCTCCGCCGCGGCGAAGTGGAACAAGCGCATCCGGTCGTCGAGTGTGAACGCGTCCATGCCGAACGCGCCGGTCTCGGGAGCGGGGGAACTCTGGCTCTCCCCGGGCACCGGAAGGCGTGCTTCGGCCCCCGCGCCCGCTGCGGTCTCGTCCATCACTCCCAGCATGCCGCAGGGGCCGGACATGTCATGCCAGATCCCGCACACCGACATCACCCCCGCACAGCCCTGACGGTCGATGAATCCCCTTGCCCGAGAGCAATCACAGGGGCCCCTGCAGGAGTATCGTGGGCTGCTGTGACTTGCCGCCCTCCTGATGATCATCTGGGTGAGCTGATCGAGCAGGCGATCGTGGACGCCTACACCGATGACGAGCAGCTCTCCGGCTTCCATGTGATGATCGAAGACAATCTGGCGGTCCCGTTCGAGACCGCCGTGCTCGGTCTGCAGGTCACCGTCACCGCGATCGACTTCCTGCCAGGCAGCGGCATCGTGGCGATCTGCCGCCACGGCAGGCACAAGCAGGCGATCGGCATCCTCGACCTGCCCCTGCCCGACCCGCCACCGGCCGGGGCCGAATGGATCCACGCGTTCCGGCGCTGGGCCGGGTGACATCGTGAGCGAGTACCAATACTACGAGTTCCTGGCGATCGACAGGCCCCTCACCGATCAGCAGCAGGCCGAGGTCCGCGCCCTGTCCACCCGGGCCCACATCACCGCCACCAGCTTCACCAACGAGTACCACTGGGGCGACTTCCGCGGCGACCCGCACCGCATGATGGAGCGCTACTACGACGCCCACCTGTACCTGGCCAACTGGGGAACCCACCAGATCATGCTCCGCCTCCCCCGCACCGTCCTGGACCCCGAGCTGGCCGCACATTACTGCGTAGACGATCAGATCAGCGCCTGGACCAGCGGCGAGCACCTCATCCTCAACTTCACCAGCGAGGCCGAAGAGGAGTACTGGGAAGACGACGTCGAGCGCTCCCTGTCGGCGATCGTCGGCATCCGCGCCGAACTGGCCGCCGGTGACCTGCGGCCGCTCTATCTGGCCTGGTTGTCGGCATACGGAGCCTGGGAACGTGACGAGGACGCCTTCGACTACGCCGACGAGGACGAATCGGAACCGCCCGTCCCACCGGGATTGGGTGCACTGACCGCGTCCCAACGCGCTCTGGCCGACTTTCTGCGGCTGGACGACCACCTCCTCTCAGCCGCCGCGGAGGCCAGCCCACCGGCACAAGCCGTACAACACGACCGACAGGCCCTGGCCGACTGGATCAGCGCTCTGCCCACCGAACGCAAGAACGCGCTGCTGCTGCGCGTGGCCGAAGACGACGCCGGCCGGGTGCGATGGGAGCTTCTACGCGAGTTCGGCGGCGACACCACCTCACTGGTGAAGGCCGGGCGGACGGTCGCCGAACTGCTGGACGCCACCGCCGCCCGCCGCCACCGCCGCGAGCAACAGGAGGCAGCCCGGCTCGCCGAAGAACAGCAACGCCAGGAACACGAGCGACGGCAGGCCTACGAAGCCCGCCTGAACCGGCTCGCCCATGATCCCGAAGCCGCGTGGGCTCAGGTGGAGGAATTCATCGACACCAAGAAGCCACACGAATACGACCGAGCCGTCGATCTCCTCCGCGACCTGCAGGCCCTGGCCGCCCGCGACGACCACACCGGCGCCTTCGCCCAACGCCTCACCCACCTCCGGCAACGGCATCAGAGCAAGACCAGCCTCATCAAACGACTCAACGACACCGGCCTCGTAGCAAAGTGACAGCGATTCCCACCCTGACAATCAGCAATCCGAGCCACCTTCTGCTGGCCGTGCTGGTCATGGCGGGCGCTGCGCAAGACCGTCCCGGGACGGTGGCGTGGCCCCAGGAGTGATGCAGCTGGTGGCCCGACACGCGTCGTACCAGACCACTGCGGGCTACCCCGGCCGGCAGAGGCCTGCCCAGCGAGCCCTGATCCTCGACGCGATCCAACCGGTCCTCCAAGCCGCGAGCCAGCGACGGATGAGGGCGACTTCGTGTCCCTTCGACACGGACGCCCGTAGCCTTTGAGGCAGGACGATAGAGGGAGGGGCTCTGCATGACCGCGCAGCCACATGAGGTCTCCGGTGCGAGCACCCCCATCCCCGACAAGAACCTGCGCGCCATCCGTGCCGCGCTGACCGTGTCGCAGGACCGGGCCGCCTTCGACGCGGGCCTGCGCCTGGCGCTGGATGAGGTCCGCATCAGCCTTGACCTCGGCAAGCTGACCGAGTTTGTGCACACCTGGTGGCTGATCGCCTGCGACTCCGTCCGCGACCGCGCGGGCCGCGAGAGCATGTACGCGCACGCCGCCCGGGTGCAGGAGTTGGCCGATCAGGGCCAGCCGCTTCCCCGAGGGGACAAGTCCTGGCGCGAGGTGCTGGCCGCGCACGGGGTTCAGGTGTAGATATATTCGATCACACCGCCCGATCCGATCGCCCAGGAACAGATCGCGGCACTGTCACTTGAGGCCGCCCAATACCTTGCCGAAGTCTTCACCCTGCTGGAGACCGCGCCGTGGGCCGGCAGGCCGCCCAATCCCGCCAAACCCGAGGACAACATGCGGATCATCCCGTTCGGCGAAGGCGGGCTGGTGACCTATCTGATCCTGGAACCGCAGCGGGAAATCTACGTCATCCGCGTGCAATGGCTCTGACGGAAGACCGAGTCCGCCCAACGCTCTCAGCCCTTGAGCCTTTCGCCGCGGCCGTGGACATCGGGGCAGCTCGGTCTCGGGCAAGAGCACGATCGCC
The DNA here is from genome assembly GCF_016863195.1 of Paraplanobispora takensis. Classification (GTDB taxonomy): domain Bacteria; phylum Actinomycetota; class Actinomycetes; order Streptosporangiales; family Streptosporangiaceae; genus Planobispora; species Planobispora takensis. The sequence goes on along the minus strand of NZ_BOOK01000091.1, from coordinate 1,669 downwards.
GCACGGCTGCGCGCCCACTACGGGCGCGGCCTCGCCGTGGTCGACCAGGACGTCATCCTGGAAGGCATCTTGTACACCGACCGGTACAGCGCGATGTTGCAGGCGCTGTGCGCCGACCATCTGGGCTCCAGTCACTTCTACTACCTGGATGTGCCCTTCGCCAAGACCCTGCGGTGGCACGCTGCCAAGCCCCAGTCCTCCGCCTACGGCGAGGCCGAGATGCGGGAATGGTGCCGCCCGCTGGACCTGCTCGACAACGGCTGCGAGCAGATCATCGGCCCGGACAGCTCGCTGGAGGAGACCCTCCAGCGCATGCTGGCCGATACCGGACTCACCAACGGTAGCTCACCCGTACCGCGCCAAAACTCATTACACCAAGCCTGACCTGGCATTCCATCGAAGTGGGTTACCTCCGCCGACCGTTGGCAGGGAATGGTCAAGGGTCCTATGTTTGCTCGGTGGTCGCTCATATGTCGCGGTACGGCGGGGCACGGGGCAACACCACCCGGCAGGACAAAAAGAACATCCCTGGACAGGGTGTCATCAGACGACACGTCGTGACAGTAGACGTAACTGATCAAATCGACTTTTAATCCGTAGGTTCTGGGTTCGAGTCCCAGGCGCCCTACCACCTCCACCTGTGGGTTCTCCCGCCCGGGAGAACCCGCGATCACGACCTGGGACAGGCCTGGGTCACAGCTGGGTCATACGCGCCCGCAGCCCGTTGCGGATCGTCCGCGCCGTCTTGCGGGCCGCGGCCAACACCAGCCGGGCCGTCGCCGCGGCCGCCTGATGATGGGTCTGCGGCAGCACCGAGGTGTAGGTGTCGGCAGTCAGCACGATACTGGCGTGCCCGAACTGGCCCTGGACCACCGGCAGGTCCACATGCGCGGCCAGCGCCAGCGACGCCGCCCCGTGCCGCAGGTCATGCAGCCGCACCGGCGGCAGCCCACTGGCGTCTACCAGCCTACGGAACCGGACGGTGAGATAGTCCGGTGCCACTGGAGCACCGTCGCAGCGAGTGAAGACATACCCCGTCTCATCCCAGCACCGCCCAGCGCGAGCATATTCGGCCCGCTGGGCGCATTCGTGGCGGCGCAGCAGGTGCACCGTGTGCGGATCGAGGGCGATGGTGCGCTGACTGGCCGCGCTCTTGGGCGGGCAGGCCAGCAGCCGTCCGTCGGCGTGTACGAGTTGCCGGGTCACGGTGAGTTCGGCCGTCTCCAGGCTCAGGTCCGTCCAGCGCAGCCCCGCCAGCTCGCCGCGGCGTAGGCCGCGCAGCGCGGCCAGCCACCACAAGGCGAGAAGACGGTCCTCGCGGACGAAGTCCAGGAACGCCGCCAGTTGCCGGGGCGTCCAGACCGCCACCGTCGGCCGCTCTCCGGTGGCTCGCCAGGCCGCCACCCGGCGCGCGGTCCATACCCGCGCGTACGGGCGTCGTACGGCCGGCAACCGCAGCCCTCGGGCGGGATTGCCGGGGATGAGTCCTTCACGAACGGCCTCATTCAGCGCGGCCCGCAACGTGGCGCGGATCCGCTCCAGGGTGGAGGCCACCAGTGGCTGTCCGTACCGGTTGCGGCGCTCGGCCAGTCGCATGGACAGCCGCCGCACGTCCCGAACCGACAACTCGGCCAGCGGAATCCGGCCCAAGGTCGGGATCAGATGCAGG
>NZ_BOOK01000090.1 GCF_016863195.1 Paraplanobispora takensis | reverse complement strand
GGCGGGAGGGGCGGCGGGACCCGTCTCCGGACCCGGGCCCCGTCTCCACGGACTCCGTGGAGACGGGGCCTCGCCTCTTTCCGTGATCCCCTCTGAGGCCTCTTCCGTGTTCCCCGCCGCCGCGCCTCCCACACCCGCCTCCCACACGCGCCTTCGCGCACCCCGGTCCGTCACAGGCGGCTCTGCGCCACCCGGGCCAGCAGGGCCTCGACGCGGTCGGGAAGCTCACGGGGGCTGAACGGCTTGGTCATGTAGTCGTCGACGCCGGCGGCGAACGCCTCGGTCACGTCGTCCTTCTCCGACTTGGCGGTCAACATGAGCACGGCCACGTCCTGCCCGCCCGGCATCCCGCGGATCCTCGCGCACACCTCGGGACCGGTGAGCCCGGGCATCATCCAGTCGAGGATGACCAGGTCCGGCCGCTCCTCGGCCCACTTCTCCAACGCCATGTGACCGTCGTCGGCCGTCCGTACCGCATGCCCCGCCTTCTTGAGCAAGAAGCTGATCATGAACTGGATGTCGGCGTCGTCCTCCACGACCAGGACACTGGCCATCACCCCACCCCCCGGATAGACCCCTAGTCCCGGAATTCCCTGATGGGTGGAATTAATTCAACTCTGAAGCGTTTTGCCAAAGCTTGAAGCGCTCTGCGGCCTCCGTACCCCGTGCCGCAGGCAAGCGCTCAGTCGACTTTGAAGGGGTCGTGCTCGGACAGGAGCTTGTCCAGGCGTGCCTGGTCGACGCGACTGGCGACCTCGGAGAACTCCTGGCGGTCGCGCACGCACTTGGCCAGGGTGAAGGTCGAGGTGATGACGTACAGCACCCCGATGACCAGGAAGCCGCGCACCCACCTGTCGACCGGCAGATAGACCAGGCCGATAGTGACCGCCGAGACCGAGATCCCGAAGGACAGGATCGACTGGATGTAGAAGGCCTGGGTGTTCTTGGGCTGGATCGCTTTCGTCATGGGACCACGATCCGGGACCCGCCGGTCCCGGGGCATGAGCGCGGATACTCAGTTACTCATGAGTACGCCTCGCGGGCGGGTACGGCCGGCGGCTTGTGGCCGTGGCCGTACCCGGCTCGGGGATGCTCGTGGCGGTCATCGCGTGATCGGAGAACGGGCCCGGATCAGGCCACGGTCAGCACGTCGCCGGCGAGGGTCTTGCCCAGCAGCGGGGGGAACTGGCGCATCACCCGGGACAGCTCGCGCAGGTCGCCGTCCACCAGGGCCTGGGGGCCGTCGCACAGCGCCTGCTCGGGGTGGGGGTGCACATCGATGATCACGCCGTCGGCGCCCGCGGCGATGGCGGCGCGGGTGAGCGGCAGGACCAGGTCGCGGCGGCCGCCGGAGTGGGACGGGTCGACGATGACCGGCAGGTGGGACAGTCGCTGGGCCACCGGCACGGCCGAGACGTCCAGGGTGTTGCGGGTGGCGGTCTCGAAGGTGCGGATGCCGCGCTCGCACAGCACGATGTCCAGGTTGCCGCGCTGGGCGATGTACTCGGCGGCCATCAGCCACTCCTCGATGGTGGCGCTCATGCCGCGCTTGAGCATGACCGGCTTGCCGATCCCGCCGACGGCCTGCAGCAGCGCGAAGTTCTGCGCGTTGCGGGTGCCGACCTGCAGCATGTCGGCGTAGGAGGCGACCAGCTCGACGTCGTGGGCGTCCACGACCTCGGTCACGATCGGCAGCCCGGTCTCGGCGCGCACGTCGGCGAGGATGCGCAGGCCCGCCTCGCCCAGGCCCTGGAAGGCGTAGGGGGAGGTGCGGGGCTTGTAGGCGCCGCCGCGCAACAGGGTGGCCCCGGCGGCCTTGGCCATCTGGGCCGCCTCCAGGGTCTGCTGGGGGGTCTCCACCGCGCACGGGCCCGCGATCAACGTCACCGTGTCCGGACCGATCGGCACCCCGCCGACGCTCACCGTCGAGCGCTCGGGGTGGTTGTCCCGGCTCACCAGCTTGTAGGGCGCCGTCACCCTCATCACGTCGGCCACGCCGCGCATGCCGCGCAGGTCCAGCGAACTGAACTGGGCGACGTCGCCGACCAGGCCGATGATCGTACGGTTCACACCCCGGCTGACGAAGGCGCTGCCGCCCGCCGCGGAGATGACCTCCACGATCGCTTCGATGTCCGCCGCGGTGGCCTCGGGGGCCATGACGATGACCATGTCTCTCCTCAGATGATCGAGTCTTGAACGATCCGGAGAACGACGAAGGCCCCGGGTCCGATATCCGGACCCGGGGCCTTCGTTCGTTCGCCAGGCTGTCAGCGCAGCATCTGGAGGCGAACGGTCCGACTCACGGGTCCGTCGCCATACCAAAACCAGAACGCAGTACGCATCGCGGGCAATGCTAGCGCACCCACCCGGAATACCGGTACGCCCCCGTTAGCCGGTGGCCGCCCGTCCGGCGGGAAACCCGCGATGGCAGGATTGCCCCGTGCCATCGGGAAACGGCGTGAGGAGTGAGGGTGGATCAGTCCGAAACCCCGCTGGAGGAGACTCGCCTGCCCCCGGGGCAGTACGTCCCCCGAGGGCAGCCGGTGATCCACTACGGACGGGTGCCGACCTTCCGCCCGGCGACCTGGGAGTTCCACGTCATGGGGGCGACGGCCTCGGGTGAGCAGTACCGGTTCTCCTGGGAACGCTTCTCCGAACTGCCCCGCACGACGGCCGTGGCCGACTTCCACTGCGTCACCAAGTTCTCGGTCATGGGCAACGAGTGGAGCGGCGTCTCCGCGGCCACTCTGATGGAGCTGGCCCCGCCGGCGCCGGAGGTCCGGCACGTGATGCTCTGGGCCGAGTACGGCTACAGCGCCAACATCAGGATGAGCGACTTCGCCCGCGACCAGACCCTGTTCGCGATGGAGCTGGACGGCAAGCCCATCACGCCGGAGCGCGGCTTCCCGGTCCGGGCGGTCGTCCCCCACCTGTACGCGTGGAAGAGCGTCAAGTGGGTGCGCGCGGTGGAGTACATGGTGGAGGACAGGCGCGGCTTCTGGGAGGAGCGCGGCTATCACAACATCGCCGACCCCTGGAGGGAACAGCGCTACTCCTATCAGGAGGAACCGGGCGAAGGCCCACCGTGATCGGTGTTTCCCCCTGATCCCCGGGGCCGGTTGGCTACGGTTGCCCGCATGTCGACCAGCGGCTGGGCGCTGCTCTGCCTGACCTGCGCCTTCCTCGGATTCGTCCTGCCCCGCCGCAGGGGGGAGTTCCCCTGCCACCCCGGCGGCTGGCAGGACGAGGCGACCTTCGCCACCCTGCACGTCGCGGCGATGGCGGCCCCGTCGCTGCGGGCCGGGCTGAGCCGGGAGTCGGCGGGCGAGGCCGTACGCCACCTGAGGACGCTGCTCGGCACCGGAGCCGTCGCGCTGACCGGCACCGACGGCCTGCTCGCCTGGGACGGCGCGCTGGAGTGCCACACCGGCCAGGCCGCCGGGCACGCCGGGACCGCCCTGGCCTCGGGCCGCCCGCAGGTGGTGACGGGGCAGTCGCTCGCCTGCGGGCGGCCGGGCTGCCCGGTCCGGGGCGCGGTGATCGTGCCGCTGGAGGTGGACGGGCGGGTGGTCGGTGCGCTGGCCGCCTACGACGCCGAGGTCAGCGCGGCCCTGGTGCGGACCGTCACCGAGGTCGGCCGGTGGGTCTCCGGCCAGCTGGAGCTCGCCGAGCTCGACTCCTCCCGGCGGCGCGCCGTGGAGGCGGAGATGCGGGCGCTGCGCGCGCAGATCTCGCCCCACTTCGTCTACAACTCGCTGACCACCATCGCCTCCTTCGTCCGCACCGACCCCGAGCGGGCCCGCGAGCTGCTGGTGGACTTCGCCGACTTCACCCGCTACGCGCTGCGCCGGGCCCGCGACTTCACCACGCTGGCCGACGAGCTGCACTGCGTGGACCGCTATCTGCTGCTGGAGCGCGCCAGGTTCGGCGACCGGCTCCGCTTCACCGTCCGGGTCGCGCCCGAGGCGCTGGCCGTACCGGTGCCCTTCCTGTGCCTGCAGCCGCTGGTGGAGAACGCGATCAAGCACGGTCTGGTGCACAACGGCGGTTCGGGCGAGGTCCGGGTGGTGATCGAGGACGCCGGTCCCGAGGCGCACATCAGCGTCGAGGACGACGGCCTCGGCATGGACCCGGCGCACGCCCGGACGCTGCTGGACGACGAGCTGCGCCAGGGGCGGGGCGAGGGCGGGATCGGGCTGGCCAACGTGGACCTGCGGCTGCGGCAGATCTACGGCGACGACTACGGCCTGGTCGTGGAGACCGCACTGGGGTCCGGGACGCGCGTCCGGCTGCGGGTGCCGAAGGCGCGCCCCGGCAATAGCTCTTTGTAGTTAATTGTTTACCAATAGTTGACGTACGGCTTGCGGCGGCCGGGCCGCAGACGGCAGCGTGTGGTGCATGCTGCGCGTCCTGGCCGTCGACGACGAGATCCCCGCACTGGAAGAACTGGCCTACCTCCTGCGGGGCGACCCGCGCATCGAACGCGTCTTCACCGCCGCCGACGGCGTCACCGCGCTCCACGACATGGTCGGCATGATCGGCGCGGGAGAGCGGCTCGACGGCGTCTTCCTCGACATCCGGATGCCCGGCCTGGACGGGCTGGACCTGGCCCGGCTCGTCGGGGGCTTCCCCAACCCGCCCCGCCTGGTCTTCGTCACCGCCCACGAGGACTGCGCGGTCCAGGCCTTCGAGCTGGAGGCCGTGGACTATCTGCTCAAGCCGGTGCGGGCCGACCGGCTGGCCGAGGCCGTACGCCGCCTGGAGTCCGCGACGCCCGCCGCAGCCGAACCGGAGCCGGAGGACCTCATCCCCGTCGAGCTCGGCGGGCGGACCCGGTTCGTCTCCCAGCAGGCGGTGTGGTTCGCCGAGGCCAAGGGGGACTACGTGCGGCTGCACACCGAGGAGGGCAGCCACCTCATCCGCATGTCCCTGGCCGCGCTGGAGCGCCGCTGGGGCGAGGCGGGGTTCATCCGCGTGCACCGCAGCACGCTGGTCTCGGCGCGGCACGTGAGCGAGCTGCACTTCGACGGCGGGCGGGTGACCCTCAGGGTCGGCACCCGGACGCTGCCCGTCAGCCGCCGTCACACCCGGCAGGTGCGCGAGCAGCTCGTCCGGCAGTTCCGCGACCGTGCGGTCACGTCGGACGCGGTGACGTGAACGTGAATGCGAAGACGCGAACGCGGCGACTGACGGGGCGCCCGGGTGGGGCGATCCCGCGGGCGCGGTGCCGTACGGCGGGCGGGATTTCATGAGCGGGTGTGGGGTTCGGAGGCACCCGGTGCTCCGTAAACCGACCGCTCGTCGTATGATTCCGACCGCTCGTCGCGTGACTACTCTCCGTACGTCGACAACTACCCGCCGCTAGTCGCGCTCCGCGGAAACGGCGAGTCGCCGGGTGAAGGCCCCCCATAGTGTTCCTGCATCGGAAAGCTCATCCCGCCGCACCAGGGGGGACCGGGGCCGCGAGGCCCGCAGGGGACTGGTGCCGGGACTCAGGGCGGACGCGCGAGCGACCGCCCGGCTGTCGGACCTCGAAGCCCGGGGGGGCGAGGTCCGGCAGCCTCCGGTGCGACGGGACGCCCGTGATAGCCGCGGGCCGGACCGTGATCCGGCCACACGGGGGCGGCCGGATCACGAGGGACGGGCGCCCGTCGCACTGTGTTGATGGCGACGCTGCGCGTCGCGGTTCGGAGGCGGTGTCTATGGCGACGCTGACGCGTCGCGGTTCGGAGGCGGCTTGGTCCGGCTCCCGCCCTCGTCACGTCCTCGCTTCGCTGCGGGCGCTCCTCGGTTGGTTCACCGGCGCCTCCTCACAGGCTGTGGGCGTTCCTCGGTTGGTTCACCGGCGTCCCCTCGCGGGTGGCCGTGCCGCGGAAGGCGGCTTGCGGGCTGTGGGGTCAGGTGGAGGCGCGCAGCTTCTTCAGCAGTTCGATGTCCTCGCGGTGCTTGTCGGCGCCGCCCGGGGTCTCGATGCACAGCGGGATGCCCGCCGCCGCGGGGTGGCGCATCAGGTTGGCGAAGGCCTCGGCGCCGATGTGGCCCGCCCCGATGTTCTCGTGCCGGTCCTTCTTGGAGTCGCAGACGTCCTTGGAGTCGTTGGCGTGGATCAGCTTGAGGCGGCCGGGGGCGATCGCGTGCAGGGCGTCGAAGGTCTCCTGGATCCCCTCGGGGGTCGACAGGTCGTGCCCGGCGGCGAAGGCGTGGCAGGTGTCCAGGCACACGCCGGCCTTCGGATGCCACTCCAGAGCCTCCAGGTAGGGCTCCAGGTCCTGGACCGTCGCGCAGAGCATCCCGCCCTGCCCGGCCATCGGCTCCAGCAGCAGGTCGGGGCCGTCGTCGGGGATCTCCTCCAGCAGCGGGAGCAGGTGCTCGTGGAGCTGACGCAGCGCCTCGTCGCGGGTCTGGCTGACGGCCGACCCGGTGTGCACCACCAGGCCCTTGGCGCCGATGGCGGTGCCGCGCAGCAGGTTGTGCCGTACGGTGGCCACCGACTTCTCCAGCGTCTCGACGGTGGGGGAGCCGAGGTTGACGAGGTACGGCGCGTGCACGAAGGCCGGCACGCCCGACTCGCGCAGCCGCTCGTCCTGGATCGGGTCACCGGCGGCCAGCGCCCAGCCGCGAGGGTTGGTGACGAACACCTGGATCACCTCGGCGCCGATGTCCGAGGCGTAGCGCAGCCCGCCCTTGGCCAGGCCGCCGGTGACGGAGACGTGTCCGCCGATGGGGGAGAGAGGAGAAGTCATGATGCCTCCGATTCTAGGTCCACCGGCCGACAACCAGGGAGAACGACTCAGCCCAGACCTGCTAAGCCAGGCGCAGCGCCAGGAAGAAGTCGACGCGGTCCTCCAGGCGTGACAGGTCCCGGCCCGTCAGGTCCTGGATCCGCTGGATCCGGTAGCGCAGCGTGTTGACGTGGACGTGCAGGATCTCCGCGCACTTCGTCCAGGATCCCGACACCTGCAGGAACGCCTCCAGCGTGCGGACCAGGTCGGCCCGGTGCTCCTGGTCGTAGCCGCGCAGCGGGTCCAGCAGCCGGACCCGGAACATGTGCCGGATGTCGTCGGGGACCGAGGCCAGCAGCAGCACGTGGGTGGCCAGCTCGTCGTGGCCGACGACCGCGTCCGGCTCGGCGCGGCCCTCGGCCATCCGGCGGGCGTAGCGGGCCTCCTCGACCGCGCCGCGCAGCCCGTCGACCGAGGCGATCCCGCTGACCCCCACGGTGAACCCGCCGGTGCCCAGCCCCGGCGCCAGCGCCCGCACCGCCTCGCGCACCTCGGCGGTGATGTCGGACTCCGGGGCGGGGATCAACGCGATGACCTCCTCCCCGGCCACGCCCACCACCGGGGAGGCGCACGAGCGGCTGAGGATCTCCCTGACCACGACCCGCAGCTCGCCGGGGCGCAGCGCGCCGCGCGCGGCCGCGGCCACCGCCACGAAACCCCGCGCGGCGGCGTCCGGGGCGGCGTCCGGATGGGCGGTCAGGCCGGTGACCTGGAGCCGGGGCAGGATGTCGCTGGGCTTGCCGTCGGAGACGACGAGCTGCACCAGCTCCTGGGCGATGCGGCCCTCGGGGCTGAGCCGGTCGTCCAGCCGGGCGCGCTCCAGGGCGACCACCGCCACGAGCTCCCCGGCCAGCGCCCGCCGTTCCTCCGGCCAGTCCTCGAAGGAGCCCCGGAACGCCAGGAACCAGTCGGCGACCCGGGGGGTCGTCTGCTCGTCCACCGCGAAGACCGAGTATCGCCCGGCGTCGCCGCGCTCGACGTCGCGCAGCGTGCACGGCATGCGCTTGGCGGTCAGGAAGCCGCGGGCCAGCAGCGGGGCCACGCCCTCGGGCAGCGGGTGCGAGCCCGCCACCACGCGCCCGGCCGGGGTGAGCACCCAGCACGGCATGCCCAGGTCGTGGCCGAGCAGGTGGAGCACCGGGTCCAGGCCCGCGCCCGCGGTGGCGCCCGCCACGAGCCGGCGGTGCCGGTCCAGCACGGCCGTCATGTCGTAGGCCCTGGCGGCCGACAACCGCCGCACGATGTGCTCGGTGACCTCGGCGAACGACATCTCCTGCGGCACGTGGAACAGCGGCATCCGGTGCCGCCGGCAGGCCTCGACGAGATCGCCGGGGATCTCGCCCCAGCGCGTGTCGCCGGCGCCCAGCGCGGACACCCCGGCGTTGACCAGGCTGCGCACGAACCGCTCGCTGTCCTGCGGGCTCTGCCGCCAGACCAGCCCGGTCAGCACCAGCTCGCCGCCGCTCAGGTAGCGGCCGGGGTCGAGCAGGTCGGTGGTGACGACCCAGCGGATCGTCCGCTCCAGCTCGTCGTGGCCCGTGACCGGTGACAGTCCCAGCTCGGTCATCTCCACCAGCGTGCTCAGTCGCATGCGGAGCCTCCGTTCCTCGGCGGTGAGGGTAACCCAGCGACGGCACCGGCAGAACCGGGCGGCGGGAGGTGACACCGGCACGATACGGAGACGACACGCCTCCGACACGTGAACGGCCGCGCCTTGGAGCATGACACGAAAACCCGGGGTGAAGCCCTGACCCAGTTCGGAGTTCTTGCTGCTGGACCGTGCGGGGCACCGGTGTGTGTACTGCTGGCATGCCGAACGTGAACTCCGCAGCACCGCCTGCGAGGCTGGCCGGCTTCAACGCGCTCGGCCCCGCCGACGCCGAGGCCGAGCTGCTGACGTGCTGCGCCTGCCGGGCCTTCGCCCGCACCGTGGCGGCGCTGCGCCCCTACCGCGACCTCGCCCAGCTGACCGCGGCGGCCGACGCCGCCGTGAACGACCTGGCCTGGTCCGACGTACGGGAGGCGCTGGAGGCGCACCCCCGCATCGGGGAGCGCGCCGGCGGGGCCGGCCGGGAGTCGGCCTGGTCCCGCCAGGAGCAGTCCGGGGTGGACGCGGCCGGGCGGGCCGTGCTCGACGGGCTCGCCGAGGGCAACCTCGCCTACGAGGAGCGCTTCGGGCACGTCTACCTGATCTGCGCCACGGGCCTGTCGGCCGGGGAGATGCTCGCCCGCCTGCGCGAGCGGCTGCAGAACGACGAGGACACCGAGCGCGAGGTGGTCCGCGCGGAGCTCGCCAAGATCACCCGGCTGCGCATGGCGAAGCTGCTGGGGGACCAGTCGTGAGCCTGTCCACGCACGTTCTGGACGCGGCGCTCGGCCGGCCCGCGGCGGGCGTCGCCGTACGGCTGGAGAGCGGTCCGGCCGGCGGCGGATCGGATGACAACGGTGAAGCGGTGGTCGTGGAAGGGCACACCGACGCCGACGGCCGGCTCTCGGGCTGGTCGCCGGGGGCGGGCGTCCACCGGCTGGTGTTCGACACCGGTTCCTACTTCGCCGAGCGGGGGGTGAGCGCCTTCTACCCCGAGGTGGTCATCACCTTCACGATCGACAACCCGGATGAGCATTACCACGTGCCGTTGCTGCTCAGCCCGTTCGCCTATTCGACGTATCGAGGGAGCTAGCACATGACCGTCGTTCTCGGGCCCAACCGCTACGGGAAGGCCGAGACCCGCGTGGTCCGCGTCGTCAGGGACGGCGCGACCCACCACCTCAAGGACATCAACGTCAGCTCCGCGCTCTCGGGCGACATGCAGGAGGTGCACCTGACCGGCGACAACGCCGCGGTGCTGCCGACGGACACGCAGAAGAACACCGCCTACGCCTTCGCCAGGAAGCACGGCATCGACCAGATCGAGGACTTCGCGCTCCTGCTGGCCCGGCACTACGTGGCCTCCCAGCCCTCCATCCACCACGCCCGCGTGGAGATCGAGGAGTACTTCTGGGACCGCATCCCCGTCTCCGGCGGGCGCGAGGAGCGGCACTCCTTCGTCCGCTCCGGCCGGGAGGTCCGCACCTGCGTCGTCCACCACGACCGCGACGGCCGCACCACCGTGGTCTCCGGCCTGAAGGACCTGGTGGTGCTCAACTCGACCGGCTCGGAGTTCCACGGCTACATCCGGGACGAGTACACCACCCTGCAGCCGACCACCGACCGCGTCCTGGCCACCGCCGTCTCCGCGCAGTGGCGGCACGTCCCGGACGACTCCGCCTTCGGCGAGTCCCACGATTTCGGCGAGTCCTACGACGAGGTACGGCGCTGCCTGCTGGAGGCCTTCGCCGGGACCCACAGCCTCTCCCTGCAGCAGACCCTGTACGCCATGGGCGAGCGGGCGCTGAAGACGCGCCCGGAGATCTGCGAGGTGCGCATGGCCATGCCGAACAAGCACCACTTCCTGGTCGACCTGGAGCCGTTCGGAATGGACAACCCCAACGAGGTCTTCTACGCCGCCGACCGACCCTACGGGCTGATCGAGGGCGCCGTCCGCACCGACGACGCCCCCGACGCCGCTTTCGCCTGGGAGTGACCACGATGGATTTCCTGCGGCCCACCACGTGGGCGGAGGCGCTTGCCGCCAAGGCGGACCGGCCGGAGGCGGTGCCCATCCAGGGCGGCACCGACGTGATGGTCGAGCTCAACTTCGACCTCCACCGCCCGGCCGCGCTGCTGGACCTGAACCCGGTCGCCGAGCTGGCCGAGTGGACCTCCGGGGGAGACGGCCGGCTGCGGGTCGGCGCGGGCGTGCCGTACGTGCGGCTGATCACCGAGCTGGGCAACCGGCTGCCCGGCCTGGCGCAGGCCGCGCGCACGGTCGGCTCGCCCCAGATCCGCAACCGGGGCACCGTGGGCGGCAACCTCGGCGCGGCCTCGCCCGCCGGGGACAGCCACCCGCCGCTGCTGGCCGGGGACGCGGTCATCGAGGTCGAGTCCGCCGCCCGCGGGGTGCGGATGATCCCCGCCGCCGAGTTCTACCTGGGCGTCAAGCGCAGCGCGCTGGAGCCGGACGAGCTGATCCGCGCCTTCTGGATGAGCCCGGCCGGCGGCCCGCAGTACTTCTCCAAGGTCGGCACCCGCAACGCCATGGTGATCGCGGTCTGCTCCTTCGCGATCGCGCTGCACCCCGACGAGCGCCGGGTCGGCACCGGCATCGGCTCGGCCGCCCCGACGCCCCGCCGGGCCCTGGCCGCCGAGGAGTTCCTGGCCGCCGAGCTCGACTGGGAGGCCCGGCTCGACCCCGCGGTGCTGGCCCGCTTCGGGGAGCTGGCCGCGCAGGCCGCCTCCCCGATCGACGACGTGCGCGGCACCGCCGACTACCGCCGCCACGCCATCGGCGTGATGGCGCGCCGCACCCTGACCTGGGCCTGGAACGAGTTCCGGTCCGGACACTTCGAAAGGAGGGCCGGCTGATGCGCGTCACCTTCACCGTGAACGGCCGCCGGGAGACGGCCGACGACGTGTGGGAGGGCGAGAGCCTCCTGTACGTGCTGCGCGAGCGCGTGGGCCTGCCCGGTTCCAAGAACGCCTGCGAGCAGGGCGAGTGCGGCTCCTGCACCGTCCATCTCGACGGCACGCCGGTCTGCGCCTGCCTGGTGGCGGCCGGGCAGGCCGAGGGCCGCGAGGTCCGCACCGTCGAGGGCCTGGCCGACGGCGATCGGCTCGACCCGGTCCAGGAGGCGTTCGTGGAGTGCGGCGCCGTACAGTGCGGCTTCTGCACCCCCGGCCTCGTCGTGCAGGCCCACGACCTGATCGAGCGGGTCGCCCAGCCCTCGGACGCCGAGATCCGCGAGGCCCTGGCGGGCAACCTGTGCCGGTGCACCGGCTACGAGAAGATCCTCGACGCGGTACGGCTCGCCGCGGCCCGCAAGGCGGCCGCCTCGTGAGGACCGTACTGATCGAGAACGCCTACATCGCCCCGGTGGCCGGTCCGGAGATCCCCTCCGGCTTCGTCCACATCGAGGGCGACAAGATCGTGGCGCTCGGGGCCGGTCCTGCCCCGGCCATCCCGGGCGCCACCCGGATCGACGGCACCGGCTGCCTGGCCACCCCCGGCCTGGTCAACACCCACCACCACCTCTACCAGTGGGCCTCCCAGGGACTCGCCCAGGACGCCACGCTGTTCGAGTGGCTGGTCGCGCTCTACCAGGTGTGGGCCGCGATGGACGCCGAGGTCGTCAGGGGCGCGGCCGGGGCGGGACTGGGCTTCCTGGCCCTGTCCGGCTGCACCACCTCCTCCGACCACCACTACGTCTTCCCCAAGGGGCGCGGCGACCTGTTCGCCGCCGAGATCGAGGCCGCCCGCGAGGTGGGCATCCGCTTCCACCCGGTGCGCGGCTCGATGGACCGGGGACAGTCCAAGGGCGGCCTGCCGCCGGACGTGGTGGTGGAGAAGCACGAGGAGATCCTCGCCGAGAGCGCCAAGGCCGTGGACACCTACCACGACCCCTCCTTCTCCTCGAAGCTGCGCGTGGCGATCGGCCCGTGCTCGCCGTTCTCGGTCAGCGCCGAGCTGATGGTCGAGGCCGCCGAGCTGGCCCGGGCCAAGGGCGTGCGCCTGCACACCCACCTGGCCGAGACCCTCGACGAGGAGGAGCACCTGCTCCAGCAGGTGGGCATGCGCCCGGTCGACTACATGGAGAAGCTCGGCTGGCTCGGCCCGGACGTGTGGTTCGCCCACGCCATCCACCTCAGCGACGCCGACATCGAGGTCTTCGCCCAGACCGGCACCGGCTCGGCGCACTGCCCCAGCTCCAACGGGCGCCTGGGCGCGGGCATCGCCCGGGTCTCGGAGATGCTGGCCCGGGGCGCGATCGTCGGTCTCGGCGTGGACGGCAACGCCTCCTCCGAGCTGACCACGCTCTCCGGCGAGATGCGCCAGGCCGTGCTCTTCCAGCGGGCGAGGTACGGTCCCACCGCGCTGACCGCCCGCCAGGCCCTGGAGATGGCCACCCTCGGCGGGGCGAGGAACCTCGGCCGGGAGGCCGAGCTGGGCACCCTGGAGCCGGGCAAGCTCGCCGACATCGCCCTGTGGCGGACCGACGGCGCCTTCGCCTCGGCGATCACCGACCCGGTCGCCACCCTGGTCTTCGCCACCGCCCAGCCGCCGCTGGCCCGCCTGCTGGTGGGCGGCGAGACGATCGTCGAGGACGACGAGCTGCGCACGGTCTCCCAGGACGCGCTCGGCCGCGCCGGCGGGGACGCCCACCGCCGCCTGCTGCGCCTGGCCGAGGAGCAGGGCTTCACCGCCGCCAAGGAGGTTCACTCGTGACCGGCACGGCAAACATGAGCGAGCGGGCCATGGACACAGCGGCGTCGCGAACGCGGCCGACGAAGGAGGCAGTGGTGAGCTCCGCGCCGGCGCGCGCGCCGCGTGAGATCGCGGCCCCCGGGACCGGGGGAGTGGGCGACAGCCCGCTGCGCCCCGACGGGACGCTGAAGGTCAAGGGCGAGTTCGCCTACGCCTCCGACCTGTGGATCGACGGCATGCTCTGGGGCGCGACGCTGCGCAGCCCGCACCCCCGCGCGAAGATCGTCTCGATCGACGTCTCCGAGGCGCTGGCCCACCCCGGCGTGGCGGCCGTGCTGACCCACGAGGACGTCCCGGGCCGCAAGCACTTCGGCCTGGACCACACCTGGGACCAGCCGGTCCTGGCCGCAGGCGAGGTGCGCCACCAGGGCGAGCCGATCGCGCTGGTGGCGGCCGACCACCCGGAGACCGCGCGCCGGGCGATGGAGAAGATCCGGATCGAGTACGAGGTCCTGGAGCCGCTCACCGACGCCCGCCGGGCCGCGTTCGACCCGACGTACCCGCGGGTCCAGCCGCGCGGCAACCTCGCCCGCCACCAGCCGGTCCGGGTCGGCGACGTCGAGGCCGCCAAGGCCCGCGCCGAGGTGGTCGTCTCCGGCGAGTACCGGGTCGGCATCCAGGACCAGGCGTTCCTCGGGCCGGAGTCCGGTCTGGCCGTGCCCGCCGAGGACGGCGGGGTGGACCTGTACGTGGCCACCCAGTGGATGCACAACGACCTCAAGCAGATCGCCCCGTGCCTGGGCCTGCCCGAGGAGAAGATCCGCATGACGCTCTCGGGCGTCGGCGGGGCCTTCGGCGGGCGCGAGGACCTGTCGATGCAGATCCACGCGGGCATGCTCGCGATGCACACCGGCAAGCCCGTCAAGATCGTCTACAACCGGTACGAGTCGTTCTTCGGCCACGTGCACCGCCACCCGGCCCAGATGCGCTACGAGTACGGCGCCACGAAGGACGGGAGGATCCTCTACGCCGACGTGGAGATCCTCCTGGACGGCGGCGCCTACACCTCCGCGACGATGAACGTGGTCGGCAACGCCGCCTCGCTGGGCGTGGGGCCGTACGTCATCCCGAACATCAAGATCGACGCCTACGGCGTGTACACCAACAACCCGCCCTGCGGTGCGATGCGCGGCTTCGGCGCGGTGCAGGCGTGCTTCGCCTACGAGTCGATGATGGACAAGCTCGCCGAGGCGTGCGGGCTCGACCCGGTCACCGTCCGGCAGGTCAACGCCGCCTCCCAGGGCAGCGAGCTGGCCACCGGCCAGGTGGTCTGGGCCCCGCTGCCGATGGCCGAGATGCTCCAGCAGGCCCGCGAGCTGCCCATGCCGCCGCCGCTGGACCCCGCCGACATCCGCAACCTGCCCGGCGGCGCCTCGCAGACCACCCACGGCGAGGGGGTGCGGCGCGGCGTGGGGTACGGCGTGGGCCTGAAGAACATCTGCTTCTCGGAGGGCTTCGACGACTACTCCACCGCCCGGGTCCGCCTGGAGGTGATCGGCGGCGAGGCGACCGTGCTGGTGCACACCGCGGCCGCCGAGGTCGGCCAGGGGCTGGTGACGCTGGAGGCCCAGATCGCCCGCACCGAGCTGGGGGTCGGCCGGGTCGTCATCCACCCGGCCGACAACCAGGTGGGCGACGCCGGCTCCAGCTCCGCCTCGCGCCAGTCCTACATGACCGGCGGCGCGGTGATGACGGCCTGCCAGGCGGTGCGGGAGCGCGTGTTCGCCCTGGCCGCCGCGAAGCTGGGCCGTAGCTACGACGACCTGTCGCTGGCCGGCGGCAAGGTCGTCTCGGAGAGCGCGGGCGTGCTCGCCACCATCGAAGACGTCCTCGGCGACGCCGTCGTCGAGGAGACCCGCGAGTACCACCACGAGCCGACCACGGGCATGGACCCCGTGAGCGGCAGGGGGGACTCGCACACGCAGCTCGCTCTGTGCGTCCACCGGGCCGTGGTGGACGTCGACGTCGAGCTCGGCCTGGTGAAGGTCGTGGAGCTGGCCGCCGTCCAGGACGTCGGCAAGATCCTCAACCGCCTCTCGCTGGAGGGGCAGATCCACGGCGGCACCGCCCAGGGCCTCGGCCTGGCGGTGATGGAGGAGATCGTGGTCGCGGACGGCAAGGTGCGCAACCCGTCGTTCACCGACTATCTGATCCCGACCATCCTCGACATGCCGCCGATGCGCCTGGAAATCCTGGAGAACGCCGATCCGCGCGCCCCATACGGGCTGCGCGGCGCCGGGGAGCCACCCACGCTCTCCTCCACTCCCGCGATCGTCGCGGCCATCCGCGACGCCACGGGTCTCGCACTCACCCGAGTGCCGGTTCGTCCGGAGCACATCGCCGGAGGCAGTTGACCAACAGGGGCAGCCCTCACTCGTATCGCGAAACGCACCCTTTGTCAGGATTTATGCTGACTCGCGGGCGTTTTAGGGGCGTCCCGTGACTCTTCGCCGAAGCGACCGCGGCAGGCGGGGAGAAGCACGGGACACCCCCACCCCCCGTGGGTGAACGGGAGAGACCCCACAACCGCACCCCCTCGAACCATGCGGACGACCCCGGTCCGGCCACCGGGGTCCTCCGTGGGTCGACTACGCCCTTGGGAGGGCCCGACCATGACCCAGCTGCAGACCCGGCCCTCCGGCGAGGACCCCGAGGCGCCCGGCGCCTCCGGGACCTCCCGGACCTGGATCGACCGTTTCTTCGACCTCACCGGCCGGGGGACGACGGTCGCCAGGGAGGTTCGTGGCGGCATCACCACGTTCGTGGCCGTTGCCTACATCATCCTGCTCATCCCCATCATCCTCAGCGGCGCCAAGGACGTGACCGGCGCCGCGATGACCGTCCCCCAGCTCACCACCGCGGTCGCGCTCTCCGCCGCGATCACCACGATCCTGATGGGCCTGGTGGGCAACGCCCCCTTCGCCCTGGCCTCCGGTCTCGGCATCGCCCCCGTGGTGGCCTTCCAGGCCGCCCCGCACATGACGTGGAACCAGGCCATGGGCCTGGTCGTGCTGGAGGGCGTGGTGATCGTGATCTTCGCGCTCACCGGCATCCGGCAGCTCATCATGGACGCCATCCCCACCCCGCTCAAGCACGCCATCGGCGTCGGCATCGGCATGTTCATCGCGCTCATCGGCCTGGTGGACGCCGGCTTCGTCGGCCGGGGCGAGGGCACCGTGGTGACCCTCGGCACCGGCGGGCGGCTGTCCGGCTGGCCCATCGTGGTCTTCTGCGTGGGCCTGCTGCTGATGTTCGCCCTGTTCGCCCGGCGCGTCCCCGGCGCCATCCTGATCGGCATCGTGGCCGCCACCGTACTGGCCATCGTGATCAACGCGCTGGTGGACGGGGTGAAGTGGCCCGGCGTGGTGACGCCCGAGCTCCCCGAGAAGATCGTCTCCACGCCGGACTTCGGCCTGCTGTTCGACGTGGACCTGTTCGGCGGCTTCGGCGCGGCGGGCGTGCTCACCGCCACGGTGGTGCTGTTCACCCTGGTGCTGTCCGGCTTCTTCGACGCGATGGGGACCATCCTCGGCGTCGGCGAGGAGGCCGGGATGGCCGACGAGCAGGGCCGCATCCCGGGCGTCGGCAAGATCCTGACGATCGACGGCTTCGGCGCCGTCATCGGCGGCGTCACCGGCGGTTCCGCCAACACCATCGTGGTCGAGTCGGCCGCCGGAGTCGGGGAGGGCGCTCGCACCGGCCTCGCCAGCCTGGTGACCGGCGCGCTCTTCGCGGGGGCGATGTTCCTGACCCCGCTGGCGGCCGTCGTACCCGCCCAGGCCGCGGCCCCCGCCCTGGTCCTGGTCGGCGCCCTGATGATGACCGCCGCCCGCAAGATCGAATGGGACGACATCGACCTGGCCATCCCGGCCTTCCTGACCATCGCGCTGATGCCCTTCACCTACTCCATCACCAACGGAGTGGGTGCCGGCGTCATCGCCTACACCGTCATCAAGGCCGCCCGCGGCCGCTTCGACCAGATCCACTGGCTCCTGTGGGTCATCAGCGCCGTCTTCGTCGCCTACTTCGGCATCGGCGCCGTCGAGGGCCTCTTCACCTGATCCCGAGTCCCCCGGCCGATCTCCGTACGGCGGCGCCGTTGTACGGCGAGGGGCTGTTCTTCCGTGACGACTGGAGGTTCTTCCGATGCGTGAAATCGCCGACGAGCTGCTCGGGTGGCTCGGGGAAGGGCGGGCGTTCGCGGTCGCCTCGGTGATCGGGGTCGGGGGGAGCGCCCCCCGGCAGCCGGGGGCCGCGCTCGCGGTGAACGGCGACGGTGAGGCCGTCGGCAGCGTCTCCGGTGGTTGCGTCGAAGGCGCCGTCTACGAGCTCTGCCGGGAGGCGATCCGGACCGGAGAGCCCGCCCGGCGGAGCTTCGGCTACTCCGACGACGACGCCTTCGCCGTGGGCTTGACCTGTGGCGGGACGATCGAGGTGCTCGTCTGGCCGTTCCCGGCCGCCTCTCCGGCGGTCCCGGTGCTCGCCGAGGCCCTGGAGGCGGTACGGCGGGGCGAACCTGTCGCGATCGTCCGCGACCTCGGCAGTGTGGATCCGAGCGAGGACACCGGCCCGACCGAGAGCGTCGGTCCGGTCGGCAGTACCGGCCGGGCCGAGGGCGCCGGTGGTCGTCCGGGTCCGGACACGGGTCTCCTGGCGGTCTTCGGGGACCGGGTTCTCGGCGACTCCGGGGAGGAGACGACCGCCGGGGTCGTGGTGGCCGAGGCGCGGGCCATGCTGGAGGCCGGGCTCACCGGCGTTCGCACCATCGGCTGCGAGGGGCGGGAGGTCACCGTCTTCGCCGAGGCCTACGCGCCCCCGCCCCGCCTGCTCGTCTTCGGCGCCATCGACTTCGCCGCCGCGCTCACCCGCGCCGGCCGCTTCCTCGGCCACCACGTCACGGTCTGCGACGCCCGGCCCGTCTTCGCCACCCCGCGCCGCTTCCCCGAGGCCCACGAGGTCGTCGTCGACTGGCCGCACCGCTATCTCGCCCGCACGCGGGTGGACTCCCGGACCGTGGTCTGCGTGCTCACCCACGACGCCAAGTTCGACGTGCCGCTGCTGGAGGTCGCGCTGCGGCTCCCGGTCGCCTACGTGGGGGCGATGGGCTCACGCCGTACCCACACCGACCGCATGGCCCGCCTGCGCGCGGCCGGTCTGAGCGAGGCGGAGCTGTCGCGGCTGCGCTCGCCCATCGGTCTCGACCTGGGCGCCCGCACCCCCGAGGAGACCGCCCTGTCCATCGCCGCGGAGTTCGTCGCCCTGCGCCGGGGCGGCACCGGCCTGCCCCTCACGCGGACCGCCGGTCCCATCCACTCCGCGGGCCGGGCCGTACCCGCCGGGCGTCCCCGCCTGGGCGTTCCCGGCGAGGCTGCGTGAGTCCTCTCCACCGCAAGGCCCGCGCCGGGAGTCACTCCGGTCGTTGAGAGAGTTCCATCGTGTCTCCCCGGGTAGAGGGGGACGGTCCAGCGCGACGGGACATGATCCCCGCCGGTGCGGCGTCGGTTCCCCGGCTCCACCCGGTCACATGCCGGCGATGAGCTTGTCCACCCG
>NZ_BOOK01000089.1 GCF_016863195.1 Paraplanobispora takensis | reverse complement strand
ATGCCGGGACGGCAGGGGGATACGGCCGATGGGCCCGCAGTCATGGGCCGACCGGCCCTGGCCGCCACGCCGCGAGGGCTCGGCTCGGTGAGCGTGCACGTGGTAGTGGTCCGCTCACCGCGTATGACCGGTGTCCACCTGATGGGCCCCCTTGCCCGTTCCTGAGATGCGAGATGAGTGAGCGGGCTGAGCGGGCCCGTCGGTGTGATCATCGTTTCGTGGGCGTCTCTGCTGTGGCGTCCACCGAAGGCCGGCCGCGGTAGCCGTACAACAGGGGCGAGCAGCGCAGCTCTTTGATCATCTCGGTGGCGGCGGCCGGGGTGAGCGGCGGCACCCGGAAGGCGCGGTCGGCGAGCAGGTCGGCGGCCACGCCGCCCATGCCGGCCATGACCAGCGGCCCGAAGGCGGGGTAGTTCACGCCGCCGACGATGGTCTCCACGCCGCCGGTCAGCAGGGGCTGCACGATCACACCGGTCATCGCCGGGCCGATGGCCTCGGCCATCTCCCGGTAGGCCCGCTGCACCTCCCCGGGACCGTTCAGACCGAGGCGCACGCCGCCGACGTCGCTCTTGTGGACCAGCGCCGGTCCGGTCGCCTTGAGCGCGACGGGGCCCGCGATGCGCGCGGCGGCTGCGGCGGCGCTGTCCGGATCGTCTGCCTCGACGGACTCGACCACGTTCAGGCCGTAGCAGCGCAGCAGCCCGGCCGCCGCCTGCGGAGTCAGCCGGCAGCCCTGCGGGTGCCGCGCCAGCTCCGCACGGACGAGCGTTCGCGCGGCGCGGGCCAGCGCCGCCACGGCCTGCTCGGGGAAGGCGTAGCCGGGAATCCGGCCGCTCATGAGTCCATCGTGCCCGACCAGGCAGGCCAGCACCGGCTTGCCCGCGTGTTGCGCGGCGGTGGCGATCGCCTTGCCGGTCTGCTCCGGGCCGGAGCCGAACGGCGGGGTGCAGACGACCAGGACGGCGTCGACGCCGGGATCGCCGAGAACCGTTTTGATCGCGAAGCCGAACTCGCGGGCGTCGGCGGCCGCGGTCAGGTCGACGGGGTTGCCCAGCGCCGCCGAGGCGCGCATCCGCCTGGCGAGCCGGGTCCTGACCGGTTCGGACAGCTCGGGCACGGTCAGCCCCTGCCGTTCGCAGGCGTCGGCGGCCATCGCCTCCGGCCCGCCGGAGTTGCCGACGATGGCGACGCGCGGGCCGCGCGGCAGGGGCTGGGTGGTCAGCAGCAGCGCGGTGCCGAGCAACTCGGCGACGCCGTCCAGGCGGATCACGCCGGAGGCGCGGACCAGGGTGTCGACGGCGATGTCCGGGGTTGCGGCGGCGGCGGTGTGCGAGCGCACCGCGCGGTCGCCGGAGGCCGACCGGCCGCTCTTGATCAGCAGGATCGGCTTGCGGGTGCCGACCCGGCGGGCGATCCGGGCGAACTTGCGGGGGTTGCCGAACGATTCCAGATACAGCGCGATGACATCGGTGGCCCCGTCGTCCTCCCAGTACTCCAGCAGGTCGTTGCCGCTGACGTCGGCCTTGTTGCCGACCGAGACGAATGAGGACACGCCCAGCCCGAGGGTGCCGAGCCTATCGACGAGGCCGGCCGCGACCGCGCCGGACTGCGACATCACGCCGATCCGGCCGGGAGCGGGTGTCTGCCCGAGGAAGGTGGCGTTGAGATCGGCCGGCGTGTCGGCGATGCCCAGGCAGTTCGGGCCGACCAGCCGCATGCCCGCCCGGCGGCAGATGCGCAGCAGCTCCTTCTCGGCGTCGGGATTCCCGCTCTCGGCGAAGCCCGCGGTGAGGACCACCAGCCCGGCCACACCCGCCTCGGCGCAGT
Organism: Paraplanobispora takensis; assembly: GCF_016863195.1. Lineage (GTDB taxonomy): Bacteria > Actinomycetota > Actinomycetes > Streptosporangiales > Streptosporangiaceae > Planobispora > Planobispora takensis. Next base: position 17,807 of record NZ_BOOK01000089.1, on the reverse strand, counting down.
CCCGGGCGACGTCCGGGACGTGCCGCGCCGGAACGGCCACCACGGCCAGCTCCACCGGGCCGGGCACATCCCGGACCGAGGGGTGGGCGGTCAGCCCCGCCACCCGCCCGGCTTTCGGGTCGACCGGATAGATCGGCCCGGGGAAGCCGCCGTCGATCAGGTTGCGCAGCACCCGGTGGCCGATCGAGGCCGGGTCGCGGCTCGCGCCGATCACCGCCACGGAACGGGGCGAGAGCAGGCGGGTCAGCGACGCGCGCTCGGCCTCGTGATCACGCGCGTCGACGCGCGCCTGCAGACCGGGCGCGGGCGGCGACAGTGCGATGCTCAGGCGCACGACGCCGCTGTCGAAGCGCAGCTTCACCTCCATACCGATGTCACGCAGCACGTGGATCATGGCCATGTTGTCAGGGAGCACGTCACCGGTCAGCTCGCATACGTCGTGCTCGGCCGCATCCAGCGCCAGATGCTCCAGCAACAGCGTGCCCAGGCCGTGGCTCTGCGCGGTGTCATCGAGCAGGACGGCCATCTCGGCCCGCTTGCCCTCGGCGTCCGGGAAGTACTCGGCGATCCCCGCCACCCGCCCGCCTGCCAGTGCCACCAGGGCGCGGCCCCGGTAGCCGGGGCCGGTGATCTGCTCTACGTACTGGTGGGCGGGCTTCGTGCCGCCGGTGAAGAACCGCAGATAGGACGAGCGTTCCGAGATCCGGTCGGCCATGTCGTGCAGCGCGTCCCGATCATCGGGGTGCAGCGGGCGCACGTGGGCGATGCCGCCGTCACGGAGCAGGACATCGTACTCATCGCGGGCCGCATCGGCGGACGCGGTGGAGGATCGCCGTGGGTCGGTCATGGCAGTCATGGCGCACCGCTTTCGTCGAGGGCTCTCACCGCCATGCTGATCGGCGCGCACGGGGTTCCGGCAGGGCCGTGCGGTCACCGGTGGCCGGGACTTTGGTCCGTCAGCCGCGCGGGTCCCGTAAGGCCGGGCAACCTGGCCACGGGAGCGGCTTGCAGGTGATTGTCACGTCGTACGGCACGGGTGCGACCGGAGGCCGAAGGCCCCCGAGGGGGGTGGGGCGCACGGCTCTACGAGGCCCGGATGACTTCGGCGAGGGTGGGAGGCATGACCACCGTGTCCTCTGCCGGAGCGGGGCTCACCTCAGCCGAGGCCGCCGCGCGCCTGGTCGCCGACGGGCCGCATCAAACAGGCCACCGAAGACAGGCGGGAGCGCACCTCCCGGCAGACGTTCACGCCGCTGCCGTCGGGCAGGCGCACGTCCAGCACGGCGACGTCGGGCCTCAAGGCCGGGATGCGGGCGATGGCCGACTCGGCGCCCCCGGCCTCGCCGACGACCTCGATGTCGTCTTCGGAGTCGAGCAGTGCGGCCACGCCGCGCCGCACCACCTCGTGGTCGTCCACGAGGAACACGCGAATCATGGCTCCGACGCTAGCCCTCGTGCCCCCGGATGAATAGAAACCCGGTGTGTCAATCCGCTCCCAGAAACAGTGGGAAATAGCGAAGACAGGGTCTTTGTGCCCGGATATCTCCTTCGGTCGCCTCTGTGATGGAGATGGGACCCGCTGAAGGATGAGGGTGAAGGCGGGAGGCGCTGTGCGACGTCGTACGGCGTAGTCCCCTCGGATGATCCACCGGCCGGTCACGCCCGGCGGATGACGATGCAGGAGAGGAGCTCGCGATGAAAGCGACGGTGGGCGACAGGCTGATCGTCGGGGGCACCCACGGCGGCGACGTCCGCCGGATCGGGGTGATCACGCAGTTGCGGCACCCCGACGGCTCCCCGCCCTACATGGTGCGCTGGGTGGACGATGAGCGCGAGAGCCTCGTGTTCCCCGGACCCGATGCCCGCGTGGTGACCAGGCAGGACCGGGACGCCGCGTTCGCGGCCCTGTGAACGACCGGAGGACGACATGATCATTGTAGGGGTCGACGGCTCGCATGCCGCCCTGGAGGCGGTGGGCTGGGCGGTACGGGAGGCCGAGCTGCGCGGCGTCGGGTTGCGCGTGGTGCACATCATGCCGGCCTGGGCGTTCGAGATGCCCGAGGACGCGCCGCATGCCGAGGTGGGCCGGTGGATGCGCGGCGGCGCCACCGACACACTGGCCCAAGGCGTGCAACGGGCTCAGGCCGAGGGCCGCGCGGTCGGGGTGGAGTCGCTGCTGCTGCCGGGCGATCCGCGCCTCGGCCTCATCGGGGCCGCCGAGGACGCGGAACTGCTGGTGGTCGGCAGCCACGGGCTGGGCGGTTTCCTGGGCATGCTGGTGGGCTCGGTGGCCCTGGGTGTGGCCGGCCACACCTCCTGCCCGGTGGCCGTGATCCGCGCCACGCCTACCGGCCAGGACGCACCCGGGGCGGCATGGGGTGGGCCGGTGGTGGTCGGGGTCGACGGCTCGCCCGCCGGGGCGCAGGCCCTGGCCTTCGCCTTCGCCGAGGCGTCGCGGCGCGGGGCCGAACTGCGGGCGGTGCACGCCTGGAGCGGGCCCGTCATCGAGGGCGCGCCCGGCCTGCTGACATCGGCAGGGGAACGCCAGGGCGGCGAGCAGCGGGTGCTGGCCGAGGCGCTGGCCGGCTGGGGCGAGCGCCATCCCGACGTCAAGGTCACCGCGCAGGCCGTCAACGGCCACCCGGTGGACGCCCTCAAGGAGGCGTCGGCCGGGACGGGCCTGCTGGTGGTGGGGTCCCGCGGGCGCGGAGATCTGAAAGGGCTGTTGCTCGGATCGGTCAGCCACTCGCTGCTGCATCATGCGTACTGCCCGCTGGTGGTCGTCCCGCCCCGGCGACCTTCCGGCGAGTGAGAGCCGGCGATACGGCCGCTGGAACAGCCGGCGACGATGCGGCCGGGATCACGTCCCGGCCGCATCGTCGCCGGCTGTTCCGCAGGACCTGTGGGAACCGCGTGAGCGCCGGTCCTGCGGACGGTGGTTCACCCCGTCCTGGTGACGACCGGCGGGGGGCCGGTGCGCACGGGCGGGGATGTGACGGCGGCCAGGCGGATGCCCAGCACGATCAGCCCGAAGCCGATCAGGAGCAGCACTGCCGTGGCGATGAACAGTCCCAGGACCAGGGCGTCCAATCCGGGCAGCGTGGCCCCTACCCGGATGTCGGCGGCCACCGCGGCAGAGGCATCGGCGTTCATGATGACGATGGCCCAGTCACCCGGCTGGATGTCCCAGCTCAGCATCTGCCGTCCGGGTCCGCTGGCCTGGGCGGCCCAGAACTTCTGAGCACCGGGAGTGGAGGCGGGAGCCCCGCCCGGGATATGGACGTAGCGGACGTCGCCGCCCGTGCCGGGGGAGAAGGCCAGGTGCGTCACCCGGTCATGGGCGACGTTCCCCAGATACTCCTCGGCCTCATGCTGCGGGGCGATCCCGGCGAACAGCGGTTCACCCGTCCCGGTGACCTGGATGCGGAGCCGGCCGACGGCGTCGCGCAGGAACCCGACGCCCTGTCCCGCGATCTCGAACTCCTCGGAGACGAGCGCGTAGGCGGGTGTGCCGGCCCGCTCGGTGTCGGTGCTGATGAAACCGCCGGGCCCGCGCGCGGAGTCGAGCACCGCGGCGCCGATTCCGACGGCCCCGGTGCCCAGCCCGGAGAACACGAGCAGGGAGCCCAGCAGGATGGAGGCGATCGCCCCGGCCGACCACCCGTGGTGCTGTGGCGGCAGGGAACCGGAAGCATGCGGCGGCGGGGGAACGGAGGAATAGGCCGGTGGCAGGTCCGGGGAGGCTCCTGCACCGGCGTACTGCCGTTGCCCGCCCGCAGGCACGGCGCCGGCCCACTCCTCCTCCGGTACGGCACCGGCTTCCTCACCCGGAAGCCGTCGCCCCGCAGGGTCGTCCCCGCCCGCATCCAGGCGGAAGGGCGGGTAGGCGTCGGTCATCAGCGTGGCGTAGGCGGCCACGCGCAGCGCCCAGCGGTTCATGCCCAGGACGAAGTCGAACACGCCGCGCGGGTAGCGGCCGGTGAACAGCACGATGAGGGCGGCGATGAGGACCAGCAGGCCGCTCAGGCCACCCCAGTCCAGGGTGTACAGCAGGCCGCCGGTGGCATCGGGCAGGTCGCCGCGCCAGGTGACGGCGCTGCCGCTGGTGAACAGCCCGACGACGAGATAGTGCGGGATGGCCAGCAGCCACCATTTGATCAGGACCAGGCCGCGGGAGAGCCGGGCCGGATAGTCGATCTCAAGGGTGGCCGGATAGTGCGGGGCCGGGCCGAGGGTGAAGGGCGGATAGCGGTCGGTGCCCAGGGCGCCGTAGCTGTAGTAGGCCACGCGCCAGGTCCAGCGCAGCACGCCGAGGTTGAATTCGAAGATCGGCCGCGGGTAGCGGCCGGTGAACAGGATGGCGAAGAAGGCGATCACCGTCAGGACGGTGAAGGCGATCCACAGCAGTGCCAGGACGAGGTAGTGCGGGACGGCCAGCAGCCATTTGACCAGCCACAGCCCCCGGTTCAGCGGCTCGTCCAGGCGTGCGCGCACCCGTATGGGGTAGGCGTTCATGATCCCGGCTCCTTTCCGGGAGACACCGAGGAAACGGCTTACCCTGCCAGCGCACCACCCGGCCGTGCCCCCTCCCACCGGCCGAAAGTCCCGAACCGGCACGCCGATGGACCCGCATGGCCGGGCGGTGTGAGGACGGATCACCCGCGTGGGGCACGGCTGTGCCCGCGCACGTGTGACCGACATCGCGATATGAGGGACCTACGGCACTGCCCGCACCCCATGCCCGGCGGGACTCTGAAGGCAGGGACCTCATCAGCGAGAGGACCCTCGGGAAGATGAGAGGGGGTGAGCATGATGAGGCTGACCTGGAAGGACGCGGTCGCCACCGCGGTCGCGGGTGTCAACGTCGCGGTCTACGCGGCGTTCCTGCAGGGAGCGGATCTGCCGGTCATCTCCGGCGTGCGGGGCGCCACCGCGACCATTCTGGTACTCGGTCTGGTCGGCGGGTGCGCGCTCAGCGCGGCCGATGAGCTGTACGGCGGTGAGCGGACACCGGCGACGCGGCTGTTCACCGTGGTCGCGAGCCTGCTCGGCGTCACGGCGCTGGTGGCCGGGATCATCGGGCTGGTCGCCGCCAGCGAGGTCGCGCTGGCGGTGCTGTTCTACGCCACGATCGCACTGTGGCTCATCTCGACGCTGCGGCACGCGCTCGGCATCCCCGGCGCTCCGCCGTCCGGGCGTGATGTGCACGAGGTCATCGAGCCGGAGCAGCCGGCACGGAGGTGATCATGCCGGTACGGAGGACCGGCGGGTGCGGTGAACGCCCGCCGGTCAGTCATGTCCGGAAAGTCTGGCTGACCAGGGAAGCGGTCTTGAGGTCTCACCGGTGACGATGGGTCTGAGGAGCCCTCCGGCCGCTCCCCGGTGGACAGCGGGGGAAGACCGGGGCCGCATCGGATGCGAGCAGGTGAAGCAACCGGCATTGATGCGCTGCCAACGGTGCGCGGTGAGGCCGCCGGATCCCGACCCGGCGTCGATCCGAACCGTCGCTCTCCTCGTGTCGCTTTCGCGCTGTGCCGCAGGAGGCGGCGGCCGGGCTTCAGGGCAGGTCGCGCGGCCAGCCGGTTGCGCTCGCGAAGGGGCAGTGCCATCACTCCAGGCTATCAAGCCATGTCATCTTGGCGGGCAGCGACTTATTGACAGAGTGTGCCAAAAGGGAAGATGCTGTCTCCGGTCCCGTTCTCCTGGAGGTTCCCGACCATGCCGGTCCACGTCCTCGCCGGTCATCTGGTGATCGTCACCGCCCCGCTGACGGCTCTGCTGGCCCTCCTCTACGCCTGGCGTCCCGCGGTACGGCGCGGCCTGCGCCTGCCCCTGGTGGCCGCCGGCGTGCTGAACCTGGCCGCGGCCCTCTGGGCCGAGCAGGCCGGCTCCGCGCTGTACGAGGAGTTGACGGCAACGGCGCGCCGGGCGGGGCGGCAACTGCCGCCGACCGTCCTCTCCCACGCCCATCAGGGCGACGCCCTGGCGGTCTCCTGCTTCGTCCTGGCGGTGACCGTGCTGGTCGTCGTCCGGCGCGCTCTGGCACCCGGCCGCGAGCGCGGCACGGGGGCCATCGTCGCCTCCGGCGTGCTGAGCGCCGCGGTCATCGCCGTGTGGATCTTCACCGCCACCACCCTGGTCCAGGCGCTGCAGGCGGTGTGGTCCCACCACACCCTCTGGCAGGGCTGAAAAAGGAAGGAGAGGGCCGATGCCGATCCACGTCAGCGCCCCGTTGTACGCGCTCAAGCGGTGGATGTACCGCCACGGCCGCCCCGGCAGGCTGGCACGGGCCCTGATCCGGCTGGATGTGCTCCAGTTCGCCTGGGGCCGGCTCGTGCCCCGCCGCGCCGCAGTCCTGGAGGTGCCCGGCCGCACCAGCGGCCGGACGGTCGCGGTGCCCGTGGTCGTGGCCGACCACGACGGCGGCGAGTACCTGGTCTCGATGCTGGGCGAGGAGGCGAACTGGGTCCGCAACGTCCGCGCCGCCGGCGGTCGCGCGGTCCTGCGCCGCGGCGGCCGCCGCCCGGTCCTGCTGCAGGAGGTCGCGGTGGCGCAGCGCGCCCCGATCCTGCGCCGCTATCTCGCCCTGGCCCCGGGCGCCCGCCCGCACATCCCGGTCAGCCGGCGTGCGCCACTGGAGTCCTTCGAGGCCGTGGCCCCGCACCATCCGGTCTTCCGTATCCACCCGGCCCCGTCACACGATCCTGGTGTGCGGCGCTGAGCGGGTGTCCCGCCCGCCGGCCGCACCTGTGGGATCACCCCTGGGAGGCGTTGGTCCCTGCAGGAGATGACCTTCGGCCGGTGACGGAACCCGCGCGCGCGTGTGCGATGGACGTGTGCGATGGAGACGTAAGGACACCGGCCCTTTTCGGAAGGGAGGCCGGCCGTGACCGGACTGATCGTCGTCGGCGTCGACGGGTCCGCCCCCGCGACGGCGGCGCTGGATTGGGCGAGCGAGGAGGCCGCGTGCCGCGGCGCGGCACTGAAGATTGTGAATGTGCGTGAGCCATGGACCGTCGCCGCTCCCTTCTTCCGAGCCGGAACGGTCGACGACTCGGCGGCCGGATACGGCCCGCAGACGCTGGAGGCGGCCGTGCGACGGGCCCGGGAGCATGCCTCCGCCACCGAGATCACCACCAGTCTGGCCACCGGGGCGGTGGTCGAGCGGCTCAGGGCCGAGTCCGAAGGAGCCGACGAACTGGTGATCGGCAGCAGAGGGCTGGGCGGCTTTTCCGGGCTGGTGCTCGGCTCGGTGGGCCTGGCGCTGGCCGGGCACGCCGCCGGTCCGGTCGTGGTGGTGCGTACGGTGGCTCGGAGCGTGCACGGTGTGATCGCCGTCGGCTTCGACGGCTCGGAGCATTCGGAGGCCGCACTGGAGTACGCCTTCACTCAGGCCCGGCGGCGCGGAGCCCGGCTGCGGGCCGTCTACGCCTGGCAGATGCCGATGAGCTCGCCGTACGCCCTGGGCTGCAGCCCGGTCGTGGAGCGGGTCTTCCAGGACGAGGCCGCCGTGGCCCGGCAGTACCTGGCGCCCTGGCGGGAGAAGTACCCGGACGTCGAGGTGGAGGAGTCGGCCGTCTGCGACCACCCGATCCACGTGCTGTCCGAGGAATCACGCCGGGCGGACCTGGTGGTGGTCGGCTCGCGTGGGCTGGGTGGATTCAGCTCAGCCGTGCTGGGCTCGGTCAGTCACGGTGTGCTGCACCGCGCGCACTGCCCGGTCGCGGTGGTACGGCCCCGCAAGGAGGAACGATGAACGCCAAGACCCCGACCACCGAGGCGCTGACCGCCGGGCAGGTGATGAGCCGTGTTCTGGTCACGATCCCTCCCGAGGAGTCGCCGCTGATGGCCTGGGAGCTGATGCGCCGGGCGGAGGTCCACCATCTGCCGGTGCTCGACGCCCACGGCCGGCTGCTGGGCATCCTCACCCGCCAGGACGTGTCCGACAGCTGGTCCGGCGGCCCCGCCCAGCAGTCCCACCGCCCGGTCCGCGACCTGCTCGGCCGGCACCGGACGCCGCGCGCCCGCCCGGATCATCGCCTTTCCGAGGTGGCCGGAGCGATGCTGGATGCCGCCTGCGACGCGGTGCCGGTCCTCGACGATCGTGGCCGCCTGATCGGGATGATCACCACCGTGGACGTGCTGAAGGCCGTGGCCGGCCGCGTTGACACCACCGATGAGCCGGGCGAGGTGCGCACCGCGCTGTTCCGCATCGACCCCGTGGCCCTGCCGACGGAGGAGTAACCATGACACCGACACGTTCGCACCGGCGCTGGAGCGAGTTTTCCGACCGGCAGCGCACCGTGATCCTCGCGCTGGCCTCCATCGAGCTCTCACTCACCGCTACGGCGGCCGCCGACCTGTGGCGCCGGCCCGCCGGGCAGATCAGGGGACGCAAGCCGCTGTGGTGGCCGTTCCTGATCGTCCAGCCCTTCGGGCCGATCTCCTACCTGGTGCTCGGCCGCAGGACCTCATCTCGTTAGCGCGCTGAGGCGATGTGGGAGGGAGCGGGTCATGAAGGTCACGGTCGTCGGGGCCGGCTCCTGGGGGACCACGGTGGCGTCACTGGTGGCCAAACGCCATGACACGACGGTGTGGGCCCGCGAGCCCGGCCTCGCACAACAGATCAACGACATGCACGTCAACCCGTTGTATCTGGCAGGATTCTCCCTGCCGGAGCGCCTGGTGGCTACGGCGGACCTCAAGACGGCCACGGAAACGGCGCAACTGCTCATCATCGCGGTGCCCTCCCACGGGTTCCGCGACGTCCTGCGCCGGGCGTGCCCCCATGTCCCGCCCTGGATCCCGGTGATCAGCCTGTCCAAAGGACTGGAGCAGGGGACGCTGCTGCGGATGACCGAAATCATCCGAGAGCTGCTGCCGGGGCACCCGGCAGCGGCACTGACCGGCCCCAACCTGGCCAAGGAGATCCTCTCCGGCAAGGCCGCGGCGACCGTCGTGGCCACCGAGGACCTCACGGTCGCCACCGCCCTGCAGGAGGTGCTGCACCGGGGACTGCTCCGGGTGTACGTCAACCACGATGTGATCGGCTGTGAGATCGGCGGTGCGCTCAAGAACGTCGTGGCGATCGCGGCCGGAATGGCCGAAGGCCTCGGCGTGGGGGACAACACCCGCGCCGCGGTCATCACCCGGGGCCTGGCGGAGATCACCCAGCTGGGCACGGCGATGGGCGGCGAGAGCACCACCTTCGCCGGACTCACCGGGATGGGCGATCTGCTGGCCACCTGCATGAGCCCGCAGAGCCGTAACCGGCACGTCGGGGAGCGGCTGGGACGGGGCCACAGGCTCGACGACGTTCTCGGCGCGATGTGCTCGGTCGCCGAAGGCGTCAGGACCGCCGGGGTGGCCGTCGAGCTCGGCGATCGGCACGGGCTGCCCCTGCCGATCTGCCACACCATCCAGCACGTCATCGACGGAAAGCTCTCCGCGCGCGACGCGTACGAGGGCTTGCGGAACATTCCGGCGGGACACGAAGCAGACCCCTGGTGAACCGCATCGGAGGGTCCGGCCGGGGAGGTCGTGATGCGTCAGCTGAGCGCGCTGGACAGCCAGTTCCTGGGCTTCGAGACGGCGGCGGACGTGGCCAGCGTCGCCGGGCTGGCGATCCTGGGACGCGAGGTGTCCCGGGACGAGCTGCTCGTGCTGCTGAAGGACCGGACGGGCCGCATCGAGCAGCTGCGCCAGCGGTTGAGAGCTGCCGCACCCGCCCGCCCCGCGCACACCGCTGAGCGGGGCGGTCTCCGCCCACCGCCGTTTCGCCTTCGCCGAGCTCTCTCGACGACGTCAAACGGGTCAAGAACGCCTTCGGCGTCACGGTCAACGACGTGGTCATGACGCTGGCGTCCGGCGCGCTCCGGCGGTGGCTGGTCGTCCACGACGCGCTCCCCGCCGAGCCGCTGATCGCGGGCGTGCCCTTCTCGCTGCGCGGGCCCGACGGTGCGGAGCACGGTAACCAGGTCACGATCATGACCGTGCCGTTGCCGACGCACGTCGCCGAGGCTGGGCGGCGTCTCGAAGAGGTGCACGCGTCCATGAAACGGCTCAAGACGCACGCCGACCCCGTACCGGCAAGCTGGCTGCGGGAGTTCACCGAGAGTCTGCCCGCCGCGCTGACCGGCCTGGCCGACCGGGCCGCATTCGCCCTGCTCGGGCAGGCCGCCCCGCCGATGAACCTGATCGTGTCGAACGTCCCCGGCCCGCAGGTGCCGCTGTTCGTCACCGGAGCGCGTCTGCTGGCGCATTATCCGGTCTCGGTGGTGACCGGCGTCAGCGGCGGGCTCAACATCACGGTGTTCTCCTATGACGGCCGTCTCGACATCGGGATCGTCGCCTGCCGGGACATGGTGCCCGACGTGTGGGCCATCGCCGGCTACCTGAAGGAGGCGCTGGAGGAGCTCATGGCTCTGCTGGACCCGGCGGGCTCGCCCGTACCGGCGCGGCCGACGACCTGGCCGGTGCCACCCGGATCGCCACCCGCATGATCCGCGACTTCGGCCTGTCACCCGCGCTCGGCCCGGTCGGCTACGGCGGCACCACCCCGGACTATCTCGGTGAGCAGGCGCAGGATCCGCTGGCCGCGCTCCTGATCGAACACGAGACCGTAGACGGCGACGCGGTCGCCGTCGTGCTGCGTGAGGAGGCGTTGCTCCTGCCCGGCGTCGAGGCCGCCGCCGTATGACGACGTCGTTCCCCGATCCGGTCCGGCGGAGCCGCCTGCCCATCCGGGTACGGCCCGCACCGCCGGGCGGCAGGAAGAGGAGGAAAGCATGCTGAGCGCGCTGAACGACCTGCCGGCCGGGCAGGGCCCCTGGGTGGTGGGCGTCTCCCTCCTGGCTCTCCTGGCGATGGAGGGCTCGCTGCCGGCCGGCACGCTGGCCGTGCCGTACCGGTGCTTCATCGGCTGGGCGATGACCGGGGCCGCCGTCTGGGTGACGGTCTACCTGGTGATCGGTTCCGTCGCCGGGAGCGCGGCCAGACAGCACCAGGATCTCCTGGTCCCGCTGATCGCCGCGGTGGCCGTTTTGGTCGGTGGCATGGCTCTGGTCATCAAGCGGCTCACCGCCTCGCGCCTGACCCGTCCGCGACGGCGTCCCCTCCTGCGGGATCACGGGCCGCAGACGCCGGATGAACGGGCGAAGAGGCCTTTGGCCCGGACCATGGACTCTGGTGAGTCCTGCCGGTCGGCCCGATTCTCTACCTGCTGCCGGGCCGCCGTCCGGGGCGTGCGGACGCCGCGTGGTCCCGACCGGCTCCCGAGCCGTCACCGGCGGAACAGCCCGCGGGCACCCGTCACTCCTGATTGCCCCTGAGGTGATGATCATGGCTGAGACCGCGGCGCCACACGCCCGCCGCCCGCACCGGATGCAGACGCGCCTGGTCAACCCGGTGATACGGCACCTGCTGCGTACCCCCTGGCACGACCTGCTGTCCCGGTGGGTCGTGCTGCTGACGCTCACCGGCCGCCGCAGTGGCGCCGCCATCACGGTGCCGGTCCAGTACGCCCAGGACGGCGACATCCTCACCCTGGTCAGCAGGCGCTCGCGGATCTGGTGGCGCAACCTCGAGGGCGGTGCCGCGCTCCGGCTCACCCTGCGCGGGGTGGAGCACACCGGACAGGCGGCCGTCAGCTGTGATCCCGAGCAGGTCCGTACGGCGCTGGCCGCCATCGGGCGGAGTGTCGGCAGGGAGAAGGAGCTCATGCCGGTGCGGGAGGCCGTCGCCGTCACCGTGCGCCTCGACCCCGCGGATGCCCCGCGGCGGTGGCCTGCGGGCCGGAGGTTGTGGCGGCGCTGGGTGGTCGCGGTGACCGCAGGAGAGGTCCTCGGTTTCTCGGTGTCGGCGCTGGTCGGGCCCGCGGTGGCCGTCGCCTGGATGATCGGCGCCCTGCTCATGGCGGCCACCGCCGCGGCCCTGACCGGGCTGGCGATGCTGCGGCTCCTGCGGCGGCCTGCCGAAGCCCGATAGGAGTCCGAGGCCGCTGAGGGATCGGGAGCGGTAAGGGTCGAAGGTCCCGGTTCGCCCGCCCCGGACGGCCCTGCCGGGCTTGTCGCCGTCGCCGGATATTGAAGGCCGGACATCGGAACCGGCCTTCAGGCGGAGAGCCACCGAGCGGGTCGGCCCCGGCGTTCGTGAGCTGGTGACCGCGACGCTCCTGCAGGACGCGCCCGCCCCGGGGTTCGCCGGCGGGGAGAGCGTGACCCGTGCCGTCGTCGCGGGTGCCGCGGTGGTGGTCGGAGCGGCGGCGCGGCCCGCGCCGGGCCTGGGGGATCACGACGGGGCCGTATGGAGATCAAGGCGGTGGCCCCGCACGGCGGGGCCGTGACGTCCGGGGAAAGGGGTGCGGCGCCGATGGGGCGAGAACCGAGAAGATACGGCCGGCCGCAGGAGATCGCCGAGGATGTCTTCCTGGCGGCCCTGGGGCGCGGCGTCACCGTGCCGGGCCGGTGGACTTGGAGATTGTCTCGTGCGGCTCCTCCGTACGGGCTCGGTTCACGGCTCCAGGCACTGGGGGATGGAATCGGACGGACCACTGGGCCGTTCGGTCTGGCCGAGCGCGTTGTAGATCTTCACCCACTTGACCGAGGGGAACTGCTTGAGCGTCGGGACGATCTCGTTGGCGATGGTGAAGGTGGAGCCGCCGCTGCTGCACCGGCCGGTCAGATAGACCCGGGCGACGCCCTCGGTGATGGTCAGCTTGCTGAAGCCGGTGGCCCGGGAGCTGACGAAGCGCAGACCCTGGGCGCGTTCGGCCGGGGTCGGCCCGGCGAACAGGCGCTGCAGCGCGCCGTAGGCGGTGCTCGGCGGGATCACCGGCCGGAGCACGGCGGCGGTGTACGGCTCCCGTCCGGCGTTGAAGTTGCGGCTGTTGAGGAAGTAGTCGCGCACCTTGACGGTCCGGTACGGCGTGCTGATGTCGAGGACCACCCGGCTGGGCCGGGTGAGGGTGTAGACCCGATACGGCGTGCGCCTGGCGAGCCCGACCCCGAAGGACAGCACCGCCTCGTCGTCACCGGTGGAGACGACCTGGATCACGCCGGGCAGGGGGTAGGTGCGCCGGGCCGGCCCGTAAGCGGTGCCGTTGCCGTCGTGTCCGGTGGCCTTGGCGAAGCGGACCTGCAGCAGGGCGTCGCCGACGGTGCGCACAACCTTGCCGGACGGGTCGGCGATGAGCTGCTTGACGTAGCGCGCGCCGTACTGGGCGGGCACGGGTCCGCGGAAGTGGAAGACCAGCCGGTCCAGGCCCGGATGGTGGGCGGCGCGCACGTCGATGAGCGTCGGGACGATCGGTTGTGCGGTCTGCTGTGTGGACTGCCGCGTCGCCGTCGCCCACAGCGGAGCGGGGGCCGAGGCGGCCTGGGCCGATACGGCGGGCAGCAGCCCGGCCGTGCCGGCGGCCAGCAGCCCGGCCGTGCCGGCGGCCAGAACGGTGGTGGCGACGAGGGTGCGGGTGGTGAGCACGGTGATCATCTCTTCTCGCTGATCATGTCCTGCTCTGGTGCTCTACCTCCATACTGCTGCGGCGTGACGGCGGGTGAACGCGGCGAATGTCCTTGGCCGACGGGACGAAAGACAGGCTTTTCTGCTGTGGGTCGACCTGCGCAACGAGGCATTCCGCAAGGACGATGTCGGCTACCACAGCAGCGACCTGGTGTACGGCGAGCTGACCGGTGACCACCCGATCGACCTGACCCGCCGGCAGGTCGCCAACTGCTTCATGGGCCGGGTCGGACCGATCGATTCCGGAGGCGCGTCCTCGGGCCAGGATGATCTGGCGCAGGCCGTGCGGACCGCGGTGATCAACAAGCGGGCGGGCGGCATGGGCCTGATCGTCGGACGCGAGTCCTTCCAGCGGCCGATGACCGAGGGCGTCCGGCTGCTGAACGCCGTACAGGAGGTCTACCTCGACGACACCGTCACCATCGCTGAAGGGGGCGGCCGGGTGCGGCACCGCCGCGGTGGCCGCCGGGACCGTCAGTTCGAAGCAGGCGGTCATTCGGCTGCGGCCCCGCCACCGGTCGGCTCTGCGACCCGGTCACCTCGCGCGATCATTGTGATGGCGGCGGGCACCAGCCAGATGACGAGCGCGGGATACAACAGGTAGCTCAGCGCGCCGCCGGGTGCCAGCGGGCCGTCGGGCGCGACGGCGCTGACCGACAGGATCACATACGCTCCGGCCGCCGCGGCGGCCAGCCGGCCCAGCCAGCCCGGGAAGGCCCGGTGGCGCAGCGACACTACGGCGACGGCCGCGAGCATCACGGCCGTCGGCGCGTTGGCCAGGGCGAAGGCGGCATTCGTCAGCGCCACCAGGGCGCCTGACACCTGCTCCGGGGGCGCTGTGGCCAGCCCGATCTGGAAGGTCTGAGCAGTGAGATTGGCCGCGATTTGGGCGATGCCCGCGCCGAAGGCCAGCGTGGCCAGCCACTGCGAGCCGCCCTCGGCCGCGCCCAGGAAAGCGCGCAAGCCGGCGATGAACCACAGCAGCGCCGCCGCGCCGATCACGAACAGCGCGCTCTGGGTCAGCAGCGCCGATCCGTTGGCGGTGAAGAAGGCGGTGATCTGATCGGCCGGATCGTCCGGGTTCACCCCGCCCCGCTCGAAAAGCGTCGCCGCGGCTCCGGCCGCGACGGCGATCAGGCCGCCGGCCGCGCTCCATCGCCGTTGTGCGGTGGTACCCATGGTCACCGCCTCCTCTGATGGGGATCGCCTTTCAGCGCATCACCGCCTTGGGGGCCCGTACACGGGCGAAGGTCCTCATCCTCGGGCCGACTGTCCTTGGGGAAAATTAAAAATCTACAATGTAAAGTAAGGTGGTTATCTCATATAAACGAACCTCCCGTAGCCGGGCCGGCGGCGGCTGGCCACCTCGGTCGCAGGCTGTCAAGGCGGCATCACGCCGGACAGAGCCGTAAGTCCCGCAGCCGACAGCCCAACAGCCCTGCCGCCGGCAAGCGGCCGGGACTTGACTGATGGTGCGGAAAAGGAGGAGGGATCCGACGATGACAGCAAAGTCGTACCGGCCGACGGTCGCCGACGTCATGACCAAAGACGTGCTGACCGTGACCGCGCAGACCCCGTTCAAGGACATCGTCGCCGCGTTCGCCGACCGGGCGGTCAGCGGCGCTCCGGTGGTCGACGACGCCGGGCACGTGGTGGGCATCGTCACCGAGGCCGACCTGCTCAGGAAAGAGGAGTTCAAGGACGCTCCCGAAGAGCGGCATCGCCTCTTCGAGCATCGGCGCGATCGCCTGACCCGGCGGAAGGCGCGCGGTGACACGGCGGCGGAACTGATGACCACGCCCGTGATGACGGTCGCGCCGGACACCGTGATCCCGGCTGCCTCTCGGCTGATCGCCGAGCATGGCGTCAAGCGGTTGCCGGTGGTGGATGAGGCGGGGCGCCTGGTCGGCATCGTCAGCCGCGCCGACCTGCTGAAGATGTTCCTCGCCCCTGACGATCAGATCCGCCGGAAGGTGATCGATGAAGTCGTCGTCCGGACGTTGTGGGAAGACCCCCGCAAGGTCTCGGTCGACGTGCGCGACGGCGTGGTGACCCTGGAGGGCCAGATCGAGCTCAAGAGTCTGATCCCCTTCGCCGAACGGCTCACCCTGTCCGTCGACGGCGTCGTGGACGTGGTCTCCCGGCTCACCTACGAGCACGACGACTCCGTCCTGGCACAAGATCCCCTCGCGCTCCAGCCCATCTGGCGACACCGGTGAGCTCGCGCCGGGAGTGAGGGCACTTCTCCCGAGATCGGGAGATCTTCATCGAAGATCCTCCGTCTCGGGTCATGGAGGAACGTGACGTGGCAGGGGGAGGCAGTGATGAGTACGGTGACAGTGGAGAAGACACCGAGGGCGGAGCCGTACGCGACTGATCCACTCGGCCGGTATCTGAAGCAGATCGGCCGGATACCGCTGCTGACAGCCGAGGAAGAGGTCGAGCTCGGTAAGCGGATCGAGGCGGGACTCCACGCCCGGCACCTGCTCGACACCGATCCGGAGCTGCCGCAGGTGCGGCGGGCCGAACTGGAGGCCGTGGCGGGCGACGGAGCCGAGGCCAGAGACCGCATGATCCGCGCCAACCTGCGCCTGGTCGTGTCGGTCGCGAAACGCTACGCCCACCGGGGCCTGCCGCTGCTCGACGTTATCCAGGAGGGCAACATCGGGCTGATCCGGGCGGTTGATAGATTCGACCACACCAGAGGCTGCAAGTTCTCCACCTGTGCGATGTGGTGGATCCGCCAGGCGATCCAGCGGGGGCTGGCCGAGAAGGGCCGGATGATCCGGCTGCCGACGCGCGTCATAGATGACATCGCCCGGCTTGGCCGCATCGAAGGCGAACTGGCGGCGGACCTGGGACGCGATCCGAGCCTCGAGGAGCTGGCGGCCGGGGCCGGGCAACCGGTCGAAAAAGTGGCCGCCGTCAAACGGCTGCCGCCGGAGCCGGTCAGCCTGGACATCTTGGTGGGTGACGAGGAGCAGACGCGTCTCGGCGAGCTCGTCGTGGACGGGGAGGGGTCCTCTGTGGAGGAGGCCGTGGAGCGGCGTGGACTGGCGGACGGGGTGCGGTCGCTGGTCGACGACACGCTGGCGCCCCGCCAGGCACTGATCATGCGCCTGCGGTACGGCATGCAGGACGGGTTCGTCCACACGCCCCGGCAGATCGCCGAGCAGCTGGGACTCACCGGCGCCTGGGTGCGGTTCCTGGAACGGGAGTCGCTGGTGCGGCTGCGGGACGCCAGGCAGGCACGGGCGCTGGTCGCGCTGAGCGGTGGTCCGCCCACGGCCGCCACCGGGCGATCACCGACCGGCGCCGCCCGGGCCCGGTGAGGCGTCACAGATCACAAGACCCCGCCCGAGCTCATGTCTCGGTGGGTCTCCGGCGGCCGAACGGCCGTACCGCCGGGGCAGGGGGTCCCCCGTTCACGGGGCGTTCCGCCCTGTCCCGCACTCCGGCACCCGCCCGGACGATGAGGGCATGGACGAGACCCATCGGTGCACGCGCCATCTGCAGTCCGGTAGTGCTTCCTCCCACCGGCCCGGAAGGTTTTCCCGGGCTTTCCCGGACAGCGTGCGGGCCCGCTCCTCTTGGGGATGAGCGGGCCCGCACGCTGTGGTTATCGGCTCCGGTCATCAGCCCTTCCTGGTGTCCGGCTTGCTGACCAGAATGCGGGTGCCCTCCGGCTTGTGCTCGGAGAGCTTCACGCTGACCTCGAGGATCCCCTGGTCGTAGGTGGCCTTGACGTCCTTGGCGTCTGCCCCGGCGGGCAGCGTGATGGAGCGGGTGAACGCGCCGTAGCGGAACTCGCTGCGGTGTGCTTCCTTCTCTTCGTGGTGCCGCTCGGCGCGGATGGTCAGAACGCCCTCGGTCAGGGTGATCTCGACATCCTTGTCGGGGTCGATGCCGGGCAGCTCGGCACGGAGCACGTACCGGCCGTCCTTGACGTAGTCCTCGAACCGGATCATCTGCCCCATCACCGGGCGCAGCCCGGCCAACGGTGCCTCGAGCCAGTCGAAGATCTCCGGAATCAGCCCCCTGGTCTCCTTACGGGTCGATGCGCTCATTGATTCCCTCCGTCCTCTTCGGTGGTCTTTGCAGCTCCATCCGATCGCGGCCGTCAGCGGTCGAACGGTGCCAGAAGTCATTACTTGTGGAGCTTTAGTCACTGCTTGTCGCTATAGCCAGAGATGTCGGAAAGATCCGGTAAGGGATGAAGGTCCCGAACGATCCGGGCCCTCGGCTCCGGCCGACCGAGCCGTACGGCTCTGCCTGCACGGCGGGGAAAA
>NZ_BOOK01000088.1 GCF_016863195.1 Paraplanobispora takensis | reverse complement strand
TGGCGGCAGCCGGGGATGGCGCTTCTGGCGGGGGGCGCGTGATCGGGCGCTGTTCGTGGGCTACCTCGGCTATCGGCGGTGGCTGCAGCGCCGGGGCGTGCTGCGCGCCCCGGCCGCGCACCCCGCCGCCGGACGCGCCGGTCTGCCCGTGGAGGCCCGATGAAGCGTGGAGGCCCGATGAAGCGTGGAGGCCCGATGACCGGTGGAGGCCCGATGACCAGTGGAGGAGCGACGGGCACGCCGTACCTCGACGGGGCGTCCGTCGTCCTGTTCAGCGGGGGGCGGGGCGGGGCCGGGATCGCCCGCGGTCTCCTGCGGGCGCCGAACACCGACCTGGCCGTGCTGGTCAACGGATACGACAACGGGCAGTCCACCGGCGCGCTGCGCCGCTATCTGCCGGGCATGCTCGGCCCTTCGGACTTCCGCAAGAACCTGCTGCTCCATCTCGACCCGGGCGACCCGCGCCAGGCCGCGATGATCGGCGTGCTCGACCACCGGCTGCCCGCCTCGGCCGGTCGCGGGGACCTCGACGATCTCGTGGACGGCCTGACCCGCGGCCGGGTGCACGCGATGCTGCCGCCGCGCACGAGGGCCGCGGTGGTGCGCGACCTGTCCGTCCTGGCGGCCCGGCTCGACGGCGACCCCGGGCTCGACCTGCGGGACTGCGCGCTGGGCAACCTGGTGTTCGCGGGCGCCTACCTGCGGCTGCGCCGGGACTTCAACGCCGCGGTCCGCTCCTGCGCCGAGACGTTCGGGTCGCCGGTGCGGCTGGTCAACGTGACGGGGGGCGAGAACGCCTATCTGGTGGCCCTCAAGCAGGACGGCCGGATCCTGGCCGACGAGGCCGACATCGTCGCCCCGCAGGACCCGGTCGCCATCTCCGAGCTGTTCCTCCTCGGCAGCCCCCTCACCCCGTCGCGGCGGGCCCTGCTGGAGGCGCTTCCCGGCGGGCACCGGCGGGACGCCCTGGCCGGCGGCGGCGCCCGGATCTCCCTCAACCCGGAGGCCGGGGACGCCGTCACGCACGCCGACCTCGTCGTGTACGGCCCCGGCACCCCGCACTCCTCGCTGCTGCCCAGCTATCTGACCCCCGGGATCGCGGACGCGATCGCGGCGAGCCGGGCCGGGGCCAAGGTGTTCGTCGTCAACCTCCGCGACGACCACGACGTGCAGGGACTGGACGCCCGCGCCCTGGTCGAGCGCACCCTGCGCTATCTCGGCGATCCCCGCAACGAGCGGCGCACGATCACCCACGTCCTGCGCCACCGCGCGGGATCCGCCGTGACGGAGGAACCCGGCGGGGACGCCGCGGCGGGCATCCGATGGGTCACGGCCGACCTGGAGGACCCGCGGCGGCCCGGCGTGCACTCCGGGACCCGCACGGTGGCCGCGCTGGCCCGCATCGTCGGCGAGACCTCCCTGCTGGGGGCCGGATGAGCGCGCTCACGCACCGTGCGGCCGCGGCGCTCGCCGGGCGGCGCGTCTGGCTGTGCGACCTGGACGGCACGCTCGTGGACTCCGCCCCGGCCCACGAGGCCGCCTTCCGCACCGCGCTCGCCGAGATCTCCCCGGGGTCGCTCGGCTCCTTCGACTACGGCGCGCACGCGGGGACCGCCACCCGGCAGGTGGTGCGGGAGCTGGGCGTGGACCCGGCGCTCGCCGAACGGGTGGCCGGCCGCAAACAACGGCTGTACAGGGCCTACGTCCGCGACGGCGCCGTCGCCGTGCTGCCGGGGGCGCGCCGGCTGCTGGGGCTCCTGGCCGAGCGGGGCCATGCGGCCTACCTCGTCACCTCCGCCAGCCGCGACTCGGCCACCGGCGTCCTGCGGGCCTGCGCGCTGGCCGGGTACTTCCGCGGTGTGCTGACCGCCGACGACGTGCCGTACAGCAAACCCGACCCGCGCCTCTACCGGCAGGCGTGCCTCACCTGGGCCGTCGACCCCGCCGACGCCGTCGTGCTGGAGGACTCCGCCCACGGGGTGGCCTCCGCCGTCGGCGCCGGCCTGCTCACGCTCCAGGTGCACGGGGACGCCCCGGCGGACGGGGCGGTGCCGGTACGGGACCTGGGGGAGATCGTGTCCCTTCTCGAAGCGGAGGCCGGTCCCGTTGGGTGAGGAACGCCTGTGCGCGGTGGTCCCCGCGGCGGGGCAGGGCTCCCGGCTCGGCGCGGACATCCCGAAGATCATGGTCGAGATCGCCGGCGGCGTCACCGTGTGGGACCTGCTGCACCGCCGACTGGCGCCCTGGGTGGAGCACATCCACGTGGTGCTCTCCCCGCCGGGGGAGGGCCCCTTCCGGCGGCTGGCCGCCGGGATGATCGGGCGGGGCGAGGTCTCCGTCAGCGTCCAGGAGGCGCCCACCGGCATGGGCGACGCGGTCTTCGGGGCCGCCGCGCCGTACTGGGCGGGTCATGACGCGATCCTGGTCGTCTGGGGCGACCAGGCGAACCTGTCCTCGCGGACGGTCGGCGAGGTGGTGCGGGCCCACCGCGAGAGCGCCGCCGGGGGAGGGCCGGGACTCACCCTTCCCCTGGTCGCGCTGCCCGATCCCTACGTCGAGTACGACTACGACGCGGCCTCCTCGACCCTGCTGGGCGTGCGGATGTCCCGGGAGGGGGAGGAGTGCCGGCCCGGCGGGCTCGGCGACGTCGGCCTCTTCTGCCTGGGCGTGGACGGGCTGGAGCGGGCCTGGCGGAGCTATCTGGCCGGGGCCCGCCCGGGAGCGGTGACAGGAGAGATCAACTTTCTGCCCTTCCTGCCGTACCTGTCGCGAGAACATGGGCGGCGGACCACGGTGGTGCCGGTCGCCGACCCCGCCGAGGCCCGTGGCATCAACACCCCCGCCGATCTCGAGTTCACCCGAAGGACCTACCTGCGATGCACGAGCTGACCCCCGGCTCCGTCCCGCTCCGCCGCGTTCACGTCGTCTGCTCGGAGATCCCCCCCGACGTCGTGGGCGGGCTCGGCCGCTACGCCGAGCGCATGATGGACGCCCTGCGCCGGGGCGGCACCCCCGTCACGGTGTACGGCACCGCCCGCCGGGGCCGCTCGCCCCGCACCGAACGGCTGGGGGACGTCACGCTGCACCGGCTGGCGACGGCGAGCAGCGACCACGCCAGGAACTCGCGCACGCCGCAGGTGCTCAGGCGGGTGGCCAAGATCGCCGGACTGCTCGCCTTCAACGTACGCGTCGCCGGCCGCATCCTCCGCGCCGAGGCGGGGCGGTCCCGGGCGGACCGGCGCGGGACCGTCGTGGCCGTGCACGACTGGATGGGGGCTCCGGCCGGCATCGTGTGCCGCCTGCTCGGCCGGCTGCCGGTGGTCTTCCACGTGCACACCCGCGAGCTCAACGCCGACCCGGCCGGCGGCCGGTCCCTGCACGCGGCCTGCCTGGACACGGTGGAGACGGCGCAGGCCCGCCTGGCGGACCTGATCATCGTGCCGAGCGTGAGCGTCCGCGACGACCTCGCGGCCCGCCGCTGGCCGCGGGAACGGCTGCGGGTGCTGCCGCACGGCTTCGAGGACGCGGAGCTGCTGCGGCTGGCCGCGCTGCCCGACGGCGAGCGTGAGCGCATCGCCTCGCGGGTGCGCGAGCGCTACCTGCCGGAGGGCCGGGGCCGGTTGGTGGTCTTCGCCGGACGCCTGTCCGCGCACAAGGGCGTGCACACCCTGATCCGGGCGGTGCCGCTGCTGACCAAGCAGTACGGCGACGACCTGCGAGTCGTGATCATCGGCGCGCAGTTGCCGCAGACCGACGACAACGCGGTCGTCGCGCGGCTGATCGAGGAGACCGGCGCCGGTGAACACGTGGTGGCCGACTACCGGTTCCTCGACTCGGCCGAGCTGTTCACGCACTTCCTCGCCGCCGACGTGTGCGTCTTCCCGTCGGTGTACGAGCCGTTCGGGCTGGTCGCGGTGGAGGCCATGGCGCTGGCCAGGCCGGTGATCGTCGGGCCCGGCTACTCTCCCGAGGTCGTGGGGGACGGGGCGCTGCGGTGCGCGCGCGACTGCCCCGAGGAACTGGCCGCCGACCTGTCGCGCTGCCTCGACGACCCGGATGAGGCCGCGCGGCTCGGCGCCCGCGGCTCCGCCTACGTACGGGAGAACTACAGCTGGTCCCGTACGGCCGAGCAGACCCTGGCCGCCTACGCCACGGTGGCGCGGTGAGTCCTCGCCCCGGCGGACGGTTCCGATTCGGCGGGCGGTCCTGGATCGCCGGATGGTCCGGGGCCGGCGGGCGCTCCGGTGAGCGCCGCCGGGGCGTCGCGGTCCCCATGCTCGTCAACGCGGCCGCCAGCGGCGTCTCGGCCTCGACCACGCTGCTGGTGGCCTGGGGGGTCAGCGCCGCCGAGTTCGGGCGCTTCACCCTGGTCCTGTCGATCGCGCTGATCGTCACCGTCGGCATGGTGATGAGCCTGCACTTCGTCATGTACCAGGAACTGCCGAGGGCCCGGCCCGAGGAGCACCGGGCCCTGATCAGCACGGCGCTGCTGTCCACCCTCGTGCTGGGCACGGCCCTGGCCCTGGCGGGAGTGCTGGCCGCCCCCGTCCTGACCGCGGTCCTGGGCGTGGACCTGCGCACCCTCTGTTTCGCGCTGGCCCTCGCCCTGGCGATGGCGGTGAACTATCTCACCGAGAGCTTCCTGCGGGGCCGGCGGAAGTACGGCCTCACCTCCGCACTCAAGATCGTCGTCGCCTTCGTCCACCTGGGAGTCTCGGCCTGGTTGCTGTTCGTGCTCGACGTCGGGAACGTCGACTGGTACCTGCTGGCGCTGATCGGCACGAACCTGCTCTTCGCCCTGGTGTCCGCGGTCGGCTTCCGGGTCGACCCGCGCTCCTGGTCGCGCGCGCTCGCCCGCTCGCTGTACCGGCACGGCGCCTACCTCACCGCCCTCGGCGGTCTCAGCGCGGTCCTGTTCGGGGTGGACGTGATCTTCCTCAACCACTGGGCGGAGGCGTCCGAGGTCGGGGTGTACTCGATCTACAACAACTTCCCCAAGCGGCTGCTGGGCGTGGTCTTCGCCGACGGCATCGGCCTGGTGCTGCTGCCCGCGCTGGCCGTCACGGACACCTCCAGGGCGCTGGGCCGCATCGGGCGGCTGTCCCCGGCCGTCTTCGCGGCGGCGGCCCTGCTGTCGCTGGCGGCGAGCGCGGTGTTCTTCCTCCTGCTCCGCGGCGAGTATCCGTACTCCTTCGGCCTGATGGCCCTGTCGGCCCTGGGCATCGGCGCCCACACGGTCTTCAACCTCTACTCGGCGGCCCTGTCGATGGACGGGGTGCGGGGCGCCAAGGCCCTCATCGCCGCCCAGTGCGCCGCGGCCCCGATCGTGCTCGCCGGCCAGGCCGCGCTCATCGCCTGGCAGGGCCTGACCGGCGGCCTGGTGGCGTTCATCCTGTCCAATCTCGTTCTCACCGCGGCCGTGGTCATCGTCTCCGCCCGTGTGTACCGGTCGCGGGCGGCGGCGCCGAGCGTCCGCCATCCGGAGGTCCCACGATGAAGATCGCGCACATCATCACCCAGTTCCCGCCGAACATCACCGCGGGGCTCGGCCGCTACATCGCGGAGATCACCCCGCGCATGGCCGACGGCCACCGGCTGAGCGTCTTCACGCTCAACGACGGCCGCCTGCCGGTCCTCGAGCACGCCGCGGGCATGACCGTGCACCGTCCCAGGGGCCGGATCCACGGCGCGATCAGCCGCCGCCGGCGGCTCAACCGCACCCGCAGGCTCGACTTCGCCCTGCTCGCGCTGAACGTCGTGGCCAGCAACTGGCGCCACTTCCTGCGCCTGCGCGCGGCCGGGCGGGACGGGCGGCCCGACGTGGTGGCGGTGCACGACTCCACCAACTTCCTGGCCGGCCTCCTGTGCCACTATCTGCTGCGGCTCCCCGTCGTCTTCCACGTGCACACCACCGAGTACGGCGTCGACCGCCGTCCGGGCGCCCCGGGGACGCGGGGGCTGTTCGCCGCCGTGGAGCGGTGGCTGGCCCGGGTCGCCCGCAGGATCGTGGTCCCCACCCCGGAGGTGCGCGACCGGCTGGCCGCCGCCGGCTGGGACCGCTCGTCGCTGGAGGTCGTCTGCCTGGGCGGGACCTTCGAACGGCTGCTCGCCGAAGGCGCGCCGGGCGGGCGGGACCTGCGGGTGCGCGCCCGCGACCTGCGCGCCCGGCTCGGCCTCGGCCCCGGCGACCCGGTCCTTCTGTTCGTCGGCAGGATCGAGCGGCAGAAGGGGATCTACCAGCTGCTGGAGGCCATGCCGCGGATCACCGCCGCGGTGCCCGGACTGCGCCTGGTGATCGTCGGCGAGGGCGACGAGGAGGGCGTGCGGCGGATCGTCACCGGGGCGGGGCTGAGCGGGCACGTGCGCACCTCGGGCGGATGGGTCGGCGGCGAGGACCTGCTGGAGTACTACGAGATGGCCGACCTGTGCGTCTTCCCCTCGCTGTTCGAGCCGTTCGGCCTGGTGGCGACCGAGGCCATGGCCATGGGCAGGCCGGTGATCCTCGGCCACGGGTTCTCCCGGATCTTCCTCGGCGACCCGGACCGTCCCGCGGCGCGCTTCGTGCGCGGGGACGATCCGGGCGACATCGCCGGGGCCGTGATCGAGATCATGGCGGATCCGGCGGCGCGGGAGTCGCTCGCGGCCGAGGGGGGACGGTTCGTCCGCGAGCGGCTGAGCTGGGCCCGCACCGCCGGGGAGACGCTCGCCGTCTATCAGGGCGTCCTGGAGGAGGAGCGCGGCGGAGCCGTACGGCGCGCCGCGGTGAGCCGGGGATAGCGACCCCGGCGGGAGAGCGGCCGCCGGGCGGTCAGCGCCCGGCCCTGACCCGGCCCAGCACCACGTCGACGACCAGGAACGCCAGCAGGGAGATCCCCAGCAGCGGGATGAACACCCCCACCGCGATCGCGACCGCGCCCACGGACACCAGAACGGCCGGCGGCACCGCCCGCCAGGTGCCGCCCGCGGGGGGAGCGGCGAACCCGCGAGTCGGGCGGCGCAGCCACCACATCCGGTAGCCCCACACGATCAGCGAGATCAGGCCGGTCGCCAGCGCCATCAGCAGGATCTGGTTGGCTAGGCCGAACAGCACGCCCATGTGCCCGTCGATGCCCCAGCGGATCAGCTTGGCCGCCAGCGGGAAGTCCGCGAAGCGCAGCTCCCCGGTCACCTGCCCGGTGGCCGGGTCGACGGCGACCTGGTCGTTGCGCTGGGGCCACTCGCGGTCCATCTCCTTGACCGTGAAGGCGGCGCCGGGCCCGGCCGGCCAGACGATCTCCAGCGGGCCGGACAACCCGGCGCCGTGCGCCGCGGCCACGATCCGGTCGGCGTCGGCGTCGGTCGCGGTGCCGCCGCCGTGCCCGGTGTGGCCGGAGTGGTCCCCGCCCCCGGACGACAGGGCCGGGGTCGTCCAGCCGAGCGCGGTCTGGATCTTGTCGACGTTCGCCCCGGCGTAGTTCGACCAGGTCAGTCCGGTCGCCGACAGGAACAGCAGGCCCACGGTGATCCACAGGCCGACCGAGCCGTGCCAGGACAGGGTCCGGCGCAGGCCCCGCGCCCTGCGGTCGGGCCGGAAGCTGCGGCGGCGGTGGCTCAGCCACAGCACCACCCCGCCGAGCGCGACCACCCACAGCCAGCCGGCGGCCAGCTCGCTGTACAGGCGGCCGGGCTCGCCCAGGTGCAGGTGACGGTGGAAGGTGGAGATCCAGGCCCGCACCGGCAGCGCGCCCGAGCTGCCGTAGCTCTCCATAGCCCCGCGCACCTGGCCGGTGTGCGGATCGACGAAGACCGCCAGCCGGGTGGACTCGGGCAGGTCCGGCACGTCCAGCAGGACCCGGGTGGTCGTGCCCGGCTCGGCCGCGGGCCGTACCGCGCCGATGGTGCCCTGCGGGTGGACGGCCCGGGCCGCGGCGATCTGCTGCGTCAGCGGGAGCATGTCCCGCCCGGCCGGAGCGTTCAGCTCGTGCGTGTAGAGGATCTTCTCGATCTGGAAGGAGGCGGCGTACAGCAGGCCGGTGGCGGCGGCCACCAGCAGGAAGGGCGCGATGAGGACGCCGGCGTAGAAGTGCAGGCGCAGCACCAGCGCGCGCAGCGCCGGCCAGGCGGCGGGACGGGGGGTTCTCTCGGGAGCGGATCGCAGCTCTTGCACGTCAGAGGTCATGACAGGTTCTCCGTTCGCGGGGGGCGCGCGCACGCTCAGGTACGCACCGCCCCGGCGCGGGGTTCACAGGGTCGGGAAAAGGGCCGCCGCGGTGCGCGGCGGCGGGCCGTGCGCCCAGGCGGGCGTGCGGCGGGCCGTGCGCTCAGGCGGATACGCGGCGGCGGGCCGTACGCTCACGCGCGGTACGGCCGGCCACGGGTCCGGAGCCGGAGGCCGGGAACCGGGAATCAGATGACGGAGAACCCCACCGGCGGCCCGCGCCGGGACACGACCGCGGCCAGCAGCCGGGTGACGAGCGACGGCGCGCCGTCCCGGGAGACCCACCGGGGGACGCGCCTCAGGACGGGCGGGCACCGGACCGGCAGGACCAGGATCGAGGCGAGCAGCAGGTGCACCAGCATGGCCAGAGCGCTCTCGCCGCGCTCCAGCCAGTAGGCCGACAGCAACGCCGTGGCCGCGTGGGCCGCGACCATGGCCGCGAGGCCGCCGTGCTGGTGATCGGTGATGAGCGACCGCTCCACCGCGGACGCCGACAGCAGGTGGTGCAGGCCGTACTGGGTGACGAAACTCGCGCCCAGCAGGGTGCCCAGCCCGCGCCTGCGGCGGGCCAGGACGAACGCCCCGGCCGTGACCGGCGGTACGGCCACGGCGGGCACCACCGGGTCGACGGCGGCCCCGCCGGCCAGCAGGTGCATGCCCAGCGACGCCGTCACGCACACGACCGCGAACACCGCGGCGCGCATCAGGCGAAGGACAGGCACGCCCTCATAGTGACAGAAAAGATCACGGATGCCAGGGGATCGGAGCCGGCCCGCCCGTAGAGGCGCTCAGGAAAAATCTTGGAAGTCGCTGTAACAAACCTCGCGGACGGGCCCTCTTATCTGACGAAACCACACAAACGGAACGGAGACCCTGAAAATGAGCGGCGACTTCGCGAGCGGCGAGTTCAACGTGACCACCACCGACTACGTCGACTACGACGGCGACGGCGGCACCGACGCCCAGCTGATCGACACCGACGGTGACCACGTCGCCGACGAGGAGCGCTACGACGTCAACCACGACGGTGTGACCGACGTGGTCTACCTCGACCACAACGGCGACGGCTACGCCGACGAGGTCCGCGTCGACCTCAACGGCGACGGCGTCTCCGACTACACCGAGTACGCCGGCCCCTTCCCCACCGCCTGACCCCGCCCGCACGCCCCGGCGTTCAGCTGCCGGGGCGGGGATCGATCGGGGTCAGGGGGGTGAGGGCCGTCTCCAGCGCCTCGGCGGCGTCCAGGCACAGGTCCTCGCGGAATCTCGGAGCGATGATCTGCACGGCCTGCGGCAGGCCGCCGGCCTGTCCGGCGGGTACGGCGACCGCGGGCAGGCCGAGGAGATTGACCGCCACGACCGTGCGCATGGTGTCCGGCCAGTCGGCCAGCCAGCCGGGGTCGAGGTCCGATCCGACGGGGAAGGCCGGGCGGGTGCGGATCGGCGCGAGCACCAGCGGGGCGTGGTCCATCCACGTGCTCCACAGCCGCGCGATGGACGCCCGCTCCATCATCGGATCGAAGGCCCGCTCTCCGGCGGCCCGTGTCCAGATCGGCTCGTAGAGCTGCCAGAAACGCACGAACCCGGGCGAGGCGATCGTCTCGACGGGCGGCTGGTCCCGATGGACGCGGCCGTACTCCGACATGATCTGCGTGTAGACCTCGCTCGCGCGGGTGAGGGCCGGAGCCTCGCCCTCCTCCACGAGATAGCCCGCGTCGGCCAGGGCCGCCGCCGCGCGCTTCAGCGCGTCCGCCACCTCCGGGGACATGCCGGTGCCGCCGACGTCGGTCACGACGCGCACCCGCACCGGAGCCGGCACCGGCGGGCCGTGCAGGGGCACCGGGGCGTGCCACGGGTCCGCGCCGGAGCGCCCGCACATGTGGTGGAAGGCCAGTCGCAGGTCCCGCACGCGCCGGGCGAGAGGGCCGTGGACGGCCAGCAGCTGGAAGGCGAAGGGGACCGGTCCCGCCCGTTCCCCGGCCTGGGCCACCCTGCCCAGCGAGGGCTTCAACGCGCTGACACCGCAGCACTGGGCGGGCCAGCGCAGTGAGCCCGCGCCGTCGTTCCCGATTCCCAGCGGGGACATCCCCGTCGCCACCGCGGCCGCCTCCCCGCCGCTGGAGGCGCCCGGCGTATGGGCGGCGGACCAGGGGTTGACCGTCGCGCCGTACAGCGCGTTGTCGGTGTGCCAGCGCATGCCGAACTCGGGCATGTTCGTCCGGCCGATCGGGATCGCCCCCGCCGCGCGCAGTTCGGCGACGAAGGGCGCGTCGGCGGCCGCGGTCGCCTCCCGCAGGGCGGCGATCCCCATGGTCGTGGCGGATCCCGCGACGTCGACGTTCTCCTTGACCGTCATCGGCACACCGTGCAGCGGGCCGGTCGCCCCGCCGCGCGCCCGCGCCCGGTCGGCCGCGTCCGCCGCGGCGAGGGAACTCTCCCTCAGCGTGACCGTGACGGCGTTCACCAGTGAGTTGACCTCGTCGATCCGCCGGAGATGCGCTTCGACGACCTCCCGGCAGGAGACCTCCCCGTTCCGGATCATCTCCGCCAGATCCCACGCACCCAGTGCCCACAACCGTGTCAATGTGTCCTCCTGGAGACCATGCCGGGAATCTAGGAGGACACGCGCGAAAAGAGCAGTCTTGTCTTTCCCGGCCGCCTCAGCCGCCCTGCCGGTCGCGCAAGCGGACCGGCCCGGCGACGCGGCCGGTGCGCGCGCCGCAGATGATCACGACAGGTGCGCACCACGGGGGATCGCGGCCGATGCGCGCCGCGGAGGGTCACGGGGGGTACGCGCCGCGGAGGACGCGGTCTGTCCGCCGGGGGATCAGCGGGGGGTGTGGTCACCGCTGAGGGTGTCGGAGCGGTCGTCCCGCAGCGCGTCGAGCAGGCCGGGGACCTCGCTCATCTCCCGCAGTTCGGCCTGGCACTCCTCACACGACATCAGATGGCGCTCGAAGGCCTGGTGGTCGGCTTCGTCGAGGACGCCGAGGGCGTATGCCGCCACGTCTTCATGCACGTCGTGCGAGGGGGCGGACATCAGCTCGCGACACCTTTCTCTTTCAGGATCCCGCGCAGAGCCCGGATCCCGTAGTAGAGCCGGGACTTGACCGTGCCGGGCGGGACCCCGAGGATCTCCGCCGCTTCACCAATCGTACGGTCCCGTAGGTAAGTCTGCTCTATCGCCTCCCGGTGTTCCGGGGACAGCTGCCGGAGCGCCTCGGAGACGAGCATCGCCTCCAGCGCCCGCTCGGCTCCGTCGGGGGCGGGGACGGCGTCGGCGTCGGGCGGCTCGGTCTCCCGCGGCCGGACGCCCCGCCTGCGGCGCTCGTCGATGACGACGCGGCGGGCGACGGTCAGGAGCCAGGCCCACAGCAGGCCGCGCTCGCGGCGCAGATTGCCGGCGTTCCGCCAGGCCCGCAGGAGCGTCTCCTGGACGACGTCCTCGGCCCACTGCAGGTCACCGCCGGTGCTCCTCAGCACATGCCGGAGGAGGGGGGCTCCGAACTCCTGGTACAGCTCCTCGGCCAGGATATGATCATTGTTGGTTTTCACGCTCTCCAGCCGGCTCTCGGGGATGCGGCAGGGCACATCTTTACACCAACGCTGAGTTGGGCACCACCTATCGGAGAGTTAGGATCACCCTTTTTGTGATCATTGTGGAAAATCGCCCAGCTGTCCCATCGGGGCTCACAAACCGCCGCCCGGCTCGGCGGGGGCGGTGTAGCGGTTCTCGATGAGCTCACCCACCCGGCGCCTGGTCTCGTCGGCGGATCCGCCCCCCTTCTCGACCTCGGCCACCTCGGCCGCCAGGTCCTCGTCCTTGACGCTTGAGGCCATCCAGCGGGAGTAGTCGCCCCGGCCCAGGTGGTACTCCCAGGTGCCGTCGTCGACCCCCTCCGCCAGCCGGCAGAACGCCGTCAGGTTGCCCGCCCGCAGGTTCAGCGCCTCCTGCGGGCCGCGGAAGTAGAAGCTGTTCTCCTCTCCCAGCTCGCCGGCGGCGTACTTGCGGAGATGCCGCTGCCGCTCGCCCTCCGGCGGTATCAGGCGGGCCCGGACCGGTTCGCCGGGCAGCCGCAGCAGGAGGAGCTCTCCCGTGGGCAGGTCGTCGGGCAGGTCGCCGAGCGGCGTGCCGGTCTGTTCGTCCGGCGGCGGGCCGGTCTGCCCGGCTGAAGAGACGAAGGTGGTCAGGACCTCGCCGGGGCGTTCCCCCACCGCGACGACCGCGTTCAGCGCCCGCAGCACCGGCTCGCTGACCAGGGAGGGATGGACGGTGATCAGCAGCAGACCCCCGAACT
The DNA here is from genome assembly GCF_016863195.1 of Paraplanobispora takensis. Taxonomy (GTDB): domain Bacteria; phylum Actinomycetota; class Actinomycetes; order Streptosporangiales; family Streptosporangiaceae; genus Planobispora; species Planobispora takensis. The sequence goes on along the minus strand of NZ_BOOK01000088.1, from coordinate 8,334 downwards.
GACGGAGCAGCTCCACCGACTCGGCCCTGAACCCCTCGGGCATCATGTGGTGGGCCTCGTCGACGATCAGCCAGGAGGGACGCCCGCACTTGGCCTGCAGCGCCGCCAGGCGCGGCAGGAACGTCTCGAAGAAGCCCGGCCGGTCCTCCAGCGGCACCCCCAGCAGGTTGACCACGACGCTGCGCGCCGGGTCGTCGAGCACCTGGACGATCTCCTCCTCGGTGGGGGCCCGCCGGGTGTCGCCGAGCACGACGGCGTCCTCGATGCCGTCGGTGTAGTCCCCCTCGGGATCGATCAGGCAGAACTGGTAACCGGCGTGGGAGACGCGTTCCAGCAGGGCGGCGGTGGTCGTGGACTTGCCGCTGCCGGAGGGGCCGGCGATCATCATGCGCGTGCCGTACGGCGGCAGCCGTACCTGCTCCCCGTCCCGGACGGTGCCGAGCGGCAGGTGGTGGCGCCCGGGATCGGCGCCGGCGAGGTCGTCGTCGAGGATCCGGCCGGCCAGCTCGGTGACGCCGGCCCCGCGCGGCCGGTCCGTCACCACGTCGCAGCGCTCCTTGACCGCGGGCAGGGCGTTGGCCACGGCCACCGAGCATTCGCACGCGGACAGGAAGGCGTGGTCGTTCTCGGCGTCGCCGACGCCGACGGTGTTGTGCGGCGACAGGCCGAGCGCGTCGAGGGCGGCGGTCAGGCCGGTGGCCTTGTTCACGCCGGAGGGCAGGACCATCACCGCCCCCTTGTTGAAGATCACCTGAAGTTCGAGGCCGAGCTCGCGGATCGTCCGCAGGACGGTCTCGCCGTGCGGCTCCCGGGTGGCGACGACCACCGAGCCGACGCTGAGCGGCTGCACGCCGGCCTGCCGCAGGCGCTCGGCGAACTCCGGGGGCGGCGGCCCGGCCAGCGCGGTGGTCTCCTGCCGGGCCGGGTCGTGCAGCAGGGCCCCGTTCTCGGCGACGATCCGCTCGAACAGGTCGAAGCGATCGAAGACGGAGGCGAGGTCGTCCAGCTCCCGCCCGGTGACCATGACCAGCCGCCGCCCGGACCGCACGAGGCGCTCCAGGGCGGCCACGGTGTCGTCGTCGACCTTGCCCTCGGCCGAGAGCGTGCCGTCATAGTCACAGGCCAGAACGTGATAGCGCATGCAGGATCGCTTACCCGCCCGGCCGGGATTCTCCGTACGGGCAGATGGATTCCTGGAGAACACTTAACCACCGCCCGCCGTTTCCGCTCGCCCCCGGATCTGGTGGGTGATGGAGGGATCGGTGACGGCGGTGTCGTCGGCCAGCAGGAACGCCTTGGAGACGATGACCGACAACAGGCCGCCGTCTTCCTCGAACGGCAGGAAGAGCCTGTCGGAGGCGCCGCGACCGGGGACGATGCACAGGTAGGCGTCGTTGGGCTCCATGAGGATGTTGCCCGACCTGAGGTGGATCTTGTAGGTGCGCAGGTCGCCCCGGACGACCAGGAAGCGGTCGGTGAGCGTGCAGCGATCGGCGATGGCCAGGCGCGGCAGGAGCCGGGCCAGGGCGTCGCGGCGGACCCGGGCGCTCTCGGTCAGCTCGCCGAAGCCGTAGGACTGCCAGTACTCGCCCCGGCCGTGCGGGTCCAGGCCGGTGGAGGTGACGCCGACGGCCAGGTCGGCGTCGCGCAACGTCTCCGACAGGACCAGCGGATCGATCTCGGCCAGCGGGACCGCGGCGCCGCGCTCGCCGGTGAAGCGGATGTCCCCGCTGACGCAGGTGGAGGCGGTGCCGTAGCCGTCCCGCTCCCCGAAGCCCTCGCCCAGGTGGAAGTCCCAGCGCGCGGTGAGCCCGCCGGGCAGCTTCTTGACGGCCGTGCACTGATCGGAGCCGCACTCCAGGTCCCAGTAGCCCAGCGACATGCCGGTCCAGCCGCGATCGGTCAGCAGCGCCTTGGCCTGGCCGTAGCGGAGCAGATGGTCGGCGAAGCGGCGGGAGTGGTCGCGGGTGCGCTCCTCGGCCGGGGTGAGCAGGTAGACCTCGCGGAAGGCCTGCTTGAACGGCTGGCGCAGCTCCCCCTCCTGCACGGCCTCCCGCCAAAGGCGCACCTCCTGCGGCGACACGCGCGCCGGATGCCACAGCCGCACCGGCACCTCCGGCACGTTCATCCCCAGCTCGCTGCGCCACACGCCGGGCGAGACCTCGAACTCCCAGATCAGCCGGTCGGTGATCGGGTGACCCTCCAGCTGCCGGTACGGCGCAAGCGTTTCGCCGATGTATCCGGCCTCCAGCGCCCTGACCAGGGTGACCTGCTGCTGCCGGGTCTGCTTGGCCAGCTCCCGCAGCCGCTTGACCTCCTCGGGGTGATCCCGCCTGACCGCCGCCGGGACCGTCTTCAGCCTCCTTTCCCCGTGCCACCACGACAGCTCGACCCCGTCCTCGATCGAGATCACCGCCGTGTGCTCGCCGACGGCCTGCCGTACCCGTCCGTCGGGCAGCCGGAACGCCACCTCCAGCCGGTCGGCCAGAGCGCGCTCGATGCGCTTGAACATGCGGTCGAGCTGCCTGGGCACCCCCGCGTGCCGGGTGATCCGCCGGGCGGTGCGCAGCGACGAGACCGCCTCCGGGGTCGGGTACTCCTCCACCGCGCGGGCGATCTCGAACAGCAGTCCCTGGGAGGGCAGGGTCCTGGCCCGGGTGGGCGCCACCGCGATCCCGCGCAGCAGCCCGTCCAGCGACTCGGGCAGCCAGGGCTCGTCGCGCAGGAGCGCCAGCCGTACGGCCCGGCCGACGGCCCTCTTCTCCCCGTCGTCGAACGCCTTCTCCGCCCGGTAGGGGATCTCCCCGGCGTGGATCGCGGCGACGTGGGCCTCGGCGGTCTCGATGGTGGCGCGGGCGAAGTCCGGGTAGCCGGGCAGGTCGTCGAGCCGCTCATAGAGGCCGGGCAGCGGCGTGAGCGAATGGTCCGTCGCCTCCCGCACGGACTCGGCGAACAGCGCCCGGTGCTCCGCACTCCAGCCGAGCAGCAACCTCACCTGGGCGACTCCGATCGGCCCGCACCCCTCGAGGATCCGCTCGGTCACCTCGGCGTCCAGCCCCGCGAGCCCGGCCAGCGCCAGCACCGCGAAGGGGGCCTCCAGCCGTTCCCGGCGCAGCAGGAACTCGACCAGGGTGCGGGCGGGACCGGCCAGCCGCTCCGTCGGCGCCCCCGCCGGGCACCGCGCCAGCGCGCCCGCCGCGACGCATGGATACGCCACCCCACGGTGCAACCCCACCGCCAGCACGTCGAACAACTCCGCGCACGTCTCCGGCGTGAACAGCGCCTGCCGTTGCAGGGCCTCCTGACGCACCGCGAACAGGGGCGTCCCGGCGTCCCGGCTCCGGTAGGCCGACACCAGCAGCGCGCCGAACTCGAACGCGCTCGACGCATCAGTCGCATCAGTCGTATCAGGGGAGGAAGACAGCATGGGGAGATCCTGCCGGAGGCCGCCGACAGAACGGGGCCGGGCCGATCAGGGGAAAGTCCCCCTCGGTTCCTAGTCGATGAAGTCGACGTCCGGGTGCCGCGGGGATTCGCCGTCGAACAGGTGCCGGTCCCGTCCGCGAAGGTGCAGATCGAAGAACGCGCCGATGTAGTCCCGCTGTGCGGCCAGCGAACGACGGGGATCGATGGTGCCGATGACCGCCTCACGCTTCTCCGGCGCCACGCGCGCGCCGAGTTGCGGCACGATGATCTGCAGGTCGCTGTAGGCCATGTGCGTGCCGCCGCGCAGGAACAGATCACGCTTCCAGCCTCGCTGGACGGCCCAGAAGTCCGCCCAGCTGCGGTCGAATCCGGGATTGCGGTGCGTGTGCTCGAGCGGTTCCCCGTTCTCGCCGACGCCCTCGGCGCCCATCAGCAGGAAGGGCCCGTCCAGGCCGCGTTCGGTGACCTCGCCCGGCACGTAGGGACTTCCCGGGGGATAGCCGACCGCGGTCGCCATCGCGCCGTCCAGGTTGATCCCGGCGTCGACGCGGCGGTCGTGGACCATCGTCTCGCCCGCGGTGAACCCGCCGTAGGAGTGCCCGTAGGCGCCGATCCGGGACAGGTCGAGCGACCGGCCGAGCCCGCGGGGGAGCGGCCGCCCGCCCGCGTCGGGGTTCTCGCCCCGGGTGATCTTCGTGAGCCGGTCGAGGACGAACCGGATGTCGGCGACCCGGGCGTCGAGCGCCTTCTTCTCGAATCCGGGGTCTCCGTCCCCGGACACCGCCAGTTCGAGCCGCCCGCCGGGGAACTCGACCGCCGCGCTCTCGTAGGTGTGCGAGAGCGAGACGACCACGTAGCCGCGGCTCGCCAGATCGTCGACGATCGCGGTGTACACCTCCCGCGGGCCGCCGAAGCCGGGGGAGAAGAGCGCGACGGGCTTCGGCGCGCCGCGCTCCACGGGGACGCCGGTCTCGGCCCTTCGCTTCGCCGATGCCCAGTCGATGGAGCCGGCCGGGAGAGCGAGGTAGTCCTCGCCCGCCAGCACCTGGTCGACGACGGAGCTCACCCCGGGTGTGAGCCACGGTGCCCGCGGGCCCCGGGCGAGCCGGTCGGCCGGGTAGGTGACGGTGACCATGAGTTCCCGGTGCCGTTCCGGTTTCCACGGATCGGGACGGGACGAGTCGACGAGGTGCAGGTCGGCGGTGCCGACGTCGTAGGGGCCGGTGAGGGCCGGCGCGGTGAGCCTGGCCCGCTCCGCCGCGGCGGGAGCGGTCGCGGTGAGCCTGACCTGCTCCGCCGCGGCGGGAGCGGTCGCGGTGAGCCCGCCCGCGAGCGCGAGGCCCGCGATCAGCGCCGAACCCCGCATCACCCTGGTGTGTCTCGATGACACTGCTGGAGTCCTTCCGGATCGGGGCGGCCCGGCGACCGCCTGCCTCCGACCCTGCAGCGCCCCGGCATCGCGCACATCCCCCTGCGGCACTACGCGCATCCCCCTCCGGAAGGAGCCGCGCTCCTCCCCGTGAAGGGCAGGGCAGGCCGGTGCGGCCCCGGGGATGCGGCGCCGCCCCGCCGGTGCCGATCACGCTGCGGAAGCCGTCTCCGATCGGATGTGATCGCGCCCGGGTAGGGTGAGGCCATGCTTTGACGCCTGCCCGGTGATCGGGCGCCTCCGGATCTCCTTCGTTCGTCGCGGCTCCACCCCGGCCCCACGAAGGAGATGTCTTCCATGAACACCTCGACCCGCATAGTCGTTCCCGACCTGTTCGCCGCGTCGTACGCCGCCCACGGCGCCGAGGCGCGCGCCTGGATCACCGGCCTGCCGCGTCTCGGCGGTGAGTTCCTGGACCGCTGGGGACTGCGGCCCGACGGCCCGGCCGCGTACGGCATGGCCTCGCTGGTGCTGCCCGTGCTCCGGGCCGACGCGGCACCCGCCGTCCTCAAGCTCCAGCAGCTGCGGGAGGAGACGGCCGGCACCGCCATCGGCCTGCGGGCGTGGAGAGGCGACGGCGTCGTGCGCCTGCTCGACTACGACGAGGAGAGCGGCACGCAGTTGCTGGAACGCCTGGATGCGACCCGGCCGCTGTCCGCGGTGGCCGGCGATGACGCGGCCGTGCAGATCCTGGCCGAGCTGCTGGCCCGTCTGACCTCGTTGCCCGCCCCGGAGGGTCTGCGACGGCTGTCCGGCGTCGCCGCGGCCATGCTCGACCGGGTCCCGCACGCCGTACCGGCACTGCGGGACCCCGGCGAACGGCGGCTGGTGCGCACCTGCGCGGCCGCGGTGGCCGAACTGATCGGCGAATCCGGCGACCGCCTGCTGCACTGGGACCTGCACTACGACAACGTCCTGGCGGGGGAGCGGGAACCCTGGCTGGCCATCGACCCCGAACCGCTGGCGGGCGACCCGGGGTTCGAGCTGCTGCCGGCACTGGACAACCGGTGGCAGGAGATCGAGGCCACCGGTGATGCGGCTCGCGCGGTGCTGCGCCGCTTCGACCTGCTGACCGAGGTCCTCGGCCTCGACCGGGGGAAAGCGGCGGGATGGACCCTCGGCCGCGTGCTGCAGAACGCCCTGTGGGACGTCGACGACGGCAAGACCGCCCTCGAACCCGCCCAGGTCGCCATCGCCACGGCGCTGCTGCTCCGGCGGAGGTGAAAAGGGCGCGGTCCGTTCCGGCCGGCGCGGTCACTCAGGACGGACCGCGTTCACAGGGACGCGGCCCGCCGCCCGGCGCCGCCCGTCTCACCCCCCGACCAGCGGGATCAGCTTGACGAACGACACGACCGGGTCGGCCGCGAGGTCGATCTCGGTGTCCAGGTCCTCGATCTGCCGGTCGCCGACCAGCAGCAGGAAGCCGTTGCGGGCGAAGGCCGCCTCGGCGGCGTCGGCCTGCCTGTCCCAGTCGAGTCTGCGGGCGGTGCGCAGCCGGTAGCCGTTCAGTTCGGCCTCGGCGTCCGTCGGCCTGACCAGGCCGCGGAAGTGGTGGGAGGGAGCGGCGTTGTGGCGGGCCACCTCCTCGCGGACGCGCAGCCGTACCAGCTCCCGGGCGGAGATCCGCTCGGGCAGGCCGGGCAGCCGGAACTCGTCCACCGCCCGGCCCGTCATGGTCTCATCGCGGAATGTCACCGACGCCATCGGAGAACCCCTGTTCATTGGGAAAGCGATGGCGACATCTATAACAGCGGCGGGCGACAGAACCGGGCGGGAGACGGCGCCCGTGATCCCGCCACGGTCTCCCCACTGGACCACGGCGGGATCACGGCGGACGGACCGGGACGCCCACCCCGGCCCGTCCGGGTCAGCCGGTTGTGCAGGCGGCGCCGTTGAGGGTGAAGGCCGGGGGCTTGGCGGTGTTGCCGGTGTGGGTGGCCTGGAACCCGAAGTCGGCCGACGCGCCCGGGGCGAGGGTGCCGTTGTAGGAGACGTTCCCGGCGGTCACCTGGCCGCCGGACGGCGAGACGGTGGCGTTCCAGGCGGAGGTGACCGTCTGGCCGGGCGGGAGGGCGAAGGCCAGGGACCAGCCGTTGAGCGCGGCGGCCCCGGTGTTGGTGACCCTGACCGCTGCGGTGAGGCCGGTGTTCCAGGCGTTCACGGTGTAGGAGACCCGGCAGGCGCCGCTCCCGGTCGGGGTCGCCGTGGGCGTGGAGGTGGGTGTCGCCGTGGGGGTGGAGGTGGGCGTCACCGTGGGCGTGGGTCCGCCGATCAGGCCGAAGAAGCGGAGCGCCGCCTCGGCCATCCCGCTCATGGGAAGGTCGTGCCCGCCTCCCCGGATGCTGATCGCCTCCACCGGAGCGGTCTCACCGGTGCCTCCGTAGCGGGTCCGCGTCCAGTTCGGGCGCGGCTGGTCGGTGAACGAGGGAGTCTGCCCGAGCCCGTGGACGTCGGTCCACTGCTTGATCTCCTCCTGGAAGTTCGGATAACGCAGGGTGCCGTCCTCGGTGCCGTGCCAGACCTGCATCCGGGGGCGCGGGCCGCCGTAGCCGGGATGGGCTCCCCGTACCAGGTCGCCCCACTGCTGCGGGGTCCTCACGACCCGCCCGTTGGCGCAGGCGCTGTTCCAGGACGAGCCGTCGGCGGTGGCGAAGCAGCCGAACGGCACGCCCATGAACGCCGCCCCAGCCGCGAAGACGTCGGGATAGTCGCCCAGCAGGACGTTGGTCATCATGGCGCCGGAGGAGGCGCCGGTGACGTAGATCCGGCCGGGGTCGGGGTTGTAGCGCTGCTGGACGTACCTGACCATGGACATGATCCCCACCGGGTCGCTGCCGCCGTCGCGCCTGAGCGCCTGGGGCGAGGAGACGTCGAAGCAGGCGCCGCTGCGCGTCGCGGACGGGTAGACGACGATGAACCCGTACCGGTCCGCCAGGGAGGCGAACTCCGTCCCGGAGTGGAAGGCCGGGCCGGACCCGGTGCAGTAGTGCACGGCCACCAGGATCGCGGGTCTGGCCGCGACGCGGTCGGGCACGTACAGGTGCATCCGCAGATTGGTGGGATTGGTCCCGAACCCGGTGACCTCGGTGAGGGCCGCCGACGAGGCCGGGGCCGCCGCGGCCAGTGCCGTGACCAGCGCCGCCACCAGGCCCACGACGACGGCCGCGGCCGCCATGACTGTGCTTCTGATTCCCATCCGCTGCCCGCTTCTCCGTCCCGGCCGCGCCCGGCGACGCGGCTCCGCATTGCCTTTGAAACATTCGGAGTATCAACGAAACTTTCACCAGGCAAGGCGGAGCCCCGGGCCCCCCTTCCGGCATCCCGGCTGAGCTGGGCTTATCAGAACGGCAGACTCGCGATCGGATGAAACTTTCGCGCCGCCCGGAGGCGGCGCGGTGTCCGGATGATCAGAGGTCGATGCCGGCCTGCGGTCCCGCGTAGGTGCGCAGCGGCGCGGGGACGTCGGCGGCCGGGATGCC
>NZ_BOOK01000087.1 GCF_016863195.1 Paraplanobispora takensis | reverse complement strand
TCCACCAGCAGCTCCACCGCGGTCCCGTCCCGTCCGGGACGGGACCGTGCGGCACCGGGCCGCCCGCGAACCCGCGGGCGGCCCGGTCTTTTTATCACGTAAAACGCGTATTTTTATCAACTAAATGTGTTGCGCCATGAGCACATCGTGATAATTGGTAATAAAAACCGTGATCAATTGGATGCAAAGCCTTCATGGTGTAACACTGTTTTAATGTATTCCCTGGTCAGCGCCCCTGTGCTCGGTTTCGATCTCACACGGCTGGATGGTGGAGCGGCGACCGCCGCAGTGCTCTCCCGCGCCTTGCGCCTCGATTCCGGCGATCTGCCGGCACTGGCCAGAAGGCTTCCCGACGACGGTGTCCGCGCCCAGCTCTGGCAGGACATCGACGCCGCGATCGTCCTGCAGCCGACCGTGCGCGGCCTGGCCAACCAGAACGCCGAGGGCGCCCTGGCCCTGCTGGAGCGCGCCCCCATCGGCACCCCCGACGCGCTGCTGCACTGCGTCCGCAACGACGTGCTCGACTGGACCTGGCGCGAGGAGGACGGCGTCCGCGTCCAGGACGAGGTGGCGGCCCGCGCCACCGCGGTCGTGTGCGACGCGGTGATGGCCACCTACCTGAGGGACCTGCTGCCGGCCGACACCCGCCGCCGGCTGGCCGTGGGCTGGCTCGCCGGCACCCGCGAGCTGACCGACCGTCCGGTCGACACCGGCCCCCAGCACGAGGCCGTCATGGCGCTGTGCCGCCGGATCGAGACCCTCGGCGCCGCCGACGTGGAGCGCCTGTCCGGGCTCGCCGAGCGCAACCGGCCCGGCACCGCCTCCTGGTCCCAGGCCGTGCACGCCGCCTCCTGGGCGGTGCACACCTCCGACCGCGTGCGCGCCGCGGCGGCCGCCCAGTTCGAGCTCGTCCAGGCCGTCGACGCCGCCGGGATCCCGGTCGCCGACCGCGCGGGCGGCGTGTGGAACCTGCTCAGCGGCGCCGTGCACGCCCTGACCGTCTCCGACCTGCTGGAGGCGGCCCTGATGGGGCAGCTGCTCGACCCGTGCCTGACCGTGCTGGGCCTGCCCGTCCCCAGCTGATCGCGGCCGGCGCCGTACGAGGCCGCCTCAGCAGGAGCCGGCCCGCCCGCCCCGCACGTAGGAGAAGGCGGGGTGGGGGTGCATCAGGAAGTCGTGGTGGGAGATGTTCCAGGCGTAGGCCCCGGCCATCGCGAACTCCACCACGTCCCCCCGCCGGAGCGTGATCGGCACCTCGCGGGCCAGCAGGTCCTTGGGCGTGCACAGCTGCCCGGCGATCGTGACCGGCTCCCCGGCCGCGCCCGGCACGACCGGCTGGTCGTGCCCCTTGGTCGCCGGGGTCCGCAGATGGTGGGTGCCGCCCGCGACGATCGCGAACAGCCTGCCGTGCACGCGCTTGACGTCGATCACCCGGGTCGCGTAGCGGCCGCAGTACACCGTCAGCGAGCGGCCCGGCTCGATCCGCAGCCGCTCCCCCCGCCGGCGCAGCTTGGCCAGCCCCTCGCCGTAGGCGACCCAGTCGAACAGCTCGCCGGGGTCGTCGTAGGAGACGGCCATGCCGCCGCCGAGGTTGATCTCTGCGACCCCGAGTTCCCGCGCGTACTCCAGTACGGCCTGCGCCAGCTCCAGCAACTGCGGGGCGTGCAGACCGCTGGCCAGGTGGGCGTGCACCCCGCGCAGCCGTACCCGCTCCTGCCCGCGCAGCATCGCGGCGCACTCGGCCACCCCGCCGGGGTCCATGCCGAACGGGGTCGCCCCCCCGCCCATCGCCAGCGAGGCGCCCTCGATCGGGACCTCGAGGTTGACGCGGAGCAGGACGTCGGCCCGGGCGCCGGAGGCCAGCAGCCGCTCCAGCTCGCCGGGGCTCTCCACGTGCAGCCGGTGGACCGGCGCGGTCAGCTCGGCGTCGGTCTTGCCGGGCCCGCCCAGGGCGAGCGGCATGTCGGGGAACAGCCCCCGCACGTGCGCCAGCTCCCCGCCCGAGGCCACCTCCCAGCCGTCCACGTGCCGGGCCAGCACCCGCAGCAGCTGCGGGTCGGGGTTGGCCTTGACCGCGTAGTAGAGCTCGACCTCGCCCAGCGCCTCGCGCACGGCCGCCACATGGACGTCCAGCGCGCCCAGGTCGTAGACGAAGGCGGGCAGCATCCCGGCCGCCGCCAGTTCGTGGGCCCGCTCGGTCAGGACGTCCATGTCCCTCCTGGTTGTGGGGGTGCGCACAGGAGCTTTTGATCATATTGGGCGCCGCACCGCCGCGGGCCCGCAAAGGCTCAAGGGGGCATCGCCGTCCAGGAGGTGTAGTCGTGGATGGCGACGCCGGCGTAGGAGGAGTGCCCGGCGGAGGCCTCGTCGACCTGGGCCAGGGCGGCGTCCAGCGTCCGGCGGTCCTTGCCGTGGAAGGTGCAGTACGGGCAGTCGGCGAGCGCGAGGGTCTCGGCGCCCAGCCGTACCGGACGGCCCGCCCGGTCGCCGCGGCTCAGCATGTCGGCGGAGATGTCCGTGATCGACCCCGGGCCGGTGGCGGTGTCGCGGTAGGACATGACGGTCACCGCGTCGGTGCGGGACAGGACCTCGTCGGCCAGGGTGACGGAGCCGACGGGGACGGTGTGGTACCAGAACGGCACGTCGGCCTCCAGCGGCAGGGAGGCGCCCCGGCGCAGTTTGCCGAGCAGGTCCACGAAGGACGCCGTGATCCTGTCCCGGTCGGTGCTCCACTCCCGCAGCTGGTACGGCTCCACGTCGAGGTGCAGGGCGCGGAACAGGCCGGTGCCCACCGCCGTGCGCTGCCAGGCCAGGGCCGCGGCGTGGTCCAGGGCCCACTCGGGTTCGCCGCCGAGGGCGGCCAGCCGGATCCCCGCGGCGTCGCAGTCCTTCTTGAGGCGGGTCAGCCGGTCGCGCTCTTGCGGGGTCGGCTCCGAGGGCACGTAGGCGAAGATCTCGCTCACCCGCTGCGAGGTGGCCCACTCCACCACCGCGGCCGGTTCCGCCGGACGCCACAGCCACATCGCCCGCTCGGCCTCCGGGGCGCCGCCGCAGCCGGCGGCGGGGCCGATCAGCGCCGCGGCACCGGTGAGAGCGGCCAGCGCCCTGACCACCCCGCGCAACCGGAACCGCCCGCTCCGCCGACTCACCGGCAGTCGTCCCTCCCCCGCTCAACCGCCCCGGATTCCGGTACGTACCCGCAGGCCGCCATGGCAGCCTGCCGGCAGGGTGGGAGAGGGAGGGGGCCGGGGCCGGGGCGGGTCAGGGGGTCCGGCGTGCCCGTGCCGGGGAGGGGATCACTTCTCGACGGAGATGTGCACGTGGTCGAAGTGGTTCTGGGTGACGCTGCCGCGGTCCTCCATCAGGCGCCAGCCCTCGCTCGCGCGGCCGGGGCTCCAGATGTGCTGGGCGAAGATGATGTATTTGACGCCGAGCTTCTCGGCGTTCTCCTTGACGTAGTTGGCGACCTCCCAGCCCTCCTTCAGCTTGGCGGCGGAGGGCATCTTGCCACCTGTGGTGATCATGAAGTCCGCGGCCTTGCCCGTGGGGTGGTCGCTGCCCGGCATGCCGCCGTCGGCCCGCCAGGCGCCGATGGTGGGGAACGGCCCGAATCTGGCGTCGACGTCGTCGATGACCTTCTGCATGGTCGAGGTGATACGGCTGCCGCCGCCCACGAGCTTGGACGGGTCGTGGCTCTTGGTCGCCGCCGTGGTGCCGGTGGTGCCGGTGGTCGCCGTCGCGGTCGTGGTCGCGGTGGTGGTGCCGGTCGTCGCCGAGGTGGTCCCTGTTCCGGCGGTGCTCGCGGTGGTGCCCGTGGTGGAGGCGGATGTGCCCGCGGCCGTCTTCTGCGCGGCGGTGAGCTGGGCCGCGAACTGCTGGCCCGAGGTGGCAGAGGTGGTCTTGAGCTGGGTGAACTGGCCCTGAAGCTCGTTGACCCGGGCCTGGATCGCGGCGATGCCGTCAGTCATCCGTCTCCTCCATCGAAGTCCGTCGAGGTCCGTGGTGGTCCGTGATGGTCGTCACCGGCGGGCGTTTGGCTCCCGGCCGGGCCGTCGTCCGCCCCGGTTCCGGCGCCGGGCGGATTCGGGCACGCACTCGGGGGACCATCGGCAGGTCATGCCCCCCACCTGAGGACTTGGCGGCCCGCGCCACGAGGGTCCGCCAAGAAAGTCGGGGAAATCCTCAGGACGCCCGGGGAGCTTCCGATGGGACCACCTGAGCAGGGAGTGCTCGCCCCGTTACGCCATGGATCGGCGGTCGTAGTAGAGCGAACGGAGTCTGTTCGTGCTCGAGGACGTCACGTCAAGCGCGGTACGCGTCGCGCTGAAGGGCCTGTCCCAGCGCCAGCGTGTCATCGCCGACAACATCGCCAACATCGAGACTCCCGGTTTCCTCGCCGGCCGCGTCCAGTTCGAAGACGCCCTGCGCACCGCTGTCAGCAGCGGATCGTCCCCCCAGGATGTGGCGCCGAGCGTCGGCCGCTCCCTTGAGCCCACCCGGGAGAACGGCAACAACGTCAACCTCGACCACGAGACCTTGTCGCACATGGACACCGTGCTGCGCTACCAGACGATGTTGAAGGCCCTGGACTCCAAGTACAGCCTGCTCCGCTCCGTCATCAAGGGAGGCGCGTGACATGTCCGGCATCTTCAAAGCGATCGGAATCGCCGGTACCGGCGTCACTGTTTACCGCAAGTGGCTGGATGCGGTGTCGGACAACATCGCCAACATCAACAACGCCAGCCCCACCAGCGGCGAGGCCTTCCGGGCCCGCTACGTGGTCGCCCAGGCCGTCGAGTACGGATCGGGTGAGGGCGGCGTCCAGGTCGGCGGGATCGAGCTGGGCAAGGCGGAGGGCCGGCTGGTCTACGAGCCCACCAACCCCCTGGCCGACGACAAGGGCTACGTGCGCTATCCCGACATCGACCTCGGCGCCCAGATGGGGCAGCTGATGATGGCGCAGCGCGCCTACCAGGCCAACCTCTCGGTCGTCGACCGAGCCTACGACGCGTACCAGGCAGCAATCCAGCTCGGGAGGAACGGATGAGCATCGACCCGATCGGCCCCATCGCCGGAGCGCTGCGTATCAACGCCCCCGTCGCGCCCACCGGCGTGGCCGCGGCGGGCAACGCGGCCGAGGTCTTCGGCGGCCTGCTCTCCCAGAGCGTCGAGAGCCTGCAGGCCACCCAGACCAAGGCCGACGCGCTGGCCGTCAAGGCCGCCACCGGCGACCTGCAGGACGCCCACGACTACATGGCGGCCAGCAACGAGGCCGCCCTCGCCACCCAGCTCACCGTAGCCATCCGTGACAAGGCCGTCGCCGCCTTCACCGAGATCATGAGGATGCAGGCCTGATGCAGGAACGCGCTCTCGCCGCTCTCCGCAAGGCCCGCTCCACGTTCGGGTCGTTCAGCACCGGTCAGAAGGCCGTCACCATCTCCGTCGTCCTGGCGCTGGCGGTGGGCGGGTTCTTCTTCTCCCAGTGGGCCTCCCAGCCCTCCTACGCCACCCTGTACTCCAACCTGTCGGGCGCCGACGGCAACGCGATCGTCGAGAAGCTCACCGCGGACGGCGTCCCCTACCAGCTCACCGACGGCGGCGGCACCATCCAGGTCCCCCGGGACCAGGTGTACGACCTGCGCCTGAAGATGAGCGGCGAGGGCCTGCCCGCCCAGCAGGACAGCGGCGGCTACTCCCTGCTGGACCAGCAGGGCGTCACCACCTCCGACTTCATGCAGCAGGTCGGCTACCAGCGCGCCCTGGAGGGCGAGCTCGCCAAGACGATCAAGTCGATCGAGGGCGTCACCTCCGCCAGCGTGCACCTGGCCATCCCGCAGAAGGACGTCTTCGCCGACGACGCCGCCAAGCCGACCGCCTCGGTGCTGGTCAGCACCCAGGCCGGCACCCCGCTGACCGGCAGCCAGGTCAAGGCCGTGGTCAACCTGGTCGGCTCCAGCGTCGAGGGCATGGACCCGGCCGACGTCACCCTGGCCGACTCCACCGGCAAGGTGCTGGCGGCCGGCGGCGAGCAGGCGCTGGCCGGCTCCGGTGACGAGCGCGAGCAGCAGACCCAGGCGTTCGAGCAGCGGATGGGCACCTCGATCCAGCAGATGCTGACCCAGGTGCTCGGCCCGGAGAAGGCCGTCGTCAAGGTCACCGCCGACCTCGACTACGACCAGACCGAGACCAAGAGCCAGCGCTACGTCAGCGACCCGACCCTCCCGCCGCTGTCGTCCTCCACCAAGGAGGAGACCTACAACGGCGGCGGCACGCCGACCGGCGGCGTCCTGGGCCCCGACAACATCCAGGTGCCGACCAACCAGACGGGCAACGACTACAAGTCCACCACCGAGACCCGCGACAACGCCGTCGGTCTCATCACCGAGACCCGCAAGACCGCTCCCGGCGCGATCCGCAAGCTCGACGTCGCCGTGATGGTCGACGGCCAGGCGTCCGCCGGTGTGGACATGGCCGAGATCCAGCGCATCGTGACCTCCGCCGCCGGCGTGAACACCCAGCGCGGTGACACCATCGCCGTCGCCGCGATGCCGTTCGACAACAGCGCCGCCGAGAAGGCCGCCGCCGAGCTCGCCGCCACCCAGAAGGCCGAGCAGGACGAGCGCATGATCGAGCTGGCCAAGATCGGCGCGGCGGCCCTGGGCATCGCGATCCTGTTCCTGGTCGGTTGGCTGCGCGGCCGCAAGAAGCGCCGCTCGAAGCTGTCGAAGAAGGAGCAGGCGCAGCTGCAGGAGCTGCAGGCCGAGCTGGAGCGCGTCCGCACCCAGGCCGCCCTGGAGATGGCCGAGCGCGAGGCCCTGCCCGCCGGGACCGGCGAGCCGGCGCCCGCCGAGCCCGACGGGGACCAGCGTGAGGCCCTGCGTGAGGAGATCTCCGGTCTCGTCTCGCGTCAGCCCGAGGAAGTCGCCCAGCTGCTGCGCGGCTGGCTCGCCGACAGGAGGAACTAGTCATGCCGATGACCGAGACCATGTCCGGCCTGCGCAAGGCGGCCGTCCTGCTGGTGCAGATGGGCAAGGACGACTCGGCGAAGGTGCTCTCGCAGCTGCGGGAGGCCGAGGTCGAGGAGCTGACCGCCGAGATCGTGCGGCTGGGCACCGTCGACCCCTTCGACGCGGTGGAGATCCTCACCGAGTTCCGCGACCTGGCCACCGCCTACCGCTACGCGGGCCAGGGCGGCATGGACTTCGCCCGGGAGCTGCTGGAGGCCTCGCTGGGCCGCGAGCGGGCCAGCCAGATCGTCGACCGCCTGTCGGCCTCGATGGTCGACCTGCCCTTCAGCTTCCTGCAGCGGGCCGACCCCCGCCAGGTGCTGTCGTTCGTGCAGGACGAGCACCCCCAGCTCATCGCCCTGGTGCTCGCGCACCTGCCGGCGCACCTGGGCGCGCAGATCCTGTCGGGCCTGAGCCCCACGCTGCAGTCCGACGTGGCCCACCGCATCGCGGTGATGGACCGCACCTCGCCCGACATCATCCGTCAGGTGGAGTCCTCGCTGGAGCGCAAGCTCTCCTCGGTGCTCCAGCCGTCGGACCTGTCGGCCGTGGGCGGCCTGCAGCCGCTGGTGGACATCATCAACCGCGCGGACCGCGTCACCGAGCGCCTGATCCTGGAGGGCCTGGAGGGGCGCAGCCCCGAGCTGGCCGAGGAAGTCCGCAGCCGGATGTTCATGTTCGAGGACGTCGTCCACCTGGACGACCGCGCCGTCCAGCTCGTGGTCCGGCAGGTCGAGACCGCCGACCTGGCGACCGCCCTCAAGGGCGTCGGCCAGGACGTGCTCAACAAGATCACACGCAACCTCTCCGAGCGGGCCGCCGAGAACCTCGTCGAGGAGATCGAGCTGCTCGGCCCCGTGCGCCTGCGCACGGTCGAGGAGGCCCAGGCCAAGATCGTTCACGCGATCCGGGCGCTGGAGGAGTCTGGTCAAATCGTGATTCGTCGTGGGGATGAGGATGAATTCGTCGCCTGAGATGGTTGTACGTGGAGCCCAGGCCCGCGCCTTCAGCGCGGCGCGGTTCGCCACCGACTTCAACGTCGTCACCAACATGCCGACCGAGGTCGTCGACGGCGCCCGCGCCGCCGCCCAGGCCACCGGATACGCCGAGGGCTGGGCACAGGGCCGCGAGGAGGCCCGTCAGGCCGCCGCGGCCGAGGTCCGGGACGAGGCAGAGCGCGTCGCCCGGGCGGAGGCCCGCAAGATCGCCCGGCTGGACAGCGCCCTGGCCGCCATCACCGGCTCGGCGGCTCAGCTGGAGCGGCAGACCGCCCCGGCCGCCGCCGAACTGGAGGAGCTCATCGTTCAGACCGCATACGCACTCGCCGAGGCGGTGCTCGGCAGGGAGATCGCCCACAGCCCCGAGCCCGGCCGCGAGGCCCTGGCCCGGGCACTGGAGCTGGTCCCCGAGAACCGCCCCGTGCTCGTCCGGCTGAGCCCCGCCGACCACGCCGCCCTCGTCGGCGCCGGTCAGAACACCTTCGACATCGACGGCCGCGCCGTGACCATGGCCGTCGACGCCCGGCTGAAGCCCGGTGACGCCGTCGCCGAGTGCGACGCCACCGCCGTCGACGCCCGCCTGTCCACCGCCCTCGAACGCGTCAAGGAGGCCCTGGGCCTGTGATGATCCCGCTGCTCGACTCCCGCATCGCCGCCGCGACCCGCGCCGCGCGCCCCGTCGTGAACGGCCGCGTCTCCGCCGTGGTCGGCCTGTCGGTCACCGTGGAGGGCGTCTCCGGCAAGGTCGGCGACCTGGTGTACCTGGGCGAGGGCTCCGCCGCCGTCCCGGCCGAGGTGGTCGCGCTGGACAGCGGCCGGCTGAGCTGCCTGCCGCTGGGCACGCTGACCGGCATCGGAGTGGGCAGCCCCGTGATCGGCACCGGCGAGGCCCTGCGGATCCCCGTCGGCGAGGCGCTGCGCGGGCGCGTCCTGGACGGCCTGGGCCGCCCGATGGACGGCGGGCCGTCCCTGGCGGGCCTGGAGATGGTCCCGGTCGAGAACGAGCCGCCGAACGCCATGCAGCGGCGCCGCATCGCCGAGCCGATGCCGGTGGGCGTGCGCGCGCTGGACACCATGGTCAGCGTCGGGCGCGGGCAGCGTCTGGGCATCTTCGCCGGTTCCGGCGTCGGCAAGTCGAGCCTGATGTCCATGATCACCCGGGGCACCGAGGCGGAGATCACCGTCGTGGCGCTGGTGGGCGAGCGCGGCCGTGAGGTCCGGGAGTTCCTGGAGAACGACCTGGGCCCCGAGGGCCTGGCCCGCTCGGTCGTCATCGTGGCCACCTCCGACCAGCCGCCCATGGTGCGCCTGCGCGCCTGCTTCGTGGCCACCCGGATCGCCGAGTGGTTCCGCGACCAGGGCCGCGACGCCCTGCTGCTGATGGACAGCCTCACCCGCGCCGCCATGGCCCAGCGCGAGGTCGGCCTGTCGGCCGGAGAGCCCCCGGCGACCCGCGGTTACCCGCCGTCGGTCTTCGCGATGCTCCCCCGCCTGCTGGAGCGGGCCGGGCCCGGCGTCGACGGCACCATCACCGGCCTGTACACGGTGCTGGTCGACGGTGACGACCACAACGAGCCGATCGCCGACGCGGCGCGCTCCATCCTCGACGGCCACGTCGTGCTCGACCGCCGCCTGGCCACCGCCGGTCACTTCCCGACCATCGACGTCCTGGAGTCGGTCTCCCGCGTCGCCGGCGCCGTGACCAGCCGCGAGCAGCGCTCGGACGCGACCGCCCTGCGCCGCCTCATGGCCGCCCACCGCGACATCCGCGAGCTGGTGGAGATCGGCGCGTACGTGCCCGGCACCAACCCCGACGCCGACCTGGCCCGGGCGCTGTGGCCGCGCATCGAGAAGTTCCTGCGTCAGGACATGGACGACCAGACCCCGGCCGCGCAGGCATGGGAGTCGCTGCACGCCCTGCTGACGGGCGCACCGGCCTGACGGGGGCCAGTCCCCTCCGGCCGAACCTCGGATCTCCCCCCAAGACCTGCACGTTAAGGAGTCTCGATGCCACGATTCCGGTTGTCGTCGATCCTGCGCGCCCGCAAGGCGCAGGAGGACGCCGCCAAGGGCGATGTGATGCGGGCCAGGGGTGAGGCCGGAGCCGCCGCCCGGCGGGTCGCGCAGCACGAAGAAGAGCTGCAGAGCCGGATGATCACTCCGGAGCCCTCCGACGCCGCCGCGTTCGTCGCGGCGATGGCCGCCCGGCGCGCGGTGGCCGCCGAGCTGTCGGTACGGCGCCAGCAGGCCGAGGAGGCCCAGCGGCGGGTCACCGCCAGCGTGAACACCTGGAGCGCCGCCTCCCAGCGCCGCCGGATGGTGGAGAAGCTGTCCGAGCGGCACGAGAGCGCCCGCCGCGAGGCCGAGGCCGCCGCCGACCAGCGCGCCGTCGACGACCTGACCACCACCCGCAGGCCCCGTACGGACAAGGAGAACGGGCGTTGAGCATCGCCGACATCTCAGCCAGGATCAATCAGCTGCAGAGCCAGTTCGGCGGTACGGCCTCCGTCTCCGCGACCACCACCGGCACCACCGGCACCACGTCCACGACCTCGGCCGCCGACTTCGCCGCGGCACTGGACGAGGCGAAGTCGGCGGCGAGCGGCACGACGGCCTCCACCCAGGCCACCACGGCGACCCGCAGGGCCACCTCCGGCTCCGCCGACGGCGAGGTCACCGGCCAGGACGTCGTCGAGCAGGCCCGCCGCTACCTGGGCGTCCCCTACCTGTGGGGCGGCACGGACCCCGACAAGGGCCTGGACTGCTCCGGCCTGGTCCAGCTCGTCTACAAGAAGCTGGGCGTCTCGCTGCCGCGCGTCTCGCAGGACCAGCAGAACGAGGGCCGCAGCATCCCGAGCCTCAAGCAGGCCCAGCCTGGCGACCTGCTGACCTTCGGCTCCCCCGCCACGCACATCGGCATCTACATCGGCGACGGCAAGATGCTGCACGCCCCGCGCACCGGCGACGTGGTCAAGATCGTCGACATGGACGACTACTACCGCAAGCCGACCGACATCCGCCGCATCCTGCCTGACGCGGCGGCGAGCGCGACCACGACGGCCGCCGCGGCCCAGGCGACCCCCTCGGCCCTGAACGTCGCCCCCTCGGCGCTGAGCGCCGCCCCCGCGACGCCGGGCACCGCCGAGCTGCTGGCCCTGATGGCCGCAATCCCCTCCGGGTACGGCGCCGCCACACCGTTCTTCAACGGATCCGATGTTTTGGCACAGGTGGCGACCGCCTCTGCCGATGGGCTGAGTACCGGCCTGTCCGACCCGGCTCAGGCCTGACTCCGAACCATCCAGTCATGAACGGCACCGGATAACGGGAGAGACGATTTTGACTGTGCCTTCGATCCCCCTGGCGGGGAGCCCGTCGCCGCTGGCGGCGCCTTCCGGCTCCTCCGGCGAGGGACAGACGGGCCAGAACGGGGCGGGCGATGCCTTCGCCGCGCTTCTCGCTCTTCTCGCCGGCGGCGGAGTGCTGCCGCAGGGAGCGACCCCACCCGGTCTCGACGTCTCCGCCGGCGCGAACGGCACGGCGCCGCAGGGCGTGGCCCCGGCGAGCGCCGGCCCGCTCCAGGCGCAGGCCCTGACGGCCGCCCTGGGGCAGGCGCAGCCCGCCGTACAGCCCCAGCCCGGCGTCCAGGAGGGCGTACCGGCCTTCCCGGCGCAGCCCGGCACGCAGGCCCAGGGACAGACGCAGGCCCCCACCGGCGCGCCCATCCCCGCCGCCCTCCTGACCGGAACGGGCGCGGAGACGGTCGTCCTGGACGGCGCCACCCTGGCCGCGTTCACCGCGGCCGCCGACGCGGCCCAGCAGGGCCAGGACGCGCTCGCCGCGCAGTCCGCCGTCACCGCCCCCGCCACTCCCAAGAGCTCCGGCGACGTCCCGTCGCCGCAGATCGTCCCGGACCAGACGCTCGCCGTCGCGCCCACCGGCGCGGGAGCGGGCACCGGCACCGGCACCGGCACGACCGGCGAGGACGGCTCCGGCCCCTCCGCCTCCGCGACCGGCGCGGTCACCGAGACCGCCGATCCGGTGCCGCAGGCCGTACCCCAGTCCTTCGCCACGGTGCAGGCCGCGGCGGTGGAGCGCGTCGCCGCCCCCGCCGCCCAGCAGCCGGCCACGCCGGCCTCGCAGATCGCGATGCACGTGGTGCCGCTGCGCCAGGACCCGGACGGCATCCACCGTCTCACCATCCACCTGCACCCGGTCGACCTCGGCCCGGTCAGCCTCGTGGCCGAACTGCGCAACGGCGCGGTGCACCTGCAGCTCGCGGGCACCAGCGACGTCGCCTTCGACGCGCTGCGCTCGGCCCTGCCGGAGCTGAAGCGGGAGCTGGAGGAGAGCGGATTCTCCTCCTGCAGCCTGGACCTGCAGCGTGAGGCGCCCAACGGCGGACAGCCCGGCGAGCGTAACCAGACCTTCGGCCGGCAGGACCCGGCGGCCCGCGCCGCCGGAGGCGCGGGCCGGGCCGGTGACGCCTACCAGCAGCCCGCCCCCGCCGTGACGGATCCCGTACCCGACAGGCCCGGTTCCCGTCTGCTCAACGTCCGCCTCTGATCCGCCTCCCGCAAGGAATCAAAGGAATCACACGTGACCAACTCCGTGAGCGGGACCTCGTCCCCGATCACCACGGCCACGACGGCCGCCTCCACGTCGACCGCGTCCGCATCGAGCGGCAACAAGCTCGACAAGGACACCTTCCTGCAGCTTCTGGTGGCGCAGATGCGCTATCAGGACCCCAGCAAGCCCGCTGACACCTCGGCGTTCCTCTCGCAGACCGCGCAGTTCTCCCAGGTGGAGAAGATGGAGGAGCTCGTCAAGCAGCAGGGGGAGATGCTCGCGGCCCAGCTCAGCCTCTCGGCCAGCAGCCTCGTCGGCAAAACCGTCAGCTACACCGGACCAGACGGCACGGAAGCCGTCGGTGTGGTCACCTCAGCCTCGCTCGGCAGCAGCCCGACCCTGAAGGTCGGAAACACGGATGTGCCGCTGTCCTCGGTCAAGGAAGTCACCAGCGCCGGCCAGCCCGGCACCGAACCCGCCTCCACCGAAGGAAACTGACATGCTTCGCTCCCTGTACTCGGGCATCAGCGGCCTGCGCGTCCACCAGACGATGATGGACGTCACCGGCAACAACATCGCCAACGTCAACACCACCGGCTTCAAGACGTCCCAGACCACCTTCCAGGACACCCTGAGCCAGATGATGCGCGCCGCGGGCTCCCCGCAGGCCGACGACGGCGTGAACCAGGCCGCCGGTGGTTCCAACCCGGCGCAGGTCGGCCTGGGCGTGCGCCTGGCGGGCGTCGAGACCAACTTCGGCCAGGGCGCGGCGCAGACCACCGGCCGCAAGACCGACCTGATGGTCCAGGGCGACGGCTTCTTCGTCGTGCAGAACGGCACCGAGCAGCTCTACACCCGCGCGGGCTCCTTCAGCCTCGACGCCAACAGCACCCTGGTCACCCCCGACGGCAACTTCGTGCTCGGCTGGAACACCACCAACGGCACCATCAACACCGCCGACCCGCTGACGCCGGTGCAGCTGCCGACGGACGGCTCCCTGGAGTCCTACACCATCTCCCAGGACGGCACCCTCGTCGGCGTCATGACCGACGGCACCAAGCGCCCGATCGGCCGCATCGCCATGGGCAACTTCGTCAACCCGGGCGGTCTGGAGAAGGCCGGCGGCTCGACCTACCGCGCCACCGTGAACTCCGGCGAGGCCACGGTCGGCACCGCGGGCACCGCCGGCATGGGCCTGATGCAGACCGGCGCGCTGGAGATGTCCAACGTCGACCTCGGTCAGGAGTTCACCAACCTGATCATCTCCCAGCGCGGCTTCCAGGCCAACACCAAGGTCATCAGCACCTCCGACGAGCTGCTGAACGACCTGGTCAACCTCAAGCGCTAAGCGTCCGTCCCCGCTCGCGGGGACGGCACCAGGCCCCGGGCACGCCCCCCCACGCGTGCCCGGGGCCTTTCACGTGCCCGGATTCTCTGGGGCGCCCGGGGTTTTGGGGCGTCCGGGGCACCGTACGGCCCCGCAGGCCGGGTGCAGGCGCGCACGGGTGGTCGCCCCCGAAAGGGGGTCCAGGGGCCGCAGGGGAGGCGCAGGCGCCGCCCGGGGAGGTAGTGACGCCCGGTGGGCGCGGCGGCGACCGGCTCGTGCGGAGCCCTCCGGGGCGACCACCCGGCCATGTGGGGCGGCGCGGGACGGGACCTTGGTCCTGCGGGTTTCCTCAGGCCGCAGAGGCGACGGCCGATGGGGAGTACAGCGCGGTTCAGGGATGGGCCCGCCGTGCCCGCTGACGACCCGAGGACGGACCCGTGATACTTCTTACGCGCCTCAACGGCCCGGAGTTCGCGCTGAACCCGGACCTGATCGAGCGAGCCGACCAGACTCCCGACACGGTGATCACTCTCGTGGACGGGACCAAGTACATCATCGCCGAGTCGCTGAGCGAGTTCCTGACGCTGGTGCGCCGCTACCGCGCCGAGCTGATCGCCGACGCGGAGATCCTCGTCTCCTCGGGCACGCACCGCCCCCCGACCCCGCCGTCCGATTCCGACCAGGCGCGCGTGGTCCGCCTTCACCGGCAGGAGCGATAGATGGATCCGGCAACCCTGGCAGGCATCGGCATCGCAGCCGTCTCCATTCTGGTGATGATGCTGCTCGAGGGCTCCAACCCGATGTCGATCATGCTGCTCGCCCCGATCATCCTGGTCTTCGGCGGCACGTTCGGCGTGGCCATGGCCGGTGGCGTCCTGCGTGACAGCCTCGGCATCGGCAAGCAGATCCAGCGCGCCCTGACCGCCAAGCCCGCGGTCAGCGCCGAGCTGGTCGAGTCGATCGTCAAGCTCGCCGAGCGCGCCCGCCGTGAGGGCCTGCTGGCCCTGGAGGACGCGATCAAGGAGGTCGAGGACCCCTTCCTGCGTCGCGGGCTGGAGCTGGCCATCGACGGCACCGACCCCGAGGAGCTCCGGGAGATCCTGGAGGCCGAGGTCGAGGCCAAGCGCAAGGCCGACAAGTCCGGCGCCAAGATCTTCACAGACATGGGCGGCTACGCCCCCACGATCGGCATCATCGGCACCGTGGTCAGCCTCGTCCACGTGCTGGAGAACCTCAGCGAGCCCTCCAAGCTCGGCCACATGATCGGTGCGGCGTTCGTCGCCACCCTGTGGGGCGTGGCCAGCGCCAACGTGATGTGGCTGCCCATCGGCAACCGCCTCAAGCGCATCAGCGAGCTGGAGTGCGCCCAGATGGAGCTGACCATCGAGGGCATCGCCAACATCCAGGCCGGCACCAACCCGCGTCTGGTCTCCCAGAAGCTCAAGAGCCTGCTGCCCCCGGGTGAGGCCGAGGAGAAGAAGGCGGCCTGATGAGCACCAAGGTCCGCCGTCACAAGAAGCACGCGGGAGGCCATGACGAGGAGGGGCACGCCGACGAGCGCTGGCTGGTCACCTACGGCGACATGCTCACCGTGCTGATGGCCCTGTTCATCGTGCTGTTCGCCATGAGCCAGGTCGACCAGAACAAGTTCAACGCGCTCAAGGCGAGCCTGTCGATGGCCTTCGGCGAGCCCGCCGTCACCTTCACCGCGCCGGGTACCGCCGTCTCCGGCGACGCCGGCGGCGGCGAGGACGCCTTCATGGACCTGTCGGCCGCCGCGCCCAAGGAGAAGGGCGAGGCCGAGAAGAAGGCCCAGGAGGCCCTCAACGCCCTCGACCGGGCCAAGGCCTCGGCCCGCGCGAAGAACGCGGCCGCGGAGGTCGAGAAGTTCGAGGAGATCAAGAAGAAGATCCAGGAAGCGCTGGAGAAGCAGAACGCCTCCGACAGCGTGCAGTTCCGCATCGACGAGCGCGGCCTGGTCGTCACCGTCGTCACCAGCTCCGTGGTCTTCGGCAACAACAGCGCCGATCTGCTGAGGGACGGCAAGAAGATCATCGACGCGATCGCCCCGGCGCTGCGCAGCGAGACCAACAAGGTCGAGGTCGACGGGCACACCAACTGGCTGCCGGTGACCTCGGGCCCGTACCCGTCCAACTGGGAGCTGTCGACCGCCCGGGCCTCCACCGTGGTCCGCCGGCTGATCGCCAAGGACATCCCGGCCGCCCGGCTGAACGCCTCCGGCTACGCCGACCAGCGCCCGCTGTACGCCGACACCGACCCCCGGTCGGTGACCCTGAACCGCCGCGTCGAGGTGGTCGTGCTGTCCGACCTCGACTCCCAGACCAAGGCACTGCTGCCCTCCGCCGCAGGCGAGTCCGGAACCACCAACTGACCTTCGGGAGACCATCATGGCCACCGCCACGCTCAAGGCCGCGCCCGACGCCGAGGAGGCGAAGGACGGCGGCAAGAAGTCCAAGAAAATGATCTTCATCATCGCCGGCGTCGTCCTCGTCCTCGGGGCGGCCGCGGCGGCCTACTTCCTGCTCTTCGCCGGCGGCGGGGAGGCGGCGGAGGAGCCCGCGCCGGAGCCCGGCGCCGTGGCGGCCCTGGACGCCATCACGGTCAACCTCGCCGACGGGCACTTCCTGAAGCTCAAGATGGCCCTGCAGGCCACCGCCGAGGTCGCCGAGGCCCCGGACGGCAGCAAGGCCCTGGACCTGGCCATCGACCAGTTCAGCAACAAGGGCATCGACGAGCTGTCGTCGAACAAGGCCCGCAACCTCGCCAAGGAGGAGCTGCTGGAGAAGGTCGAGAAGGCCTACGAGGGCGAGATCATGGACATCTACTTCACCGAGTTCGTGATGCAGTAACCCCCGCCGCGCGGGCCGCAGGCCGCCCGGCCTCGGCCCGCCCCGGGCCCGGCCCGCCACGACGCCGGCCGCGCCGTGATCACTCACCGATCACTCAGCGATCACTCACCGACCAACCACGCCAGCCGTACCCGGCGAAAGGAACACCGCAGCCGCACGAGAACACAACGGGAACACGGGCGGGAGCGCCGCAGACGCCCTGCGGCAGACGGGACCCTCATCACGAGGTGAACCCGATTTCCGGCATTTCCTCATACGGGGTGGAGCCCGGCCGATGAGTGTTCTCGTGAGTGAGAGCCAGCCTTCGACCCCGACGCATCGCCTGCTAGGACGCGTGTCCCGACGGGCGAAGACCTCTGAGCCGCACACCTACGACTTCCGGCGCCCGATCAAGCTCTCGCGAGAGCACACCCGCACGCTCCAGATCGCCTACGAGACGTTCGCCCGTCAGTACACGACGCTGCTGACCTCCACCCTGCGCGTCGTGTCGCAGGTGTCGCTGGTCTCCATCCAGCAGCTCACCTACGACGAGTACATCTCGGGCCTGTCGAACCCCACGATCATGGCCACGCTGACCCTGGACCCGCTGCCGGGCGCGGCCATCATGGAGTTCTCGCTGAGCACGGCGATGGCCAGCATCGACCACCTGCTCGGCGGCCCCGGCGGCCCGCAGACCGAGCGCCCCCTGAGCGACATGGAGCTGCCGCTCCTGCGCGACCTGCTCAACCGGGTCCTGGACGAGCTGCACTACGCGTTCGAGTCCATCACCGACTTCCGCCCCATGCTGGGCGCGATCGACTACAACCCGCAGTTCGTGCAGGCCGCCGCGCCCGCCGACGCGGTCATCGTGGCCACCTTCACGATGGCCGTGGGCAGCGAGGAATGCCTGATGACGTTCTGCCTGCCGTTCACGTCGATCTTCCCCAAGCTCCAGGGCAGCGACAACGACGTCGCGCTGAGCGACTCCCAGCGCCGCACGCGCGAGGAGGCCCACCGCAGCATGGCCGCCGCGCTCGGCACCACGCCCATCGACGTGGCCGTCCGCTTCGACTCCATCACCATGCGGCCCGAGCAGATCATCAGCCTCGAGCCGGGTGACGTCGTGCCGCTGATCCACGCCGTCACGGCCCCGC
Source organism: Paraplanobispora takensis (assembly GCF_016863195.1). Lineage (GTDB taxonomy): Bacteria > Actinomycetota > Actinomycetes > Streptosporangiales > Streptosporangiaceae > Planobispora > Planobispora takensis. The sequence goes on along the minus strand of NZ_BOOK01000087.1, from coordinate 6,389 downwards.
TGTCGGTGAGCGCCGCCGGCATCACCTTCGCCCACGCAGTGCCCGGCAGCCAGGGTCCGCGCCTGGCCTGCCTCGTCGTGCCCACGCCGCAGAACGAAACGGAAATCCAGCTATGACCACCACGATCACCGTCGCCCCGCGCGTGGCCTTCGCCCTCGACGCGGCCGAGGCCGCCATCGCCCTGCTGCCCTCGGGCGCCGAGCTGGAGGCGGGCACGCCCGTCACCTCCATCCCGGAGGGAGTCCCCGCCGGTCAGGCCGTGTGCGCCCGCTTCTCCGGCGCCGTCCGCGGCGAGGTCGCCGTGGTCGTCAGCCAGGACCTGGTCGACGCCCTCCAGCAGAGCCCGCTCGGCGAGCTCGACCTGACCAAGGCCGTGCAGCCCGCCCTGGAGGCGGCCGCCAAGGTCCTCGGCCCGATCGTCCTGGAGCCCGCACAGGCCGTGGAGGTCCAGGTCGGCCTGGGCGCGCTGGCCAACCGCGGCGAGGCGCTGTTCGTGCCGCTGCAGGCCGACGGCGTCGTGCACGCCGTGGTGGCGCTGGTGGCCACCCCGTGGCCGGCCACGGCCGCGGGCGCGCCGGCCTCGGTGGCCGCCCGCGGTGGCCTGGACATGCTCCACGACGTGGAGATGAGCGTCACCGCCGAGCTCGGCCGCACCCGGATGACCGTGCGCGAGCTGCTGTCCCTGGCCCCCGGCGCCGTGGTCGAGCTCGACCGCGCCGCGGGCAGCCCGGTGGACCTGCTCGTCAACGGCCGTCTGGTCGCCCGCGGCGAGGTCGTGGTCATCGACGAGAACTTCGGCATCCGCATCACCGAGATCCTCCCGCCCCCCGGCGACCGCCTGTAAGAGGGCCGGCGCCCAGCAGACCGAATCCGTCCCGAGGTAGGAGCACGTCCGAAAATGATCGAGACCGTCCTGCGCATCACGTTCTCGCTTCTGGTGGTCCTGCTCCTGGCGTGGGGACTGTCCAAGGTCGCCCGCAAGCCGCTGGCGGGCCGGGGCGGAGGTCACCTCTCCGTCATCGCCCGTCAGCAGCTGTCCCGCAACTCCTCGGTGGCCATCGTCCGCGTGACCGACCGGGCCCTGGTGCTCGGCGTCACCGACGGACAGGTCACCCTCCTGACGGAGACCGATCTGGCGGCGCTGCAGGAGCAGCGCGAGGAGCCGGAGGAGCGCGTCCCCGTCTCCCTGCCGGCCGCCGCCCCGACAGCCGACTCCTCTCCGGCTGAGGAGGCGGCGACCGGCAGGAACCCCCTCGCGGGCTCCGCTCTGTCGCCCCAGACCTGGAAGACCGCCCTGGAAACGCTGCGCGAACGGACGGCTCGCAACTGATGAAGCGCATCCTCAGCCTGGCCCTGGCCGGAATGGCCGTCGCCGGCACGATCGCCCTGGGCGCCTCCCCCGCCGAGGCCGCCACCCGCCCGGTACGGCAGGCGGCCCCCGTCACCGAGATCGCCGAGGTCACCGCGACCGCCTCCCTGGCGGCCCCCGTCCTCGCCTCGCCCTCCGACCCGAAGGGCCCCGACGGCCCTCAGGGCCCCGGCGACGACACGCTGACCATCGACCTCAACGGGGTCAACGGCAAGCCGAGCCAGTCCATCGTCGTGATGCTGGGCCTGACGGTGCTGTCCGTGGCGCCGGCGATCCTGCTGCTGTGCACCAGCTTCACCAAGATCTTCGTGGTGCTGAGCATCACCCGCAACGCCCTGGGCCTGTCCAACGTCCCGCCGAACCAGGTGCTGGCCGGCCTGGCCATCTTCATCAGCCTGTTCATCATGGGGCCGGTCGCCTCGCAGGTGAACGACAAGGCGATCCAGCCCTACCTCAAGGGCGAGAAGAGCGTTTCCCAGGCCGTGGAGGCCGCCACCCCGCCGGTGCGGGAGTTCCTGACGAAGCACACCCGCAAGGACGACCTGGCGCTGTTCACCAAGGTCTCCGGCAACCAGAAGCCCGCCAACGCCGAGTCCGTGCCGATGACCACCCTGATCCCGGCGTTCGTGCTCTCGGAGCTGCGCACCGCCTTCATCATCGGGTTTGTCATCTACATACCGTTCCTCATCATCGATCTGGTCATCTCCGCGGCCCTGATGTCGATGGGAATGATGATGCTCCCACCGGTCACGGTGGCGATGCCCTTCAAGCTCCTTCTCTTCGTACTCGTCAACGGCTGGGGACTCATCGTGACGTCCCTGGTCGGAAGCTACCAGTGAGGATCTGACCGTGACCGACGTCCAGGTGCTGCACATCGGCACCCAGGCCATGGTGCTCGCCACCAAGCTGGCCGCTCCGATCCTGATCACCGCCCTGCTCATCGGCTTCGCGATCTCCCTGTTCCAGTCGGTGACGCAGATCCAGGAAGCCACCCTGTCCTTCGTGCCGAAGGCGGCCGGTGTGGCCGTCGCCCTGATCTTCAGCGGCAACTGGATGCTGCACGAGGTGACCTCCTTCACCACGGCCCTGTTCGACCAGCTGCCGCAGCTCATCCACGGCGGCTGAGCCCATGACGGGACTGCTGTCCGCGCCCACGCTGGCGGCCCTGCTCCTGGCCTCGATCCGGTCGGCGGCCTGGCTGCTGATGAGCCCGCCGTTCAACTCCAAGGCCATCCCCGGAGCGGTCAAGGCCCTGCTGTCCGTCGCGATCGCCCTGCCGCTGACGCCCCGCCTGGCCGGGCAGCTTCCCGACATCACCGTCGCCACCATGCTGGTCAGCTCCGTCGAGCAGGTCGTCGTGGGCGTCGCTCTGGGCTTTCTGACCTCTCTGGTGTTCGCCGCCGTCCAGGCCGCCGGAGACCTGCTGGACATCTTCGGCGGTTTCTCCCTGGCCACCGCCTTCGACCCGCTGTCGATGGCCGCCAGCTCGGTGTTCGGCAAGTTCTACCAGATGCTGTGCACCACCCTGCTGCTGGTCAGCGGCGGCTACCAGTTCGTGATGCTGGGATTCACCCAGACCTACACGACCCTCCCGCTGAACGGCACGCTGTCGATGGAGACCCTCAGCGACCTGGTCACCGGCGGCCTGGCCGACCTGTTCGTCTCCGCACTGCAGATCGCCGGCCCGATGATCGCGGTGCTGTTCTGCGCCGACCTCGCGCTCGGCCTGCTCAGTAAGGCGGCTCCGGCGCTGAACGCCTTCTCCCTGGGCTTCCCCGTGAAGATCTTCCTGACCCTGTCGCTGGCCGGCATCGCCATCGCCGTGCTGCCGGGCGCCATCGACGGGCTGACCGACCGTGCCGTACGAATGATGATGGAGCTGACCGGCTGATGAGCGGAGGCGGAGAGAAGACCGAGCAGCCTACAGCCAAGAAGAAGAAGGACGCGCAGAAAGAGGGCCAGGTCCCCCAGACGCCGGACTTCGGCGCGTGGGCCTCTCTGCTGGTGGCCGGCATGCTGCTGCCGATGGTGCTGGAGAACGCCACCGAGGCGGGCAAGCGCATCATGCTCCAGCTCGGCGAGATCGTGCGCGACCCGGACCCGCAGATGGCGCTGGGCCTGTTCGCCACGGGCCTGAAGGACGCCGTGCTGGCGATCGCGCCCCTGGCCGCGGCCACCGTACTGATCACCCTTCTCGCCGCGGGCGGCCAGACCGGCCTCAAGCCCGCCAGCAAGCTGTTCAAGCCGCAGTTCAAGAAGCTCAACCCGTTCTCCGGCCTGAAGCGCATGTTCGGCCCCCACGCGCTGTGGGAGGCCGCCAAGGCGGTGCTGAAGACCGCCGCCCTGACCGGCATCGCCTACATGGCCGTCCGCGACCTCATCCCGGTCCTGATGGCCTCCGGCTCCCTCCCGCTGGGCGCCCTGCTGTCGGCCGCCGGCGACGCGCTCATCACGCTCATGCGCATGTCGGGCGCCGTCGGCCTGGTGCTGGCCGCCGCCGACTACGCGATGTCGCGCCACCGCATCGGCAAGCAGCTGAAGATGACCAAGCAGGAGGTCAAGGAGGAGTACAAGCGCACCGAGGGCGACCCGCACGTCAAGGGCCAGATCCGGGCCCGCCAGCAGGCGATGGCCCGCAACCGGATGATGGCCGACGTCCCCACGGCCGACGTCATCCTGGTCAACCCCACCCACGTGGCGGTGGCGCTGCGCTACGACCCGGAGAAGGGCGCCCCCCGCGTGGTCGCCAAGGGCGCCGGCACCGTCGCGGCGAAGATCCGCGAGATCGCCGCCGAGAACCGCATCCCGATGGTGCAGGACATCCCGCTGGCCCGCGCCATGTACAAGAGCTGCGAGATCGGTCACGAGATCCCCGCGGAGATGTACGGAGCCGTCGCCAAGGTGCTCGCCTTCGTCATGACCCTCAAGGCCAAGGGCGCGGCCGCCGGCCTGCACCGCCTGGCCGCCTGACCCGGCCCCGTCGCGGGGACGACGGGACCGGGCCGCGGAGCGTCGCGCCCGCCCCAGGGAACGGGAACGGGCCGGGGCTCCGGCGCCTGTCACGGCGGATCGGGCCTCACCCTCCCGTCATCGGTGGCGGCGGAGCTCCCCTCAGGCCTCCCCGGCGTCCGCGGTCGTCGTGCCCGCCCGGCTGCGGTAGTCCTCCAGCGCCCGGCGGGCGTCCTCCTCCACGAGGTCGGCGTTGATCATCGCCCCGGCGGTCAGCCCCGCCCCGGCGGAGGTGATGACCTGGGCCATCGCGTTGGTGACGTTGCCCGCCGCCCACACGCCGGGCACGGAGGTGGCCCCGGTCGGGTCGGCGGGGATCTGGGTGGCGACGACGTGGCCGTTCACCTCCAGGTCGGCGGGCTTGAGCCCGAGCGACTCCAGCACCCCCGAGCGGGCGGTGAAGCGCGGCGTGACGACCACCGCGTCGAGCCCGACGACCTCCCCCGAGGCCAGCCGTGCCCCGGTCAGGGCGTCGTCGTCGATCTCCAGTCCCGCGACGGACCCCTGCACCACGGCGATCCCGCGGGCCGCCAGGCGTTCGGCCTCCTGCCCGTCCGGCGCGGTGCCGTTGGCCAGGAACGTCACGTGCGGGCTCCACTGCCGCCACAGCTGCGCGTGGTGCAGGGCCAGCGGCCCGGTGGCCAGGATGCCGATGCGCCGGTCGCGGACCTCCCACCCGTGGCAGTACGGGCAGTGCAGCACATCGCGGCCCCACCGCTCGGCGAGGCCGGGCAGATCAGGCAGCTCGTCGAGCAGACCGGTCGTCACCAGCAGGCGCCGGGCCCGTACGGCGCGCCCGTCGGCCAGCTCGACCAGGAACCCCTCCTGCTGCCGCGTCGCGCTCTCGGCGCGCCCGGTGACGATCTCGCCGCCGTAGCCGGCGACCTCCTCGCGCCCGATGGCCAGCAGCTCGGCCGGGGGCGTGCCCTCCCTGGTCAGGTAGTTGTGCACGTGCCCGGCGGGGGCGTTGCGCGGCCGCCCGTCGTCGACCACCAGCACCGAGCGCCGCGCCCGGGCCAGCGCCAGGGCCCCGCCGAGCCCGGCGGCCCCGCCGCCGATCACCACCACGTCGTACGTCTCCCGCATCGTCGGCTTCCCTCCGCTCGTCATGTGTGCCCACAATGCGGTAGGTCCTGCCTATAAGACAAAGAATGTTGCCGAAACAGCAAAACATGGGGAGGTGTCAGCCGCGCAGCGGATGGCCGCCGAGGCTGACGGAGGTGAACTCGGCCACGGCGTCCTCGGCGTACAGGCCGACCGCGCCCTGAAGGTAGGGATCCCGCCCGTCGGTGTAGTCGACCAGCTTTCGGCCGTCGACCCAGGCCGTCATCCGGGCACCGCTCTGGCGCACCCGCACCTCGTACCAGCGGCCGATCGGGAACGGTCCCGGCCCGGTGGCCAGGAAGCGCTGGGCGCCCCGGAAGGCGGGATCGGCCTTGCCAAGCTCCCAGCCGTTGGGCTTGAGCAGCAGGTAGTAGAAGTTCTGCGGGCCGGTGTAGTGCCACACCGCCCAGGCGACCTCCCAGACGTTGGGGTCGGGACGGGTCTGGTCCAGGGTGCGCAGCCGCATCCGCAGGTCGGGCTCGCCGGTGGTGCCGGTGGAGACGATGAGGCCGGCGTGGGTGACGTCCTCGGACTCCGGTGCGGGAGGGGCGATCAGGAGCGTCCCGTCCGGCCTGCGGCCGGTGAACCCGCCCCCGTCGAAGATCACTCGCCAGTCGCCGTGCACGCCGCCCTCATCCCAGTGCGCGGCCCCCTCCTCCCAGCGCTCCACGGCCTCTTGGCCGCTGCAGGAGCCCGCAGCCGCCAGGGCCACGGCCCCCAGTACGGCGGCGGCCAGGCGCCGCCGCACCGCGCGCCGTACCAGATGAAGATCCACCTATGTCACTCTACGTTACCTTCACGCTACGTAATATCTTTGGGTCCGGGTTTGCCATTTTCGTGACGCAGGGTTAGCTTGATGGAGAAGCCGCAGGTAGGGGCATATACCTGCGGCCTCAACGGGTACACG
>NZ_BOOK01000086.1 GCF_016863195.1 Paraplanobispora takensis | reverse complement strand
CCGCCCCGTCTCCGGAGCAACCCTTCTAACTTACTCAACCATCAGGTCCTTGTCAAACCTGATTCCTCCGAGACGTTACCGTCTCAGTGTGGAAGAGTGATCAGAGGGAGTGCCCGATGCCTTGGCGATCACCATCGGCCTCCTCGGGCCTGTGAACTCTATGGAGGAGCACCCGATGCGTCAAATCGGTGGCCCGCCGGAGACGATCGTCCTCCTCTTCCCGGGGTAGGTGGCCACCATGAATGGTCAGAGAGCCGTACCGAGAGCCCTGATCGTGCTGCTCGGCGTCGCGGGCGCAGTGATCACCCTGGCCGGGATCAGAGAGGTGAGCTCGATCCTCGGCCCGTTCGTCCTCGCACTGGTCCTCGTCGTCGCCGTCGCCCCGGTCAGGGGCGTGCTCCGCCGGCGCGGTGCTCCGTACTGGCTGCTCGTGGCGGTCCCTCTCACCATCGTCCTGCTCGTCCTGCTCGGCATGGCGGCGATCCTGAGCGTCTCCGTCGCCCAGTTGGCGGGGCTCGCCCCGACCTACTCCTCGCAGTTCGGCGACCTCGTCGCCGAGGCGCAGAGACTCGCGGCGGGATGGGGGGTCGGCACCGAGCAGATCAACCAGACCATCAGGTCGTTCGATCCCGGCAAGATCTTCCCCCTCCTCCAGGGCTTCGCCTCGGGCCTGCTCGGCGTGTTCTCCGGAATAGTCCTGATCGTCGTCCTGGTGCTCTCCCTGTGCCTGGACGCCGAGCCCTTCTCCCGGATCCTGTCCTCCAGCTCCGGGCACCGGCCGAGGCTGGTCGAGGCGCTCAGCACCTTCGCCCACAACACCCGTCGCTATCTGGTCGTCTCCACGGTCTTCGGCGTCATCTGCGCCGCGCTGGACGCCGCCGCCCTCTGGTTGATCGGCGTCCCCCTCCCCCTGCTCTGGGGCGTGCTGGCACTGATCACCAACTACATCCCCAACCTGGGCTTCATCATCGGGCTCGTCCCACCGGCGTTGCTGGCCCTGTTGCAGGGCGGGGTCAAGAGCATGATCCTGGTGATCGGCGCCTACATGCTGATCAACTTCGTGGTCCAGTCGCTCATCCAGCCGAAGTTCCTCGGCGACGCGGTCGGCCTGTCCACGACCGTGACGTTCCTCTCCCTGATCCTGTGGGCGTTCGTGCTCGGCCCGCTGGGCGCGCTCCTGGCCATCCCGCTCAGCCTGCTCACCCGCGCGTTGCTGATCGACAGCGATCCCAACGCCGGATGGGCCGCGACGCTCATCTCCGGGAAGGCCCCGCCGGAGAACGGGCACGACACACCGCGGACGCCCGGTGACCGCGCGCCCGCCGAGCAGCCGTCCGGAGACCATGCGGCGGACCACACCGCGGACCATACGACGGACCACGCGGCCGGCACGGCCGTCCGGCCCGCCCCGTGACCACGCCGCGCTGTCGGTCCCTCCCCGTAACCTGAAGACGTGTACCGCGAGTGGACTCCCGACCCGGCACTGGCCGGGCGGGTGGCCTGCCTGTGGACGAGCGAGGCGACGACCGCCAGGACCCAGCTGGTCGTCCCGGACGGCTGCGTCGATCTGATCTGGTCCCCCGGCGGGCCGCATGTGGCCGGCCCCGACACCGGGCCGATGTCGGTGCCCATCTCCCCCGGCGACCGCTACGCCGGGGTCCGCTTCCGGCCGGGCGCGGTGGGCGAGGTGTTCGGGGTTCCGGTGGAGGCCCTGCGCGACCAGCGGGTGCCGCTGTCCGACCTCGGCGGGCTGCCCGGTCTTCCCCTCGACGCCGAGCCCCCCGGCGGGATGACCGCCGAGATCCTGCAGAGGGCGCTGGCCGTACGGCTGCGCGCGGCGCCCGGACCCGACCCGGCCGCGCCGGCGATCGCGGAGGCGCTGCGGGCCGGGCGGAGCGTCGGGGAGGTGGCCTGGGACCTCGGCCTGGGCGAGCGGCAGTTGCACCGGCGGTGCGTGCGGGCGTTCGGATACGGTCCCAAGGTGCTGCAGCGGGTCGTGCGCTTCCAGCGGGCGCTGCGGCTGGCCGGCACCGGCCTCAGACTGGCCGAGGTGGCTCTGGCCAGCGGTTACGCCGACCAGGCGCACATGTCCAACGAGGTGAGACGGCTCGCCGGGGTGTCCCTGAGCCGGCTTCTCGACCGGCCGTAGGGAACCGGCCGTAGGGCCTGCGGCCTCAGGCCAGCCGGCCGTACGCCTTGAGGGTCTTCAGCCGTTCCACCGTGAGGAAGCCGCCCCACTCGTGCCGCACGATCGGCGTCCACATCGGGAAGTTGGGCTCCCACCCGCCCTCGGAGGTCTGCTGGTCGATCAGCGCGTCGAGGTGCCGTTGCAGGATCTCCTCGGGGAAGAGCGGCAGCTCACCGGGCTCGGGCGCGAAGTCGAGCGGGAAGTGCGCCTCTCCCGGGGTGTCCGGGTCGAGGGCCACGGTGGCCAGGATCGCCTCGCGGAGCCGTACGAACTGCTCGTGGGCCCGGTCCCGGTCGGGGACGCGCTGCAGGAAGTTGACGATCGCCCGCGCGGAGTACGCCTGGAGCTCGGTCGTCTTCTCGATCTCGGCCCAGGTGAACTCGGTGGCCGGGCCCAGCCAGGGGTGGACGATCTTGTGCTTGTGCAGGAGCCCGGCGATCGAGGCGGTGGGAATCAGGTGGCCGGGCGGGTCGTCGGGCGTCTCCCACCAGGGGGCTCGCGGGGTCTCGCGGACGCTCGGCGTCACGAACGGCACTCCCCCGTCCGCGGTGGTGATCGTCATCAGATAGTCGCAGGCCCGGAGCACCATCGGGTCGTCGAAGGCGTCCAGTTCGTCGAGGGTCCACAAGGCCACCTCGACCGGCTCGGGCTGGCTCCCGGCTCCGCGGAGGTCGGGTTCGAGCGCGTTGCCGAACCCGCCGTCGGCGTTCTGGTAGGCGCGCAGCACGGCCAGCACCCGGTCCGGGGACCCGCCGCGGATCAGTCTCTCGTAGCGCAACCGGTCGATCAGGCGGGCGTTGAGCAGCATGTAGCGCCCGGCCGCGGCGAGCGCGTCAGCGGTCAGAGTCTTCATGGTCACGACCGTACGGCCCGGCCCGTCGCGGTGTCTTGCAGGAATCGGACGCCGCGCGGCGGACCGTCCCGCGAAGCCGGTCTGCGGGGTCAGGAGACGCTCGCGGCCGAACTCGGCGAACCGCTCGCGGAGGGCGGCCCGTGCCTCGCCGGTCAGCGGGACGAAGGTCATGTCCCGGGACGGGCTCCACCACACCGGGTCGGCGCACTCCCAGCGCCCCCGCCGCAGTCCTGCCTTGTCCACCTTGTTGGTGGCGGTCAGCGGCATCCGCGCGGTGAGCCGTACGAACACGGGCGCCCACTTGCCGCCGAGGTCGGGCTGGGCACGCAGGAAGGCGGTGAAGGCGGCCGGGTCGAAGGGGCCGTCGAGTTCGAGGGCGGCCATGACCTGATCGCCGGTGCGCGGGTCGGGTACGGCGTACACCGCGCACATGACGGTCCCCGGGAACCGGGACAGGATGCGCTCGACCGGGGCGGCGGCGAAGTTCTCGCTGTCCACCCGGAGCCAGTCGGCGTCCCGGCCGGCGAAGTAGAAGTAGCCCTCCGCGTCGCGGTAGCCGAGGTCGCCGCTCCAGTACCAGCCGCCGCGCAGACGCCGGGCGCCGGCCTCGGGGTTGGCGTAGTACCCCTCGAACGCGGCGGCGTCCCGGCGGACGATCTCGCCGATGGCCTCGTGCCCGTTGAGCAGCCCGCCGCCGTCGCCGAACCGGGCGCGCGGGCACTCGCGACCGGTCTCGGGATCGTGCACGGCGACGTCCACCCCCTCCGGGGGCACGCCGAGCGCGTCGGCCGGGGTCCCGGGGACCTTGTTGATCGAGATGACGCCTTCCGAGGAGCCGTACCCCTCGATGATCGAGGTCCCGAACCGGCGCCCGAACTCGGCCATGTCCCGCGCGGAGGCCTCGGTGCCGAACGCGGCCCGCAGGGGGTTGGCGGCGTCGTCCGGACGCTCGGGAGTGGCGAGGATGTAGGCGAGCGCGCGGCCGACGTAGTTGAAGTAGGTGACGCCGTAACGGCGCACGTCGGGCAGGAACCCCGAGGCGCTGAAGCGCCTGCGCATCGCGACCGCCGCCCCCGCGCGGGTGGCCATCGCCAGGTTCGCCATGACCGCGTTCCCGTGGAAGAGCGGCATCGCCAGATAGGTCACGCTGTCCCGCCCGATCCCGAACCGCCCGCCCCGCCCCGCCCCGCGATGGCGGCCAGCCGCCCCTGTCCGCAGACCACGGCCTTCGGCGCCCCCGTGGACCCCGATGTGAACAACAGCAACAGCGGATCCCCCTCCTCCGCCTCGGGCAACTCCTGCGCGCCGGTACGGCGGGCGAGGAGGTCGCGGTAGCCGGGGGTGTCCACGCGCAGGACGCGCTCCGGGGGAATCCCGGTCCTCAGGCCGTCGAGCAGGCCGCACCCGGTGGAGTCGGTCACGATGAAGCGGCAGTCGGTGTGGCGGACGTCCCCGGCCAGTTCCTCTCCCCGCCTGGTCGGGTTGATCCCGACCACCGCCGCTCCCGACAGGGCCGCGGCGAAGATCCACAGGACGTACTCCGGCACGTTCTCCAGCAGCACCCCGATGTGGAACGGCCGCCCCGGCTCGCGGAGGCCGAGCGCCAGGGCGGCCCGGCGCTCGGCCTCGCCGACCAGTCGCGACCAGGTGTAGCTCTCGTCCTCGAACAGCAACCCCACGTGCTCGTCACCGGCCCGGGCCCGGACCAGGTCCGCGAATGTCACCACATCCGGATCTTGAGCAAGTGCTTGGTTGAAGTCAAGGTCCCGCCGCGCTCGGGGTCAGGGCCTCGTCATCGCCACGGCCCCGCCGCCGACCCGGGTCCGCCCGTCCTCCTCGGCGATCGATCCCTTCAGCTCGCTCGGCCGTCCCATGTCCACACCCTGGATGATCGTGAACTCCCGCACATCCGAGCCCAGCACCCGCAGATAGCCGCCGAACGCCGCGGCCGCCGAACCCGTCGCCGGGTCCTCGACCACCCCGCCGGGCGGGAACGGGTTTCGCGAGTGGTAGCGCCCGTCGTGCTCGCGCCAGAACAGGTTCACCGTCGTCCAGCCGCGGCGGGTCATCACCGACTTCAGCGCGTCGAAGTCGTAGTGCAGGTCCGCCAGCCGCGCCCGGGTCGCGACGGCGATCATGGGGTGGTCGTTCCCGGCGAACGCGACGTGCGGCGGGAACTCCTTGTCGAGGTCGTCACGGGACCAGCCGAGCGCGGCGAGCGTCTCGTCCAGCGCGTCCTCCTCCATGGGGGCCGAACGCGTGGGCACACTGGTGAGCGTGGCGCGCAGCGTGTCGCCGTCGACCTCGGTGTCCACGACGATCTCACCGGCGTTGGCGGTGAAGGCCAGCCGCCCCACCCCCATCCGCTCCGCCAGGACCACGGCCGTGGCGATCGTGGCGTGCCCGCAGAAGTCCACCTCCGCCGAGGGGGCGAAGTAGCGGACCCGGAAGGCGCGGGCCGCGGTGTCCTGCGACGTCAGGAAGGCCGTCTCGGAGTAACCGACCTCGGCGGCGACGGCGAGCATCTCGGCGTCGGACATCCCGGTGGCGTCCAGGACGACCCCGGCGGGGTTGCCCCCCTCGGGGTCATGAGTGAAGGCGGTGTAGCGCAGGACTTCCACTTTTTTCATCACATTTCGGAACCTAGCAGCCCACCGCCGGGAGGTCCTGACCCTTCCGCAGCCGGGGCCCGCCTCGCTTCAGGCGGATGCGGGGACCGGCCTGCCCGGGGGCCCGCCCGGTTCCTCCGCCGCGGCCCGGGAGACGCGGCGCTCCCAGGGCAGGGCGAGGGCGAGGATCGGCAGCAGCACGACCGAGGCCCGGGACCAGTCGCGGTGCAGGTACCACCAGGTCGTGGTGTCGAACTGGGTCATGTAGAGATAGCCGTATCCCGCCCACAGGGAGACGCCGATGATGGCCGGCCAGGCGAAGCGGGTGGGGCGGGCGACCAGGAACGGCATGAACCACAGCAGGTACTGCGAGCCGAGCCGGGGAGTGGTGATCATGAAGGCCACCAGCATGGCCGTGGTGACGTCCACCGGGTCGGCACGGCGCCAGAAGAAGGCGACCAGCAGCAGCGTGACGTAGATCAGGCGGGTGCCGAAGGTGGTGAGGTCGGGGCGGAGCGCCCAGTCGCCGCCGGTGAACCACGGGGTGTAGCCCCACTCGCCGACGATCGGGCGGATGTCCCCGATCGTGCGCAGAGCCTGGATGATCTCCCCCAGGGAGGCGTTCAGGAAGATCGGCTCGGTGACGACGAAGAAGACCGGCGCGATGCCGGTGGCCACGAACGCGACCGCGCGGGTGCGGACGGTGGGCAGCAGCAGGAGCATCCCGGGGATCAGCCAGATCGGCCAGCTCTTGGCGCACAGGGCCAGTCCCATCAGCAGACCGGCGAACAGCGCCCGGCGCATCGTCTCCCGTTCGCCCTCGTGCGGGGCGAGCGCCCGCGACAGCGTGGGAAGCGCCCTGGCTCCCAGGTGCCGTACGGCGCCGCCGAACCCGAGAGCCGAGACCGTCGAGCGCACCAGCGCGACCGGGTCGTTGCGCAGGCCGGGACGGTCGGGGTCGCCGGGGCCGCGGGCCACCACGAAGGCGGCCACGCCGAAGACCAGCGCGACCGGCTCGACCTGGCCGTGGATCGAGGCGACGAGGACCGCCAGGGGGCTGCAGGCGTACTGGAAGGCGCGCAGGTTGGCGGTGGTCCCTCCGGCGAGCTTGCCCACCAGCACGATGAGGACGATGTCGGCGACCACCGTCACCAGACGTCCGCTCCACTCCCACGGGATGCCCAGCCAGAGCAGCATGCCGTACACGTACGGGATCATCGGCAGGAAGTGCCAGCCGCCCTCGCTGCCGATGACGGGGTCCTGCCCCCGCAGCACCGCCTCGCCGGCGGGTTTGAAGCTCTCGACGAAGTCGACCGGCTGCCACTCGCTCAGGGCCGCGAAGAGCATGATGAGCACCCGGAAGCCGATCCCGACCGCGAGGACGACGGGAAGCGACGGGCGCCACCCCCTCCACTGCGCGACCAGAGCGAGCACGACACCTGTGACGAGGAGAAACCCCGTGGGGATTGCGTAGTCCATGACGGTGACCAGCCTGCCGGAAGTCCGGAGTGAACAACCACTCGAACGCCGAAACGAGACCTCTCTCCCAGCTTCGACGACGCTTCGCAGTCGTTCTCGTCACGGAAGGTGACGACCTGAGACGGACCTCGCCGCCGGGAGTCCGTCTCTCCCGGCGGCGAGGGGTCCCTCTAACCGAGCCCGTTGAGGTAGGCCCGGTGGCTGCGGGAGAACTCGAACCCGTTGTACTTGTCCCAGTTGATCGACCAGGTCATCAGGCCGCGCAGGTTCGGGTAGACCCCCTTCGGCTTGTACGGCCCGCAGTTCGTCCCCTTGGCCAGGCAGTCGAAGGCCTTTTGCACCTCGGCCACCGTGGTGAAGCCGTTGCCGGCCCAGGGCGCGGCGGGCAGGCCGATGGCGACCTGCTCCTGGCGCAGGGCGGGGAAGACGTTGTTCGGGTTGCCCATGATCGGGAAGCCGGCGAGCAGCATGTCGGTCATGGCCACGTGGAAGTCGTGCGTGCCCATGGTGTGGTACTGGTTGTCCAGGCCCGTGATCGGGCCGGAGTTGTAGTCCTGGACGTGCAGCAGGGTCAGGTCGTCGCGCATGGCGTGGATGACCGGAAGATAGGCGGCGGACCTGCGGTCGGCGGCGCCGTTCGGGCCCGGGCCGTAGAACTGGTAGCCCAGCTGCACGAAGAACGTCTCCGGGGCCATGGTCAGCACGAACTTCGCGCCGTACTTCGCCTTGAGCGCCTTCAGCGCGGCGATCAGGTTGACGATCACCGGCGTGGTCGGGTTCGCCAGGTTGGTGTCGCCGTTGTCGAGATAGAGCGAGTGGCCCTCGAAGTCGATGTCCAGCCCGTCGAGGCCGTACTTGTCGATGATCGCACTCACCGAGCTGACGAACGTGTCACGCGCGGCGGCGGTGGTGAGCTGGACCTGGCCGTTCTGGCCGCCGATCGAGATCAGCACCTTCTTGCCCGCGGCCTGCTTGGCCCGGATGGCGGCGATGAACTCGGCCTCGGACTCGACGTTGGGGCACTCGGCGGCCGGGCACTGCCGGAAGCGGATGTCCCCGGAGGTCACCGAGGTGGGCTCGCCGAAGGAGAGGTTGACGACGTCCCACTCGTTCGGCACGTCGGCCATCCGGACGTATCCGGAGCCGTTGGCGAAGGAGGCGTGCAGATAGCCGATCAGGAGCCGGTTGCGCGGGGGCGGGGTGCCCTCGGTCCGCACGGTGGCGGTGTTGGAGCCGCCGGACTCGACGCCGCTCGTGTGGAAGGCCTTGACCTGGTAGGTGTAGCTGCCGGCGGCCGGGGTGACGTCGGTGTGGGAGGTGCCCGTCACCGTCGCGACCTTGGCGCCGCCGCGGTAGAGGTTGTAGCCGGTCGCCGTCGGCGAGGCGGTCCACTTCAGCGCGACGCTCAGGCCGGTGGCGGTCCCGGTCAGGCCGGTCGGCGCGGGCGGGGGCGGGGGCTGGTCGTTGCCGACCGTCACCGGGACCGCGGTGGACCGGGAGGACTCCCCGGCCGCGTTGGTCGCGGTCACCTGGTACTGGTGGCTGCCGGGCGGCGGGTTCTCGCTGTAGGTCGTGCCGGTGACCGCGCCGACCTTGGTCCCGCCGCGGTAGACGTTGTAGCCGGTCGCGCCCTCGACCGCGTTCCAGCGCAGCGTGGCGGTGGTGACGCCGCCGGTGCCGGTCAGGCCGGTCGGCGCGGGCGGGGCCTGCCCCTCGCCGGGCGGGCCGTCCAGGACGACGTCGTCGGCCTGGTAGGCGCCCTGGCCGTACCAGCCGTTGACGTAGATCGTCACCGTTCTCGTCGACGGGCCGGTGGTGAAGGTCTGCGTCAGCCGGGTGTAGGCCGACGGCGAGGAGGCCCAGGTGCTCACGTCCGTGGTCCCGGTGCCCGCGGCGCCGAGGAAGACGTAGCCGCCGCGCACCCACGCCGACAGCGAGTACGACGAGCCGGGCTTGACGGCGACGACCTGCTGGCAGCGCGCGGTGTCGGAACCGGCAGGGGTGGCCTGCAGCGCCTTGGACCCGGTGTGCACCGGCGAGGAGACCGCCGCCGCGCCCGAGGACGCCGAGCAGCTCCACCCGGTCAGGCCGTCCTCGAAGCCGGAGTTGGCGGCGATGTCGGCGGCGTGCGCGGGCGTGGCGGAGAGCATCGCGCCGCCCACGGCCAGCACGGCCACCGTCGCGAGCCGCGCCCGCACTGATCGTTGCTTCATTACCTGCCTCACGAGGCTGAGTGGGGGTGTGTCGGGGGATGTGGGGGGTGTCGTGAACAGGGGTGCGGCCCGCGCCCCGGGGCCGTGGGGCGCGGGCCGTACCGGCTAGAAGCCGGCGGTGATCTTGGTGAACTCCCAGTCGGCCTGGGCGATGCCGCTGCAGTTGGAGGTCACGCCGCCGCCCGGGCAGGGACGGTCGCGGTTGACCGCCCAGTAGGCCAGGCGGGTCAGGCCCTTGGACTTGGCCCAGTTCGTGATCTGCTGCCAGGTCGCCGGGGAGGTCAGCTCCTGCTGGTCGGACAGGCCGTTCATGCCGGAGATGCCCATGCGGGCGTAGGCCTGCGCGTCGGTGTAGCCGTAGGCGGACTTCAGCGCGTTCTTCAGGCCCTCGGAGGCGTTGACGGTGTCGGTGTACATGTTCGAGCCGCCGAAGTCGAACGGCATGATCGTGAAGTTGTCGATCGGCACGTTCAGCGCCTTGGCCTGGTTGATCAGGCGGATGCCGTGGGAGTTCGGGCCGGTCTTGGTGGTGCCGAAGGTCACCACGACCTTGACGTTCGGGTTGTTCGCCTTGACGATCTTCAGGCCGTTGAGGATGCGGTCCTGGACCGTGTAGTTCTCGAACTCGTCGGTGTTCTCGATGTCGAAGTCGACGACCGCCGGTCCGACGGCGTTGATGACCTGCTGCACGGCGCCGGCGAAGGCCTGCGGGGTGGAGCAGTTCGGGCCGAGCTTGTTGCCCTGCCAGCCGCCGAAGGAGATCTGCACGTTGCCGCCCGCGGCCTTGATCTGCGAGATCGCCTGCGCGTCGGCGCCGCCGGTCAGCGGCCGGTTGCCGTCCCAGGCCGGGGTGCAGCCGCCGCTGGAGAGGATGAACGCCATGGTGAAGGACTTGATCCCGGTGGCGTTCATGACGGTCGCCGGGCTCGGCGGGTTGCCCCAGCCCATGTAGAGGTACGGCGCGCCGGCCATCTTGCCGGGCGGGTCGGGGTTGGTGCAGCCGCCGGTGGTGCCGGTGACCTGGCTGCTGGCGACCGACTCACCCTGGGCGTTGTAGGCCTTGACGGTGTAGGTGTGGGTCGTGCAGGTCCCCAGCGAGCCGATCGTGGCGCTGGTGCCGGTGACCTGGGCGCGCTGGGTGCCGCCCTCGTAGACGCGATAGCCGGTCACGGTGCCGGAGGAGGCGCCCCACGCCAGGGAGATCGAGGAGTTGGTGGTGCCGGTGACCGACGGGGCGCCGGGCTGGCCGGGCGTGCCGGGCGGGTTCGTGGGGCCGCCGGTGGCGACCTTCCACAGGGCCGGGACGTTCGGCGGCTCCCAGCCGGGCAGGGAGGTGTGGGCCTGGATGGCCTGGTAGTCGACGCCGTTGTAGCTCACCTGCGCGCCCACGGCGTAGGAGGTGTACGGCTGCCAGGCGGGGGCGGCGAGGACGACGGCCGCCCGGGGCGCGGCGGCGTCGGCGGTGGCGACGGTGGCGGTGGCGAGCCCGGCCGAGGCCATCGCCAGGGTGGCGAGGACGGCCAGTGCCGCGCGGGGGGTTCTTCTCATGGGCGTTCCCAGGGAGCGGGGGGTTCTCATGGGCCTTCCTAGGGGAGCGTGGCGAGGTGGGGCTTGACGGTCTTGGAGAAGTTCCAGTTGTTGGAGGCGTCCCAGTTGATCGACCAGGTCATCGCTCCGCGGATCCCGGGGTAGGTGCGCGGCGGCACGAAGCTGCCGCAGTTCGTCCCCTTGGCCAGGCAGGTCAGCGCCTGGTTCACCACGGAGGGGGCGACGATGCCGCCGCCGGCCGCGCCGGGCCCGGCGGGCAGGCCGAGGGCCACCTGGTCGGGGCGCAGGCCGTTCTCCAGCTGGATGCAGGCCAGGGCGGTCAGGAAGTTGACCGTCCCCTGGGAGTAGGCCGCCATCTGGTCGCAGCCGAGCATCGAGCCGGAGTTGTAGAACTGGGTGTGGACGACGGTGAGGATGTCCTTGATGCTCAGCGCGAGCTTGAAGTACTCCGCGCCGGTGGACTGCATGTCGATGGTCTGCGGGGCCATGGTGATGATCAGGTTCGCGCCCGCCTTGGTGCGCAGCGCCCGCAGCGCCTGGGCCATGTAGGTGGCGTTGAGGCCGTTCTCCAGGTCGATGTCCACGCCCTCGAAGCCGTACTGCTGCATCAGCCCGTAGACGGTGTCGGCGAACTTCGTCGCCGCCGTGGCGCTGGCCACCTGCACGCGGCCCAGCTCTCCGCCGACCGAGAGGATGACCTTCTGGCCGCGCGCCTTCAGGGTCGCGACGTCGGCCTTGAACTGGGCGTCGGTGTAGCCGCCGAGAGCGGCCGACAGGCCCGGGTCCACGCCGAAGACGACCTCGCCGGGGGTGCTCGTGGCCTCGCCGAAGGAGACCGCGACCAGGTCGTACTCCGCCGGCACCGCCGACAGCCGCAGCTCGACGGCGGCGTTGTCGAAGTTGTGCCAGTAGCCGGTGAGGAAGTGCTTGGGCAGCGGGCTCTGCGGGCAGCCGGTGGTGGTGGCACCCGCCGGGTCGCTGGCCGGGGACTCGCCCTGGGCGTTGTAGGCCTTGATCGTGTAGGTGTGCGACTCGCAGTCGCCCAGCCCGGAGATCGTGGCGCTGGTCCCGGTCACCGTGGCCTTCACCGCGGTGCCCTCGTAGACGCGGTAACCGGTGACGGTCCCGCTGGAGGCGCCCCAGGACAGCGCGATGCTCTTGGATCCTCCGGTCGCGCCGGGAGTGCCGGGCTTACCGGGCAGCGTGGGGTCGGTCGGGCCGTCGCCGCCGCCGCAGGCGGCGCCGTTGAGCTTGCAGTTCGCCGGTACGGCGGCCGCCCCGCCCGGTGAGCCGAGGAAGCCGAAGCTCACCGACGCGCCGGGGGCCAGGGTGCCGTTCCAGCCGACGTTGGAGAAGGTGAAGTGCTGGCCGCTGCGGGTCAGGGTGGCGTCCCAGAAGGAGCCGACGTTCACCCCTGAGGGGAGGTCGAACTCGACCTTCCAGGAGTTGATCGTGGAGGCGGTCCCGTTCTTGATCGTGTACCTGCCCTCGAAGCCCGAGCCCCAGTCGCCGACCTTGGTGAAGGTGGCGGTGGCCGAGGCGGCCGAGGCGGCCTGGGTGACCTGGGCGGACTGAGTGGCCTGGGCGGGCGGCGCGGCCACCATGGCCGCGAGGAGCGCCGCCAGGGCGACGAGGGGGCTGGAGATGACGCGAAGTTTCACGTTGACCTCGTTGAACTGTGGTGGGGGGTGGCCGTACGGCTTGCGCCCGGCGGGGATGCTCCTCGGGGAGTGCGAGGAGGACGCGACGCAAGCCGTACGGCGGGGAGGGCACGCTCCCGCGGTGCAGGAGATCGGGAGGTGCCCGGGATCAGCGTGACGGCCGCGGGATGCTTGCAGGAGCCGTCAGATCGAGTAAAGGGGCGGTGCGTCGCATGCGGACTCCCGCGAAAGGGAGAAAAGGGAATTGTTGGACATCCGGCCGGGCGGACGCCGGGCAGCGACGGCTCTCGTCGTCGAGTCTCCGCAGCTCAAGCTCTTGTCTGGGGGGTTCGAACGGGTCACGATCACTCCCATTCGGGCTTTCTTTTAGGAAAGTTTCCTAAGAGTTGACGTGATCGTAGCCTTGACAGAGCACTCTCAACAAGGCCCAAAAACCCGTGACTTTCGGGGATCGGGCGCAAGTCGCGCCTCACCTGGGAGGCGACCTCCCAGGTGTGCGCGAACGGGGCGGGGCGTCTAGCCGATCACCTCGGAGAACGGCTTGCGCGTCAGGTCGGGGACCTCCGCGTCATCGGCGGCGTAGCCGACCGGGAAGAGGATGTAGGGCCGCTCGTTGCCCGGCCGGCCGCAGATCTCGCTCAGGAACGCCATCGGGTTGGGCGTGTGGGTGAGCGTGGACAGGCCCATCGCGTGCAGGGCGGCGATGAGGAAGCCGCAGGCGATGCCGACGCTCTCGTTGACGTAGTAGTGCTTGACCCGGGTGCCGTCGGGGCGCACGCCGTACTTCTCGGCGAAGCACACCACCAGCCACGGTGCCGTCTCCAGGTACTCCTTGCCGGGCCCGGTCTCCAGCGGCGCCAGCGCCTCGCGCCACTCTGGGGTCAGCCGCCCGCCCTCGTAGTTCTGCCGCTCCTCGACCTCGGCGGCCTGCCTGATCCGCCGCCTCGTCTCCGGATCGCCGATGACCACGAACTTCCACGGCTGCTGGTGCGCCCCGGACGGCGCGGTGTTCGCCGTCCGGATCGCCAGTTCCACGCACTCGCGCGGCACCGGCTCGCCGCTGAAGAAGCGCACGCTGCGGCGCCGGTCCATGTGCTCGTAGAACTCCCTGCCCCTGGCGATCATCTCCGGCTCGGGATACCGGACCGGCCGGTACGGGACGAACGGGTGGGAGTGCTGCCGTGCCATGGTGACCTCCGTAGCTGCCCGCCGTTCAGGAACATCCTGGATCGGGTGGCGGATATGCAGGCGTAGTGTGGATCTCACCGGCAAACCGGGCAACACCCCCGCCGCTCCACTGTCAGATCGTCAGTGTCGAGCGTGACCTGTACCCCGGAGGTGGGCAGATTGGCAGTCCGGAGGCACGGCCTGGACGACCTCGACCGCAGGCTCCTCCATCTGATCAGGGAGCGCCCCCGCACCGGCCTGCTGGAGATCGCCCGCCTTCTCGGCGTCGCCCGGGGCACCGTCTCGGCCCGGCTCGACCGGATGGCCGCCGACGGCGTGATCACCGACTTCGGCCCGCACCTCTCCCCCCGCGCCCTCGGCTACCCGGTGCAGGCCTTCACCACGCTGGAGGTCGAGCAGGTCTCCCGCGCCGACATCTCCGCCGCCCTGGAGGCGATCCCGGAGGTGCTGGAGGCCCACATCGTCACCGGCCCCGGCGACGTCTGGTGCCGCGTCGCCGGCCGCGACCACGAGCACATCCAGGAGGTCATCGACCGCGCCCTGGCCATCCCGGGCGTACGGCGCAGCAGCACCGTGATCACCCTGTCCACGGTGGTCCCCCACCGCGTCCACCCCCTGGCCGACCTCGGCTGAGCCCGCCGCCGCCGACGGTCGCCGGACTCGGCAGGCCGTCCGGGATGTCGGCGGCCGTCCTCGTTCGGCCGTATCCGCCGGATGGTGAACGCGCTGGTGGGAGTACCGTGTACGGGATCCCGCCCGCCCCCTGGAGTACCGCTATGTTCTTCGGCATCACCGACATCTGGGCCTACGCCATCGGCGCTTTCCTGATCATTCTGCTGCCCGGGCCCAATTCGCTCTACGTCCTGGCGACCGCCGCGCGGCACGGGGTGCGGCAGGGGTATCTCGGGGCGGCGGGGGTGTTCGTCGGTGACACGGTCCTGATGGCGCTGTCGGCGGCCGGGGCCGCCTCGGTGCTGAAGACCACGCCGCTGCTGGCCGCCATGGTGAAGTACGCCGGAGGCGCCTACCTGGCCTGGATGGGCTTGCAGATGATCCGTGGGGCCTGGCGGGCGTGGCGCTCCCCGAAGACCGCCGCCGCGGTGGCGGAGGAGACCGCGGAGCCGGTCGCGAACCCGTTCCGCCGGGCGCTCATCATCAGCCTGCTCAACCCGAAGGCGATCCTGTTCTTCATCTCCTTCTTCGTCCTGTTCGTGGACCCCGGCTACAGTGCGCCCGCCCTGTCGTTCCTCATCCTGGGCACGATCCTGCAGATCTTCAGCATGCTCTATCTGAGCGCGTTGATCTTCGGCGGCACCTATCTGGCCGCGCAGTTCCGGCGGCGGCGTGCGCTGACGGCGACTTTCACCGCGGTTACAGGCGGGTTGTTCCTCGGCTTCGGCGCGAAGCTGGCCACCTCCACCATCGGCTGAGACCCCACCCGCGATCGGGGAAGCTTTTCACCTCCCGTGACCTGGGCCACACGCTCAGGATGCCGAATTCCGCAGTGAGCACTCGGACGGGCCGGGTAGCGTGAACCGCCGGCGTACACCGAAGTAACCGTTCCGCAAGCGCGTCGACCTACCCTGGGCACGCCTGGACATCCCTCGCCTGGGTAGACGCGAATTGTCCAGTCGTCCAGCGCCGGTCAGTCCACCGTCCCGTGGAGCGTCATGAGCCACCCGAACGTCGTCCTGCCCCGCCTGACCGTCCTCGCCCGGCAGGCGGTGCCCCGTCTGCTCGAGGCCGTCGTCGCCCCGCTCGCGGTCTTCTACGCCACACTGGCCCTCCTGGGCGAGAACGGCGCGATGATCGCGGTGGCGACCTGGGTGTACGCGGGGATCGCCTGGCGGCTGGTCCGGCGGGTACGGGTGCCGGCGACGATGTTCCTGGCCGCCCTGGCGATCACCCTGCGCACGCTGATCAGCATGTGGACCGGGAGCCCGGTGTTCTTCTTCCTCCAGCCGGAGCTGGGCACGATCTGCATCAGCATGGTCTTCCTGGCCTCGGTACGGCTGCGCCGCCCGCTGGTGCAGAAGCTGACCCTCGACTACATCCACCTGCCGTCCGCGGTGCTCAGGCACGAGCGGGTCCGCCGGTTCTTCGCCCGCATCACCCTGCTGTGGGCCTTCGTCCTGCTGGCCAACTCCACGGTGAGCATCTGGCTGCTGCTGCACCAGTCGATCGGCACCTACCTGCTGATCCGCACCTCGGCCGTCGCCGCGATCACCGGCCTGGCCGCGGCCGTCTCGATCTACGCCTTCCGCCGCGTCCTGGGCCGCCTGCACCACGAGCCCGCCCCCGCCGCGATCACCGCCTGAGCGCGGGGCGCTGTCAGAACCTCTGCACCTCCCCGACGGCGGCGCAGAGCGTCTCCACCGCCTCCCCGGTCCACGGGCCGCTGGTGATCACCACCACGTGCTCGATCCCGAGCGCGGCGAGCGCGGCGCAGCGCCCGGTGAACGCCTCCGCCGTCTCGCCCGGCTGCAGCCGGGTGCTCAGCGTCTTGTCGATCGCGTCGTACGGCCGGCCGATCTCCTCGCAGTGCCCGGCCAGGACGGCGAGCTTGTGCTTGACCGTCTGCCCGCCGTCGGGGATGTCGAAGAGGTTGCACGCGTCGGCGTAGCGCGCCACCAGGCGCAGCGTCCGCCGCTCGCCCATCCCGCCGATCAGGATCGGCGGGCGCGGCCAGGACAGCGGGCGGGGGTTGCCGACCGGGCGCTCCAGCCGGTGGTGCCCGCCCTCGAAGGGGGTCTCGTCGCCCGACCACATCTGGAGCGCGAGACGGAGCGTCTCCTCCAGCCGCTCGAACCGCTCGGCCACGGGCGGCAGGTCCAGCCCCATGGCCCGTGCCTCCTCCTCGTGGTACCCGGCGCCGAGCCCGAGCCAGGCGCGCCCGCCCGAGAGCACGTCGAGGGTGGTGACGGCCTTGATCAGCAGGGCGGGCGGGCGGTAGGTGACGCCGGTCACCATGGTGCCGAGCCGGGTCCTGCGCGTCTGGCCGGCCAGGAATCCCAGCACCGTGTACGCCTCGAGCATCTCCGCGTCGGGTGTGGCGCCGGGGTCGGCCTGGAGCAGGTGGTCGCAGACCCACACGGTGTCCAGACCCGCCTCGTCGGCCGCGCGGACCACCCCGCCGAGATGGGCGGCCAGATTCTCCGCGCCGCCCGGCCACGAGTAGTCAGTGATGTTCAGGCTCACCTTCATGGTCTTCACCCTTCCGTGCGTCCCACCGCCCCGCATCATCCGCCGGGCGGCCGGTGCCGTACAGCGCAGGGCGTACCCGGCGGACGAGGCGCCTACCTCACCTCGGCCGCACGCCGTCCCACACGCCGTCCCGTACGCCGGCGGAGAGTCGTTCCGCCAGGGTGAAGACGCCGGCCAGCCCGACGACCGCGCCGGTGAGCAGGGTGAACAGCACGACCAGCCCGACGATGCCCTGGTCGCCGCGGGGGCTCAGCGGGTTCGGGGTCAGGGTGACGATCATGCTCCACAACGACCAGCCGAACATCCCGCCCGACCCGACCCAGGCCACCGCCACCGGCACCCACAGCGGCCGGTCGGAGCGGCGCCGCACGACCGTCAGCAGGCCCGCCGCGGCGGCCACGGCCAGCACCGCGTTCACGGCGTCCTGCATCCGGGCGCCGAACCCCCGCTGGGCGATCATCTCGGCGGTGAGGCCGTACTCCGCGCCGAGCGACCATCCCAGGTCGATCACCGCCAGGACCGCGGCGACGGCCACGGCGCCCCACGCCACGAAGGTCTGCAGCTCCCGCGCCGGGCCCGCCGCACCGGCCGCGCCGTCCGAGGTCCGGGCCTCGAACACCGTGGGCCAGCGGTGGCGGGCGTGGTGCAGGAACCCGGCCGTCAGACCGATCCCCTGGCAGATGAACCCGGTGTAGACGACGAGATAGACCCATCCGGCCACCGGGGCGCCGGCCGGCACGACCGCGCCCTTCTCCAGCGCGGCGGCCAGCGCGCTCAGCGGCGCCAGCAGGGGCAGCGGGGCCAGCAGGCCGATCCCCACCCACATGGGCAGCAGGACCAGCCCCGCCGGGATCCGGCGTCCCCACGGGCGCAGGAAGGCCAGCGCGACGAGCAGCGCCACCGCGTCCATGCCGAGGGTCAGGAGGTTGAGCCCGAAGAAGCCGCCGTCGGAGGTCAGCGACGGGTCGTTGATGCCCAGCCTCCCTCCGGTCAGCCAGGTGACCTTCAAGGTGATGTAGGGCAGCGTGCCGGCGGCGGCCACCACGACCGCCGTCGTGCGAAGGGCTCCCATCCGGGCGTCGTCGTCGATCAGTTGAGTCATGCCCCGACTCTCGCCGCCGGCGCTCCTCCCCTCCTCCCGCCCCGAGGGGAACCCCCTCCCCCGCACGGGGGAGGAACCCCGCGCTCGGGACCCGGCGGGCCGATCGGACCGCGGCGGCGCTCAGGACCCGGGCCTCAGGACCCGGAGCTCAGGACCCGGAGCTCAGGACCCGGACGCCGCCGGGTCGACCAGGCCCGCCTCGTAGGCCAGGATGGCGGCCTGGACGCGGTTGCGGGCGCCGAGGCGGGTGAGGATCGCGCTCACATGGGCCTTCACGGTGCCCTCGACCAGGTGGAGCCTGCGGGCGATCTGGGCGTTGGACAGCCCGGCGCCGACCAGGACGAGGACGTCGCGCTCGCGCGGGGTGAGATCGGCGATCTGCTCGCGGGCCGCCGCCGTACGGCTCATCCGGCCGCCGGTCAGCTCGGTGATGACCCGGTGGGCGACCTTCGGGGACAGATAGGCGGCGCCCTCGGCGACGGCGCGGATCCCGGCCAGCAGCTCCCGCGGGTCACCGGTCTTGAGCAGGAACCCGCTCGCGCCCTCCCCCAGCGCCCGGGCGATGTACTCGTCCTCGCCGAACGTCGTCAGCATCAGCACGCCGGTCCCCGGTGCGGTACGGCGCAGCTCGGCGATCGCCGCCAGGCCGTCCAGCCGGGGCATGCGGATGTCGAGCAGGACGACGTCGGGGCGGTGGGCGAGGGTCAGGTCGATCGCCTCCCGCCCGTCGCCCGCCTCGGCGACCACCTCGATCTCCGGGTCGGCGGCCAGGATGGCGCGGACCCCCGCGCGGATCATGGTCTCGTCGTCGGCCAGTAGCACCCGGATCATGTCACTCCATTCGGCAGGACAGGGATCGTGCCGCCCCCTCGGGCAGCGAGTGGATCATGTCACCCCGCCGGGTGCGACGCGGCCCGCCGTGTTCTCGGCGCCCTCACCGGAGGGTTCCGCCGGGATCTCGCGAGAGTGCCCCGCCGGAGTCTCGCGGGAAGGGCCCGTCGAGATCTCACGGGAGGGTTCCGCCGGGGTCTCGTGGGAGGACTCCGCCTCGCGGGGGAAGCGCGCCACGACCGTGAAGCCCTCCGGGCCGCGGGCGGCCTCGAAGGCGCCGCCCGCCAGCCGTACCCGCTCGCGCAGCCCGATCAGGCCCAGGCCGCCCCCGCGCGAACGGGCGGGCGGGGCGTCGGGGACGCGGTTGCGCACGGTCACCGCGACCTCTCCCGCCTCGACGGACGTCTCGACCGTCACCGGGGCGCCGGGGGCGTGCTTGGCGGCGTTGGTCAGCGCCTCCTGGACCACGCGGCAGACCGTGCGGTCCCGCAGATCGCCGTCCCCGCGCAGCTGCACCGCCAGGCCCGAGTCCCGCGCCCGGTCCACGATCTCCGCGACGCTCTCCTGGAGCGGCGTCAGCGGGACCGCCTCCCCCTCGCGCAGCACTCCGATGACCCGGCGCAGGCGCTCGGTGGTCTCACCGGCGGCGGCCCGCAGCTCACCCGCCGCCCTGCGGTGCCGCTCGTCCAGGTCGGGCGCCATCTCCAGGGCGGCGGCCCGCAGCGCGATCAGGGCCAGGTCGTGGCCGATCGAGTCGTGCATGTCCTGGGCGATGCGGTTGCGCTCGCGGAGGCGGGCCTGGACGGCCACGAGGTCCTGCTCGCGGGCGCGGGACTCCGCGCGCTGCCGTACGGCCAGCCCGGCCGACCACGGCAGGACCGCCCAGAGCAGCACGCCGGACAGGACCGAGGACCAGAACGCCGCCGCGGGCTTGGGCGCCGGGCCGAGGGAGACGGCCGCGGCCAGGACGGCGCCCGCGCCCACGATCGCGACGTAGGCCGATGCGGCCGGCCGCATGCCGGGCATCCGGCGGCCGGCCTGGTAGCTGAGGACGACGACCGCGAGGGTGAACCCGTTGAGCGGCCCCAGCTTCACCGGCTCGGCGACCCACCACAGCCGGGTGGTGGCCCAGCCCTCCTCGACGTTGAGCGACCCCGCCGCCAGGACCGCCAGCGCGACGGCGAACGGGGCCCGGCGGCGGGCGAGCACGAGCGCGGCCAGGAGGGCCGCCCCCGCCAGGACCGCCCCGGCCCGCGCCCAGCCGCCGACCGGCCCCAGCCACGCGGGGACGGGCGGCGCGAGGAACACCGGGGCGCACAGGACCGCCCAGAGCAGCAGTCCCCGCCAGGCCCGGCGGACCGTCTTCTCACGCATCGGCTTCCTCTCGCCCGTCACCCCGTGAAGCTACAGGCGTCTGCGCCGTCCCTTCCTCCGTCTCGGGGAGCAGGCCGACCCCCGACGAAAGTCAGGGGGTGGCGGAGCCGTTCGTGTGATGCCGGTGAACCGGCACAATCCATACGGTCAACCCATATGCAAGCGATATGACATCTGTCCCCCATACGGTCCACGGGACGGATCCCTGAGGGATCTCAGGGGTGCGCCCCGGGGGCCAGGGGGTCTTCCCCGATGTCCCGGAGATCACCGGGCCGTCAGCGTGCCATGAGAACCACCCGAGACCCCTGGAGCCCGGATATGACCGATGCCATCCTCGACGCCGTCCAGCAGGCGATGTCCTCCCCCTGGATCTATCTTGCGCTGTTCGCGCTGGCGATGCTCGACGGCTTCTTCCCGATCGTCCCCGCCGAGACCTCCGTGATCACCGCGGGTGTGTTCGCGGCCTCCACCGGTGCCCCCGACGTGGCGCTGGTGATCGCTGTGGCGGCGCTGGGCGCGTTCGCCGGCGACCACATCTCCTACGCCATCGGCCGCACCACCAACGACAAACTCCGCAACGGCAAGCGCAGCGCCAAGGCGTTCGCCTGGGCCGAGCAGGCGCTGGCCGAGCGGGGCGGACTGGTCCTGGTGGTGGCCCGCTACATCCCCGGCGGCCGTACGGCGTGCACGCTGACCATGGGCGCGGTCGCCTACCGCCGCCGCTCCTTCGCCTTCTTCGACGCGATCGCCGCCTCCTCCTGGGCCGTCTACTCGGTCCTGATCGGCTATGTGGGCGGGGCCGCCTTCGAGCACGACCCGTTCAAGGGCCTGCTGCTGGGTCTGGGCATCGCCGTGACGATCACGGTGATCGTCGAGGTCGTCCGGTACGTGCGCCACCGCCGTACCGCCCCCGTCCCCGCCCCGGCTCCGGAGGCCGAGCCCGCCTACGCCGCCGACTGACCCGGCCGGGCCGGGCTCCCTGAAAGGCCCGGCCCCCACCACGGATCACTGCAGATCACTGCAGATCACTGCAGATCTCCGCGAATTACCGCGAATCACTGCGGATCACCTAGAACCACCGAGAACCACCCCTCCTCCCGGCATCCCGCCGACGATCGCCGTCCCGCGCCCCGGCCCCTTCCCGCCCCCCTCTCGCGGGGGCCTCCCCTACCCGTCCCTCAGGGATCTCCCGCCGAACTCAGGGAGATCCCCTATGGTTCCGGGCTTCCCCGGCGCGGGACGCTGCCACTGGTCCC
This sequence comes from Paraplanobispora takensis, assembly GCF_016863195.1. Taxonomy (GTDB): domain Bacteria; phylum Actinomycetota; class Actinomycetes; order Streptosporangiales; family Streptosporangiaceae; genus Planobispora; species Planobispora takensis. The sequence goes on along the minus strand of NZ_BOOK01000086.1, from coordinate 5,842 downwards.
CCGGAAGACCCCCTCCGGACGCCTCGACGAGGCGTTGCGGCCATCTCGCCATGTCTTGATCGGCGTTGGGAGGAGTGCGCATGATCGTGTTCGCGGCCGGACTGGCCCTGCTGGGCTCGCTGTTCTTCGCGGCCGGCGCCGCCCTGCAGCAGTTCGAGGCGGCGGGCGAGGCCGGTCCCGCCCTGCGCCGGCTGATGCGGCGGCCCCGGTGGCTGCTCGGCGGCCTGGCGATCGGCGCGGGCACGGCCCTGCACATCGTCGCGCTCAAGTACGGCCCGCTCACGGTGGTCCAGCCGATGGGCGTGGCCGGTCTCCTGTTCGCCCTCCCGTGCGCCGCGGCCCTGCAACGCCGCAGGCCGCAGCCCGGCGAACTGGCCGCCGCCGCCGTGATCGCCATCGGGCTCATCGGCCTGGTGCTGGTCGTGCCGGAGCACTCGGACTCGCCGTACCTGGGCACCGGGGAGGCGGTGGCCCTGCTCGCGGGGGCGGCCGCCGTCTCCCTTCTCCTCCTGGCCGCCGCCCGGCGCCGCACCCCCGCCGTGCAGGCGGTGCTGCTGGCCACGGGGGCGGGCGTGCTGTACGGCGCGACCGCCACCCTCGCCCGCGTCCTGGTCGACGGCAACCGGGAGCTGTGGTTCCTGCTGGCCGCTCCGCTGCCCGCCCTGGTCGCGCTGGGGCTGTTGCAGCGCGCCTACGCCGCCGGCCGCTTCGGCCCGGCCTTCGCCGCCCTCCAGGTGGCCGACCCGCTCACCGCCGTGGTCCTCGGAGCACTGCTGCTCGGCGAGCCCCTGCCCACGGGACCGGCGAGCGCCGTCACCGCCCTGGTCGCGGCGGCCCTGACCGCCGCCGGGACCGTCGCACTCGCCCGCACCACCCCGATGTCGCCCGCGCACGTCCCGACAGCCCGTTGAACGGAGCATCCCCCATGGCCACCTCAGCCGCCTCCACCGCGACCGCCACCCCGGCCACCGCCACGACCGCGTCCCCCGCCCCCGCGCTCCGGCCGCTCCCCGTCCGGCCGCGCCGGGTGCTGATCGGGACCGACACCTACCCGCCGGATGTGAACGGCGCGGCCTACTTCACCCACCGGCTCGCCACCGGCCTGGCCGCGCGGGGCAACGAGGTCCACGTGATCTGCGCCTCGGACGGGGGCCCGGCCAGGACCGAGCACGCCGACGGGGTGACCGTGCACCGGCTGCGCTCCGCGCCGCTGCTGGTGCACCCGACCATGCGGATCAGCCTGCCCACCCGGCTCGACCGGCTGCTCGACGCGATCGCCCCGGACGTGGTCCACGTGCAGGGGCACTTCGTGGTCGGCCGCGCGGCGATCGCCGCGGCCCGGCGCGGGGGCGTGCCGGTGGTCGCGACCAACCACTTCATGCCCGACAACCTCTTCCAGTTCGCGCACATCCCCGGGCCGCTCCGCGAGCGCGCGGGCGCCCTGGCCTGGCGCGACTTCAACCGGGTCTTCTCCCGCGCCGACCGGATCACCACGCCGACCCCGATCGCGGCCGGGCTGCTCGACCGCAAGGGCTTCGCGAGCCCGGTCGAGCCGATCTCGTGCGGCATCGACCTGGCGCGCTTCCACCCGCGCGCCGAGCCCCGCAGGTGGGCCCGCGAGGCGTTCGGCCTGCCGGACCGCGACACCGTGCTGTTCGTGGGGCGCCTGGACGAGGAGAAACGCCTGGACGAGCTCATCCGCGCGATGCCGTACGTCCTCAACGGCAACGACGCCCAGCTCGCGCTGGTGGGCACCGGCGGGCAGCGGGAGACGCTGGAGAGGCTGGCGCGGCGCATCGGGGTCGGCGACCACGTGAGCTTCCTGGGGTTCGTCCCCGACGGGATGCTTCCCCAGGCCTACGCCGCCGCCGACGTCTTCGCCATGCCCGGTGTCGCGGAGCTGCAGAGCATCGCCACCCTGGAGGCCATGGCCACCGGCCTGCCGGTGGTGGCCGCCGACGCGATGGCCCTGCCCCACCTGGTGCGCCCGGGCGAGAACGGGTGGCTGTTCGCCCCCGGCGACGTCAGGGAGCTGGGCCGGCACCTGACCGCGCTGCTCGGCTCGCCCGGTCAGCGCACCGTGATGGGCGCGGCGAGCCGGGCCATCGCGCTGACCCACGACCACCGGACCTCCCTGGCCCGCTTCGAGGAGATCTACCGGGAGGTGGCCCGATGAGAGCCGTTGCGGCCTGGCGCCCGCTCGCCATGGGCGGGGCCGTGCTCACCCTGGTCGCGATGGTGTACGCGCACCTGGCCGCCGGGGGCGCCGTGGACCCGATGAGCGGGCTGATCAGCGACTACGCGCTGCTCGACGGCACCGCCTGGGCGATGGTCCTGGGCACCCTCGCGCTGGCCTCGGGGTGCCTGTGGACCGCGTACGGCCTGACCGGGACGGACCCGGCGGGCAGCGCGGCGGCCCGGGTGCTGCTCGTCGCCGGGGCGCTCGGCCTGCTGCTGACCGCCTCGTTCCCCACCGACGCCGCCTCCGGCGTCGTCTCGATCACCGGGGAGATCCACCGCTGGTCGGCGGCCGTGGTGTTCACCGCGCTGCCGTGCGCGGGCTGGATGCTCGCCCGCCGCTCCCGCGACAGCGCGCTGCTGGCGGCCAGCGCGGCCTCGGTGGCGCTGCTGGCCGCCTTCCTAGCAGCACACCCCGGCTCGCTGACCGCCGACCTGATCGGCGGCGCCGCCTACTACGGCCTCGTCGAGCGCCTGCTGATGCTCGCCGAGATCGCCCTGGTCTTCCTGGCCGCCCGCGGCGCGGGCCGTCAGCACCGCCAGAGCGTGGTCCGCCCCCTCCTCCAGCGACCGGCCCTGTCCGGCGAGCTCGGCCAGGATGTGGCGATCCCGGTCCAGCCGGGCCCGGGCGACCGCGAGCGCCCCCGCCAGCCGATCGGCCTCGGCTCCGTATGAATCGCCCGGTGCCGCTCGCCGCAGCGTCGCGGCGAGCGTCACCGCGGCCTCGTCCATGCCGGTACGGGCGAACAGCACGACGAGGTTGCGCAGCGCGGTCGCGATCAGCGTGCGGTTGCCCACCCGGCGCCAGTGGGCGATCGTCTCCCTGAACAGTTCCAGAGCGGGCTCGGGCGGGCCGTGCCGCCCGCGCAGCGCGACGGTCGAGGTGAGCACCAGACCGGCGACGAACCGGTTGCCGACCTCCTCGCACAGCGTCCGCGCCACCGCCAGCGACGCCTCGGCGGCGGCCGGGTCGACATCGGCCAGGACCTCGCCCTCGGCGAAGCGGGCGAAGGCGATCATGCTGGGGTTGCGCGACTCCAGCGCCAGCGCGACCGCCCGGCGGGCGTCCCTCAGCCCGGCGGCCGCCTCGCCCGAGTAGCAGTGGACGAGCGCCTGGTTGGCCACGCCCAGCGCGCGGACGGCCAGCCCCTCGGCGATCTCCTCCAGCGCCCGGTAGGTGCCGAGCGCGGCACGGAGGTCACCGCTGACGAGGGCGACGTCCCCGAGCGCCTCCACCGCCGCCGCCACGTCCTCCCGCCGGACCGGCCCTCCCGCCGCCTCATCGGTGCTCCGGGTCGCGCCGCCCGCGGTCTCCTCAGCGCCTTCCGGACCGTCCGTGCGTCGAGCCGCGCCGTCCGCGTTGCCCGTCGCGGCGCCCGCGGCGTTCACGCCGTCCACGGCTCCGAGGAGGCTCAGCCGCGCCTTCGGAGGCAGGCCCGCGGCCGCCAGGGTGACGCTGCGGCGGGCGAAGGCGGCGGCCTCGGCCAGGCGGCCCTCGCTCCAGGCGGTGAAGGCGGCCACTCCGTAGACCGCGGTGAGCCTCGGATGCCCGGCGGGCCGCGGGTCCCCGGCGGTCTCCGGGCGCTGGGCCGGGCTCGGGCGCCCGTCGACCGCGGTGACCGTGGCCTCTCCCCAGGCCATCACGTCGCCCCGGCCGCGCCAGTAGCCGTAGCGGGCCAGCGCCGCGGCGAGGCGGACCATCAGGTCGTGCTCGTCCTCCCGGCACGACCACGTCCAGGCCAGGCGCATGTCCGGCAGCCACCTCTCCACGGTCCGCATCCACCGTCCCTCGTCCGGTCCGTGCAGCCCTTCCTCGGCCTCCTCGGCCAGCGCGGTCATCACCGTGGCGTGCCGGTGCCGCAGCCGCCGCAGCTCCCGCCCGTCCAGGCGGCACAGGGCGTAGGCGCGCAGCGTCTCCAGCATCCGGTAGCGGCCCACCCCCGCGTGGCCGGGCCGGGTCAGCATCGAGCGCTCCGCGAGCCGGGCCACCAGGTCGGCGGTCCCCTGCCCGGCGACGGCCTCGGCGGTGCGCAGGTCGAAGGTGCCCGCGAAGACCGCCAGCCGCAGGAAGGTGCGCTGTTCGGGCCCGGAGAGCATGCCGTACGACCAGTCGATCATGGTATCCAGCGCGCCGTGCCGGCCGACCGGGCGGGTACGGCGCAGCAGGGCGAAGCGCTCGTCCAGCCGGTCGGCCAGATCGCCGACGGTGAGCGAGCCGATCCTGGCCGCGGCCAGCTCCACGGCCAGCGGCAGGCCGTCCAGCGCCCGGCAGATCTCGGCGACCCGCTCCCGCCGCCCGCCGTCGACGGCGAAGCCGGGCAGCGGCACCCGGGCCCCGAACAGCTCGACCGCGTGGTCGCACCCGAGCGGCGGGACGTCCATGACGTGCTCCCCCGCGGTCCCCAGCGGTTCGCGGCTGGTCGCCAGCGCGGTCACCCCCGGCATGCGGTCCACCAGGTCGGGTACGGCCGGCAGCAGGTGTTCGCAGTTGTCCAGCACGAGCAGCCCGCGCGCCGAGCCCGCCCACTCGCCGAGCGCGTCCTCGACCGCCGCACCCGGCTCGGCCTCCAGCCCGACGGCGGCGGCCACCGTGTGGGCCAGCGCCCGGGTGTCCTGCAGCGCGGCGAGGTCCACCCAGAAGACCTCCTCGGCGTGGTCGTCGGCCACGCGCTGGGCCAGCCGGGTCTTCCCGACGCCGCCGGGGCCCACGAGCGTGACGAGGCGGCCGGGGACCAGCGCCTCGCGGATCGCCGCCAGCTCGGCCCCGCGGCCGATGAGGGGGCCCGGGCGGGTGCGCGGCCGGCGGCTGCGCCGTACGGGGGGCCGTACCGGGGCGGGCGGGTCGGGGCGCAGTTCCCCGCGCAGGACGCGCCCGTGCAGGTCGCGCAGGCCGGCGGAGGGGTCCAGGCCCAGCTCGTCGCAGAGCGCGTCGCGGTGGCGGGTGTAGGCGGCCAGCGCGTCGGGGGTCCGCCCGGTCCGCGCGAGCGCGGTGACCAGGAGCGCGACGGCGCGCTCCCGCCACGGGTGGGCCACGGCCAGCGCGTCGAGGTCCAGCGCGGCCGTGCCCGGGTCGCCCAGGGCGAGCAGCGCGGCGGCGCGCTCCTCCCTGGCGGTCAGCCGCAGCTCCTCCAGGCGGGTGGCCTCGGCCCTGGCGAAGTCGAATCCCGCCAGGGCGGGCCCCCGCCACAGCCCCAGCGCCTCCTCCAGCAGGCCCAGCCTGCCCCCCGGATCGGCGGTGCGCCCCGCGCGGGCCACCAGTTCGGTGAAGCGCTCGGCGTCCACGCTCCCCGCCGGGACGTCGAGCAGGTATCCGGGCGGGCGCGTCAGCACGGGCCCGTCCCCGCCGAGGAACTGCCGCAGCCGCGTCACGCAGGTCTGCAGCGTGTTGCGGGCGTCGCGCGGCAGCCGGTCGCCGAAGACCTCGTCCACCAGCTGCTCGCAGGGCACCACGCGGCCCCGCCGCAGCAGCAGGCCGGTCAGCAGGGTGCGTTGCCGGTCACCGGTAACCTCGACGGGCGCGCCGTCCCGCCGGACCTCCAGCGGGCCCAGGATCATGAACTCCACGCCCTCACGATCGCGGCCGGCCCACCCGGCGACCACGCAC
>NZ_BOOK01000085.1 GCF_016863195.1 Paraplanobispora takensis | reverse complement strand
ATCATGCCCAGCACCCGCAGGAGCGAGCGGAGCGAGCGCACCATCTGACCGGACACCAGCCGCGCCAGCGCGAGGGCGAGCAGCAGACCGGCGCCGAGCAGCACCAGGATCAGGGTGCGGGCGGACTCGTAGCTGTCGGCGGCCTCGGCGGTCATCGCCTTGGCGTGGTCCTTCTCCAGCTTCGTGAGATTGGCCGTGGCGGTGTTGATCCGGGCGGACAGCTCGGGGAAGCGGCTCATGTCGGCGGGGCTGTACCCGGCGGGGAGAGCCTTGCCCAGCAGGCCGAAGTCGCGCAGGACCTGGAAGTCCTTCCAGGCCTCCTCGAAGGAGACGATGTTCTTCTGCACGTCGGCGACGTCGGTGGGCGCGACGGCCTTGTAGGCCTCGAACGCCTCGGTCACCCGCTCGGTGAGCTTCACGACCTGGGAGGCGGTGGCCGCCTTCTCCGCCGCGGGGGCCACGGCCGTGGCGACGGAGACATCGTGAAGGTTGGCCATCGCGTTCCAGAAGTCACCGATCCTGGCGACCTTGTCGTTGCTCTGCGCCATGGTCTGCATGTTGTCGTCCATGGTCGACATGCGGCTCAGCGCGACTGTGCCGATCACCCCGGCCATGACGGTCATCAGGAGCACGGTGATGAACACTTTGGCGGCGATGCCGCGGTCGGCGAACCACCCCAGCACGGCGTTGCGGCGCACGGTCACCACGGGCCGCGCGGTGTCGGCGGGGAAATCGGTCACGATCAGGTCCTTTCCAGTGCGAGACCGGTGCACTGCCGGGGGCAGCGGGAGAGACGAACAGTCGTGCTTCCCATCGGCAGCCGGGACCGAAATGTGAGCCGTCGTCGGAGGGGACGTTCTGCGGGGATCACGGCCGGCGGGGCAGGCCGTGCCGGGGTCCGGCGGCCCGGCTCAGGGACCCGCGTCCGAGGGTGCTCCGTTCCGGGACGGGCCGTCGTCGGCGACGGCGGCGGCCACGATGTGCTGGCCCGCGTAACCGCCGGCCACGAAGGCGTGGTGGCCCGCGACGGCGGTCGTCCACCACAGATGTCCGTAGGCGAGGTTCTCCGGCGGGCGGTCGTGGCCTGGGCGACGTAGGAGGGATCGAGGAGATCGGGCCGGCGGTCGGGCCAGAGGCCGCCCAGGCCCAGCAGGTCCAGGGCCTCCTGCAGGACGTCGGCTTCCCCCGGTCAGGTGAGGCCCGCGTCGTGGGCGAGGAGCGCGATCTGGGTGCGGTTGTCCAGGCCGAGCTTGGTCAGGATGCTGGAGACGTGGGCTTTCACGGTCGTGACGCCCATGGCCAGATCGGTGGCGATGTCGGCGTTCGTCCTGCCCTGGGCGATCGCCAGGGCCACCTCGTGTTCGCGGGGGGTGAGGGCGGCCAGCGCGGCGCGGGCGCGCTCGTAGGCGCCGGCCTGGGCGACCGTGCGCTCCATCAGCCGCCGGGTGATGCGCGGGGACAGGATCGGGTCTCCCGCGGCGACCCGGGTGATCGCCTCCACGATCTGCGGCGGCGAGGTGTCCTTGAGCAGGAACCCGGCGGCGCCCGCGCGGAGCGCGTGCAGGACGTTCTCGTCGGTGTCGAAGGTGGTCAGCACGATCACCTCGGGCGGCCGGGACCGGGCACGCAGCCGGCGGGTGGCGGTGATGCCGTCCACGCGGGGCATGCGCAGGTCCATCAGGACGATGTCGGGGGCGTGGGCGTCGGTGGCGGTGATGGCCTCCTGGCCGTCGGCCGCCTCGGCGACGACGGCGATGCCGGCGGCGCCGTCGAGCATCATGGACAGTCCGGCACGGACCAGGGCGTCGTCATCGACCAGCAGCACGCGGATCACGCGGCCATGGTAGCCGGGCCTGGAGCCGGAACTCCGCGTCGGTGCTGTGGTGGTCCAGTTGCCCGCCGGCCAGCCGTACCCGCTCAGTGAGCCCGACCAGGCCCAGCCCGCTGCCGGGCGCGAGGGGGACGGCCCGCTCCGGGGGCGGCGGGTTGCGGATGTCGATCAGCAGGGGCGCGCCGGGAGCGCCGCGCAACAGCACGTCGACCGGCTGGCCGGGGGCGTGTTTGCGGGCGTTGGTGAGCCCCTCCTGCACGACCCGGTAGGCGGTCCGGGACGCGGCCGGCGGCAGGGCGGCGATGTCGGCGACCTCCTCGCGCAGCCGTACCGGCTGGCCCGCCTGCTGTGCGTCGGCGATCAGGTCGGGCAGATCGGCCAGGCCAGGCCAGGGGTCGAGCTCGTCCAGTTCGTCGTCCTGCTCGCGGAGCAGGACGATCACCTGGCGCAGTTCCTCCAGCGCCTGGTGGACACCGGTGCGGACCACCCCGGCGGCCGCGGCGATCCGGTCGGGGGAGGAGTCCGGGCGGTATTCCAGGGCTCCGGCGTGGGTGGCCACCAAGGACAGGCGGTGGGCCAGCACATCGTGCATCTCTCTGGCGAGCCGGCGGCGTTCGGCCATGCGGGCCTCGGCGATCCGCCTGCCCTGTTCGGCCTCGGCGCGGTGGGCGCGTTCACGCAGGGAGCCGAGCAGGGCGCGGCGGGAGCGCGCCAGCGCGCCCCAGCCGAGCAGCGCGCCGTAGGCGGCGCAGATCAGCAGCAACCACCATGAAAGAGAGATGCCGGAGTTGGGCCGCCACAGCCCTTGGACCAGGTGGGCCGCCATGCCCGCGGCGGTCACCGCGGCGGCGACGGGGAAGCGCCTGCGCTGGGCCACCTGCAGCGACCCCGCCGTCGCCGCCGGGGTGGCCACCGGGGAGAGCGCGGCGAGAAGGGTGGCGGCCAGCGTCCCGTGGACCGGCCACCACAGCTGGGCGAGCGCGGCGAGAAGGCTCACCACCGCGATCGCCACGTCCAGCCCCCAGGTGGGCCGGCCGGCCTGGCCCCACAGCGCCACGGCGGTCAGCACGCCCATCCCGAGGACCATGCCGGTTATCGCGAGCGGGTGCGGGCGCGGGGGCCGGATCTTGCTCATCGGCTCAGGCTAGTCGGCGGTACGGCGGATCCATCACCTACCAAAGTCGGACCCCCACCCCGCCGGGGGAGGACACGGCCCGACCGCGCGCCCGATGTGGCGGGGCGGGCCGCCGGGCGAGGCTGAGCGGCATGAACTCCTCCACGAAGAACATGAACACCTCCACCAGAAGACTGCTCACCGTGATCGGCGCACCCGCGGCCGCCCTGGCCGCCTGGGCCCTGGCGGTCGCAGTGATCGGAACCGAGCCGACCGTGCGGATGGGCGGCGGCACGCAGCCGGTCGGGCCGGTCCCGGTCGTGGTGACGGGTCTGCTGGCCGGGCTGGCGGGCTGGACGCTGCTGGCCGTTCTCGAGCGGTTCACCTCCCGGCCCGGCCGGATCTGGACGATCGTCGCCCTGGTCGTGCTCGCCCTGTCGCTGTCCGGTCCGCTCGGCGGCGCCGTCGGCCCCACCGCCACGCTGGTGCTGGTCCTGCTGCACCTGATCGTCGGCGCCGTACTCGTCCTGGGGCTGCCGCGGCGATGAACGCGCCCCGCGGACGCCGGATCACGTGCAAGACGATTCGCACCCCGCCGGACGGCAGTGCGACGACACAGGAGAGATGACATGACGATCCTCGCCCAGGCGATCGAGGTCACCCGCCGCTACGGTGACGTGCTCGCGCTCGACCGCGTCTCGCTCGACATCCGGGCGGGTGAACTGATCGGGCTGCTCGGCCCGAACGGCGCGGGCAAGTCCACCCTCATCAACCTCTTCGCGGGACTGCGCCGGCCGACGTCGGGCACGGTGGGGCTGTTCGGCGGCTCACCGATGGACCCGGCCAGGCGGCGCGGCATCGGCGTGACGCCCCAGGAGACCGGGCTGCCCCAGTCCCTGCGCGTCGGCGAGATCACCGACTTCGTCTCCGGGCACTTCCCCGAGCGCGTCGGCACGGCGGAGCTGCTGGCCAGATTCGGCCTCGGCGACCTGGCCGGGCGGCAGGTCGGAGGGCTGTCCGGCGGGCAGCGGCGGCGGCTGGCGGTGGCACTGGCCTTCGCGGGCCGGCCGCGGCTGGTGTTCCTCGACGAGCCCACGACCGGGCTGGACGTCGAGGCCAGGCGGGCGCTGTGGGACGGCATCAAGACCTTCCACGAGGAGGGCGGCACCGTGCTGCTCACCAGCCACTACCTGGAGGAGATCGAGGCGCTGGCCGAGCGCGTCCTGGTGGTCGGCCACGGTCGCGTGCTGGCCGACGACAGCATGCGGGCCGTCCGCGGCATGGCGGGCACCCGGCGCGTCTCCCTCGTCGCCGCGCACCTGCCCGAGCTGCCGGGGGTACTCGGCGCCGAGCGCGTGGACGACCGGATCGACCTGCTCGTCAGCGACCCCGACCGGCTGGTCGTGGAGCTGGTGCGCAGCGGAGTGCCGTTCTCCGGCCTGGAGATCAGGCCGGCCACCTTGGAAGAGGCCTTCCTCACCCTGACCTCGAAGGAGTCCGCCCATGCCTAGCCTGATCCTCGCCCACACCCGCTATCTCGTGATCGAGCAGATCAGGGTGCCGATCGGGATCCTGGCCAGCGCGTTCTTCCCGGCCGTCTCGATGGTGGCGTTCGTGGTGCCGTTCACCGGCCAGGACGCGACGGCCGCGACGACGGCGACGGGCTCGCTGATGTTCTTCGGCGCCATGTCGTCCGCGCTGATCGGGCTCAGCAACGCGGTCTCCCAGGACCGTGAGCTGGCGTGGAACCCGTACCTGCGTACGCTGCCCGCGGGCCCGCTCCCGCGCTTCGCCGGGCGGATCCTGTCGACGCTCGCCGTCGTGCTGATCTCGGTGATCCCCGTCCTGGTGGTGGGGGCGCTGTTCACCGAGGCGACGATCACGCCGGCCCGGCTGCTGCTGGGATTCGGCGCGTTGATCGCGGGCGTCGTGCCGTTCATGCTGATGGGGTTGTTCGTCGGCTTCACGCTGGCGTCGAAGGCCGCGATGGCGGTCTCGCAGCTGCTGTTCTTCCCGATGGCCATCCTCGGAGGACTGCTGCTGCCGCCGCAGGTGCTGCCGGAGTTCGTGCAGGCCCTCTCGCCGTACGTGCCCACCAGGGGTGCGGCCGAGCTGATCTGGTGGTCGACCGCGGGCTTGCGCCCGAGCGCGGTGTCGCTGGCCATGCTGGCCCTCTGGACCGGTGTCATGGCGGCCGCCGCCATATGGGCCTACCGTCGCGACGAGGGCAGGCGTTTCTCCTGACCCCGTGACGTCGGCCTTTTCGGATGCCCGCGGGCGCACCTGGCCGGCCGGCCTGTCACAGGGGGCAGCGTCCGGCCTCCGCCGCCGCGGCGGAGAATCCCGGATAGCTCCTGGCCGCGCCGCCCGGCGCGCCGTCCGCGGTCAGGCTGAAGGCGATGGCGTCGGCGCAGAGGAACCCGGCCAGGACGGTCGCCGCCGCACCGCTGTAGGAGCTGTGCTCCGAGATCCACTCGGGCGACGATCCTGGGCTCCCGGCCCGCGGCTGCCAGCCGGGGTCCGGCCGGGTGTACGGGTTGCCGTCGTCGGCCGGCACGGCGGGCGCGAAGACGAGCAGAAGCAGGATGACCAGGGCGATCGGCCTGCCGGGCCTCGTGATGTCCATGGGACCTCCCCGCGCCGGGGGAGCGCGTTCCCACCCGGGCGTGAAGATGGCTCGACGCCACCTGGGGCGTGGGTGAGGACTTCCGGGAGCGGGTGGATCATCCGTACGGACCCGCCCACCGGCAAGACCCGGGTTCCGGCTGTGCCGTACCCCTCGGTGATCGCAGTGCCCGGGACCTCACCCTTCGCCGAGCAGGCGGGCGCCGAAGGCGCGCAGGGCGTCGCGGAAGGCCGGCGGTTCGTCGACGGTGAAGCCGGCGTCGAGGAACGCCAGGCTCAGCAGCAGCCACTGCCAGGTGTCGAGCATCAGCACGGCCCGGGTCCGCCGCTCGTCCAGGGCCAGGAGCTCGACCTCCTGGTGTTTGAAGGCGTCGGCGACGGCGGGCAGGGGCGCCCGCACGGTGAGGACGACGCGCTCGCGGTCCTTGGCGATCCCCTGCCGGAGATAGTCGAGCGCGCTGCCGGCGGGCAGCGGCCTCGGCGTGAACGTGCCGGTCGAGGTCCGCAGGCCGGTGACGCGGTCGAGGCGGAAGACCCGCCAGTCGTCCCTGCCGAGGTCCCAGGCCAGGAGGTACCAGCGCAGGTTGTGGTGGACGTGGCGGTACGGCTCGGCCCGCCGGGACGTGGCCGAGCCGTCCCTGCCGGTGTAGTCGAAGGCGACGGGGTTGCGGCGCTGGATGGCCTCGGCCAGCGAGGACAGGACGTCGGCGCTGACACTCGGGGCGGGGGAGGAGCCGGTCTCCAGGCTCGCGCGCAGCTGGGCGGCGCGGTGCCGCAGCCGCTTGGGGAGATAGTGGTCGACCTTGCCGTAGGCCCGGGTGGCGGCCTCGTCCACGCTGCCCTCGGCGGCGCTGCCGGTGGCGGCGAGGGTGGCCAGCCCCAGCAGGGTCGCCACCGCCTCGTCGTCGTCGAGCACGAGCGGCGGCATCGCGGCGCCCGCGACGAGCCGGTAGTGACCCCCGGGACCGGGACGGGTCTCGACGGGATAGCCGTAGCCGCGCAGGCGGTCGACGTCGCGGCGCAGGGTCCTGGGGCTGACGCCGAGCCGTACGACGAGCTCGTCGCCGCTGAACGCCCGGCCGGTCTGGAGCGTGGCCAGCAGGGCGAGGATGCGCTCGGTGACGTCCGCCATGTCTCCAGTCTCTCCGCAATCGCGGCCAGGATGTGGCCGCATCTGTTCGTAGCCTCGTCACATGCCCAATCACACGATCCGCATCCGGGGTGCCCGGACCAACAACCTGAAGTGCCTGGACGTGACCATCCCGCGCGGCCGGCTGGTCGTCTTCGTCGGGGTGTCGGGGTCGGGCAAGTCGTCACTGGTGTTCGACACGATCGCGGCGGAGGCGGGGCACCAGCTCAACGAGACGTTCCCGCCGTTCGCCCGCAACCGGCTGCCGAAGTGGACGCGCCCCGAGACCGAGGAGATCGAGGGGCTCTCGCCGGTGGTGGTGATCGACCAGCGCAGGATCGGCGGGAACGCCCGGTCCACGGTGGGCACGATCACCGACGCCTGGACCTACCTGCGGCTGCTGTTCTCACGCGTCGGCTCGCCCCACCTGGGCGAGTCGAACCGCTTCTCCTTCAACGACCCGGCCGGCATGTGCCAGGAGTGCTCCGGACTCGGCGAGGTCGTGGTCAGCGCCGTCGAGCGCTTCCTGGACCCCGACAGGTCGCTGGCCCAGGGCGCGATCCTGCTGCCCGGGTTCGGCGACGGCGGCTACTGGTACTCCCAGTACGCCGACATCGGCAGCTTCGACGCCGGCACCCCGCTGCGGGAGTGGACGCAGGACGAGCGCGAGGCGCTGCTGTACGGCGGCGAGCACGCCGCGCGGCTGGGCACCAGGCCCCCCAAGGACTACGAGGGCGTGGTGGAGCGCTTCGAACGGATCTATCTGCACACCTCCGACAGCCTGTCCGACCGCAAGAGAGAGGTCATCGCCCGCTTCACCCGATCGGGGACCTGCCCCGCCTGCCACGGCGACCGCCTCAACCAGGAGAGCCGTACCGTCACCGTCCTGGGGCGCACCATCGGCGAGATGGCCCGCATGGAGATCACCGAACTCGCCGGCCTGGTGGAGGGGGTGGACGACCCGGCCGTCGCCCCGGTCGTGGCCGCCCTCACCGACAGGCTCCGGGCCATGGTCACCATCGGGCTGGGCTATCTGCACCTCGGCCGCGCCACCACCAGCCTGTCCGGCGGGGAGTCGCAGCGGATCAAGACCGTCAAGCATCTGGGCAGCAGCCTCATCGAGATGCTCTACATCTTCGACGAACCCACCGTCGGCCTGCACCCGCACGACATCGCCTCCATGACCACCCTGCTGCGGCGGCTGCGCGACAAGGGCAACACCGTCCTCGTCGTCGAGCACGACCCCGCCGTCATGGAGATCGCCGACCAGATCGTCGAGATCGGGCCGGACGCGGGCACCGGCGGGGGAGAGCTGGTGTTCCAGGGCACCTTCGAGGAGCTCCGTACGGCGCGCACGGCCACCGCCGCGGCCCTCGGCGACCGGACGCCGGTCGCCGCCGAGCCGCGCACGGCCACCGGCGCGGTCACGGTGACCGGTGCCACCCGCAACAACCTCAAGAACCTGACCGTCGACATCCCCACCGGGATCCTCACGGTCCTGACCGGGGTCGCGGGATCGGGCAAGTCCAGCCTCGCGGCGGAACTGGTCGCCCAGCACGACGCGGTCGTGATCGACCAGCGGCCGGTCGGCGCCAACCGCCGCTCCACCCCCATCACCTACACCGGGATCGCCACCTCGGTCCGCAGGCTCTTCGCCCGGCACAGCGGCCTGCCCGCCGGGCTGTTCAGCGCCAACTCCGAGGGCGCCTGCCCCGGCTGCGGCGGGCTGGGCGTCATCTACACCGACCTGGCCTTCATGGACGGCCAGGAGACGGTGTGCGAGACCTGCCACGGGCGGCGTTTCACCGCAGAGGTGCTGCGCCACCGGGTCAACGGGCTGTCCATCGCCGACATCGACGAACTGACGATCAGCGACGCCGTCGGGCAGCTGCCCGACGAGCAGATCCGCCGGGCGCTCGTGCACCTCGAACGGGTCGGGCTCGGCTATCTGCGCCTCGGCCAGCCGCTGACGACGCTGTCCGGCGGCGAGTGCCAGCGCGTCAAGATAGCCAGGGAACTGCGCGAGGCCGCCGGACCGGCCCTCTACGTGCTGGACGAGCCCACCACGGGCCTGCACCTGCGCGACATCACCGTCCTGCTCGGCGTCTTGGACCAGCTCGTCGAGCGCGGGCACACCGTCGTCGTGATCGAGCACAACCTCGACGTCATCCGGCACGCGGACTGGGCCGTCGACCTCGGCCCGGGCCCCGGCAGGCACGGCGGCCGGATCCTCTACCAGGGGCCGGTCTCCCGGATGAGCGGCACCGTCACCGCCGCCGCTCTGCAGGAGGCGTAGGCGAGTACGGCGGGCCGCCGGTCTGGCCCGCGGTGGCGGCCCAGCTGGCCAGGAGCCGGAGTCCGGCCTCCGAGTCGCTGCCGGGTTCGGCGCCGCAGGCCGCCTCGATCATGGGGGCGTACAGGGCGCGGCCGAGGGCGTCGGTGGCCAGGATGTCGCCGCGGCCGTTCCTGGCCCGGCGGGAGGTCAGGAACTCACGGACTTGACTACGGTGGTCCACTCTTCCCAGGTTAGGCCGCCCCGCACCCGGCAGGGGTGCCCCTGCCGGTACACCCTTCAGCAGTGCCTTCTTCCCACTCTCTATTCACCGCTGCGCCGCTGGGGGGCCGGCCCGGGCAAGAAGGTCGCCGTCGTCGGGCTCGGCGGGCTGGGCCACCTGGCCGTCAAGATCGCCCACGCCATGGGCGCCGAGGTCGCCGTGCTGTCGCAGTCGCTGAAGAAGCAGGAGGACGGCCTGCGGCTGGGGGCGACCCACTATCACGCCACCGGTGACCCGGGCACGTTCGAGCAGCTCGCCGGCCGGTTCGATCTGATCGTCAACACGGTCAGCGCCCGCATCGACGTCGACGCCTGCCTCGGTCTGCTCGCCGTCGACGGCACCCCGGTCAACGTCGGCGCCCCCGCCGAGCCGCTGAGCCTGAAGGTGTTCCCCCTCATCGGCGCCCGGCGCTCCTACGCCGGATCGATGATCGGCGGCATCGCCGAGACGCAGGAGATGCTGGAGTTCTGCGCCGCCCACGGCATCGGCGCCGACATCGAGCTGATCTCGGCCGAGCAGATCAACGAGGCCTACGCGCGGGTCCTGGCCTCCGACGTCCGCTACCGGTTCGTCATCGACACCGCCACCTTCGGCTGACGCACGGCGCGACCGGCCGGCACGCGCCCCTTCCCGCATCCGGAGGCTCCTGCCGTTCACCGCCGGCGGCGGGGCTCCCTCACCTGATCGTGGAGGAGGTCACCGACGGCCGGCCGCCGGCGCCGAGGAAGAAGACGCCGGGGAAACCCGCGGTCTCGAAGCCGGCGCTGCGGTTGCGGCGCAGCGTGGAGCGCTCGACGCGCAGGGTGCCGGTGCGGTCGTTGCTGACGAAGAAGACGGCTCCGCCGCCCTCGCGGGCGTGGTTGTCGGTGATGACCGACCCGGCGATCCGCACGGTGAACCTGTTCCCGTCGGCGTAGACGGCCCCGCCGCTGCCGCCGCCCGGGGTCCCGGCCTTCGCCGGGTTGGCACCCCGCCCGACGGCCCTGTTGTGGGTGAAGACGCTGTTGAGCACCTCCCACGACACCCCGATGCTGCTCAGCGCGCCGCCGTTGGAGCACACGCCGCCCTGGCCGGCGGCCCCGCCGAACGTGCTGCCGACGACGTGGACCGGCAGGTCGCGCGACTGGTCGAGCACCCGGATGGCGGCTCCTCCCACGTCCGGGCCGGTGGGATCGCAGCGGTTGCGGACGAACCGGGAGTTGATCACCGTGAGCCGGCCGCCGCGCACGAAGATCGCCCCGCCCCCGCCCCCGTCGAGCCGCTCCCCGGTGGCGTCGCCGTCCGCGAACGTCAGGTTCTGCACGGTGAGCCGGGGGGTGCTCTGGTCGTCACAGTGCGAGGTGGTCCACACCTGTGCCTTGTCGCAGGTGTTCATGTAGAGGATCCGCCGCTTTCCCGCGCCGCTGAGCGTCACCTTCCCACCGCCGTCGATGACGACGCGCGGGCTGGTGTTGCGGACCTTGGCGGTGGCGGTCAGCTTGATGGTCACCGGCCGGGGGCCGCAGGAGAAGGTGATGACGCCGCCGGCGGCGACCGCCCGCACCACGGCCCGCGAGGTGCAGCCGGCGGGCGTGCCGTCGCCGACGACCCGCGTCGGCCGCGAGGTGTCGACCACCCGGGCCTCGGCCGGTACGGCCGCGCGGCCGCGGGGGTTCCCCGGGCCGGGCGCCCCCGACGCCGCGGCCGGCGGCTGGCCGATCCACGCACATGTCAAAGCAGTGATTCCCGACACCACTGGGACAAGGAGGGCGTTACGCCGGAATCGCATGGGCCGAGGCTAACGGGAGAGCGATGACCGCATTGCCGCTTTGGCGGGATCCGCCGCCTGACGGAGTCCTCGGCGACGGGATCCGCCGCCGCGCGAGGTCTCCCCGGCCGTCAGGCGTAGTGGCGGTAGATCGCCTGGGCCACGCAGGCGGGCCTGTCGCCGCCGTCGATCTCCACGGTGAAGGTCAGGTGCATCTGCACACCGCCCTTGACCTCCTCCACCGCGTCCACGACGCCCGCCAGGCGGATCTTCGCGCCGACCCGGACGGGGCTGAGGAAACGGACCCTGTCCAGGCCGTAGTTGACGCTCATGGAGACGCCGCCGATCTCCAGCAGCCGGTTGAACAGGGGGATGATCAGGGACAGGGTCAGATACCCGTGGGCGATCGTGGCGCCGAAGGGGCCCTTCGCGGCACGTTCGGGATCGGTGTGGATCCACTGGTGGTCGCCGGTGGCGTCGGCGAAGGTGTTCACCCGGTCCTGGGTGATCTCCATCCACTCCGTGCGCCCGAGGTCGGTTCCGGCCAGGGCCTTCAGCTCGTCGAGCCCGTGGGCGGTGGTGGTCATGGCGGGGGTCCTTTCGACGTGGACGGGGGTCAGAGGCCGGCGGCCGGGGCCGCGTGGGAGGCGCGGAGTGCGGGCTTGAGGATCTTTCCCGAGGGGGTGCGCGGGATCGTCTCGGCCCAGACGACGGACTTGGGGATCTTGTACTTGGCGAGCTGTCCGTGCAGGAAGCCCAGGATGTCCCCGGCGGAGGCGGCGGAGCCCGGCCTGAGCACGACGACGGCCCGGCCGACCTCGCCCCAGACGGCGTCCGGGACGCCGATGACGGCGCAGTCGGCGACCTCGGGGTGGAGCAGGATCGCCGACTCCACCTCGGCCGGATAGACGTTCTCCCCGCCGGAGACGAACATGTCCTTGACCCGGTCGACGATGTAGGCGTAACCGTCCTCGTCCGTCCGGCCGACGTCCCCGGTGCGCAGCCACTCGCCGCGGGCGAGGGGCTGCGCGCCCCAGTAACCGGTCATGACGTTGGGGCCCTGGACGGTGATCTCGCCGTTCTCGCCGGGTACGGCGTCGCGGCCGTCGGAGCGCACCACGC
The DNA here is from genome assembly GCF_016863195.1 of Paraplanobispora takensis. Classification (GTDB taxonomy): domain Bacteria; phylum Actinomycetota; class Actinomycetes; order Streptosporangiales; family Streptosporangiaceae; genus Planobispora; species Planobispora takensis. The sequence goes on along the minus strand of NZ_BOOK01000085.1, from coordinate 15,553 downwards.
GCACGTCGGTGAAGAAGTGCGGCACCCCGGCCGAGCCCGCCTTGGCCACGGCCTGCTCGGCGGGCAGGTACAGGACGCCGGGGGAGGCCTCGGTCATGCCGTACCCCTGGCTGAAGGCCAGGCCGCGCTCCAGGTAGGTCTCGATGGTGCGCATCGGGACCGGGGCGCCGCCGCAGTTGAGCGTGCGCAGGCTCGACAGGTCGGCCCCGGCCCAGCGGGGGTGGGCGGCCATCGCGTCGAACATGGTCGGCACGCCGAACATCTGCGTGATCCGCTCGGTCTCGATCAGCTCCAGCACCCGGCCGGGGTCGAAGGCGCTCAGCAGCACCACCCGGCCGCCCTTGAGCAACGTGGGCAGGCACGTCATGTTCAGCCCCGCGGTGTGGAACAGCGGGGCGACCACGAGCGTCACCTCGCCGGCGGTCAGGTCGGTGTCGATCAGGACGTTGACGCTGTTCCAGGTGATGTTGGCGTGCGAGAGCACGGCCCCCTTGGGACGTCCGGTCGTCCCCGAGGTGTACATGATCATGCAGGGGTCGCCGGGGGAGACCGGCTCGTCGATCGGCTCGTCGATCGGCTCGTCGATCGGCTCACGGCCGGAGGCGGAGATCAGCCGCTCGTAGTCCTCCAGCGGGAGGCGGTGCGGAACCTCCAGCGCCGCCGCGGCCTCGGACGGGGCGTGGACGAGCACCGCGGCGCCGGAGTCGGACAGGTTGAAGGCCAGTTCCGGTACGGCCAGCCGGGTGTTGAGCGGGACGAACACCGCCCCCAGCGCCCCGGCCGCGAACAGCGTCTCCACGAACGAGGGGTGGTTGGGCCCCAGGTAGGCGACCCGGTCGCCGTGCCGCACCCCCAGGCCGCGCAGGGCGTGCGCCAGGCGCAGCACCCGTTGGTGCAGCTCCCGGTAGGTCGTCTGGCGCCCCTCGTGCACGAGGGCGATCCGGTGGGGGGTCTTGCGGGCCCGGCGCGCGGGCCACGACCCGATGCCCTGGTTACGCACGGCCGTCCCCCCTCACTTGGCGTCCAGGCCGAGCAGCCGGGCCGCGTTGTCCTTGAGGATCAGCGGCCGGACGTCCGGCTTGATGTCGAGCCGCTCGAAGTCGGCCAGCCAGCGGTCGGGTGAGATGACCGGGTAGTCGGAGCCGAACAGCACCTTGTCCTTCAGCAGGGTGTTGGCGTAGCGCACCAGCTGCGGCGGGAAGTACTTCGGCGACCAGCCCGACAGGTCGATGTGGACGTACGGCTTGTGCGTGGCCACCGCGAGCGCCTCGTCCTGCCAGGGGAAGGACGGGTGCGCCAGGATGATGCGCAGCTCGGGGAAGTCCACGGCCACGTCGTCGACCAGCATGGGATCGGAGTACTTCAGCCGGATGCCGCCGCCGCCCGGCACACCCGCGCCGATGCCGGTCTGCCCGGTGTGGAACAGCGCGGGCACGCCCAGTTCCTCGATGACCTCATACAGCGGGTAGGCGATCGGGTCGTTGGGGGCGAAGCCCTGGATGCTGGGGTGGAACTTGAAGCCGCGCACCCCGTGCTCCTCCACCAGCCGCCGGGCCCGCCGGGCGCCCGCCCGCCCGCGCCAGGGGTCGACGCTGGCGAAGGGGATCAGGATGTCGGCGTGCTCGGCGCAGGCGGCGGCGATCTCCTCGTTGGGGATCGGCGGGTGCCCGGTGGCGGTCTCGGCGTCGACGGTGAAGACCACCGCGGCGATGCGTCGCTCGCGGTAGTGGGCCGCCATCTCGGCGATGGTCGGCTCCCGGGCGCCGTGCACCTTGAAGTAGCGGGCGGAGGCGGCCGACAGCTCCGGGCTGAGCGAGTGGTGCCCGTCGGCGGAGATCTCCGCGTGGGTGTGCACGTCGATGGCGACGAGGTCGTCCAGGTTGATCGACGTCATCATCGGGTCCTTTCGCGGGCGGTTGAGCGGGCGGTTGAGCGGGCGGTTGAGCGGGCGTTGAGCGGGCGGTTCAGGCGCCGGGCGCCTGCGGGGCGGGGATGCCGTAGCTCTGCGGCTCACGGCCGACCGAGACGGGCCAGGCGGCGGCGATGGCGCCGGCGCTCCAGCCGCCGTCGGCGTAGGCGGTGACGACCTCCTGCGGATGCGACCACAGGGCGAGCCTGTCGCCGCCGACGCCCACGCACTGGCCGGTGACCCCGGCGGCGGCCTCGGAGGCGAGGAAGACGACGAGTCCGGCGACGTCCTCGGCGGTGCCGAAGCCCTCGGCCTTGCGCAGCCAGTCCGGCAGCGGCTCGCCCCTGCTCTCCAGCGCCTCGATGTGGGGGGCGAAGGCCGGGATCGTGCGGGTCATCCCGGTCGCCGCGACCGGGACGACCGCGTTGACCGTGACGCCCGAGCGGGCCAGCTCCAGCGCCCAGGTCCGGGTCATCGCCGCGATGCCGGCCTTGGCCGCGGCGTAGTTGGTCTGGCCGAAGTTGCCCCGCTGGCCCGCCGGGGAGCAGGCGGTGATGATGCGGCCGCCCCCGCCCTGCTCGCGCATGCGGATCGCGGCGGCCCGGGCGCAGGTGAACGTGCCGCGCAGGTGCACCCGGACCACGTCGTCGAAGTCCTCATCCGACATCTTCCACAGCACCCGGTCACGCAGGATGCCCGCGTTGGCGACCATGACGTCCAGCCGGCCGAAGGTCTCGACGGCGCGGTCCACCAGCGCCTGCGCGGTCTCGCCGGTGCCGACCGGCGCCACCTCGGCGACGGCCCGCCCGCCCGCGGCGGTGATCTCCTTCACCGCGCGCCCGGCGGCCCCGGCGTCCACGTCGTTGACCACGACCGCCGCGCCCGCCGCGGCCAGCGCGGAGGCGTAGGCGAAGCCCAGGCCGCGTCCGCCGCCGGTGACGATCGCTGTCTTTCCTGTCAGATCCACTGGAGGACTCCTCATCTCATGCGACTGCGCACCCTGACGTTAGACATTGATTCATCGGCCGTCAATGAATTGTCGAACTTCATTGGGCGGCCCTACACTTGCCGCGTGACGACACCGGACGCTGTGATCGGCAACCCCGTGACCATGGACGAGACGGACGGGCAGACGGGCTCGCCGCGGCCGCAGTCCCTGATGCTGAGCTTCCTGGGCCTGCACGTCCTGGGCCACCGGGTCGCGGTCTACTCCGGCAGCGTCATCGACGTGCTGGCCCGGGTGGGCGTCTCGGAGGAGGCCGTGCGCGCCACCCTGGCCCGGATGGTCCGGCGGGACCTGCTGGCCCGGCACCGCCGGGGCCGCAAGATGTACTTCGGGCTCACCGAGCGCTCCCGCGCCGTCCTGCGCGACGGCCACGACCGTGTCTGGAGCGCCGGGGCGGTCAACCGGGAGTGGGACGGCACCTGGACCCTGGTCGGCTTCTCCCTGCCCGAGGCCTGGCGCCGTCAGCGGCACGACCTGCGCACCCGGCTCATCTGGGCGGGGTTCGGCCCGCTGCAGAACGGCCTGTGGATCGCTCCAGGCCAGGTCGACGTCCCCCGCGTGGTCGCCGATCTGGGCCTGGACGACCACCTCAACGTGATGCGGGCCCACGCCGCCGAGCCGACCGAGGCCGCCCAGCTCGTCCACCGCGCGTTCGACACCGCGGGCATCGCCGCCCGCTACCGCGCCTTCCTGGAGCGCTGGGACCGCCCCGACCCCGTGCCGGCGGTCCCCGACGACTTCACCCGCCAGCTGCTGCTGCACACCGACTGGCTCCAGCTGGTGCGCTCCGACCCCCACCTGCCGGCCGAGCACCTGCCCGACGACTGGCCGGCCATCCGCGCCGAGCACCTGTTCCGCGCGCTGTCGCACCGCTACGACGCCACCTCCCGCGAGCAGGCCGCGCTCACCCTGGACACCGTCGCGACGTCGGACGGATGAGGCCCGGCCCGGCTGCGGGCCGGACGAGGCGGTGCCGTACGGCGCGCCGCGGGGTCAGCGGGGCGGTGCCGTACGGCGTGGCGGGTTCAGCGGGGGGCGATCGGGGTGAGCCGGGGCGCCCGGTCCTCGATCGCCTGGGCGGCGTCGAGGACGACGTCCTCGGCGAACCGCCCGCCGATGAGCTGGACGCCGACGGGGAGCCCGTCGGCCAGGCCCGCCGGCACGGAGACCCCGGGGAACCCCAGGACCGGCACGGCGGTCATCGGCCACTGCGCCGCGATGATGGCGCGCCCGCGCACCGGGTCGTCGATGTCGGCGTCCTGCTCGAAGGGCGGCTCGGCGCTGACCGGGGTCAGCAGGATCCTGTCGCGGCCGAGCAGCTCCTGCAGGCGGGTGATGAGCGTCGCCCGGCGGGCCCAGCCCTGGATGTAGGCGGCCAGGTCGGGCCGCTCGCCCCACAGCTCGGCGGCGTACTCGTAGGCGTAGCCCATGTGGGTGCGCAGCGCCTCGTCGCCCATCTGCAGCATGCCGGGCAGTCCGGGCCGCATGTCCTCGAACAGCAGCAGGGACCACAGCCGCGCGGCCTCGGCCAGCAGCGGCAGCTCCAGCTCCTCCACCTCGTAGCCCGCCTCGGCCAGCCACCGCGCCGCGTCGTCCAGCGCCTCGCCGACGGCCGGGTGCGGCTTGGCCAGGCCCACGTCGCGCACGAGCCCGACCCGGACCGGTCCCGCCGCGGGCGCGGCCCCGGGCAGCGCGGGCACGCCGAACGGATCGCGCAGGTCGGCGCCGGCCATCACCCGCAGGGCCAGGCGGGCGTCGGCCACGGTGCGGCCCATCGGGCCCTCCACCGCCCAGGACTGGAAGGTGAGCGGACCCTCGATCGAGGTGTCCTCGGGCGCCGTCCAGTTGGAGACCAGGCCGACGGTCGGGCGGATGCCGACCACGCCGCAGCACGCCGCGGGGAAGCGGATCGACCCGCCGATGTCGTTGCCCTGCGCCAGCGGCGTCATGCCCGCGGCCAGGGAGCTGGCCGCGCCGCCGCTGGAGCCGCCCGGCGTGTGGCCGGCGCTCCACGGGTTGAGGGTCCTGCCGTGCGCGTCGTTGGCGGAGAACCAGCGCACCGAGAACGCGGGGGCGTTGCTCCGGCCGAGGAAGATCGCACCCGCCCCGCGCAGGGCGCCGACGCAGGCGTTGTCCCGCGCGGCCGTCGCCTCGGCCAGGGCGGGCAGCCCGTGGCTCATCAGGCGCCCCCGCTGCGGAGTGTTGATCTTCGTCGAGACCGGCACCCCGTGCAGCGGGCCGAGCTCCTCGCCGGCGGCCACCGCCGCGTCGGCCCGGCGCGCGTCGGCCAGCGCCTCCCCGGGACGGACGTCGACCAGGGCGTTCAGGACGGGGTTGACCTCCTCGATCCTGCCCAGGCAGGACTCCACGACGTCGACCGCCGAGATCTCCCGGGTGCGGATTCGCGCCGCGAGCTCGGTCGCGGACAACTGCCAGAGTTCCATGCCTGCTCCTAGGCGATCATAAGTGGGAGGGCCCCTGTGCGCGGGCGCCGGTGGCCGGTCCCCGGGCGGGGGACGGCGGCGGCCGGGGGCGCTCTCACGTCGGCGATGCCGAGGAGAGTACGTCATGCAACGCTGATGTACAACGGTGTTGTATATCCGGTCCCTCTCTCGTTACCCTGCCGACATGCCTGTGGAGATTGACATCGCCCGGCGCCTGGCGACCATCGCCGACGCCACCTTGGAGATCGTGGCGACGGAGGGGATCGACGGGGTGACCATACGGGCCGTGGCCAGGCGGGTGGGTGGTTCCACCACGCTCGTCACCAACTATCTGCCCACCCGCGAAGCCCTGCTGCGCAACGCCGTCGAGCACGCGATCGCGTCCTGGGGGGAGGAGATAGGGCAGGTCGTCGAGGGCGCCGCCGAACGGGAGCGATTGTCGGCCGTGGCCCGCTGGGCGTGCTCGACCCAGGGCAACGACCAGGTGTTGCGCCGGCTCTTCATGGAGATCCTCGGCCGCGGCGGGCCGGAGTCGGAGGCGCTGAGGGTCCTGCGGGAGGACGCACGGCAGAGCCGCGACCTGCTGGCCGAGGCCGCCCGGGGCGCGCGGGCGGCGGACGCCGAGTTCGCCGCCGACGTCCTGCACCTCGTCTTGCGCGGGTTCTATCTGTCCAGCCTGGAGGATCCCGAACGCTGGAGCGGGGAGCGGATGTCCCCGCTCATCGAGCGGCTCGTCCCTCTCCTGGCCGCAGCGCCTCCAGCATCTGCACCGCCAGGGCCTTCATGCCCGCCTGGCGCGACGGCGGAAACGGCAGCGGCGCCAGGGTCGAGTGGCCGAAGGCCAGGCAGATGAGGGCGTAGGCGATCTGCAGGCTCTCGGCCGACTCGCACCCGGGCACCGCCTCGCGGACCGTCCTGGCGATCTCGCGCTCCAGCCGGCTGTAGCTGTCGTAGATCCGGCCGCGCAGCCGCAGGTCGTGCATCGCCCCGCTGATCAGCGCCTCGATGACCAGGTCGTCCTCGTTGCGCGCCATCTGCGGCCCGAAGAGGAAGTCCACCAGCGCGGGCAACCGCTCCTGCGGCGCATGGCCGTTCAGGGCGGCGTGCATCGCCTCGAAGTACGGCGTGATGACGTGGTCCCACAGGGCGTCGATGAGCTCGTCGTGATTGCCCATGTAGTGCCGGATGTGCGAGCGGCTCATGCCGGCCGCGGCCGCGATCCGCTCCTGCGTGGTCCCGGCCAGGCCGTACCTGGCCACCGACTGGGCGGCGGCCCTCAGGATCTGCCCGCGCCGTTCGCCGGCGAGGCTCGGCCTTCCCATCCGCCCGCCTCCATCGCAGTAGTTTTGCGCAGATAACAATTAACTACCTTTTCAGCATAGCACCGTGATCATCGGTGCTTCCCGGGCATGCGCTCCTTGTTTGAGTCTTCCCAGGTCGGTCCCGTACCGGCAGTTCGCATTTTTGTTTTGCAGTATTGACAATCAATTGGAGAGCAACCACGCTGAGTGGCACGGCCTGGGCATCGGGTCCGCTCTCCTCCACCGCGCGGACGCGGCAGGTCGATCACCTCGCGCCCCTGCGCGCCTCGCAGCGCCACAGCGGGGATCACCCCCTCCCACTCGGCGACGCAGTTCGTCTCGGCCCGCATCAGCATCACGAAGGGTCCACCCATGACACGTCCCCGCCTCACCGCGCTCACCGCGGTCCTCGCCGGTGCCTGCACGCTCGCCGCCTGCTCGGCGGCGCCCGGCGACGGCGGCCCGGCCGCCGGGCAGGCGACCGCCCCGGTCATCACCACCTCCGCTCCGGCCCCGACCAAGGACGTCGACTCCGTCACCTGGAACCTCTCCACCGGTGAGCCCGCGACAGTGGACCCGGCCCAGGCCGGCGTCGAGTCGATCAGCACGATCGTGGGCAACATGTGCGAGGGCCTGTTCACCCTCGGCCCCGACTACCGGCTCCAGCCCGCCCTGGCCACCGGGTTCACCCATCCCGACCCGCTCACCTACGTGATCAGCCTGCGCAAGGGCGTGAAGTTCTGGGACGGCGAGCCGGTCACCGCGCAGGACGTCCTCTACAGCGTCAGGCGCATCCTCGACCCCAAGCTCGGCTCCTCGTGGATCGGCTGGGCGGTGAACCTGGAGGGCATCGAGGCCACCGGTGACGACGAGATCACCGTCAAGCTGAAGAAGCCGGACGTCATGGTCCCCAACTTCTTCGCCATGCCCGCCTTCTTCGTCGTGCGCAAGGACTTCGCCGAGAAGGCGGGCAAGGACTTCGGCACCGCCAAGAGCGGCGTGATGTGCACCGGCCCCTACAAGTACGGCTCCTGGACCCAGGGCCAGAACGTCACGCTGAGCCGCAACGACGCCTGGTGGAACACCGGGGTCAGGCCCAGGATCAAGGACCTGCGCTTCACCTTCGTCACCGATCCCTCCGCCCAGACCGCGGCGCTGGTCAGCGGTGACGTGGACGGCCAGTTCATCGTCCCGCGCGCCGCCCACGAGCAGCTCGCGGCCAAGGGCAACATGCTGTACGGCACGAGCCTGTCGCCCACGTTCCTGGCGGTGCTCAACCCCGGCGGCGCGCTGTCCGACCCCGCCACCCGCCAGGCCCTGCGGGCCCTGATCGACTACAAGGGCGTCATCGGCTCGGTCTACCGGGGTACGGCGCAGCCGCTGCGGGCCCTGGTCCCGCCGGCGGCCTGGGGCTACGCCCAGGACGTCTTCCAGGCGGAGTACGACAAGCTGCCCGAGCCGGTCCAGGACCTGGAGAAGGCCAAGTCCCTCGTCGGCCGGTCCGCCAAGGCGAAGGAGAAGATCGTCCTGGCCTACCTGACGGCCAGCGAGGAGGAGACCCGGACCGCCACCGCGATCGCCGACGCCGCCACCCGGGCAGGCATGACCATCGAACTGAGGCCGCTCACCGGCGAGCAGTTCGGCGCGGTCTTCGCCGCCCCGCAGGCGCGCGCCGGCATCGACCTGTTCCTGGTGACCGGCTATCTCGACTTCCCCGAGCCGCTGTCGTACTACCAGTTCTTCACGAGCGGCAGCTTCTACAACTTCCCCGGGTACAAGAACACGGACTACGACGCCGCGATCTCCGCCGCGATGACCACGGAGGACCCCGCCGCCCGCGCCCGCGAGGTGGCCAAGGCGCAGGCCCTCATGGCCGAGGATCTGATCAACATCCCGATCGCGACGCAGTACGTCAACGTCTACTACGGGCCGGAGCTGACCGGTCTCGTCCCGCGGCAGAGCTATCTCAACACGCCGTGGGCGACCACCCTCGGCGGTAAGTGACGATGAAGCCCACGCAGAGGCGGCGCACGTTCGCGGGCTGGATCGGCAGACGCGCCCTCGGCGGAGTCCTCACCGTCCTGATCGCGTCGATCCTCATCTACGGCGCGCTCCGGCTGGTCCCCGGGGACCCGGTCCTGGCGGTGACCGGCGGACGCCGCCTCACCCCGGAGCAGATCGAGGCGCTGCGTCACCGCTACGGGCTCGACCGGGGCTTCGCGCAGGGGTATCTGGCGTGGATCGGCGACGCGCTCCGCCTGGACCTCGGGACGTCGCTGAACTACCAGACCGGCGTCACCTCCCTCATCGCGGACCGGCTCGGCGTGTCCGGCCTGCTGATCCTGTACTCGGCGCTCCTGGCGATCGTGTCCGGGTCCGCGGTGGCGCTGGTGTCCGCGGTCAAGGGCGGCCCGGTCAACCGGGTCGCGGGCATCGCGGCGGCGGTCACCACCGCCACGCCGACGTTCGTGTCGGCCATCGGGCTCCTGGCGCTCTTCTCGGTCGGCCTCGGCTGGTTCCCCGCCACCGGCGCGGGCACCGGCCTGGCCGATCGGCTCTGGCACCTGACCCTGCCCGCGGTCGCCATGGCGCTGGTCGCCTTCGGCGTCCTGGCCCGGGTCGGCAACGCGGCGTTCACCGAGGAACTGCGCCGCGAGCACGTGGAGGTGGCGCGCAGCCGCGGGGTGGGCGGCGCCGCGGTGATCGGCAGGCACGTGGTGCGCAACGCGCTGGCGCCCATGCTCACGATCGTCGGCCTGCTGTTCGCGAGCCTGTTCGTCGGCACCGCCGTCGTCGAGACCGCCTTCGGCCTGGACGGCGTCGGCTCCCTGCTGGTCGGCTCCGTGTCCCGGCGGGACTTCCCCGTCGTGCAGGGCATCGCCCTCATCGCGGTCCTGCTGTTCGTGGTGATCAACACCCTGGTGGACCTGGCGATGCCGTTCATCGACCCGCGCGTGACGGTCGGAGGGCCGAGCCGATGACCCTGACGATCCCCGCGCTCCGGGCACGGAGCGCCAGGAGGCGCCGGCGGCGGCCGCTCGCCGTCTCGCTCGCGGTCGCGTTCCTGATCCTCCTCACCGTCGCGGGGCTGCTGGCCCCGGTGCTCGCGCCGCACTCCCCGGACGCCACCAGCCTGCTGAACTCCCTGCTGCCCCCGGGCGCCGGGGAGCACTGGCTGGGCACCGACTCCACCGGCCGGGACGTGCTGTCGCGGATCATGTACGGCGCCCGCCTCTCACTGCTCGCGCCCCTGGGGGTGGTGCTGCTGTCGGGGGTGCTCGGGATCGCGATCGGCCTGCTGGCCGCCCGTGCGGGAGGCTGGGCCGACGCCGTGATCTCGCGCGGCATGGACATCGTCTTCGCCTTCCCCAGCCTGCTGCTGGCGATGCTCGTGGTGGCGGTGACCGGGCCGGGGCTCACCGCCCCCATCTGCGCCCTGGCCGTCAGCTACACGCCCTTCGTGGGCCGCGTCGTGCGCAGCGTGGCGATCCAGGAGGGAGCGCGGCCGTACATGGAGAGCTACCGCGTCATGGGCTTCGGCGTGCTGTGGGTGACACTCCGCCACCTGCTGCCCAACGTGATGCCGGTCCTCATCGCGCAGAGCGCGCTGGCCTTCGGCTACGCGCTGGTGGACCTGGCGTCCCTGTCCTACCTGGGGCTCGGCGTGCGGCCGCCGGACGCGGACTGGGGCTCGATGATCAGCCAGGCGCGCAGCGCCATTCTCCAGGGGGAGCCGTGGAGCGGGCTGCTGCCCGGCCTGGTGGTCCTGCTGACGGTGGTGAGCGTCAACGTGCTGGGTGAGCACATCGGCGGATCAATCGCCGGCAAGAGGGAGGGATCGTGAGAGTGCTCGCGAAGAAGACACCCGCGCGCCGGGAGGCCCCGGACGGGGGAGCCGGGGATCGGCGCGACGCCCTGGGCGTCTCGGGGCTGAGCCTGACGCTCGGCACCGGGGTCCCCCTGCTGGCCGACGTCACCGTCCGGGTGGGCCGCGGGGAGACCGTCGGCCTGGTCGGGGAGTCCGGCTCGGGCAAGTCGCTGACGGCCAGGACCGCCCTGGGCATGCTGCCCCGCGGCGCCCGCGCCACCGGCGAGGTCACGGTCGCCGACGTCGACGTGCTCGCCGCCGGGCGCAGGCGGCTGCGCGAGCTGCGGCGCACCCGGGCCTCGATGATCTTCCAGGACCCCAGGGCGTCGATCAACCCGGTGCGCCGCATCGGCGACTACCTCACCGAGGGACTGCGGGCCCGCGGCGTGCCCGCGCGCGCCGTGGCCGGCAGGGCGCTGGAACTGCTCGACCAGGTCGGCATCCGCGACCCGGGGGGCGCCCTGCGGTGCTTCCCGCACGAGTTCTCCGGCGGCATGCTCCAGCGGGTCGTGATCGCCGGGGCGCTGTCCACGGAGCCGGAGCTGCTGCTGGCCGACGAGCCCACCACCGCCCTCGACGTCACCACCCAGGCCGAGGTGATCGCCCTGCTGAAGGACATGCAGCGGGCGCACGGCACCGGCATGCTCTTCGTGACGCACGATCTCGACCTGGCCGCGGCCATCTGCGACCGCGTCTACGTCATGTACGCCGGCCGCATCGTGGAGGAGTCCACCGGCTCCGGGCTGTTCGGCGCGCCCGCGCACCCGTACACCCGGGCGCTGCTGGAGGCGAGCCCGTCCGTGCACGGCGACAGGGTCGCGATCAGGGCCATCGCGGGACGCCCGCGCTCGCTGGCCGACTCGCCCACGGGCTGCTCGTTCCGCGACCGCTGCCCGCTGGCCGGCGACGACTGCGCCGAGACCGTGCCCGCCCACCGCCCGCACGGGCAGTCCCTGGCCGCGTGCCTGCGCCCCGGGCAGGTGACGCCGTGACCTTTCCGCCCGGAGGCCTGCCGTCCACGTCGGGAGATCCGATGAACGCGCCCGTGCTGAGCGTGACGTCGCTGGTGAAGAGGTTCGGGCACCTCACCGCGGTCGACGACGTGAGCTTCGAGCTGATGCCCGGCGCCTCGCTCGGGATCGTCGGCGAGTCGGGATCGGGCAAGACGACCACGGCCCGCATCCTCGCCGGGCTCGAACAGCCGACCTCCGGGACCGTCACGCTCGACGGCGAGATCGTCGGCGGGCAGTCGCGCCGCGCGCGCCTGCGGCAGGCGCGCCTGCTTCAGATGATCTTCCAGGATCCCTACGGCTCCTTCGACCCCCGCCGGACCGTCGCCGAGTCCATCGCCGAACCCCTGCGGCTGCACGCGCCCGGCCCCGCCGCGGCCCACCGGGCCCGCGTCGGCGAACTGCTCGACCAGGTCGGGCTGAGCGCCCGGGCGGGGGAGTCGCTGCCGCGCGAGCTGTCGGGCGGGCAGCGCCAGCGCGCCGCGATCGCCCGCGCGCTCGGCATCGCGCCGCGCGTGCTGGTGCTGGACGAGGCGGTCGCCGCGCTCGACGTCTCGATCCAGGCGCAGATCCTGACCCTGCTCGACGAGCTGCGCAGGGACACCGGCATCTCCTACGTCTTCGTCAGCCACGACCTGGCGGTCGTGCGCTACATCACCGACACGGCCGTCGTCATGCGGCACGGCCGCATCGTCGAGCGCGGCGAGACCGAGCAGATCCTGCGCAGCCCCCGGCACCCCTACACCCGCCTGCTGCTCGACTCGATCCCCTCCCCGGGCTGGGACCTCGACCGGGTGGCCCGGGACCGCCGCGCGCTCGACGCGCTCTGAGCCGCCCGCACCGCTTCCCCTCGCCTTCTCGAACCACGGAGACACCACGTGCTGACCATCAAGAAGACAGGCCCGGCCGCCGTGCCCCACGACGCCGAGCAGGTCATGATCCCCATGCGGGACGGGGTACGGCTGGCCGCCGACGTCTACCGCGCCGGCGCCGCGGATCCGGCCGGGACGCGGCCGGGCGCCGTCGTGCTGGTGCGCCTGCCGTACGACAAGAACGGCACGTACTGCTTCATGCCCCGCATCGGCCGCTACTTCCTGGCCCGCGGCTACACCGTCGTCGTCCAGGACGTGCGGGGCAAGTACCGTTCGGAGGGCTCGACCGAGTTCGCCCTGCACGAGACCGACGACGGATACGACACCGTCCAGTGGCTCACCGAGCAGCCGTGGTGCGACGGCGACGTCGTCATGTGGGGGGACTCCTACTACGGCTACACCGCCATCGCCGCGGCGATCGGCGGTCACCCCGCCCTCAGGGCGATCGCCCCGCGCTTGACGGGCTCACAGCTGTCGACGGTGCTGGAGCACGGCGACGGCACCCGCGACGTCGAGCAGACCAGCCGAAAGTTCTACTTCGCCTCCCACTACGTGGACGCCGACCGCTACGAGTGGGAGCCCGACTGGGCCCGCCGCCCGCTGAGGGAGACCTTCGAGGAGTTCTTCGACAGGCTCGGCAGGCGCTCGCCCAATTTCGACGGGGAGTTCGAGGGGGAGTCCCGCTTCGTGCCGCCGCCGCTGAAGGCGCTGCTGGCGGCGCCCGCCGTACCGGCCCTGTACACGATCGGCTGGTTCGACAACTGCGCCGTCTGGTCCTGGCACGACGTGCGCGCCCTGCTCCGGGACCCGGCCTGGGCCGCCCGCCTGCACCTGCGCCTGGAGGCCATCGACCACGAGAACTACTGGCTGGGTCAGGCCCCCGTCGCCCCGCACCACGACCACACCGTCGACCCCGCCGCGCTGGAGCGGTTGCTGCCCCGCTATCTCGACCCCGCGATCGAGTTCTTCGACGCCGTCCTCGGCCGCTCCGGCGGCCTGGCGGGACTGCCCCGGGTGCGCTACGAGGTCTGCCACGGGCAGTGGCGGGAGAGCGAGGCCTGGCCGCCCCGGCAGGCGCCCGACCTGGAGTACCACCTGTCGCCGGACCTGGGCCTCACCACGTCGCCGGCGCCGGAGGAGAGCGTGCTGGGCTGGACCCACGACCCGTCCGACCTCGTCCCCTCGGCGGGGGCGAACCCCTTCGCCGCCCTGTTCGACCGCGCGGACCTGGGCGCGGCGGGGGAGCGCGAGGACGTGCTGCGCTTCACCGGGCCGGCCGTGGACCGGGACGCCGACCTGGTCGGCACCGTGACCCTGTCGCTGCGCCTGTCGGCCCCGGCCGGTGCGCACGTCCACGCGCGGGTGCTGGACCTGGAGCCCGGCGGCGGTGCGTTCCTGGTCGCCAAGGGCCAGGTACGGCTCGACGCGCCCGCGGCGGGGGAGGAGGTCATCGTGGACCTGCAGAGCATCGCCTACCGGCTGCGCGCCGGCCACCGCCTCGCGCTCGACGTCATGAGCAGCGACTTTCCCGACTTCGTCGCCGAATGCCCGCCCGGAGCCGACCCGTGGGGCAGCGCGCCCGGCGAGCCGGCCACCAGGGAGATCACCCTGGGCGGCTCCCGCCCCTCCTGCCTGCGCGTCGGCCACTGGCAGCCCGACCGGCTCCGCCAGGCCCGCGATCACCGCGACGCCGCCTCCTGACCGCCGTCCCATGATCCACCAGCACACCCTTGAGGACCCGAACATGCCCGACACCCCGTTCACCCCGGCTCTGACCTTCGCCTTCGAGATCCGCGCCCGCCTGGAGCCCACCATGCACGTGGGGCACGGCGACGGCGAGAAGACCGAGTTCACCCCGATCGTCGGCGGTACGGTCGACGGCCCCCTGCTGCGCGGGGTCGTCCTGCCCGGCGGCGGCGACTGGTCGAACACGCGCGGCCGGGTGTGCGAACTGGACGCCCGCTATCTCCTGCGGGCCGAGGACGGCGCGGTGATCGACATCGTCAACCGCGGCTACTATCACGAGGACGGCGACGGCCCCGACCAGTTCGACGGCGATCTCCAGGTGACCAGGGCCGGCGTGTACTACCGCACCTCGCCCACCTTCCGCACCGACGCGCCGGCGCACCGATGGCTGTCGCGGACCGTCTTCGTCGGCCTGGCCCGGGAGGCGGAGGAGCACTCCGTGGCCATCCGCATGTACGCCCTGCTCTGAGAGGATGGTCTGGACGGTACCGGCCAGACCATCCGCGATAACCCTTTGCCGGTCGGCGCGGCGGCAATCGAAACTCGCCGGATGACTGTCGGCGGAGTGCGCGAGATGATCGACGAAATAGCGGGCGTTCCCGCGCTGGTCCGGTTCCAGGGCTCGCCGGAACGCGCCGCCGAGCGCGGCACGGTGCTCTTTTACCACGGCTTCTCCGGCCACAAGGAGAAAATGACCGCCTACCTGACCGGGATCGCCGAAGCCGGATTCCTGGCGGCCGGGCTCGACGCCGTCGGGCACGGTGCACGCCGACGACCGGACTTCGACGAAGTCTTCTCCGACGAGCGCTGGGAGGCCGACTTCGAGGCCACGGAGTCGGACTTCATCGCTGTCGTCCAGGACACCGCCGCCGAGGTTCCCGCCATCATCGACGCACTGTGTGATCGCGGGTGGGCGCATCCGGACCGCGTGGGCATCGCCGGGCGGTCACTGGGGGCCGAGATCTCCTACCTCGCCGTCCTGGTCGACCCGCGGCTCCGCGCCGCCGCACCGATCGTCGGCAGCCCGCAATGGGCACTGCCCCGGCCCGAGAGCCCGCACCGGCACCCGGAGCGCTTCTTCCCCGTCGCGATCCTGTCGCAGGCTGCCGAGAATGACGAGTACGTCCCGGCCTCCGGCATCCGTGCCTTCCACGATCTCCTCGCGCCGCACTACATCGCCGACCCTTCGCGCCTTGAATACGTCGAATACCCGGGTGTGGGGCATTTCCTCTCGACCCAGTTCAACGACCAGACGATCCACCGCGTAGTCGCCTGGTTCCGCCGCTGGCTCGGCGGCAGCTCGTGATGGCGCCGCAGCACGGCGACGCGATGAGGCCCCGTCCCTCAGCGGGACGGGGCCTCATCGGGCCTCGGCGGGGCCTTGCCGGTTCAGGGCC
>NZ_BOOK01000084.1 GCF_016863195.1 Paraplanobispora takensis | reverse complement strand
TCTAGGGGAGCCGTACATTCATTGACATCCGCGTCACTTTAGAGATCTCTACCTGAGACGTCAGCCCAGGTGGGGCGGGGGCTCGACGCCGGGGGGAAGCAGCGGGTCGGGGTCGAGGGCGTCCCAGACCGTCCGGAGCGGGCGGACGCCCGCCCAGAGGCCGAGCCCGGCGTCGGGGCCGTCGCCGTCGCCGGGCGGGCCGGTTCGGATCTTCACCGACGCCTCCCGGGTGCTCAGCGCCAGCAACGCGGTCGCCGCCAGCTCCTTGCGGCTGGGCCGCCGGGCGTAGTCCCACTGGCCCGGGGTGGCGTGCTCGGTCAGGCAGCGCAGCCCGGCGAGCTTCTCCTCGGGGTCGGTGACCGGGCGCGGCACCCCGTAGATCATGGCGCAGCGGTAGTTCACCCCGTGCTCGAACACCGACCGGGCCAGCACCAGCCCGTCCACGTGCGTCACGGTGAGGCAGACGGTGGCCTCCGGCGCCTCCACCAGGCTCCGGCTGGCCACCGAGCCGTGGAAGTACACCACCTCGCGGTCCGGGCTCAGGCCGTAGACGGTGGGCACCACCATCGGGCGGCCGTCGACGACGACCCCGAGATGGCAGACGAACCCGGCGGCGAGGACGGCGTGCAGATCATCGCGGTCGAGGCTGCCCTGCTCGCGGAGACGACGATGCCGGGTGCGTTCGGTTTCGACGATCTTCATGGCGGCACGCTACCGATTCAGGAGGAAAATTTCCATATCCCAACGAAATCCGTCGCCTTGTCTGCCGATCGCAACGGACACCGCGCTTCCGGCAAGGGAGCCGGTCAGTCGCGGGCGAGGGTGGCCTCCTCGAAGTCGAGCTCGTTCATGACCCGGCGGAGAACCTCGTCGTCGATGCGGCGCTCGTCGCGCATCCGGACCAGGACCTCGCGCTCGGCCGCCAGCATCTCCCGGCGCAGCCGCCGGTAGACGGCGCTGGGCGTCTCCTCCCCCTCGAACCCCGTGCCGCCGCCCAGGCGCTCCCAGGCGGTGAGCGTACGGCGCTCGGCCCGCAACCTGAGCTGCTCCACGACCTCCTGGTGGACGTCGGCGACGCCGTCGGCCACCAGCTCGTCCAGCCGGGTCAGGGCCGCCGAGGCGGCCGCCTGCTGGGCGCCGGCCTCGGCGAGGTTGTCGGCGAAGGCCTCCTGCTCGGTGGAGACCCGCAGGCGCCGGATCAGCCAGGGGAACGACAGTCCCTGCACCAGCAGCGTGCCGATCACCACGACGAAGGTGAGGAACACCAGCGTCTCCCTTCCGGGCAGATCGGGCGGGAGCGCGAAGGCGGCCGCCAGGGAGACCACCCCGCGCATCCCCGCCCAGCTGACGATCACCACGTTCTGCCAGGAGGGCGGCCGGGGCTCGCGGCGGCGCACCCGCGCGGACAGGAGCCTGGGCAGGTAGGTCGCCGGCGGCACCCAGACGATCCGGGCGAGCACCGCGACGGCGAAGACCGCCAGCGCCATGCCCAGCGGCTTCCACGGGTCGGACCAGTCGAGCGCGGTGACGATCGGCCACATCTGCAGCCCGATCAGCGCGAAGACGACGGACTCCAGGAAGAAGTCCATGACCCGCCAGATCGCCTCGGACAGCAGCCTGGTGCCGAACCCGCTCCTGGGCAGGCGGTGCCCGACGACCAGGCCGACGATCACCACGGAGACCACCCCGGAGGCGTGCACGGCCTCGGCCGCGAGGTAGACCCCGAACGGCACCAGCAGCAGGATGGTGTTCTCGACCAGGGCGTCGCGGACCATCCCCAGCATCCGCGACAGCAGCCAGGCGAGCACGACGCCGATCACCACGCCGCCCGCGGCCGCGTAGACGAACTGGCCGGCCGCGTCGATCCAGGGGATCCCGGTGATCCCGGTGATCCCGTGCCCCACCGCGGCGGCGACGGCCACGCGGTAGGCGGTCAGCGCCGTGGCGTCGTTGAACAGGCTCTCCCCCACCAGGATGGTGACCACCTTGCGGGGCAGCCCGAGCCGGCGGGCCACCGCGACCGCGGCGACCGCGTCGGGCGGCGCCACGATCGCGCCCAGCGCGAAGGCCGCGGCCGGGTGCAGGTCGGGCAGGAGCAGGTGGGTGACCCAGCCGATCACCAGGGTGCTGAAGAGCACCAGCCCGACCGACAGGAGCATCACCGGCCGCAGGACCGTCTTCAGCCGCATGTAGGAGCTGTCGATCGCGGCGGAGTAGAGCAGCGGCGGCAGCAGGACCAGCAGGACGATCTCGGGGTCCAGCTCGTAGGCCGGCATGAGCGGCGACAGGACCAGCCCCGCCACGACGAGCAGCAGCGGTGCGGGCCACCCCCTGCGCCTGGCGAGCGCCGCCACCGCTATGGCGATGACGGGTACCACCAGCAACTGCACCGCCATCGCCTGATCCATCGCACCCCCACCGGTCGAGCAAGGTCAGGGTACGGTATCCGGACCGGAGAGGATCAGCCGGGAGGCGTCCCGCCGCTCACCCGCGACGGTGGGCGGCGCTCGGCGCTCACCGGGGAGGACGGCTCTGCCCGCTGCGTGTCACCACTCGCGGCGGTCGTCGCGGTCGCCGTAGCCCTGCTCGGGACGGAGCCGCTCGCCCGTGGAGTGCGGCGGTTCCTGGATGTAGGGACGCGACATCCCCTGGTCGGGCTGCTGCTCCTGGCGGGTGCGGAAGTTCAGCGGGTCGGAGGGGTCCATGCCGCGCTGGTCGTAGCCGCCCTGCGAGCCGTACAGGTCGCGCAGGTCGGCCGGGTGACCGCCCGGCTGGCCCGCGGGCCGCTGCGGGAACCCGTAGGGATCGGGCTGCGCCGGGGGCGGATAACCGTAGGGGTCGGCCTGGACGGCCCCGTGGCCTGACTGCCTGCCCTGGGCGGCGAAGCCGAAGGGGTCGGTGGAGTGGCCCTGCGACGGGTAGGCGTCGGGGGCCGGCCCGTGCCCGGAGGACGGGAACTGCTCCACGTGGGGCGTGAAGGGGTCCACCGGCCGCTGCTGCCTTCCGGCCGGCGGGGCGAAGGGGTCGACCGGGTGCTGGGCGGCGAAGGCGTCGGACGCCTGCGGCGCGCCGTACTGGGCGGGGCCCTGGTGGGCGAAGGGGTCGGACGCCTGCGGCGCGCCGTACTGGTCGGGACCCTGATGGGCGGCGAACGGGCCGGCGGAGTGCTGCGGCGCGGCGAAGGCGTCGGCCGGCTGCGGGGGGAAGGGCTCCGCGGGCCGCTGCGGCACGCCGTACGGGTCGGGCTGGCGGTGGGCGGCGAAGGGGTCGGCCCCTTGGGGCGCGCCGTACTGGTCGGGGCCCTGGTGCGCCGCGAAGGGGTCGCCACCGGGGGCGTACGGCTGCTCGCCCGGCCCGGCGGGCTCGGCGAGGTGGGGCCGTCCGTAGGGCGAGCCGTCATCGACGATCATGTTCTCGCGCGGGACCGCGTCGGCCGGGCCGTACGCTCCGCGCTCCTGGAAGCGGTC
This sequence comes from Paraplanobispora takensis, assembly GCF_016863195.1. Classification (GTDB taxonomy): domain Bacteria; phylum Actinomycetota; class Actinomycetes; order Streptosporangiales; family Streptosporangiaceae; genus Planobispora; species Planobispora takensis. The sequence goes on along the minus strand of NZ_BOOK01000084.1, from coordinate 8,184 downwards.
CGGCGCGGGCACGGCGCCCCGGGCGACCAGGACGTCGTTGGGGCCCAGCGCGGCGGTCTGGCGCGGCTCCTCGTGCGGCGGGACCGCCTGGGCGAACGCGGGGTCGGCGTAGCCGGGCGGGGGGACCTGGGTGGCCGCCGGGTCGGTGTACGGCTGCGGCTGGGCGTGCGGCTGGGCGTAGTCCTCGGGGCGGGGCCGGGCGTACTGCCCCGTGCCGGGGAACTCGCCGGGGGCGGCGTAACCGGCCCCCTCGGCCTGCTCGTCCGTCTCGTCGGGGTAGCGGCCCCCGGCCTCGATGAACCCCTGGTCGAGGGTGTCCACCAGGCGGCCCACGTCGTCCATGGGCATGCGGAAACTTGCGGTGCACATCTCACCGCGCCACAGGCTCAGCACCAGTGTGCCTTCGTGCCAGGTGACCCGGAGCACCCGCTCCTGGCCACGCTCGTCAAAGAACACTTCGCCGAACGACGGCAACGGGACAACTTCCGACATGGAGGACATAGTCTCTAACCAGCCTTTATTCGTCCACTCGACCTCTGGAAACCCTACCGAACCGGTCTTACCGTCCTCATCTTCAGCCCCAGAGGCATCGAAGGGAAGGGCCCCGGTCCGGGGTCTTGGGGTGATGCACGGCTGGGTGGTCTCGCCAGTGTGCCACGGAACGCGGGGTGCGGGTTCCGGAATTCCCGGACAGGTCCGGCGGCCGCCGCGAGGCGACCGCGACTGTCGGGGGGAGCGGGTACGGTTGGCTGTCGTGCCGACCGACTCCCTCGCTCCCGCCGAGACGCCCGACGCGACATCCGGTGACGACGCCTCCCGATCCGGTGACGACGGCTCCCGTGACGGCTCCGCCGCCTCCGCCGCGGACCTGCCCACGGTCGACGAGCTGCTCGCCGCGGCGGTCAAGGCCGTCGGCGGGATCGAGCGCCCCGGCCAGATCGCGATGGCCAGGGCCGTCCAGCGGGCGATCGACTCGGGCGACCACCTGGCCGTCCAGGCCGGCACCGGCACCGGCAAGTCGCTGGCCTACCTGGTCCCCTCGATCCGGCACGCCATGACCTCCAAGGGCGCCGTCGTCATCTCCACCGCCACGATCGCGCTCCAGCGCCAGCTCGTCGACCGCGACCTGCCCCGGCTGGCCCAGGCCCTGGGCGAGAGCCTCCCGAACGAGCCGACGTTCGCGATCCTCAAAGGCCGCCGCAACTACCTGTGCCAGTACAAGGCCAGCGCCGGCTGGCCCGACGACGAGCAGGACCAGCTGTTCGACCCGCGCGAGGTGAGCGCCACCGGCCGGATGGTCCAGCGCATCCAGGAGTGGGCCGGCGAGACCGAGACCGGCGACCGCGACGAGCTGGTGCCGGGCGTCAGCGAGCAGGCCTGGCGGCAGTTCTCGGTGAGCGCCAGGGAGTGCCTGGGGGCCCAGCGCTGCCCGAACGGGATGGAGTGCTTCGCCGAGCTGGCCCGCGCCCGCGCCGGGGAGTCCGACGTCGTCGTCACCAACCACGCGCTGCTGGCGATCGACGCGATGGAGGACCTCCCGCTGCTGCCCGAGCACGACGTGGTCGTCGTGGACGAGGCCCACGAGCTGGTCGACCGGGTCACCTCGGTGGTGACCTCCGAGCTGTCGGAGGGCACGGTCACCCTGGCCGTCGGCCGGGTCGGCCGGCTGATCGAGCAGGGCGTCTCCGACCGGCTCATGCAGGCCGGTGAGGACCTCAAGGCGCTGCTGGCCGCCGCGCCGCCCGGCCGCCTGGACGACCTGCCCCAGGTGCTGGGCCTGACCCTCGCCCTGATCCGCGACGCGGCGTGGGGCTGCATCACGGCGCTGGGCCCACGCAACGCCTCCGACAAGGACGACCCCGAGGGCGCCGGGCTGCGCAAGGCCGCCTTCACCGCGCTGGACGACGTCCACGACACCGCCCAGCGGATGCTCGACGCCTTCGGCCACGCCGCCGAGGTCGACCGCGCCGAGGTGGTCTGGCTGGAGGCCGGCACCGACCGCCGGCCGCCGATCCTGCGGGTCGCGCCGCTGAGCGTCGCCGGGATGCTCCGCGAGAAGCTCTTCGGCGACCGCACGGTCGTGCTGACCTCCGCCACGCTGGCGCTGGGCGGCGCCTTCGACGGCCTGGCCCGCCAGTGGGGCCTGGGCCCCGCCGACGGCGACCGGTCGGGCTGGACCGGCCTCGACGTCGGCTCCCCCTTCGACCACCCGCGCAGCGGCATCCTCTACGTCGCCGAACACCTGCCCCAGCCGGGCCGCGACGGCCTGCCTGAGGCCTACCTGGAGGAGATCACCGAGCTGATCGAGGCCGCCGGCGGCCGGACCCTGGGCCTGTTCTCCTCGATGCGGGCGGCCAAGGCCGCCACCGAGGCGCTGCGCGACCGGCTGAGCGTGCCGCTGCTGTGCCAGGGCGACGACTCCACGATGCTGCTGGTCAAGCAGTTCGCCGAGGACGAGCCGACCTGCCTGTTCGGCACCCTGTCCCTGTGGCAGGGCGTGGACGTGCCGGGCCCGTCGCTGCGGCTGGTCATCATCGACCGCATCCCCTTCCCCCGTCCCGACGACCCGCTCAGCTCGGCCCGCCAGCGCCACGTCGCGGCCAAGGGCGGCAACGGCTTCATGTCGGTCGCCGCCACCCACGCCGCCCTGCTGCTCGCCCAGGGGGCCGGGCGCCTGCTGCGCAGCCAGCACGACAAGGGCGTGGTCGCGGTCCTCGACCCCCGCCTGGCCACCGCCCGCTACGCCGGATTCCTGCGCGCGTCGCTGCCGCCCTTCTGGTCCACCAACGACCCGGACACGGTCCGTCAGGCGCTCAAGCGCCTGACGGCGTCCGCGGGCGGGGCGGACGGGAGCTGACGCGGAAGGGCGTGCCCGCCGTACGGCCCTCCGTGCCCGCCGTACGGGCTCTCAGCCGAAGGGCTTGAGGTCCGGGCGCTTGGGGTCGACGGCGTCGCCGGAGGATCGGCCGCGCAGGCGGCGCAGCACCCACGGCCCCAGGTGCGTGCGGACCCACTGCACGTCCTCGCGGCGCTTGATGCGGGGGTCGACGTCCACGCGGGGCGGCCAGGTCACCCGCCAGTCGTCCTCGGTCGGGACGCCGAGGACCTCGCACACCCTGGCGGCCACGATCCGGTGGCCCTCCTCGTTCATGTGCAGGCGGTCCTCGCTCCAGGCCCGCCAGTCGCGCAGGCCCTGCAGCGACCACTGGTCGACCAGGTGGCAGCCGTACAGGTCGGCGATGGACCGGATGTGCAGATAGAAGATCGCGAAGGTGCCGCGGGCCCGGCGCATGATCGGGGTGTCGCGCGGGTCCACCCCGGTGAACAGCAGCACCTGCGACCCGGCGGCCCGCAGGTCGCGTACGGCTCCCGCCAGCTTCTTGGCCATCCGGTCGGGGTCGCTGCCGGGCCGCAGCAGGTCGTTGCCCCCGGCGCAGAGGCTGACCAGGTCGGGGCGCATCCCGATGGCCGGCGGGACCTGGTCGGCCACGATCTGGTCGATGAGCTTGCCCCGCACGGCGAGGTTGGCGTAGCGGAAGTCCGGGTCGAGCGCGGCCAGGCGCTCGGCGACCCGGTCGGCCCAGCCGCGGAAGCGCTCCTGCCCCGCCGGGTCGGCGCCGCCGTCCACGGCGGGGTCGTTCAGTCCCTCGGTGAAGCTGTCGCCCAGAGCGACGAACGAGCTGTAGTGCGTCACGGGTCCCCCCGGTCCCATGATCACGGCGTCCGGCCGCGATCGGTCGTTCAGACGGCGTCGGCGATGGCGCGCAACGCCAGCACGTAGGAGTTGAGGCCGAAGCCGGCGATGGTGCCGGTGGCCACCGCGGCGACCACCGAGGTGTGCCGGAACTCCTCACGCGCGGCCGGGTTCGAGATGTGCACCTCGACCAGGGGCGCGGTGCGCTGGGCGATGGCGTCGCGCAGCGCGTAGGAGTAGTGGGTGAAGGCCGCGGGGTTCAGCACCACCGGGACCTTCGCGTCGGCCGCCTCGTGCAGCCAGCCCACCAGCTCCGCCTCGTCGTCGGTCTGCCTGACCTCGACCGACAGGCCCAGCTCCCGGCCGGTCTCCCGGCAGAGCGCGGCCAGGTCGGCGAAGGTCTCGGCGCCGTACACGTCGGGCTCGCGCGTGCCCAGCCGCGACAGGTTGGGACCGTTGAAGACGTACACGGGCTTCATCTGATCACTCACCGTTCCTCGCCGGTCGCGTCCCCGTCATCGGGCGATCTTCTGGTAGGCCGCTTCCAGCAGGTCCTCCGCCGGGTTCTCCAGCGGGGACACCTTGGCCAGGTCGTCCAGGACGACGAAGCGCAGCGTGGCGCCGCGGCTCTTCTTGTCCAGCCGCATGTGGTCGCGCAGGGCGGGCCAGGCCTCCTTGCGGTAGGCCGTGGGCAGGCCGACCGACGACAGGATGGCGCGGGTGCGCTCCACGATCCCGGCGCCGATCCGGCCGTCGAGGTGCGACAGCTCCGCGGCGTAGACCATGCCGATCGCCACGGCCTCGCCGTGGCGCATCCGGTAGTCCTCGACCCGCTCGATGGCGTGGGCCAGGGTGTGGCCGTAGTTGAGGATCTCGCGCAGGCCGCTCTCCCGCAGGTCGGCGCCGACGACGTCGGCCTTGACCTGGACCTTGCGGCGGATCAGCTCGCGGGTGTGCTCGCCCTCGGGGAGCCGGGCGCCCTCGGGGTCGTCCTCGACGAGCCGCAGGATCTCCGGGTCGGCGATGAAGCCGCCCTTGATGACCTCCGCCAGGCCGCCGACGTAGTCGTCGCGGGGCACCGAGACCAGCGTGGCCAGGTCGCACAATACCCCGGCCGGCGGGTGGAAGGAGCCGACGAGGTTCTTGCCCTCGGGGGTGTTGATGCCGGTCTTGCCGCCGACGGCGGCGTCGACCATGCCGAGCAGGGTGGTCGGGACCTGCACGACCTTGACCCCGCGCAGCCAGGTGGCGGCGGCGAACCCGGCCAGGTCGGTGGTGGCCCCGCCGCCGACGCCGACCACGGCGTCGGAGCGGGTGATGCCGTGGCGGCCGAAGGCCGACCACAGCTCGGCGGCCACCTCGGCCGTCTTGGCCCGCTCGGCGTCCGGCACCGGCAGCGCGACGACCTCGTATCCGGCCGCCTCGATGGCGCCGCAGACCGGCCGGGCGATCTCCGGCAGGGTGGCCGGGTGGACCACCGCGACGGTGCGGACCTTCGGCCCGAGCAGCCCGGGCAGCTCGCCGAGGATCCCCGTGCCGATCACCACGTCGTACGGCGTCTCACCGGAGACCGTGATCCTGGACAGCGTCACCGCCGCGTCCCCCTCCCGCTCACAGGCCCAGCCCCTTGACGATCTCGTCCACGACCTCGCCGGCGCCGCGCTCGTCCGTCGCGACCCTGACGGTCGCCAGGCCCTCGTAGATCGGGCGGCGGGCGTCCATCAGCTTCTTCAGCTGGCTGCGCGGGTTGAGCACCAGCAGGGGGCGCGCCGAGGCCAGGCCCACCCGGGAGACCGCCTGCGACAGGCCGACCTCCAGGTAGACCACCGGGTGACCGGCCAGCAGCTCCCGCGTCGGCTCGGCCAGGATCGCACCGCCGCCCAGCGCCAGCACGCCGTCGTGCTCGGCCAGCGCCAGCCGTACGGCCTGCGCCTCCAGCTCGCGGAAACGCTCCTCGCCGTCCTCGACGAAGATGTCGCTCACCGGTTTGCCCGCCACGGCCTCCACGTCGGCGTCGGTGTCGCGGAAGGCGAGGCCGAGCCGCTCGGCCAGCAGCCTGCCCACGGTCGTCTTGCCCGATCCGGGGGCGCCGATCAGAACCGCACGAGGACTCATTTGATCACCATCGAGGACAGGTATCCGGACAGGTTGCGGGCGACCTCTTCGACGGAGTCGCCGCCGAACTTCTCAAGCGCGGCGTCGGCCAGGACCAGGGCGACCATGGCCTCGGCGACGATCGCGGCGGCCGGTACGGCGCACACGTCGGAGCGCTCGTGGTGGGCCTTGGCCGCCTCGCCGGTCAGCACGTCGATGGTGGCGAGCGCGCGGGGCACGGTGGAGATCGGCTTCATCGCGGCGCTGACGCGCAGCGGCTCGCCGTTGGTCATGCCGCCCTCGACGCCGCCGGCCCGGTTGGTGATCCGGCGCACGCCGTCGGAGGTGTTCTCGATCTCGTCGTGGGCCCGGGAGCCGGGGCGGCGCGCGGTCTCGAAGCCGTCGCCGACCGCCACGCCCTTGATCGCCTGAATGCCCATCAGCGCGCCGGCCAGGCGGGAGTCGAGGCGCCGGTCCCAGTGGGTGTAGCTGCCCAGGCCCGGCGGCAGCCCGTAGGCGATCACCTCGACGACGCCGCCGAGGGTGTCGCCGTCCTTGTGGGCCTTGTCGATCTCGGCGACCATCGCGGCGCTGCCGGCCGGGTCGGCGCAGCGCACCGGGTCGGCGTCGACGGCGTCCATGTCGCCGGGGCCGGGGACGACGCCCTCGGTGGTCTGCGCCGCCCCGATCGAGACGACGTGGCTGACGATCTCGACGCCGAGGGCCTGCTTCAGGAAGTTCCTGGCGACCTGGCCGAGGGCGACGCGAGCGGCGGTCTCGCGGGCGCTGGCCCGGTCGAGCACCGGCCGGGCGTCGTCGAAGCCGTACTTCTGCATGCCGGCGAGGTCGGCGTGGCCCGGCCGGGGGCGCGAGCGCGGCGCGTTGCGGGCCTGGCCCTCCAGCACCTCCGGGTCCACCGGGTCGGCCGCCATGACGGTCTCCCACTTGGGCCACTCGGTGTTGCCCACCCGGATGGCCACGGGACTGCCGAGCGTGCGGCCGTGCCGTACCCCGCCCACCACGGTCACCACGTCCTGCTCGAACTTCATCCGGGCGCCGCGGCCGTAACCCAGGCGTCGCCTCGCCAGGGCGCGGTCGATGTCGGCCGTCGTCACCTCCACCCCGGCGGGCAACCCTTCGAGGATCGCGACGAGTTCGGGGCCGTGGGACTCTCCTGCGGTCAGCCAGCGCAACATGGGGACAAGTCTTCCATGTGCCGCCCACTGGAATGGCCTCAGCTCACCTGATGAGACGCCGACCGGCGGATCCGGCGTGAAGGCCAGCCCTCCCGCTCCGCGGTGGTTGTCCCCGGAGGCAGCCCTCCCCTCCTGCGGTGGCCGCCCTCCGGAGAGAGGGTGGCCAGCGCCCTGCCCGGCGGAGTCCCGGCTTCCTATCGTCGATGGTGTCCGATGAGCGGCGATCCCGAAGGTGATCGCGACACGGAAAACACGCCGCCGCTCCGTAGCGGTGCCGAGCGTCTCCTGCCCCCTTCTCCTCCGGAGGACTCGCCATGTTCGTCAACCGTGCCCTGCCGGCCGTCGCCGCCGCGGCCGCCTCTCTCGCCGTGCTCGCCCCGGCCGCGCAGGCCGCGAGCTCCGCCTCGGCTCCGGCCTCCCTCGCCCGGGCCGACGCCTGCGACCCGGCGCTGGTGGCGCCGCAGGGAAGCCTGATCGGCAAACTGTGGCGCTCCAACGGCGGACCCGCCAGCGTCTACGGCTGCCCGGTCACCAAGGAGTTCGGCTACCCCGACAAACGCGGCTCCTGGCAGCGCTTCCGGAACGGGAAGATCGTCTGGTCGCCCAACCTCGGCGAGGGCACCCTGGTCCGCGTCTACCAGGCCCGCTCCAGCGGCAACCTGGTGTTCCGCTGGAGCGGGACCGGCCGTGACTGGGACTTCTTCAACGTCCGCTGGAGCAGGAACGGCGGTCCGGCCACCCAGGTGAAGGTCACCCGGATCGATCCGTGGAGCGGCGCCTACTCGATGGCCCCGCACGTCCGGGACGGGGTCGGCACCAGCACCAACGGCGACTCCCACCCCAAGTTCGTCTTCATCGTCCAGGGCTGCGACCGCGGCACGTTCAGCTCCGACTGCGGTCCGTGGAGCATCCCGACCTCGATCACCACCCGCCAGTGACACCGCCGGCGGCGGGAGCGGGGAGTCCGCACCTGCCGCCCGGACGCCCCCTGAACGACCCTGAACGACCTTGGAGGAAACCTCATGTCCGCCAGCCGCGCCGTATCGGCCGCCCTCATCACGGCCACCGCGCTGACCGCACTCGCCGCTCTCGCTCCGGCCGCCCAGGCCTCGGCTCCGGCCTCCCTCGCCCGGGCCGACGCCTGCGACCCGGCGCTGGTGGCGCCGCAGGGAAGCCTGATCGGCAAACTGTGGCGCTCCA
>NZ_BOOK01000083.1 GCF_016863195.1 Paraplanobispora takensis | reverse complement strand
TCACCAAGGAGTTCGGCTACCCCGACAAACGCGGCTCCTGGCAGCGCTTCCGGAACGGGAAGATCGTCTGGTCGCCCAACCTCGGCGAGGGCACCCTCATCCGGGCCTACCGCGCCGCCAGCGGACGGATCATCTTCCGCTGGGACACCACCGGGCGCGACTGGGACTTCTTCAACGTCCGCGAGGTCTACGAACCCCAGCTGGGCAACCCGGAGCGTCAGGTCAAGGTCGGCCGGCTCACTCCGTGGAGGGGTCTGCACAGATGGGACGGCAACGGCTACGACCGCTACGTCGCCTCGGTGTCCCCCCACGGTGAGACCGTCGAGGACTCGTCGAGCCACGGCGGCGACGAGGATCGCATCCACTTCAGAGTGCAGGGCTGCGACCGCGGCACGTTCAGCTCCGACTGCGGCCCGTGGAGCATCCCCGTCGACATCGTCCTGTGACCCCGGGCCGCCGCGCGGACCGGGGGCTGCACCGCCGGGGCGTCCTCACCGATGATGGGTTCACCGCGGCCGGGCGCCCGCCGCCGCGCCGCCTCGAAGAGGCGCAGGCCCTGAACCGGAGGAGGATCCGTGGGAACCGGAGAGAACGATCTGCCGAACATAGGCGCTCCCGCGCGGGGCGCGCTGGGGAACGCGGGCTACACCCGCCTGGAGCAGCTCACCGACGTCACCGAGGCCGAGCTCCTCGCGCTGCACGGCGTGGGCCCCAAGGCGGTGCGCATCCTGCGCGAGACCCTCGCCGGCCGCGGCCTCTCCTTCCGCTCCTCCCGCGACGGCTGAGCCCCCCGTACGGGGCCGGTCAGGGGGTGATCAGAACGGCGGCGAAGGCACCGATGATCATGAAGGGGCCGAAGGGGAACTCGCTCTTGCGGTTCCCCCGTCGCAGGACGATCAGCGCCACCCCGTAGAGGGCACCCGCCAGGAAACCGAGGAACGCCCCGGTGACCAGGACGTCCCAGCCCAGCCAGCCGAGCGCGATCCCCAGCACCGCCGCGAGCTTGACGTCGCCCAGGCCCATCCCGGCCGGATTGACCAGGAAGAGCAGCAGATAGAAGGCCGCCAGTGCGAGCCCGCCCAGTCCCGCCCCGAGCAGGTCCCCCCAGCGCCCCCCGGCCGCGGCGGCGATCGTCAGCAGCGTCCCGGTGCCCAGTCCGGCGGCGAGGGTGAACCGGTCGGGCAGCCGCCGCACGGCCAGGTCGACGAAGGCGAGCACGACGCAGAGCACGGCCAGCCAGCAGAAGGCGAGCAGCTCCGTGAGCTCGGCGCCTCCGAGTGAGGCGCCTGCGGGCGAGGCGCCTGCGGGTGAGCTGTTCCCGGGCGGGACGTCCCCCGCCACGGCCTTCCAGGTGAGCGCCCCGACAAGCAGCGCCGTACAGAGCGGGCAGCCGTACCGGAGCGCCTCCCCCCCGGCCGCGGAGTGGCGCACCACCAGGGCACGCGAGAACAGGCCGATCAGCAGCCCGGCGAGGGCCGCCGCGACGGGGAGGAGGGCCACCGACCGACCATAGCCCGGCCGGACTCCCCGCGTCCGCCGGGCACCGGCGGACATCGGGCCCCGGGCGCACGCTCCGGGAAGCCCGTATGACCTCCGGAGTCATTGACGGATCCGAAGCCGATCACGAACGCTGAGAACTACTTCGACCGGGGAGGGCCGGACACGTGGACAGGGACCGCTTCGCCCGGCTGCCGGCGGTGATCGCATCCCTGATCCTCCTGCCGGTGCTGCTGGAGATCCTGGCCTGGTACATCGAGGGCGAGGAGTACGACGTCTCGCGCGCCGTCACGGTCGTCGCGGTGATCCTGTCCCTCGCGCTGACCACGACGGTGATCGGGCGGATCCGGGCCCGGCTCCCGGTGCTGATGGTGGTCGCGCTGACGGTCACCGCGGCGGGCGAGGGAGCGCTCGGTTTCGTCGCCGCGTTCGGCCCGGTCCTGTGGCACGGCGGCGTCCCCGGCGAGGTGCACGGTCTGATCACCGCCGGCGTGAGCGCGTTCGCCTTCGCGACCGGTGTCTATCTGCTCATCCAGTACGGCAGGGGCCTCTATCTCCCGTACATGGAGGCCGGGATGGGCCCGGCGCCCACCGCCACCAAGCGGAAGGTGATCGGCGAGTCGGAGATCCTGATCCGCACCATGCCGGGCATCGGCCCGTCGGTGGAGAAGTCGGTCGGCAGCTGCGTCGCCATGCTCGACCAGGACGACCTGCACTTCGTCGCCTACTACGCCGACGGGCGCTGCTGCTTCTACACCGACGTGCTCGACGACGCCGACCTGGCGCACTTCTTCCACGAGACCGACCAGGAGCAGCGCCGGGGGCTCTATCTGAAGGCCGGCCACCAGCTCAACTGGCTCACCGGGCGGCTCAACCGGCAGCTCCGGCGGATCGAGGGCGGCATCCTCATCCGCACCGTCCTCGACGTCGAGCGCGGCGCGCTGTACTTCTACTGGGTCGACGAGACCCGCTATCTGATCGGTGTGACGCTCGACCAGCGCAAGGTGGGCGTCGCCGACGACAAGATGGCGAAGCTGGTGGACACGATCCGCGGCCACTTCACACTGCCCCCCATCAACCAGCGAGAGCGCCCCCGGGACGCCGGAGGCCACCTGCGATCCGTTCCGAGGAGCGAGCCTTGGCCCGAATCGGGCTCCTGATCGTCGTCGTCGGCCTCGGCTGGCTCGCCGCCGAACTGGGCGGGGTGAGCGGACTGGAGAACTCCTCCGTCTACGTCCTGTTCAGCAGTCTGCTGCTGGCCATCGGCCTGTACGGAAGCACGCACGGGATCGACCGCGCCGAGGCCCGGGAGCACACCCGGCTGATCGTGCTCGCGGTGACCGTCGGGGTGATCCTGAAGACCGCGTTCATCGCCGGGGTCGTCTACCTGGTCTCGGGTGACCCGCGAGCCCTGATCATGGCGGTGGTGGTCGCCCAGATCGACCCGCTCTCGGTCGCCGCCGTGATGCGGGACGACCGGCTGTCGGGCCGGGCCAAGACGATCCTGGCGGCCTGGTCCTCCTTCGACGACCCGGTGACGATCATCCTGGCGGTGTACGCGGCGGCGATGGTGAGCGGTTCGGACGGCGGCGGGCTGTCGGCGGCCTACTTCGCCGATCTCGGGTTGAACGCCCTGTTCGCGCTGGTCGCCTACCTGGTGTGGCGGCTGATCAGGAACGCCCCGCCGGTGCTGAGCTACGCGGCGGCGGCCGCCGCGGTCGTGTCGGCCGCCTGGAGCTCCCTCATGCTCGGCCTGGCGACCGCCGGGCTCTATCTCCGGGTGCCGGACTCACGCTGGCCGGCCCGCGCGGTGAGTGTGGCGTTCGCGCTGTCGGCGTTCCTGATGGGGCTGCTGCTGGTGGGCGGGGCGAACACGGGCATGGGCGTCCTGCTCGGGCTGGCCGCCTTCGCCGCCCAGATGCTCGCGGCGCTGGTCCTCACCCACGGCCTGCCGGTGATCGACCGGATCCACCTCGGCCTGGCCCAGCAGAACGGGGTCACCGCGGTGATCCTCGCCCTGGTCTTCGAGCGCGACTTCGGCGGTTTCGTCGCCGTGATCGCCCCGGCGATCCTGACGGTCAATCTCGTCCACGCCGTAGCCAACCGAACCGCCGACGCCTGGGGGCCTCAGCGGCCTCTGCCATCTTCGCCACGGTGACCTCGCCGGAGCCCTCGGCCTCCAGCCGGTCGAGGGTCCCCGACTCCACCGCGGCGAAGGCCGCCAGCACGCCGCCCTCGATCACGAACGGCACCGGTCCCGCCACGTCGACCACCACCGCGGCCGCGTTCTCGTGCACGGCGGCCTGGCAGACCTGCGGGACGGTGGCCTGGATCGGCCGGGCGTCGGGGCGCCAGAGCCTGAGCGGCTCGACCCCGGTGAAGGCGAGCACCGCCTCGCGGCCGTCCTTGCCGACGAGCTTCGGCAGGGCCATCTCGCTCTCCTTCTCCTGCCGGAGCCCGTGCTCGCCGACCTCGGAGGCGGTCAGCAGCGCCACCACCGGGACCAGCAGCCGGGCGCCGCTCAGTGCGGAGACCACCTCGGCGGCGCCGGCCGTACCGGCGGCGTAGGCGGCCAGCGCGGAGGCCACGGCGGCGTCGGCGCCGCCGCGGTCGTCGGGGACCAGGGGCTGGGGAATGCTCGGCACGAACCGGGAGCCTACCGGGGAGAACGCCCGGTGCAGCACGTGCCGTCGCCAATCTTGACCGGCGTCCGCGGCACATGAATACTCGGATCCGAGTGATAGGAGGCGAGTGGTTGAGTCCTCGTACCGGCCGTGCGGTGTCCAACCCGCTGGGACTCGCGATCGTCGGCCTGCTGATGGAGTCGCCCATGCATCCGCACGCCATGGCCGCGACCATGCGGGAGCGTGGCCTGGATCGGGTCTTCAAGCTGACCACCGGGTCCCTGTACGACGTCGTGCGGGCGCTGGAGCGTGCCGGGTGGATCGAGTCGCGAGAGACGGTCCGGGTCGGCGCCCGGCCCGAGCGGACCGTCTACCGGTACACCGCCCTGGGACGGGAGCAGTTCGTGCGCTGGGTGGACGAACTGGTCCGCGTCCCGGCGGAGGAGTATCCGAAATTCCTGTCGGCGGTCAGCTATCTCGGCGCGCTCGGGCCGGACGGCGCCGTGGCGGCGTTGCGGGAGCGGGCCGGCCAGGTGCGCGCGTCGCTGGAGGAGATCCGGCGGGAGCACGGCGAGGTGCTGCGTGCGGGCGAGGTGCCGCGCCTGTTCGTGGTGGAGGCCGAGTACGCGGTGCGGATGCAGGAGGCCGAACTGGCCTGGATCGAGGAGATCGCCGGCGACATCGAGACGGGCCGGCTGCCCTGGCCCGAGCCGGGGAACGGCTGGGTCCGCGCCGGCGAGGAGACCGAACCGGAGCCGGAGGAGACGGAGGTCCGATGAAGACAGGAGAGCCGGCGGGGGTCATGACGGCCGGGACGGAGCCGGCCGGCCTCTCACCGGACTGCATCGAGGCGACCGGCGTGCGCACCCACAATCTGCGCGGCGTCGACGTGCGGATCCCGCACCGGGCCGTGGTCGCCTTCACCGGCGTCAGCGGCAGCGGCAAGAGCTCGCTGGTCATCGACACCATCCACGCCGAGGCGCAACTGCGGTACGTGGAGGGCTTCGATCCGTACGTCCGCAAGTTCCTCACCCCGCGCGACCGGCCCCGGGTCGACCGCGTCCGGGGCCTGACCGCGACCCTGGCGGTCGACCAGCGCAACGCCGGCCGCAACCCGCACTCGACGCTCGGCACCCTGACCGGCGTGGAGGCCTACCTGGGCCTGGTGTTCGCCCGGCTCGCCCCGCTGGCGACCGGGCGCACGTGGAGCGGCCCGCTGCACCCCGCCCAGTTCGACCCCCACGCGCGGGACGGCATCTGCTGGACGTGCGCCGGGGCGCGCGAGATCTCCGAGGCCGATCCGGACCTCATCGTGCCCCGGCCGGACCTCCCCCTGACGGAGTCGCCCTGGTTCGGCCGGAACCAGTCGAACGAGGCCGCCTTCCTTCCCTCGCTGGCCGAGCACCACGGCATCGACCTGGCGCGACCCTGGCGGGACCATCCGGAGGGTTTCCGGCGGACGGTCCTGTACGGCACCGGCGGCGAGCAGATCGACCTCGTCATCACCGGCAGGGACGACAGGAAGCACACCGAGCTGACCTACCGGACCCGGCGGGCGCTCGATGGCGCCGTCGCCGAGATCGAACGGTTCTACGCCGCGGCCGTCGGCGAGGAGGCCAAGCAGGTCTACGTGCCGTTCCTGCGCAGGCGGGAATGTGCGGCCTGCGACGGCACCGGGCTCGGCGAGATCGCGCGGACCGTCAAACTGCTGGACAGGACCTTCCGCGACGTCGCCCGCAGCCGGGTGCAGGAGGTCCGGGACTGGATCGACGCCGTCGGCGCCGGGCTCAACGAGGCCCAGCGCGAGGTCGGCCACGTCCTGGTGCCCGAGCTGCGGGACCGGCTGGACCTGCTCGTCCGGCTCGGCCTGGCGCACCTGGAGCTGTCACGCGGCGCGCCGACGCTGTCCGGCGGCGAACTGCAGCGGGCCCGCCTGTCTGCGCAGATCAGCACGGCCCTGACCGGGCTCACCTACGTCTTCGACGAACCCGGCGCGGGCCTGCACCCGGCCGACAAGGACCATCTGTTCGAGCTCCTGCGCGAACTGCGCGACGCGGGGAACACGGTCCTGCTCGTGGAGCACGACCCCGACCTGATCGCCCGCGCCGACTGGGTCGTCGACCTCGGCCCGGGAGGCGGCCGGGACGGCGGACGGCTGATCGCGGCCGGGCCGCCCGGCGAGATCGCCCGGCACCCGCGATCGGTGACCGGCCGCTACCTGAGCAGCCCGCACTACCGGCTGCGGCGGGCCGAGCGGGCGCCCGACGACACCACCGGCTGGCTGGTGCTGCACGAGGCGGCGGCGCACAACGTCACGGCCCACGAGATCCGGATCCCGCTGAACCGGCTCACCTGCCTGACCGGGATCAGCGGCAGCGGCAAGAGCAGCGTGCTCAACCCGATCCTGGCCGACTCGGTGGCCGCCGCACTGGCCGGGAGACCGCCGGCCGCGGTGGGGAGGATCTCCGGGCTGACCGGTCTGCGCTGGGTGAGCGCGGTGGACCAGACCCCGATCGGCCGCACGCCTCGCTCCTGCCCGGGAACCTACACCAAGGCGTTCGACCTGATCCGGCAGTTGTTCGCGGACACCGGCCAGGCCAGGCGCGGCGGGCTGGGGAACGCCTCGGCGTTCTCCTTCAACTCGCCGGGCGGCAGGTGCGAGACCTGCCGGGGCCTCGGCCGGATCAAGATGGACCTGGAGTTCCTCGGCGACACCTATCTCACCTGCCAGGCCTGTGACGGCCGCCGGTACGGCCCGGACGTCCTGGCGGTGACGTACCACGGGCTGGCCGTCGACGAGGTGCTGGCGAGCACCGTGGCCGAGGCCGCCGAGGTGTTCGACGGGCCCGAGCCGCTCGCCGCGCTCCTGGGGGCCATGGTGGACGTCGGTCTGGGCTATCTCACGCTCGGCGAGAGCGGCACGGCCCTGTCCGGCGGGGAGGCCCAGCGGCTGAAGCTGGCCAAGGCCGCACTCCGCGGCCGCCGGGGCCGCGATCCGGGTCTCGTCGTCCTCGACGAGCCGATCACCGGGCTGCACCCGGACGACGCCCAGCGGCTGATGCGGACCCTGGACCTGCTGCTGGAGCGCGGGCACACCGTGGTGATCGCCGAACACGACGTCCACGCGGCGGGCTGCGCGGACTGGATCATCGACATGGGCCCGGGAGCCGGGGCGGCCGGCGGCCGGATCGTCAACGAGGGCGTTCCCGCGCGGGTCGCCAACGGCACCGGGCCCACCGCCCCGTACCTGCGCCGGCTCCGGCTCGGTCCGGCCGATCGGCGGGAGGCCGCCGACCGCTGATCCCGGATTTCCGGCACGCGGAGGCCGGTGTCCCCGGGCCGGTGTCCCGGAAAGACGGGACACCGGACCCATGCGGCCGGGTCGGCGGGCGGACCACGATGCTTCCCGTCGAGTGGAAGGGGCGGGTCCTGATGGAGACGGCGGAAAGCACGGCGCGGGAGAGCAAGGCGGAACCCGGGGAGTCGCGGGTCGCGTGGACGGCCCGCGCGGTCGAGGCCGCCTGTCTCCTGGCCACCCTCGTGGTCGTCTACGTGCTGACGAGGTGACCGCGGGATCGGGTACGGCACGGCCGCGCAGGTATCGGCCGCGCCGTACCCGATCCGGGTCAGCCCAGGTCGGCGATGGCGGCGACCGGGCCGCCGCCGCTCGGGCCCTGGTGCACGGCGGCGACGCTCACGAACACCGCCGGGTCGCCGGTGACGCTGGCCGCCACGCCGCCGACGGTGGCCTTGATCTGGCGGTGCCAGTGCACGTCGGAGTCGTCGAGCATGATGTTGCGGCGGCCCCGGACGCTGCCGGAGGGATCGGCCTCGCACTTCATGAAGACGTTGACCAGGCGGCCCTTCAGGTCGGAGGGGTGGGGGCGCTCGGGCAGGTCGATGCCGCTGGAGCGGATCGCCTCCCAGATGCCGTCGGCGTCCAGCGCGTCCTTCATGACCGAGTGGCCGATGCGGTAGCGCCCGCCGATGCCGCGCACGTTGCCGACGACCACGATCTGTGCCCGGTCGAGCTCGACGCCGCTGGAGCAGGACGCCACCGAGGAGTAGAGCGACAGGTCCCGGTGGATCTGCTCGGCGGAGGGCATCTCGATCTCACCGAGGGCGACGGCGATGCCGAGCGCGGTGGTGGAGTTGGAGATGTCCATGGACGGGCCGGTGTCCTCGGTCACCACGTCCTTGCCGCGGGACTTGGCGTCGTTGATGGTGGCCAGGGTCAGCAGCGGCGTCTTGGTCTGGACGTAGTGGACGTCGGCGGGGTCGTCGATGCCGGCGGTCTTCATGGCCTCGCGGACCCCGGCGGCGACCTTCTCCACCATGGCGGGGCGGCCGATGTCCTCGGGCAGGATGACCTCGCTCATCGCGATGCCGACGCTGACGCGCGGCTCGTCGTCCGGCTCGGCGGCCGGATCCGCGGCGGTGGTGGCGAAGATCGTGGCGTGCGGGCTGAGCACGCCGTCGGTGCCGCCGGACCACACCAGCGGCACGCTCTCGGGTGACGGGTGGCCCTTGGCGGCCAGCACCTCGCGGAAGGCGCGGTCGGCCAGGATGCGGGTGTAGTCGTTCACACCGCCGTTGCCCTCGGTCTTGCCGATCACCGCGAGCACCCGGTGCGCCTCGATCACCCCGTCGTCGATGAGCCTCTCCAGCCCGGAGGCGTCGGTCACGCTCTCGATGGCCACCTTGCGTACTTCAATGGGTTCGGGCATGAGCGCCGCCTTCCAGTCGGGTCGTCTTCAATTGCGCACCACGGTTCCGGCCTCTCCGGTGACCGCCGCTCCGATGTTCTCAAGTGAGGTGATCACGGCCTGGTCGCCGCCGCACTCGACGAAGCGCAGCGCGGCCTCGACCTTCGGGCCCATGCTGCCCTCGGCGAAGTGCCCGGCCGCCTTCAGCTCGCGCAGTTCGGGGGCGGTGATCGAGCCGATCGGGCGGGCCTGCGGCGTGCCGAACCCCACGACGGCCTGCGGCACGTCGGTGGCGATCACCAGCTTGGCGGCCCGCACGGTCCTGGCCAGGAGCGTCGCGGCCAGGTCCTTGTCGATGACGGCCTCGACCCCGGTCAGCCTGCCCTGCTCGTCGCGGATCACGGGCACTCCCCCGCCGCCCGCCGCCACGACGACGAACCCGGCGGCCATCAGCGCGGCCACCGCGGGCGCGTCGAGGATCTGCAGCGGCTCGGGCGAGGGGACGACCCGGCGCCAGCCCCGCTCGAAGCGCCGCCAGCTCTGGCCGAGCCCCTCGAACCGGCGGGCCTCCTCCTCGCTGAAGTAGCGGCCGATCGGCTTGACCGGGTCGAGGAAGGCCGGGTCGCGCGGGTCGACCAGCGTGCGGGTGACCACGACGGCGGCGCGGCCCTCCAGCGCGTTGAGCACGAGCATGCCGATCGTCGCCTGGGTCTGCGCCCCGCACCAGTCGAGCGGGACGGGGGGCACCACGTCCGCGGCGAGCTGGTTCTTCAGGATCAGGTTGCCCACCTGCGGTCCGTTGCCGTGGGTGAGAGTCACCTGATGGCCCGCGGCGATCAGCGCGGCGACATGTCCCATCGCCCCCTCCACCGCGCGGCGCTGGTCGGCCGGGGAGGCGCTCCCGTCCGAGGCCGTCATCGCGTTGCCGCCGAGCGCGATCACCACTCGTTCACCCACAGGGGCGACGGTAACGGCCCGCCCGTCCGCTCTCATGGGCACTTCTCGCCCAAGGAACCGCCGTTCTTCGGCAGGACTCAACGGGTGGTCACCCCCGGTGTCCGCCCGGCAACCTGCGGCCCCGACCTGGGCGTCCATCCGGCGGGGCCCGGTACGGCCGGGCCGCCGGGCGGAAGTTGTCCGGTGGTGCCAACTTCGCCGGGCAAGCGGCGCGGCCGGAGCGTAGAACCCGGGCGGGGCGGCGGGGCAGGCTGCTGTTCCGAGTTCCCGCGGAGCCCCGGCACCCCCGGCGGATCCCCGGGACCCGCGCTCCGAGCCGTCGGGGGAGAAATCGTGGCGCAGCTCCGTCCCGGTCAGATCGCCGTGGCCGTCCTGTGCGCCGTGGCCGGGCTCGCGGTCCTCCTCTTCGCCGCCGACACCCTGGTGAACCGGGCGGCCGGGCCCGAGGCCTCCCCGTCGCCGTCGGTGGACCGGGTCGCCGAGGCCAGGAAGATGGCCTCCGAGGGGGTGGCGGAGGCCAACGACTTCGAGTGCCGTCCCCGCGAGAGCACGCCGTACCCGGTCGTCCTGGTGCACGGGGCCAAGAGCACCGGGGCGGTGACCTGGCCGGTGGCGGCGCCGTACCTGAGCAAGCAGGGATACTGCGTCTTCGCACTCGACTACGGGTGGAGCAGGTCGATCGAGGAGTCGGCGCGGACTCTGGGGATCTTCGTGGACGGCGTGCTGCAGGCGACCGGGGCCGAGAAGGTGGCCATCGTCGGGCACAGTCTCGGCGGGCTGGTCCCCAGGGCCTACATGCGCTTCGACGGCGGGGCGGAGAAGGTCTCCGAGCTGGTCACGCTGGGGGCCCCGCACCGCGACCCGACCGAGGAGCTGAGCAGGAGCTGCGGCTGGGAGACGGTCTGCGAGGAACTGCGGCCGGGCTCGAAGCTGATGGAGGCGCTCAACACCCCCTCCATGATCGAGCCCGGCGTGAGCTACACCGCCCTCGGGCTGAAGGCCGAGCAGGAGGCCGCCTCGACCTTCGTCGAGGGCCCGGCCGACCAGGTGGCCAACCGCATGCTCCAGGACGACTGCCCCCTCAAGGGACTCGTCGAGGGGGCCGTCGGGCACAACCTGGAGACGCTGGACCCGGTGATGCTCTCCTACGTCAACAAGGCGCTGGAGAGCCCGGGACCGCTGCCCGCGGACTACAGGCCGGACTGCTTCGCGCTCATCCTCTGAACTCCGCGCCCATCCTCCGGACGACCTCGGCGACCACCCGCTCCCGCAGGGGCTGCAGGTAGAAGTGGTCGCCGGGGAAGACCGTCAGCGAGAAGCCCGACTCCGTGCACGCCTCCCAGGACTTGGCCTGCTCGGCCGTGACGACCGGGTCGGCGTCGCCGACCAGGACCGAGATCGGGGTGCGCAGCGCGGGGCCCGGGCGGGAACGGTGCCTCTCGACCAGGCGGAAGTCACCGCGGACGTAGGGGAGGATGAGCTCGCGCATCCCCGCGTGGGCGAGGACCTCCAGCTCGGTGCCGCCCAGTCTCTCCAGCTCGGTCAGCAGGCTGTCGTCGTCGAGCTCGGACAGCACGCGGCGCTCCCTGGGCTCGTGCGGCGCCGAGCAGCCCGACACGAGCAGCCGCACGGGACCGGTGCCGCGCGCCTCCAGCAGCCGCGTGACCTCGTAGGCCAGCAGCGCCCCCATGCTGTGCCCGAACAGCGCCACGGGCCGGTCCAGCAGCGGGACCAGCTCCCCGGCGACCGCGGCGGCCACCGCGTCCAGGCTCTCGGGGAGCGGCTCGCTGTACCGGTCGGCCCGGCCGGGCAGCTGCACGCCGTACAGCTCGACCGACTCCGGCAGCAGCGCGGGCCACTCGCGGTAGGCGGTGGCCGAACCGCCCGCGTGGGGGAAGCAGACCAGCCGCGTGGCCGCCGACGGGCGCGGGCGCGGGCAGCGCAGCCAGGTCATCGGATCACGCTCCCCGCCCTCGTCGTGCGTCCGGCCGCGCGGGGAGTGGAACGGCGGTTCACTCCCCCATCGCCCTGATCAGGCTGTTGGGCCGCATGTCGGTCCAGTTCGTCTCGATGTACTCCAGGCATGCCTGCCGGCTGTCCTCTCCGAAAGCGACGGTCCATCCCCCGGGGATCTCCGCCCACGCGGGCCACAGAGAGTACTGGCCCTCGTCGTTGATCAGTGCGAGGTAGGAGACGTCGGGATTCTCGAAGGGGTTTGTCACTGCAGTTCCTTTCTGAGCAGTGCGGCGATCTCCGCGATCGGGCCGGGGTTGAGCATGCTCGCATGATCGCAGGCGATCGTGTGGTCCTCGATCGTTCCGGTGACGTAGGGCTTCCAGTCTGCGGCCGTGGGGCTGTCCGCCTCGCGGCCGTGGGCGGCGGTGACGAAGAGCACGTCCCCGTCGAAACGGCGCGGACGGTACTCCTGAGAGATCTTCACACCGTTGCGGTAATTGCGGTAGACCGCCTGCAGCGTCTGCTCGTCGAGAGCGGCGTACCGGTCCCCGCGCTCGCGCACGAACGCGACGACGTCGTCGATCTCCCCCGAGCCCTCGTAACCGATCGCGGCCAGCAGCTCGGGCAGCACGTCGCGCTCGTCGGGGGCGGCCTCCCGGCCCGGGTAGGCGTCCAGCATCGCCAGCAGGCCGACCTCCTCGCCCGCCTCGCGCAGCTCGACGGCCATGGCGTGGGCGATCAGGCCGCCCATCGACCAGCCCGCCAGCAGGTACGGCCCGCGCGGACGGACCCGGCGCAGGTGGGTGAGGTAGTCGCGGGCCATGGCCTCGATCGACGGGGCCGTGTAGCCCGGCTCGGACAGCACCCGCGCCTGGAAGGCGTAGACCGGCCGGTCGGGGCCGAGGTGGCGCAGCAGGCCGGAGTACGGCCAGCCGAGACCGGCCCCCGGGTGCACGCAGAACAGCGGCGCCCCGTCACCCGTCGCGCGCAGGGGCAGCAGGATCTCGCGCCCCGTGGAGCCGCCGCGGGCCAGGGCCTCGACCGTCTGGCAGGCGAACACCTCGCGCGGGCTGATCGTCAGCCCCTCGCGCCGGGCGCGGGAGACGAGCTGGATGACCGCGATGCTGTCGCCTCCCAGGTCGAAGAAGCCGTCGTCGACGCCGACCCGTTCCAGGCCGAGGACCTCGGCGAACAGGCGGCAGAGGCGTTCCTCCCCGGGGGTCCGGGGCGGCCGTCCGGATGCCGATATATCCGGCTTCGGAAGGGCGGCGCGGTTCACCTTGCCGTTCGGGGTGAGCGGGAGCGCGTCCAGTGTGAGGACCGCCTGGGGGACCATGTACTCGGGCAGGATCTCCCCGGCGAAGCCCCGCAGCTCCTCCACCGGCACCGTCCCGGCGGGGACCACGTAGGCGATCAGACGGTTGTCGTGGACGGCCACCGACACCTGCGCGACCGACGGATGCCGGGACAGCACCGCCTCGATCTCGCCCGGCTCGATCCGGAAGCCCCGGATCTTGACCTGGACGTCGGTCCTGCCCAGGTACTCCAGCTCGCCGCCGGCCGTCCACCGCACCAGGTCCCCCGTCCGGTACATCCGCTCGCCCCCGCCGTACGGACAGGCCACGAACCGCTCGGCGGTCAATCCCGGACGGCCGCGGTAGCCGCGGGCCAGGCCCGCACCCGACAGGTACAGCTCGCCGGGGGCGCCCGGCGGGACCGGCCGCAGGAAGCGGTCGAGCACGTGGGCGCGCATGCCGTCCATGGCCCGGCCGATGGGCGGCGCCGTACCGCCCGCCTCGCGGACGGCGTGGTAGGTGGCGTAGGTGGTGGCCTCGGTCGGCCCGTAGACGTGGCCGAGCAGGGTGTCCGGGCAGGCCTCGCGGACCCGGCGCATGGCCTCGGGGGAGGCGGCCTCACCGCCGGTGAGGACCTCCCGCAGGGACGCGAAGGCGGTCGGGTCCTCCTCCGCCACCAGGTTGAACAGGGCGGTCGTCAGGAACAGCGCGGTCAGGCCGTGCTCGGCGGACAGCCGCGCGATCGCGTCCGGGTCGAGCTCTCCGGGAGGGGCGACGACGACCGTGCCGCCGGTCAGCAGCGGCACCCAGATCTCGTAGGTCGAGGCGTCGAAGGCGTGCGGCGAGTGCATCAGCACGCGGCGGTGCCCCTGCGCCCACCGGTGGTCCGCGGCCAGGGCGAGGACGTCCCGGTGCCGTACGGCCACGCCCTTGGGGGTGCCGGTCGAGCCCGAGGTGTAGATCACGTAGACGAGCTGATCGGGGTGGACCCGCACGTTCGGGTCGTACTGCGGCACGAAGCCCGGCTCGTCGCTCAGCGCGAGATGCGAGCCCGGCGGAGGGGCGGAGCCCGGCAGGAGGGCGGGGTCCGGCGCCGGCTGCTGCCGGGCGGGTCCCGGGGGTGCGTCCGGAGGCTGCCGGCCGCCGGGGTACGGCTCGTCCGCGCGGACCACCGCGGCGCCGTGGACGAAGCCGGGCTCGCGGTCGGTGATCAGGACGGGCGCGCCGGTGTCGGCCAGCACCCAGCTCATCCGGTCGGGCGGGTGGCCGTGGTGGATCGGCACGTACGCGCCGCCGGCCTTGGCGACGGCCAGGGTCGCCACGACCACCTCGGCCGAGCGTTCCAGCAGGACGGCGACCGGCGTCTCGGCCCGCACGCCGAGATCGATCAACCGGTGGGCGAGCCGGTTGGCCCGCCCGTTGAGCTCGGCGTAGGTCAGGCAGACCCCCGCCGCCCGGACCGCCTCGCCGTCGGGGTCGCGCTCCACGCGGTCGGCGAAGGCGCTGACGATGTCCGCGTGCCCGCCGACGACACCGGCGTGCCGTGGGGCCGCCGTAGCGCCCGCCTCCCCGGGCCCCTGCGCCGTGACCAGGGCGCGCTCCTCCCCGGAGAGGAGGTCCAGGGCGGCCAGCGGCAGGTCGGGATCGGCGGCGACCGCCTTGAGAACCCGGGTCAGCCGGTTGAGCAGGCGCAGGGCCTCGGTGCGGGGGAAGACGTCCCTGCGGTGGTCCAGGCGCAGCGACAGCCGCCTGCCCGGCACGACGGCCAGGGCGAGCGGATAGTGGGTGGCGTCGCTCCCGGAGGCCCCGGTGAGCCGCAGCCCGTCGCCGACCTCGGCCGCCGCGGTGTCCAGGGGATAGTTCTCCAGGACCGTCATGGTGTCGAACAGCGGGCCGGAGCCGTGCAGACGCTGGATCTCGGCCAGGCCGAGATGGTGGTGGGACAGCAGTTCGGCCTGCTCTGCCTGCAACCGCGTCAGGAGCCCGGCCAGCGTCTCCTGCGGGCGCAGCCGTACCCGCACCGGCAGGGTGTTGATGAACAGGCCGACCATGCGCTCCACGCCGGGCAGCTCCGGCGGGCGGCCGGAGACGGTGCCGCCGAAGACCACGTCGTCGCGGCCCGACAGCAGGGCCAGCAGCATGGCCCACGCCCCCTGGATCGCGGTGTTGAGGGTGAGGGAGCGTCCACGCAGGGCGGCGTCGAGGCGGCCGGTGAGGTCCTCGCTGAGGTGGGCGCGCACGTGTCCCGGGTCGGCCGGCGGCCTGCCCGCGAGGTCGGGGGCGACGAGGGTCGGCCCGTCCAGGCCGTCCAGGGCGCGGGCCCAGGCCTCGCCCGCGGCGCCGCGGTCCCGCCTGGTGAGCCAGGCCAGATAGTCCTTGTACGGCGGAGCGGGCGGGGGCTCGGCCCCGGTGTACAGCGCGAGGAACTCCGCGGCCAGCAACGGCGTGGACCAGCCGTCCAGCAGGATGTGGTGGTTGGTGAAGATCAGCCG
This sequence comes from Paraplanobispora takensis, assembly GCF_016863195.1. Classification (GTDB taxonomy): domain Bacteria; phylum Actinomycetota; class Actinomycetes; order Streptosporangiales; family Streptosporangiaceae; genus Planobispora; species Planobispora takensis. The sequence goes on along the minus strand of NZ_BOOK01000083.1, from coordinate 1,326 downwards.
GTGCCGGCCCGGCGCCGGCCGTACCAGGGCGAAGCGCAGCAGCGGCGGCCTGGTCAGATCGAAGCGGCGGGCGCGCTCCTCGGCGGCCACCTGCTCGGGATCCCCGGAGACCTCGCGCCAGGGCACCTCGACGCGCCGGTGGACGAGCTGGACGGGCTCGCCGTTCGCCCGCTGCCGGAAGGAGGTGCGCAGGTTCGGATGGCGGGCGAGCAGCCGGGCCGCGGCGCCCGCGAGCCGGCCGGCGTCCAGGGGGCCTTCCAGGTCCAGGACGAGCTGGGCGGTGTAGACGTCGGGCGCGGCCTCGTCGAACGTCGCGTGGAAGTACAGGCCCTGCTGCAGGGGGGACAGCGGCAGGACGTCCTCGAGCTGGGACGCCGGGGCGGCCTGGACGGCGGGGGTCACGGGAGTCACGGAATCGATGGTCATCGGGCGCTCCACTCCGCGTCCAGTTCCGCCGCGAACGCGTCGATCTCTTCCTGGCTGAGGGGGACCAGCAGATCCGACGGGGTCAGGCCGCCCCCGGTGTGCAGGGACAGACCGGTCAGCGCGGCGGCCCACGCCTCGGCCAGCTCCCTGACCCGCTCCCTCGTGTACAGCCGGCCCGCCCAGGACCAGGTCGCCCGCAGACACGGCCCTGCCGGGGTGTCCCGCGTCAGGGCGTTGACCTCCAGCGCGTGCGGCAGCGCCAGGGCGGGATCGTGCCCGCCCGCCGCCTCGGCCTCGTCCGCGGGGGCCCAGTCCGTCCCCGCCGGGGTCTCGACCCGGCCGAGATAATTGAAGGCCAGCTCGGGGACGGGGCGGGCGGCCAGTTCGGAGGCGGTCCCGGGATTGAGGTGGCGCAGCAGGCCGTACCCGATGCCGTTGTCGGGGATGACCCGCAACTGCTCCTTGACCCGCTTGATCGCCCGGGCGGCCGTGTCCCCGGACAGGTCGTCCCAGTCGGGCGGACCGGGATCGAGCCGGACCGGATGGATGGTCGTGAACCAGCCGACCGTCCTGGACAGGTCCGCATCGGGGAAGATCTCCTCCCGACCGTGTCCTTCGAGGTCGAGCAGGACCGAGGTGCCGTGGCCGGTCCACCTGGCCACGGCGAGGGCCAGCCCGGCGAGCAGCACGTCGTTGACCCGCCCGTGGTAGGCCGCGGGCAACCGTGTGAGCAGGGGTTCGGTGACCTCGGCGGGCAGCTCCACGGTGAGGTGCCGCTGGGTGCCGAAGGTGTCCGTTCCGGGATCGAGCCCGACGCCGGTGTCCCCGTTCCCGTCTCCGCCTCCGTCTCCGTCCTTGCTTCCGTTTCCGTTTCCGTCCAGGGTCCGGACCCACAGATCG
>NZ_BOOK01000082.1 GCF_016863195.1 Paraplanobispora takensis | reverse complement strand
CGCCCGCCGAGACGCTCTGCACGTTGCCCGAGACCTGCCCCGCCGCGCCGGCCGCGCTTCCGGCCTGGTCGCTGGCCTCCTCGGCGGTGGAGGCGATCTGCGTGCTGGTGGCGGTCAGCTCCTGCGAGGCCGCCGACAGGCCGGAGGCCGAGTCGTTGATCAGGTGGACGGTCGAGCGCATGTGCTCGACGGCGGTGTTCAGGGCGCCGGCCATCTGCCCCAGCTCGTCGTCGCTGCGCACCTCGGCCCGCAGGGTCAGGTCACCGGCGGCGACGCCGTTCAGGGTGTCGCGGACCGTGGTCAGCTCGGCGACGATACGCCTGGTGACCGCCAGGCCGATGAACCCGGCGACCAGCAGCCCGGCCACCAGGAACAGCAGCATGGTCCGGTTGCCCGTGTCACGGGCGTCCTGGACCTGCCGGGCCTGCTTCTCCGACAGGGCGGTACGCGCGGCGGCCAGCGCGTCCAGCGCGTCGGCGCCCTCGCTCGTCAGCGGCTTGGCCTGCTCGGCGTAGACGGCGGCCCAGGTCCGGGCGTCCCGCTTGTCGGACAGCGGCAGGAGCGTGCCCTCGTACAGGGCGCGGTACCGGGCCCAGGCGGCCTCGAAGGTCTCCAGATGCGGATCGGAGCCGACGAGCTTCCTGTAGTCGGCCAGGTCCCGGGCGAGCTCGGCCTCGTCCTCCTTCAGGCTCTCCAGCCACGCCGCCTTCCGCTCGGCGTCCGGTACGGCGGCGTGCGCCATCACGTCCATCCGGATCTTGATCTGCTGCTGGTGGGCGTGGCCGAGCTTCTTGCTGGCCACGACGCCGTTCTCGTACAGCTCCGCGGCCCGCTCGGCGGCCGACGCCAGCTCGGCGCGCGCCACCAGGAACACCCCGATCGTGACCGCCGCGAGCACTCCCAGAGACAGGAAGATCTTGGTACCGACCCGGCGGCCCCCGAGAAGTCCGTGAAGTAACGATTGCCTGTTTGCCATAGCCGGTGACTTTCTCGCGGGGCCGTTGGACTCGGGCCGTTTCCCGAAGATTCGGCACCCGCGAGAGGAATGTGAGGGAAGTCACCCGGTGGGGAAATCACTCCGCCCGGAAGTCCCCCTGCCCGGAAACCACCGGGCGTCGCGCCCGGGAGCCCCTCAGCTGCCCAGCAGCTCCATGATGCTCAGCGCGCCGGGGCCGATGATGATGACGAACAGAGCCGGGAACAGGCAGAACAGCAGCGGAAAGAGGATCTTGATGGGGACCTTCTGCGCCGCCTCCTCGGCCCGCTGACGGCGGCGCAGGCGCATCTCCCTGGCCTGCTCGCGCAGCACGTTGGCGATCGGGATGCCCAGCTCGCTGGCCTGCACCACCGAGGAGGCGAAACCGCGCAGCTCCATCACGGTCGTGCGCTCCGACATCGCCCGCAGGGCGTCGGTGCGGGGCTTGCCGAGCTGCATCTCGCGCAGCATCCGGGCGAACTCCCCCGCCATCGGCCCCTCGGCGTTGTGGCGGACCTGCGAGACGGCGGCGTCGAAGCCCAGACCGGCCTCCACGCTGACGGTGAGCATGTCGAGGATGTCCGGCAGCGTCTTGGCGATCTCCTGCTGGCGGCGCACGCCGAGGTTGTAGATCAGCAGATCCGGCAGGAAGAACCCGGCGGCGGCGCCCGCCGCGACGCCGAGCACCAGCAGGGCGCCGCCCAGGCCGGAGCCGTACAGCAGGCCGATGAAACCGCCCGCCAGCAGGCCCAGCCCCTTCATCTGCATGACGCGCTCGACCGGCCACTTGGGCGGGTTCCCGGCGTAGGTGAGCGAGCGGTTCATCCGGGCGACCATGCCCGCGGGGGTCAGGCGGTGGGCCAGCCCGCCGAAGCGGCCGGCCAGCGGGCGCAGCACGCGGTCGGCGAAGGACTCCTGGGGAGCCTGCTGTACGGCGCCGCCCCCGCCGTACACGCGCTCGACGGCCTCCAGCCGCGCCGGCGTCACCCGGTGACCGCGGCCCGCGGTCACCACGCGCACGAACAACACGACGGCGGCCGACAGCGCCGTGAACCCTCCCGTCAGCAGCAACAGGCCCATCGGCTCACACCTCCACCTTGATCAGGCGGCTCATCCAGAAGGCTCCCGCCAGCACCAGCAGCACGGCCGCGCCCAGCATGACGATGCCCAGCGGCTCGGTGTACAGCGGGCGCACGTACTCCCCCCGGATGAGGAACATCCAGGCGCCGATGCCGATGGGCAGCGCGATCAGGACGTAGGCCGACAGGCGGCCCTCGGCGGTCAGGGCGCGCACGTGGCGGCGCAGGCGGGCCCGCTCGCGCATGGTGTCCACCGCGGTCGCCATGATCTCGGCCAGGTTCCCGCCGACCTCGCGCTGGATGCGGATGGCCATCACCAGCCACGACAGGTCCCGGCAGTCGGTGCGCTCGGCCGCCTTCTCCAGCGCGTCCTCCAGGTCGACGCCGATCCTGGTCTCGGCCAGGGCCCGGCCGAACTCGGTGCTGATCGGCTCGGCGGACTCGCGCACCAGCGCGGCCAGCGCCTGTCCCAGGGAGAAACCCGAGCGCAGCGAGCCGACGACCAGCTGCAGCGAGTCCGGCAGCTGCTCGGCGAACCTGCGGGCGCGCCGGGCGGCGCGATGACGCCGGTAGAAGGCGCAGCCCGCCCAGCCCGAGGCCGGTCCCAGCAGGACCCCGGCGACCGGCGAGACCAGCAGGCCGAGCAGGACCGTCACCGCGAAGGACACGCCCAGCCGCAGCAGCGTCCACTCGTGCGGCAGCAGCCGCATCCCGGCCTGCTCCAGCTGGACGGTGATGCGCTCGTGCCGGCCCCGGGCGCGCACCACCTTGTCGGTGAGCGCGAGCGCGGCACCCTGCACGCCCTGTACGGCGGCGCCCGCGCCGCCCTGGGGTGCGGCCCGGCGCAGCGCGAAGCGGTCGAGCTGGGCCAGGCGGCGGGAGTCCAGGCCGCGGCGGGGCCCGGCCAGGGCCGCGATCCCCAGCAGCAGGGCGCCCAGCAGGGCGCCGCCGCCCACCGGGTACAGCCAGCCCGGCGGCCCGCCGACCGCGACGGCGGCCGGTCCCGTGCCGGGGGCGGCGCGCGGATCGGCGGCGAAGGCCACCGTCGTTGCGGTGCTCGCCCTCTCCCCGCCCGCCCGCACCTCGACGGTCATGCGCGCGCTGCGCCCCGCCAGCGTGGCGGGCACCCGTACGGTGACCCGCACCGGCGCGGAGAACGCGGCGGCCGCCGACAGGAACGCCTGGGCCAGCTCCTCTCCCCGGGTGGCGCGGCGGACCTGCCCGGTGCCGCTGTCGGCCAGGCGCCGCAGCGCCTCGGCGTCGGTCCCGTCGCCGAAGGCGACCACGTCGAGCACCGCCCCCTCGCGCCGCAGGCGCATGGCCAGCAGGTCCAGGGAGGTCGCGGAGGAGGTGTCGGCCCCGTCCGAGAGCACCAGCATCCTGCGGTCCCCGGCCGGCTGCCGGGCCAGCACCGCCTGGCCCTCGGCGACGGCGTCGTACAGGGCGGTGCTGCCCTGGGCCCGCACCCCGCCCACCGCCGCGGCGAAGGCCCGCCGGTCGGCGGTGGGCTCCAGCAGCGTCCGGGCCTCATCGCCCACCCGGACCAGGCCGATGCGCACGTCGGCGGGCACCGCGGCGGCGTAGCGCAGCGCGGCGTCCTGGGCCCGGGCCAGCGGCTCACCGTCCATCGAGGCGCTGGCGTCGAAGACGATCACGACGGACCGCTCCGGGCCCCCGCCCGGCGAGCCGCCCCCGGACGCCTCCACGGACGCCGCCAGCGTCTCGTTCCCGGCCCGCACCGTGACCTGCGCCTCGTCCAGGGAGACGCCCTCGGGCAGGTTGCGGGCGGTCAGATAGAACTGCGCCTGCCCCGCGGTGACCCGCACGGCGCTGACGGCCGCCGACAGCTCGTCGTCGAGGCGCGCCACCGCCGCCGCGGGGATCGCCACGGCGAGCGTCAGGACAGCCGTCAGCGCGGCCAGGGCCGAGGCGGTGAAGCGGGCGGCGCGCCCGCCCCCGGGGCCCCGCCGTACGACCCGGCCCTCCGGCCGGGGGAGGGACCTCACCACACACCGCCGAAGACGCCCGGCGGGACGGCGACGCCCGCCTTGGCGATCTCGTCGAGGAACGCCGGCCGCAGGCCCGTGGGCACCAGGGTGCCCCGGTAGCGGCCGTTGTCGTCCATGCCGGCGCGGTAGTCGAAGACGAAGATGTCCTGGAGGGTGACCACCTCGCCCTCCATGCCGGTCACCTCGGTGACGTGGGTGATCCGGCGCACGCCGTCCTTCATCCGGGTGACCTGCACGATCACGTCGATGGCGGAGGCGATCTGTTCCCGGATGGCGCGCGCGGGCAGGTCCACCCCGGCCATCAGCACCATCGTCTCCAGGCGGGCCAGCGTGTCGCGCGGGGTGTTGGCGTGCACGGTGGTCAGCGAGCCGTCGTGGCCGGTGTTCATGGCCTGGAGCATGTCGAGGGCGGCGCCGTCGCGGACCTCGCCGACGACGATGCGGTCCGGGCGCATGCGCAGCGCGTTGCGGACCAGGTCGCGGATGGTGACCTCGCCCCGGCCCTCGGTGTTGGCCGGGCGCGACTCCAGGCGCAGCACGTGCTTCTGGCGCAGCTGCAGCTCGGCGGCGTCCTCGATGGTGACGATGCGCTCGCCGGCGGGCACGAAGCTCGACAGCACGTTGAGCGTGGTGGTCTTGCCCGAGCCGGTGCCGCCGCTGATCACCATGTCCAGGCGGCCCCGCACGCACGCCTCCAGCACCTCGGCCACCGGCCTGGTGAACGTGCCGAAGGAGACCAGGTCGTCGACGGTGTAGGGGTCCTTGGAGAACTTGCGGATGGTCAGCATGGAGCCGTCCAGCGCGATGGGGGCGACCACGGCGTTGACCCGGCTGCCGTCGGGCAGGCGCGCGTCGACCATGGGGCTGGCCTCGTCGACGTGCCGGCCGACCCGGGAGACGATGCGGTCGATGACGCGCCGCAGGTGGGCGTCGTCGGCGAAGCGCGTCTCGACCTCCTCGATGCGCCCCGAGCGCTCCACGAAGATCAGATTCGGGCCGTTGACCATGATCTCGCTGACGTCGGGGTCGCGCAGCAGCGGCTCCAGGGGGCCGTGGCCGAGGATGTCGTCGGCGACCTCGTCGGCCACGCGGGCCCGGTCGGCGGCCGTCAGCGGCGTCTCCTCGCCCGCCAGCACCTCGCCGATGGTCTCGCGCACCCGCCGCCGCAGATCGTCGTCGTCGGCGACCTCCTCGGCGTACATCTGGGGGCCCAGCACGTCCAGCAGGGCCTGGTGCACCCGGCGGCGCACCTCGGCCAGCGGGTCGGCTGCCCGCGCCGCCGCGGCGGCGCCGTTCCCGGCCGCCTCGGAGCCCGCCGCCGCGGCCGTACCGGACGCGGTGGCGTGTACGGCGCCGGCCGGCACGGCGGCCGTGCGCCGCCGGGCGATCCTGTCGTTGAGTCCCATCGCTGTCAGTCCCCCTTCCTGTCCTCGCCTCGCGCAGTGCCCTCGCCTCGCACTCCGCCCGTCATGGCCGTCATCCCCTCGCCCGGCGCAGCAGCCCCCGGCGGCCGCGCTCGCGGGAGGGCGGGCCGGGCGGGGCCGACAGGTGCCGGACCGCGATGTCGGCGATGGCGCGGCTGACCGGGTGGGCCGGGTCGGCGGCCGCCAGCGGCACGCCGCGGTTCAGCGACAGCGGCACGTCGGCGCTGGAGGGGATGTGCGCGTGCGGCGGCACCCGCAGCACCCGCTCCACATCCTGCGGGGTCAGCCCGACCGGGGAGCCGGAGCGGTTGAGCGTCACGATGCGCCGGTCGGCGGGGTGGCCGAGCAGGTCGAGCGTCTCCAGCGCGATGCGGGTGTTCTTCAGCGTCAGCACGTCGGGCGCGGCCAGCACCACGAAGTGGTCGGTGACGTCCAGCGCGGCCAGCGCCGGGTCGGAGAAGTGCGGCGGGGTGTCCACCACCACGTAGTCGAACATGTCCCGGGCCAGGCGCAGCACCTCACCCACCAGCGGGCCGCCGATCTGCTCGCCGTCGGTCGGCCGCACCGGCGCCAGCAGCGTGTCCAGGCCGGGCCGGTACGGCGTCAGCAGCGAGCGCAGGCCGGTCTCATCCAGCCGGTCGGCCATCGTGATGGCGTCGGCCAGCCCGCGCTCGGGCGTCAGCTGCAGCGCGATGGCCACATCGCCGAACTCCACGTCCAGGTCCACCAGCAGGACCCGGCGCTGGCCGCCGGCGGCCAGCGCCACCGCCAGGTTCGTGGCGACAGTGGTCTTGCCGCAGCCGCCCTTGGTGGCCAGGACCGTGACGATCCGGCCGGGGCTGCGGGGCCGCTGCCCGCCGTAGGGGGGCTGCTCGCCGTACATGCCCGGGATCTCCTGCGGGAGGGCCAGCCCGCGGGAGACCTCCAGCGAGCGCCCGCACGCCTCCAGTACGGCGCGCGGGTCGCCCGGGTCGGCGACCTCCCTGATCCCGGCCCGCATCGCCTCGCGCAGCAGGCCGGCGCCGGCCTCGGCGCTCAGCAGCACGACGCCGGTCGCGGGGCGGCGCAGCCGCTGCTCGGCGGCGAAGGCCACGGCGTCGGCGGGGGCGGCGCCGGGGCCGAAGACCACCAGCGGCTCGCCGGGGTCGGCGGCCAGGAGCGCGGCCAGCCCCGCGGGGTCGGCCGCGGTCCGCACCGCGTGGCCCGCCTGCCCCAGGAGCGCGGCGAGCTCGGCGGCCGTCGCGGGCCGCGGTTCGTACAGGACGGTCATCACCGCCTCCTTCCAGTCGTCGCGGCCCCGGCTGCGGTGCTCCGCGGGGGCCTGCGGTGCCCTGTCCCGCCGCTCAGCGGAACAGGGAGTGGTTGTCGACGCCGGGACCGGGCGCCACGTCGCTGGTGTCGGTCAGCAGGCCGAGGTAGAGGGTGCCGGTCTGGGCGGCGTGCACCAGCCGTTCGGCCTCGTCCTGGTTGACGGCCACGGTGACCAGCAGCGTCCGCTCCTGCTGCTGCTCCTGCTCGGCCTCGGCCGCCTCGGCGCCGCCGGCGGGCAGTGCGCGGCGCGGCCCCACCGCGAGCACCTGCACGCGCGGCAGCAGCACCCGGGTGGCCCGGTTGGTCTCGGGGCTCTCGGCCAGCCGGTCGCCGGAGGGCACGCCGTCGCGGCCCTTGAGCACGTTGAAGGTGTCGAAGACGGTCACTTGCGTGTCGGGGCGCACGTATCCGGCGACGTCGGCCGCGGCGGTCATCTCCACCGCGATCGCCATCTTGCCCTCGGGAATCGTCAGCCCCCCGGTCGTCTGCTGCGGCTGGGCGAACATGCCGCGCAGCAGCAGCTGGCGCGGCTGCAGCCCGGCGGTCAGGGCCAGCCGGTCCAGCGCGGCGTCCACGGTGCTCAGCGCGTCGGCGGGGACGGTCTCGGCGGGCATGCGCACCAGCTCGGCCAGTCCCCGGGCGCGGACCTGCTCGCCGGTGGTGCCGGCCGGGATGCGCTCCTTGGCCACCAGCACGCCGACGGCCTTCTTGCCCTCCAGCGCCCGGGACTCGGCCCCGGAGACGTAGACCAGCACGGCCGCGATCCCGGCCAGGCCCAGGACCAGCGCGGCCAGCAGCGTGAATATGCGCGACTTCAATGTCTCCCCCTAACCGATCAGAGTCACGATGGACGCGCCCAGGTCCGGGCCGCCGATCGTGCCCTTCACCGGGATGAGGGCGCGGGTGAAGTAGCCGTAGACGCACTTGTCCGATCCCGAGCAGTACTGCCTGCCGGTCAGCGACGAGGCCTCGGAGAACCCGGGCAGCGCGTAACCGGTGATGACGAACGGGGCGAAGCCCTCGATCGTGTAGACCGTGTTCTGGCCGGTGCCCGCCACCGCCCGGAAGATCGGCAGGTAGGCCAGTGCCCCGTCCCCGCGCAGGCCCTCCAGGACCTCCTGGCACTCCTGGGAGGCCGACACCCCCGGGTCGCCGCCGTAGGTGCCGTCGGCCTCGATCATCACCGAGCAGCTGTCGTCGAGGTCGTCCAGCCAGCCGAACCCGCCGGGGTTGTCGCCGCCGGAGCCGCGGGTGGTGCAGTGCCGGGCCGTGGTGGTGTGCAGGTAGAGCGCGACCTCGGCCGAGGCGGGCGCGGTCGCCGGCGGCGCCGGCGCGAACGCCGTGCCCTCCGCGGTGGCCTGGCGCCACTCGCACAGCGAGATGGTCAGCCCCAGGCCCCTGGCCCGCAGCGGCGGCCCCCAGGCGGCGCGGGCGCAGGCCCGCACCTCGGCCCCGGCGTAGTCCGCGCGGCCGAGCAGCGTCTGGGCCAGGATCGGCGGCAGCAGCGTGCTGCCGCCGGGCCTGCGTGACAGGGTGCGCGCCTCCACGTAGACGGAGGTGGCCGGGGGATCACCGATGCAGGCGGTCAGGTTGGTCGCCGGCGGCGGGCAGGAGGGCAGGCCGCCGGAGGTGCGCCCGCACAGGGTCTCCACCGCCGAGGTCCCGTCCTTGGCGTTGACGTCGGCGTAGCGCCGCGCCGTGGTCAGCGGGGCCGTACCGCACCGGCCGGCGTCGCGGGCGCACTGCTCGGCCACCGCCACGGCGGCCGCGTCGGCCCCGCTCTGCAGTTCCTCGCGTTCGGCGTACAGCCGGCCGACGTCGATGGCCAGGGCGCCCATGCCCAGCAGCACTCCGCCCGCCAGCACCACGCAGACGAGCACGGCGATGCCGCCCTCGTCCCCGCCGCGCCACCGCGCGCGAAGGGCCCGCAGGGCTCGCTGTGGCCGGATGCGGGACCACTTCAGCCCAGACACGGCATGACCCCCCTGCCGGACAGGGTGATCGGCCCGTCCAGGCCGCCGCCGAACAGCGCGGCCAGGCCCGCCACCGGCGTGATGAACTCGAATGAGTACCTGACCTCGACGACGGCGTCGGCGCCGGGGTCAGGAGCCGGGGGGCAGGAGGTGACCGTGCTGGAGACCGGGGACAGTCCCTGCATGACCGATGCCACCCGGGGCGCGGCCAGGTGCCCGAGCGCGACGGCCCTGGCGCCCTCCCGCGCGGCCTCGGTGAGCGTGATCTGCGCGTTGAACATGCGTCCGAAGTCGATGATCGCGAACAGGAGGAAGACGATCACGGGGAGCATGAGCGCCGTCTCCACCGAGGCGGCGCCCCGGTCACCCGCCCGCCGGCCTCTCGCCGTGCGGTCCGCGTCATCGGGGATCGTCGTACGGCCCGCGCGCCGGTCCGGCAGCGTCGCCGTACGCTCCGGCTGCGCGCGAGCGCCCAGCCGGAGCACGCGATCAGCCGATCTGGTCGAGGATCTCGCCGAACTTCACATCCAGGCCCTGGCCGAGCAGGATCACCGTGCCGACGATGACCGCCGCGATGAGCGCGACCATGAGGCCGTACTCCACCGCCGTCGCGCCGCGGTCGCGGCCGGACTCGCTGAGCAGCTCCTGGAGCTTGAGATAAAGACCGGTCATGGTGCACTCCTCCGTGAGTCCCAGCCACCGGGGAAGATCCGCCATGGTGGCTTTCCGTGAGTTGACCGCCACCGTACGTTGCGATTGGTTGCAGTCACGGGTGCTGGAAGGGTGCAGAACCGTTGCAGGTGACTTATTGTGGTTACTTGTGCACGAAAAGCCACTTTACGCCTGCGGGTGCCCCGGTCACCGTCCGGGGCGTCCCGTCAAGGACGGGCGCGTGCCAGCAGCGCGCCGACTCGAACCGCCAGCTCACGCGGGCTGAAGGGCTTGACCATGTAGTCGTCCGCGCCGGCGCGGAAGCCCTCCTCCACGTCGGCCTCCTGGGCCTTGGAGGTCAGCATGAGGACGACCACGCCCTCCATGCCCGGCATGGCGCGCAGCCTGCGGCACACCTCCGGCCCGGACAGCCCCGGCATCATCCAGTCCAAGATCACAATGTCGGGCCGCTGTTCCTCCAACGCCGCCAGAGCCTCCATCCCGTCGCCTGCCGTGCGCACGTCGTGACCCGCCTGTTCCAGTCGGAACACGGTCAGATCTCGGATGTCGAGATCATCCTCGACGATCAGAACATTGCTCATAATCACCTCGTGACGTCGTCCCCGAACCCCCTTCGGGGAACCCCCTGGTCAGCGTTCATACCCGGTTCCGCGCTTCTAGGCCTCCCGCCCCGCACGGGGACGACGCCCGCGGATCGAAGTGGCCCATCTCTCAACTCCACCCCCCACCGGCCGAAGGACAGGGGAGGGGTCCGTGCACGCTGTAGTGAGTCGTGAAGGGGTGCCGATGAACGGACTGGACGCCGAGGCAGCACGCGTGCGGGAGCTGCATGAGTACGGCCTGCTCGACACGCCGGCAGGTCCCGAGCTCGAGGCCGTGCTGCGTACGGCGGCCTATGTCGCCGGCACGCCCACCGCGACCCTGAACCTCATCGACACCCACCGCCAGTGCCAGCTGACGACCGTCGGCTTCGAGGGGGGCGACTCCCCCCGCGACGAGTCGATGTGCGCCACCAGCATCACCATCGGCGGCTTCGTGCACATCCCCGACGCGGCCCAGGACCCGCGCTTCTCCGGCAACCCGTGGGTGGACGGCCGGATCGGGAAGATCCGCTTCTACGCCGCCGCCCCGCTGGTGACCCCCCTGGGCCACGCGCTGGGCACCCTGTGCGTGTTCGACTCCGTGCCCGGCCGGCTCGGCCCGGAGCAGATCGACCGGCTCACCGACCTGGCCCAGGTGGTGCTGGGCCTGTTCGAGCGGCGCCGTCAGGCGCGCGTGCAGCAGGAACTGGCCGAGCAGGCCGAGCGGGCCCGCCTGGAGGTGGCCGTGGCCCACCGCGAGCTGGAGCACCGCCAGCGGCAGCTGCAGGCGGCGCACCAGCAGGTCGTGGACCGCACCGACGAGCTGGAGCGCTCCAACACCGAACTGCAGCGCTTCGCCGCCGTGGCCAGCCACGACCTGCGCGCGCCGCTGGCGGTCGTCAACGGCTACCTGCAGCAGCTGGAGGAGACCTACGACGTGCAGTTCGACGCCCGGGCCAAGAAGTGGATCGCCACCGCGATCGCCGGGACCGGGCGGATGACCGCCCTGATCGACGCCCTGCTGGCCTACGCCCAGGCCGGGGCCACCTATGTCGTGGCCGACGACACCGATCTGCAGGAGATCTTCGATCTCGCCGTCACCGACCTCAGGACCGCCGTCACCGCCACGGGCGCCGAGGTCCGCGCCGACGGACGGCTGCCGGTCGTGCGGGGCGACGCGGTGCTGCTGCGCCAGCTCCTGCAGAACCTCATCGCCAACGCCATCAAGTTCCGCCACCCCGACCGGCCCGCCCGCGTCACCTGCTCGGCCGAGCACGCCGAGGGGACCTGGACGGTGTCGGTCGCCGACACCGGCGTGGGCATCCCCGCCGAGCGCCGCGCCTCGGCCTTCGGCATGTTCGAGCGCCTGGACGCCTCGCGCGCCACCCCCGGGCACGGCATCGGCCTGGCCACCTGCCAGCGCATCGTCGAACGCCACGGCGGGCGCATCTGGATCGACGAGACCCCCGGAGGGGGAGCCACCGTGCGCTTCACCCTCCCCGAGCTGTAGGAGGACGCCCCATGCCCTCCACCTCCTGCACCTCCCACCGCATCCGCCGCACCGGCGTGGCCATGGCCGGCATCGTCCTGGTGCTCGGGCTGGTCGTCACCGTCGTGGTCGCCGGTCTCCTGGCCGCCGTGCAGAACCGGCAGACCGGCGAGCGCATGGACCGCCACCTGGAGGCCATGCGCACAGTGATCACCACCGAGGCCCACCGGCGCGTGGAGCTCCTGGGGCATCTGGCCGCCGCGGTGGGCTCCCAGACCGAACTGACCGCCGAGGAGTTCGACGCCATCACCTTCCGTCTGGCCTACCGGGGACTGGCGGGCACCAGCGAGGTGGGCTTCGCCGTCTCCGCCGACGACGCGCAGGTGCAGGCCGTACAGCGGGCCTGGCGCGCCAGGGGCTCGGCGGACCTGACCGTGCGGCCCGTGCAGACCGAGGAGCACCGGCTCGTCGTGCTCAGCCGCAGCCTGGACGGGCTCTCCACGGCCTTGGGATCGGACCTGTCTGCCGCCCCCGAGGCCGCCACCGCCATGGACGAGGCCCGCCGCAGCGGCCAGGTCACCGCCAGCCCCGCCTACGTGCTGCTGCGGGACCGCGCGCTGCCCGTCTCCCGCCAGCGCGTCTCGTTCGTGCTCGCCGCACCCGTCTACGGCGCCGCCTCCGCCCCCGACGCGGGACTGCTGCGCGGCTGGCTGCTGATGGGCGTGCGCGGCGACGAGTTCGCCGACGGGGCGCTGCGGCCGATCTCCCAGGGAGCGCTCAACGCCACGCTCTCCGACGTCTCCACGCCGGGCCGGGAGCGCCTGCTGGCCACCATGCGGACCGGTGAGCCGCTGGCAAAGGCGGACCTGTCGCGCCAGACCACCGTCACCGTCGCCGGCCGTCAGTGGAGGCTCCAGATCGAGCCCACCGCCCGCTTCTCCGCCGCCGGCGACTCCCACCTGCGGCAGGTGCTCCTGGTCTGCGGCGCGGTGATCAGCATCCTGCTGGCCGGGCTGGTCCTGGTGCTGTCCACCTCGCGTGACCGGGCGCTGGCCCGCGTGACCCAGGCGACCTCGGCGCTGAAGGCCGACATCGCCCGGCGGCGCGAGGTGGAGGCCCGCCTGCGCGAGCGCGAGACCGAGCTGGAGGCGTTCGCCGCGGTCGCCGCCCACGACCTGAAGTCCCCGCTCACCGTGATCATGGGCTACTGCGAGCTCGTGGAGGACAACCTCCAGGGGACGCCCGACCCGCAGGTGACCGGCTGGCTGAGCCGCATCCGCAGCGGCACCTCCAGGATGCAGCATCTCATCGACGACCTGCTGGCCTACGCCGCCGCCGGGGACGGCGCCCTCGACCTGGCCGAGATCGACCTCGGCCGCATGGTCGCCGACATCGTCATGGAGCGCACCTCCCACCTCGACCACGACCGCCCGCACGTCGAGTTCGGCCGGCTGCCGGTGGTCGTGGCCGACTCGCCCCGGCTGCGGCAGGTGCTGGACAACCTCATCGGCAACGCCATCAAGTACGTCCGCCACGGCTCGGCCGCCCAGATCGACGTCAGCGCCGAGCAGGAGGGCGGCATGTGGCGGATCTCGGTCGCCGACCACGGCATCGGCATCCCCGCCGACCAGCGCGACTCCGTCTTCGGGGCCTTCACCAGGGCGCGCGGCAGCGAGGGCTACCCGGGCACCGGCCTGGGCCTGGCCATCTGCCGCCGGATCGTCGACCACCACGGCGGGCAGATCCGCGTCGAGGACAACGAGGGCGGCGGGACCCGATTCTCCTTCACTCTTCCCGTGGCTCCCCGGGTGGCAAAACCATCATCAGCCAGGCAAAACACCCCGGAATCCGGCTTCCCCTTGTCCGTTTCCGGCTCCGACTGAAATGCTGTGCGCCGACGGTCGGATTCCCCTCTGACCAGCTGTTCAGAAAACCCGTGATACGTGTGCGACACGCCGGGTGATTGACCCTCAACAAGACTCTGATTCATATAAGGTCGTCGACCATGAGTAGACATGTGAAGCCGGGACGCGTCCCCAAGGGGGGCATCCGCCACAGCGTCCGTTTCATGCATGAGGACGTCTACCAGCACGCGCTGGAAACGTGGAAGGAGCTGGGCTTCGACAGCTTCAGCACCTACGTCGACTTCACCTTCTCCCTCGCCCACGGCAAGTGGAGGGAGCTGGGTTTCCGCAGCCCCGAAGAGGGTGCGGAGTACCTGATGGCACTCTCGCGCGGTTCGAAGGTCAAGCCTCCGCAGCCGCTCAACGCGAAAAAGAAGAAGAAGGCCGCGCCCCTCCGCGACGCCGCGGCCTAGTCAGAACCGGCCGGGTTGGCATCCGGCTTAGTTGGACCTTTCGAGGAGGCCGTACGGCCCCCCTCACCTCGACAGGCGAAGGAGCCCTGACCGCCGGGGATCGGCGGAGAACTTCATACGGAAACCAAGAAGGCCCCCGCGCCTATATCGCCTGCCAGCAAGTGCGCGAGGACCTTCCCCAGAGACATCGGATCGTCTTTGCTTAACCGCCCCGGTCCTGACCTCGCGGTCTGAACCCGGCCTGTTTCGCTGAAGCCGCAGCCAGTGTCTCTCTAGATCAGCCGTGTCTCTCCGAACCGAACAGGGCCTTGGAGCGACGGGGCTGTGCCATGGAGCCATGTACTTCTGGAGGCAAGAATAAGCGATGGCATCGCGGCTTTGCCAGTCATGCCCGATTTCGGCGTGTCCGATCAATCGGCAACTGGCCTGGCCGACCAGCACAATTCCATACAGGACCGGTCATCCGGCACATCTGACGGCGTGATTTTCCCCGCCTCAACGACCGGTCGCGACGCCTCCGGAGCCGCCGCCGAGCAGTGGGCCCTGTGCGCCCCCGCGCTCTCGGCCCGCGATCGCATGCGCCTGTCCCACGACGGCGGCCGCAACTATCCCCGCCGGCTCGAACGGGAGCTGACGGCCCGTCTCCCGGCCCACCCGGCCACCGTGTACCTCTACCACCACGGCATGACGAGCCTGCTCGTGGCCGACTTCGACGTCTCCCGCGCCGCGCTGACCGGCGCCGCCGACCCCCGGGCGGCAGTGGCCGCCGACGCCGACGACTTCGCCCGTCTGATCGTCTCCTGCGGGGGGAGCGGGTTCGGCGACGTCTCGCCCAACGGCGGCCGGCACTGCTATGTCCCCTGGTCGTCCAGGATCTACTTCGGTCCGATGAAGCTGCTGGCGCTCGCGCTGGCCCGCCGGTACGCCACGTTCGACCCCGGACCGATGGTCAACATCACCGACGGGCTGATCCGCCCCCCGGGCTCCCGGCACCGCTCCGGCGGCCACCAGCTGCTCACCACCCCCGTCGAGCACGTCCGGCGCGTCCTGGAGCGGCGCAACGGGCCCGAGGTCTGGTCACGGCTGCTCGACGCGCTCCAGCCCGAACTTGAGTCCCTCGACCTCGGCGCCGCCCCGCTCCACGAGCCCGCCCCCTCATCCGGCCCGGACCACGGCGCCGACCCGAAGGCCTCCGTGCCGTCGAGGCGGGAGCCGCTCGCCGTACCCGCGCCTCGCACCCCTTCCGGATCCGCCCGCCCCGGTACGGCGCCGCACGCCGAGGGATCCGCCCGCTCCGATACGGCATCGCGGGTCGCCCCCGGGTCGCCCGGCGACCGCTGGCTGCCCCGCCCCGGCGGCCCGCTCCCGCGCCTGTCGCCCCGGCTGGAGGAGATCGCCCGCACCGGCCGCTTCGATCCCCGCCAGTACGACTCGCCCTCCGAGGCCCGCCAGGCCGTCGTCTCCGGTGCGGTCGCCTGCGGCTGGCGGCCCTCGGATCTGACCTCGCGCATCCATTCGGGTGAGTGGCCCGGCCTGGCCGGTTTCTACGCCCGCTACGGCTCCTCCTCCGGACGTGAGAGGGCCCTGCACGCCGACTGGAAAAAAGCGGTCTCCTGGATCGCGGGGAGGGAATATGGCCGCGAGGTCCACACAAGGGGGAGAACTCACGGGGGGGGCCGGCCCTCCCCCCCACCCCCGGCTCTAGGGGCCCCGGCAGGTCCGGAAGTCCCGGACGCGCAGGTCGAGCACCTGAGATCGCTCAGGAGCTGGAACTCGGCCCGTTGCGCGGCCGAGCACCACCGCTGGACCGGAGCGCGGTCGCTGACTCTTCGCCGGGTGCTGCGGGCGATCCTGCGCGCCGCCCAGCAGCGCCGTTCCACGGTGGTGGGCTTCGGCGTGCGCAACCTGGCGTTGTTGTGCGGGCTGAACGAGTCGACGGTGGCCAAGGCGCTGCGCACGCTCAGGGAGGAGCCCGAGCCGTTCATCGAGCTGGTGCAGGCCCATCGGGGCGAGCACGCCGACACCTACCGCCTGGTCGTCCCCGAGGGCTACGCAGAGGCGGCGCGGTGGCGGCGCTGGCAGCCGGGCAGGCTCGGCGGAGTGCACCCGGTGTTCAGGGTCCTGGGCGGCCCGGCCGCGTTCGTGCACGAGCAGCTCACCATCGACGCGCCGGTGGCCACGTTCGAGGTGCAGGGGCTGGCCGGGCTGTCGGCGACCGCGGCGAGCGCGGGGCTGCGTGCCCTGGCCGAACACGGCCTGGCCGAACGGCGGGCGGGGGGCTGGGTGCGTGGGCCGGCCGACCCGGACGAGGTCGCCCGGCAGCTCGGCGTGCCCGAACTGGTCCAGGAGATCGCCGCCAGATACCGCAGAGAACGCGCCGAGTGGCGGACCTTCCTGTCGATGATGCGCTCCGCCGGGTGCGGCGAGGAGGCGGCGGACGCTCATCCGATCCCGTTGCAGCAGGTCGCGGACGCGGGGCCGCCGCCGTGGATGGAGGCCGAGCCCCACGGGCCGCCCGCAGTGCCCGGGCCGGTGCTCACCCGCCTGTGAGGCGGGCTCTTCACCGTGCCCGCAGCCGCCCGTGCCCGGTGTCCCCCGTCGGCGGCGGCCGAGACCGGCCGTGCCCGCAACCGACCGGCACCTTCGCCGCCCCTGTCCGGCTACGTGCAGCGTGCTCAATGGAAGGTAGGTGACCGATCTCACGGTCGCCGGATCCGTAGAGGGGGACGGCCATACAGGCCTCCCGCGAACGCGAATCGGCTGATGGACGGGGCAGAGATGCTCAACTGCCGCCCCGAACGACCGATTATGTGACGGACCGACCATATAGACCGTAATCAACGGTTAGGGGTTGAATTTATGACGATCACCGCAGAGAGGGTTCTGCAGGGCGACCCGCTGAAGATCGCCGACCGTTGCGATCAGTGCGGCGCGCAGGCCTTCGTCCGCGTCCTCTTCAGCCAGAACCGTGACCTGCTGTTCTGTGGCCACCACTACCAGCGTCACGAGCCGGTCCTGATGACCCGATACCCGTACGTCAGCGTGGTCGACGAGCGGCACAAGATCAACCAGAAGCCGAGCGTGTCCGCGAACGCGGACTGAGCCGGTACCCGCCGGCATACCCCGCATGCCGGCGCGGCGGTCGGCGGCCTCGACCGGCCCGACCCGCCGCAGTGTTCCGCGGACACCGGCCGGCTTGATCCCGGGCCTGTCCCGGATGCCCCAGGGCCTTCGAAACCCCCGGCGGAACCCTCTTCAGGGTTCCGGCCGGGGGCTTTCGCGTTCCCCGGAGGAGAGCGACGCGCCGGACCCGGAGGACGGGAGGTCGGCGTGCGCGGCCGGGAGGGTGAAGTGGAAGAGCGATCCGCCGCCCGGATTGTCCTCGACGCCGATCGTGCCGCCGTGCCGTTCGACGATGCGCTTGCAGATGGCCAGGCCGAGACCGCTGCCGGTGTAGCCGGCCTTGACGTGGGCGCGGTGGAAGTTCTCGAAGATCACTTCATGCTGGCCGGCAGGGATGCCGATACCGCGGTCGGCGACCTCGACCCGGACGAGATCCGGGCCCTGCGGGCAGGAGGTGACGGTGACCTCCGGGGTGCTGCCGGGAGCGGTGTACTTGATCGCGTTGCCGATCAGGTTGTCCATCAGCTGGCGCAGCAGCGCCGCATCGGCTCGGACCTCGCCCAGTTCGCCGAGGTGGAACAGGGGCGTTTGCCCGCCGGGCATGTCGCTGCGCGCGGTGACGACGTCCTCGACGACGTCCTTGAGGGAGACGGGCACGGGCGCGATCGCCGCGTCCCGCGCGGTGGTGTGGGCGAGCAGGTCCTGGATCAGGTTGCGCATGCGGGCGGTGGCCCGCTTGATCCGGACGATGCTGGCCTTGATCTGCTCGGTGTCCTCGGCGCGCAGCTCCTCGGTGATGGTGTCGGCGAGGATGTCCGTCCAGCCCTCCATGGTGGTCAGGGGGTTGAGCAGGTCGTGGGAGACGACGCCGGCGAAGGAGGCCAGCTCGTCGTGGTGCCGGCGTTCGGCGGTGACGTCGTGCAGGACCACGATCGCCCTGTCGCCCTCCGACGACGGCAGCGGGATCGCGCTGACGCTGAGCATGCGGCTCTCGCCCCCGCCGGGGTCGCGCACCAACATGTCCACGCCCTCGACCGTCTCCCCGGCCAGGGCCCGCCGGTGCGGCATCTCCTGCCCGGAGACGGGGCTGCCGTCGGGATGCAGGACGCCCTGCCCGTCGGAGAAGACGGCCGAGGGGTCGTCGGTCCATCCGAGCAGGCGCCGGGTCGCGGGATTGCTCATGACGAAGCGCCCGCCGGTGTCGACCACCGCCAGGCCGTCGTTCATCGAGTTGACGATCGTGCTCAGCAGCCTGGCCTGCCGGGAGGCGGCCTTCTCGGCGGTCGCCAGCCGCCGCACGAGAGCGTCGCGCTCGTCGCGGCCGAGTGCGATCAGCAGGCCGACGATGGTGACCAGCCCGACGAACACCTGCGCCACTACGGCCCGCACGGCGGGCGTTTCGATGGGGGCGAACGGGCCGTGCCCGTTCAGCGTGAACAGCACGACGGCCGTCCCGGTGAACAGGCCGTGCAGGACCACCAGGGTCGTGCCGAAGCGCAGGCCCGCCCAGACCGTCACCGTCAGCAGCGGGAACGCCAGCGGAAGCCCCTGGCTGATGGCGAAGGCCACCACGTACGCCGCGGCGGACACCGCGACCAGGGCGATGCCCTCAAGGCACTTCCATACGCTCGTCCCGCGGAGCAGCCGGCGCAGGGCGGAGGGGGCGCGCGGGCCGAGCGCACCGAACAGGTGGCTCATGCGGATGCCGACCGCGCCGATCAGCACGATGCTGACGATGTTGCGGATCATCCAGACCGCCGTGGACAGCCACGTCCACGGGCCGCCGAGCAGCCAGACCGCCGTCGGGCCGATGGCGGTGGAGCACGCCGTGCTGACGGTCGCCAGCAGCAGCAGCATCCACATGTCGCGCACCCGGTCGAGCCGCCCCCAGCCGGGGGCGTGCCACATCTCGGGCAGCAGCTCCCTGAACAGCAGGAGGAACACCCCCACCTGCGTCAGGTTCGCCAGCACGAAGCACGACGCCAGCAGCGCGGAGGCGCCGGTCAGCACGTTCACCGAGAAGGTGGCGGCGGAGAAGACCGCGACGTCGAGCCAGCGCAGGCGGCCCTCGTGGCGCTGGGCCACGAACCACAGCATCGCCACACCGGCGGCGGGCCACACCAGGCTCAGGCTCGACCTGTCGATCAGGGTCATCCGGCCCAGGTACGACATGATCAGGTACAGCGCGGCGAACGCGACGGTACGGCCCAGCGCGGGCGTCACGGGCATCGGCCACCCGCCCGCCGTACCGCGCCCGGCCCGTCCGCACAGCCCCGGGCCCGCACCGACAGAGGCCGTCGCACCGTTTTGAACAGGATCACCCGATCCTCATCCCCGGAATGCGACAGAGGGTAACGGGTCGGACGGCCAGGGTAACCGTATTTCCGGAGATCGAGCCTGTAACGTCGTCTCCACCGGCCCGAGGGCCCGGAACCCATGTTCTTTCCAGGAGATTCCTCACATGCCGCCTTCGGCCGACGATGTACATGGCATGCGTTCCGCCGACACTCCTGTCGACACCGGTTGGCACCGGATCCACATCGGCCGTCAGCCGATCCATGACGTGACGGGCGCGCTGGTGGCCTACGAGCTGCTCTTCCGTTCCCACTCCCAGGCGCAGGGGGCGACGGCGCGGGGCGCCGAGGCGACCAGTCAGGTGATCGTCAACGCGTTCAGCGAGTTCGGCCTGGAACGGCTCACCGGCTCCCACCTGTGCTTCATCAACCTGACGCGTGAGTTCCTCGTCGGCGAGCTGCCGCTGCCCTTCGACTCCGGACCGGTCGTGCTGGAGGTCCTGGAGACCATCCGCATCGACGAAGAAGTGATCGCCGGAGTACGCAAGCTGGCCGAGCAGGGCTTCGCCATCGCACTCGACGACTTCGTCCTCGGCAACGACCACGAGCGTCTGCTGGAGATCGCCTCCTACGTCAAGATCGAGGTCTCCGGGGTCGACCCCGACCTGCTGCGCTCGCGCGTGGAGGCCTGCCGCGCCTACCCGGGCCTGCGCCTGGTGGCCGAGCGACTGGAGACCGAGGCCGACCTGCAGCTGGCCAAGGATCTCGGGTTCACGCTGTTCCAGGGCTATCTGCTGGGCAAGCCCCGGGTGCTGTCGCTGGACACGCTGGCGCCCAGCCGGCTGCGCCACCTGGAGCTGATCAGCAAGCTCGCCGACGAGGACACCGACATCGAGCAGGTGGCGGCGATCGTCACCGCCGACCCCGCGCTGTCCTACCGGATCCTGCGCGCCACCAACTCCGCGGCGGCCGGGCTGTGGCACCGGATCGCCTCGGTCAACGACGCCATCATGGTCCTGGGCACCGAACGCCTGCGGCACTGGGTGACGCTGATGCTCCTGAGCGACGTGGTCGACGACGGACAGGGCGTCGACACCGAACGCATGTCGCACATCCTCACCCGGGCACGCCTGTGCCAGCTGCTGTCCAGGTCCCTGGGCCTGCCCAGCGACAAGGCGTTCACCGTCGGGCTGCTGAGCGGCATCGCCGACCTGCTGGGCGTGCCCCCGCAGGAGCTGGTCTCCCACCTGTCCCTCAGCAAGGACGTCTCGGCCGCACTCATCGACCAGTGCGGCCCCCTGGGCTCGGTCGTCACCACCGCCAAGGCCTACGAGCAGGGCGAGATGCCCGACCCGCAGGATGAGACGGCCCAGCTGGCCCACGCCTACCTGACGGCCGTCGACTGGTCGATGAACATCTTGACGTCCTCCTCCTCGACGTAGGCGCCGGGGACTCCTGCCGGACGGCCCCGGCGCGAGTCCGCCGTCAGTCGTCGATCGCCTGGTAGAGGGTGGTCCAGAAGTCGTGGATCAGCCGCGCCGGATCGGGGACCGACAGCCCGACCTGGGTGAGCAGGATCCCGGTGAGGCGGTTGGCCGGGTCGGCGTACGTCGTGGTGCCGCTCCCGCCGTCCCAGCCGAACTGGCCGACGGGCGCGTAGTCGCCGCGGTAGGTGCGCACCGCCATCCCGAAGCCCCAGCCGCCGTGCTGCCCCTGGCCGAACGAGACGTGGACGTTGTTGGTGGCCAGGGCGTTGCGGGCGGCGTTCTGCTCGGGCGTGAGGCGGTTGGTGGTCATCAGCTCGACGGCGGCCCGCGACAGGATCCGCTCACCGCCGTGCATGCCGCCGTTGAGCAGCATCCGGAAGTAGGCGTGGTAGTCGTCGACGGTGGAGACCAGCCCGCCTCCGCCGCCCTGGAAGGCCGGAGGCTCGCTCCAGCGTCCGCCCTTGGCCTCGTCCCACACGTGGAACTCCCCGGTCTGCGGGTCGGGGGCGTACAGGTTCGGCAACCGGTCGATCTTGTCATCGGGCACGTGGAAGGCGGTGTCGGTCATCCCCAGCGGATCGAAGATGCGCTCACGCAGGAACGCCTCGAACGATTGACCCGTGACCCTGGCCACCAGCACGCCCAGGAGGTCGTTGCTGATCTGGTACTGCCAGTGCTCTCCTGGCTGGTGCATCAGCGGCAGCTCGCCCAGGCGGCGCATCCACTCCTCCGGCCCGGGCATCGGCACCGGCAGATTGGGGGTGAGCCCCCGCTCGAAGATCGCATTCATGATCGGGGTGCCGATCGACGTCAGGTCCATGCCGAGCCCGAACGTGGAGGTCATCAGGTCCCGCACGGTGATCGGCCGCCGCGCCGGCACGGTGTCGTCCAGCGGGCCGTCGATCCGCCTGAGCACCTGGCGGCCGGCGAGCTCGGGCAGCCACGGTTCCACCACGTCGTCCAGTCGCAGCCTGCACTCGTCCAGCAGGACCATCGCCGCCGCGATCGCGACCGGCTTGGACGTCGAGGCCATCCGGAAGATCGTGTCCCGGCGCATCGGCGCGCCACCGTCACGGTGCATGGTCCCGATCGTCTCGACGTGCGTCTGCCCGCCGCGGCTGACCAGGGCGACGAGCCCGGGGATCTTCCCGGAGTCGACATACCGCGTCAGCACCCCGCGCACCCTGCGCAGTCCCGCCTCGGAGAAGCCACCATCGCCGTGTCTCATCGTCAATCTCCTCACCGGCATCCGCCGTTGTTCGAGAACCTCTGAACGCATGTGAAGCTACATTGCATTCATAAATCAGTCAACAGATTTTGAGGCCGTATATACCTGTCAAACCCAAGCTAGATGGCCTTCTTTGCAATGAGTGTGAGTCTGAATGCAATGGGAGTTCGGGATTGCATTGCAATGAGGTGTGGGTGAATGCATACTGGGCGGCGGGTGTGCGGGAGGCGGGCTCCGCGTACGCAGGCAGATGGGAGACGAGGCACCGATGCCCGGAGGCAGACTCACCGATGAGGACCGTCGGCACATCGCCGCGGGGCTGGCCGAGGGACTCGGATACGCGGAGATCGGCCGGCGTCTGGGCCGGCCCGCCTCGACCGTCATGCGGGAGGTCACCCGCAACGGCGGGCCCGACGGCTACGGAGCGGACCGGGCGCAGGAGGCCACCCGGCACCGTGCGCGCCGGCACAAGCAGGCCCGGCCCGCGGCGCCGCCGGTCTTCGACAGCGCCCCGGGGCGTGACCCCCGGGCGGTGCAGGAGTTCACGGAGTCCTTCACCGCACTCCTCATCCGGCAGGGCCTGCCCCGGATGGAGGCCAGGGTGCTGGCCTGCCTGTACATCACCGACTCCGGCACCCTCACCGCCGCCGACCTGGTCCAGCGGCTGCGCGTCAGCCCGGCGTCGATCTCGCACGCCGTCGCCTTCCTCGAACAGCAGGGAATGCTCAGACGGGAACGCCCCGCCGGCGCGCGGCGCGAACGCTATGTCATCGACGACGAGATCTGGCTCCGGTCCATCCTGGCGTCGTTGCAGATGAACGAGGCGCTGGAGGCCGCATCGCGCCGCGGGGCAGAGATCCTCGGGGTCGCGACCCCGGCGGGCGCCCGCTTCGAGTCCTCAGCCGAACTCATCCTCCTGATGAGCGAGGCCTTCCGGCAGGTCATCGACCAGTGGCGGCGGAAGGTGACCGGTAGCGCTGCCGGGGACACAGCCGGGGACATTGTCGGAAACGCTGCCGAGAACGCAGCGGGGTACCCTGCAGCCCGGAGCACCGGGCTGCAGTGAGAACCTCCCGGCCGCCATCGGCGCAGCGAGGTTGAACGTGTTCAAGCAAAAGCTTACGTGTATCGCTTAAGTGAATCGAGTTAAGCGAAATACTTTGCTCTCGTACGTCTGAGTTGCGATAACCCTCGTTAACGTAAGTCAGAAACAGGACCGATCTTGCCTCCCCGGACCTCTCCTCCTATAGTCACGTCCATGACTACTCAATTCCTTGAGTACAGCTAGCCGATGGCTCTGCGGCACGCGGTGCTGGCGGCGCTGCTGGACGGTGAGTTCAGCGGCTACCAGCTGACGAAGATCTTCGATGTGGGCGTCTCCGACTTCTGGTACGCCACCCCGCAGCAGCTGTACGCCGAGCTGGCCAAGATGGAGACCGACGGCCTGCTGACGGGCCGCCGGGTGGTCCAGCGGGGACGTCCCGACAAGCGGGTGTTCACCGTGACCGGGGCAGGTCTCGCCGAGCTGGCCGCCTTCGCCGCGGCGCCGGCCAAACCCCTGCTGATCCGCGACGACCTGATCGTGAAGGTCCACGCCTGCGACCTGCTGGCCCCCGGCCCCCTCATCGCCCAGCTCCAGGAGCGCGCCGCCGAGGCCGCGGCCAAGCTGGAGCTGTTCGGCAAGATGCTGCTCCGCCTGCGGGGCGAGCTGGAGGAGGAGGAGTTCCTGCGCCGGGGGGAACGTGTCGGCCCGTACCTCACCTGCCTGGGCGGGCTCCGCCTGGAGCGGCAGATGCACGAGTGGTGCCTGCAGACGGCGCGGACGCTGAGCGAGCGCGCCGTACGAGACGGGACCGCGCAAGACGAGAGCGCACAACAGGAGAAGGGAGCGTTGTCGTGACCGCCTATCACCGGTACGTCGCCCTCGGGGACAGCCAGACCGAAGGACTCGGCGACGGCGACGACGTGCGGGGTCATCGCGGCTTCGCCGACCGGCTCGCCGAGCAGCTGGCCCGCCTCAACCCCGACCTGCTCTACGCCAACCTCGCCGTACGCGGCCGGCTGGCCGCCCAGGTCCGCGACGAACAGCTCGAGGCCGCCCTGAAGCTGAGCCCCGACCTGGTCACCGTCATGGCGGGCATGAACGATCTCATCCGCCCCCGGTTCGACGCGGCCGAGGTGGCCGGCGCCCTGGAGGAGATGTTCGCCGCGCTGACCGCCACCGGGGCGCACGTGGTCACCGTGACCTTCCCCGACATCGGCAGGATCGTCCCGATCGCACGGCGGCTGCTGCCCAGGGTGCTCGACCTCAACGCCCGCATCCGCCAGGCCGCCGCCCGTCACGGCGTGATCCTCATCGACACCTTCCCGCTCACCTCCGTCACCGACGCGCGGATATGGAGCGCCGACCGGCTGCACGCCAGCCCGCACGGCCACTCCGTGATCGCCGCCGCGCTGGCGCACGCGCTGGAGCTCCCCGGCAGCGACGGCACCTGGATGGACCCGCTCCCGCCGCTGCCCGCACCGGCCGCCTGGCAGGTGGCGGCGACGGAGGCGCGCTGGCTGGCCTCGTTCGCCGGACCGTGGATCGGCCGCCGCCTGCGCGGGCGCTCCTCCGGCGACGGCCGTACGGCCAAGCGCCCCGCCCTCCTGCCGGTCGTCGCGCCCGGCGGCCAGGCGGCCCCCTGACCCTCCGCCTCGTCGGAGGGAGTCAGCGGCCGAAGGCGCCGACCAGGGCCTCGGGCCGGTCACGGGTGGCGTACAGGTCCCAGAAGTGGTCGGCGAAGACATCGGGGTGGATCACCTCCGGTTCGAACCCGAGCGGTTCGGCCGAGGAGGTGATCGCCCGGTGCGGCACGCTGCCCTCGATGAGGGCGCCGACGTTGACCGCGCCCACGTACACACCCTTGTCGGCCAGCGAGGCGTTGAGCGTGTGGACGTAGTTGCGCAGCGCGGCCTGGGCCATGCCGACGTTGCCCAGGAACGGGGTCGGGTGCAGGCCCGACTGGCCCGCGGTGAACAGGATCGCACCCTCGCCGCGCTCGACCATGCCGGGCAGCACCTGCCGGACCAGGGCGACCGCCGACAGCAGGAAGCGATCGAGGATCAGCTGCGTGTTCTCGACGTCGACGTCGAGCGCGGCCTGGATGCCCTCGCCCATGTCGCCGCCGCCCGGACTGAACTCCGCGACGTCGATGCGCCCGTAGGCGCGCCCGATGGCCGCGACGGCGTCCGCGATCTGGTCGCGGTCGTAGACGTCGGCGGTGAAGCCGGCCGCCTCGATGCCGTCGGCGGCCAGTTCGGCCACCAGGCGGTCGAGGTTGGCGGCGGTACGGGCGACGAGCGCGACGCGGAAGCCTTCGCGGCCGAAGCGGCGGGCGACGGACAGGCCCAGGACGGGACCGGCACCGAAGATCGCAAGGGTCTCGGGCATGCGGAAGTCAGCTCCTTCGAGGGATCTCAATAAGTTGACCGTACTCTCAACTTATTTGGAGCGTACGCATAAGTTGGGAGTACGGTCAACTTAGGTAGGATCGGCTCATGCCGCCCCGCACGAAGCCGCTGAGGAAGGACGCGCAGCGCAACCGCGACCTGCTCGTCACCACCGCCCGCGAGCTGTTCGCCGCCCGGGGCCTGGACGTCTCCCTCGACGAGATCGCCCGCACGGCGGGGGTCAGCAGCGGCACGCTGTACAACCACTTCCCCGAGCGGGCCGACCTGGTCGAGGCCGTCTTCGCCGACCGCGTCGCGACCGTGGCCGAGATCGCCGAGCACGCCCTGGCGATGGCCGACCCGTGGGCGGGCCTGGTCCACTTCCTGGAGCGGGTCTGCGAACTGCAGGCCGCCGACCGCGGATACAACGACCTGGTCTCCCGCCGCCTCCCGCAGGCGCCTCCCACCGAGGAGCACGCGCGCGGCTACGAGTCGATGGTGCGGATCCTCGACCGGGCGCGGGAGTCCGGGGCGCTGCGCGAGGACGTCACCCTGGAGGACATGGCCTTCCTGACCTGGGGAACGGCTCGGACGGTCGAGGCCACCGCCGCAGTCAGGCCCCAGGCCTGGCGCCGCCACCTGGCGTTGATGCTGGACGGCCTGCGGGCCACGGCGGCCCGCCCCCTGCCGGAACCGCCGCTGCGACCGGACGAACTGGCGGAGATCATGCGCGCCTGCTCCTGACCCGCGGCGCACGTCCCGGGTGGGAACGCCCAGCAGGGGGCGGCCCGCCCCTGGTCCTCGCTCGGCTCCGGTCCTCCGCCCGGTCCCGGGCTCCGGCGCGCTCCGGGCTCAGCGGAAGGCTCCGGCGTTGCGCGCCGCCCAGTCGGCGAAGGCGCGCGGCGCCCGGCCGAGGACCCGCTCGACGTCGGGGCTGATCCGCCGCTCGGCGGGGATGGGCTCGCCGAGGATGGCCAGCGTCGTCTCCACCACGGGTCCGGGCATGAACGTCAGCATCTGCGCACGTGCCTCCTCACGGGTCTGCTCGGTGAACCGGACCGGCTCGCCGAGCGCGTCGCCGATCGCCGCGGCCTGCTGGCGGGGCGTGCTGAGAGCGGGCCCGGTCAGCTCGTAGATCTGCCCTGTGTGACCGTCCCGGCTCAGGGCCGCGGCGGCCACCTCGGCGATGTCGGCCGGGTCGACGACCGGCAGGCCGACGTCCCCGAAGGGGGCGGCGACCGTGCGCCGGGTGCGGACCGACTCGGCCCAGGCGAAGGCGTTGGAGGCGAAGCCGCCGGGCCGCAGGATCGTCCAGTCCAGGCCCGAGACGCGGACGGCGTCCTCGATGGACTGCCCGGTGCCCCCGTGGGAGGCCGATTCCGGCCTGGTGGCGACGCCCTGGGAGGACAGCAGCACGACCTGCCGCACTCCGCCGGCTCTGGCGACATCGAGGATGGCGCCCAGATCCAGTAGATGCGCGCTGACGCCGGTGTTGTGCAGGAACAGCGCCCCGGCGCCGTTGAGTGCCTCCCGCAGGCTCGCGGGCTCGGTGAGGTCGGCCGGCACGTGCCGGACCCCGGCCGGGACCGGCGACGGCGTGCGGGAGACCGCCGTCACCTTCTCCCCTGCCAAAGCAAGCACTTGGACAAGCTCGCGTCCGACGTTACCGGTCGCACCCGTCACGACGATCATGATGTGTCCCTCTCTGAGTTAGTTGACTAACTAAGAACGGACCATAGCGGGTGGCTCCGCCGTACGTCTAGAGTTAGTCAGGTGGCTGACTCAACAGGGGTCCGGCGGCAGCCGGGGAAACGGGAACGGCTGGCGGCCGCCGCCGTACGGATCCTGCACGAGCAGGGGGTCGAGAAGACGACGCTGGCCGACATCGCCAAGGCGGCCGAGGTGCCGGTGGGCAACGTCTACTACTACTTCAAGACCAAGGACCAGCTCATCGAGGCGGCGATCGAGGCGCACCGGCGCGACCTGGGGGAGATGACCGCCTCGCTCGCCCGGTTGCCCACCCCGCGGGAGCGGCTCAAAGCCCTCCTGAACGGCTGGGTGGAACAGCGCGAGCTCGCCGCCCGGTTCGGCTGCCCCACCGGGACGCTGGCCTCGGAGCTCGACAAGCGCGACGACGGTCTCGACCGCGCGATCGCCGACGTCATGCGGACGCTGCTCGACTGGGCCGAGCTGCAGTTCCGGGAGATGGGGCGCGAGGACTCGCGCGAGCTCGCCGCCGCCCTGATCGCCGCCTACCAGGGGATATCCCTGCTCACCAACACCTTCCGCGACCCCGAGCTGATGGCCGTGGAGGGCCGCCGGCTGGAGCGCTGGATCGACTCCCTGGCCTGAGGGCCCGGGTCCGGCGAGCGGCCGGAGTGTTTACGCCGTAAACACCGCCATGGGTCCGCCGTACTCCACGAGCGGTGTTTACGCCGTAAACACCGCCGCGGATCCGCCGTACCCCACGAGCGCGGAGTACGGCGCGCCGCGAGCGGTGCCGCGAAGTGTTTACGGCGTAAACACTCACCGCCGGCCGGTCCGTGGAGTGTTTACGCCGTAAACACTCCACGGGTCGGGAGGCCGGGGTCCGGGTCAGGGCTTGGTGGGAACCGTGACGGCGCCGTCGAGGATCTGCTGGCGGATGCTGTCCACCTTGCGCTGCACCGCGCTCACGGCCTTGGTGTTGGAGACCGAGTAGCCCACGCCGTCGGTCTTGAGGTCGAAGCGCTTGACGCCCCCGGCGCGGTCGCCCTTGATGAAGGCCTGGATCTCCTGGAAGACCGCGTTGTCCACGCGCTTGATCATCGAGCTCAGGATGGAGTCCCGGACCCCGGCCTCGGCGGTCTGGTACTGGTCGGAGTCGACTCCGACGGCCCAGGTGCCCTTGCGGGCGGCGACCGCCTGCAGCGAACCGGCGCCGGACGCTCCGGCGGCGGTGTAGACGACGTCCACCCCGTCGGCGAGCATCCGCTCGGCGATCTCCTTGGCCTTGTCGGGGACGCCGAAGCCGCTGAAGTCCGGGGGAGTGGACAGATAGTCGACGCTGACCCGCACACCCGGCCGGGCCTTGCGGGCACCGGCGGTGAAGCCCGCCTCGAACTTCTGCAGCAGCGGCATGCGCACGCCGCCGATGAACCCGATCCGGCCGGAGCGCGACTTCAGGGCCGCCGTGGCTCCGACGAGGTAGGAGCCCTGCTCCTCGGCGAAGACCAGGGAGACCACGTTCGGGGCGCTGAAGGAGTCGTCGTCGACGATGGCGAAGGTGGTCTCGGGGAACTCCGCGGCGACCGTCTGGACGGCCTTGGCGTACAGGAAGCCGACCGCGATGACGGGGTTGCGCCCGGCCTCGGCCAGCTCGCGCAGCCTGGTCACCCGCTCCTCGTCGGTCTCCTCGGAGAGCGTGACCTCGACCCCGTCGACCTCCAGCTCCTTCTTCGCCCGGTCCAGGCCCGCGGCCGCCGCGTCGTTGAAGCTCTTGTCGCCCCGGCCGCCCTGGTCGAAGGCGAGCCCGACGCGCACCTGCTCCAGGCCCAGGCCGTCGCTCTCGGCGGCGGCGAGGCGGAGTGCCGGTTCCGGTTCGGCGCCGCACCCGGCGAGGGCCGTGACGGCCACGGCGGCCAGCACGGCCATGCTCCTGTAGCGCACTGTGGTCTTCCTTCTCGTCATGGACGACGCGGTCGGATCGGTCTGTTCGGTTGGTGGAACGAGGGCTGCGGGACGGCGAAGTGTTTACGCCGTAAACACCTGGAGTGCTCCGGCCGTGGACACCGGCGGGTGTTTACGGCGTAAACACCTCGGGCGCTCGCGCCGTGGACGCCTCCAGGTGTTTACGCCGTAAACACTCGGGGCCTTCACGACGTGGACACCCCGGCCGGCCGGATCAGTGGCGGAACTGGCCGACGGCCTCCCGCAGGCGCTGGGACACGCTGTTGAGCTCGGCCACGGTCTGGCGCGAGCGGGTGATGTCGGTGTCGACCTCGGAGGCCGAGGAGGCCACCAGGGCGATGTTGTCGGCGATGCGGGAGGCCCCGGCGGCGGCGTCGGCCACGTTGCGGTTCATCTCGTTCGTCGTCGCGGTCTGCTCCTCCACCGCACTGGCGATCGTCAGCTGGTAGCTGCTGATCCCGGAGATGACCTCGCTGATCTTGTTGATGGCGCCGACCGCGGCGGTGCTGTCGGTCTGGATGGCCTGCACCAGACGGCCGATCTCGTCGGTCGCCGAGGCGGTCTCCTGGGCCAGGTTCTTGACCTCGT
>NZ_BOOK01000081.1 GCF_016863195.1 Paraplanobispora takensis | reverse complement strand
CCCGCCATGCCCTCAGGTGGGCGTCATGTCCTCACGTGAGAAGACGCGGCGCCGACGGGGTGACGTACGTCTCATCGCTTCGAAGAAGGCGTCCGGTTCCGCTTCTGAGGACCCCGGCCGGAACGTCCCGGCCGCGCCGCCGCCTCCCGAGGAATCCGCCCCTGAGGTGTGATCCGCGTTTGCACGGGTCGCGTGGGCAGGGCCGGAAGTCATCCGCAGCCGGGCCCGCTCGGCGGCGGTCAACATCATCCCCACCACCACCGGTGCGGCCCGCATGGCCGCGGAAGGATGACCGGCCGCCGGGGATCGGGATGCCGCCGAGGGATCCGGAACGGTTCCAACGTCCCCGCAGGCGGGGGACGTCGCGCTCTGCCCTGGAACGCCGTCGTCTCCGATGATGGGGGCGGGGTGAGAACGATGAGCGATCCGCGTACCCCCTCCTCCGGTCCCGTCGCCGTCGTCCCGCATCACACCGGTCACCCGGACACCGGACCGGCCGTGACAGCGGGGGCGCACACTTCTGCCAAGGAGGAACGATGGACGCCAAGACCCCGACCACCGAGGCGCTGACCGCCGGGCAGGTGATGAGCCGTGTTCTGGTCACGATCCCTCCCGAGGAGTCGCCGCTGATGGCCTGGGAGCCGATGCGCCGGGCGGAGGTCCACCATCTGCCGGTGCTCGACGGCCGTGGCCGCCTGATCGGGATGATCACCACCGTGGACGTGCTGAAGGCCGTGGCCGGGCGCGCCCCCGGCGCCGAGCAGGAGGGAGAGGTGCGCACCGCGCTGTTCCGCATCGAACCCGTGGCGTTCTCACCGCGGGATCCCGCCTGACACCCCGCCGCTCCGGCATCAAACCGAAGATCACATTTACGGCAATAGTCAGGATCTTCTGGATCATGGCGTTGTATCGTGCTGCCGTCGATTTGTCGCGGTCAACACGGGGGCCGCGTTCGCCGCCGCCGGCTTCGAGAGTCGTCGCGGCTGCCGACAGACGATGACCTGGGCCGACCGGGTGCTCCATCCGCGGGCCCGTCGGCCGATCGGCGATTGGAGCACTGTGTCGAGAAGATCCCCCCTGCTGGCCGTCGCCTTCGCGGCGATGGCGACGCTGTTACCCGTATCACCGGCCGTCGCCGCGGGCCCCGGAAACGCAGTCGCGGCCACCCCGAAGCCCTCGGTGACCCCGACGGCGTCGCCGGCTCCGACGACCTCACCGGCCCCGGTCCCCGGCAAGGGCCGCATCAACTGGGCTCCCTGCGAGGAGGAGCCCTCCGCCGAGTGCGGCAGGCTGGCGGTGCCGATCGACTGGTCCCGTCCGAACGGGCCCACCGTCGAGCTGGCCGTCGCCCGCCGAAAGGCCACCGATCCCGCGGCCCGCGTCGGGTCCCTGGTGATCAACCCGGGCGGTCCGGGCGGGTCGGGCGTGGAGGCCGCCTACGGCGCTCCCGGTTTCTTCACCCCGGAGCTGCAGAGGCACTTCGACATCGTCGGCTTCGACCCGCGGGGCGTGGGCCGCAGCCACCCGGTGATCTGCTCGGCGTCGGTGTACAACCAGATGCCGTACGCCGTCATGAAGAGCCAGGCCGACTTCGCCCGGTGGAGCGCCTACGCCAAGAAGCTGCGCGCGGACTGCCGGGCCCGTACCGGCCCCCTGTACGACCACGTCGACTCGGTCAACGTCGCTCGCGACCTGGACGCCCTGCGCGCCGCGCTGGGGGAGGAGAAGCTCACCTTCTACGGGATCTCGTACGGCACGCTGATCGGCCAGATGTACGCCGAGCTGTTCCCGGACCGGATCCGGGCCATGGCCCTGGACAGCAACATGGACCACAGCCTCGGCGTCAAGGCCTTCCTCGACAGTGAGGCCGCCGCCGTCGAGGACGCCTTCGACCAGTTCGTCGGCTGGTGCGACCAGGAGCCAGGCTGCGCTCTGCACGGCAAGGACGTGCGGGAGGTGTGGGAGAGGATCCTGGCCAAGGCCCGCAGCGGCAAGCTGTACTACCCGGGTGTCACCGACCGCCCGATGACCGAGATCCAGGTGCTGTGGCAGGGCGTGCTGGGCAACGAGGGACCCGCCTGGCAGCTGCTGAGCGAGATGCTGCGCGCCCTGGACGGCGGGGAGCCGCCGGAGTGGGTGCCCCCGCTGCCCGGCCGCCAGCCCGTCTCGGGCGAGGTCGCCCACCTGCCCACCGCGATCCTGTGCCAGGACTACAAGCTGCCGGTGCGCAACTACAGGGAATACGCCCACCTTCTGCGCAGCGGCAACCGTCACGCCCCGGACATGCGCTACAACCCGATGCCGATCGAGGACCTGCCCGTCTGCCTGGGCCACCCCACCACCAACCCGCAGCACCGGCTGCGCTACACGGGCAGCGCCCCGATCCTGCTGGGCAACTCCCTGCACGACCCCTCGACGCCGTACTCGTGGTCGGCCAACGTGGCCCGGCAGTTCGGCCCCAAGGCGCGCCTGATCACCTACGAGGGCTGGGGCCACCGCATCTACGGCAAGGACGAGTGCAGCACGGTGCCGATCGACAACTACCTGATCTCACTGACCCTGCCCCCGTACGGCTTCCGCTGCCCGGTGGGCGGCCGGGTCGAGGCCCTGACCGCGAAGAAGAAGCAGCAGCAGCGTGAGCTGTGGCCGACCGACAGGCTTCCCTGGAGCGCCCCGCTTCCGGTCTCCTCCCGTCCGCAGGCCGCCGGCGCGTCCGGCTGAGCCCAGAGTGACTCCGGCCCGGTTCCGTCATGCCGCCACGGCATGGCGGAGCCGGGCCGCATTTCCGGGGGCGGCGATCACCGGTCGGCGCGCTGTCCGGCGGGCCCGCCCGGGGGCTTGAAACCCGGCGAAAAGGATCTTACGCTCAATTAGGCCGACACAGGATTTCTGTGCCGTCTCACGGGATGACCACTCGGCCCCGTGCGCCTGGTGTCATGTATCGGAGGTACGGTGACACCGCACTCGATCCCCGAAATCGATCACATCTCAGCCGGATACGACCCCGACCCGGCGCTGTCGATGTCGTTGCACGCCGACGCCTACACGGATCCGAAGTGGTTCGCGGTCGAGCAGCGGGCGATCTTCGCGCGCACCTGGCAGTGGCTGTGCCATGTGGAGAAGCTGCGGGAGCCCGGGAGCTATGTGACGGGCACGGTGGCCGGCATGCCGATCGTCGCCGTCCGGGACGAGGCCGGCGCGTTGCGGGCGTTCTACAACGTGTGCAAGCACCGGGCGCACGAACTGCTGTCCGGTTCCGGCGTCCGGCGCAGCATCGTGTGCCCCTACCACGCCTGGAACTTCGACCTCGCCGGCCGGTTGAGGCGGGCGCGCAACACCGGCGGCATGCCGGGCTTCGACACCTCCGCGGTGTGCCTGGAGCAGGTCCGGGTCGCCGAGTTCGGCGGCATGGTCTACGTCAACCTCGACCCCGGGGCGGCCCCGCTGCCGGAGCAGGCCGGGGACCTGGAGGCGGAGATCCGGGCGCGGGCGCCGGACGTGGCCGAGCTGACCCTCGCCCGCCGGCTCACCTACGACATCGCCTCCAACTGGAAGAACGTCGTCGACAACTTCCTGGAGTGCTACCCCTGCCACGTGGCCCACAAGGACTTCGTGTCCCTGGTCGACATGAGCACCTACCGGGTCACCACCCACGGGATCTACTCCAGCCACATGGCCCAGGCCGGAAAGGCGGAGAACTCCGCCTACGACGTGTCGGGCGCGACGGTCACCGAGCACGCGGTCTGGTGGCTGTGGCCCAACACCTGCCTGCTGCGCTATCCGGGCCGCGGGAACTTCATGGTGCTGCAGATCATCCCCGACGGCCCGGAACGTACGCACGAGACCTGGGACTTCTATCTGGAGACCGCCGAGGCCGACGAGGCCGAGCTGGACAGCATCCGCTACATCGACGAGGTCCTCCAGGTGGAGGACATCGCCTTGGTGGAGAGCGTCCAGCGCGGCATGCGCACCCCCGCGTTCACCCAGGGGAAGATCGTTCACGATCCCGGCGGCTCCGGGCTGTCGGAGCACGCGGTCCATCATTTCCACGGCCTCGTCCTGGAGGCCTACCGGCGCGAGCTCGAAGGATCCGGCTCATGACGGGGGGCGGGGCGCGGCGATGAGGCGGGCGAGCGCGGCCGCGAACCGGGCGGGGTCGACGTCGGCCGGTGGCCGGCCGAAGAACTCGCGGGACAGGTGATAGCCGGTCAGGGCGGAGACCATGACCGCGAGCAGCGCGTGCGGATCGTCGTCGTCCGAGACGCCCGGCAGGTCCCGCCGCAGGTGATCGGCCTCCTCGGCGATGCCCCGGTCCAGGAGGGCGTCGCCGATCCTGCCGGTGAGTTCGGGGAACCGGCCGTGCTCGCGGGCCAGCAGGGTGATCAGCGGCCTGATGCGGGCCATGTAGTCGAGCTGCTGCAACAGGCGGCGGGCGAGGGCGTCCTGTGAGTCGCCGGTGAGGGGGCCGCGTTCGAAGGCCCGGCGGTGCTGCTGGGCGCGCTCGAGTTCGCGTTCGAACAGCTCGCCGAACACGTGCTCCTTGGAGCGGAAATGCCGGTAGAAGCTGCCGCTGCCGGGGGAGAGCCCGGCCCGTTCCTCGATGTCGGTGACGGCCGTCCCGCCGAAGCCGCGCTGCTGGATCAGCTCCAGGGCGGCGTCGAGGATGCGCTCACGTGTGGTGGATGGCACGGATGCAAGATAGCTCTTGCAACTGCAAGAAGATTCTTGCACAGTGAGGGTCCCGGCTGAAAGGCCGTGCCATGCCAGTGATGCGTGTGTCCTCCGTGTCAGCCCGTTCGTCAGCCCGTTCGTCGGGCCGTTCGCTCCGTTCACTCCGTTCGGTCCGGGTGGCCTCGGCCGTCCTCGCAGCGGTGGCCGGTGTGGCCGCCGCCGGCGCGGCCCCGGCGAGGGCGGACGACGGGCAGGGGGCCGTCGTGGTGGCTCCCGGACAGCAGGGCTGGGTGTTCCGGGACGCCGACGGCCGTGAGGTGACCCTGCGCGGCTTCAACGTCTCCGGCAGCGCCAAGCTGTACGAGAACGGCCTGCTGCCGTTCCGCACGAGCGCGGACGCCGCCAGGTCCGCCCAGGCGATGCGCGATCTGACCGGTGCCAACGCGGTCCGCTTCCTGATCGGCTGGGAGGGGGTCCAGCCCGCCCCCGGCCGGATCGACCACGCCTACCTCGACCGGGCCGTCGCGCAGATCAGGGCGTTCACCGATCGCGGGTTCCGCGTCCTGCTGGACTACCACCAGGACCTCTACTCCTCCCACCTGTTCAACCCCGGCAGCTGGTACACCGGGGACGGCGCGCCCGAGTGGGTGATCCGGGCCGGCGGCTATCCCAGGGAGTCCTGCGGCATCTGCCTGCTGTGGGGGCAGAACATGCAGACCAACGCCGCCGTACGGCAGGCCGCCCACGACTTCTGGCACAACCGGGTGCTCACCACCCCCGCCGGGCCGGTCGGCGTCCAGGACGCCTACCTCGCCCAGGCCAAGGCGGCCATGACGTACCTGAAGCAGCGACTGCCGCAGAGCGCCTTCGACGGCATCGTCGGCCTCGACCCGTTCAACGAGCCCTTCGACGGCGGCCTGGACGGCGGCACGGGCCTGGACTGGGAGAAGAACCACCTGATGCCCTTCTACCAGCGCTTCCGTACCGCCATGGACGAAGCGGGCTGGGACGCCAAACCCGCCTTCGTCGAGCCGCTGGTCTTCTGGAACACCGGCTTCTTCGAGCAGGGCGGCATGACCTCGGCCGGCCGGCTGGGCACCCGGATGGTGTTCAACAGCCACTACTACGACGGCGCCCGGATGACCCTGGACCCCTCGCCCGCCTCGGACGGGACCTACGCCGCCGCCATGAACGAGATCCGGCGGCGGGCCACCGACCTGGGCACCGCGCCGCTGGTGTCGGAGTTCGGGAACAAGCTGTCCGGGACGGGCAGCGACCGCACCCCCTGGATGATCCGCGCGATGTACCAGGCCATGGACTCCGGCCTGGCCGGCCGCGACTGGTGGAGCGGGCCGGCGGCGGGCGGCTCGGTGCTGTCGTCGATGCAGTGGCACTGGGACCTCTACAGCGGCCGCCACCGCGAGCTCATGAACGGCAACCCCGGCAAGGTGCAGACCGAGGGCGACGGATGGAACGACGAGGACCACTCGGTCGTGGCCGCCGACGAGGCGGGCGGGCTCGCGCTCCGGCTGGACGCGCGCGTGCTGGACCGGCTCTACCCCTCGGCGGTCGACGGCGACACCCTGGCCTTCGCCTTCGAGGACCTGGCCCGTTCCGGATACGGCGGCGCCGGCCGGCAGCAGGCGTGGCTCACCGTCCCGTC
Source organism: Paraplanobispora takensis (assembly GCF_016863195.1). Classification (GTDB taxonomy): domain Bacteria; phylum Actinomycetota; class Actinomycetes; order Streptosporangiales; family Streptosporangiaceae; genus Planobispora; species Planobispora takensis. Next base: position 23,324 of record NZ_BOOK01000081.1, on the reverse strand, counting down.
CTCGATGCCCGGCCTGGCCGCCCTCGTCAAGGACCGCCAGTACGGCGTGCTGGTGTGGAGGGGATCGGTCGGCGCCGCTCCCACGGAGCTGCACCTGCCGCGCTCGTTCACTCCGGCGGGCACCGTGGTCGTCGGCGACCTCGGCACGGTCGACGGCGTGCCCGCCTCCGGCCCCGTCAGGGCCGTCCACGAATCCGGCTCCTCCTCGGCGTACAAGCTGCAGCTCACCGCGGCCCCCGGATCGCCGGGCGCGGTGCACACCGCCCTCGTCGTCAACACCACGACCGGCGCACCCGTGACCGCCGGGCAACTGGCCGCGGCCCGGACCGAGCTGTCCGCCTGGACGAACCGCCGCTTCCCCGCCGGCTGAGCCTCGACGTGCGCCTTCCGGCCCGGGACCGCGGGCCGGAAGGCGCACGGCAACCGGCGGTGGGTCGCGGCGATGCGGAAAACGGCTGGACGGGACGGCGTTCGCGCCGGTAATGTGCCGCGAACCGTGACAGACCCGGAGGAGGTGAGACCCGTGAACGTTGTTCGAAGTGGGTGCTCCCCCTCGCAGTCACGGCCGGGCGGCTGACACAGGTGTCGCCGGGAGTGCCTCGACAAGGCGATCCCGAAAGGCGGCGACCAATGAGTTCAGCACGTTTCACCCCGGGCATGGACAAGCATGCCGTAATGATCACCCGGGTCGCGGAGACGCAGTGGCACGCCGTGGAGGACGACCTGACGGTCGGCCGCGGCTACACCTCTCTCAGGCCCGACGGGCGGATGTTCCTCAGCATCGACGCGTGGCACGGCGCGGCCTTCGACCGGCTCGCCGAGACCATGCTGGCGGACCTGCCCAGGCCGCTGTACACGGTGGCCGACGGGGCCGACCTCGACCTGGTGTCGGACTGGGAACGGGCCGGCTTCACGATGCGGCGCCGCGAGTGGGAGTATCTCGTGCCCACCGATCCGCAGGTCACCGGACTCGGCTCGGCGCCGCCGGCGGGCGTGACGATAGTGGCCGTCGGCCGGGCGGAGCGGGGGCCTCTGCTCACGCTGGAGCGCGTGATCCGCGAGGAGGTCGAGGCCACCGTCGGATGGCGGGAGATGCCCGCCGAGGTGCCGCCCCGCCCGGACGGCGCCACCACGGTGGACCCGTCGCAGTACGCGGTGGCGGCACAGGGCGATGAGTACGTGGGACTGCTCCGGGTGACGACGGTGCTGCGGCAGCCGCGGTGCAGGCGGATCGGGCTGATCGCCGTGCGGTCCGGCCGGCAGCGCCGCGGCGTCGCCCGGGCGCTGCTCGCCCATGTGCTGGGCTCGCTGCACCGCTGCGGGATCGAGGCGGCCTCGGCCGATGTGAACGAATCCAACGGGGCGGCCGTGGCGCTGTTCGAGGGCGTCGGCGCCCGGCGTGTGAACAGCAGCCTGGAGCTGGTGCTGCGCTGAGGCCCCCGCCCGTCACCGCACGACCTCACAGACACCGACCGGACAAGGACGACGACATGGCAAGAACGACAGAAGGCATAGAAGTCGAGGGCACCGTCATCGAGTGCCTGCGCAACGCCACCTTCAGGGTGGAGCTCGAGAACGGGCACAAGGTGCTGGCGCACATCAGCGGGAAGATACGGAAGAACTACATCAAGATCCTGCCGTACGACCGGGTGCTGGTGGAACTCAGCGCCTACGACCTCACCCGCGGCCGGATCCTCTACCGCTACAGGACGTAGCGGCCTCAGCTGGTGGCGCCCCAGGTGACGGACAGGCCGGTGGCGGCGCGTTCGGTGCGGATCTCCATCATGCTGCCGAGGATGGTGGCCTGGTCCGACACCACGGGCGTGGCGTCGAGGGTGTAGGTGATCCGGGTGCTGAGGAGCACCGGGCTGCCCGGCGGCTCGTGGAGGTGGCCGGCGGCGGCGGGGTCGAGCAGGCCGGGCCGGACCACCTCGGTCGCCCGGGCGACCGCCACCCCCGCGTCGGCGAGGGCGGTGTAGAGGGAGACGGCGGTGAAGTCGCGCTCGCGGATCCGCTCGGCCACCGGCCGGCGGACCCAGGACACCTGGTGTACGGCGGGGCGGCCCGCGAACTCGCGGACCCGCTCCAGCCGCAGGGCGGTGTCGCCGGGCCGCAGCCGCAGCTCCGCGGCGATCCGGGCGGGGACCCGGCGCACCGCCCGCCCGGCCACCGCGGTGCGCACGTCGTGGCCCTGCTTGCGCAGGTCGTCGACCAGGCTGCGCAGCGAGTCGAGCTGGTAGGCCAGGTGGGGCGGGGCGACGAACGTGCCCTTGCCGGGCCGCTGCACGATCAGCCGCTCGTCGCTGAGCTCCCGCAACGCCTGGCGCAGCGTCATGAGGGTCACCCCGTAGGAGGCGCTCAGCTCCCGTTGCGGCGGCAGCGCCTGACCGGGGGCGTAGTGTCCCGAGCGGATCTTCGCGGCGAGGTCGGCGGCGATGGCGCGGTATCTCGCCTCGTGCCCGGCGTCGGGGGTCATCGCGGTCGGTCACACTCCTGGTTGAGAGCCTGCGTCGAGGGCTCGGCGCAGGGTCGCGAGGAAGACCCGCAGGTCGTCCGGCCCGGCCCCGTCGAGCACCCGCCGCATGACCGCGGCGCCGACCACCACGCCGTCGGCGTGCCGGCGGGCTTCGCGTGCCTGGTCCGGGGTGGAAATGCCAAATCCTAGCAAGACCGGCCGGTCGGTGACGCGCCTGATCCGCCCGGTGAGCCCGGCCGCCGAGGCGGCGAGGGCGGCCCGCTCCCCGGTGGTGCCCATCAGCGAGACCGCGTAGACGAATCCGCGGCTGCGGGAGGAGATCTCCGCCAGCCGCGGCTGCGGCGTCGCCGGCGAGGCGAGCAGGACCAGCTCGATCCCGGCGCCGGCGGCCGCGTCGGTCAGCTCGCCGGCCTCGTGCACCGGCAGGTCGGGCACGATCAGGCCGGCGACGCCGGCCCGGCGCAGCGCGGCGCAGAACGCCTCGGGGCCGTCGTGCAGCACCAGGTTGTAGTAGGTGCTGACGACCAGCGGCACGCCCGGGTCCGGCATGGCGGACAGGTCGGCGAGGATCCGGCGGGTGCTCGCCCCCCGGGCCAGCGCCGTCTCGCCGGCCTGCTGGATGGTGACGCCGTCCAGCGTGGGGTCGGAGAAGGGCAGGCCGACCTCGATCGCGTCCGCCCCGGCGGCGGCGAACGCCCGCAGGTAGTCCGTCCAGCCGGGTGTGATCCCCGCGGTGAGGTACGGCATGAGCAGGCCGCGGCCGGTGCCGCGGCGGGCACGCAGGTGGCGTTCGACCGTGCCCGCGGCCGGGGTGGGGCCCGGGGTGGGATTCGTCACAGCAGCTCCTTCAGGGTTGAGACGTCCTTGTCGCCCCGGCCGGACAACGTCATCAGCACCGTCGATCCCGCGGGCAGCTCGCCGTCGCCCGCCGCGCGGATCACCCAGGCGAGGGCGTGCGCCGATTCGAGCGCCGGGACGATGCCCTCGGTGCGCGCCAGCCGTACCGCCGCGCCGACCGCCTCCTCGTCGGTCACCGTGACGTAGCGGGCCCGGCCCAGGTCGCGCAGGTGGGCGTGCTCCGGGCCGACTCCCGGGTAGTCGAGCCCGGCGGCGATGGAGTGCGCCTGGGTGATCTGCCCCTCGTCGTCCTGCAGGAACAGCGAGCGGCAGCCGTGCAGGACGCCGAGCCGGCCGCGGGCCGCCCCGGCGCCGCCCTGCGCCTCGACACCGACCAGGCGCGCGGGGGTGTCGGCGAATCCGGCGAACGTGCCGGCCGCGTTGGAGCCGCCGCCGACGCACGCGACCACGTGGTCCGGCACGCCGGTCCGCAGCTCGGCGGCGCACTGCCCGCGGGCCTCCTCGCCGATGACCCGCTGGAACTCCCTGACCATCCACGGGTAGGGATCCGGCCCGACGACCGAGCCGATGCAGTAGTGGGAATCGCCGGTCGCGCCCACCCAGTGCCGCATGGCCTGGCTGGTGGCGTCCTTGAGGGTGCGGCTGCCCGTGGTCACCGGGACCACCTCGGCGCCCAGCATCCGCATCCGGAAGACGTTCAGCGCCTGCCGCTCGATGTCGCGCTCGCCCATGAACACCGTGGCCTCCAAGCCGAGCAGCGCGGCGGCGGTCGCGGTGGCCACCCCGTGCTGGCCGGCCCCCGTCTCGGCGATCAGCCTGCGCCGTCCCATCCGGGCGGCCAGCAGCGCCTGGCCCAGCACGTTGTTGATCTTGTGGGACCCGGTGTGGGTGAGATCCTCGCGCTTGAGGTACAGCCGCACGCCCAGCGCCTGCGACAGCCGCTCGGCCGGGGTGAGCGGGGTCGGCCGCCCGGCGTGCAGGGCCAGCAGCCGCGCCAGGGCGCCGCGGAACCCCGGGTCCGCCCAGGCCTGCCGGAAGGCCTCCTCCACCTCGCGGCACGCCTCCACCAGGGACTCCGGCGCGTACCGCCCGCCGTACTCGCCGAATCGGCCCCGCGCTTCGGGCTCACCCATCGTCGTCCCGTCCGGCGGGACCGGCTCACGCCACAGCGGCACGTCTCGCATGTCATGCTCCAATCGTTCTATAACTCCTGGATGAGTTCTATAACAGTGAGTGTGGCACGGGTGGCGTCGGCGCGCCAGCGCCGCAGGCCCTCGGGGTGTTCGGGGCAGCGGCGCGCACACTGCTGACGGCCGGCGGGAAATCCCGGTGCGGAGGGCCGGCGGGATGGTGTGTGATCGGGGGATGGTGATCGAGATGGGCAGGCCCGGGCCCGGCGGGCTCGGCGACGTGGTGCGGGTGCTGGAGGAGTGGCAGGGCGACGAGGCGCCCCTGCAGTTGCATCCGGGGGATGTGGGGTGGTTCTGGCGGTTCGGTACGCAGCGGACGGCGGATGCCGTGCGGACCTGGAGCCGGGCCGGAGAGATCCTGGCGGTCGGGCTGCTGGACGGTGCGCAGTTGCTGCGGCTGGCGTTCGCGCCGCAGGCGTGGCGGGATGAGGAACTGGCGCGGCGGGTGGCCGAGGACGCGTCGGCGCCCGAGCGCGGTGTGCTGCCCGCGGGCACGGCCTACGTCGAGGCGCCGGTGGGGACGCCGGTGCGGGAGGTGTTGTCCGAGGGCGGCTGGAACAGCGGCGAGTCGTGGACGCCGCTCCGGCGTGACCTCGGCGCGCCGGTGCCGGACCCCGGCGTTCGCGTCGAGGTGATCGGACCGGACCTGGCGCACGAGTGGGCCGCGGTCCTGCGGGCGTCGTTCGACCGCTCGACGTTCACCGAGGAGCGCTGGCGGGCGATGGCGGCAGGGACGCCGTACGCCGGTGCGCGGTGCCTGCTCGCCCGCGACGAGCGGGACCGGGCGGTGGCGGTCGTGACGGTGTGGTCGGCGGGTGAGGGCAGGCCGGGGCTGATCGAGCCGATGGGGGTGCACCGGGAGCACCGCGGTCACGGCTACGGCCGGGCGGTCACGATCGCCGCGGCGCGCACGCTCCGGGAGTCGGGGTCCTCCAGCGTGATCGTGTGCTGCCCGAGCTCCAACGTCGGCGGCGTCGCCACCTACCGGTCGGCCGGCATGGAGCCGTTGCCCGAGAGGCTCGACCTGTACCGCGACGCCTCCTGAGGCTTTCCGGTCCGGGGCGCGGCGGTCGTCAGCGGCGGCCCGGGCAGTCGCGGGGATCGACGTCCCGCCGGGCACCGACGACGGTGACCCGGGTGAGGCTCCGCGGCGCCGTGGCGGCGGCCGTGCACACGATCTGCCCGAGGGCCAGCGCGGACAGTCCGCCGGCCGGAGCGGACGGGGTCACCACCACGTGGCCGGCCGGCTCGACGGTCACCGCGAACGGGCCGGCTCCGGACGGGACGTCGGTGGTGAATCCGTCCGCCCGCTCCCTCGGCGTGGGCCCGGCCGCCAGCAGCGCGAGCGTGTCCGCCGGGAACAGCAGCGGCCGATCACCGGGCCGTGTCACCGCGCGCAGCCGGCCCTTCTTCACCAGATAGACGGTGATCGTCGCGGCCGGTGCGACGGCTCCGCTCGGCGGGCCGCCGCCGGTGATGACGTCGCTGGGCTGCACGCCGCAACCGGCTGCGGCGATGAGGGACACGAGGCCCGCGGCGAGCACGCGGCGGGTGAGCCCGGTCCTCACTCGGAGCCTCCGTCCGGATCGTGTGCCCGCCGTGGCAGGCGCAGCGTGAACACCGCGCCGCCCTCCGGGGCGTTGGCCACGGTGAGGTCGCCCCGGTGCAGGCGCGCGTTCTCCCGCGCGATGGCCAGGCCCAGGCCGCTGCCCTCGGACCTGGCCCTGGCCGCGCTGGCCTTGTAGAACCGCTCGAACACGTGCGGCAGCACCGCCTCGTCCAATCCCGGTCCGTGGTCGCGGACCTCCAGGGTGATCCGGTGCGAGTCGGCGCGAAGCCGTACCGACACCGGTGGCTCGCCGTGCCGCAGGGCGTTGCCGACCAGGTTGGCGAGGATGACGTCCACCCGGCGCGGGTCCAGCCGTGCCGTCACCGCGTCCGGCAGCTCGGTGCGCACCTGCTGCGACCAGCCCCGGGCCCGCAGGGTGGCACGCACCAGCTCGGCCACGTCGACCTCGTTCAGCGCCAGGGCCGCCACGCCGGAGTCGAACCTGCTGATCTCGATCAGGTCGTTCACCAGGACGGTGAGGCTGAGGGTCTCCTGGCTGACCAGCCTGGCGGCCCGGCCGGCGGGCTCGGGCAGCCCGGCCGCCTCCTCGTCCAGGACGTCGGCGACCGCGGCGAGCGCGGCCAACGGGGTGCGCAGCTCATGTGACACATCGGCCACGAACCGGCGGGCGTCGGCCTCCATCTCGCGCAGCTGCCTGACGTGCCGTTCCAGCTCCGCGGCGGTGTCGTTGAACGTGCGTGCCACCTCGGCCAGCTCGTCGGAGCCGCGCACCTCGATCCTGGTGCGCAGCTCACCCTCGCCCAGCAGGCGGGCCGCCCGGCCGAGCTCGCGCACCGGGCGCAGCACGCCGCGGGTGGCCAGCGACGCCAGGACGACCGCGAAGGCCAGGGCCGCCCCGCCGGTGAGCCAGGCGCGTGCGGCGAGCCCGTCGATGCTGTGCTGTTCGGGACTCAGGTCGCGCGCGAGGTAGACCTCGATGCCGGAGGCCCGCGTGGTCCGGTCCGGCTCGGTGATCAGCAACGGCGTGCCGATGATCAGGATGGGCTCGCCCCGCCACACCACGCGTTGCCAGGCGATCTCGCCCTCGGCCACCGCCCGCCGCAGCCCCGCGGGAATCAGCCCGGGATCCAGGAACGCCACGTTCCCGCCCGGCCGCCAACGCCCCGGCGGCGGGCCGACCGGCGAGTGCGCCTCACGGTAGAGGGCGACCGCGGAGCTGTACTGGTCGGTCACCGCGCCGGCGATTTCACCGAGCTCGGCCGGGCCCGGCGCCGGATTCCGCAGCGGGTAGAGCGTCTGCAGGCGGCTGGTCATCGCCTGCACCGCGGCGTCCTGGGTCCGCTGCAGGATGGCGGTACGGGCCTGGACGTAGATCCCGCCGGCCACCGCCGCCGCGGTGACCACGCACAGCAGCGCGAAGGCGGACGACAGCCGGGCACGCAGCCCCAGGCTCGGCCGAGGTGTCACCGGCGGCTCACACCGGCCCGAACCGGTAGCCGAACCCGCGCACCGTCTGCACGTAGACGGGCGCGGCCGAGTCGTCCTCGATCTTCGCCCGCAACCGCTGCACGCACGCGTCCACCAGACGCGAGTCGCCGAAGTAGTCGTGCTCCCACACCGACTCCAGCAACTGCTGGCGGCTGTGCACCCGGCCCGGTGTGCCGGACAGCTCAAGCAGCAGGCGCAGCTCGGTCGGGGCCAGGCCCACCGGCACGCCGCGCCTGGAGACCACCAGGGCGGCCCGATCGATGGTCAGCTCCCCGTGCCGCTCCAGCTCCGCCTGCTCGCGGCCGATCCGCCGGAGCACCGCGCGGATGCGCGCCTCCAGCACCCGGGGCCGCACCGGCTTGACCACGTAGTCGTCGGCGCCCGCCTCCAGCCCGGCCACCACGTCGATGTCGTCGCCGCGCGCGGTCAGCATGATGATCGGCACCTCCCCGGCGGCCCGGATGCGGCGGCAGACCTCGAACCCGTCCATGCCGGGCAACATCAGATCGAGCACGACGACGTCGGGAAGGTCCGTGCGCAGCCGCTCCAGCCCCTGTTCTCCGGACTCCACCGCGCGCACCCCGTGCCCGTGCCGGCTCAGGGCCAGCTCCAGGCCCTCCCGCACGGCCGGGTCGTCCTCGATCAGCAACACCCGCGACACGCCGCCGAGTTTCACCGCACGCCCCCCGTAGCCCGTCCGCCGGTCAACCTCATCCACTGTCGGCCGGTCATGTCCCCGCCCCGTCCGCGCCGTGTCATGGTCGTGTCACGGCCTCGCCGACGGAGAGGCCGTGACATGCGGCGGACAACGCACGCATATCCGGCGCCAATCGTAGTTGGTCATGAACGGGCCGCACGGGGGCCTTCCCGGTGAGCGGTCACTCACGGCAGAAGCTCGACGTACCCGCCGCTTCCGTGCACGCGGATCCGCTGCCCGTCGGGGATCAGCCGGGTGGCGTCCACCACGCTGACGACAGCCGGCAGGCCGTACTCCCGTGCGATCACCGCACCGTGGGTCATCAATCCTCCGACCTCCGTCACCAGGCCTGAGACGGCGACGAACAGGGGAGTCCAGCTCGGGTCCGTGTGGGCCGTGACGAGGATGTCGCCCGGTTCGAGATCGGCCCGGGCCATGTCCAGGATGACGCGGGCCCTGCCCTCGACGGTCCCGGCGGAGACCGGCAGGCCGATCAGGGCGCCGGCCGGCACGTCGTCGCGCCGGTAGGTCCCGGTGACGGCCTCGCCGTCGGAGGTGAGCACCCGGGGCGGCGTGAGCGCCCGGTAGGACCGGAACGCGTCCTCGCGCCGCCGGATGAGCCGCTCGTCCACCCGGCCGGTGCGCACGACGTCGTGGAACTCCTGGAAGGTGAGGTAGAAGACGTCCTCCTCGTCTCGGAGCACGCCGGCCCGCACGAGGCGCCCGGCCTCCTGCAGCAAGGCCTGCTTGTAGAGGAAGTAGCGGCTGACGATGTCGTACTTCGGGTACTCCCGGTAGCCGATGAAGGTCCTGACCCGGTCGATCATCCGCTTGGTCTCCTCGGCCCTGTGCTCCCCGTCCGGCAGGGCCCGCAGGCGTTCGAGCACCTCCTGCTCCTTCTTGCGCGCCTTCTGCCGTCCCTGCTCGAAGCGCCGCCCGGCGGCGCCCGGCTCGAAGTTCCTGACGTTGTCGAGGATCACGGGCACGAGCGTGGCGGGGCGCTCACGCCAGCGCGGCCTCGTGATGTCGATCTCGCCGACGCAGCGCATGCCGTACCGGTCGAGATAGGCCTCGATGGCGTGGCGCGCCTCGGTGCCGCCGGCGAACTTCGGCAGCTCGTCCAGGAAGCCGTCGTCCTCGACGCCCTGGAGGAACGCCACCACCTCCGGATGCGGGCGGATCACGTCGGCGACGTCGAGCAGCGCCAGTCCCATCTGCGAGGTGACGTTGCCGGGGGCGGACAGCGTGAGGACATCGGCCGCGTCCTTCTCGCCCAGCCATTCCTGCAGCCGGTCGTTGAGCCACCAGGTGGCCTCCATCCCCGCCATGATCGCCCGCATGTTCGACGGATCACCGAGAACCCGCTTGTGCTCCCGGAACGCCTCCAGCAGGAAGTCGAACAGCGCCGGTCCGCTCTTCGTCCCGATGTCGCGCCGCAGGGCGGCGATGGAGGCCCGGCTGCGCTCGACCAGCTCGGTGACGACGGCCGGATCCGTCTCGATCGGGGCGGGCGGGCCGCCGGCCGGGGGCCCGCCGGGAGCGCCGTCCGGGAGCACCGGGACGAAGTCGCCGCGCTCGAGGACGGTCTCCAGCGCGTCCCTGGTCAGCGGATCGGACCTGCCCACCATCTCCAGGAAGGCGGCGCGGCTCGCCGGCGCGGCCAGGTGCCGGGTGGCGTCGACGAACAGCCTCCCGCCGGCCTCGTGCATCGGCGCCAGGGCCGTCAGCTGCCACATGGACAGCCCCAGCGGCTTCATGGGGTCGGTCATCATCTGCTGGTGACCGACCGACAGGTAGAGGTGGTTCTCCCGGTCACCGGCCGCGGGGACGGGGACGGGGAACAGCGTCGTGATCGGCCGGCTCTGCACGATCTGGAAGTCGTCGCCGGCCAGGCACCATTCGATGTCCTGCGGGCGGCCGAAATGCGCCTCGATCCGCCGCCCGAGCTGTACGAGCCGCACGACCTGCGCATCCGTCAGCGCCGGCTGCTCCTGCCGCCGCGGGTCGATGGCCACTTCCCGCGTCCCGCCGGCCGGCAGCGGTTGGACGGCACGTTGTTTGGCGGCGATCACCCCGGTGACCTCGCCCTCGCGCACCTTGAAGACGTCCGGGTTCACCAGCCCGGAGACCAGGGCCTCGCCGAGGCCGAAGCCGGCCTCCACGGTGGCGACCTTCCGGTTGCCCGTGACGGGGTCGGCCGTGAACAGGATGCCGGCCGCATCCGGGAAGACCATCCGCTGCACGACCACGGCCATGTGGACCCTGCGGTGGTCGAAGCCGTTGCGCAGGCGGTAGGTCACGGCCCGCTCGGTGAACAGCGACGCCCAGCACCGGCTCAGGTGCTTGAGGATTTCCGCAGGCCCCACGACGTTCAGGTAGGTGTCCTGCTGGCCCGCGAAGGAGGCCGTCGGCATGTCCTCCGCCGTCGCGCTGGATCGTACGGCGCAGCCGGCTCGCTCGCCGAGCCGGGCGAGCGCGCGGGTGACCTCCGCCGCCAGGTCGCCCGGGACGGCGATCCCCTCGACGGTCCGGCGGATCTCCGCGCTGAGCGCGTGGATCGCCGCCCGGTCGTCGGGGTTCAGTCGCGAGAGCCGATCGAGCCGATCGTCGAGCGACGGCGCCTGCGCCATGATCCGCCGGTAGGCGGCCGTCGTCACGCAGAAGCCGGCCGGCACGCCGATGCCCTCGATCCGGGACAGCGCGCCCAGATGCGCGGCCTTGCCGCCGACGACCGAGACCTGCGTCCCGTCGGCCTCTTGAAGATCCAGAACGTACTGCACACCCACGTCGTGCCCCCGTCTCCCTCGTCGGTGCCGATGCCCGGCCGCCGATTCTGCGCCAGGACCCGGGTCTTGCCGCAAGCCCCCCTGTCGGCTGTACGTTGGAACCGGCGGGGAGGGGGGTCTCCCCGCCTTCGCTTTCGGTGCGGCCGTCCGGTCACACGGCCACGTCGGCCGGATCCCCCGCGGTGAGCCAGCGGAGGCTCTCACGGAGAGCGCGCGGGCCGGCGGCGAGTTCCCGCTCGATGTCTTCCCGATTCTCCCGGAAGTGCTGCCAGCCTTCGTAGTGGACGGGCAGGACGGTCCGCTGAGCGGGGGCCCGTGCCGGCAGGGCGCGTCCGGCGTCGTCGAGGTTGTCGCCGTGGTGCACGTGCGTGAGCAGGACGGCGTCGACGGCGGGGCCGGTCAGCTTGCGGGAGGAGGTGCTCCAGCCGAAGGAGGGAGTAGGTGCGGCCGGGGGGATCGAAGGTCGGGTCGGTGAGCAGCCGCCGGCCGCCGAACTCGATGAGGACCGTGGGCCCGCCGATGTGGGTGAACCGGACCTTCGTCATGGGGACTCTCCTGCGGGGGCGGCGCCGGTTGCCGCCCGGCGCGGGTTCACTTCGATCATGCGAGGTTCCCATCCCGGGGCCGGCCCGCGGAGGTCCGCCTCCGCGGGCCGGCCCCGGGATGGCAGGAGTGCTCCAGGGCCCAGGCGAGGGCGTGGTCGGCGATCTCCTCCCAGCCGTCCTGTGCGGGCATCAGGTGGGAGCGGCCGGAGTACTCGACCACTTCGGTGATCGTCTTGGGCGACTTGTAGTGTGCGGCGTTGGAGCGCTGGATCTTGGGCGGCATGAGGTTGTCGTTCTCGCCGGCGATGAACAGCAGCGGCTTGCGGGAGTCGTTGCGGTGGTCGACCCAGTTGTCGTCCTTGCCGGGGTGGATGTCGGCCAGGGCGCTGCCCCAGAAGATGTTGCCGGAGGCGGGGATGTGGTAGCGCTCGTAGGCGGCGCGGGCCTGCTCCTCGGGGAAGGTGTTGGTGAAGGCGTAGCGCCAGTGCTCGTAGTCCAGGCCGACCGCCCGGTGGCGGTTGGCGGGGTTGCTGAGCACGGGGAAGGTGGCCTTGATCTGCGACAGTGGGATGATCTTCACCCCTTCGGTGGGCGCGGAGTTGATCGCCGCCCCCGCGGCGCCGTAGCCGTGGTCGAGCAGGATCTGGGTGAACACGCCTCCGGCGGAGTGGCCCATGATGATCGGCGGGGTGTCCAGGCCGCCGATCAGCGTCTCCAGCGACTGGATGATCTGCGGGACGGTGACCCGCTCGATCGGGGCGGGGTCGGCGTTGAGCGCCTCGACCTCGACCTCGAAGCCGGGGCAGGCCGGGGCCAGGACCCGGTATCCCCGGGCCCGATAGCGGGTGATCCAGTGTTCCCGGCTGCGGGGCGTGACCCAGAAGCCGTGGATCAGGACGATCGTGTCGGGTTTCATGTCGGACTCCTCATCGGGTGGCGGCGTAGGCGGACAGGACGACCGCGGCGGCGGCGTCCGGGTGGGACATCATGACGACGTGGGAGGAGTGGATCTCCCTGACCGTGCTGCCGGCGCGCTTGGCGATGAACCGCTGGGCGGCCGGCGGGATCACCTTGTCCTGGGTGGGGATCAGGTACCAGGACGGGATCGTCTTCCAGGCCGGATCGCCGCTGCCGTCGGACAGGCCGGTGACGCTGCCGGGCCGCTGGGTGGCGGCCATCAGCCGGGTCTTGTACGCGGGCAGGTCGGCGGCGAAGACCTCGCGGAACCTCTCGGCCACGATGTAGCCGTCGGTCCCGCCGGGCGTGCCGTCGGGCAGCTCGTACTCGCGGGCCAGCAGCGCGTGGCCCAGTTCGCTGCCGGGGAACTGCTCGGCCAGCTTCAGCGCGCTCTCACCCTTGCCGGGCGCGAAGGCGCCCAGGTAGACCAGCGCCTTGACGTTGTCGTGGCCGCGGGCGGCGTTGGTGATGACGATGCCGCCGTAGGAGTGGCCGACGAGGATGACCGGCCCGGTGACGGTGTCCAGGACGCTGGAGACGTAGGCGGCGTCCCCGGCCACGTCGCGCAGCGGGTTGGCCGGTGCGATCACCGGGAACCCGGCCGCCTGCAACCGCGCGATCATGTCGTTGAAGCCGGAGGCGTCGGCGAAGGCGCCGTGCACGAGGACCACGGTCGGCTTCTCGGCCGCGGCCGCGGCGGCGGTGGCGGCCGAGGCGGGGGCGACGGCGGCGCCTCCTGGCCCATCGCCCTCCTGCTGGTGGCCTGCGGGGCGGTCATGGGCATCGCCGTCCTGCTCACCCCGCAGACCCGGCTCCGCAGCCTGACCGAGACCGCAGGCAGAGCGTCGGTCCCCGCGGGTGCAGTCATCTGACCGATCGCCGGTGAACCGCGCGGATCTAGCGTCGAGACCACCGACACCGACCCTGAAAGGTCACGACATGCCCTACGTGAGCACCGCCGACGGCACGCAGATCTTCTACAAGGACTGGGGCAGCGGCCGGCCCGTCGTGTTCAGCCACGGCTGGCCGCTGAACGCCGACGCGTGGGACAACCAGCTCCATCTGGCCGCCTCCCACGGCTTGCGCGCCATCGCCCACGACCGGCGCGGTCACGGCCGATCCGGCCAGCCCTGGCACGGCAACGACATGGACACCTACGCCGACGACCTGGCCACCCTGCTCTCAAGACCGACGCCAACCCCGCAGGCCTGCCCATCGAGGTCTTCGACGCCATCCGGGCCGGGGTCGCGGCCGACCGTTCCCGGTTCTACGAAGGAGCTGGCCGTCCCCTTCTACGGCTTCAACCGCGAGGGCGCGCAACCGTCCCAGGGCGTGATCGACGCCTTCTGGCTGTGGAGCATGCAGGCCGGGGTCAAGGGCGCGCTCGACTACGTCAAGGCCTTCTCCGAGACCGACTTCACCCACGACCTTCAGAACATCGACGTACCGACCCTGGTCGTCCACGGGGACGACGACCAGATCATGCCCATCGGCGCCAGCGCCCCGAGGAGCGCCGAACTCCTCAAGGACGCCACGCTCAAGGTCTACCCCGGCGCGCCGCACGGCCTGAGCGGCGCCTTCGAGCAGGCCTTCAACGACGACCTGCTCTCCTTCGTCACGAGCTGACGGCCCTGGACGGCCGTGTGCCGGACGGCCTCGGGGCCGTCCGGCACACGTGGATCGCGTGATCGGGCGGGTCAGCTGAACTCGCCGTCGCTTCGGAGCCGCAGGGTCACGAAGGTGTCGCGGACACCGTTGTTGGTGGCGCACAGCTCGTAGCTGCCCTGGCCGAGGAAGGTGCCCAGTGAAGTGCGGCCCTCGGCGGCGAAGATGTTCACCAGGCCGGGCGAGCCGGCGACGACCCAGGTGGTGCCGGACTTGCGCAGCTTGAACTTGGCTCCGTCGCGGGAGGCGGTGCCGTCCCCGCGCACCTGGTAGTTGGCGAGCTGGGCGATGCAGTACTGCTCGCCGGGCACCAGGTTCCTGCTGCGGTAGGTGTCGGCGTGGGCGGCGCCCGAGGCGGTGACCAGCAGTGTTCCGGCGGCCGCGGCGGTCAGGACGGCGGCGGCGTAGCGGCGAATCTTCATGGTCTCGTTCCTTTGATTTCCGGTGGATCGCTCTGACTCCATGAAGGTAGGCCGAAGCCGTATCCGCTTTTGAGACCACTTCGCGCTCAGTTCCCGCCCATTGGCTGTCCGCCGCGCGAATCCAGCTCCCGCTGCCACAACAGCTCGGTGAAGCGGGCCTCACCTGCCGCCAGATGCCGCCGGAAGGTGCTCATCGGCAGCCCGAGCAGCTCGGCCGCGTCCGCCTGGGTGCTGGCGGGATGCAGGAACGTGTGGTGCAACGCCCGGTAGGCGCGCCGGTCGCGGGGCGAGGCCTCCATGCGCGCGGCCGTCTCCTGGAGGATGTCGCGCAGCGCGCGCTGCGCTCCGGCGGGATCGCCGGCCTCTCCTGCCGCGGCGTTCACCATGGTCGAGCCGAGCAACGCCGAGTCGCGCAGTCCGTCGGCCCTGCCGTACGACCGCAGCGCGGCCTTCACCGCCTCGGCGAACTCCTGCTCGCCCAGTACGGCGACGGGCCCGCCGGTGAGGGCGTCGCGCTCGGCGAGCACGCAGATCCACGCCAGCGGCGGCACCGTGCGCCAGTCGTGGCCGAACACCGCGAAGTGACGCCCGCCGACCTGGAAGTCCGCCTCCGGCATGCGGTGGAAGTCCAGGTAGGCGCAGGCCTCCTGCCAGGGTTCGGCCTCGGCGAAGGTCAGCAGCGTCACCTCGGGTGAGGGCGAGGTCAGGTAGGACCGGCACAGATGGGTGGTGATGAACATGTGCGTCGGCGACGGCCTCTGGTGGGTCTGCCCGTCCATCCAGAAGCGCACCATCCGCACCTCGCCGGCGTCGGGCAGGCCCGCCATGGCCGGGTCCGCCACCTGTCGTTCGGCGACGATCAGCTGGTAGAAGCCGACCGCCTCGCCCGAGGGCGTGCGCACCACCGTCGCCGACGACGGTTGCCGGTGCAGCCACAGCTCACACAACCGGGCGGACTCCTCGCCCTCGTGCTTGCGCACCCAGGAGACGATCGTGTCCAGTTCCGCCGTGGTGGGGCGGCCGGTGGTCAGATCGGCGGTCCCGGGCACCTCGGACACGAACGGCCCCAGCACCGAGGTGTCGCGGTGCAGGTAGACGAAATCCAGCAGGATGCTCTGCCGGGCGACCGGAGCGGCCCCGGCGAACTGCTGGCGGTAGTAGGCGGCGGCCCGGTGCCGGATCTGTGCGCACCCGTCCGGATCGCGCCATCGCAGCTCGGCCTCCAGCGCCTCGCGGGCCAGGTCGTGCGGGGACAGGCCGCGGGAGCCGTACTCCACGATGGACAGATCGCGCAGCCAGGCGAACAGCTCTCCGGCGTCGGGCAGATCCAGCAACGCGGCCAGCAGCGGCTCGGTGGTGGCCAGGACCAGCGCGCACGCCTCCAGCGCCTGATGGTGCAGCGGGCTGGGCACCGTGTCGACGAAGCTCTTCAGCAGCGCGGCCATGACCTCGTGCGTGGCGCCCGCCGAGAACCTGCGCTGCGCCGACACGTCGGCGACCAGGGCCAGCGCCAGGGGATGGCCGTGGGTGAACTCCAGCGCCGGCCGGCGTTCCTCCTCCGGTACGCCGCGCAGCCCGAGCAACGCGCAACCCTCGTGGTAGCTCAGGTTGCCCAGCGCCACGACACCGACCAGCTCCCGCCATCCCGCATCGACCCGCCACACCGGGGAGGGCCGCTCCCGCCCGGCCAGGACCACGATCGCGTCGGCGCCCAGCGCGGGAATCAGCTCGCGGCGCAACCACGGCTCCAGCGGGACGAGCAGTTCGGCCGTGTCCACCAGCAGGACCAGCCCCGGCACGTCGCCCAGGCACGCCAGGGGGTTGCCGGTGAGGCCGAGGCTCTCGGCGAGCGCGCGGGTCACCGCCTCCGGGCCGGGCGCCAGCTCGTGGCCGTCGAGCCAGACGACACGGCGTCCGGCCGTGCGGGCCAGCCAGGCGTACTGGTGCAGCAGCGCCGTCTTGCCGACCCCGCCGGCCCCGTGCACGAGCAGGATCTGGCCCGCCGCCGCCGGGTCGAGCAGGTCCCGGAAGGCGGCCAGCTCGTGTTCCCGGCCGACGAAACTGCGCCGCCGCGCGGAGTCCAGCCGGTCGGCCAACCGTATTGACATGACGCCTCACCCACCACGGGGCCCCCGAGCTGAAGTGTCCACGACCGGGACCGGCCGGTCCAGCCCCCCGGAAACCCCCCATCGGTCCCTTAGACCAATCGTGCCCCCGACCCGCCGGCCGGAGGAAGGCGCCCCGCGGATCGAACCGCCGCCGACACGTCGGGTGTGACTAGATCGGGAAGTGGCCGCGGCGCCAGTACCAGTGGCGGCCGGTCTTCAGGTGGTCGATGATCGCGCGCTGGAGGGCGGTGCGGCGCGGCAGCTGGTCGAGCGGGGTGCTCAGGGTGCGGAACACGAACCGCAGCACCTCGACGTCGGCGTCCAGCCCTTCCGGCTCCTGGTACGGCTCCAGCTCGAACCTCCGCTGGAACCGGATGATGTTGGAGTCCTCGGGCAGGTACTCCAGCAGCTGCGGGTCGAGCAGCCACGAGCCGCAGGAGAACGCCGTGTGGCGCTCGCCGGGAAAGTGGCGCGGGAAGAACGCGCGGGCCTCGTCGAGCGATTCCTCGATCGCCTGCGGGGTCATCGGCCCCGTCTCGGGGATGTGCAGGCCGATGGCGGTCTCGCCGCGCTGGTACTGCAGCCGGCCCAGCTCGTAGACGGCGCCGCGCGCGTGCAGCGTCAGCCAGCTCTGCATGACCGGCCAGCCCTCGCCGTGCATCCGCCGGTCGACGGCGAGGTTGCGGCCCAGGTCCGCCAGGGTCGCCCATGACACGGCATCGGTGATGCCGTGGTCGCGGTGGTATCCCGTGACGACGTCGAGCAGGGCCAGGTAGGCGTACACGTAGAGGTGCCGCCAGGCGGGGCCTCGTCCGCGCGGCAGTTCCGGGCCGGGCGGCAGCCAGTCATGGCCCCCGAGGTCGGCGCGGACCAGGGCGATCGAGCGGTCGAGCAGCCAGCGCAGTTCCGGGGTCCACAGCGGCGAGCCGGGGTCGGGCCAGCCCGCCATGATCTCGGCGGCGTCGTCCGGTGGCACTGCGAGCCGGTCGAGGATCGCGGGTGCGTCGGCCTTGGCGGGCAGCGGGGCCGACGGGCGCTCACCGGCGAGCCGGTGCACGCGCTCGACGTCCTCGACGGGTACCCCGAGCCGGGCGGCGGTCTCGTCCAGATCCACGCGGACGATCTTACCGGCCGGCGGGGTCACCCCTCCAGGGGCGGTTCGAAGCGTGCGGCACCTGTGGCATCGGCTTCGGAGAACGCATTGACGTAGCTATACGGATTCTATCGGTCGCACTGCGTAATCTAGCTCCATGACAAAACCGGATGTAGCACTCCAGAGCCTCGTGGATGTCATCACCCATACTCAGGCCAGTATCAGCATCACCGTGACGGCCAACGGCGTACCCATCACCGGGATGCTCATCTCCGCGGAGGAGTTCGCCACCAACGTCGCCCAGCAGATAGGCCGGGCGCACGACTTCGCGGCCGAGGATGTCAAGGGGTTCAACCTTCTCTTCGAGCACCTGGGTGAGGCCGCTCGCGGAGAATTCCTGCACCTGCGGGATGCGCATCTGATCACGAGTGCTGAGACCCCTCATGGGGAAGGCGGCTGGTGGCGCATCCGGATCGCCGACGTCGGCGGGTGGTCCTGCAGTCAGGTGTCCACATCGGGGTAGTCTGCCACCGTCTGTCCGTCGGCTGCCTGCGGTCGCAGGACCGCCGCGACGGCCTGTGCGAGTTCTCCCGGCTCGGCCAGATGGGGCAGGGCAAGAGGCTCGATGCGGTCGTCGAGCGGGTTCTGCGCTCTGAAGATCATCCAGTACCAGTCGCCGGCGGAGCCCTCGGCGTCCGTGAGTTGATCCGGTGGTCTGGTGCGCCAGATGACGCACACCTCGAGGTAGCCGGACCGGTGTGCTTGCTCCTGCGCGAGGTCGACGACGGAGTAGTCCCAATCTTCATCGCGGTCTGTCCGGCAGACGCCGACGCCGACGGCGTTCAGGGCCTGCTCGACGGCGCTGAAGTAGGCGTCGGAGGGCCACCCGTCAGGGCGCTGCCAGGGGGAGATCTGCGGCATGGCGGCTGCTCCTTTTCCGTCGTCTCCCACGCTATTGCCCGGCGATCACGGCGAGCACGCCGGCCGGCCGCGCCTGTTGACGGCGGGTACGGGGCTGCGTACGGTCCGCATGGGCCCGTTTCGCGGGCACGCCGGACCGGAGAGAAGGGGGTTGCCATGACCGCCGCACCGGAACCGGGGGAGTCGTGGCCGGACATCGTGCCGGGTCCGCTGGGCACGCCGTCGCCGGAGCTGGCCCGCCGCCGCGAGTCGGGCCCGCTGGCGCCGGCCGCCATGCCCAGCGGCGACCGCGTGCCGGTGGCCGTCGGCTATGAGGACGTCCGCGCGTTGCTGGCCTCGCCCGCCTCCAGCCGCAATCTGCGCCTGCCGGGGCTGCCGCGGCTGGTGAGCGGCATCGGCATCGACGACGACCCGGACGCGTTGATCAACCAGGACCCGCCGGAGCACACCCGCTATCGGCGGATCATGCACGGGACCTTCACCCCGCGCCGCGTCGAGCCGTGGCGGCCCCGCATCGCGCGGATCGCCCATGATCTCCTCGACGGCCTGGGCGGGGACTTCGATCTGGTGCAGGGGTATGCGCTTCAGCTGCCGGGTCAGGTCATCTGCGAGCTGCTGGGTGTGCCGGTGGAGCACCACGAGCGGTTCATCCAGTGGACGGACATGTTCCTGACCACCTCGGCCGCCACCGAGCAGGCGCGCTATCAGGGCTACACCGAGTTCATGGCCTACGCCGCCGAGCTGATCGCCCGGCATCGCGCCGCGCCCGGCGAGGACCTGGTCGACCTGCTCATCCAGGCCAGGGACGAGGACGACCGGCTGTCGGAGGGTGAGCTGGTCAACACCGTCTTCTCGCTCATCACCGCAGGTCATGAGACGACGGCCTCGATGATCGCCCGGGGTGTCCTGCGGTTGTTCCTGCACCGCGAACAGTGGGACGAGCTGGTCGAGGATCCTGCCCTGGCGGCCACCGCGATCGAGGAGATCCTGCGTTTCGACGGGCCGCCCGCCAGCGCCTTCATGCGCCGGATCACCCAGGACATCGACATTCCCGGTGGCTCGTTGCGCGCCGGGACGGTCGTCATGCCGGACATCAACGCGGCCAACCACGATCCGCGGGCGTTCGCCGATCCCGGCCGGTTCGACATCCACCGCTTCACCGGCCACCCGCCCAACCCGCACGTGGCCTTCGGGTACGGCCCGCACCGCTGCCTGGCCGCCAGCCTGGCCAGGGTCGAGCTGACCGAGGCGATCAGGGCGCTGGTCACCCGGCATCCCGGTCTGCGGCCGGCCGTTGCGCTGGAAGAGGTGACCTGGACCGACGGCCTGGTGCACCGGCCGGTCGCGCTGCCCGTCACCGCGGACCCGGCACCCTGAGGCCCGGCGGCGCTTCGCTCCTGTGCGGGGACGCGCTCACGGGCGGAGGCTGTTGGCCTCGGTGATGGCGGCGGTCGCCTGCACGGCGGCGTGTGAGCGCAGCGGAGCGGAAAGCCCGACGGCGGCGCGCAGGACGTCGACGACGGCCAGGTGGGCCAGGCGGCTGCTGGAGGCGGCCATCTGAAACCCCAGGTCCGGGCCTCCGGCTACCAGGAGCGCATGGGCGCGGTCGGCCAGCGGTGACGCCGGCGTGGCAGCCGATCGTGGTGAGGCGGTAGGCGGCGTCGGCGGCGGGCGGCGCCGAGGTTCCCACACCGAGGACGAGGACGCGTGAGGCGGTCGTCAGCAGCTGGACGGCCCTGCCGAGGTGGGCGGGGTCGAGGGTGGCGCACACTGAGCGGATGCTGTCGGCATGGCTGGTGAGCACCGTGGCGCACACCTCGTCGAGCGAGGACCTGGAGCGCGAAGCACGATCAGGCGGTGGCCGACGACGTGGCCAGCGCCGCCCACCGGGCCCGCAATCAGAACCCGCCCACCCACGTCGAGAGCGCCACCATACGCTTCCCCACCCCGGGGTGGATACCGTCGCCGGCCGCGATGGTCAACGGGGTGCCTGAGGCGCCAATCCCGCGGTGACCGTGGATCACAAGGTCGCGGATGGGCCCCGTCCCGGGCCGGACAGCACCAGCAGGGCCAGCAGACGCCGCAGCTGCCCGGGGATGCGGCGCACGCGAAACAGGGTCGTTGCGCTCGTGGCCGCCTTGGGTGGGGTCGTTCATCGCATTGACCCGCTGTCGTGCGGTCCGGTTGTGGTGGCCCGCTGAGCCTGGCGTTCGGCGGTCGCGTCGATATTGGCCTGCAGGCGCCGGCGTTGCTCGCTGAGACGGCGGTGGATCTCGCACGCCATGGCGCAGACGCGCCGGCCATCGGCCCGGATCTCCTCGCCCTCACGCTTGACCTCCGCCGCGGTCGCCAGCAACTGCTGCAGCCGAGGCGAGATCTGCGCCGGGGTGGTCTTCGGTGAACCCGCCATGTCGTGCTCAGCCCTGATCACCGACGAGCATGCTGCACCACCTCACCAGTGTTGCCTTGTCGCTTCCCAGCTTCGCTTCAGCGGCCGGGCGATGCAGTGCGGCAGGCGAAGACCTGTGCTCGGCCTGTGCGATATACGAAACCGGCAAGTCGCGGAAGGGCCACGATGATGTCCGCCGATCACTCGCTGGTCCGGTGCTCTCGGCGTACGGTGAAATTATCGGCTTCACCCGTCCGGCTGGGGCATCCCATGCAGACACTTCACTTCGACAGCGCGGACCTCGAACTCACCGAGGAGTTCCTGAGCAAGGCCTACACGCCCATGCGGATCGGCGGCCGGGCCGAGAGCACCCGGGGGCAGGTCTGGCGCCACGCCACGGGATCCACCAGCATCGACCTGCTCGACTTCGACTACGACATGAGCCACAACGCCCAGCCGATCGGCAAGTACTGCCTGGGCAACGTGCACGCCGGTACCATCGTGCGGCAGTACTTCCCCGAGGGGACGCAAGGCACGTTCGGCCCCGGGGACGTCTTCATGTACGCCCCGCACGACCGCCCCTACGCCGGTGTCATCCAGGGTGCCCGCTACAACCTCATCATGTTCGATCCCCTGCTGCTGGCCCAGGTGGCCGCCGCCGTCCCCGGCCGCAAGCCCGGCGAGCTGCGGCTGACCGGGGATCGGCCGGTCTCTGCGGCCGCCGCCCGGCATCTGCGCCGCACCATCGCCTACCTGCACGAGCAGGTGCTGGCCGACCCGGTGATCTGCGACGCGCCGCTGGTCGCCTCCACCGCCTCCCAGCTGCTGGCCGTCAGCGTGCTCAACACCTTCCCCAACAACGCGCTGAGCGATGCGCTGCCCGGCGAGCAGGGCGACGGCCATCCGGACGCGCTGCGGCGCGCGATCGCCTTCATCGACGCCTACGCCGGCACCGACATCACCGCCGTCGACATCGCCACCGCCGCCCGGGTGAGCCTGCGGGCCCTGCAGTACGCCTTCCGCCGCCATCTGGACACCACCCCGATGGGCTACCTGCGCCAGGTCCGCCTCTCATGCGCCCACGCCGACCTGCTGGCGGCCGATCCCACCGGCGGCGCCACGGTCACTGCGATCGCCGCCCGCTGGGGCTTCTTCCAGACCGGCCGGTTCTCCGCCGCCTACCGGGCCGCCTACGGCCGATTCCCGACGCAGACCCTGGCCCAGCGCCCCTTGTGAGGGGTGCGCCCGTCACTCGGCCGGCCGCAACAGCTGCGCGACGATACCGGCGTCCCTGCGGAAGGGGTGCGCAAGGAGAGGGCGGCCAGGGTCTCGTTCCCGCGGCATGGGTGACAAGGCCTCTGGCAACAAGACCGGCACCATGAGGTGGCCGCCGCATCGGGGGTGGCATCCGGTCGCGGCGCCAGACCCGCGATCCCGGGCGGGAGGGCCCGCCTCTCGCGCAGGTGAGGAGGCGCCGGTATGGGCCCGACCGACGAACCCCCCCTCGAGATATGACCCACCCGGCACCGGCGATGGCCTGGATGACGGCTTCTTGCAGGAACTCACCGCGGCGCTGCTGGCCACCAGTGGCATCGAGGCGGCCTTGAACGAGTTGGCCACAGCCGCCTCGCGCATCACTCCGGGTGCGCCGATGGCCGGGCTGACGCTACGGCTGGGCGGCCGGGTCCGCACGGTCGCCTCCTCCGAGGCCACCGCGCTGCTGGTCGATGAGATCCAGTACGGCAACGGCATCGACGGCGGCCCGTGTCCGCAGGCCATCGACACCGGGCTGGTGGTACAGGTGGACGATCTGGCCACCGAACACCGCTGGGGCGACTACTCCACCCTGCTGCCGGCCCACGGGCTGCGCAGCATCTACTCCCACCCGCTGCGGGCCGGCGAGCAGGCGATCGGCGCGTTGAATACGTACGCCCCCAGCACGGCCGAGACCGCGTTCGGCCCGGCCGCCCGCCAGACCATCGCCCAAGTGGCCGAACACACCGGATTGTTGCTGCACGCCGTGGTGCAGGCGGCCCAGCATGTGGAGATCACCGGCCAGTTTCGGCAGGCGCTCGCCCAGCGCTCGATCATCGACCAGGCCATCGGGATCTTGATGGGCCAGCGCCGATGCAGCGCCGATCAGGCGTTCGCCCTCATCT
>NZ_BOOK01000080.1 GCF_016863195.1 Paraplanobispora takensis | reverse complement strand
AAACGAGATCATCTTGGCTGCCATACGGCTAGACCTCCCAAACACAGGGTGGCGTGCACCGGACCGAGTCGACGCCCGCGACGGCATACGGGCCCACGACTCCGTTCGGTGGGCCCCATCGCCTCGATCCAGATTTGGCACTCTCGGACAGAGAGTGCCAACGAACTGTTTAGCACTCTACCCTGCCGAGTGCAAGCAACGACCATCCTGACCTGCGCTCAGCCAAGAGCGAAGCAGGGCAAAGGGGGATCGACGGGAGATCACCGGACAGCAGCCCCCGGAAAACGGTGAGGATCAGGGAGCGGCGGCCTCCGGAAAGGCGAGGGCCCGGCCCGCCGGACGACGCGGCGGGCCGGGCCTTTGCGCACGGTGGTCCGCACGGACTGCGCTGCCGCGCGGACCACCCGCCGGGAGATTCCGGCGACGCGACGGAACGGCCGGCTCAGACGGCCCGGACGGATTCCGCCTGCGGACCCTTCTGGCCCTGAGTGATCTCGAACTCGACCCGCTGGCCCTGCTCAAGTGCACGATAGCCATCCATCAGGATCGCGGAGTAATGGACAAACACATCCTTACCACCGTCTACCGCGATGAAGCCGTAGCCCTTGTCCGCGTTGAACCATTTGACGGTGCCCTGCGCCACTTCCGACTCCTCTTACCGGCCTTTGAGAACCGCGCCCATTCCACTCGCGCGACCCTCGATCTCCGTGGCGGGGAACCGCTACGTCGATCGTCCTCGACCATACCTGTGGGACACCGTGGGACAACAGAGTCAATCTAGGAAATGACGCTTTAAGAACGTTTTTAGTACAGGAACAGAGTTTTGCTATCACAATTAGTTAGTTCAAGTTTGCATTATTTCCCGATGCCCCAGTTGTCGGTTCCCGCCGCAAAGCACGACACCCGCACAGGCAGGGCCGGTACGGGTGTCGGGGAAGGCGTCTCCAGGGACGCCGGATGACTGGTGGGCTCAGCCTCCGGCCACCGCCGGGATGATGGAGATCTGGACGCCGTCCGGGGTGGGGGTGTCCAGGTTGTCGGCGAAACGGACGTCCTCTTCTCCGACATAGACGTTGACGAAACGCCGGATCTTGCCCGTCTCGTCGAGAATGCGCGCCCCGATGCCGGGGAAGTCGGCGTCGAGCTTCTGCAGCACGTCCCGGAGGGTCGCACCCGAGCCGCTCACTTCGGCGGAGCCGTTTGTATAGGTGCGCAGAATCGTGGGGATCCGTACAGAAACGCTCATAGCCAAAGACCTTTCAGGAGTTCTTACGCGAAAGCCGCGCGGAATGCGTCGAGGGAGGGACGGATGACAGCGGTGGGACGTGCCCGCTCCGCCACCGCGTCGAGGGTCTTCAGACCGTCGCCGGTGTTGAGGACCACCGTCTCGGCGTCGGGGTCGAGCCTGCCCTCGGCGACCAGCTTGCGGAGCACGCCGACGGTGACGCCGCCCGCGGTCTCAGCGAAGATGCCCTCGGTCCGGGCCAGCAGGTGGATGGCGTCGACGATCTCGGGGTCCGTGACGTCCTCCACCGCGCCGCCGGTGCGCCGGGCGATGTCCAGGACGTAGGGCCCGTCGGCCGGGTTGCCGATCGCCAGGGACTTGGCGATGGTGTCGGGCTTGACGGGACGGACCACGTCGTGGCCGGCCTTGTAGGCGGCCGAGACGGGCGAGCACCCCTCGGCCTGGGCGGCGAAGATCTTGTACGGCCGGTCCTCGACGAGACCGAGGGCGACCAGCTCCTTGAACCCCTTGTCGATCTTCGTGAGCTGGGAGCCGGAGGCCACCGGGACGATGATCTGGTCGGGCAGCCGCCAGCCGAGCTGCTCGGCGATCTCGTAGGCCAGGGTCTTGGAGCCCTCGGCGTAGTACGGGCGGAGGTTGACGTTGACGAAGCCCCACTTGTCGCCCAGCTCGTCGCCGATGAGCTCGGAGCAGAAGCGGTTCACGTCGTCGTAGGTGCCCTCGATGCCGACGAAGCGCCCGCCGTACACCGAGGCCATGATGATCTTGGCCTCCTCCAGGTCGGCGGGGGCGAACACGCAGGCGTCCAGCCCGGCGCGGGCGGCGGCCGCGGTGACCGCGCCTGCGAGGTTGCCGGTGGAGGAGCAGGACAGGGTGTGGAAGCCGAAGTTGCGGGCCGCCTCGACGGCGATGGCCACCACGCGGTCCTTGAAGGAGTGCGTGGGGTTGCCGGAGTCGTCCTTCACGTGCAGGGAGCGGATGCCCAGCTCGCGGGCGAGGTTGTCGGCCTTGACCAGCTTGGTCCAGCCGGGGGCCATGTTGCGCTTGGCGGCCACGTCCACCGGGACCGGCAGCAGGGAACGGTAACGCCAGATGTTCGCCGGTCCGGCGGCGATCTCCTCGCGGGTCACCCGGGGGAACTCGTAGGCGATCTCAAGGGGGCCGAAACACTCGGGACAGGCGAAGCTGGGGCCGAGTTCGGAGCGGGCGCCGCACTCCCGACAGGAGAGGGCTACGGCGGGGCCGAAGTCGAGCGACGTCGTGGTTTCAGCGGTTGCAAGCGCCATGAAGCGAGGCCTTTCCCTCATCTTCGTCTGCGACCACCTTGATCGCAGACCGGAATTGGCACCTGTCCCGGGCGACCTCGTCAGATCACGAGTCTTGAACCGGGAGGGTTGCCGGGGCTTCGCAGGGCCGGTCCCTCCACCCCTCTGGATGAGCAATATGCAGTTGTGGACCTGGCAGGCAGGTCTCATGCACTCTACCTCGCCCTACAGCCTCCTTGACCACATGTCTCACTTTGCGAGACACACCGTGTTATTTCCTGGACAGTAAGACCGTGGCCGGCCCGGCCGCCGCCTCCGGGAAGGTGAAAGCCCTCGTCCACAACGTGTGGATAAACTCGGAAGGAGGCGGTGAGGCCGGGTGCGCGGGTCACGACGGCCGCCATCACCACCGGGGGCGGCCGCCGTCATCACCGGG
Organism: Paraplanobispora takensis; assembly: GCF_016863195.1. Taxonomy (GTDB): domain Bacteria; phylum Actinomycetota; class Actinomycetes; order Streptosporangiales; family Streptosporangiaceae; genus Planobispora; species Planobispora takensis. Next base: position 27,810 of record NZ_BOOK01000080.1, on the reverse strand, counting down.
TGCGCGGTCCGCGTCCGTTTCCAGGATTCGCGGGACGGTGGGTGATGGAAGAGCACCGGTTACGAAGACGGCGCCGGCCGGGGCACCGCGACGGCCGTACGCGTCCTCCGGCCGCGCACGCCCCGATGAGGACGCGCCGCTCGACGATGCCTTACGGCTCGATGACGACGCGCTCAGAACCCGTACGCGTCGCCCAGGGCCCCCTGGACGTATTTGCGGGCCTGGTGGATGCGGGACTTGGCGGTGCCGAGCGGGATGTTGAGCTGCTCGGCCACCTCGTTGTAGTCGAGCTGGCAGATGTCGCGCAGCACCAGCGCCTGGGCCAGCTCCGGCTTGTCGGCCTCCAGGGCCTCCATCGCGTCGAGCAGGTCCAGCCGGGAACCCGCGATCACGCTCACCCGGGCGACGTCCGGCTTCTGCAGCGGCAGCTCGTCGGAGCTCTGCTCGGCGGCCCGGCGCTTCAGCGAGCGGTAGGTGGTCCTGGCGCAGTTGGCGGTCACGATGTGCAGCCACGTGCTGAACCTGGCCCGACCCTCGAAGCGGCCGATGTTGCGGGCCACCGCGAGCAGCGTGTCCTGGCACGCCTCCTCGGCGTCCTGGCGGTAGGGCAGGATCCGGCCGCAGTGCCGCAGCACGTCGGGCTCGATGCGCTTCAGCAGCTCGCCCAGCGCACGGTGGTCGCCGCGGGCGGCCAGGCGGGCCAGTTCCTCGGTCGTCTCGTCCAGCGCCATCGCGAGCCCCCATCAGCGGTCACAGTCGCTGCACATCCTATGGTCGAAGGTCATGGTTGGTTAACCTTCGTGGCAAGCACGTTCGCAGGCGAGGGAACCCCATGAACTCGATTCTGGTGGCCTCCAACCGTGGCCCCTTCTCTTTCACCACCTCCGAAAGCGGCTCCCTGTGCATGCGCAGGGGCGGTGGCGGGCTGGTGTCGGGCCTGTCCGAGGTGGCCAAGGACCTCAACGTCCTGTGGGTCTGCGCCGCGCTGTCCGACGGCGACCGCGCCGCCGTGCGGCAGGCTCCCGGCGGCCGGCTCGACCACGCCGGCTACGACACCGGGGCCCTGCGGATGCTCGACATCCCCCCGGCCACCTTCCACCGGGCCTACAACGCGGTGGCCAACTCCACCCTGTGGTTCGTCAACCACCTGCTCTACGACACCCCCAACACGCCGAACTTCGACGCCCGCTTCCGCAGGGAGTGGGAGTCCTACCAGTCCTACAACGCGGCGTTCGCGCTGGCCCTGGCCGAGGAGGCGGCGCACGGGGCCCGGGTGATGGTGCAGGACTACCATCTGACCCTCACCCCGGCCATGCTCCGCGTCGAGCGCCCCGACCTGCGCATCTCGCACTTCTCCCACACCCCCTGGGCCCCTCCGGAGTACTTCTCCCTGCTGCCCGACGCCGTGGCGGTGGAGGTCCTCGAAGGGGTCCTGGGCGCCGACCACGCGGGCTTCCTGACCGCGCGCTGGGCCGGCGGGTTCATGGACTGCTGCGAGCGGCTGCTGGGCGCCGAGGTCGACCGCGTGAGCCGTACGGTCACCCACGCCGGACGCACCACCCGGATCGGCGTGCACGGCCTGGGCGTGGACGGCGAGGCGCTGTGGGCGCGGGCCAGCGAGCCCGACGTCGAGTCCAACATGGCGGCCCTGCGCGACCAGGTCGGCGACCGCAAGCTGATCGTCAGGATCGACCGGACCGAGCTGTCCAAGAACATCGTCCGCGGCCTGGGCGCCTACCGGGAGTTCCTCGACACCCATCCCGAGTGGCACGGCCGCGTCGTGCACCTGGCCTTCGCCTATCCGTCCCGGCACGACCTGCCCGAGTACCGGGAGTACACCGCGGCGGTGCAACGCTGCGCCAAGGAGATCGAGGACAAGTACGCCACCGAGGACTGGGACCCGCTGATCCTCAACGTGAACGACGACTATCCGCGATCCCTGGCGGCCTACCGGCTGGCCGACGTGCTGCTGGTCAACCCGACCCGGGACGGCATGAACCTGGTGGCCAAGGAGGGCCCCATCCTGTCGCCGAACAGCGTGCTGGTGCTGTCGCGCGAGGCGGGCGCCGCCGTCGAGCTGGGCGAGCACGCCCTGGTGGTCAACCCCTACGACGTCTCGGCCACCGCCACCGCGCTGTACCAGGGCCTGGTCATGCCCGAGGAGGAGCGGGTACGGCGCGGCGCCCGGCTGGCCGCCGCGGCCACCGCCCTCCCCCCGCACCGCTGGTTCTCCGAGCAGCTCGCCGCCCTCAAGTGACCCGGCGGGTACCGCCCGGCCGGGCGTTCATCCAGGTGAGATAGTTTTTCGTGGACATTTCAACTTTCGTCCACTCGGGGGAGAATCAGGTGGCCACGACTGCGCCTGTCCGGTTGATCCGCGATCGCGCCACCTGGCTCATCTACCTTCAGCTCGGCGCCTTCGCCACCTACCTGTACGGCCTCAGCGCGGTCCTGCCGCTGCTCCGCCTCGACCTCGGGATCACCCAGGCGGTCGCCGGCCTGCACGGCACCGCGATGGCCGTCGGCGCCGTCCTCACCGGACTCGCGCTCCCCCGGCTGACCCGCAGGATCGGCCGGCGGGCCGTCACCTGGACCGGCCTGGCCGGGATGAACGCGGGTGTGCTGCTGGTGATCTTCGGCCACGCCCTGCCGGTCACCCTGCTCGGGTACGGCGTCGCCAGCGGGATGGCCTCGATCACCCTGTACTCCAGCATGGCCGCGCTCGACGACCACCACGGCCCGGCCGGTCCCGCGGCGATCAGCGAGGCCAACGCCCTGGGGGTGACCGTCGGCGTGGCGGTGCCGTTCGTGATCAGCTTCGCCGCGCAGAGCGCGCTCGGCTGGCGGGCGGCGCTGCTGATGAGCCCGATCGCGACGGTGCTGCTCGCGCTGGCCATGGGCCGCGTCTGGATTCCCGAGCGGGACGGCGCCGGGACCTCCCCGGCCGCGGCGGAGGGCACGGGCCGCTACGGCCGGCGCTTCCACCTGGCCGCCACCGTGCTGTTCTGCTGCGTCGCGATGGAGTTCTGCTTCAACCTGTGGGCGGCGAAGCTGGTCTCCGACCGGACGGGGCTGTCGGCGGCGGTGGCGGCGACCGCGCTGACCGCGTTCACGGCCGGCATGGCGGCCGGGCGGTGGGGCGGGGCGCGCCTGGCCCTGCGGGTACCTCCCGCGCCCCTGTTCGTGGGCGCCCTCGTGGTCACCGGCGCGGGATGGGCGATCTTCTGGGTGAGCGGCAGCCCCGTGCTGTCCTACACGGGCCTGGTCCTGGCCGGTACGGGAGTCTCCCTGCACTTCCCCCTGGCGCTCTCGCGCGTGCTCGCCGCCTCCGGCGGCCGCCCCGACCGGGCCTCGGCCACGGCCTCGATCGTCTCCGGCGTCGCGATCGGCGTGGGGCCGTTCCTGCTGGGCGCCCTGGCCGACGGCTTCGGCACCTGGCAGGCGTTCCTCATGGTCCCCGCCCTGATCGGCCTGGCCGTGGGCGGGATCCTGGCGGGCGGCCGGTAGCGATCGCCGTCCGGCCGTCCCGTCGCTAGCCGGTCAGCGCCAGGTGGCGTTCTTCAGGATGCTCGACAGGCCCGGGGTGTTCCACACGTCCACCACGAGGATCTTCGAGGTGGGCAGGAACCACTCACGCTGGTTGAAGGTCGCCGTCTGCTCGCCGTTACCGTGCTTGACGCACCGGCCGAACCAGGAGACGTACTTCGCCTTGTGACCCCGGCCGACCTGGCGCACGCCGAGCGCGGTCGGCTTGCCGATGACCTGGCCGGTCTTGGCGCTGAAGGGACAGGCCTGCACGTCACTGGCGGGGTAGAACGGCTGGTCGCCCTTGTAGGCGCCGAAGCCCTCGTGACCGTACTTGATGGCCTTCGGGCCGAGGATCCAGAAGCCGTCGCACTTCGGGGCGAAGTAGGCGGGCGTGTCACAGCGGCCGCTCGTCACCAGCATCCAGTCGCCGTCGCGGTGCACCTCCCAGCCGGACGGAACCTTCAGGTTCATGCCGCGGAAGGAGACGGTCTTCACCCCGGAGGCGGTGGAGACCTGGGACGCCGAGGAGGCGGAAGCCGTCACGGGAGCGGTCAGGACGGCGGCGCCGGCCAGGGCGGCGAGGACGAAGGAGCGCTTTCTCATACCGCGAACGCTATCGGCCCCCACTTGCCACTCACTTAACAACTGTTTGATGGCCGTGCTGCGCACGGCGGCTCGGGGGCTCCTCGATCCGGCTCCCCCTCGCTCTAGCGGGATTCGAGGGTGGTGGCTATGGAGTCGAGGAGGTCGATCACTCCGGCGGGGCCGTCGACGACGATGTCGGCCTCGACGGTGAGCTCGGGTGAGCCGCTGAACACCGTCACGCCGGGCAGGCCGCAGGAGCGGACGACCTCGAAGGCGGCCACGTCTCCCAGGTCGTCGCCGGCGAACAGCACCGCGCGGGCCGAGCGTTCCCGCAGGAAGGCGGTCAGGGTGGTGCCCTTGTCCGTGCCGGGGGGCCGCAGTTCCAGCACGAACTTGCCCGGCTCGACCGCCAGCCCGGTCTCGGCGGCGAGCATGGTGACCGGCGCGCGCAGCGCGTCGAGGGCGGCCTGGGGCTGCGGGGCCCGCCGGGTGTGCACGGCCACCGCCCGGCCCTTGTCCTCGATCCTGACCCCCTCGAAGGGGGCGATGAGCCCGGGCAGCTCGGCCCTGACCCGTCCCAGGCCGGGGTGGACCGGCGGGGTGGCGAGCACGCCCGCCTCCCAGCGTTCGAGGCCGTAGTGGCCGAGGACGACCAGCCCCGGGACCTTGTCCAGGGAGCCGTACTCGACGGCCGTCGCCGCGGGACGGCCGGTGATGACCACCAGGGAGCCGACCAGGTCACCGAGCCTGGCCAGCACCCCAGGACCGGCCGGGTGGATCCTGGCCGCCTCGGGGTCGGACACGATCGGGGCGAGCGTGCCGTCGAAGTCGAGGCCGATCACCGCTCCCGCGGGATCGGTCAGGATCGCTTCCAGTCCTTCGGTCATTCGATGTGGTCCCGTTCCTGTGAGTCCCTGTTCCCGGCCCGTGAGACGCCCCGGGCCTACCCCGTGATCAGGGCCGTAAGCCCAGCCGGCGGGCGGCCCGGTCGCGCTTGCGGGACTCGCGGAGCCGGCGCAGGCGCTTGACCAGCATCGGATCCTGGGCGAGGGCCTCGGGTCTGTCGATGAGTTCGCTGAGCAACTGGTAGTAACGAGTGGCGGAGATGTCGAAGACCTCGCGGATGGCCTGCTCCTTGGCGCCCGCGTAGCGCCACCACTGGCGCTCGAAGGCGAGCAGCTCCTTCTCCCTTTCCGTCAGAGCCCGCAAGGCCGGTTTCTGTGCAGCACTGTCACCGGGAATCGGCGCAGTGTCCATTGGCGGTCCTCCTCGGTCCGGCATACGGTGATCGCACCGTGCGCACGCGGCCCGAAGCCAGGATAGTCGGGAATTTCCGGCTGTTCATGACGGATGTGGGGACGTACAGTCACCAGATGTGACCTCTGTCATCACCCTCCTCACCGACTACGGCCTGGAAGACGGCTACGTCGCCGCGTGCCACGGCGTGATCGCCAGGATCGCGCCGCAGTCCCGGATCATCGACGTCTGCCATCTGGTCCCCTCCGGCGACGTACGGCGTGGCGCGGCGATCCTGGCGCAGACGGTCCCCTACCTCCCGGCCGGCGTCCACGTCGCGGTGATCGACCCGGGCGTCGGCGGCTCGCGCCGGGCCGTGGCGGTGGAGGCGGGCGACCACGTGTTCGTCGGCCCGGACAACGGCGTGCTGTCGTGGGCGGTCCAGGCCGTCGGCGGCGCCGTGGCGGCCTACGAGCTCGGCAACGAGGACTTCTTCCTCAAGCCGGTCTCCCCGACCTTCCTCGGACGCGACGTCTTCGCGCCCGTGGCCGCCCACCTGGTGACCGGCCGTGAGCTCGCGGAGCTGGGGCCCCAGGTCTCGCCGGAGCGCCTGGTCGCCTTCCCCGCGCCGACCTCCATGATCAGCGAAGGCGTGGTGGAGGGCGAGGTCCTGTCGGTGGACCACTACGGCAACGTCCAGCTGTCGATCAGCGCGGGCGACCTGGTCACCCTGGGCGCCCGCCCGGGGACCACGCTGGCCGTACGGCTCGGCAGGCGGCAGATCTCCGTCCCCTTCCGCGAGACGTTCGCCGCGGTGGCCCCGGGCGAGGTGGTCGCCTTCACCGACTCGGCCGGCCTGCTCGCCCTGGCCGTCAATTCCGGCGACGCGTGCCAGCGCCTCGGCCTGCCGCCGGGGGCCCGCGTGCGGATCCATCCCGCCCCCTGAAACGGGCGGAGGACGGGACGGGCGGGCGAAAAAGGAATCCGCCGGGAGAACGCGCGGAGCGATGTCCGCGCGGGCCGGAAAAGGACCGTTCCATTTACCCGCCGGAGTGTTTTCCGGCATCCCTTCACAGCATTTAAGGGATTGTTGCCACTAAAGCGACTAACCGCCCGTATCGGTCTGTTTACTGAAAGCACCGGATTGCGATTGGGAACGCGTGTCAGAATCCCCATCTGACCCGTTCCCCTCCTGGTGAGGTCGCCGTGTTCTGCACGCGCGCGCTCGGCGCGACCCTGACCGTGATCACTCTCACCGCCTTCGCCTGGCCCGCGGTCCGGGGGCCGGACGATCCACCGGAGCCCGGCGGCCTCCGGGACCGCCAGTGGGCGCTGACCCCGCTCGACGCCCGGCAGGCATGGCGGACGACCCGCGGTGAGGGCGTGGTCGTAGCGGTGCTGGACACGGGCGTCGACGACGACCACCCCGACCTGGCCGGCGCGGTGATCGACGGCCCCGACCTGACGGGTGCGGCGCGCGCGGGCCCCCCGTGGGGCCGGCACGGGACGGCCATGGCCAGTCTCATCGCCGGACGGGGGCGCGGCACGGACCGCTCCCGAGGAGTGATCGGGATCGCCCCCGGCGCGAGGATCCTGTCGATCCGGATCGCGCTCGAGAACGACGACCCCCGGCGCGCCCGGTTCCGCGGCGGGGACGGGCGGTCGCTGGCCCGGGGCATCCGCTACGCCGTGGACCACGGCGCCCGCGTCATCAGCATGTCGCTGGGCTGCGGCGGCAACGAGTGGGAGGGGACGGCGGCCGAGCGCAGGGCGGTGCGCTACGCGCTCGGCCGGGGAGCGGTGCTGGTGGCCTCCGCCGGCAACGACGGCGCCGGCCCGAACCGCAGGAACTTCCCCGCGGCCTACCCCGGTGTGATCTCGGTGGGCGCGGTGGACGAGAAGATGCGGGTGGCGCCCTTCTCCAACCGTCAGCGCTATCTCTCGGTGGTCGCCCCCGGCACCGGGATCATCACCGCCGACGGATCCCGCTCGTACGTGATCGGCGACGGCACCAGCTCGGCCGCCGCCATGGTCTCCGGGATCGCGGCGCTGATCAAGGCGGAGTTCCCCGCGATGAGCCCGGCACAGGTGCGCCGCGCCATCGAGCGCGGCGCCACCCACGCCCCCGCCGGGGGGCACGACAGCGCCTACGGCCACGGGGTGGCCAACGCCGTCCGGGCGCTGGAGCAGGCGGCCGGGTCCCAGCGGCGGCCGCTCAGGGCCGCGGCTCCCCGCCGGGCCTCCGGCGGCGCCGTCCGGGAGACCGCGGCCGGCGCGTCCACCGGCCGGGGAAGCGGCGAGGGGGTCGGGCCGCGTCAGCTCGTCTGCGCCCTCCTTGTCCTGCTCGTCCTGTCCATGTCCGCCCGCCGGCTTCTCAAGAGCCGCCGCTGCTCCTACCGGCCGCCGGCCGACCCCGAACCGTAGGCCCGCGCGAGAGGGGGATGTTACCGAGCAAGCGCTTGTGTCATATTGGGCCCATGCCCCTACCTGCCATCGACGGCTGGTTCGCCGTCGACGACGGCGTCGCCCACCTGCTGGGCACCCGCTGCGCCGACTGCCGGACCGTCCACTTCCCGCCCCAGACGGGCCTGTGCCGCAATCCCCGCTGCCAGGGCGAGGACCTGGCCGAGACGCGGCTGTCCCGGCGGGGCACCGTGTGGTCCTACACCAACGCCTGTTACCCGCCGCCGGCCCCGTTCGCGGCCGCGGAGCCGTACACGCCGGTGACCCTGGCGGCGGTGGAACTGGCCGAGGAGGGGATCGTGGTGCTCGGCCAGGTCAAGGACATGACCGTGGACGACCTGCGCGTCGGCATGGAACTGGAGCTGACCTCGGGTGCGCTCGCCGACGGCCCGGAGGTCTGGATGTGGGGCAGGCCATGAGCGTCCTCGTCGCGGGCGCGGGCATGCACCCGTGGGGCAAGTGGGGCCGCCCCTTCGTCGGCTACGGCGTGGCCGCGGCCCGGGCGGCGCTGCGCGAGGCGGGCCTGGAGTGGACCGACGTGCAGTTCCTGGTGGGCGCCGACACGATCAGGAACGGCTATCCCGGCTTCGTCGCCGGCGCCACCTTCGCCCAGGCGCTCGGCTGGACGGGCGCGCGGATCGCCTCCTGCTACGCGGCGTGCGCCTCGGGCGCGCAGGCGCTCGACATCGCGCGCACCCGGATCCTGGCCGGGCTCTGCGACGTGGCGCTGGTCGTCGGGGCCGACTCCACGCCCAAGGGCTTCTTCACGCCGGTGGGCGGCGACCGCCCGGACGACCCGGACTGGCTCCGCTTCCGGCTGCTCGGCGCCACCAACCCGGCCTACTTCGCGCTGTACGCGCGCAGGAGGATGGCCCTGTACGGCAGCACGTCCGAGGACTTCGCCGCCGTCAAGGTCAAGAACGCGCTGGCCGGCTCCCTGAACCCGAACGCGCGCTACAGGACGGCCGTGACCGCCGAGCAGGTGCTCGCCTCCCCGATGGTGGCCGACCCGCTGCGGCTGATGGACATCTGCGCCACCTCCGACGGCGGCGCCGCGGTGGTACTGGTCTCCCCGGAGTACGCCCGCCGCCGCGGGCTGGACGCGACGGTGCGCATCGCCGCGATCTCGACCGTCACCCCGGCCTTCCCCAACACCGTCCTCGAACTGCCCTGCTTCGCCACCGACTCGACCGCGGCCGTGCCGCCCCCCGAGCGGACCTTCCGCGCCTCCATCGCCCACGCCGCCTACGAGGAGGCCGGTCTGGGCCCGGCGGACCTGTCGTTCGCCGAGGTCTACGACCTGTCCACCGCGCTGGAGCTCGACTGGATCGAGGACGTGGGCCTGGCCCCGCCGGGCGGGGCCGACAAACTGCTGCGGGCCGGGGACACCGCGCTCGGCGGCCGGATCCCGGTCAACCCCTCCGGCGGGCTCGCCTCCTTCGGCGAGGCCGTCCCGGCCCAGGCGCTCGCGCAGGTGTGCGAGCTCACCTGGCAGCTGCGAGGTACGGCGGGCGCCCGCCAAGTGGTCAACGCCAGGGCTGCTCTGGCCGCCAACCAGGGTCTGTTCGGTCACGGATCGGCCATCATCGCCACTGTCTGACGCGCCGCCGGGTCCCGATCGCCGGTGCGCGCCCATACTGCTAGGCGCCAATGCGTAGTCAGATGGGCGCGCACCGCGGTCATACCCGCGTGCCGAGCCCGGGATTCCTTCGGGGGAAGAACACTATGGTCCGTCGCATCATCGCCGCCTCCGCTCTCGCCTGCCTCGCCGTCGCGGGCCCGGCCACCGTCGCCTTCGCCGCCGACTCCGCCCCCGACTACGGCCAGTCCATGGCCGAGACCCCGGTCGGCGGCCTGCTCGGCGGTGGCGGCGGCGGCCTGCTGGGCGGCCTCCCGATCGGCGGCCTGCTGGGCGGCCTGCTGGGCGCCCTGAAGGCCGGCTGAGCCGGCCGCACACCCGCCGCCCCGGCCCTCCGATCCTCCGGCCCGCCGTACGGCCCGGCCCCCTCCGACCGCGGGAGCGGTCAGAAGGAGGGCATCACGTCGTGCACCTGCGCGAAGTGGCAGGCGCTCTCGTGCCAGGTACCCGGCCGCAGCTGCAGCAGCGGCTCCTGCTGGGCGCAGATGTCCTGCGCCTTCCAGCAGCGGGTGCGGAAGCGGCAGCCCGACGGGGGGTCGGCCGGGGAGGGCGGGTCGCCCTGCAGGACGATCCGCCCGCGCCGCTCCCGGCCGTCCGGGTCGGGGACCGGGGCCGCCGACAGCAGCGCCTGGGTGTAGGGATGGGCGGGCTGGCCGTAGATCTCGGCGTCCCTGCCCAGCTCGATCATCTTGCCCAGGTACATCACGCCGACGCGGTCGGAGATGTGGCGCACCACCGACAGGTCGTGGGCGATGAAGACGTAGGCCAGGCCCAGCTCCCGCTGCAGCCGCGCCAGCAGGTTGATCACCTGGGCCTGGATCGACACGTCCAGCGCGGAGACCGGCTCGTCGCAGACGAGGATCTGCGGCTGGAGCGCCAGCCCGCGGGCGATGCCGATGCGCTGGCGCTGGCCGCCGGAGAACTGGTGCGGATAGCGGTTGACGTCGTCGGGGTTGAGGCCCACGAGTTCGAGGAGGGCCTGGACCCGGCGGCGGCGGTCGCCCTTGGGCGCCGCGTCGGGGTGGATCTCGTACGGCTCGCCGATGATGTCGCCGACGGTCATCCGCGGGTTCAGCGAGGTGTACGGGTCCTGCATCACCATCTGGATGGTGCGGCGGACCCGCTTGAGGTCCGCGCCCTTGGCGTCGGCGATCTCCCGGCCGCAGACGCGCACCGAGCCGCCGGTCGGGCGCTCCAGCCCCATCAGCAGCTTGGCCAGCGTGGACTTGCCGCAGCCCGACTCCCCCACGATGCCGAGCGTCTCGCCGCGGCGCAGGTCGAAGGAGATCCCGTCCACGGCCCTGATCACGCCGACCTGCTTGCGGAAGACCGCGCCCTCGGTCAGCGGGAAGTGCTTGACCAGGTCGCGGACCTCCAGCACCGCCTCACCCGTGGCTGCCATCGAGGACCTCTCTCCAGTAGTGGCAGGCGCTGCCCCGCGTCGAGCCGATCCGGTACAGCGGCGGCGCCTCGGTGGTGCAGTTGTCCTGGCGGTAGGGGCAGCGCGGGGCGAAGGCGCAGCCCGGCGGCATGTCGAGCAGGTTGGGCGGCGTCCCGGAGATGGCGTACAGCTCCCGGCCCTTGCGGTCGACGCGGGGGATCGACTCCAGCAGCCCCTTGGTGTAGGGGTGGGCCGGGGTCCGGTAGACGTCGTGCACGAGGGCGTTCTCGACGATCCGCCCGCCGTACATGACGACGATCTTGTCTGCCACGTCGGCCACCACGCCGAGGTCGTGGGTGATCAGGATCATGCCCATGCCGCTGTCGCGCTGCACCTCGGCCAGCAGTTCCATGATCTGGGCCTGCACGGTCACGTCGAGCGCGGTGGTCGGCTCGTCGGCGATCAGCACCTCCGGGTCGAGGGCGATCGCCATGGCGATCATGATGCGCTGGCGCATGCCGCCGGAGAACTGGTGCGGATAGTCGTGCAGCCGCTGCCGCGCGCCCGGGATGCGGACCCGGTCCATCAGCTCGACCGCCCTGGCCTCGGCGTCGCGCCGGGACATGCCCTGGTGCACGCGGAACATCTCGGCGATCTGCGAGCCCACGGTGAACACCGGGTTCAGCGCGGACAGGGCGTCCTGGAAGACCATGGCGATGCGCCGGCCGCGCACCTGGGCGCGCGCGTCCTCCTTCAGCCGCAGCAGGTCGGTGCCCCGGAAGCGGATGCGCCCCCGGGGGATGCGGGCCTGGGGCGCGTCGAGGATGCCCATGATCGCCTGCGCGGTCACCGACTTGCCCGAGCCGGACTCGCCGAGCACGGCCAGCGTCTCGCCGGGGTTCAGCGAGTAGCTGACCCCGTTGACCGCCTTAACGGTCCCCTGCCGGGTGGCGAACTCCACGTGCAGGTCGTCCACGGCCAGCAGCGGCTCGGTGCCCGTGACGCCGCGGACCGGGTCCGGGATCCCCCAGGCCGGGAACGGCGGTGTCGACTGGTTCACGGCTCCCCCTACCGCAGCTTCGGATCCAGGGCGTCGCGCACCGCGTCGCCCAGCATGATGAAGGCCAGCACCGTGACGCTCAGGAACGCCGCCGGGAACAGCAGCGGGCTCGCCGCCTCCAGGAAGCGCGGCCGGGCGTCGGCGATCATCAGCCCCCAGGAGATCTCGGGCGACTGGATGCCCACGCCGAGGAACGACAGTCCCGCCTCGGCGGCGATGAACACGCCGAGGTTGATCGTGGCGACCACGATCACCGAGGCGATCGAGTTGGGCAGGATGTGCCGGAACATGATCCGCCGGTTGGAGGCGCCGAGCGCCCGTGCCGCGACCACGTAGTCCTGGCTCTTGGCGGTGATCACCGCGGCCCGCATGATGCGGAAGGTCATCGGCCAGGCCAGTACGGCCAGCGCGAACGTGACGGTCCACACCGTGCCGGTGCGGAAGACCGCCAGGATCAGCAGCGCGCCGAGCACCGACGGGATCGCGAAGAAGACCTCGGTCACCCGGGACAGCAGCGCGTCGGGCCAGCCGCCCCGGAACCCGGCCACCAGTCCGAGCAGGCCGCCGGCCACGACGGTGACGACGGTGGTGCACAGCCCCACGAGCAGGGAGTTGCTCGCGCCGTACACGGTGCGGGCGTAGGTGTCGCAGCCCTGGTTGTCGGTGCCGAACCAGTGCAGGGCGCTGGGGGCCTGGCGGGCGTCGCCGAGCCGGCAGGTCGCCGCGTCGTAGGGGTCCACCGAGGTGAACAGGCCGGGGGCCACGGCCATCAGCAGGATCACGCCGATCAGCACCGCCGAGGCGATGAACAGCGGGCGCCGCCGCAGGTCCTGCCAGGCGTCGCCCCACAGGCCGGCGGGCTTGGCGCCGCGTGCCGCCCGGCCGCCCCGGGAGGGCCCGGCCGGAGGCTTCGACGGAGGCCCGGAGGACCGGGCGTGCTTGGCGTGCCTGGCCCTCGGGGCCGCGGTGTCACTCATAGCGAATCCTCGGGTCGAGCACGGCGTACAGCAGGTCGACGATCAGGTTGGCCAGGATGTAGACGAGCACCAGCAGCGTCACGATGCCCACGACCACGGGCTGCTGCCGCTCGTAGACCGAGCGGAACAGCTCCTGGCCGATGCCCGGCAGGTTGAAGATCGTCTCGGTGATGACCGCGCCGCCCATCAGCGTGCCGAGGTCGGCGCCGAGATAGGTCACCAGCGGGATGAGCGCGTTGCGCAGCGCGTGCCGCCCGACGACCCGGCGCCGCGGCATGCCCTTGGCCACCGCGGTGCGGATGTAGTCGGTGCGCAGGGTCTCGGCGAGGCTGGTCCTGGTCAGCCGGGTCAGGTAGGCGATCGAGGTCCCGGCCAGGACGAAGGCCGGCAGCAGATAGCTGTGCAGCCCGTCGGCCACACCCGAGATCGGGAAGAACTCGATCCCGGTGCTCTGCTTGAGCCTGACGCCGAGCAGCAGCTGCAGGACGAACCCGGTGACCAGGGTGGGCACCGAGATCAGCACGAGCGTGGAGGCGAGCACCATCGTGTCCTGCGCCCTGCCGCGGCGCAGCGCCGCGTACAGCCCGAGGCCCACGCCGATGACAGCCTCCATCACCAGAGCGGTGAAGGCGAGGTTCAGCGTGACCTGGAACTTGCTCCCGATGATCGAGGAGACCTCGACGCCCGCGAAGGTCCTGCCGAAGTCCCCCTGGAACACCCCGGAGATGTAGTGCCAGTACTGGACGATGAAGGGATCGTTCAGGTGGTACTGCTCGCGCATCACGTCGACGACGTTCTGGGGCGCCCGCTTGTCGCCGTACATCGACGCGATCGGGTCACCGGGCAGGGCGAAGACGATGGCGTAGATGAGCAGCGTGGCGCCGAGCAGTACGGGGATCGCCTGGAGCAGACGCCGGAGGATGTAGCGGCCCATGACAAGCCTCTCGTGCAGCCCCGCCGGGCCTCCCGGATCGCGGGAGCGCCCGCGGCGGGGCGGGACCTGATGAGGGCCGGGCGGTCAGCCGCCCGGCCCGGGGGAATCTGTCAGACCACCTTCTCGACCTGGACCCACTCGACCTGGTTGAGGAGGTTGATCTTGACCCCCCTGACGTGCTCGGAGAAGGCCGCGTTCATCCGGTAGTAGAAGATCGGGATCATCGGCAGGTCGCGCAGGAGGAGGTCGTCCGCCTTCTGGTAGAACTTCAGGCTCTCCCCCATGGTGGCCGCGGTGTCACCCTTGACCAGGAGTTCGTCGAACTCGGGGTTGGAGTAACCCGAGTAGTTGGAGCCGTCCTTGATCGCGCCGGTGGAGAAGACCGGGGTCAGATAGTTCTCGGCGGACGGATAGTCGATGGCCCAGCCCGACCGGAACATGCCGGTGTACTTCTTGGCGTCCAGCTCGTCGAGGATCTGCTGGAACTTCTCGAACGGGGTGACCTTGACGTCGATGCCCAGGTTGGAGCGCAGGTTGTTGGCGACCGCCTCGATCCACTCCTTGTGGCCGTTGTCCATGTTGGAGCCGAGCTCCAGCGTCTTGGGCCCGTTCGCCTCGGTGTAGAGCTTGCGCGCCGCGTCCGGGTCGTAGACGCACGCCGAGCACGCGCCGGGACGGTAGCCGTCGAGCAGCGGGTTGAGGAAGTCGTCGGCCGGGGCGCGCGTGCCGGAGAAGACCGTCTCGGTGATGGTCTTGCGGTCGATGGCCATCGAGATGGCCCGGCGCAGCTTGATGTCGTCGTAGGCCCTGGTCGCGACCGACGGGAAGCCGATGTAGCCGATGCCGGCGTCGGCCTGGTCGATGTAGCGCTCACCCAGCTCGGCCTTCGCGGTCGAGATCGCCGCGGGGGGCAGCTGCTCCTGGACGTCCAGGCTGCCGGCCTGGAGATCGTTCCAGGCGGTCTCGGCACTGGTGTAGACCTTGAACTGCAGCTTCTTGAACTTCGGCTTCTCGCCGCGGAACTTGTCGAACAGCGTCAGGTCGATCGTCTGGTCGGTGCCCTTGTTGTAGGGCCCGTCCATCTTGAACAGCCCCTGGCCGATCGGCTGCCTGCCGTAGGCCTCGGTGACCTTGCCGTCCTGGCCGAAGGCGGCCTTGGGCAGCGGATAGAAGGCGGTGTAGCCCAGCATCGTGCCGAACTGCGAGAACGGCTGGGAGAGCGTGACGCGGAAGGTCGTGTCGTCGACGGCCTTCAGGCCGCTCATCTCCTTGGTGGAGGGGGTCTTCCCCTCGCCGGGGTTGAGGTCCGCGTAGCCCTGCACCCGGCCGAAGAAGTAGTTGGCGCTCTGCGCGTTCTCCTGGTTGGCGGCGTAGTTCCACGCGTCGACGTAGTTCTGGGCGATCAGCGGCTCATCGTTGTGCCACGTGTAGCCCTCCTTGATCTTGATCGTCCAGACCTTGTTGTCGGACGTCTTGATCGAGGCGGCGATGTGGTTGACGACTTCCTTGTCCTCGTTGTACTTCACCAGCGGAGCGAAGAGCGCGGCCATGACCTCCGCGCCCTCGGACTCGACGGTGTCACCGGGATAGAACAGCTTCTGCGGCTCGCCGACCTTCATGCGCACGGCGTCGGCGCCGGAGGCCTCGCCCGTGGAAGTGGCGTTGCCGCAGGCGGCGAGTGTCAGAGCGAGCAACGCTGTGCCGGCGACGAGCTTCGCACCCTTGATGACACGCATTTGTGGTGAATCCTCCTTTTACAGGTGAGCGCCGACGTTGAGCTCCGTTGCCCGGGCCGGCCTCGCGGAGGATGCGCGTTCCCCCGGTTCCCACTGGCCCGGCAGACGTGCTGGCGCCACACCAGTCGGACGCGACTATCCCGTACGGCCCCGCACCGAGTCGTCTCCGTGTTATTGCAGTTCGGTTACGCATGTGCCGATACGCGTCATACGGTGACCAAACCACCCACACCGCGTCACCAAACCCACTCAAAGCGGACATTAGCCCACATGTGGTACAGCAATGGTCACGTCAACATACCTCCCTGGCCAGAGTGGCCGCGCCATTGCTGCCCCACGACCACCGCCTGGGCTACCGTTGACCCGATCGCGGGGGTCGGAGGACGGGGGAGATCCACACAATTACCGTGGAACCTCTCATCCCAGAGCCCCGTCCAAGGTGCGGCGGAACACCGCCGCAGGCACGTCACCCACCCACATCCAATAGAGTCCATGCCATGAGCCAGCCGGAATCCGCCACCGCGGACGCCCAGGCGGGCGGCCCGAGTGACGGCACCCCCGTGAAGGGGCAGGAGCCGCTGGCCAAGCTCGCCGAGCGTTACGGGCTTCGGCGTGCCATCGCACGCCCGAGCCTGCCCGTCTACCTGCGCCAGTTGTGGGAACGACGGCACTTCATCATGACGTACGCGACCTCGCGCAACGTCTCCAAATACAGCAACTCGGCGCTTGGCCAACTCTGGCAGGTCCTCACGCCGCTGCTCAACGCAGCCATCTACTGGCTGATGTTCGGCCTGATCCTCGGCGCGAGCAAGGGCATCGACAACTATCCCGCCTTCCTCATCACCGGGATGTTCGTCTTCACCTACACGCAGCGCTCGGTCAGCGGCGGCGCCAAGTCGATCTCCGGCAACCTGTCGCTGATCCGTGCCCTGCACTTCCCGCGCGCGGCGCTCCCGCTGGCCTACACGATCCAGGAGTTCCAGCAGCTCCTGATCTCCATGGGCGTGCTGATCGGGCTGGTGCTGCTCACCCAGGAGCCGATCACCTGGTTCTGGCTGCTCATCCCGGTCGCGCTGCTGCTGCAGACCATGTTCAACATCGGCGCCAGCCTGGTGCTGGCCCGGGTCGGCTCCACCGCCCGCGACCTGAACCAGCTCCTGCCGTTCATCATGCGCACCTGGCTCTACGCCTCCGGCGTGTTCTTCTCCATCGGCGACAAGGTCGTGGGGGCCGGTCTTCCGCAGTGGGTCGCCGACGCGATGTACGCCAACCCCGCCGCCGCCTACATCGAGCTCATGCGGGACCTGCTCATGCAGACGCACGAACCTCGACCGTACATCTGGTTCGTTTGCGTATTCTGGGCAGTGTTCGCCCTGCTCGGTGGCTTCTGGTACTTCTGGCGAGCCGAGGAGAAGTACGGCCGTGGCTGAGTTGACCGAGGAGCTGTCCCGCGTGAAGGCCGAGGAGTCCGGTGCCCCCAGCCCGGATGTCAGGGTCCACCCCAACCCGGAGCCCCCGCGCGATCTGCGCGAGGGCACTCCGACGGTGGTCGTCGACGACCTGCACATCATCTACCGGGTGTACGGCGCCGCCACCGAAGCGGAGAAGGGCAACGCCGCCAACGCCCTCCTGCGCCTCCTCAAGCGCCAGGGCCGGCCGCAGATGAAGGAGATCCACGCCATCCGCGGCGTCTCCTTCGTGGCCCACCACGGCGACGCCATCGGCATCGTCGGCCGCAACGGCTCGGGCAAGTCCACCCTCCTGCGGGCCATCGCCGGCCTGCTGCCCCCGCACTCCGGCGCCGTCTACACCGACGGCCAGCCCTCGCTCCTGGGCGTCAACGCCGCCCTGATGCGCGAGCTGACCGGAGAGCGCAACATCGTGCTGGGCTGCTACGCCATGGGCATGAACCCCAACCAGGTGAAGGAGAAGTTCGACGACATCGTCGACTTCTCCGGCATCGGGGAGTTCGTGCAGTTCCCCATGTCCACCTACTCCTCCGGCATGGGCGCCCGGCTGCGCTTCGCCATCGCCTCGGCCAAGAAGCACGACGTGCTGATCATCGACGAGGCCCTGGCCACCGGTGACCGCGAGTTCAAGCGCAAGAGCCAGGAGCGCATCAAGCAGATGCGCGCGGAGGCGGGCACGGTCTTCCTGGTCGCGCACAACCTCGACGTGATCGAGGAGACCTGCAACCGGGTCATCTGGCTGCACAAGGGGAAGATCAAGATGGACGGCGACCCGCAGACGGTGCTCGCCGCCTACAACAAGGTCTGATCGCAGGGCAAGATGAGGAACGACCGACAAACGTTCCTCATCGGAGGTGAACCGTGCCGCCACGGCCGCCGATCCCATACGACTTCCTGCCCGAGGTCCCCGCGCTGACCGTCGAGAGCGACGACGTCCGCGACGGGGAGACCCTGTCCGACGCCCACGTCTTCAACGACTGGGGCATGAGCGGGCAGAACGTCTCCCCGCACCTGCGCTGGTCGGGCGCCCCCGAGGGCACGCTGAGCTACGCGGTGACCTGCTTCGACCCCGACGCGCCCACCGGCAGCGGGTTCTGGCACTGGCTGCTGTACGACATCCCCGCCGGCGTCACCGAACTGCCCGCGGGCGCCGGGAGCGCCGGAACGGACGCGGGCCTGCACGGCCGCAACGACTACAGCGCCAAGGAGTACGGCGGCGCCGCTCCGCCGCCCGGGGCCCCGCACCGCTACGTCTTCGCCGTGCACGCTCTGAGCGTGGAGAAGCTCGGCGTGGACGCCGACGCCCCGCCCGCGGTGGTGGGCTTCAACATCACCGCCAACACCCTGGCCCGCGGCTACATCGTCCCGGAGTACGGCGTCTCCGGCTGATCACCGCCCGGCCGGAGTGGCACGCGGCGAGTCGTGATTCGATCGACTGACACCGGGACCGGCGTTCCGCTATGATTCGAACGTTGTTTCGAGCAGGGGGTTCGACCCTAGGAAGCCGTCATGGAGTGGGGGCGCGCGATGCGAGAGCTGTCCACCGCGATCGACCACCTGGCCGCAGAGGATCCGTCCGAGATATCCCGTCTCCAGCTCGCCGAGCAGCTCATCGAGCTGCACTGGCAGATGGCCAGACTTCAGGCCCAGATCGCCCGCCGCACGGCCGTGCGGTCTCCGGGGCGCTGAGCGATACGGCCGCACCCGGCCGGGCATCAGGGTGAGGACACGAAGAGACCGGCCGGTGCGCACCGGCCGGTCTCTTCAGGCCCGCGCGACCGGGACCACCGCTCCCGGACGGGACGGCGGCTCCGGCCGGGCGGCCGGGTCCGTGACTACTCGGCGATCTTCTCGGTCGCGTTGTCGATCGTGTCCGCCAGGGAGTCCATGACGCCGGTCGCGGCGTCGGAGGTCTTCGCACCGGTGCTGCCGACCAGCGGCGCGAGCTCGTCGATGGAGGCCGAGCGGGTGAGCGGCTCGACGGAGTCCACGACCGGGGCGGCCTCCCGCGGGGTCACCGTGCCCACGAGGGGGGCGAGGCTGCCGCTCTGACCGGGCCCCTGCGGAACCGCCTGGTTCAGGCCGTACACCAGTCCGTCGACCGCGCCCTGCTGGTTGCCGGCGCGCTCCAGGCCCTCGCTGGAGTTCTGCGTGTTCTCCACCAGGCGTCCGCCGGAGCTCAGCGTGTCGGCGGTGGTGCCGACCAGGCCCGCGGTGGTGTCGACGCTCTGCCCCACCGGGCCGGTGCCGTCGCTGACGCCCCGGGCCGGGGCACCCCAGGTGATCTGGTCGGCGGAGACGCCCAGGAGCTTCCTGATGCTCTCCGTCCCCGTCGCGGTCAGGCCGTCGGCGGCCATGGTGCCCTGCCCGCTGCCCAGGCCGCTCAGCGCGGCGCCGCTGTCGAACAGGCCGCCCGACAGCCCCTGGATCGCCATGGAGACGGTACCGGCCGCACCCTGGTCGCTGAAGGTCTCGTCCGCTCCGTCCCTCGCCTGTGCCTGTGCGGGCGAGCAGATCGCCGCCGCGAGGCCGAAAGCCGCAACGGCCACAGCCGCTTTGATGACTCGCTTCATGATTGCCTTCCCAGCTCGTGATCGTCCTGCTTCTCCAGTAAAAAGCGGAAAAGCAGACCCTTAGACTCGGCTCACCGGCGGACGCGTTTCGGAGGATTGCGCTCAACGCCCGGGCCGGAAGCTGCTCCGGCATTTCTATCACCGCCCCGAGTGGCGTCCCAGCTTGTTTACGATGCCTAGACCACCTGCCGACACAGGGCAGATGACGTGCGAAAGCCCGCATCGGGAGGCTCCGGGGAACCGCCCGACACGGGCCGTTAAAACGGAAATAGCACCGCGAAGGATGCCGGGTCGACAATCCTTATGTCGGAAATGGCGAAGAAATCCGAGGTGCCCTTTCCATACGCCCGGGGCAATGCCGGGCAAAAGAGAGCGGAAAGCGGATGCCATGGGCCGGGGGAACAGATTTTCCCCGCACCCGGCACCCCCTTGACCGGAGCATCAGGCCGGCAACCGCAGATCGGCGGCCGCCGGGTCGAACGGGAAGCGGTCGGCGAAGGCCGGCCGCAGATCCGTCAGCCACACGGCCTCGGGGTCGTAACGGGCGAAGAAGGGACGACCGACCAGTTCGGGGTCACGGGCCTGGATGAGGTGGAGGACGAAGACCTTCTGACCGGCGATCTCCGTGACGCCGTCCACGCAGACCTTGCCCGGCGTGGCCGACATGGAGGGGCCGCGCACCGTGCGGCACAGCCCCGAGACGCTCGCGTAGGCGTCCCTGAAGATCTCGTAGGCCCGCCCGAGCGGCACCGCGAAGTAGTCCTGCGGGCCGGTGTCCCGCTCGACGAACATGTAGTAGGGCACCATGCCCATGGTGAGCTGGCGCCGCCACATCGACGACCAGAGCCCCGGCTCGTCGTTGATCGACCTGATCAGCGGCGCCTGGGTGCGGATGGTCGCACCCGTGGCGAGGATGCGGCTCACGGCCGTCTCGACCACCGGCGGCTCCATCTCCCTGGGATGGGAGAAGTGGGCCATGAAGGCGAGGTTCTTGCCCGCCTCCACCACGGAGGCGAACAACCGCAGGGTGTCCTCGGCGTCGGGCTCCGACGCGAAGCGCTGGGGCCAGTAGGCCAGCGACTTGGTGCCGATGCGGATGGACTCCAGCTGCCCCACCTCCAGCAGCGGCTCCAGATAGCGGCGCAGCACCGGCTCTCCCATGATCATGGGGTCGCCGCCGGTGAACAGCACGCTGGTCACCTGGGGGTGCTCCTTGAGATACGCCACGAGGCCCCGGATGTCGTCGGAGGCGAACTTCAGGTCGGGCTCGCCGATGAACTGCGCCCACCGGAAGCAGTAGGTGCAGTAGGCGTGGCAGGTCTGCCCCTGCTTGGGGAAGAAGAGCACGGTCTCGGGGTATTTGTGCTGAACACCGGGCATCGACTCGGCGCCCACCCGGGGGACGTTCAGGTCGAGCTGACCGGCGGGGTGCGGGTTGAGCCGCTTTCTGATCGCGTTGGCGGCCGCCTGAATCTCCCCATTCGCGGCACCCTGCCGGAGCAGACCTGCCAGTCTGGTGACGTCGGCCTCGGGCAGCATGTCCCCCTGCGGGAAGACCAGCCGATAGATGGGGTCGTCGGGAACGGCCGACCAGTCGATGAGCCGGTCCACCACGTAGGCATTCGTACGAAAGGGCAGGACGGTGGCCACCGCCCGGATGCGGAGCCGCTCCTCCTCCGGGATGCCGCCCCTCCCCAGCAGCTCGTCGAGGTGCTTCGCGGTATAGGCACGGAAGCCGCGTATGGAGCCCTCTTTCAACATCACCAGGCTTTTTCCTTCCGGTTTTGTTCTTCTCCGTGTAAACCGGTTCGCGCTCTCGCGCGTCTGTCGCGGTTATACACCTGACGCGATCACCCTCGTGCGGGTTCCGCCGAACAGCGGATTTCTGGAATCCCAACCCTCCTCCCTATCGCGACATATCTCGAAAGTCGTAGACTCGGACCATGTCCTCCGACGATCGGCGCGCTGTTCGCCAAGCGGCACGTCTCGGGCGGCACGGGCGGCCACGACGGCCCGGTCATCCGCGTCGCCGGCCGCGTGGCCTTCGGCAAGGTGGTCGTGTCCCGGGAGAAGACCGACTGGAACCTTCCGGGCAGACCGTGACCGAACCCGGCCACGTAACTCATCGGTAACCTCGCCTACGATGCGGACATACTTCTTCCGCACGAGGTGACCGCTTGCCTGACATCGCCGCTCCCGGCGTCGCACCGATCGCGCTGGACGCCATGGGCGGCGATCACGCCCCGGAAGAGGTCGTGGCGGGAGCCGTACGGGCCGTGAGGGAGCACGGGGTCCCCGTGGTCCTCGTGGGCTCCCCCCGCATCCTGTACGAGGCCCTGGTCCTGCACGACGCGACCACCGAGGTGCCGATCGTCCGGGCCGAGGAGGTCCTGTCCATGGAGGAGGGCGCGCTGGCGAGCCTGCGCCGCCCCCGGTCCAGCATCGCCGTGGCCTGCCACCTGGTACGGCGCGGCGACGCCTGCGCCGTGGTCTCGGCCGGCTCCACCGCCGGGATCGTGGCCACCGGCAAGCTCCGGCTCAAGAGCCTGCCCGGGGTGCTCAGGCCCGCCATCGCGGTGGCCCTGCCGACCCGCCCCCGTCCCACCGTGCTGCTCGACGCCGGCGCCAACGCCGAGGTCAAGCCGGAGATGCTGGTGCAGTTCGCCCAGCTGGGCACCGCCTACGCCGAGACCGCCCTGGAGATCGACAAGCCCCGCGTCGGCCTGCTGACGATCGGCAGCGAGCCGGAGAAGGGCAACAAGCTCGTCAGACGGGCGCACGAGCTGCTGTCGGCCGCCCCCGGTCTCGGCTTCGCGGGCAACGTCGAGGGCCACGACCTGCTCACCGGAGTCGTCGACGTCGTCGTCACCGACGGCTTCACCGGCAACGTCGCGCTCAAGACCGTCGAGGGCAGCGTCCGCTACGCCTTCGGCGAGCTCCGCGACACGATCGAGGAGAGCCCCGCGGCCAGGCTGGGCGGCCTGCTCCAGCGACGCCGTCTGCGGGAGCTGCGCCGGCGGCTGGACCCCGAGGAGCACGGCGGCGCCGTACTCCTCGGGCTGAACGGCACCGTGGTCATCGCCCACGGCGCCTCCCGGGCCCAGGGGGTCAGTGCCGCCTGCGTCCTGGCCGCCAGGCTCGCCGCCCGGGGCGTCACGGGCCGCATCGCCGAGCGCCTCGCGCCGGCCCACCGCCCGCACCGCCTGTGGCGGGGCGCGCCGGGCCAGGGACGGGAGGGCGCCGCGCCGCGGGAGGGACGCGACCACCCGTAGCGGCGGGCCCCGTCGCGCGTGACGGACGCCGCCCGCGGGCGGGCGTCCGGACAGGCCGCACGACAGGAGATCACCGACCGGCTATATGGCAGGAGATCACCGCGGCCGTACCGATACCCTTGGGACATGACCGACCCGCAGCTCGTCCTCGCCGAGCGCGTCCAGCAGGCGCTGGCCGCGGCCTTCGGCGCGGACTTCTCCGACGCAGACCCGCTGATCCGTCCCTCGCAGTTCGCCGACTACCAGGCGAACGTGGCGATGAGCCTGGGCAAGCGACTGCGACGGGCACCGCGGGAGGTCGCCCAGGAGATCGCCGACCGGCTCGCCGAAGCCGACTTCCCGGGCACGGTCGAGGTCAGCGGCCCCGGCTTCCTCAACATCACGCTCGACGACTCCTGGATCGCCGGGCGGGCCACCGCGATGCTGGCCGACCCGCGCACCGGCGTGGCCGTCACGGACGAGCCGCAGACCGTCGTGATCGACTACTCCGCGCCCAACGCGGCCAAGGAGATGCACGTCGGCCACCTGCGCACGACCATCGTCGGCGACGCCCTGGCCCGCGTGCACGAGCACGTCGGCAACAAGGTCATCCGGCAGAACCACCTGGGCGACTGGGGCACCCCGTTCGGCATGCTCATCGAGCACCTGCTGGACATCGGCGAGGAGGCCGCCGTCGCCCAGCTCGAAGCCGGCGGGAGCAACGAGTACTACCAGGCCGCCCGCTCGAAGTTCGACTCCGACCCGGAGTTCAACCGGCGCGCCCGCGCCCGGGTGGTGACCCTCCAGGCCGAGGAGCCGGAGACCATGCGGCTGTGGCACATCTTCATGAACGCCACGGTCAGCTACTTCAACAAGGTCTACACCCGGCTCGGCATCACCCTCACCGACGAGGACATCGCCGGCGAGAGCATGTACAACCCGATGCTCGCCCAGGTCTGCGACGAGCTCCAGGAGCGCGGCATCGCCGTGATCAGCGACGGCGCCCTCTGCATCTTCCCGCCCGGCTTCACCGGCCGGGAGGACCAGCCGCTCCCGTTCATGATCCGCAAGAGCGACGGCGGGTACGGCTACGCCACCACCGACATGGCCACCATCCGCTACCGGGTCCAGGACCTCAAGGCCGACCGCATCATCTACGTGATCGGCGCGACCCAGGCCCTGCACATGTCGATGTTGTACGCCTCCGCCCGGATGGCGGGCTGGCTGCCCGAGCACGTCCGCGCCGAGCACGTCCAGATCGGCAGCGTGCTGGGCAGCGACGGCAAGATGTTCAAGACCAGGAGCGGTAAGTCGATCAAGCTGGTGGAGCTGCTCGACGAGGCCGACGACCGCGCCGCCGCCGTGATCGCCGACCGTGAGTACGACGACGCCACCCGCGCCGAGATCGCGCACGCGGTCGGCATGGGCGCCGTCAAGTACGCCGACCTGTCGGTCAGCCACGACAGCGAGTACGTCTTCGACTTCGACCGCATGCTCGCCCTGACCGGCAACACCGGCCCCTACCTGCAGTACGCCACGGCCCGGATCCGCTCCATCTTCCGCAGGGGCGGCGTCGACCCGGCCCAGGCCACCGGCCCGATCGTGCTCGGGCACCCGGCCGAGCGGGCCCTGGCGCTGCGCCTGCTGGGGTTCGGCTCGGCCGTCGCGGAGATGGCCGAGGAGTCCGTGCCGCACCGGCTGGCCGCGTTCCTGTTCGACACCGCCAGCGCGTTCACCGCGTTCTACGAGAACTGCCCGGTGCTGCGCGACGACGTCGACGAGGCCGTCCGGGCCTCCCGGCTCGCCCTGTGCGCGCTGACCCTGCGCGTGCTGGAGACCGGCCTGGACCTGCTCGGCGTCCCGGTTCCCGAGCGCATGTGAGCCCCGCCGGATGATCACCCCGGTTCGCCAAATCGGGGTGATCGTCTGGCAAAGGCGGATTCGGCGCGCCTCCCGGCCGCACACTCCGGGGCCGATTACGCTGGCGCGGTCAACGGCCACGACGTCAAGAGAGTTCTCCGCCCTTGAGCATGGACCTCACCGCCGACCCCCACACCGGGACGGAGCTGCATCGGTACGCCGAGGCACTCCTGGCGAACCTCGCCGCCGGCGGCTCCCTCGACGTGGCGCCGCCGGAGTTCACGGACGTGTCCGGCCACTGGCTGGCCCCGGCCGTCGAGGCCCTGACCGCGCTGCTGCGCGGCGACGACGCTCTGGAACCGCTCGGCCGCGCCGCCCGGCGCGACCCGCACAAGACCGCCCTGTTCCTCTGCCTGGCCCTGGCCGTGGCCGGTCAGGGCGAGCGCATCCACGCCTCCTGGTTCGGCACCGCCTTCGGCGAGCTCCGGCCGGACCGGCCCGTCACCCACGGCCAGCGGGCGCTCTGGCTCGCCGCGGCCAAGGGCGCGTACGGCCCCGCGGGCAAGATCTTCGTACTGCGCAAGCTCGACGCGGTGTCCGTCTCCGCCGCCGCCGACCCGGCCGACTGGCTGCGCGCGCTGACCCCGGACGAGCCGTCGATCGTGGTGCCGCCGTCCCTGACCGACTTCCCCGAGCTCGCCGAGCTCCCCGATCTGGCCGAGCCGGTCCGCGCCGCCACCCGGCTCGCCCGGCTCCGCGGCCGGTGCGTCGAGATCACCTCGGCCCGCGACGACCGCGCCGGCGGCAGGCTGGCCAACCACTCGCGCACCCCGGTCACCGGCTGGGCCGAGGACGAGCCGCTGGCCGTCCTGCGCCGGCTCATCGGGACCGGCGGCCCCGAGGGCCCGATGAGCTCCCTCACCGGGCACCTCCTCAACGACCTGAGGCCGGGCGCCGACCCCCATCTCACGGCCATCGCCCTGCACGTGGCCGCCCCGATCGTGCGCGAGGCCGCCGAACGCCTCGCCCGGGCCACCCAGGCCGGTCCCCCCGCGACGGTGACCCTGCCGATCCTCGGACACCGGGTCGTGCTCCACCCGGAGGGCCCCGACCCGGCGTCCCTGGCCGAGGCCGAGGAACGGGTCGTCGCCGAGGGCGTGCCCGTCCGCGGCGGCCCGTGGCCCGCCTACGCCCTGCTCGGTCTCGGAGCGGTGCTCCTGGTCGTCGCCGTCGCCGTTCCCGGGCTGTCCGTCCCGCTCGCCCTCGCCGCGGCGGTGCTCGCGGTCGCCCTGGCCGGGTTCGGCGGATACCGCCTGCTGCTGCGGCGCCGGCAGGAACAGGCCGACGCCGACTACGTCGCCGCCCGGCTCAGGGAACTGCGTGAGCTCGCCGAGGGGGCGGTGTGGGCCCTGCATGAGTACGCCAGGGAGGCCGACAAACGCGCCCAGGACGCGACCTCGGACCTCACCGAGCTGACCCGCCTGCTGCGCCGCGGCCCCCGCGCCGGATAGCCTCCGGCCTGCCGTGCCCTCGGGGATCAGCCGGTCGTGATCTCGACATCCGCCGGGGCCAGCAGGAAGACCTTCTCCGCGATCCGCTCGATGCGCCCGTCGCAGCCGTAGGCCAGTCCGGCCGCGAAGTCGACCATCCGGGTCGCCTCGGCGGTGCTCATGCCGTTGACGTCCATGATGACCGCCTGGCCCTCACGGAAGTGCCGGCCGATGGTGGGCGCGTCGTTGTACTTCCTCGGCGTGAGCATCACGATCCGCGAAGGCTCGGCGATCGAACGCCAGCGCCTGGCCGCGCGCTCGGACGCGGAGGCGTGCCACTCCTCCGACTCCTCGTTCTCGACGTCGTCCTCGTAGTCGTAGGACTCGTCGTAATGCTCGTCCGCACCCAGGCCAAGGTAGGTGGCCACCTTGCGCACTGCCCCCATCGGCTCGTCCTTTCCTCAGGACCCCGCCGTCCCGGCTTCCAGTCCCTGCACATTGGACGCTAACCGACGACCGGAAGTTCACGGTGCGACACGCCCAGTGTGTATTTCCATTTTGTACGACCAACGTGGCTCCTTGCCTGCCCGGCAGAGAAGCCTCCAATCCCTGTTCATCCCACGGCTACCATCGCGTCATGCGGATCTACACCGTCGACGCCTTCACCGACCAGCCCTTCCGGGGCAATCCCGCCGGAGTGTGCCTGCTGGACACCCCTGTGCCGGATTCGTGGATGCAGTCTCTCGCCAAGGAGATGCGGCATTCGGAGACCGCCTTCCTGCTCCCGGGGGAGGACGGCGGACCGTACTCCCTGCGCTGGTTCACCCCCGCGGTCGAGGTCGCCCTGTGCGGGCACGCGACCCTGGCGACCGCGCACGTCCTCTATTCCGCCGAGGGCGCGTCCGGCACCCTCGAATTCTCCACGAAGAGTGGGATCCTGTCCGTGTCCGAGGACGAGACCGGCCTCATCACCATGGACTTCCCGGCGAAGGCCATGGAGAAGGTCGACCCGCCCGCGGGCCTGGTCGAATCCCTCGGAGTGGAACCCGTCTGGATCGGCAAGAACGTGTGGGACTATCTCGTCGAGGTCGAGAGCGAAGACGCGGTGCGCGCCGCCTCTCCCGACTTCACCGCCCTGGGAGAGGTGGATGCCCGGGGAGTCATCGTCACGGCCCTCTCAGCGGGAGAGGGCGCCGACTACGTCTCCCGGTTCTTCGCACCTCGCGTAGGTGTTCCCGAGGATCCGGTGACCGGCTCCGCCCACTGCGCGCTCGGCCCTTACTGGGCGGCCAAGCTGGGCAGGGACACGCTGACCGGTCACCAGTGCTCGGAACGCGGCGGTTCGATCCGCACGACCGTGCGATCCGACCGCGTCGAACTCGCCGGCCAAGCGATCACCGTTCTCTCCGGTGAACTCCACATCTGAGCTCCCCATCTGACTTCACCACCCGTCATCGAATCGCGGCCTCACCACCCGGGCGTACCGGATCTTCACGCCCGGGCCACCATACTGAGCCCGTCCTGCCCCGGTCACCTCATTTACATCTTCCCCCGCCGCCGGGCCCCGTCCGGCGCTGTACGACGCGGCCCCGGCCCTGGGCGGTCTCTGGGGAAAACCCCCGGAAACG
>NZ_BOOK01000079.1 GCF_016863195.1 Paraplanobispora takensis | reverse complement strand
GAGCGGACCATCGCCGCTCCCATGGAGATCGTGTGGGCAGCGCTGACGGACATCCCCCGGCGTGCAGAACTCTTCAGCAAGGTCGACGCCGTCGAACCGCTCACAGCCGGCTCCTTCGACCTCGGAACGCGCTGGCGCGAGACCCGTACGGTCTACGGTCAGTCATCGAGCGCGAACTTCGAAGTGATCGAACTCGAAGCATCCCGCCGCTTCCTTGCGGAGTCCATCGTCGGACCACGCTCCACGATGGAGTACGTTCTTCTCCCCGCCCAAGACGGTGCCTCCACAACGGTGCGCGTCACGTCGGAGACCATGGGCGGCAGCCTGGGATACAAGATCGCGGAAGTTCTGAGCCGTTCCCGAATCACGCAATGCATCGTCGAAAACAACACTCAGGACCTGGTCGATCTCGCCCATGCGTGTGAGCCCCGGCAGACTTCTTGACCTTGCGCAAAAGGGTCGCAGTCGGTGCAACTCTCACGATCGCCTGAGAACGGCTGATCTTCGTATGGGGCTGGGGGCGATCGCCGGTCCGGGACCTCGTTCCTCAGCCCCGGCCCACCGGACACCCATGTGACGAAAGCGTGGGCGTTCCCCCTGCCCCTCTCGCGTGCCCGTTACGTGCCCGTCGGGAGGGAGACCAAGGGGGACTCACGGGGAATTACGGAGAGCCGGAGCGCTCCCCCGCAGGCCAGGACTTCCCCAGCTCAGCAGCCAAGATTGTTAGAGACTTCCCAAGCTGACAGCACATGGATGACGAGCGAAGTTGTCGGCTCCCTCTGTCATGCTCGCCGCGATACGGCTTCCACGGAAGGTAGATGAATGGGCGGCGCCACGGCAGCGACCTATGAATGGCTCTGCGAGGAGTTCAGCGACGACACCGACGAGACCTGGCTCTGCGCCGGCTTCGTGCGGGACCTGTCCCCGCGGGAAGCGCTGCAGCGAATCCGCGTCACCCCGGGCTCTTTGAGCGAGTCGGGACAGGGCGTCGCAGCCTACGCGGCCAGCGGCGGAACCGTCCTGATCGAATATGGCTGGGCGAGAACCGTCTACGACAAGACCCATCTACTGTCGGTGGGCACCGTCGCGGCCGCGGTGTACATGAACATCAAGAACGACGGCTTCACCTACTGCGTCGACGGCCGGAAGATCACCATGTTCAGCTTGTACGCCTATTCCCTTCGGGAAGGAGCCGACCCCGACCGGCTTCAGGCGGATGTCGAGGACCTCGGCATGGACACCGGCGGCGACCAACTCGACTTTCCCGATGATCCCGTCTCCAGCGCTCTGGCCCTCGCCGAACGCGCTACAGGCGTCCATCTGTCTTCCGCCCGTTTCGCCGGTCCGGCTCTGATCGGATCCACCGATCACATTTACCCCGTGGCCTCTGACGCCCTTAGCTCATGAAGATCCGGAACATACGAGGAATGCTCTCGGCGCATATGACCAGATCACCTAGCTAACCACCAGATCAGGGCGCTGAGCGGCCCATAAGAAGCCTTCCTCTTTTAGAGCGTGACTCATCTGGCGGTCGCTCGTTGGACATGGCATGGATGCGTTCCTTCAGTGACTGGTCCCCGATGAGTTGTGGGAGCTGTTCCAGCGCGTGGTCCCGCCGGCGCCCACCCGGCCGCAGGGCGGCGGACGCCGGCGCGCAGACGATCGGATGGTCCTGGCGGCGATCGTGTACGTGGCCACGACCGGGTGCGCCTGGCGGCAACTGCCGCCGGTCTTCGGCGCCTCCTGGCAGACCGTCAATCGCCGTTTCGCCGAGTGGAGTGCTGCCCGGGTATGGGCCAAGCTGTATCGGATCATCTTGGACGAGCTCGGCGCCCGGGGCGAGCTGGACTGGTCGCGGTGCGCGATCGACTCGGTCAGCCTGCGCGCGGTCAAAGGGGGGAGCTGACGGGCCCGAATCCTGTCGACCGCGGCAAGAACGGGGCAAAGATCCATATGATCACCGAACGGACCGGTCTGCCGCTCTCTGTCGCGATCTCAGCGGCCAACGTCCATGACAGCCTGGCCGTCGAACCGCTGGTGCGCGGCATCCCGCCGATCCGCTCCCGGCGCGGGCGGCGACGGCGTCGCCCGGCCAAGCTCCACGGCGACAAGGGCTACGACTACCCTCACGTGCGGCGCTTCCTGCGGCAGCGCGGCATCATCCCGCGCATCGCGCGGCGCGGCGTGGAGTCCAGCCAGCGCTTGGGCCGGCACCGGTGGGTGATCGAGCGCACGATCGCCTGGTTGAGTGGATGCCGCCGGCTGCATCGCCGCTACGAGCGCCGCGCCGACCACTTCGCGTCCTTCGTCGCTCTGGCTGCCGCACTTATTTGCTATCGCCGACTCGCCAAATGAGTCACCCTCTTATGAGGTCCGGCAGCGCTGCTACATGGCCCGTGTCCCCGGCTTCGAGATCGACACCACCCGGTCCTCGCCGACGGCTGAGGCAGACCGGGGAACCGTTCCGGGACAGACGGAGGCTCTGGCGTGTCTCAGGGCGCCTCACTGCGACCTCGTTTCGGTGCTCTGGTCGGGAGATGTCAGTCGTCCCACGCGTCGGCCGGGATCCGGTAGAGCGTTCGGGTCTCAGCGAGCCACTCGCGGTCGATGAAACAGCCGGTGAGCCGCCCGACCAGGGTGAGGAACGCGGACAACGACTGCTTGCCGCCAGGGAATTCCAGCCCTTCCAGGTACACGGTGAAGATCGATCCGGACTCCGTCTCCCCATTGCCGACAGGGCCGATCATCTCGACGAACTCACCGTCGTGGAAGTGATCGAGATCGTGGAGGCCATCGACCGCTCGGTCATACTCCACCCGAAAGACGCTGCGCCCTCCCCTGCTGAGCACGTGCTCCTCGAGATAGCTGCCGCTGATGCTGAGGACGTGCGTCCAGCCCGGGCTGTGCGGGCCGATCCAGACGGTCTCATGTTCCGAGTAGGGCTCGTACCAGACGTCGCCGTGTCCAGATCGCACTCCAGCCGGGACGCCGGGTCCACCCGCAACTGCCGGGTGACTTCGTCCGGGTCACCGTTCTCCACCCAAAGCCCCGAGAACCGCATCGCGAATCCGCGTGCGGCCAGCAGTTCCCATCAGTCCTCTCCGGGAAATGCGTTCCTTCCGCTGTCGTTCATGCCGTCCTTCGTATCGTCCGTCTTGCCATTCCCGGCCCTGCGGCCGACATCGGGAACACGGCCGACGCATGTCCTCGACAATCCCCTATCTGATCGGCTCCCGCCCGGCCAAGCCGATCGGGCGGGATCTCGTCAACTACCTGCAGGCCATCTCGAGAACGGCTCCTTCAGTCCTTGTGGGAAGTGTTGAGGCGGAGCAACTCAGTTCTTGTATCTGGCCAGCGACCCCCAGCAGCACAGGCTCTGGGAGTATCCGCTGGCGGCCGTGACATTGTCATATTCCGGGTACGAGCCGCCGGAGTACACCGTCGTCTTCTGCTCGGGCATACCGGCGGTGAGCATCCCCCCGATCGACGGGGCGATGTCGGGACCGGCCAGCGGGGCGTACCAGGTCGCGTAGCCGCCCTGCCACCAGTGCTGCGGCCCGATCTGCGACGGCACGGTGAGCCCGGCCGCCTGCCGGGCGGTGATCTCGCCGTCCACGTCGGGGCTGCCGAGCGCCTTCAGCGTGATCCACAGACTGTAGAGGAACCAGGTGGCCGCCTGGGTGGAGTCGCCTCCTGCCGCCATCGCGATGTTGATGTTGGCGGTGAACGACTCCGCGGCCACCGCCGCCACCAGCGCCGCGCACGCCTGCGGGAGTTGTCCCGCGGTGGTGAGCGCGCCGAGCGCGTCGGCCACGGGCCGGTACCCGGTTTGGAAGGTGGCGAGCACGCTGGCGGTCAGCGCCGGGGTGAACGTGCGGTTCAAGCCGGCCAGGTCGTCCTCGAGCCTGCCGTCGTTCACCGGGGCCGCCTGCCGGGCCGCGTCGGTTATCACGGCGATCGCGTAGTCCTGCCACCAGCCGGGAGTGATGGCGGGGCTGGCCGCGCGGGCCGCGG
>NZ_BOOK01000078.1 GCF_016863195.1 Paraplanobispora takensis | reverse complement strand
TAGCTGTAGGACGAGAAGTACACGAAGCCGGACTCGTCCGGCTGCGGCGCGATCTCGTTGTTGGCCATGCTGGTCCGGAGCAGCGTGACGAGGGCGTCGCGATGCGCCGCGCGGAAATCCTGGTCCCCGTAGTAGGGAAGGGCGTCGAGCAGCGGCCCGAGCAGGCCGCCAGAAGCCCCGGGGGGCCTGCCCTCCGCCGTGTCGGAGAGCAGGACACCTACGAACTCCTCCTGGTACTGCTGGAAGGTGGTCATGCCGGGGCCGGGTCAGTCTCGTCAGCCGGGCCGGTCCCGTCGGACGGGCCGGAGACGGTGATGGTGAACGCTGCCTGGGCGGCACCGAGGACGTTCTGCGCGCCCATCACGTTGTTACCGGCCAGCGCCTGGTCCGCGGACCCGCCGTTCGGCGTGATCGTGCCGAGCGTGGAGTCGAAGGTCAGGAAGGCGGGCAGCGGGTCGCCGCTCCGCGTGTACGTCAGCGGCGTGCTCGGCAGCACTCCGAACGACGGGCCGTACGTCTGCGCCGGCGACGGGACGCTGTTCAGCGGGAAGCTGATGTTCGTCATCCGCATGTAGTTGGGCGACATGCCGGTCATGACGAGCTGGAAGACGGTGCCTGGCAGCGGGCTCTCCACCGGCAGGACCCTGATGCCGTTCTGCGTGGACAGCCAGCCCAGTGGCTTGGTGGGCGGCCAGGTGCCGGCCGCCGGCGGCTGCATCGCCTGCAGAGCCACCGGCATCGACGCCAGATACTTGCCGTCCGTGGTCAGCGACGCGTTGCCGGTGACAGGGGCCCAGATCTGGGTGACCACGGTCGGGGCGGTGTCCGACGTGGGCGCCGTGGACGACGCCGGGGGCTGGAAGGACACCGTCCCGTCGCTCATCATGCTCAGCACGGCCGTGATCGGCGGCTTGGCCGGGTCGGGCTGAATGATCGTGAAGATGGTGGTCATGCCGTAGCCGTCCGTCTTCGCCTGCCACACGCAGTCCGGCTGGCTGGTGACCGGAGCCATCCGGACCGAGCCGTCCGAGGCGACCTGCATGGCCTGCCCGCCCGCGTTCAGGACGAAGCCGACCATCAGCAGCTTGTTCTCGTCGGGGTTGACGTAGGCCCTGGCGTAGTCGATGGCGCTCTGGCTGCTCGAGACGTAGAACCCGGCCGGCTTCGCATACTTGTTGACGAAGTCCTCGACCGGGTCGGCCGGCTTGTTGAACAGCTCGTACAGCATCAGCCCGACCCCGGCCAGCGCGACGACGATGGCCAGCGGGCCGGCGATGGTGAAGATGGTGGCCATGACGCTCTCGGCGGCGATGACCTCCCCCGCCACCAGCCACCCGCCCACCGTCGCGAACAGCATCAGCGATCCGCTGACGATGTTGAGGATGTCGGAGGCGAGGGCGATGCCGGATTCGCCGGTGGCGATCGACCAGATGCTGAAGCCGATGCCGGCCAGGATGAACAGCGGTCCGATCCTGGTCGCGATGAACTCGTCGAGGTTGCGGCCGAGCACCTTGGCGGCCAGCGTCGCGTCCTCGACCGCGGCGGTGGTGTCGGTCACCATCACCGCTATCATTCCCCCGTCTCCGCTGGTCACCAGCTTGCCGACGGTTCCCTCGGTGTCGGCCAGCCAGCGCGCGGTGGAGTTGCCGATGCGGACCAGGCTCCGGTCGAGCACGTCGGCCTCGCCAGTAGCGATGATCTTGCTGATGGCCGCCGTCCGCTGGCCGGCGGTCATGCCCTCCACGCTGAAGATGGAGTAGATCCGGACGCCCCGCTTCACCATCGCCGAGATGATCTGCAGGCCGAGCTGGGCCGTGTTGGTGATGAGGCTGGCCTGCTCCTTCGGCTTCAGGTCGCCGTAGCTCTTGAACTCGGAGAAGAGGTTGAAGACGGCCAGGCCGGACATCCCTCCGATCAGCAGCGAGCCCATGACGTCGCTGAACGTCGAGAACCTGGGGTAGTTCTCGCTGAACCAACTGGTGAAGCTGTTCGCGACGTACGGCAGCGCCAGCGTGTCCTGGACGGCGTTCGAGATCGAGCGGATGGCCTCGATCCAGTCGTGCAGCATCTCGTCGGCGTGTGCGTCGCTCAGGATTCCCGCGAGTTGCGCCGCCACGTCCGCGATCTGCTTGTCCTGGCTGTCCAGGTTCTGGTCCCTGAAGGCCTCCAGGTACTTCTTGATCATGGTGAAGGTCGACGGGTCGTCCGTGAAGCCGAACATGCTGGGCAGGATGTTGGTGGCCAGGAACGTGTTGATCGTCCCGGTGTACCGCTGGGGGAAGTAGCCGGACGGGTCGAGCGCCGTCAGCACCGCCACGTTCTGCTGGAACAACCGGGACAGTGCGGTCCCGTCGCCCGAGCCGCCCCCCGAGATGGCCAGCGCGATGTTGGTCAGCAGGGATGGCGCGACGTTGTAGTTGTAGAAGGCGAACGCCCAGTACAGGTTGTTGTCGATGGCGTACTGCCCGGCGTTGGTGACGTCCGCGATCAGGTGGGCCTTGAGGTCATCGTTCGACTCGCCGTTGACGGCGACGTTGGCGTTGATGTCGGCGACCGCCGAGGTGACCTTGGCCTGGATGTCGCCCTGTTTGGCCTTGGTGTTGTTCTGCTGGTCAGTCAGGAATCTGCTGGTGTTCGGACAACGCGCCTGCCACTGGTTGCCGAACAACATCTGGCCGTGCCTGTAGTAAACCTGGGAGGCGGCGACCTCGGTCTTCAGCCACGCGGCGGCCCGGGGGCCGTTCAGGTTGCGGCAGTTCGGGTCAGACCCGTCGGCCAGCCCCTGGGTCATCACCGCCGTGCCCAGGGACCTGTACCACGCGGCCGGATCGGAGACACCGGGCACCGGGCTGTTGGCCACCCTGGCCAGTTCCCCGGTCACGGTCGGCTGCGGGGTCGTCGGATACAGCAGTTTCCACAGGTCGCCGTCGATGCGGCTGTTCATGATGGTGGACAGGTCCGCGGCGACGGCGGCCTGCACCGCGTCGCCCCACTCGCCCTTGGAGTTCTGGGCGAACGGCGTCATCGCCAGCAGGTCCTTGATCTGCGGATCGTCGCCGGCCAGCGCCGCGTGCATCGCGTCGGCCCGCTTCCGCACCGCCCGGTGCAGATCGCTGTGCCGGGCGATCGCTGCCAGCGCGGCGGTCTGGCCGAGCCGCCGCACCCGCACCGCCCCGTCCTCGCTGGCCCCGTGCGAGCCGTTGCCGGAGAACGTGATGGAGCCCTTCCTGGGCAGGCCGGTACGCGCGGAGTGCTCGGCCGACAGGCCGGACCAACGGAGCCGGCCGCCGGTCAGCCGGGCATCGGCCACCGGCGAGCCGCCGATCACGAGCCGGCCGTCGAACACGCCGAACGGCGCCGCCTGAGCCGAGACCTGGTAGTACCCGGTGGCCAGTGGCGTGGCGCGCACTCCGCGGATGCCGACGAGCGTGCCGCTCGGCGCGGCCTTGTCGATCTCCATGACGCCGTTGATGGTGGCGGCGGCGGAGTCCTCGAACGCCTGCAGCCACAGCGGGTAGACCGAGTCCGGCCCGGTCGGCGGCTTCGGTCCCCGATCGGGCATGGGCGGCTCGTTGGACTTGAAGGACAGGAACCAGACCAGGGCGTTGTCCTTCTCTTCCAGGGTCAGGCCGGGCACGAAGTCCTGCGGGTCCCACGGGATGGCCCGGGTCTCGTTGTCCTGGAACTCGAAGGTGAACGTGGGCGGGTCCAGCGGCCCGCCCGGGGTGACCGTGTAGGTCAGCAACAGCCGGCCGGCGATCCAGTTGGCGTTGGTCCACTCCGCCGACGCGGTGTCCCACTTCATCCCGGTGATCGAGCCGCCGGAGGACTCGTAGGAAGCCCCGCAGTTCAGCGCCACGTCACACGTGAACTGCGCCCGCGCGCTCGCCGTGACCGAGCAGAAGTCGACGGCCGAACCGATGTTGCCGTAACCGCCGAGGCCGTCGTGGCTGATCTGCAGGTGCCCGCCGCCGTAGGCTCCGCCCCACGTCAGCATGCGGTCGTGCGGGTCGTAGCTCCAGGCGTCGCGCGGGATCGGGAGCTGGTCGAGGAACAACTGGTCCTCGTCGTGCCGGCCGGGTGAGGGGCGCAGCAGCGTGATCCGCGTCGGGATCTCCCGCTGGGAGTTGCCGTAGGTGTCCATCCGCTTCACGAGGAGGTCGTAGTGCTCGGCCTGTCCCGGGCGGCCGGCCGCTTCCAGGCGTGTACGGCGGGCAGTCGTTTTCGGGCGTGCAGAGGTAACGGACATATCAGTCCCCATTCCAAAGGCGGCGAACGCCATTCCGGGCGTCGACGAAATCACTGGTCACGTTGGCCGCAATACCAGCGAGAAATGCCCTTGCACCCCCGATACGTTTACCGTCACAGCGTGCACACTAAGTCGGCCCGCGTCAATGATTTGATCTTCCAGAAATCAAAGAAACGTTATGCATTTCCTGGTGGAAATAAGCCCCTCTGAGACGCGCGGGACGGCCGAACGCCTTTCAGGAAACGATTAAGTGCCGCCCGCAGATCAGGAGATCGCCTCGGCGGGGCGGGCACGGAGGACGAAGCGTACGGGGAGGGCGGTGGCGGCCAGGGTCAGGGCGGCCACCGAGGCGACCAAGGCCAGGTAGGCCGGCGGCGGCACGTACGGCTGCGCCGAACCGGTCATGCCCAGGCTGAAGGCCGTGAGCGTGACCAGCGAGATCACTGTGCCGACGGCCACCGAGACCAGCACCGCGGTCAGCGTCTCCAGACGGGCCATCCGCAGCACCTGCCGGCGCGTGGTGCCGACGAGGCGGAGCAGGGCGAACTCGCGGGAGCGGTCCGAGGCGGACATCGCCAGCGTGTTGACCGCGGCGATCGCGGTGAACGCGATGATCAGGCCCATCGTCACGTAGTTGACCTCGGCGCCCGGCGTTCCCGCCGCGGCGGCCTGGACCCTGTCGAGCACCGCGACACCGGGCGCGGCCCGCTCCAGGGCCGCGCGGGAGAGCGACGGCGCCGAGACCAGGGCGGTGGAGAACGGGTCGTCCACGTGCGGGCGCACCAGCTCGTGCGCCAGGAGGAGCTCGCCGTACCCGAGGCCCCGCTCGTAGAGGGCGACGACGCGGAGCGTCACGGGAGTGCCGTCGCCGAGGGTGAGCCGGAGCTCCGAGCCGACCGACACCCCGAGGCGGGACGCGGCGGTGCGGCTGACGGCGGCCGTCGCCGGGCCGAGCCCGTGCAGCGACCCGGCGACCACCCCGGGGTCGAGGGTCAGTGAGAGCCCCGCGGGCGTGACGGCCTGCGCGCCGTACTTCTCCAGGCCGATCCGGACCGAGGTGTGCAGCACCTCGGTGACCGCCTTCACGCCCGGCACCGCGCGTACGGCCTCGGCCGCGGCGGAGGAGACCCGCGTGCCGAGCACGTAGTCGGCGCGGTCGCCCGCCGCCGCCTCCTCCTGCGCGGCGTGCCCCATCGTGGTCTGCACGAACAGGATCGTGCACGTCATCGCGACCATCAGGCTGAGCGGAGTGATGACCAAGGCCAGCCGGTGCGACCCGGCCCGCAGGTTCGCGGCGGCCAGATACCCGCTCACGTGGGAGGCGCGCAGGACCACTCCGAGCAGCGCGACGGCCACCCGGGCGATCACCGGGCCGAGCAGGGCGGCCGCGACCGTCCACACCAGCGCGGTCAGCATCGTCACCGGGCCGGAGGCCGCCTCGGTGGACAATCCCGACAGCACCAATGTCAGCACGGCACCGCCCGCGGCGCACAGCAGGCCGGCGAGCATCCGTCCCCGGGGCAGGCGCGCGGTCGGCAGCGCCGCCTCACCGAGGGCCTCGACCGGGCGGATGCGGGCGGTACGGCGGGCGCAGACGCGCGCGGCGGTCCAGGCGGCCAGGACGGTCGCCGCGAGCGCGGCCAGTACCGGGAACGGG
This sequence comes from Paraplanobispora takensis, assembly GCF_016863195.1. GTDB lineage: Bacteria > Actinomycetota > Actinomycetes > Streptosporangiales > Streptosporangiaceae > Planobispora > Planobispora takensis. The sequence continues at coordinate 20,767 of NZ_BOOK01000078.1, read as the reverse complement.
CTCACCACGAGCCGCAGGTTCTCCGGCATCACACCCAGCGCGACGAGCCGGGAGCGCAGCCAGAAACCCAGGCCGATTCCCAGAGCGGAGCCCAGGGCTCCGGCGACGACGCCGAGCACGAGCGCCTCGCCGCCGAGCAGCCGGCGCACCTGCCGGGGTGTCGCCGCGACCGCTCTCAGCAGGGCGATCTCCCGGTGGCGCTGCTGGACCGAGAGCGCGAACGTGCCGACCACGACGAGGATCGCGACCAGCAGCGCGGTACCGCCGAGGGCGCCGCCCATGCTGATCAGCTTCAGCCGTGCCTGCTCCGCGTCGAGGAACTCGGCCGCGCCGCGCTCGTCGCCGGTGTGGGCGAGCGCACCGCCGAGCACCGGGGTCAGGTCGATCCCAGGTGCGCCGGACCGGGGGAAGACGCCGATCGCGCTGACCAGACCGGGACGGCCGGCCAGGCGGCGGGCCTCGGAGGCGGCGAAGAACAGCGTGTCCTGGCTGGGCAGGGCCTCGGCGGTGACGCCCGTCACCCGGTAGACCCGTGATCCCGCCGGCGACTCCACGGTCACCTCGGCGCCCACGGCCAGCCCGGCCCGCGCGTCCGCCACCAGTTCGTTCCCGTCCCCGGGCGCGCGCCCGGCGCGCAGGGTGAACGGAGTGAGCGGAGCCGACTCCCAGCCGTGCCCCCAGAAGGACCGGCCCGCGACCAGGACGGGGAACGTCACCTCGCTGACCACCCGCTCGACCCCGGGCAGCCGGCCCAGCTCCCCGGCGAGGGAGGCGGGGATCCACCGGCGCTCCGACAGGGCCTTGGCCTTCGTCTTGGTCTTCTCCTCCGACTTCCGGATCGTCTCGCGGGCGTACCGGTCGCCCGCGACGAGCACCGGGGCACCCGCGTAGCGCTCGGGGGCGACGCCCCCGCGCAGCCCGGTCTCCAGCAGCATCCCGCAGGCGCAGACCAGGGCCGCCGCGCACATCAGGGCGAGGAAGGCGCCCGCGAAACCGGCCTTGCGGTGCCGGATCGTCCGCAACGCGAAGAAGATCATTACACCCACGCTCCCAGTCGGGTCATACGCTCGGCCACCCGGTCGGAGGTCGGCGCGGTCATCGCGTCCACGATCCGGCCGTCGGCCAGGAACAGGACGGTGTCGGCGTAGGAGGCCGCCACCGGGTCGTGGGTGACCATCACCACGGTCTGGCCCATGCCGTCCACCACCTCGCGGAGCAGCCTCAGCACGTCACGGGCGGTCATCGTGTCGAGCGCGCCGGTGGGCTCGTCGCCGAAGACCACCTCGGGCCGGATCGCCAGCGCCCGGGCGATGGCCACCCGCTGCTGCTGCCCGCCGGAGAGCTGGGCGGGCCGGTGCCCGGTCCGCCCGTCCAGGCCGACCCGCGAGACGATCTCGCGGAGCCAGGCCCGGTCCACCCGGCTGCCCGAGAGCCGCAGCGGCAACGTGATGTTCTCGGTCACGGTCAGCGAGGGCACCAGGTTGAAGGCCTGGAACACGAATCCGATCCGCCGCCTGCGCAGCTTCGTCAGCCGCGTCTCGTCCATCCCGGTCAGCTCGGTGCCGCCCAGCCGTACCGAGCCCGAGGACGGTGAGTCCAGCCCGGCCGCGCAGTGCAGGAACGTGCTCTTCCCCGACCCCGACGGTCCCATCACCGCGGTGAAGCTCCCCTGCGGGATGCCCACCGTCACCTCGCGCAGGGCCGCCACCGCGCCCTGGCCCGTGCCGTACACCTTGCTCACCGCGTCCAAACGCACTACGTCCGTCATGCCTGCCAGCCTGCTGGCCTGCGGTTCGCCGGGCCAGAGATGTGATCACCGACGGACCATGACATCGTCATGATCCGGGCACTGGTAGACATGTCCCGTGATCCGTGTGCTGTTGGCCGAGGACCAGTACGTCGTCCGGGGCGCCCTGGCGGCGCTGCTGGGCCTGGAGGCGGACCTGGAGGTCGTCGCCGCCGTCGAGTCGGGCGACGCCGCGGTGTCCGCCGCGCTCCTGCACCGGCCCGACGTCGCGGTGCTCGACATCGACATGCCCGGCGGCACACTCGACGGCCTCGCCGCCGCGGGAGAGCTCCGCCTGCGACTGCCCTCCTGCCGGACGCTCATCCTCACCGGGTACGGCAAGCCGGGCCATCTCCGCAGGGCGCTCGGTGCGCAGGTGGACGGGTTCCTGCTGAAGACCGCGCCGCCGGAGGAACTGGTGGCCGCCATCCGCGCGGTGGCCGGCGGCCGGCGGGTGCTCGACCCCTCGCTGGCGGTGACGGCCTGGGACCTGGCCGACAACCCGCTCACCCCCCGCGAGGCCGACGTGCTCCGGCTGGTGGCCGAGGGGATCGACGCCGCCGAGATCGCCGGGCGCCTCTTCCTGAGCGCGGGGACCGTGCGCAACTACATCACCGCGATCGTCGCCAAGCTCAACGCCCGCAACCGGATCGACGCCGTGCGCGTCGCGAGGGAGGCGGGCTGGATCTGACGGCGCCGTGCCCGCACAGCCGGGTCGGCCGCGCCCGCGAAGCCGGGACGGGGCCGCCGGTGAGGGACCGCGCCGCGCCGTCCGAGGCGCGGGAGTCTCAGCCGGCGGGTACGGACATCGGCAGGGACGCGGCGGGGACACGGGCCTCGATCTCGAAGCGTCCGCCGTCGCGGGTGGTGGCGAGACTGCCGCCGAGGGCGGCCAGCCGCGTGGTCAGGTTGCCGACTCCCGCCGAGCCGCGGCGCCCCGCGGTCCGCTCCTGGGCGGGGCCCTCGGCGGGAACCGCGGCCGGGCGCACGCCGTCGTTGCGCACGCGGAGCCGTACCTCACCCTGCTCGCGGTCCGTCGCGATCGTGCAGCGGCGTGCGGCGCTGTGCCGGAGCACATTGGTCACCGCCTCACGCAGCACCGTGCTCAGCACGGTCTCGACCTCCGCGGCGACCCGGCCGTGGCCCAGCTCGACCGTGACGTCGATGCCCGCGGCGCCCAGGAGCGAGCGCGCCGACTCCGCCTCGGCGGCCAGCGACATCTCGTGCCGCTCCCCGGAGACGGAGCGCATGTCGGCCTCGGCCTTCTCCACCATCCCGAGCACGTCCTCGATCTCGGCGCGGGCCCGGACGGGGTCGAGCCTCCTGGCCAGCTCGCACTTGAGGAGGATCGCCGCCATGCTGTGGCCGAGCAGGTCGTGCAGGTCCCGGGCGGCGCGCAGGCGCTCCTCGACCACCGCCGACCGGGCCAGCTCCTCCTTGACCGCCTGGACCTCCTTGGCCAGCAGGGCCAGGCGGAGGAGCCCGTGGACGACCAGGCCGGTCACCAGCGTGCTCACGGTGTAGTTCACCGTCACGGCGGGCTCCAGCCCGAGGGCGACGCCGATGACCGCGGCACTCGCCGTCACGGAGGCGACGAGCGGCCAGGCGAGCACCGCGGGGAAGGCCAGCAGGAGCGGACCGGAGAGGAAACCGGCGACGCCCAGCCAGACCTCGCCGAAGGCGGGGATCGGGAGGTAGGTGAGCAGGGCCATGAGCGCCAGTGACCGCATGTGGCGGCCGGACACCATGCGGAGCTGCAGAAGGAGGATCAACCCGAGGCAGGCGGCCGCCGGGAGCAGCGAGTCCGCCGGGAGCAGGAGCAGCGCCTTGGCGCTGAACCCGGCCAGGACGACGGCCAGCAGGGTGATGGAGAGAACGGAGGCGTGCCGGTCGTCCGGCGGGAGCGACGGAGCGGATCCGGTGCCGGGAAGCATGACGGAGACGGTGAGACGGCCGGTGGGTGACAGGCCCGTCGTGAGCGATCCGCCCGCCTCGGCGACCCGGCCGGGAAGGTCGCTCAGGCTCTCGTCCTCCGCGGTCCTGGCTCCGTCGTTGGAGACGCGCAGCCGGACTCCGCCCTCGGACGCGTCGGTCTCGATCTCGCACGTCGTCGCCGTGCCGCGCCGTACGACCTCGGTCACCGCCTCCCGGAGCACGGCCGCGAGCAGCGCGCCCGCGGGCCCCAGCGGTTCGGCGTGGCCGAGGCGCACGTGCGCGGTCACGCCCGCGGCCGTCAGCATCGCGCGGGCGGTGGTGATCTCGGGCGCCAGGGACATGGCGCGATACCCGGAGGCGGCGGCCCGCGCCTCGGCCAGGGCGCGCCGTGCCGTGCCCGCGACCTGTCCGAGGATCTCGGCCGTGCGTTCCGGCTCGGCCAGGGCGCGCCTGCCGCCTGCGGCGATCGTGGTGAGGCCTCGCCCGAGACCGTCGCTCAGTTCGGCGGCGATGCGCAGCCGCTCCTCGGCGACGGCGGCCACGGCGAGGGCGAGCCTGGCCGAGTGCAGCTGGTCGACCCGCTCGGTGAGCCGGGTCAGGCCGTAGACCACCAGCGCGATCAGGACCATCGTGATCGTGGCGTCGGCCGTGGCGGAGGCTTCGCCGTACCGGACGGAGCCGATCACCGCCGCCGCCAGGGCGACCGCCGGAGCGAACGGCCACAGCGGCGACAGCAGCAGCGACCCGGCCAGGAAGCCGAGCATGGCGACGGACGCGCCGGAGGCGAGAACGCCCCAGAACCCGGCCCCGGCCTGTACGGCGAGCAGCACCGGCCCCCGGAACCGCCTGAGCACCGGCAGGACATGGACGAGCTGCAGCGCGAACACGACGATCGCGATCGGCACCCCGGCCAGCAGGTACACGCTCGCGAACGCGCCCAGAGTGGCGAGGGTGATCCCCCGGGCCAGGTAGGGCGCCTGCATCTGTGGCAAATCCGTACCCCCGAACATCCGGGGGAACAGCCTAGACGAGCCGGCCCGCCGCCCGCCGCCCGCCGCCGGCAAGGCACGCGTCTGCGCCGAACGCGACGCCTTGTGGGTACCGGGAACTCCGAAAACGGGCCATACCCAAGCCTGATGTCACGTCCCGGAAGATGGTGATCCCACTGTTGCGGGGTCTACAGGATGTCTGGGAAGGCCTGTCCTGCCGACAGCCGTTCGATGAGAGCCGGTAGCGCCTCTTTCCCGCCGTTCGCCTGCGCCCAACGGCTCACCCGGCAGGCGGCTCGCGCGTACACCTGAGAATCCGCCGACGCCGTGCGCAGCCACTCCTCCAACGTGGCCGGCAGAGGGCGGCGGGGGTCCAGCAGGCAGCGGTCGCCGGTCGGTGCGAGATATCGGGGGTCGTCACTGACCAGGACGGCGAGGCCTTCGTCGAACCACTGCGGGACTTCGGCGCCGGTGAGGCGCTCGTGGAGTTCCACATGGGTCAGCTCATGCGAGGCGATCACGGAGTCGACGCCGCGCGGGGACAGCATCACCGCTCGGTTCAGTACGGCGATGCCGCGTTCACGGCCGCCGCCGATCCTGCGGTAGCAGTCGTCGGACAGGCACACGAGGATGTCCGGAGAGCTTTCCCGTCCTCCGAAGAAGTCACGCACCCTCTTGTCCGCCCGCTCGACGACCTCGATCACGTGCCGGCGTTGTGCCGGCGTCAGGCCGGGTTCGGCGTACAGGCCCGGCCGGAGCCGCTCCAGGCCGTAACAGCCGGGGCAGGTGGTCGCCGCGACCGAGGGGAACCAGATCGCTGTCGCCGCCGCGGCGGCGAGGAGGAGGACCGTGGCGACGGCGCCCGCGATCCACCGGCGTCTCCCGCGGCGGCTTCTCTCCCGCCGGGTCACGGGCAACTGTCCCGCCGGGCGGTGACCGCCCAGGCGGCACCGATGGAGAGGACCGCCCAGGCCAGGACCACCGACAACCCCACCGGCCGGTCCAGCGCGAGATCCGGGCCCTCGGGCATGCCGAGGAAGCTCAGCGTCGCCTCGTGCGGCAGCAGTCGCGTCACCTCGGGGCTGAGGCCCCGCAGCAGCGGGGACACCAGAACCGGCAGGACGACCAGCACGGCCAGCGGGGTGACCACCGTCCTCGCCAGCACGGCGGATCCGTACGCCACCAGGCCCAGGAGCAAGTAGGCCACAGCCTTGGTGAACAGGGCATCCACCGCCTCGCCCGCGTCCGCGTCGCCGAGCGCGTGCTGAGCGACGCCGCCCGGCAGCACGACGGGCAGTACCGCGACCGCGAGCACCCCCAGGATCGCCAGGAGCTTCGACAGGAAGAACCGGTTGCGGTCCGGTACCGCCAGAAGGCTCACCCGCACCTGGCCGCCCCGATACTCGCCGCCCGCGGTGAAGACCGGCACGGCCACGAAGGCGTAGACCGGGGCGAGCAGTACGGTGCCGGACTGGGCGATCGCGATCTGCCCGTCGTGGCCGGCGAGGCGGACGACGTCCGTGGCGGCCAGCAGGCCGAGCAGCGCGTCGGCCGTCAAAGCGAGGGCGAGCGCGACCCACGTCGCAGGAAGAGCGCGGATCTTGGTGACTTCGGCGCGCACGAGGTCGGACAACTTGATCTCGCACGTGTCCGGCACACGCCCGGTCGGGACGGTGTTCATCGTGCGTCCCGCCGGCCGAGGGCGACTGCTGCCGTGACGGTGGCCAGCAGCGGCCAGGTGACGAGGACGACCATGGCGTGTCCCGGACCGGCGGACAGCCTCAGGCTCTCCTCGGGAACGAGGATCAGGTTCCGGCCCGCGCTGAGCGGGACCAGCGCGTCCAGGGCCGGAGTGAAGGCAGCCGGGATCTGACTCATGGTCAACACGGTCAGCACCGCCGTGATCAGGATGCCGACGAGAGTGCTACGGGCGACCATGGTGATGGCGAAGGTGATGAGACCGCTCAGGACCGCGTAGGTGAGGAACTTCGCCTGGGCGATCCACGCGTCCGCGCTCACCGGCAGGCCGGGATTCCAGCCCTTGACCGTGACATACATGAACGCCGTGCTGATCGCGGCGATGACGGCGGCGACGGACAGCAGGAAACCGCCGGCGGCGAGCGTCTTCGCGCCGATCAGCAACCCTCGCCGCGGGACCGCGAGCAGGGACGTCCCGAGCTGACCGGCGCGGAACTCCTGGCCTGCGATGACGGCGGCGATGCAGGGCAGGAACAGGCACATCTGGAACGACGACGTGGCCAGGTACTCGACGAGCGCCTCGCGAGCGGGCCGCACGATGCCGGGGAACCGCTCGATCATGCCGTCCGCAGTGATCTTGCTTACCGCCTCCGTCTCGGCGCTCACGTTCTGAGCCAGCATGAGCACATGCAGGCCGACGATGACGCCGGTGAGGAGCCGCACCCCGCGGAGTGTGGCGATCTTCGTCAGTTCCGCCCGGGCCGCGGACACCGTGTCGCTCACCATCCTCCCCGGCCTCCCCGCTCTGCGGTGAGCGCGAAGAACGCCGACTCCAGCGACTCGTGCCCCGCGCTTATGTCGTCCAGCGAGCCGTGCGCGACGATCCGGCCTCCGGCGATCACGATCGCGTCGTCGGCGGTGCCGGCCGTCTCCGCCATCAGGTGGCTGGACAGCAGCACGGTACGACCGGACGCGGCGTACTCCCGCAGGAAGTTCCGCACCCAGCGGATGCCGTCCGGGTCGAGCCCGTTCACCGGCTCGTCCAGCACCAGGATTTCCGGGTCGCCGAGTAGCGCCGCGGCGATCCCGAGCCGCTGCCCCATACCGAGCGAGTAACCCTTCACCCGTTGCCGGGCCGCGCCGGTCAGGCCCACCAGTTCGAGCACCTCGTGTGCTCTGCGGCGCGGTATCCGGTTGCTCTGCGCCATCCAGACCAGATGGTCGATGCCGCGCCGCTCGGGCACCGGCCCCGCCCCGTCGAGCAGCGCCCCGACCGTGCGGAGGGGGTGGCGCAGATCGCGGTAGCGCTGTCCGGCGATCAACGCGGTGCCGTCGTCCGGATGGTCCAGGCCGAGCAACATACGCAGGGTCGTCGACTTGCCCGCCCCGTTCGGGCCGAGGAAGCCGGTGATCCGGCCTGGCCTGACGGTGAAGCTGACGTCGTCCACCGCCGGCTTCTTGCCGTACCGCTTGGTGAGTCGTACGGCCTCTATCATCCCTCACCCCGTGTCTCGTGTCGGAACACTCAGCATCCGGCGAGGCGGCGAGCGGGCGCGTCACCCGGAAGTAGACAGCTAGCGCGGATCGTGCAGCAGGCCCGCCTCATAGGCGAGCACGGCCAGGTGGGTGCGGTCCCTGACGTCCAGCTTGGCGAAGACACGGCGCAGGTAGGTACGGACCGTCTCCAGGCTCAGGCACAGTTCGTCCGCGATCTCCTGATTGGAGTGGCCGCGGGCGACCAGCCGGATCACCTGCAGTTCCCGCTCCGACAGCACCTGCCTGGTGAACGTGTGCCGTTCGTCCGGGCGGCGTGGGCGGAACCGGTCCAGCAGCCGCGCGGTCACCTCCGGGGCGAGCATCGCATTGCCCGCGTGCACTGTGCGGACGGCGTGCAGCACCTCCGCCGGAGAGGCGTTCTTCAGCAGGAAGCCCGACGCACCGACCGTGAGCGCCTCGTGCACGTACTCGTCCAAATCGAAGGTGGTGAGCATCACGACCCGGGTGCGCGTCTCCGCCAGGATGCGCCGCGCCGCCTCCAGTCCGTCCGTCCCCGGCATCTGCACGTCCAGCAGCGCCACAGACGGTTTCAACGCCGCGACCAGCCGGACCGCCTCCGCGCCCTCGGCCGCCTCCCCGGCGTACCGGAAGCCCGGCGTGCGCTCGAACAACTTCCGGTACGCCGCTCGCAGGCGCGCGTCGTCGTCGGCGAGAAGAACGGAGATCGGCTCAGACCGCGGCTCGCTCATGGACCACCTCCGGGAAATGCCCGATCGTCTCGACCGCCGATGCAGTCACGACCCACCGTGGGCAGGCGATCCGCCCGACCGGCGGCGTCGACGGGCAATCGGGCTTCCACCTCGAACCCGCCTCCGGGCCGGGCGCCCCACACCACCGTTCCGCCCACCAGCCGGACCCGTTCCCGCATGCCCTGCAGTCCGGTCCCCGAGCCGGCGACCGATGCCCGGCCACCCGCTCCCCGTGCACCGCCGTCCCGGACCCGTACCACCAGCACGTCGTCCTCCCGGCGTACTCGCACCGTGCACCGCGCACCCGGGGCATGCCGCACCACGTTGCCCAACGCCTCCTGCATGATCCGGAACACCACCACGCTCACCCCGTCGCCGATCGCTCCGCCCACGTCGATGCGGGCGTCCACGTCGGCGCCGGCGGCCCGGGTCGCCTCGACGACCTCCGCGAACCCGTCCAGACCGGGCCTTGGGGCGCCGTCCGGGGCGCGCAGCGTTCGCACCAGTGCCTGCACGTCCTCCAGCGCCCTGCGGGCGTGCGTCTCCACCCCTGACAACGTGTCCCGCAGTTCCTCCTCCCGGGCGTCCGGCAGGCTGAGAATCACCCCCGACTGCGCGAGGATCACCCCGAGCGCATGCCCGACCACATCGTGGACGTCCCGCGCCACCTCCAGTTGCACCCGCATCCGCTCGGCCTCCCGCGCGATCGCGATCTGCTTGCCTGTGACGGTGCCGAGCAGCCAGGCCACGCTCAGCGCGGCCACCGCGAACACCAGCTGCCGGCCCAGCCCGGTCCCGTCCCCCTCCGGCACCGCGGTGACCATCGCCAACCCCGCGGACAGCCCGGCCAGCACCCCGACCACGACCCCGGTACGCCGCGCCCGCTCGATCGCGAGCGGGTACAGGCACCAGGCCGTGGCCAGCATGGGGTCCTGGCAGACTCCCAGCACCGTGCCGATGACGGTGGCGATCCCGGCGGCCAGCGTCGCCTCGAACGGCAGCCGCCATCGCAGCACCATCGCCGCGGCCGTCACCCCGGCCAGCACCGAACCCGTCGCCACCGACGGCCACGTCCCGGCACCGATCGTCGGCCACAGCCAGAAGACCCCCACGACGCCGACCGCCGTGCCGCCGTCCGTCAGCAGCCGCATCATTCCCCGCACGCCAAGCACCGTAGGCGAATGACTGCAAATCGGCCACACTGGTCTCCACATGCCCCTCCGGACGAGTGTGGTGCCCAACTCGCCGGGATACGCGAAGTGGACATCCACATCGCCCGGATGACTGTGCCGGTGGCGCGCCAGGGCAGGCTTCAGCCGGGGGTGATGAGCCCGCGCCGGTAGGCGCGCACCAGCCGGCGGGGCACCGGCAGCTCCCGCCCGTCCACGGTGATCGGCACCAGGGCGGGGGCGGTCGCCTTCCACCGGGAGCGGTGGTGACGGGTGTTGCTGCGCGAGGTCCTGCGCTTGGGGACGGCCACGGCCTACCAGCTCGCCTTCGTCACGCCGGGCAGCTCGCCGCGGTGGGCCATCTCGCGGAAGCGGATGCGTGACAGACCGAACTTGGCCAGGTGGCCGCGGGGGCGGCCGTCGACGGAGTCACGGTTGCGGACGCGGGTGGCGGAGGCGTCGCGGGGCTGGCGGGCCAGCGCGCGTACGGCCGCCGCCCGCTCCTGCGTGGTCCCCGTGCGGATGACCTCCTTCAGTTCGGCGCGGCGCCCGGCGTGGCGGGCCACGATCGCCTTGCGGCGCTCATTGGCCGTGATCTTGCTCTTCTTGGCCATCAGACCTTGCCTCCCCGGGCGCGGACGCGGGCCACGGCCGCCTCGATGCCGATCCTGTCGACCGTCTTGATCGCCTTGGCGCCGAGGGTGAGCCGTACGAACCGGTTCTCGCTCGGCAGCCAGTAGCGGCGGTGCTGGAGGTTGGGACTCCAGCGGCGGCGGGTGCGCCGGTGGGAGTGGGAGATGCGGTTGCCGAAGACCGGCGCGGCCCCGGTGAGCTGACAGTGCGCCGACATCAGGGCCTCCCGTAGCGCTGGTTGAAGCGCTCGACCTGATCTTGATCACGGGCCGGAGTTCGTTTCTGGCCATGGGGTTCCTCTCGTTCAGCCGACCTATGTAATGATAATGGAAACCATTTTCATTCCGTCAACCGGAACCCGGTCGCCCCACCGGGAACGAGACCCCCGCATCCGCGAAGGAGACCCGTGTCCACTCCCGTCGTCCTCGTCTCCGGCCTGCACGCCACAGCGCGCACCGCCGCCGTCGACCGGCTGCTGGCCGAGCACCCCGGCGCGGTCGCCCTCCACCACGACCGCCGCCACCGCCTCCGTGTTGATCGTGGACCTGTGGGACTCGGTGGAACCGCGGTCGGTGGCCGAGGCGATCGACTGCGAGCAGGCCCATGACGTCCTGAGGCTCACCGCGGTGCTCACCGCCCTCGACGCCGGGCACATGCCCGTCGACGCCCGAACCGACGAGGTCACCACGGTGGTCTGGCACCGGCTGCGCCCGCTGCACCCGGCCCGCCTGTTCGAGGCCGTCGACGAGCTGGCCACCGTCTCGGTCCGCTCCCGCGGCCGCTTCTGGCTGGCCACCCGCCCGGACCGGATGCTGGCCTGGGACGAGATCACCGGCGACCGCGTGCAGCACCTGGTCCTCACCGGTCCCGACCTCGACCGCGAGCGCGTCCACACGCTGCTCGACGCCTGCCTGCTCACCCCGGAGGAGGCCCTGGCCGGTCAGAGCGCCTGGGCGGGATACGACGACCCGTTCGCCCCCATCCTCGATCTGAAGGAGATCGTATGAGGCCCCGCGGCTGACGCCGTCCTCCGCCTCCGGCGTTCAGCGGGACGGCCACGTGCCGCAGGTCGTACGGCCCGCGTCCGGAGGCTCACCCCCGGCCGCGGCCCCGATTTCCCGTCGCTTGCGACATCCGCCGTCTGCTATGTTCCCGATCATGGTCTACATGTTCATCCGTCTTCGGACTGTCTGAGACGGTGTCCCGCCGGTCGCTCGGCGATCGGCGACAGTCGAGGCGATCCCGCGCCGACGTCGCGGCCTGAATTGCGCGTACCGCGTTTCGCCCGGCCGACCCGTCGCTCACGCACCCGCCCGTGCCGCCGCCGGACTCACCGGCGGGCAGGCGTGCCTTCCCATCGTCAGCGGCTCAACACGCCGGCATCCGGCACCACGCCGCATTCACCCCGCTTCAATCCGATCGGACTGATTCACGTGCCTTATATCTCGGCCGACTCCTCACACCCCCGATCCGTGTCCGGCACCGCTCCCACGTTCGTGCTGGTCCACGGTTCCGGCTCCAACTCGTTCATGTGGTCCTCCGTCCAGCGCGAACTCGCGTTGCTCGGCCACCGCAGCTTCGCCGTCGACCTGCCGGGGCATGGTCTCGACGCGCAGTACCCCGTCGCCTACCAGGCTCCACAGGACCTCGACGCGTGGGCGATCGAGCCGTCGACGCTGGCCGGGACCACCCTCCAGGACAACATCGACACGGTCGTCGACGTCGTCCGCCGGGTGGCCGGGTACGGGCCGGTGGTGCTGGTGGGCGCCAGCCTCGGAGGGGTGACCCTCACCGGAGTCGGCAACGCCGTTCCCGACCTGGTGGATCGGCTGGTGTACATCTCCGCGTGGGCGTGCGTGCAACGGTCGAACCCGATCGAGTACATGCAGGAGCCCGAGTTCGCGGACAGCCTGATGCCGTCCCTGGCCGCGTTCAATGTCGGAGATCCGGCCCGGCTCGGCGTCGGCCGGGCCAACTACCGCACCGCCGATCCGGAACTGCTGGCCGGTCTCAAGGCGGCGACCATGGCCGACGTCACCGACGAACAGTTCAGGGCCTTCCTCAACATCCTGCAGCCGGACGAGTCGATCGCGGTGATGACGGCCGACGCCCGTGGTCGCGCCGACACCTGGGGCACGATCGCCCGCACCTACATCCGCCTCACCGGTGACCGGTCCATCCCTCTGGCCATGCAGGACAGGCTGATCGCCGAGGCGGACGCGCTGACCCCCGACAACCCCTACGACGTCCACACCCTGGACACCACCCATGCGGGGTTCGTGTTCAGAGCGGCGGAGGTGGCGGCCGTCCTCGACAAGTCAGCTGTCCGGTAACCGCTCGGAACCGCCTCGTGTCCGGGCCGCCGGAGCTCGGACACGAGGTGCTCGTACGGCTTCGGGCCCGGTCGCAGAAGCCAGCGCCCCGGTGACCCCTCCGGCATCTGACCACGGTCGGATATCCGTCTCTGCCCGGGGTCGCACCACCGGCTCATCCCCGCCCGTCAAGATGCGACCCGAGCCAGACGCGCCCCACCCGCCCCGCACCGCACCATTGAGCAGTGCCCGGGCAGACCGGCCCTCGGGCACCTCACCCCCGACCCGATGGGCAGCCTCCTCCATGAGCATCGATCTCCCCACCCGCCTGCACAGCTGGCGCCAGACCACCAGCACCCGGCGCGCCGCCAACACCGCCGCCAACCTCAACCGCCCCCCCGCCTTCCCCGGCCGCTGGATCGGGGGCCTGTCCCTGATCATCGGCCCCATCCTGATCCTGACCGGCACCCTGCTGCGCTCGCAGTTCTACTTCTTCGTGCCCTACCAGCTGCGCGCCTACCACCAGCACCCCACCCTGATCACCGCCGCCTACGCCTGCTTCGCCCTGGGCTTCGTCCTGCTGTGGCCGGCCATCATGACCTTGGCCCAGCGCATCTACGCCACCCACCCGCTGTGGGCCATGTGGGGCGGCTGCCTGGTGATGATCGGCCTGTTCACCCGCACCTTCCAATACGGCACCGACCACTTCGCCTTCCACCTGACCGACAGCCTTGGCCTGCCCACGATGCTCACCGGCATCAGCGACTACTACGACGCCTGGCGCGAGACCACCTGGCACCCGTTCAAGACCATGTCCGGACCGGCCTTCTTCGGCTGGGTCGTGCTGGCCATCGGCGCCTACCGCTCCGGCGCCCTGGGCCTGGGCCGCTCGATTGCGCTGGGCTTGATGTCGGTGCTGGCGCTGGGCCCGCTCAAGGGCACCGAGCCCCAGTCCTTCCTGGCCGTGGGCGGGCTGTGCCTGGCCTTCATCCCACTGGGCATCTCGCTGCTGCGCAACGGCCCGGCCCCCACCAAGCGCGCGATGATCTGGTTCGTCGTCCTGATCGCCATCCACATCCTGATGACCGGCTTCGGCCCGCGGGGATGACACCCCGCACCGGCGACAGAGCAGGACAACGATCGTTCTTCCACAGGAGAGGAGGTCCCTGTGAGATCTCTCAGCCCGTCTCAGCTCCCCCACAGGGGCCGCCGCGTAGCGTGCGGGGACATGGTGAACACCTCGCGCCCCGGTGGCCGGATCACGGCCGAGGACGCGCGTACGGCGAACGGGCCGGTGCCGGGCCGGTGGCGGCGGTCGCCGTGGGCGGGCTATGCGGCCTTCGGCTGGGCGGTGGTGTACGGCGGGTTCGGCCTGGTGGCGGCGCTGACCGGAACCGCGTTGTTCTACCGCGCCGACGAACCGCTGCCGGTCGGCCTGAACTGGATCATCGTGGTCGTGGCCGCCGCGGCGGCGGTGACGGTCTCGGCCGCCGTGCGGCCCTGGGGCCGGCGCGTCCCCCGGCCGGTCGTCTCCGTCACGCTGATCGGACTGTGCGTGGTGAGCGGCGCGGCCGCGTTCGGCCTGCTGATGGACGTGATCACATTCGCCTTCGCCCAGAGTGTCGGCAGCTGGACCGCCACCGCCAACCGGGCCCTGGCCGCGATCGGCGTGGTGCTGCTCATCGCCACGGCCCGCGCCCACCGCTCCTCGGCGACCGGCTCCTGCCCGCGGTGCGGCGCCGTACATCCCCCTGCCACCGCACGGACCAGGCCCGGGCCTGCCCCCGCTCCCCCGCGCGTGCGCGTGCTGGCCTATGCGGGCGCCGCGGCGTTCCTGCCGTACGCGGCCATGAAGACGACCTGGGCACTGGGCGGGACCTTCGCCGGAGTCAGCGGAGCCCAGGCGCTGGCGACGATGGAGCGCAACGGCGCCTCCGAGGTGACGCTCACCCTTGAGCGCTGGGGCATCGACGCCACGGCACTGCTGGCCGCGCTCGGGACGTTCCTCATCCTCGGACTGGTCCGGCCGTGGGGGCAGATCTTCCCCCGCTGGACGCCCGTCCTGCGCGGCAGGCGGGTGCCCCGCTGGCTGCCGCTGACCCCCGCGCTGATCGGCGCCGCCACGCTCGCCCCCTACGGAGCGATCGGACTCGTCTACGCCGCGCTCGGCACCGCGGGTGCGATAACCGTCTCCAGAGGAGACTTCCCCACCCCGCAGGACGCCCTGCTGGTGACCTGGATCGGGCTCGGCGCCTTCGCCGTGTACGGCATCGCGCTGGCCGTGGCCGCCTGGTCCTACCTGCGCCGCACCCGGCCGGTCTGCGTGACCGCCGCACCGGGAGGATCACCCGCCTACCGGGGTCCGGCGTTCTCCGCGTCACCCGAAGGAGGATGACCGCGGTCATGGCGTTGTCGACGGCGTTCACGAAGCTGTTCGGTGTACGGCACCCGATCGCGCTGGCGCCCATGGGAGGGTCGGCCGGCGGGCACGGCGCCCGGCACGGGCGTTCGACGCTGCCGTTCGTTCCGATCGTGGTGGACCTGGCGGCGCCGGTGCCGGTGCTGGCGGCCGGTGGCATCGCCGACGGTCGCGGCGTGGCCGCCGCCCTGGCGCTGGGTGCCGCCGGAGCGCTCATCGGCACCCGATTCCAGGCCACGGCCGAGGCCCTGATCGGCCCGGTGATCGCCAGGGCGATCGTCGAGGGAGGCGGGCACGACACCGAGCGCAGCAGCGTGCTCGACATCGCCCGGGGCTCCCGATGGCCGTTGAGGTACACCGCTCGCACCCTCGGTCATCCGTTCCTCGACCGATGGCGGGGCCGGGAGGCGGAACTCGCCGCGGATACTCAGGCTCGACAGGCCTATCAGGCCGCCGTGGCACGGGGCGAGATTCCCCCGCTGCCGATATGGGCCGGCGAGGGCGTCGACCTCATCACCGACCTGCCGCCCGCGGCCGACCTCATCACCGACCTGCCGCCCGCGGCCGATCTCGTCGCCGTCCTGGCCGCGCAGGCCGAGGACGCTCTGGCCCGGGCGGGACGGCACTGACACTCCCTGGCGGAACCACCCGTAGCGGACGAATACGGACGCGGCTCCCCGTCCACCCGGGCCTATGATCGGCGGCATGGCACTGCGACCCGTTCAGGTGAACTTCAAGGCCCGCGACGACTCGGCGCTCGGCCGGTTCTGGGCGGAGGCGCTCGGCTGGGGTGTCTCCAGCGAAGGCCCCGGTGTGACCAACCTCGAACCCGAGGGCCTCACCTGGCCGGACCCCGCCGGTTTCTACATCGATTTCGTCGCCGTCCCGGACCCCGAAACGGTGAACTACCGCGTGCACCTCGATCTCGCCACCACCTCCGTGGCCCATCAGACGGAGTTGGTCGCCCGCATGAAGGAGCTCGGTGCGACGCCCGCCGACGTCGGCCAGGGCGACGTCCCGTGGACGGTCCTGGCCGACCCGGAGGGCAACGTGTTCTGCGTGCTGGAGCCCCGGGAGATCTACGCCGGCACCGGGCCGATCGCGGCGGTGGTGACCGACTGCGCGGACCCGAGGGCCATGGCCCGGTTCTGGGACGAGGCGACGGACTGGACCCTGCACGAGGTGAGCGACGATCATGCGGCGCTGCGCTCCGCCGAGGGCGTCGGACCGTATCTCGAGTTCCGCCGCACGACGCCCGGCGGGAAGACCGTGCGGAGCCGCGTCCACCTCGACCTGCTGCCCTACCGCGACGACGATCAGGCAGCGGAGGTGGCGCGGCTGCGGAGTCTCGGCGCGACGCCCGCCGACGTCGGCCAGGGCGACGTCCCGTGGAGCGTCCTGGCCGACCCGGAGGGCAACGAGTTCTGCGTCCTCGCCCCCGCGCTGAGTTCCGCGTCCTCGCCCCGCGCCGACACAGGACCTCTTCACCCGAGGGGCGTACGGCTCGCGAAGTGATCAGGTGTCGCAACCGCTCCCTCGGGTCGGTGCCCCGCTCCTGAGAGCACTTAGTACCTTTGTGTGACCGACTGTCGCGCAATCGTCACTCTCGGTTGAACTCTCGCCCGGCGAGGTGAGCCGCTCATCCGGTCTGCCGCGCGGCACGACAGCGTCAGGATGCGGAAAACCGGGAGGTGCCGTGGCCGTGGCCGACAGCGAAGGCGGAGTGCGCGGCCGATGGGTCGTGTTCCTCAGCCCGATGGTGTGGGTGCTGCTGGTGGCGCTCGCGGCGGGGACGTGGGTATGGGCCGGCTCGTTCCTGCGGTCCGCCGAGGAGGAGGGAATGGTTCAGCGCACCGAGGTGGCGGCCGACTTCATCCGGTCCTACATGACCGGAATCGCGGTCAGGCAGCGGGAGGACGCCAGCAAGGCGCTGGCCGACCGGACCGTCGACGTGGGCCGACTGGAGATCTTCGGGGCCGGGCTGGGCTACACCTCCATGATCGTGCTCGATGATCGGGGCCGCGCCCTGGCCATCTGGCCGCCGCGGCCCGAGCTGATCGGCCAGGACCTGACCGGCAGCCAGCCGCACGTGCGAGTGGCCCTGATGCAGGACCGGATCGCCGTCTCCAACGTGTTCACCTCGGCGGTGGTGCCCAACCAGTCCCTCACCGCGATCGCCGTACCGTATGCGACCCCGCACGGGCAGCGGATCTTCTCCGGCGGATTCATCGTGGCCGACAGCCCCCTGGGCAACTACCTGCGCGAGGCCATCGCCCCGCCCGGCGGCTACGCCTACCTGGTCGACCGGTTCGGCGACGTGGTGGCCACCACCAGGAACCCGGGACCGGAGGTCATCGCGTTGTCCCGGTTCGCCCCGCAGCTGGCCGCGGCGCTGCGGCGGGCACCGGGCGGCGACTACCACCGGGCGGGCCAGGACTGGTACTACACCTCCGCCCAGGTGTGGCCGGACAGCTGGAAGCTGGTGATCGTGGCCCCGCACCGCAGGCTGTACGCCGAACCCGACGAGGAACACCGGCGCTTCGGGATCGTCCTCCTGGTCTCCGCGCTGTGCGGCCTGGTGGCCGCCGCGGTGATCACCTACATCGCGCACCGGCGCTGGCAGGAGCAGCAGAAGATACTCCGGCAGGATGCCAGGCTGCGCGCCTTCCACGCCGAACTGGAGCTGTTCGCCGCCAGCATCTCCCACGACCTGCGCACCCCGCTGACCGCGATGAGCGCATCCGCCGAGGTCCTGGTCGAGCACTACCCCGGCCAGATGTCCACCGAGGAGGCGGTCGTGTTCGTGCAGAAGATCCGATCCAGCGCGGCCCGGATGGGTGATCTCATCACCGCGCTGCTGGCCTTCTCCCAGCTGCAACGCGGCCAGATCGACCTGCAGCCCGTGGACATGGCCACGCTCACCGACCAGGTGTGGGCGAAGCTGGCCAGGCACCGGGGCGAGCGCGACATCCGCTTCGAGCGCGCCGGTCTGCCGCCCTGCCAGGGGGACTCCGAGCTGCTGCGGCAGGCGCTGGCCACCCTGCTGGACAACGCCATCGAATCCACCCGCGACCGGCCGGTCGCCCACATCGAGGTCGGCTACCGGGCCGGGCCGGAGGGCTTCACCACCTACCGCGTCCACGACGACGGAACCGGGTTCGACGCCGAGCAGCTGAAGGAGGTGTTCACTCCCTTCCAGCGGCTGCACCGCACCGGCACCTACCAGAGCGTCGGCATGGGCCTGAGCCTGGTGCAACGCATCGTCACCCGGCACGGCGGCCACATCTGGGTCGAGTCCGCACCCGGAGGAGGCACCACCTTCTTCTTCACCCTGCCCTTCACCTGAGGCCGCCTCCGTACCCGGCCCACGCCCGCCTGTCCCGCAGGCGAAGCCGTTCCCTTCGCCACGCGCCCGCGCCGCCCGGCCCCGGGCGGGACGGCTCACGTGCCTGAACGCTCAGCGCAACCGCTGAACGCTCCGCGAAACCACGAGCCGCGACCTCCTTGCCCGGTGCGTGATCTGCGCCTGACATCACCGCAGGCGCCCGGCATCACCGCACCCGGCGGCACCGGCCGGCGGGCCGCCGACAGGGGCGCGGATCCTGGTGGTCGACGACAACCAGGACATGCGCGACCATCTCCCCCGCCTGCCGTCAGGCGTGCGGAACGTCGAAGCCGTCGGGTCCGCCGATCGTCCTGCCGGCAGGCGGTGACGGCGCCGGGGGTCACCGGATCTGACCGAGCTCGACGCCTCATGAACCCGGGGGCGGCTACGGGCGCGGCCGCCGGTGTGGTTGAGTGATGGTATGACCGGCCCGGGCGACGACTCCACCGGCTCGACCGGCGGCGGCGTCCTCCTGGGCCCCGTCACCGGCGACGATTTCGCCGTGCCGTTTCCGGTGGTGGCGCTGATCGCCTCCGCCGGCGGGGTCGACGCCCTGTCGCGGGTGCTGGCGCCGCTGCCCGCCGACCTGCCCGCGGCCGTGCTGGTCGTCCTGCACCAGGATCCGGCCACCCCCGGTCAACGGTTGGCGGCCATCCTGGCCCGGCGGACCACGATGCCCGTTCGCATCGCCGCCGACAACGAGGTGCTGCGGCCCGGTCTGGTCCTGGTGATCCCACCGGGCCGGCACCTGCTGATCACCTCACCGGGCCGGATCGGGCTGATCGAGACCGGCGCCCTGCCGCCGTCCCGGCCCTCGGCCGATCTGCTGCTGGCCACCCTGGCGGTCACCTGCGGCCCGCGTGCCCTGGCCGTCATCCTGACCGGCATGGGCCATGACGGCCAGGCCGGGGTGCGTGCCATCGGCCACTGCGGCGGCACCGTCATCGCCCAGGACCAGGACACCTCCGCCTTCTTCTCGATGCCCTCGGCCGCCATCATGACCGGGCGGGTCAGCCAGGTCCTCGCCCTGGACGACATCTCCGCAGCGATCACCGTCCACACCACGTCCCGGCCGCGGTCCGGAGCCTGACGGCCGGACTTCCCCGATCGATCATGCGCCGGGTGGGTAGGCGTTCAGGATGGCCGAGCACGTACCCGATCGCAATGAGGAGTCGAGGGACCGCGCGCAGCGGGCGCGTGAGCGTGCGCGGCGGGCAGACGAACGGGCTGAGCAGGTGCGGGAGCGGATCTCGGAGCTGGCGGAGTCACCGCAGGCGACGACGTCCGGTTCCAGCCCGCACCAGGCGCGGCAGGCGGTGGAGCACGCCGAGCGGTCCCGCCGGGAAGCGGCGCGGACCGAGGACGAGGCCCGCGCCGGCCATCGGCGCGCCGCCCGGGCGCATGAGGAGAATGCCGCACTGCACGAGCAGATGGCCCGGGCGGGGATCGGGGATGTGGAACGGCACCGGGAGCGGGCGGCGCAAGAACGTCGTGAGGCGCTCGACGACGATCGGGAGGCTCACCCCGATGATCCGCGGCCGGCCGCCGGTGCCCAGGGTGACGACGGCGGTGAGCCTGAGCCTCCGCGAGAACCCTGAGCGGTGAGACAGGGGTGTCGCCGAGGAACCTGCGACGGACCGCCGGACCACGACCGGCCTGCGGCTCCGCATGGGACACGCGGTGGCCTCACGATCGCCGTCAGCCGGTTCGGCCTTTCCGGTAAGGCGCGCGTCCGCCGCCGAGTGGGAAACGGTGCGCAGCCGCAGCCGGGCCAGACGACGGTGTGCCCTCCGCGGATGCGGCTGGAGCTGCTGCCGGACAGCACGGTCGAGAGGGTGATGGGCGTCATGATCGACATCACCGAGCGCAGGAACAACGAGCAGGCGCTGCGCGAGCGGGGACTCCACCGGCCCGGTGAAGCGGGTCCAGGCGGTCGATGACGTCGTACCGCGCACCCCGGCACACCGCGCGCCTCCGGCATACGGCGTGCCCCGGCACACCGAGCGCCCCCGCCTCGTCCGGGGCGGGGGCGCTCGGCGCGCCGATGCGGGCGGCGCCGGTGACGAGCACGGCGGACACGTCGGCGACGTCTCTCAGGCGGTGAAAGCGGGGCGGTGCTCGCGGGCCCAGTCGGCGTAGGTGAGCGGGGAACCGTCGGTGAAGCCCCGGTCGTCACCGCGCTCGTGCAGCTCGGT
>NZ_BOOK01000077.1 GCF_016863195.1 Paraplanobispora takensis | reverse complement strand
GGGGCTTCCGCTATCCGACCGAGGCCGACCTGCCGGTGCGGCTGCTGCTGGACCTGTTCACCCAGCACGATCTGCCCGAGGACGGCGCCCCGGCACGCACTACCGGAAGCAACGGGCAGCAGGCGACTCCTGCCTCCCGGTGAAAGGCGGGGTCGGATGCCGGACGGTGCGACCGTGGCGAGCGGCGTGATCGCCCGGCCCGGCCGGCGGTGTCCGGAGGCCAAGGCATGGCGTAGGCAGCCGGACCCAGGCGGGCGATATGTCCGGTTTTTGGGTTGCGGTAAGCCAAGATTATCGCAAGTCAGCGTGGCAGCCAGCAGGCCGATATTTCGTGCTCCGCTCTGTCACGATTCGTCATCACCAGCGCCTGACACCACCTCGGCGCACTCTCGGCCCGGCAGCGTAGATCTGTGACGATTTGGGGTGTGCTCCTGCGCCGTATGCGGACTTATCCGATGGCTCGGAGCATCGGGATAATGCTCATCCTGGCGCTAGTGATCATTCTGGCCTGGGTCTTAGGCCCGGGCGCAGTCTGGGTCTTGGAGCACATCGACGGCGTCACCTCCTTTACCGGCCAAAGTGCTGCCAAGGATCGGGCCGCCGCCTTGGACGCGGTGCGCGGTCGAGCTTTGGCCATCGCCACCGGTCTGATCGCTCTAGGGGCGGTGTACTACACCGCCCGCAATGCCGACACCGCGCGCCAGGGCCACATCACCGACCGCTACACCAAAGCCATCGACCAGCTCGGCTCCGACAAGCTCGACATCCGCCTGGGCGGCATCTATGCCCTGGAACGCATCGCCCGTGACTCTCGCCGCGACCATCCCACAATCATGGAAGTTCTGGCTGCCTTCATCCGTGAGCACTCCCGAAATGCGCCAACGCCAGTCCCGGCAGCCGACCCTGCACCTGCCTCCGCACACCCGCCGCTCTCCTCGCCGAGGAAAGTGGCCAGCGATATTCAGGCCGCGCTTACCGTCATCGGCCGCCGCGTCATCGACCACGACCGACCGTTCTCACAGATCGACTTGTCATACGCGAGCCTGGCTGGCGCGCACCTGAGCGGCGCGAATCTGACCGGAGCAGATCTGAGCGGGGCGGACCTGAGCGAAGCGAACATGTTCAGCGTGAACTTGACCGATGCGCACCTGCGTGGCACGCACTTGGCGGAGGCAAGGCTCGTCGTTGCCCGATTGAGCCGTGCATTCCTGGCTGAGGCGAACCTGACCAAGGCGGACCTGACCGGCGCGCGCCTGACCCGCGCGTTTCTGATCAACACGAACCTGGCCGAGGCGGACCTGACTCGCGCGGACTTCACCAAGGCAGACTTGACCGGCGCGAACCTGAAAGGCGCCATCCTGACCGATATCCGTGCTTTTGACATCCGCCCCAAGAACGCGACTCTCATCGGCGGGATCGTTTCACCAACGCCCGCCACCTCTCCGGTATCAGGCGGCTCAACCGACAACTCGGATCGGGAGGCCTCCGGTCTGTCCGCGGCCGAGGAAGATCACACTTAGGAGGGGTCGGCTCCGAGCCCCAGGCCTTGCTATACCTCAGATCTCGAGAATTTTGATCTTGTACGTTTAGGGACGTACTCGTGTGAGGAAGATCACGTCCGGTGCACGGTCGTGGCCGTACACAAGCCCCCTCCCTCCCCCATCATCCGGCTCGGCAATTACCGAACAAGGGAGGCGGCCATGGTGCCGGACCGGATCGTATTGGCGTTGTTGGCTGCTGCCGTTGCGGCAGCCATCGGGGTAGGGCTGATGCTGGCCACCGGAGCGAGCTGGCCAGCTGCGCTGCTGACCGGCCTGCCGTGGGGGGCCGGGGCGTTCCTGGTATGCGTAGTGCGGCGGCCGTAGGGCGTAGATGATCTTGCCGTAGCCGGCTCCAGACGATGGCAACACGGAGCCGGCGAGGGGCGTCATGGTGGGCCGATGCCCTAGTGGTGGCATGATCCTAGGTCCTCAAATCCGGCTGGCTATGAGGAAGATCGCGACATGACGAGAGTGCCTTTACTATGTAGATTTGCAGTTTCGCCGCATCACGACACGGTAGCCGTGCGGGCTAGCGACGGTCTTTCCGCATGCGCCTATTTCTCTATGCAGAGAGGCTGTTATGGGGCTTCTGGCCTATGGAGGTGGCCGCCAGCGGACGGATGGCCCAGCACTTTGTGATCACCTCGATCGCTGCTCCGCATGGTATTGTCCTGAACCCCTACCTTCGGTATGACCATGTGGGTACGCTTCGGGTATGGCGAAAGAGAAGACGTCCGTGAGTATCGCCCCTTGGATCTTGGAGGCGGTGCGCCGACACGCTGAAGCCCAGGGCGTCAGCGTCTCGACCATTCTGGAGCGCGGCGCGCTGCGCGAGATCGCCGCGACGCACTCGGCGGCCGCGCGCGCCGCGGTGTACGGGGGTGGCGCGGTGGCCACTCAGGAGGCCGAGGAGCGCGCCGCCGCCGAGGACATCGCGCGCGCCGCCGAACAGCGGCGCTCGGGTGAGGCGGCGTGAGCCATCGCTTCGGCGAGCTGTGGACGGTCCAGCTCGGCGATCGCGAGGAGGTCCGGCTGATCGTGACCGGCGATTTCTACCACACCTTGTACGGCGACAACGTGTTGACCGCGTTCGTGGTGGAGGCCGACATGGCCCATGCGCTGACGGCGTTTGTGGTTGACCTCGGCGCGGGCCGGGCGGCAATGGTGGACCGGATTTCCACCGTGGCGGCTTCCCGGTTGAAGGACAAGGTGGGCGATCTGCCGGAGACGCAGCTGGCCGCGGTGCGCGGCATGCTCGCCACGATCTTCGGTCTGACCGGCTGAGCGGTGTCAGCCCCCGGGCACGCCGCCGGGGATGGACAGGCCTCCTCGTCCATCCCCGGCTCTGGTGGTCAGGGCGGCGGCGGTCATTCCGCCACAACCCATCCGCCGCCCGGTGAGGTCGTGGCCCCGGAGGACTGGGCGCTCCCGTGGGCCGATCCCTCCGATCGGCCGGGGAGGTCGACCCCGGGGCCACGACGTCAGAGCGGCAGGTCCCTGCAGCGGTCGGCCGCACACGGGGGGCGCGGCCGGGGTGGGGGGGGAAGGACCAGGGACCTGCCGGAGCTTCATGTGCGCGCCGCCGGCGCGGCGCTTATACGGGCGTGGCATCGCGGTCCACCAGGACATCGGCCAGCATCAGCCGGCCGCGCACGAGCTCGGTCATGGGCCGGGTCTGCAGCTGGCGGCAATGGGCGGCCAGGCGGCGCGCGGCGCCGGCCGGCGTGGTCGCATACGTCCACAGCGGGCGCCGGCGCTGGGCGGTGGGCACCTGCCACCAGATCCGCCGGCCATCGGTGCGGGCCAGCAGGCTGACATAGACCGAGACGGCGGCCTCGCCCTCGATGATCGCGTGGGTGTCGGCGAGGATGTGATGCTCGCGGGCCAGGAGGTCGGCGAGCTCGGCGGCCAGGCGCTCAGCGGCGGTGGGCGAGCGCTCGACAGCAAGACGCGGGGACGCGGACACAGGGGGCGGCCTTCTGTTGGTGGATGACTGGCCGTGACCGTAGCGCGCCCCTGCGAGGTGGTTCTTCACGAAAATGAAGAACGGGCGAGGTTGCTCAGGTGGACAGGTTCATGCGGTAGGCCAGGCCGCGCAGAACCTCCCCCACGGCGGTCCGCTGGCAGTGATCGACGAGGTCGGCGACGAGCTCGATGGCCAGCGGGTTGTGCCGGACGCGTTCCGGAGCGAGTTTCTCGGCGTCGCGCAGGTGCAGGGCGGCCTGCTCGGTGTGCCGGCGCCCGAGCATGGCATGGGCGCGGGCAACCTCCATCAGCAGCGCCGCGCGCCGGTTGCGGCCCAGCGGGCGGGTATCGATCTGCGGGATCAGGGCCAGGGCCTGGCCGGGCCGCCCGGCCTCGATGTCCAGGGCGGCCCGCCACACCTGCACGTTGGCCGGGCCGAAGGACTGCCAGGCACCGACGCGCTCGCCCACCAGGCCAGCGATGCGCTCGGCCTCCTCCAGGTGGGCGCGCACGCCCGGGTCGGTGCCGTGGATCTGGTCGGCCAGCGCGGCGGTCAGGTGCAACATGCCGTAGACCTGGTGGCCGAAGGCGTCGCCGGAGCTCAGGTGGGGCTGGATGCGGTCGGCGGCCTGACCGGCCAGACGGACCGGTCGGGCGGTGCCGGCGCTCGGGCGGGCCAGGGCGCGGCCGAACCAGGCGGCTCCGATGTAGACCGGGTCGTCCAGCGCGGCGGCGGCCTGGCGGGCCCGGTCGGCGGCGATCCAGGCCAGGTCGACGGCGCCCAGGTGGCGCACGCAAAATGCCGCGCTGGTGGCCAGCTCCACGATCAGGCGCAGCGCGGTCATGCGGTCGTCTTCGGTGCCGGTGTTGGCGTGGACGTGCAGCTCGGCCAGGACGGATGCGGCCTGGCGGGTGAGGCTGGCGTAGTCGGCCTGGCGGCGGTAGCCGGCGATGGAGGCGGTGGTGAGCTCGGCCAGTACCGCCAAGGGCCGGGCGGGCACGTCCGGCGGGTCGTCCAGGGCCGTGTCATGCAGCAGGGTCCGTAGCTGCGCCACGCCCTCGGGCTCGGTGGCGATGGGGGGCCGGCTCTCGCCGAACAGATCGGCGGGGTCGACCTGCAGCGCGCTGGCTAGGGCGGCGATGTCGCTGCGCCGGTCCAGCGGGCGTAGGCCGCGTTCGACCTCCGACAGCCATCCGCTGGAGCGATTGCACAGGCCGGCCAGGGTCTCGATGCTCAGCCGGCGCACGCGCCGGGCTCTGCGGACTCGGTCGCCGATCCTGCGGTCGTGATCGTTGGGGGAGCGCATGAGGGTACCTCCTGCCAATGTCAGGCTACGCTCCGCGCTCGCCCCCGGCGGTCGATGCCGCCGCGTCAGTAGCCCTGGCTGTGAAGGTAGGCATGACAGGCGCTGCGACGGAAGTCCGTGGCCGCGAAGAGCCGGTCGCATTGAGCGTGCGCGGCCGCCGACAAGTTGCCGGCCGTCGGCGGGCGGGCCGGGCTCCGGGGCGGGCTGTCGCGCCGGGAGGTGCGCGGCCGGCTGTCGGTGCGGGGGCGGCGGCTGGCCGGCCTCGACTCGCTGCGGGAGGTGCTGCTTTTGGTGCTCCTGGCCGACGGCGAGGGGCGGCGCGCCGGGGCTGGCTGGGAGGTGTGCGGCGGCCGGTACGGTTCGGCCAGCGGCACTGTATGCACCGTGCCGTCGCGGCCGCCAGGCTCCTGTGGCGTCTTCTTCGCGCTCGGCGAGCTCGTCGGCGTGGCCTTCGGCGTCGACGGCGGTGTCCAGCTCGACGGCCCGGCGGTCGGGTAGGCCAGGTACGGGCGGCTGGTGCCGGTGGGCTCAGACGTCACGGAGTGCCGTGGTGTCGGTGAAGGAGCTGCGCGAGGAGGCGCGGTCTCAGCCTCAGACGCGGGCAGGGCTGTCCAAACACCGATGCCAGCGGCCGTGAGCAACGCTGCACCTACGGCGAGAGGAACCACGTGCGAGCTCAGGAAGGTGGTGATCCGCTGTTGGCGGGTCGGCGCCCAGCTTTGCCCGTAGAACTCGGGTTCGTCGAAATCGCTGGTGCTGGGTCCGGGGTCGGGTGGAGTGAGCGGGGGAGCGTGGAAAGGGTCACGCCACCATCCGGCGTCATCTTCCGGAGGAAAGGGCGGATCGGGCGCCACCGTCCAAACACCCCCCAATAATCACTGTGAGTATTTCAATGATTACTGTCCCACATGTTGGGGCTGTCTGAGCAGGGCGTCACGTGCGCCCCAGAAGGATAGACAGCCAATCGAGCGGAACCCGCACGGCTCCGCCCGATAGCTTCACCTCGCGCGGCCTCGGCGGCGGGGCGCCAAGTAGGCCTCCATCGCACAGGCGATGAGTTCGCTGCGGGAGCGGGCGCCGGTGCTTTCCACCAACCGGTCAATGACGCGCACCTCGGCGGCCGTGGCCTGGAAGGACCACAGCCTGCGGCGGCCGTCGCGAGCGGCGGCGGCTTGGTGGGATTCGCTGCGCCGGGGCGGAAACAAGCTGTCGCTGCTTCGGCCGGCCGATCGCCGGGCGGCGATCAGGGCGGGCAGCTCATCGCACAATTCGTCGATCGCGCCCAGGGCCACATTCACATTTTCGACGCGCCGGGCCTTGCGCCGCTTGCTCACCGCAGCGATGGTGGCGGGCAGCAGGTAGACGCCCACGGGATAGGTGGCGTCATCCTCCAGGGCCTCGGGGCGATCGTCGGCGGTCGCGAGCGGTTCAGGGACACTGTCGGGTGCCACACGCTCGACGGGAACCGGCTCCGGGACCGGAGCGGCCACAGCCGGCGGCGAGGCTGGGGCGGAGGTGCGGGGCGCCAGGATGCCGCCGAGCCCGCCGGCGGCGCTGCCGCCGAATGCGCTGCCCAGACTGCCCGGGGCGTTGATGTCGATCTCGCTCATGCGCTGCCCTCGGCAGCCGCCAGGAGCTGCAGGACCTCGGCGCCGAGCTGGCGGTAGTCCTCGGCGACATTGGCGGCGGTGGGGGCGATGCGCTGGGCGGCTGGGGTGCCGGCGCGCAGCGACTCCCACCACGCCGGCTGGGTGGCGGCGTCGCTCTCCAGCTCGTGAGCGACCCGGCCGCGATCGCGGCCATCCACGGCGATGCGCTCGGAGTGCCCGATGATCGCCGTCAGGACCGGAGAGGCGCCGATCCCGAAGGCCGACTCCACCTTGGCACGGACGTCACGGTGGATGGCACTCGCGCCGCGGCTGGTGCCGAACAGCACCACGCCGAGCAGGGCCAACGCTGGGTTGATCTGGCGGGCGATGATGTAGCGCTCGGCGAGCAGCTGCATGCCAACCAGGCCGCCGCCATCGCTGCGGGTGGGCATGAGCAGCCAGCGCGCGGTGCCGAGTGCGAGATCCACCAGCAGGGTGTTCTCCGGCGGCGTGTCAATGATCACCAAGTCGTACTCGCCGGCGATAGGAGCCAGCACGCTGGCCAGCAGACGCATGGCCTCGCGGCCGTGGTTCTGGACGCGACCGACCATGACGCCGGTCAAGTCGGTGAGATGTTTACCGCCGGGTACCACGAATAGGTTCGGTCGGCCGGGGACGGCGACGGCCTGGAGCACCTTGCCGGTCATGAGGGACATCAGCAGGCCGGCGCCCTGGTCGTCGATGTCGGCGCCGCGGTAGCCCAGATCGTCCGAGAGGTTGGCCTGGCGGTTGAGGTCGACCAGCAGTACCCGATAGCCGGCCTGGGCGTACAGGGCGCCGAGGTTGGCGGTCACGCTGGTTTTGCCGACGCCGCCTTTGTCGTTCGCGACGGCGATCACTCTGGCGAGCGCCAGGGCGCCGGGAATCTCATTTGTGGCTGGTGCTGTGCTCATCTCTCACCTGGTCTCATGCCCTATCCGGTTCATGCCGTCGGTAGTCTCCCATGCTTCAGCTCGATTGGGCGGAGACGCTATCGAGAGCGCGCTTCATGCCGCTATGCCTTGCTGGCTACGGGCATGTCTTCCTTCGTGTGTCTGTGTTACCCATCGTTCATCCCCTCCTTCCTCGCTGCTTCCTTGCCTTCCTCTATCTCTGCATCTATTCGTCTATCTATCGTTCTATCTATCGGTTGCATAGCCTCTGAGCTGGAGGTATGGGTGATCGAAGCCCCGGAGCGGGCGCTTCGGGGCTTCGTCCTCATGGTCGCTGGGTGAGATCATTCGGTCCCGTAGACCATGTTGCGTAGGCCGGTGGTAATCAGGTTGTTGATTAGCGTGTCCGCTACGGCGGGCTCTACCTCGTAGATCCGTCGCATGGCCTCGGCAGCGCCCTCTCCGTCACATGCGCGGAGCGCGGACTGAAGCTGATCAAAAGCCGCCAGGATCGCGGCCCGCTCCTCATCGGTCATGAGGTCTCCCTCGCAGCGTCCATCGGGTCGGTGTCTGCTGGCTGGAAAACGACCTTATCCCGCTGTGGATCCCACGCCGTGCAGTGCCAGCGCTCCCCGTGCTCATCTCGTACGGTGATGGTCCAGGGCAACCAGCCCTCATGTGGACCACGGTCGATGTCCAGGACCTCGTCCTCGGTGCCCCAGTAACCGTCGTAGTACCGGCCGCCGACCATGCGTGGACCGATCGCCGTCGCTATCCAGACGGCCAGCACTTGAAGATCTTTGTCGTCCATCTCCAGCCCCTTCCCGCCGTGCATGACACGGCTTGATCGAGGTTGCTGTCAGGTCAGATGAGGTTGAGCGGGAGTGTGGCCACCAGGAGAGGCAGGGCCAGGCGCATGAGCCGGTTCGCCAGCCTGATCCGGTAGAACTTGCGCTTCGCTAGTCGGGAGAGATAGATCAGCTCAACGGCGGCGTCTCGGTCAGTCTGCTCGACCGGCGCGCTGAGGCGGGCCAGCAGTTCCTCCGGGGTGTCCTCGGCGTCGAGTACGAATCCCACGCCGCCGCGCCGGGGGATGGTGGGGGAGACCGCAGAGAGCAGGACCCACACCGCGCCGGCGACCAGGGCGGCCCCGGTCCAGAGCGTGATGTGGGCGGAGACGGACAGGCCGCGGGCCCCGATGGCGCTCAGGGCCAGGACCACGGCTGCGGCCGTACCGGTCCAGCCGAGTGCGGTTCCGGCCTGGGCATCAGCGCGGGCCAGCTCACCGCGTACCACCGCCGTGCGGGCGGCGATGGCCACAGCGGGCGAGGACGGAGCATCGGCTGGCGGCCGGAGCGCGGCCAGGCCGTGGGCGATAGCCAACAGGGAGAGTGTGCGGGTCTTCTGGTTGTCGTAGATACCTTCCGGCCGGTAGGCGCCGTCCGCAGAGCGCAGCAGGGCCGTGAAGCGATCACTGTTCGTGGTGGTCAACGGGGCCTCCTGTTGGGGGACGTGTTGTGATCGTTGTCTGGGTTGTGTCGGGACGTCGAGAGGGGCGGAGCGCGGCCGTCAGGTCCTCATCCGTCAGCAGCGGTTCCATCCCGGCGGCCGGCGGACGTGAAGTCGTGCGGGGGCGGCGCGGCCGGGGCCGCGGCGCGAGGGTGGGCAGCAGGTCGAACCCGGGCAGCATTTCCGGCGCACCCGTCACGGGTGCATGGTCGACGTCCCCCGGCGGCGAGCCGGGTGCCGTGGTGCGGCACTCGCACGTGCACACCCAGCAACACACTCGGTCGGCCAGCCATACCTGAGCCACCGTGGTCGGCTGTGGAGCTCCATCGCGGGTGCGGTGCGCGTACGGCTGCGCGAAGCACGCCGGCGCGGCGCCGGTCCGGCTGGCGATCATCCCTTCGCGCGAGAACAGCGGTTTAGGGAAGCGGCATCGCTCGTGATCTCCGCCTGTGCACTGCGCGCAGGGACCGCGCTGGCAAAAGCACACCGTGTAGAAGCCGGGATGGGTCTCCTGGACGCGGCGCATGGTCTCGGTCCAGACGTGCTCACGTACCCATGCCGCCTGGGCCTCGGTCATCACTTGGGCGCCCGGCGATGTCACCGGGGCACGCGTCGGAGTGGGCGCCGGTGGCGGGGCGGCCGGCGGCCGCCGGGCCGGGCTGTACGGGGCACCGTGGTGGCGGTCGTGATTGCAACCGCAGGCGCACACCTCCCGGCAGGTGCGATCAGCCAGCCACACCATCGCGTCAGAGCTGCTCAGCCATCCGGCCGGGTAGGGAGTGGCGTGCCGGAACGATTCGGCGAGCTCCAGGCTGTGGCCGTGCTGGTTATAGATGCAGGTCTCGTAATAGGGCAGCGGTAGCGCCCGGTCGCAGGTGGCGTGCTCGCCGCTCCACCGGCATGATCCGCTGGCCCACTGGCACGCGCACAGGGTGAAGGTGCTGGGCAGTCGCTCGAACAGCAGGCGCATGCGCGCGGTCCAGGCGTGCTCGCGTACCCATGCGGCGGCCTCGGCGCTCATCGGCGGCCGCCGGCGGGGTTGCTGGGCCAGCGGGCCGGGGTGGTGGGCGTGCGCCGGCTCGGGGCCGGGGTGCCCGCACTCGCACGGGCACGACCAGGCACACACCCGATCGGCGAGCCACACCTGCGCTGTCCGGGTCGGGTGCCAACCGGTCGCCGAGACCGCCGGGTGACGGTAGGGCTCGGTGAAGGCGGCCGCCATCTGGTCGTGTCCCACGATCAGCGTCTCGGGCTGGGGCAGCGGCGCCCC
This sequence comes from Paraplanobispora takensis, assembly GCF_016863195.1. Lineage (GTDB taxonomy): Bacteria > Actinomycetota > Actinomycetes > Streptosporangiales > Streptosporangiaceae > Planobispora > Planobispora takensis. The sequence continues at coordinate 25,969 of NZ_BOOK01000077.1, read as the reverse complement.
GAGGTGGCAGCGGGCGTGCCGGCCCGGCTTGTCGCTCGACAGGCACGCGCCGCCGCCGTACTGACAGGCGCAGGCCGTGTAGTAGCCGGGCCGCTCGGCGTAGATCCTGCGCATGTACGCCGTCCATGCGTTCTGCCGGATCCATTCGGCGGCCTCTGCTGGGAAGGTCAGCGTGGGCGCCGGCGCCGGGTGGTGACGTGGGGAGGCCCCCGCACGCGGAGAACGTGCGGGGGCCTCGGATGTGGTCACCGGCCTTTCCCGAACTGGTGGTGGATGACGTGAGCACTCACGTCTGCCTTCGGCAGCTCGTTGGACATGTCGCCCTCGAACCCGGCGCCAACGAGCAGGACAGCCACGGCGGCACATCGGAGCGTGGTCGCCAAAGCGGCGGCCGCGGTAGGCAGCGCGCGCCTCATCTGCCACCGCTCCCCTGGCAAACCGAGCACTTAGGATCAGTGCAGCTTGATGTGTCGATCTGTGCCATTCTGAGATCTCCCTTCAAGGGAACCCCGGGGCGGTCTTCTTGGTCGTTGCTCGCCCCGGGGCCTTTTCGTGTCGGGGCTAATGTCCCGCTGATTGACACGCTCCTACGCGCCTAGGTATCTTGTCAACTAGTTCCCTAGTTGATGATAGAGAACGGTGGCGAGGAAGCTACGTGACGAGCGAACTACGGCGTATTGTCCTGGTCAGCGCTATGGAGAGGCGCATAACCAGTGAGGAGCGCTGTGCGAGAGCGGAAGAAGGAGGGCGAGGCCAACGTGCAAGCGGCACCGGCGCCACCGCAAGAGGACACCCTGGTCGGGCTCGGCACAAAGATTCGAGCTACGACGAGGAAGCGTCTACGGCGCTACTCCGTAGACGCAGAGATCGAGATTCAAGAGATCGTCGAAGACGCCATCTCGACATACCTGGAGTCTCGCGGCTACTAACGACAGAACTTTCCCGAGCGACGGCGCTTGATCTTGGCGGAACGACCGCCGCCGCCCGGGTGACCACCAGAAAGGTGACTTCCCGATGTTCGGAATCAGCCTAAAGGGGCGCGGACGTCCTGACGACAACGGCCAGCGTGTGAACGGCTCACCTGCGGCCGATGTCCCTCCTCTTTCGCCGTGGATTGACGAACCCGGCGTTCGTGAGATTCGCACGATCGTACGGCCGCCCCGCCCTGAGGGCTCGGCCAGGCCCGATCGCCTGTCCGGCCGGCTGCTCGGCGGCGCGGGCCTTCTCATCTTCGCGGCGCTGGTGGGCGCTGCGATCGTCACCTACGCCTCGCAGCTGCTCTTCGCGCAGCAGCACAACCACACCGGGCCGATGCTCACCGAGCTCGACCAGATCCGCGCCTTCATCGTGGCCGCGCTGCCTGATGTCGGGTGGATCGCCATGGCGCTGGTCGCCCTGGTGGCCGCGCTGCGCGGCCGCTCCAGCCTGCGCGCCCGGGTCGGCGTCCTGGTCTTCTTCGCCCTCTCCCTGGCCGCGCAGATCCTCTACGCTCCTCCGACTCCGCAGGGCGTCCTGGTCGCGATCATCGCGCCGATCAGCCTGGCGTGGATGCTGGAAACGCTGATCATCGAGGTCCGGCGCTGGGCCGGTGATCGCCTCGGCGTGCCCATGGATGAGAGCCCGATCCTGACGGGCGTCCTGCTGTCGCTGGTTCGCGTCCTGCGCGTGGCCGTCCGGCTGCTGCTGTGGCTGCTGCGCCTGGTCTTCGACCGGCGCGGGACCTGGGGCGGTGTGCGGGAGTGGGTGCTTGATGTCGCGCCGCTGGCGCCGGGCCGTACCCGGGCCAGTCTGGAAGCGGCCGCGGCGATCGCCCAGGCCGGCAGCGTGGAAGCGGCGGCCGAGCGGGCGCGCGCCGCGGCCCTGGCCGAGCTGGAGCAGGTCAAGGCGGCGGCGGAGCAGCAGGTCCGTCAGGCGCGCACCGAGGCGCTGGGCCTGGTGGAGCAGATCGCGCAGGAGAACGCCCGGCAGATGCAGGCATCGGCCGATGTCGCCGATCAGCAGATCAGCGCGGTCCGCGCCGAGATGGCCGAGCAGCTGCAGGCCGTCCGGCAGGCGGCGCGCGAGGATCTCGCCCGGGTTCAGGACGAGCACGGCGCGCAGCTTCGCCGACAGCAGGAGGAGGCCGAGCGCTGGCGCCGCTCTGCACAGGACCAGCTCGACCGGGCGCACGCTTCCCGGGATGAGCTGGCCGGTGAGCTGGATCGGGTCCGGGCCGACTATGACCGCCTGGTGGGCAGCTCGACGGCGAAGGCGCGCCTGATCGCTGCCTATGAGCAGCTCGGCGCCGTGGGAGATCCGCGCTGGATGGATCGGGATCGGGTCGGCGAGGTGGCCCGGGAGCTGCATGAGGGGGCGGGCCTGAAGTCGGACGGCACGGCGCGCGCCTACCTGTATGAGCACATCAACGCCGCGCGGGGGGTGAGCGCGTGATGCGTCACCTGTATCCCGGTATGGGCCCGGCGTCACCGCAGCCCCTACGCGCGCCCTCACAGCAAATGTCACACCCGACGCGCACAATGACCCCCTGGGTTGTTTCCCCCGATGGCCTGGGAGGAGATGCGATGCACCGGGCCGATTGCGCGGGCGCCGTCACCACCGAGGCCCTCCCGCCCTCCTACCCCCTGATCCTGGGCGGTGACGCCGTCGCGGCCGTGGCCACCGGGGTCCCGCTGGTGAATGAGATCTCGCTGTGGCCCTGGCCGGCGGTCGGGGCCGCGGCCCTGGTCGCGGCCGGGCTGATCAAGAGCCAGATCACCACCACGCCGCGCCGGCTGCGCTGGATCACCCGCCGGATGCGGGTGCGGCTGCGCTGGTATCCGGGCCCGGGCTTCGCCACCCGCACCAAGCTGTATCTGCACTATGGCCGCCGCTCGGCCCGCACGGTCGCCAAGCACGGGCGCAAGTCGCTGACCTGGTCCGATCGCCACTTCGGCCCGTGGAGTGAGTACGCGACCTTTCACGGGCGCGCTCAGGGGTGGCTGCACCGCTGGGGCGTCTACACCACCTTTGAGGACATCACCATCACCTTCGCGCCGCCGCAGGAGGGCAAGTCCCTCAAGGCGGCCTGCTCGATCGTGGATGCCCCCGGCCCGACCGTGGTGACCAGCATCCGCGGCGACCTCATCGCGCTGACCGCGGCGCTGCGTCAGGTCAAGGGCCGGGCCTGGGTGTGGAACCCCGAAGGGGTCGGCGATTACGACTCCAACATGCGCTGGAACCTGGTGGAGGACTGCCAGGACATCGTCACCGCGGTGCGGCGCGCCGGCCACATGGTGGAAGCCAGCGAGAACAAGGGCCTGTCGGATGCGGACTTTTGGGCGGATCTGGCCTCCATGACACTGGCGGCGATGATGCACGCGGCCGCGCTGGTCGGCGCGAACATGATCACCGTGTACGGCTGGATCCTGGACCGCTCGGATGAGCCGCTGCGCGTGCTGGCCGCCCACCCGCACAGCGATGACTCGGCCCTCACCCAGGTCAACGCCTTCCTGCAGCTGGGCACCAAAACCCGCGACGGCGTGGTCACCACCTTGTCGCGGGTCTTGCGCTTCATGACCCATCCGAGCGTGGTGGATGCGCTGTGCCCGGTCGCCGGGCCCGGCTTCAACTTCGAGCGCTTCTTGCGCAGCAAGGACACGCTGTATCTGGTCTCGGGCACCAGTCAGGGCAGTCCGGTGGCGCCGTTGTTTTCGGCGATGCTCGCCGAGCTGGTGGAGCAGGCCACCCGGCTGGGCTCCAAGACCATCCGCGCGGACGGGCAAAAAGTCTCCCGGCTCGATCCCCCGTTGAGCCTGGAGCTGGATGAGGCGGCCAACACCTCTCCCGTCCCGGTCGACCGGTGGGCCTCCTGGGCGGCCGGAAGCGGCATCCGCATCCACCTGTATTTCCAGTCCTACGCCCAAATCATCAAGCGGTGGGGCGCAGAAGGCGCCAAGGCGTTGCTCGCCGCCGCCAAATGCAAGATCGTCTCCTCCTCGGTCGGCGAGGGCGAGCTGCTGGATCTGATGAGTCACCTGCTGGGCAAGGTGACCGTGCGCGACCGCGATCGGCGTATCCGCGAGGATGACGGGCGCACCCGCTACGAACCGCAATACGACGACGTCGACATCATCCCGCCCTCCGACATCCGCAAGCTGCCGCCCGGTCACGCGCTGCTGGTGAGCACCTCGGCCGATCCGACCATCATCCGCATGGCCAACATCCGCACCCGCCGCGACTACCGGCTGTGGGTCAAATCCGGCGCCGGCATCCGCGGGCTGCGGCCGGTCCTGCCCCGGCCGATTCCGGCGGCCATGCCGGAGCTGCTGCATAAGATCCGCTTCGAGATGGAGCGGCAGTTGGACCCCCATCAGGTGCCGCCGCCCTCGCCGGATGAGATCACCGGGCGGCCAGCCCGGCGCAATCCCTACGATCGACCTCGGCCGCTGCCCTCGCCTCCACCGGAGACGCGGCCCATGCCGCCCCTTCCCCAGGAGTGGAACCCCTGGCATGACACCGGAGAACATGACGAATGAGTGAGGACTACCTCGGCGACATCGGCCCGGACTCCCGGGCCGATGGCCCCGACGAGACGATGACGGCGCTGCTGGTGCTCGGGACCGAGCTCGGCCAGGCGCGCGCCGCGCTGGCCGAGCTCGACGCCCGTCTGGAGGCGCTCGGCGAGCGGGCCAACCATCTGAGCAATAGGGTCGAGACGCTCACCGCCTTGTCGGCGGAGGTGCGGGGCCTGTCGGCCAGCGTCGCCAAGCTGCTGGACAAGCCGGCCGCGGAGGAAGCGCCGTCTTTGCTGGTCGACCTGGCGCATATCCCGGCCGAACACCGTGCTGCGGCGCTGGCCGAACTGGTCGACTGGGTGCGGGATGTGCTGTTCGTCGGCTGGCCTCATGCCCAAACGCTCCTCGAATGCTGCTGGCCCTACCATCCGGAGATCGTCAATGCTCTTCTGTGGCTGCGCGCCGCCTATCACGCTGCTTACGGTGAGGGGCAGGACAAGAGCCCGCATCGCGCGGCCGACTTCTACTTCTGGCTCCGCGACGTCCTGAAATGGGCAGACGAGCGCACCCTCAGCTGTTCCAATGGCCCTGCGGGAAGGCCTCATCTGGTCGTGCCGGAACGGCGCGATGACACCATCGTCCTGGCTCAGGCGCTGCGCCGGGAGGTGCTGGCGGAGCTGTATGACGCCCTGCAACTCGGCAACGACCCGAAGGCCTCGACGGACGACGTGGCCGCAGCCCGAGAGCGGGTCCGGTATCTGTCTGCCCACCATGACATCAGCCGCCAGGAATACGACGAATACGCCCACCTGCGGCAATCTTTTACACGCTCCTACTGATCGGGAAACAGCTCAGGCCCGTACCACGGTGGTACGGGCCTGAGGTGTTCTTCGTGAGGTCACTCCTGGATGGGCACCGGGCGGTAGTCATTCAGCGCGAACAGCCAGCACAAGGCGTCCTCGACCCCCTCGACGTAACGCCGGGGCGGGCGCATCTCCGGCCGGATACGCCCATCGGCCAGATCCAGCGCCACCCGTGTCTCGTGGTAGACATCGCCCAGGTCCGGCGGCCACTGCTCGGCCAAATCGCCACTGATCGGCCCGGCCCGGGTCTCAGCCTTGCCGATCGCCCACCACACGCCGGTCAGCACGCCCCTGGCGTACGTTTCAGCGTCGTAACTGGAGCTGCGAGTTCGCTCGAAGTCCTGCACCACCGCGGAGACTGCCTGCGGGGATCGAATAATCCCTAAGCTTGGACGTGCCCGCCGCTGCCGGATCGTCAGATGCCCCCGGGGGCCTCCCGGAGTATTCAAGAGCGCCCGAAGCTCTTCTCTCTCCTGGCTGCTCAACGGCCGCTCGTCGAAGAAGTCCGGGAAGATCGCTTCGATCTCGGCGCGTGACATCTCGGGAGGGCCGTCTGCCGCCGGGCTGCTCATAATCATCACGGTAAGCTCCGCCGCCGACATCTGGCCATCACCGATCAGCGCCCCCGGCCCAACTCGGGGCCCTCGTCGTAGCTCGGCGTCCGATACTGCTGTTCCCGCTCACGGTCGGCGCGCCCATGCTCACGTTCCTCCAGCGCACTCCGCTCCATGGCGGCTCGCTGCCGCTCGCGCTCGATGGACTGCGCATCCACCTGGCGGGAGCGCTCACTCCTCTGGTGCTCCTGCTCGGGCTCGCCGCGCTCGGCCTCGCGCGCCTCGGTGATCGCCCGTGCGGCGCGCGCCGTCTCCAGTGCCTCGGCCAGCGCCGGATCAGCCTCCCGCTCCACCGACCGCACGCCGAACAGCTCCAGCGCCTGCTGTCCGGGCATCTGCTTGCGCTCGACGTCTTGGCGCTGCCGTTCGCGTTCGATCTCTTGCTCGCGTTCGACGTCCTGGCGCTGCTGCTCGTCCTTCTCGGGCTCGGCCCATGCGGCGGCCCGCTCGGCGGCGCGTTCGATCTTCGGGCCCAGGTTCAGCGTCAGCTGCCCCTTCGCGACCGCCGGCGCCTTCGCCCGCTCGACCTCCTGGCGCTGCTGCTCGATGCGCTCGCGGGCCTCGGCCTGGTCGACGTGCAACGGCGGCAACAGGCGCTCGTCAATGTGCTCGCGCCGGCGAAGCTCGGCATCGGCGCGCATGGCCAATGAGCGGACCGCCTCGGTCGTCTTGTGCCAGAGTGTGCGGGCCTCGTGCACCTCGGTCAGGGACGTCACCCGCTGCTTGAGCCCGTGAGCGAGTGCTTCTTGCCCGCGGGCCCGGCCCTCCAGCGCGGCGGCGCTCTCCGGGTTGTGCGCCTGCAGGCTTCGGGCCTGTGCGCGCAGCCGGATCCCTTCGGCTTCGCGCTCGCGCGCCTGAACAGAGGTCTGCCGCAACTCCTCGCCGACGTGCGGCGGCGCCCAGCGGGCTTCGCGCTCGTAGCGGGCCCGCAGAACCCACAGCTCCCCATCGGTGGCGCCGCTGATCTCCCGGGAGGTGTCCGGCCGGCCCATCGCGTCGTGCGCCGCCCACCACGCGGCGCGGGCCTCGGGGTTGGCCCGTGACGGTGCCGGTCCGATCGCCTCGGTCGTGGTCTCATAGCCGTACTGCTCCCGATACGCCATGATCCGCCCAGCGCGCTCGGCCCACGCCCCGCGCTCGATCACGTCCTCAGGATGCGGCTCCCCGATCGCCTGCGTCAGCCAGGCCGGCGGGCGCTCCAGCGCATCCTGGCCCAGCTCGGCCTGTCGGACCTCCATCCGCGCGGCGGTCTCGCCAAGCAGCCGGTCGATCTCCGGGATGCCCACGCTCGGGGTCCGCTCGCGCCAGGTGCCGCGGATCTGCTCCTCGCTGACCTCCAGGCGGGTGACGTCGATGCCGCGTTCGGCGCCGGCCTGCGTGATCCGCCAGTGCAGGGTTTGTGCGACGCTGTCGGCCGTGTCCAGCTCCCGCTCCCGGATCGCGGCCTCAAAGATCGCTCCGGCGTCCTTGCCGGACATCTCCAGCGTGCGCAGCAGCCGGCCGAGCGTGTCCGTGGCCTCATCGTCGCGGAGCCGAGCGGCCTCGCTCGCCGACAGAGCACCAGACTGCTCGGCCTGGGTGATGTAGGCCTCGGCGGTGGTCGACCGGATCTGATCAATCCACATCGACCCGAGGTGACCAAGGTTGCGGGGCCGTTCCCCTTCCTCGATCATCGCCTCGATGGCGGTCTTGGATGCGTTCTCCCGCTCCAAGATCCCCGACAGCACGGTGAACCGGTCACCCTGTGCTCGGCCCTCAAGCGGCTCCCGCTCGGCGGCCGTCCGCTCCGCTTGGCTCCCGAGCAGCTCCTTGGCGCGCTCCTGGGCCTGCTCCGGTCCGGGCCGCAGATCGGCCTCTCGGGACCGGTCGACCACCACGTACGCGTAGTTGCCATCGGTGCCGCGGGTCAGCATGACATACAGCATTTCCCGGCTGCCGCTGTCGTCGACCAGGGAGTGACAGCGGTACACGTTACGGCCCTGAGCTGCATGAACGGTGCCCGCATAGGCCAGCTCAACATGATCCCGGACGTACTCCGGATCCAACGTGACGATGTTGCCGTATGTTCCGTCTGCGTTGACCAGGCGGGCCAGGATTCTCCCGTCCGGGGAGGCATGATCAACACGCATGACGTCGCGGTTGAGATAGGTGTACTCCCCGTTCTCATCGCGGACGTTTTCCCTGGTTACGATGAGGTCGCCGCGCCCGGCAGTGTTGCCGTCATGCAACCTCGTGCCCTCCGGGGAGACCTTCTTGAGCGCGACCAGTTCTTCCCGCACCCGACCGGCCAGCTCGGCGGCTTTGTCGTTGGTCGGGGCCAGCAGCAGTGAGGACTTCCCGTCCAGGTGATCAGCGAGGAAGCCCTGATAGGCGGCGGTTTCCATCTCCTCGCGGGTGCCATCCTGCAGCCGGCCGCGCTGGTCGTACTCGATCAGCGCATCGGCCAGGCCATCGCGCAGCTGGACCGATGCCTCGCGCTCCCACTCCGCGCGGAAGCGCACCACGGTGTGCAGTTCCTCGGCACCGCCGATGGTGACCAGGTGCCGCATCGCCCCGCCGGCCTCCGGCGCCGACAGCTGCGCAACGTCGCCGGCCCACACCACCTTGGCACCGTAGCGGTCGGCATAGCGCTGGATCAGCTCCAAATGTTCGGTGGTGACCATGCTCGCCTCGTCCACCACGATGAGCTGACCGGCAACCAGCCTGACCTGCCCGTTGTGCATCTGCGTCAGCCACAGCGCGATATTGCTCGCCTCGTCCAGACCTTCCCCGCGCAGCACCCCCGCGGCATTCTGCGCGGTCGTCAACCCCAGCACCGGCGTGCCGGTGCCCGCCCGCCACACCTCCGCCAGCGCGGCCACGGTCCGGCTCTTGCCCGTGCCGGCCGCCCCCAACAGCACGTCCGTACGACGGCTGGAAGTCGCGATGCCCAACACCGCGTTGGCCTGATCGGCAAACAGCCGCTTGATCCCTTCGGGCGCGGCCGTACGAGCATCGAGCGCGGCAAGCTCAGCTTGCTCGTGAGTCAAGCCGATCAGCTCGGCCACCCGCTCGGCGCTCAAGCGGGGCGCTCCGCCGGCGAGCGCGGAGGCCGTCAACGCCGCTTCGCGGTCGAGCTGATCCACAGTGACATACCGCTCGCACGCCTGGACCTGGTAGATGCTGCGCCCGTCCGCCCGGCGCAGGCTCTCGGGGAGGTGCACCACGTCCGGGGCGGTCAGCAGCCGCACCCCGGCCGGCCCGGCCGGGTTCAATGCCGCGTCGGTGAGCTCCTCCAGCACCGCCTCCACCCGCTCGGGGTGCAAGCCGCCCAGGTAGTCGGGCAGATGGCGGTCAATGAACCGGGTGATCTCAAACCGGGAGAACTCCGCCTTCTCCCGCTGGGCATCGGCAACCGCGGCCTGAATGACCTTCGCCAGCTCGGCGTCCCCGAGCGCTTGTGCTTGGGCGGCGGCGCGGCCCTGCCGCAGCCGGCCCAACACCTTGCCCGGGATCTGGCTGAGCTGCTGAATCTCTCGCGCTCGGGTCCGCTCCTCCCACGAGCGCAGTTGCTCGGCCGGGCTCGGCGCATCCGGGCTCTTGGTCTTGGCCCGTTTGGTGTCCTTGGTCGCGATCTGGCCCATGGTGAACAGCTGGCGGGCGGTCGGCGCCCGGCCGTACTTGGCCACATACGCCTCCACCTGCTGCTCGATGTGCTGGCTCACCGCCGCGCGGCGGGTGGAGAACTCCGCGATCAGCTCCGGGGAGACGCCCACGACTTCGCGGCCGTTGCCATCCGGCCGGCTGCGGAACTCCAGGCCCAACCGGCGGGCCAGATACTCCGTCATGACACGCTCGCCGTGCACGGCCGCGGCCGGCCGGGCCCGGTAGATCGCTTTGCCGTCCAGGGCCCGCCAGCGGCCGTCCGCGCACAGCTGCCGGTTCAAAATCGCCTGGTGCACATGCAGCTGGGGGTCGCCGTCGCGGTTGGTGTGCTGCTCAAAACGGGCCACCACCCACTGATTGGCCTCCACCCAGCGCCCGGTCGTGCGGCCGGCGGTGTCCTTGCCGTGGTAGCCGGCGCGGGCCTCCCCGGCGTGCTCTTGCAGGTAGCGCAGGCTCGCCTCGGCCCCGATCCGCACGCCCTCCCACGTCACGTCGGCGGCCTGCCGGTACTGGGCGGCCAATGCACTCTTACCGACGCGTTCGGCCTCGTTCGCGGCCGCCAGCAGTCCAGCGTGCACCGCCGTAATCGACTTCTGCGGGGAGAAGGTGGCGTCGTGATGGATGACCGCCTGGCGGGCGTCCTTCTTCGCCGTGATACGGATCTGCTCGCGCCGCTCGTCCGTCGCCTCCGGCTCGGCGGCCAGGCGCTTGGCGTAGATCGTCTCCCAGGACTGAAACACCGACTTGCGCCGGCCCAGCCGCGCCTTCTCCTCATCGGGCACCGAGTCATCGAGGAAGTCCGCATCACGCGGATCAAGGAAATGCTCATACAGCTTCTCCATCACCGGGCCGTCGACCACGCTGCCCGGCTCCAGCCCGAGTGCCTCGGCGCCGCGTCCCCACCACCGGCCCGGCGGCTCACCATGCTCGATGGTCGCTGACAGATAGTAGTTCTCACAGCCCTTGCCGACCTGGCGCGTCAGGTAGCGAGGGTCATAGCCCGGAGCGATGCTCAGCACGCCCGACCCTCCCTTCCGCCTGGCGTGCCGTCGCCCCCTCGGGGCGGCCGGCGGCACGTATGAGTGATCATCGAGCTACGCTCATCCTACCAAGATCATTAATAAATGCGTAGGTGTGATGCTTTTAGTTTGTGGGGTGTTATCGGTGGCTGCTGGATGAGTGGATGGGATGGATGAGTGGTGATCGGTTGATGGTCGGTGGGAGGTCTGGCTGAGGTGGGATCGATGGTGGTGTGCTGGTGCGGGGATCTTGGGTTCGGTGGGTGCGGGTCGCGGAGGTCGTGGCCGTCCTCGCGCGTGGCCACGCTGCGTCACCATGCGCGGGACGCGCCCATGATCATCGGGGTCGCCCGGTCGCGGTGATCGCCCAGCAGTGCGCCAACCGGGCATTGATCCTCGGCGCGCACGAGGACTGCCGTCCCTCGGCCTGGATTCGCTTCGAGGACGTCGGCACGATGGAGATGCCCACCACTGCGAACGCCACGGTGGCACTGGAGATCGAGGTGAACCCGGCGCCGCGGGGACTAGGCTGGCTGGCGCACCTGGCCGCGCGCACACCACGATTCCGGTCCTGCTGGTCTTCCCCATGCTGGGCATGGTGTGGGTGGAGCTCATCGCCCCCGGCGAGAGCATCGATGACGACCTGTCGTTCTACCGGGACCATCTCGGGCTGAGCAGCCAGGGCCAGGCCGATCCGCTGCCCGACTCACGCGCCTGGATCGACCACGAGGGAAAGCTGATCACCACCGTCAGGAGCCGTGAGTTCGCCACCCTGGTCCCGCTGGCGCTCCGGCTCGCCTCACTCATTCGTGCGGTGGGGCGGATTCGGCCGGCCGTGGTCAGCGGGGTGACCATCGGCGCCGATTCCGCGTTCCGCCTGGGTGATCTACAAGATGCCGCCCATGACGGCCGGTTAGTCAGCGGCGTCGTCCCGTTCAAGGACCGGCGCGCCGACAACGCCGTGTGATCATCACGGGTCGCCGAAGAGCTTGACCTCCAGGCGTCCCCGGCGCTGCTGCTGGCTGCTCTGGTGTCCATCGGTCCAGATCCACACGGTCAGCATCTCCGGCGCTTGCGGGGCCTGGTGCTCGACCTGCACCCGGTCGACGTCGCGTCGCTGGGACTGCTCAGCGGCCCACGCGACGATCTCCGGCCAGCTCACCGCGTCGACCCACTCCGAGGCGCGCCAGGTTCCGCCCTGGCCCTGCACCGTGGCGACGTAGGTTTCCCGGGCCGGAGGCGGCGGCCGCATCGTACGGCTCAGCCGCCGGTCACTCAAGCCGAACATGATCCAGGCCCATCCGGGCCACCCCGACATCGGCATGATCACTCCTCCTCGGTCGTCGAGCGGCTCCGCTTCGCACCCGAGCGGAGCCGGGCAAGCTCCGCTCGGACCTCGATCAGCTCGCGCTCCAGAGTGCTCCGCGCGGCGTCTGCGGCCTCGGCTCGATGTTCCTGGGCGCGGGCGGCCTCGGCCAGAGCCGCGGCCGTACGGCGGGCGGCCTCGGCCTGCTCGGCGTGAGCACGCTCGATCGCAGCGCGGGCCTGCTCGGCGTCGGTGCGGATCTGCTCGACCTGGCCGGCGGCGCGCTCGCGCTCGGCAGCGATCTCCCCGCGGGCTTCCTCGACCAGGGCACGCGCTCGCTCGGTCTCGACCCGGGCAGCCTGGCTCGCCTCCCGAGCCTGGGCCAGGGCCTCGTCTCGCTGGGCCTGCGCCTGGCGGACCTGCTCAGCGGCCTCCGCCCGGGTCCGCTCGATCTGCTCGGCAGCCTGCTCGCCGGCCTGCGCCACTGTCGCATCGCGCTCGTTCTCGGCCTGGCGGACCTGCTCGGCGGCCTGCTCGCGGGCTTGGTCGACATCGGCGCGCATCTGCTCGCGTTCGGCGTCGAGCTGCTCGGCGGCCTGCCCGGCGCGCTCCTCCGCGTCCTGGGCCCGGCGCAGCGCGTCTTCTGCGGCGGCGTCGGCCTGCTCCCGTTCGGCGCGCTCGCGCTCGGCGGCGACCACGGCGCGGCGGGCATTCTGCTCGGCGTGGGCACGCTCGCGCTCGGCGGTGGCCACCTGCTCGGCGGCCGTCGCGTGAGCGGCGCTCACCTCCGCGGCGGCGGCGTCCGGGTCGCCAGCGATGCGTAGCTCGGCCAGCACCCGCGTCAGGTCCTCCGACAGGCGCGTGGCGACGATCTCGACGCGCTCGACCAGCTCGCCGGCGCGGGCCTGGCTGAGGGTCACCGGCCGCCCGAGGTCCTCCGGCATCGCGCCCTCCGCCTCACCCGCTGCGGCCTTCTTGAGCCGCTGGCGCTCGCGGTAGGCGGTCAGGGGCGTGTGGTCGGGATCGACGCAGTACAGCGGCGGCCGGCCCGGCTTGTCGCCCGGCGCTGGGGCTGGCGCTGCCGAACATCCCGGGAACCGGCATGCCACGTTCTCGTCCTGCTCCTGGTCCGTGATCTCCGTCATGCCCCCACCCTAATTTATTATTTTCATCGTCGATATGAAAATAATGAAATGGAATTGTGGTCGGCCTCAATGCGGTCATGCGGTGGCCGCCAGCCGTTGCGCCCGCAGCTCGGCGCGGGCCGCCCGGTGGTCGGCGCGGCCGCGGCCATCACGTGGGTAGCGCTCCCTATTCGCCCACCGGGACGCGCCGACCAGCAGGAGACGCTCCTGACCCGGCGGCGGTGGCTGGCGTTTACCTGTCGTCGTCATCCACTCCAGCTCTGCCCGCCACCAGGCATAGGTCTCACGCTCGATCGCATAGGCGCGGTGGCGGCGCTCGGTGGTGCCGGCCACGCCGATGCGAGCCGCAACGGTGTCCAGCCGGGTTCGGGTGCGTCGCCACGCTCCGGGTTCGGGCCGCTCGCTGGTTCGGGCCAGGCGGTGGGAGCGCAGGATTTCCAGGTGGCGGCGGGTGGTCCGTAGGCTGTAGCCGGTTGCCTGCGCCATATCCTGTACTTTGTAAAGACCGGTATCGAGGAGCGCAGCGGTCCCGGCCACGTGGCTCCCTAGTCCGGCCTGACCCCGGGCCCGGTACGGGTGCGCAAACACGTCGTGGCTGACCAGCGTGCGCCGCGTCGACAGCTCGGAGCAGTGCCGGGCGCGGGCCTCCCGGAGTCGTTGGACCGCTCGCACCTGGGGTGGGTTCCCTTGTGTCCCACCCTGTGCAACGGACCTGGGAACCTCGTTCGTCACAGGTGATACCGCGGCGTCGTCGACGCTTCGGGCACGCACCCGGTAGCGGTGGGCGCGCTGTCCCTCCCCCCTGGCGGCCAACTCCAGCCACTCGTCCAGGATCAGGCGCTCCAGCGCGCGGGCGGCCGTGCTGCGGCCCATCCCGGTGGCCAGGGCCAGACGGCGACAATCCAACTCGATCTCCTGGCGGGCCGTCTGCAGGGCGAGCTCCAGCACATACTCCAAAGCCCGGCGATCCGCCGGGCCGGCCGGGGTGCTCCACCGGCCCGGCTCGGCGGCAATCGCCGCGCGCACGCCGGTCACCAGCGGCACCACGGCGGCCAGGCGCACATCCCACTCATCGGCCGGCGCGTTCTGCTGCTCGGCGTCGTCGTCCTGGCCGCCCGTGGGCGCGGCCGGCGGGCGCAGGGTGGCGGCGTAGGCCACGGCGCGTTCCCACTGGCGGCTGATCAGGGCGGCGCGCTCGCCGGGCCCGCGGTGCCGGCTGCGAGCTCCGCCCTGGCGGCGCAGATGAACCAGGCCCGGCGCCTGAAGGTGGTCCTCCAGCAGGCGGGCGACCTCCGGCGCGCTCCAGCGGGCCAGCGCAAGCTGGACCAGGATGCGGGCCAGGTGGGCGTGTCCGGCCCCGGGCTCAGGGGTTGTGGCCAGCAGCTCGGCCACGTCGACCGGGTGCCGGCGCCCGGCCAGGCGCGGCCCGTTCGGAGTGGTCTCGATCGTGCGGACCGCTTCGGCCTCGATCTGGTCGGGCGCGGACGTCATAACATCCAGCAGGACGGCCAGGCGCTCGATCGCCTCGGCGGGGTTGCGCTCGGCCAGGACGGCCGCGGTGGCCTCCGGCGTGATCGGTACCCACTGATCGACCGGTATCGAGATGCCGCCGTGGCGGTGCGGGGCGCCGGGCGGGCGCACGCAGCCGGTCCGGGCGTTGGTCAGTGGGCTGATGTCCAGGGTGGGCAGGCGGCGGGCGGCGGCGCGGGCCAGGGCGCGCACCACCGCGGCGGCCATCGGCTCGGTCGGCACCCACAGGTGCAGGCCGTGCGCGGGGCCGGACACGCACACCAGATATCGGATGTCGGCGGCCTCCAGCACGCTCATCAGCTCATCAGCGTCGCGCTCGACATCGCCGCGGCCGCGGTCCAGGTCGAACACGATGAACTCGAACTCGCGGCGGGCGTTGGTCAGATACCAGGCGAACGGGCCCGCCGGCGGATCCTCGCCGAGCTTCGCCGTGGCGGTATAGGTGTGCGCCCACGCGTCTCCGGCCTCGGTGCGCACGTCAAGACGCGCCCGGCCACGCGGGGCCAAAGCGCGCAAGGCCGCGTAGAACGCGGCGGATTGTTCTCCGGCGTCAGCCTTGCCGCCAGTCTGTGGCGACACACCCGAATCAGGACATGCTGGGCTAGCCGGACGGTCATCGGTTATCGTTGACTCATTCCGGTCACACCTGAGCCGGGCATGCGACAGCGCCCGCTCTCAGGTCGGTGATTGCGACAACAAAGGCCCGGTCAGCCAGACCGGGACGTCATAAGTCGGTATCCGCTACGCGCCTCCTTCCTTCTTCCTCATGTCGTAGGAGCGCTTGCAGTGGTGCGACCCCGTTGGCGCGGGGTTGTGCAGCGAGATCCCATCGGTTGCCGCCGAAGTGGATCTCTCAAAGACGTAGGCTTCGCCCCGGCTTGCAGCCGGGGCCTACGCATTTATGCACTCAGTTGGTCCGCCGACTGGTCATCGGCTTCCCGGGGCGAGAGAAGTGGCTCAAGCTTGATGAGCTCTTCCAACAAGCGGGACAAGGACAACCCCTGCCGCTGAGCGGCAGCGTCGTATTCCTCCTTGAGCCACTTGGGCATCCTGGTGGCGAACGGCACCTGGCCGCCCGTCCCGTAGGTTCGCCGTTCTCGTCCTGCTACTGATGGCATGCAGGGATCTTTGCGCATCCTGGCTGAGCATGCATTCCGAACACGCGGCGTGTCGCCGAAAACTTGGACGGTGTATCGGGCGCGTAGCGCGGCCCTGGATGCGCACGAGGGCGCGGCCGTACGGCGCGCGCCCTTGCTGATCTTGTTATCAGTCCTGGTGGGATGCCGATGGATGCGGCGTCCCGTCCCCTGGCTCATTACATGACCTGCCGTCCAACTCCCCGTTAACGTGTTGGTAAAAGGATGCCATGTTTGGGGCAGAAGTGGCGGAATTGACGCTCGATGGAGGAGACCATTTTTGGTCTGGTCGGCGGCGGGTTAGGGGCGGCCGCTCTGGCTGATAGGGCACGTCCGTCCTGACCTGCGTCTTTATGCTTCCTCGGCCTCCTGCGGTTCTTCGACGGGGTTGGGCACCTCAAACGGCTCGCCGCGCAATCCACAGTCGGTGGTGCTGGTGCCATCCCGTCCGCCTGGGCCGTCTCGATCATCCGGGCGCCGGGGGTGCCGGGCGGGGTCCCCTTGGGGTGCCTGGCGGCCGCGGGGGCGGGGTGATAGGCCCAGAGCCGGCGGGCGGGGTGGCGTCCAGAACTGCAGGCCGCCCTCGGGTCCTGCTCGGGTGATCGTGCGTGCCATCCCGGAGCCTGGCGGGGCCCAGGGGCGCCGAGCGCCCTGGCCGCCGGAGGCCTCGGCCGTCAGGCCGATCGCTGTTCCGGCCAGACGGCCGGCAGCGTGGTGTTCGGCTCGCGCGGCTCCCAAGCGTCGGCGCCAAGCCGGGCGTCCAGGCGCAGCGCCACATCGGGCGGGACGTGGGCGCGATGCGTCCAGCGGGCGCCGCACAGGCAGACGACGGCGCTGGCGCCGATGTCCTCATCGACGATCGGCACGGCGCCGTCGTGACCACAGTCGCTACTGTGCATATCAGCCATAACACCGACCGTATAGGGAGGCGCGGTGCACGCGGTGGTGGAAGTGCTGGCGACGCCACCGGCGGGCCTGGACACGCAAGGGCTGGCCGATTGGCTGCGCGGGTTCTTCGCGCCGCTGTTCCTGGTGACGGTCTCGGTGGTGGCGTTGTTCTTTCTGTTCGCCCGGGAGATCACGCGGTTCGTGCAGTTCCTCGCCATCGCCATCGGGGTAGGGCTGGTCTTCTATTTTCCCGGTCTGATCGAGGTCCTGGCGCGGGGCGTCGCCGGCGCGCTCGGCGTTCCCGGGTAGGCGCGCGGGATGCTGGCCAGCGGATTTCGTCGGGGGCCCGCTCTACGGTTGAAGGCAGTTCCTCGTGCTCGTCTCCGCTTCTCTTGTTCGGAGGTGCTCGATGGCTCTTCCTCGTTCCCGTACGGCCGGCGCCGGTGCGTCGGCGCATGCCCAGTACCGGGCCAGACTCGCCGAGGGCCGGCGGCGCCGGCTGATCGTGCGGGCCCTGTTGGCCGCGGCCGCCGCGGTGGTGGTCGGCTCCCTGCTGGGCTGGGTGGCCGCTCTGGTCGCCGCGGTGCTGGTGGCCATCATCGATGCCCTCTACCGGTGGCGGCACCATGAGGCGGTGCGCACCTGGCGCCAGGGCGCCAAGGGTGAGCGCAAGACCGCGCGGATGCTGCGGCCGCTGCGCCGGCGGGGGTATGCGGTCCTGCATGATCGCGCACTCCCCGGCTCTTCAGCGAATGTGGATCACCTGGTGATCGGCCCGAACGGCGTGTTCGTCGTCGACAGCAAGAACTGGAACCGCAACAAGCGGATCACCACCCGCGGCCGATACGTGCACATCGGGAGCACCTGGGGGGATGCGGCCGTCAAGGGGGCCGTCTATGAGGCGCGGCGCGTCGCCGAGGGTCTGGGCGCAGCGCTCGGCCAGCCGGTGGAGGTGACGCCGGTGCTGGCGATCCACGGGCCCACCCTGCCGTTGCTGCGGGTGATGAAGGTCGAGGGTGTTGCGCTGCTGCGGGCCTCGCAGGTACGGCATTGGATCACCCGGGGCAGCGCTCGACTGGGTGAGCAGGAGGTGGCCCGGCTGGCTGCGGCGGCCGAGCGCCTGTTCCCGCCGTATACCGGCTGACCCCTCCCCCTGGCGGCCGGCGATCCGGACGCGCTGCGGGTGTGCCGTCCGCCATGCGCGGCGGGAGGCGGCGCGCCCGGTGGGCGGAGGGTGCATCCGCTCCGCGGGGGTCTGGGGGCGGCGCAGCCCCCAGGGGCACCAGACCTCAGCCCGGCTCGGCGTCGGGATCGATCTCCAGGCCGATGTGCCCGATCGCTGCGTGTGTCCGGCGGGCCTGGTCGCCGGCGCTGCGAGCACACCGGGACCGCAGAATCACCGGTGGTGATCACCTGATCGCCCGCGGGGGTCTACGCTGGGGGGCGCGCCCTGCTTTTCCTCATCGATGGTCGGATGGCCGATCATGAGTACTCGCTTGCTGATCACCGAGGTGCCGCGTGCGGAGTTCGCTTGCACCATCGTGGTGCTCAGCGGCGAGCTGGATGCCACCACCAGCCCGCGCCTGGACAAGGTGCTGGCCGAGGCGCTGGCGGCCGGCCGGATGCGGCTCATCATCGATGCCCGCGCGCTGGCGTTTTGTGATTCCTCGGGCCTGCGGACGCTGCTGATCGGGCTGCGTCACGCTTTTGCCGCCGGCGGCTGGCTGGGCCTGGTGGGCGTGCACGGGGTGCTGGAGCGCATCATGCGCATCACCCATCTGTATGAGGCCTTCCCGGTGCATGCCGATCTGGCGGCCGCACTCGAGCAGGCCGCCCGCGCGCAGGCCCGCACCCGCACCTGAGCGCGGGGCGCCGCATCCACTCGGGTGCCGTTGGCGGCAGGCGGGGCCTGCAGCCGGGCAATCGCCTGCAGCACGGCCGGTAAATAGTTGGAGCCACTCTAGAGTTTTACCCACAGTGAGTAGTCGACTACTGATACAACATGCTCAGTCGTGCGGTGCGGTGTTCTGGAGGGGGGTCGCAGCGCACGGGCCGGTACCCGCCAGGAGAAGCGGCCATCACCTCCTCTGGCGGGTGCCGGCAGCCAGCACAAAGCGCGCCGGGTGCGGGCCGGCGCCCTCACCGGCCCGCAGCAGCCTGGCCCGCATGGCCGGCGCCAGTGATGAGCACCTCACCGGTGGCCGGCTCCCCGGTGGCGGCATAGCCGGCGTCGGTCATGAGGGCCAGCAGCGCCAGCTGCACCGCGGCCGCCACCTGCCGGTGAGCGGTGCGGTTGCCGACGATCACCTCGGCCGCGGTGCTCCAGGAGATCACCACACCCCGGCCGGGATCGCTGCGGATGCTCAGGGGCGCCTTCGACGTCGGGGGCGGATGCGAGGGTGAATCCGGCCTGGCGCAGCACGGCGAGCACCTGATCCAAAAGCACGGCATCGGCAGGGGCGGACATGGCGGCGGGCTGCTCCTTGGTGCGCGGGGTGAGCAGCAGCCTGTCACACCGGGCGCCGGCGCCGAGCCGAGGGTCAGCGCAGGAACGACCGACAATTTTCGATCGTTTATCGCCGCCTGCGGCTCGCCGCGCCCCGGCCGGCGCACGCCGTGCAGATACCCTGACCGCATGCTGCAGCCCTGGCCTGCGCAGTCTTCTCCCCACGCGGCGCCGGGCCAGCATGTCACGAGCGAGGGGAAAGCCCATCATGGCTGCCATTCCATGGCCTGGTGATGAGATCGAGCGCCTGGCCGAACTGCACGCCCTGGGCGCACTGGAGGTCGTGCCGCATGCGGATTTTTCGGCCATCGCCGAGCTGGCCGCCCACCTGTGCCAGGCGCCGATTGCGCTGGTCAACCTGATCGACGCCGAGCGCCAGCACTTCAAAGGCCATTTCGGCACCGCCGAGGTCGGCATGGACCGGCAGGTGGCCTTTTGCCCCTATGTCATCTGCGGCCGGGAGGTGCTGGAGATCCGCGACGCCCTGGAGGATGAGCGCTTCCGCGAGAACGCGGTGGTGGCCGGCGAGCCGTATGTGCGCTTTTACGCCGGCGCACCGGTGCTCAGTGCCGCCGGTCATGGGCTGGGCACGGTGTGCGTGATGGACCACAAGCCGCGCCGGCTGTCGAGCGTCCAGCGCCGGGCGCTGGCCACGCTGGCCACCGCCGCGGCCGCCCTGTTGCAGGCCCGCCACCACGCCGAAGCGCTGCAGCGGCTGCGCACGGTGACGATGCGGGAGGTGGGCCTGCTGCAGCGCCTGACCGGTGATCTGCGCGCCCCGCTGGCCGCGCTGCACGCCTGCTTGAAGGTCAGCGATGATGACGGCGGCCTGGATGCGGCTGCCGAGCACTGCATGGCCCAGGCCTTGCTCCGCCACCGCACGCCCTTGATTGAGCTGGTGGAGGAATTGCTGCTGCTGGCCGGGATGAACAGCCACCTGGCTGCGGTGATGCGCGAAGGGCGGCCGGCCCGCGCTAGCAGCCGGCCGCGGTGAAGCTGTCGTCCCTGCGGGTCTCTGGCGGCCGGTGCCGGTCGGCACGGCGCGGCCGGGGCAGCGCATGCGGTGCGTCGGCTATGGGCCGGGCCCGCCGGATCCTATGACGCAGGCTCACCTTCACCGGCGGCGCCCCGTTGGTGGGGCAGGCCGTCCCCAGATGCCGGCGTGGGCGGCGTCAGCAGGGCCGTCAGGCGCAGCAACGCCACCGCCTGGACGGCGGCCATGATGAGGCCGGTCATGCCGCCCCAGACCATCGAGGCGGCCAGGGCGCTGCTTGCCAGCGCGGCCAGGCCAAGCGCGCCGGTGCCCGAACCGGCTGCGCTGAGTCGATCAGCACGCTTTCCGGAAACGGGGGATGTCAGATGGCTCACCGATACAGGATCAGTCATCACATAAAGTGCTTGATTCACTGCATTGCGTGCTTTCCAGGACTTTACGCCCTCATTGCCCGGCCGCCGGCGATCCCTACCGGATGCGGGCAACGGCGATGGCCCGCCCCCTGCGACGTCACCGGACACGACGTCAAGGAAGCGGGCCATCACGGGTGAATGGACAGTATGCAGTTATGCCTCTCCCCCTGCTCATCGGCGATGCGGCCGGGCAGATGAGGAGTTTTGCGGTGCCTGGCGCACATCCGTCCGCCCTGTCTGTGGTGAAGGGCGCCGGTCCGTGTCACGGTGAGGGCAAGCAAGGAGGTGTCCGGGCGATGATCGATGACTTTCCGGCCTACGCCGCGGAGATCCAAAACCAGCACGAGCGGGCCCAGGAGCGGGCCCAGCGGGCCGGCCGGCGCGCCGCCCAGCTCAAGCAGTGGAGTGTGGAACTGGCCGGGCGGCGGAGTGCGATCGCCTCGGCTGCGGCCGAGATCCGGGCGCGCGATGCCTTCGCGCGAACCGAGGAGGCGATCCAGGCGGCCGATCAGGCGAAGATCGAGGCGCGGGCCGGATACCGGCGGGCCGCCTGGGCGGTGCGCCGGGCCGCCCGGATGCATGAGTGGGCCGCCGAGCTGGGGGTGGGGGATGTGCAGCAGCATCGCCGCCGGGCGGCGCAGCTGTATGCCGAAGCCGCCGAGGACGAGCGGCACGGCTGAGGCGCCGCCGCGGCAAAGGGGCGACCGGGACCGGCTGGTCAGGCGGTGCTCCATCCGCAAAAAGGGCGCCTGATCGATGACCGCCTGCCGCATGAGGGCCGGTGTCGGCGTCGGCCAGCACGCCGGCGCAGCAGCGGCAGGCCTGCCCACCAGACGGCACCGCTAGAGGGCACCTTCCCGGCCTGCAGACCCGGTCCCGATTTCACCTACCGTGGCGGGATGAATACTGATAGAACCGAATGTGCGATGGTGCCTCCTCATGGAGGGAGAGCGCACCGGCCGGCCGGGCCTGCAAGGGGCGCAGGGTCAGCAACGGCGAGGGATCGCCGACTCCTTGCAGGGATCGGCTGCGCACTCCAGCACGGGCCGCAAGGGGGCCGGCCGTCGCACGGGGCAGCGGCCCCGGCACCGGGATGAGCGCTGTACTGGGGGCGGGCCCGCCGCAGGGGGTATGGGTGAGGGCCGAAAAGAACGGCACTGCTGCGGCGGGCCGGCCAATGGTGCGCGATGCCTTCCCCCGGATCACCGCGCCCCCCATCATGCAACTGCATGTATCTGTTTGGCTACTCTCGGTTAAATACCGGTGGCCGGGACGCCAGATCTTCCTCCTTCTCGGGCCGTGCCTCGATAACCGGCTGCGCATGAGGGGTAGAGCAGCGGCCAGGGTGCAGGGGCGACGCGCACAGGTGATCGCCTCCACCTCCGGGGCCCGCGGGCGCCGCCTCCCATCTGCGGGCGGCACCTGTGTGCGATGCTCGCGGGCCCTTGCCAGCCCCCTACGGGGAAGGCGTCAGTGCGGGCTGGGGCGATGGCGCCCGCCCAGAGCAGCAGCGTGCCGGGCCGGGCGCGGCGCCCGGCCGCTGCCAGTGGCCGGGGCCGCGGGGGTGACGAAGTCGGTGCGCAGGTGACTGGCGGCCAGGATGCGGCGCAGGCCGTCGATGTGCAGGGCGATGCCGGCCTGTTCGGCGCGGGTGAGCGCGCTCAGGACGGCGCGTAGCCCGGCGCCGTCGCAGCTGCTCAATGCGCAAAGATCCAGCACCAGGCGGCGCGGGCCCAGCACGTCGGCGGCCTGCGCCGCATCCAGGCAGTGTGTCAGCGCGGGGGCGCTGGTGGCATCGAGCACGCCGTGCACGCCCACGGTGAGCGTCTCATCAGTGGTCTGGATGGTGATGATCTCCTCCGGGGAGGGCGGCGGGTCGGCAGGGGTGGCAGGCATGGCGGTCCTAGGGACGCGGGTTCAGGGCGGGTGGAATTCTCTGCTGCCACCAGGGGCCGCCGGCTAACCCGAGCGCCGTTCACTGCGCGGCGCACCTGACTGCCCTCGCCCAGGTCGCAGCAGATGTTTTTTCAAGGCTGTCGCAGCGGCGCGGCGAAGGGTGGAATATCGGCAAAAGGCAGAGCCGTCGCGGTATCCGGGCCGGTACCGCGCCGGGGTGCACCGAGGATCAGGCACGGCCTCAGGAGTGATCATGAGTGGCGATCAGGGATCACACGCCAACAACGACGGCAGGGCTGAGCAGGCGGCGCAGCGGCGCGAGCGGCTGGCCGGCCAGCGGGATCGGGCGGCCCTGGCACGCGACCAAGTCTCCAAGCAGCGCGATCAGGCAGCCGAGCAGCGCTGGGCGGCCGCGCAGGAGCAGGCCGCGGCCGCGGAGACCGACCGGCGCATCCATGATCTGTTATGGGCGGCCGAGCAGCGCGACCGGGCCGCGGCACAGCGCCAGGAGCATCTGTCCGCTCTCGGTGAGGAGGTCGCCTGTGAGCTGGCGGTGCTGGCCGGTGAGCGCGAGCAGGCCGCCACCGAGCGGGCCGTGCTGCGCGAGCTGCTGGCCCAGCTGCGCGCTCAGCATCTGGCCGAGCACGCCGATCGCGAGCACCACCACCAGCAGGCGGCCTCCGACCGCCAAGCCAGTGCCGCCGCAGAGCGGCGCACCCGCCAGCGCCCGAGCCGCGAGCAGGAGGCCCGGCAGTACGGCGAGCGGTGAGGGCGCCGGCCCGCCCGCAAATCCCGGCAAAACGGGCGCGCAGTCAACCCACGGGAAGCGGGGGTGCGTTTTTCATAAGTTGCCTGGTTACCGCGGGGCGGTGAGTGCGGTGTAGGCCGTGCTGCGGGAGATCTTCAAGATGCGGGCCGCCTCGGTGACACTGACGCCCTCATCGACCAGACGGCGCAATGCGGCCAGCTCGGCCGGGCCGACCACCCGGGGCCGGCCGATGTGCTTCTTTCCGGGCAGCATCTGCCCGGACGCTTGGCGCCGCTTGGCCGCGGCGATCCCCTCGGCCTGGCGTTCGGCGCGCAGCTCCAACTCGTACTCGGCGGCCGCGGCCAAGACCGCGAACATGAACCGGCCCTCCTTGGTGGCCAGATCGAAGTTCTCCGTCAGGGAGACCACCGTGATGCCCCGCTCACGGAGCTCGGTGACGGTGGTCAGCACATGGCCGGCCGAGCGGCCCCACCGGTCGGATTTCCAGAACTTCACCGTGTCGCCGGCCTGAGGCAGCGACAGCAGCGCCTCCCACTGCGGTCGCGCCACCCCGCGCTTGCCCGACTGCTTTTCCATCACCAGCCGGTCGTAGCCGCTGGCGGTCAGGGCATCCAGCTGAAGCTGCGGGTTTTGATCGCGCGTGGAGACGCGTGCGTAGGCCCAGACGGTCATCACAATCCCTTTTCGGTGGCGTCCGTAAACGTCCAGTTTCCCGGACGACACGAGGATGCATGATGCGTTATCTGGCGATCGCATTGTGTGATCTTGCCGGGTGATCGATGATGCCGGTATGCGTGGGCGTACACCGGTATGGGCCGGAGCGGCGTGGCTGCGGTGGATCTTGCAGGTGCTGTCGGTGATCTTGGGCGTGGGTGTCGCGGTGGCCTGCAATCAGATCCTCACCGAGGACGGCTGGAGCTGGGGCTGGACCGGCATCGCGGTGGCGGTGGCCGCGGTCAGTGCCCTGGTCGCCTACCGGCTGACCCGGCCACCCGCCGCCGAGCCCACCCCCACCCCTGACCCCGCTCCCCCGGCGCCGAGCGGCCAGGTCGTCGAGGACAGCACCAGCGCCGGCAGCATCGATCAACTGCATGGCATCACCGGCAGCGTACGGCTGCGTGAGGTGGCCCCCGCATCGTCTTTCGTCCCCCCTGCCGGGGCACCTGATCAGGCGCCGCAGCAAGCACCCTCCACACCAGACACGGCGGCCGCGGCCGGGAAAGCCCCCACCGAGGGTGGCCAACAGCGGGTGAGCGGGTCCCAGGCGGGCGGGTCCATCACCCAGATCGATGGTGTCGGCGGCGATGTGACCATCGAGCGCTCATGACCGCCTTGCCTCACCCCGGTGCGGCCGGGCCGGTGTGGCAGGCGGTGAGCCACTCCACCGTAGGGCGCGATCTGATCCAGATCGCCCACGTGGCCGGCAATGTCACCATCACCACGACCGATCCGGCCCACCCCGCCAAGGACGAGCAGATCGTCGAAGGCGACATCCCCGCCCCGCCGCCAGGCTTTCAGCTGCGCGAGGAACTGCTACAGAAGGTACACGCCCAGGTCGGCCCGGCGGGAGCCGCGGTGATCTCCGCGGTGACCGGCACCCCGGGAGTGGGCAAGACCCTGCTGGCCGCCTGCTACGCCTGGGCCTGCCAGGCCGCCGGCTGGCCGGTGGTGGCCTGGATCACCGCCGAGACCCCCGACCAGATCACCACCGGGCTGGCCGGCCTGGCCCACCGGCTGGGACTACGCGCCGCCGACGATGACGCCGCCACCGCCGCCGGCAAGGCCACAGCCTGGCTGTCAGCCCGCTCCACGGCCGGGCAGGTGGGACTGGTGGTCTTCGACAACGCGATCTCGGTCCAGGAGATCAGCGCCTGGTGTCCGGCCACCGGAGCCCTCCGCGTACTGATCACCTCTCGCAACCGGGCCTTTCACCAGCGCTATGCCCCCATCGAGGTGGATGCCTTCACCCCAGAGCAGGCGAGCAGGTTCTTTGCCGAGCGCACCGGCCTCGATGACCCCGCCGCCGCCCAGACGCTGGCCCGCGAGCTGGGCTATCTGCCGCTGGCCCTGGCCCAAGCGGCCGCCCTCATCGCCCGCCGACGCCTGACCTATCCCGCCTACCAGCGGCTACTGGCCGACTTTCCGCTGGCTGAGTATCTGCCCGCCGGCCGCCACGATGCCTATCCCACCGGCACCGCCCAAGCCATCCTGCTCTCGGTGGACCAAGCCGAACGCACCCTGCCCGATGCCGCTGGGCTGCTGCGCGCGCTGGCGGTCCTATCACCCGCCGGCATCCCGGTGCCCGTGCTGACCGGCGGCATCGACCCCGCCGACCCGCACACCCCAGTGGCCGATCTGACCGCGGCCGCCGCGGTACAGGAGAGCCTGGCGGCTTTGGCCGATACCTCACTGATCAGCTTCACCGAGGACGGCACCACGGTGGTGATGCACCGCCTGACCCAGCGGGTGGTGCGGGAACGCTGCGCTCACGACGGTGACCTGACCGCCGCACTCGACCAGGCGATCACGTTACTGGAGACCTTCAACAACCGCATCCCCACTGGCGCGCAGACCTGGGCCGCCCGCACGGCCGTGGAAATCCTCCTAGAACAGACCGATGTCGTACACGCCCACACCGCCGGTGCCATCCCCCAGCGCCTGCTTACTCTCCGGGTGTGGTGCGGTCAATACCTGACGGACTTGGCAGATCTCACCCGCGCCATCCCTCTCCTCACCGACACCCTGGCCGACC
>NZ_BOOK01000076.1 GCF_016863195.1 Paraplanobispora takensis | reverse complement strand
GGTGGCGTCCAGCGCCCGGTGCAGCGCGTTCATCGAACGCGTCATCTGGCGGGAGAAGATCTGCGCCAGCGCGAGGGCGAGCAGCAGACCGGCGCCGAGCAGCACCAGGATCAGGGTGCGGGCGGACTCGTAGCGGTCGGCGGCGGCGGCGGTCATCGCTGCGGTGGCCGTCTGCTCGTACTCCGCCAGCCGCTTGAGCGCGTCCTTGAACTCGGCGGTGACGGAAGTGAAGTCGTCGACCAGCTTCTTGATCTCGGCGGGCGAGACGGTCGCCGCCGCCGTGTTCTCGCTGAACGTGACGGCGTCACGCAGCGACCGGAACCGCTTCCACGCGTCGTCGAAGTCCGTCATGGCCTTCTGTCGCGCGGAGTCCGCCGGGGCGGCGGCCCGGTAGGCCTCGAACTCGCTGGTCACGCCCGCGGTGTAGTCCTCGATGCTCTTCTTGAAGACGGCCTTGAGCTGAGGGTCGGGGATGCTGGTGAAGCCGAGGGTGGCGTCGACCATGTCGGCCAGGTTGCCGCGCATGTTGCTCAGGTGCACGAGGCGCTCGACGTTGCCCTCCTTGACGGCGGTCAGGTCGTCGTTCAGCGCGCTCATGCGGGTGAGCGCCACCGTGCCGACGCTCGCGGCCATGGCGGCCATGAGCAGGACGGTGATGAGGATCTTGGTGTTGATGCGGCGGTCGGCGAACCACCCCAGCACGGGGTTGCGCCGCACGGTTATCACGGGGCCCGGGGTGCGGGCAGCAGGGGCGGTCAAGGTCTGGGTCCTTTCCAGCGCACGAGCGACGAATGGCGAAGACGCCCGATGAGACAGGGCGGCTGAGACACCTATCGGCGGTGGCGGGCACCACATGAGCCGATCGGGCCGGTGATGTTCGCAAGCGTCACACCGGTATCACCGGACGCGATGAGGGTACGGAAAGTATCTGTAATGCTACTTAACGTGCTGAATGCGCATCTCTGTCGGCAGTTCAGCCATACGAGGACGACATGAGCGAACAATACGATCGGACAACCGATAATCTCGCCCGGATGCTCGGCGTGGTCAGCCTGGGGCTGGGCGCGACGGAGATCATCCGGCCGGGAGCCGTCAGCCGGCTCGGCGGCGTCGACGACTCGGGCCTGGCCCGCGCCGTGATCCCGGCGTTCGGGGCGCGGGAGCTGCTGCACGCGGCGCTCCTGCTGGGCGGGCGCAGACCCGCCTCTCGGGTGTGGACCCGCGTCGCGGGCGACGCCATGGACCTGGGCGCGCTGGGCAGGGCGATCGTCGTCCGCGACGGCCGGCGCCGCCGCCGCGCCCTGATCGCCACGGCGGCGGTACTGGGCATCACCGCCCTCGACGTCTACACCACCGTCCGCGCGGGCCGGCGCCGGTCGAGGCCCGGCAGCGCGCGGGGCGAGCACGCCGCGGTCCTGGAGACGGCACGGCGCGACGACACCCTGCACGCGGCGATCACGGTCGACCGCCCGCGTGAGGAGGTCTACCGTTTCTGGCACGAGTTCGAGAACCTGCCCCGCTTCATGATCCACCTGGAGTCGGTGGAGACGATCGGCGACGGGCTCTCGCACTGGAGGGCCGCCGGCCCGGCCGGGACGAGCGTCGCGTGGGACGCCGAGGTCGTCGAGGACCGCCCGGGCGAGCTGATCGCCTGGTGCGCCGTCGGCGGCTCCGTGGACGCCGGCGGCCGCGTGCGCTTCGCCGACGCGCCCGGCGGCCGCGGCACCGAGGTACGGGTGGAGCTGTCCTACCACCCGCCGGGCGGCAAGGTCGGCCTGGCCGTCGCAAAGCTGGCCGGCGAGCACCCCGAGCAGCAGGTCAGAGACGATCTGCGCCGCCTCAAGCAGATCATGGAAGTCGGAGAGGTGGTCCGTTCCGAAGGCAGCCCGGAGGGCACCCGCGCGCTGCGGCAGGCCGCCCAGCGCCCCGCCCAGCCCACGAGATGAGGAGAGACCGGTGAAAGCCAACTGCTGGATGGGCCGTACCACCGTCGAGGTCCGCGACGTCCCCGACCCGAAGATCCTGAACTCCCGTGACGCGATCATCCGCATCACGGCCTCCGCGATCTGCGGCTCCGACCTGCACCTGTACAACGGTTACGTCCCCACCATGAAGAAGGGCGACATCCTCGGCCACGAGTTCATGGGCGAGGTGGTGGAGCTGGGGCCGGAGGTGCGCAACCTCAAGATCGGCGACCGGGTGGTCGTGCCGTTCCCGATCTCCTGCGGCAGGTGCGCCTCCTGCCGCGCCGGGCTGTACTCCGTGTGCGAGAACTCCAACCCCAACGCGGGCATGGCGGAGAAGCTCATGGGCCACTCGCCCTGCGGCATCTTCGGCTACTCCCACATGCTGGGCGGCTATCCGGGAGGCCAGGCGCAGTACGCGCGCGTGCCGTTCGCGGACGTGGGACCGGTCAAGGTCGACGACGACCTGTCCGACGAGCAGGCGCTGTTCCTGTCCGACATCCTGCCCACCGGCTGGATGGGCGCGGAGATGTGCGACATCAAGCCCGGCGACACGATCGCCGTCTGGGGCGCGGGACCGGTCGGCCAGTTCGCGATGGCCGCCGCCTTCCTGATGGGCGCCGAGCGGGTCATCGCCGTCGACCGCTTCCCCTACCGGCTGAAGAGGGCCGAGCGCGCCGGGGCCGAGACGCTGGACTACGAGGAGGTCGACGTCCTGGAGGCGCTGCGGGACATGACCGCCGGGCGCGGCCCGGACGCGTGCATCGACGCCGTGGGCATGGAGGCCCACCACCCCGTCGCCGTCATGCACGCCTACGACCGGGCCCGGCAGGCGACCCGGATGGAGACCGAGCGGCCGCACGCCCTGCGGGAGGCGATCATGTCCTGCCGCAACGGCGGCGTCGTCTCGGTGATCGGCGTGTACGGCGGGCTGCTGGACAAGTTCCCGATGGGCGCGCTGATGAACCGGTCACTGACGCTGAGAGCCGGCCAGTGCCACGTGCAGCGGTACATGGAGCCCCTGATGGGCCGGATCCGCAACGGCGACATCGATCCCACCATGGTCATCAGCCACCGGATGCGGCTGGAGGACGCCCCGGAGGGGTTCGCGATGTTCAGGGACAAGCAGGACGACTGCAACAAGATCGTCCTACGTCCGTAGCGGCGCCGGAGGCGGCGTGCCCCCGGACCCTCCTGGGGCGCGCCGCCTCGGAGCGCCCGGGGACACGCCGGTTCAGGCTCGGCCGGAGGGGTGCCGATTCAAGTCCTGGCTGGGACGAGCCGGTTCAGGCCTGGCCCGGGACACACCGATTCGGACTCGGCCGGAGGCGTGCCGGTTCAGGTCGCGGGCAGCGCGGTGGCCAGCAGTACCACGCCCACCGACCCCACCAGTGAGGCCACCGCCGCCGCCCGCGCCAGCGCCGGGCGCCCGCCGCTCGAGGCCCACCCGTGCAGGGCCGCCGTCGCCATCACCGCGCAGAACAGCGCCAGCTTGGCCGCCAGGATCCGCCCGTATCCGGGCTCGGCGAGCGAGGCCCAGGTGACGCCCTTGTGCCAGGCCAGCGCCACGCCGGTGCCCAGCTGCACCGGCAGGAACACCGCCGCGGTGAACAGCCCGAAGCGGCGCCCCACCGCGCGCATCACCGTCGCGCGCCGCCCGTCGTCCAGCAGCCGCCGCGCCAGCGGCATCACCACCAGCGACACCGTCAGCTGCCCGCCGACCCACAGCGCCGCCCCCATCACGTGCGCGAAGCGCACCACCGACCACCACGTCACGACAGGCTCACCTTTCCCACCACGCTCGCGTCGTCATCATCGCGCGCCTCCGCAGGGCACCGCGCGGCGGCATCGAGGCATCACGCGTCCTCGTGGATCACGGCGCGGCGGCATCGAGGCGTCGCGCGTCCCCGCCGATCATCGTGCGGCGACTTCGAACAGGCCGTGCGCACCGGCCTCGGCGCGGCGCATCGCGTGGTCGACCACCGGATAGCGGCCCGGCTCCGGGAAGACCAGCTCCGCGAAACCGCCTTGGGCCGGAGCCAGGTCCAGCACCTGCGCCCCGCCCGGATCGCCGGAGCGCAGCAGGTAGGCGCCTTCCTTGTAGACGGTGTCGAAGGGCGCGCCCACCACGTGCAGCGCGGTGCCCGAGCCCGGCCCCGCGGCCACCGCCCAGATCCGCACCCGCTCGCCCGCCTTCGCCTTCAACGGCGCGTGGTCGTAACCGGAGGCGGCGCCGTTGAACATCCACCCGTCGGGGCGGTCCTCGCGCAGCCTGGCGACCTGGCGGTCGCCGCCGGGCTCACCGAGGTACAGCTCCCCGGAGACCAGCAGGTACTCGCGGTCGGCCCGGGGCAGGCCCGGCGGGTCGATGATCACCGCCCCGTACATGCCGGAGGCGATGTGCAGGCTCATCGGCATGGTCGAGCAGTGGTACAGCCACGCCCCCGCGTGCTCGGCGCGGAACCGGTAGGTCAGCCGCTGCCCCGGATCGATGGTGCGCATCACCGTGTCCGGGGCGTTGGCCCCGGCGTGGAAGTCGATGCCGTGCCCCACGGTGCCGCCGTTGACGAAGGTGACGGTGAACACGTCGCCGACCCTGCCGCGCAGCACCGGGCCGGGCACGGTCCCGTTGAACGTCCACATCCGCTGCCGCACGCCGGGGGCGACCTCCAGAACGGTGCGGTCGTCGACGCGGATCTCCACGGCGTGCTCGGTGCCGCCGGGCGCGGGCTTCAGCGCCGCGTCGTACGGCCTCCACCCGGGCGAGAAGGGCGCGGCCGGATCCAGCCCCGGCGCGCCGGGGTCCGTGCCACCTGTGCCGCCCGCCGTACCGTCGGAATCCGTGCCGCCCGCCGTACCGCCGTCGGAGGACCGCGCCTGCCCGGCCGGGTCGTGCGCTCCGTGCCCGGTGCCGGCGCGGGCGAGGGCGGCGAGGGGAACGATGCGCATCGTCATGCCCGCGGCCCTGTGCCCGGCCACGGTGCACCAGCCCTCGACCGCCTCGCCGAGCGGCGCCAGCGTCAAAGTGGCGCTCTGCCCGGCCGCCAGCATCGGCGTGCGCTCACCGGTGGCCAGGCGCAGGTCGTGCCGCTGGCCGTCGGCGTTGGTGACGCGCAGCGTCAGCACCGTGCCCGGCGCGGCCTCGATCACCGACGGCCGGACCCGCATGCCCGACAGGGTCACCTCGACCGTCCGGGCGCCCGTGGCCGTCACGGACGCGGCCGGGCCCGTATCCTCGGTGACGGCGACGACGACCGCGGCGGCCGTCAGCAGGCACCCGGCGACCACCCCGGCCAGCGCGGGGGAGGCCACCGCCCGCCGTCCGGGGTGTCCCTGCGCCGCCGACCGCACCAGGGCGGCCACGGCCAGGACGACGAAGGCCGCGACCGAGGCCAGCACCAGCGCCCAGCCCAGCAGCGTCAGCGGTTCCGGCACGGGCAGCGCCAGCAGCGGCACACCGGCGTTCAGCGCCGCCAGCCGGACCGGCCAGCCGCGCTCCAGCAGGGCCGCGTTCTGCTTGAACCTGGCCGGTCCGCCGCCCAGTACGGCCGGCAGCAGGTGCAGCAGCGAGCCCAGCAGCACCTGCGCGACGAACCCGGCCAGCACCAGCGGCACCAGCGGTTCCAGCGCGGCGGCGACCTGCTCCGTCGGCCGGCCGGCGACGATCACCAGGTCGGCGATGAGGGAGACCTCGAACCAGGCGACACCCGCGGCCAGCATCCAGGAGGCCCCGGTGTGCGGGCGGCGGGCGCGCACCGCCTCCGCCAGCGGCACCAGCGCCGCGCCCGCCCCGGCCGCGTACACCGCCAGGCCCGCGGCGGCCGGAACGCGCAGGTCCGCCAGGAGGCCGCCGGTCAGCAGCACCAGACCGCAGGCGGCCAGCCGCAGCCCGGTCCGCGAGGCCCGGCGGGTCCGCTCCGACATGCGGGTGCGCAGCACCGTCGGCCAGAGCGTGAACAGCGTGCCGAGCACGGTCAGGCCGACCCAGCCGAGCAGGTTCACCTGGGCGTGCGCGGCGTGCAGCCGCTCGTGCATGCCGCCGTGGGCGAGGTGGGCGGTCATCAGCCCGCCGAGGGTGCCGCCGACGGCCAGCGCTCCGGCCGCGGCCGCGTACCAGCCGACGACGTGGCCGAAACGGCCCGGCAGCGCCCGCCGTACCAGGCCGGCCAGGACGGCGGCGTGCCAGAGCACGACCGCCACGACCGCGGCCGCCCCGGCCGCCGCCACCGGCCACGGTCCGGCCGCCACGCCGTACAGCACGGCTGCCGAGCCGGCGTTCAGCACGCCGAGGCGGGTCAGGCTCCCGCGAGGTTCCGGGGTGCGGGCGCGCAGCAGCGCGACGGTGAAGTGCTCGCTCCAGATCAGGATGGCGGTGCTGACCGCGCCCAGCAGGAAGAGGTGGATCAGCAGCCAGCGC
This sequence comes from Paraplanobispora takensis, assembly GCF_016863195.1. Taxonomy (GTDB): domain Bacteria; phylum Actinomycetota; class Actinomycetes; order Streptosporangiales; family Streptosporangiaceae; genus Planobispora; species Planobispora takensis. The sequence continues at coordinate 23,679 of NZ_BOOK01000076.1, read as the reverse complement.
GGCGCGGGCAGCCCGTCACCGGCCAGCGCGGCCGCGACCGTCGCCGCCAGCCAGGCCACCACGAGCGCGTTGGCCCGCAGATGCCAGGATGCGCGGTGGCGCACCGGCCCGGGCGGCGGTCCGGGCGGAGCCTTCTCGATGCGGATCTCGGTTGCCACCTCGGTCCTTTCCCGGTCGCGGGTCCGGCTTCACGCTAGTGAGCGCCGGTGCGGCCGGGACAGGACTCAAGGACCGTTCCGGCAGGGACCAAAGTCCTCGATCCGGTACGGCCCGCGCGCCGGCGCCCCGCGATGACGCCGTGACGCCGTGACGCCGTGACGCCGCCCGCCGCCCGCCGTACCGCCAGAGGATGACGTGATCTCAAACTTCTGCGGGATGACGGCGGGCACCCGGCCGGAGACGATCATCGGCATGGTGATGATCGGCACGCCGGGAAGGTTCTCCACCGTCATGACGGCCGGTGGGGCGGCCGTCTTCGTCCTGGCCTACGGCTGGTTCGCGGTCACCGGCGACGGCGGGGTCAGCGCCTCCGCCGACGCCGGGGCCGCCGAGGCCTCCCCGTGGGCGGCGGCGCTGCCGGCGCTGGCGGCGATGCTGGTGGCCCGCCTGCTCCCGCGCGGCACGATCCCGCCCGAGCCGCTGGCCGGCCTGCCGAGGAGCAGACTCGTCCGCGAGACCGGGGTGCTCCTGGCGGCGGCGCTCGCCTTCACCCTGGTGACCCTCGGCCGGGCGGGGGAGCTGTGGTATCCCCTGGCCAAGGTGGTCTTCCTGCTGGTCGTCCCGCTGGTCGCGCTCCGGCTGCTCCGGCGCGGAGAACCGGCCGCCCGCGCGGTCCCGGCCCCCGTGGTGTGGCTCGCCCCGCTGCTCGCGGCGGCGGTGTGGTTCCTGCCGGCGAAGGTCGGTCCGCTCGCGACGCCGCTCACCCAGGAGCTCCCCGATCCCGTCACGCTCGCGGTGAGCTCGCTGGTGGTGTTCCTGACGGCGAGCATGCTGGAGGAGTTCTTCTACCGCGGATGGTTCCAGAGCCGCATGGAGGCGCTGTACGGCCGCTGGCCCGCGATCTTCGCCTCCGCCCTGCTGTTCGCCGCGATGCACGCCAACCGCCTGGGAGGGGGCGCCGGCTGGGTCGCGTCGCCGGTGGTCTTCCAGGGGACGTTCGGCCTGATGCTGGGATACCTGTGGTCGCGCTACCGCAACATCTGGGTGATCGTCGCGATCCACGGCCTGTCCAACCTCGTCTACGTCGACCTGCTGCTGCAGGGCCGCTGAGAGGCGGCCGGCGGCGACCGGTTCCTGCAAGACCGGAACGCCGCCGGAGGGGAACGATGGCCTCATGAACGTCGACCTGTCCGCGGCCACCGCCTTCATGGCCACCCATGCCCGCGTCCTGGACCGCCGCCGCTTCCAGCTGCTGACGGGCGAGAGCGATCCCGCCGCCGTGCTGGCCGCGCTGGACGGCTATCGCAACCCCGACGGCGGCTACGGCTGGGGCCTGGAGCCCGACCTGCGCTCGCCCGAGAGCCAGCCGGGGGTCGCCCTGCACGCCTTCGAGGTGTTCGGCGACATCGGCCCGGCCGTCTCCCCGCGGGCGGGCGAGCTGTGCGACTGGCTGGCCTCGGTCGGCCTGCCGGACGGCGGCCTGCCGTTCGCTCTGCCGTCCGCGACCACCGCGGGCAACGCCCCCTGGTGGGCGGGCGCCGACCCGTCGGTCTCGTCGTTGCAGATCACCTCCGTGACCGTGGCCGCCGCCCTCCGGGTCGCCGCCCACGATCCGGCCGTGGCCGCGCACCCCTGGCTCGAACGGGCCGTCGGCTACTGCCTGAGCGCGATCGAGGCGATCGAGGAGACGCCGCACGCCTACGTCCTGGCCTTCGCGGTGCGCTTCCTCGACGCGGTGCACGACACCCGCCCCGAGGCCGCCGGCCTCCTGGCCGGCCTGCGCAGGCACATCCCCGCCGACGGCAGGGTCCGCGTGGAGGGCGGCACCGAGGAGGAGACGCTCCACCCCCTGGACTTCGCGCCGTATCCCGACCGTCCCGTCCGGGCCCTGTTCGCGCCCGAGGTGGTCTCCGCCGATCTGGACCGCCTGGCCGGCATGCAGGAGGCGGACGGCGGGTGGACGGTCGACTACGCCGTGATCTCGCCCGCGGGCAGCATGGACTGGCGCGGCTACACCACGGTGCGCGCGGTCGACATCCTGCGCCGCAACCTCAGGATCTGATCCCGGACCGATCCGCGATCCAGGCGGCGCGCTGCGCGAGGCCCTCGGCCAGCAGGTGCCGCAGCTCGGGGCCCCCGACGAGGACGGAGTCCGCCCCGGCGCCGTACCGCAGCCGGGTGAGCACCCACAGCTCCGTACGGCCCACCTCGGTGACCTGCCCGGTCAGTTCCTCGGGGATGTCGTCCGGCTCCTCGGCGCGGTAGGCCGCGAAGACGTCGGGAAGCCTCATCCCCCGTCCGGTGGGGGAGAAGAGCTCGGCGAACTCCTCGGCGGGAGGGCGCCCGGACAGGTTCCTCAGAGACAGGGCGTAGCCCAGGAAGTCGCCGATGACCCGGTCCGGATCGTCGGTGACGTCGTAGAACGGGCTCTGGAGGCGGACGGCGCGCATGCCGAAGGGTATCCGGCCCGGTGGACGCGCGAGAGCGGGGAGAGGGTAGTTTGCAGGGGCCCGACCCGTCAGGAGGACCATGCCGCCCGCCCGCCCCCGCGTCCTGTTCGTCACCGACCTGGCCTACGAGGCGCGCGGGCGACGCTACTGCGACGAGGACATCTTCCTGACCTCCCGGCTGCGCGAGGACTTCGACCTCGCCCTGTGCCATCCGCTGGATGCGGCCGGGCTGATGGGCGCCTTCGAGATGGTCGTGGTGCGCAACAGCGGCCCGGTCCTGCACTATCGGGACGCCCATGAGGACTTCCGCGCCCGCGCGCTGAAGGACGGCGTGCGCGTCTACAACGAGCTGACCGGCAAGGGCGACATGGCGGGCAAGGGATATCTCCCCGACCTGAGCGCCGCCGGATACCCGGTGATCCCGACCGCCGGGCGGCGCGAGGACCTGGGCGGCCTGCCGCAGGCGGAGCAGTACGTGGTCAAGCCCGTGCTGGGCGCCGACTCCATCGGCCTGGAGTTCGTCTCCCGCGACCGGCTGGAGGAGGTGCCCTTCGAGGGCGTGCTCGTCCAGCCGCGCATCGATTTCCGCTACGAGGTCTCGTTCTACTTCGTCGACCACGACTTCCGGTACGCCCTGTACGCTCCCCGCCCCGACCGGCGCTGGGTCCTGGAACCGTACGACCCCACCCCGGCGGACCTGGCCTTCGCCCAGCGCTTCGTCGACTGGAACGCCATCGACCACGGCATCCAGCGCGTCGACGCCTGCCGCGCCCCCGACGGACAGCTGCTGCTGGTGGAGCTGGAGGACCTCAACCCCTATCTGTCGCTGGAGCTGCTGTCCGACCGGACCAGGGAGTCCTTCGTCGCGGCCGTGAAGGCGTCGCTGCACCGCCTGCTCGCCCGGTAGGACAGGCGGCCTTGTAAATCTACGACGTGAAGGCGCTGCCTCTGGTGACGACAGAGGGCGCCAGCTCACCCAGGCCCCGTACGGTGAGACGGTCCATCGACCGCAGCGTGAACGCCCCGTCTCCCGCCAGCTCCTCCGCCATCGCGGGGTCGACCAGCACGGCGCCGGTGGGGGCCAGGGAGGTGAGCCTGCTGGCCAGGTTGACCGTGGTGCCGAACACGTCGCCCATGCGGCCGATCACCTGGCCGATCGCGAGTCCCACCCGCAGCGCGGGCATGCCCTTGGAGCGGGAGTGGACCTCCACCAGCCGCAGGGCGATGTCGGCCGCCGTGGCGGCGGTGTTGGCGACGAACAGCACCGAGTCGCCGAGCGTCTTGACCACCCGGCCCTGCGCGGAGGTGACGACGTCGGCCGAGCGGCTCTCGAACCGCTCGACGAGGGCGGCCAGCTCCTTCTCGGAGATCTGGCGGCTCAGCCGGGTGAACCCGACCAGGTCGGCGAAGCCCACGGCCAGCCGTACGGTGCCCCTCTCCTGGTCCACGACGCGTCCCGCGGCGGCGGCCAGCTGCCGCCGCCAGGCGTAGACCAGCAGCCGTTCCAGGTCCGGCACCACCCGGTCGGCCCGGGTGCGCCACATGTCCGCGCGTTCCTCGCGGGGGACCCCGGCCTGGTCGAGTACCTCGACGCCGATCACGGCCTGGGACTCCGCCAGCCGGGCGGTGGCCCTGCCCAGCGACCGGGTCACCAGGAGCGCGTGCTCCTCGTCGTAGGTCCCGTCGCGGACCAGGGCGATCAGCGTCAGGAGCGCCTCGACGTCGGAGTCGGTGAACTCCACCTCGTCGTCGGCGACGTCGGCGAAGCCGAAGGCACGCCAGAACCGCCGCGCGCGATACATCGGTATCCCGGCCATGGCGGCCACCTGGCGGCTCGTGTAGCGGCGATGCTGTCGGAGGAACGCCCCCGCCAGTTCGTCGGTCACCGTCTCCTCGACCGTCGTCGGCTCTTTCTTATGCCCCTGTAAGGGGGATTGGCACCATACATCGCAGGGGCCGCGAGATGCCAGACCGGCGTTGCCGCTACCCTGCGCAGGGTGTACGTGAAGATCTGCGGGCTGCGTGAGCCCGAGCATGTGGCGACCGCCGTCGAGGCGGGCGCGGACGCCATCGGTTTCGTCCTGACCCGGAGCTCCCGGCGCGTCACCCCCGAGCGGGCGCGCGAGCTGGCCGCGCAGGTGCCCGAGCACGTGCTGACCGTGGCGGTCTTCGCCGGGGAGAGTCCCGAGCAGGTGCGGGCGGTCACGCTGGCCTCGGGCGTGCGCGCCGTACAACTGCACGGCGACCACCCGCACGGGGACTTCACCGCGCTGCGCGATCTCGGCCTGACGCTGGTGCGCGCCGGGGCCGCAGGCGTGGACCTGCGCTGCGGCGCCTTCGACGAGGACCTGCTGATCGTCGACGCGCCCAAGCCGGGCTCGGGCGAGCCGTGGGACTGGGCGGCGGTGCGCGGGCGCCCGTCGGGCCGCTGGATGCTCGCCGGGGGACTGGACCCGTCGAACGTGGCCGCGGCGATCGACGCGGCCCGCCCGTGGGGGGTGGACGTCTCCAGCGGTGTGGAGAGCGCGCCCGGGGTCAAGGACGCCGGGCGCATCAGGGACTTCGTCGCCGCCGCCCGCCGGGCCGCCGCGGGCTGATCCCCGGGGACTCCCGCAGACCGGTTCCCGCGGGCGGTACGGCGGCCGGGGCGGACCTCAGCGGTGCGTCCACTCCGGCTGGAGGAAGTCGGCCACCCGGGCGGTGCGCCCGAGCAGCACGATCTCGCGGAACTGCCACAGCAGCGCCCCGGTGGGGGCGTGGATCACCATCTGCGGGCCCAGGCGCATCTGCAGCAGCTGCCCGCCGTCCGGATGCGGCACCCAGTGCACCACGTCGGGCCCGGCCAGCCGGCGCAGCGGCACGTGGTGCACGGAGTGGACCTCCTCGGCGCTGGGGGCCAGCGGCCCGGGATCGGTCACCGCCACGACGATCGGGGTGATCGTGAAGCTCGACGCGGCGGGGAAGTCGTCGAGCCGTCCCAGTACGGCCTCCGGCGCGATACTCAGGCCGATCTCCTCGTGCAGCTCGCGCAGCGCCGCGTCGAGCGGGCTCTCGCCCGGCTCCAGGCGCCCGCCCGGCAGCGCCCACTGGCCCGCGTTGCGCCCCCGGTAGGCCCGCTTGATGACGATCACCGAGGGGAGCCCCTCGTGCTCGACGACGCACAGGGCCACCGCCGCCCGCCGTACTCCCGGCGCGTCGGGAATCGTCGTGTGCCGGTGCGCCGCCAGCCGGTCGGCGGCGCAGGTCCGCAGCGCCGTCAGGTCGCCGAGGGGATCGTTCATGGACGAATCATGTCAGACCGTCATCCGCCCTCCGGTGAGGGCGGGCGCGATCCCCCAGTCTCCCGCGCAGGCATCCCGTCGGCGCCCCGCCGGTGTCCCACAGGTGTCCCATGGGTGCCCCACGGGTGTCACCGCCATCCCGTCGACCACCGAACCGGAGGGCCGCACCCGCGCGCGGTGGGTGCCCGTAATAACCACATATCTCCCTGTCTGCCGTGGCCGGTGTCAGGATTGGATGCTTCACGGTGCGTGATCAGCCCCGTTTCCCGACCGGGAGGACCGCCATGCGCGGCTACATCACGGAGTTCATCGGAACCTTCTTCCTCGTCTTCACCGTCGGGACCACGGTCCTGGCCGGGGTCGCCCTGGCTCCGCTGGCCATCGGCGCCGTCCTGATGGTGATGGTGTACGCCGGCGGCCATATCTCCGGCGGCCACTACAACCCGGCCGTGACGCTGGCCGTGCTGCTGCGCGGCCGGATCACCCTCGCCGACGCCGTCCCCTACTGGATCGTCCAGCTCACCGCGGGGTTCGTCGCCGCGGTCCTCGCGGCGTTCGTGGCCGGCCCGACGCGGGCCGAGGCGCTCTCGCCGTCGGGCCGGGATCTGGCGGCCGCGATCGTGGCCGAGGCGCTGTTCACGTTCGCGCTGGCCTACGTGGTGCTCAACGTCGCCACCAGCAGGGACCACCCGGGCAACGGCTTCTACGGCCTGGCCATCGGGTTCACCGTGGCGGCGGGCGCCTTCGCGGTGGGCGGCGTCTCCGGCGGCGTCTTCAACCCGGCCGTCGCCCTCGGCGCCGCGACCATGGGGCTGCTGGCCTGGCCGATGATGTGGATCTGGCCGGCCGCCGAACTGCTGGGCGGCGCGCTGGCCGCGGGCTTGTTCCTGGCGCTCAACCCCGGTGACCGTGCTCCCGTCCCCGTCACCTACGATCACGCCGCGTGATCCGGTCGAGCCACCCGGTGTAAAGTTGTGTTTGACATATATATATGTCAAGAAGAAATTTCGGCCGGGTACATGTATGGTGACGGCATGAGCGCGCAGACCGTCGGCCTGAGAGAGCTGAAGAAGCGTCAGACCAGGGAGAACATCTCGAACCAGGCCACCAGGCTGTTCCTGGAGCGGGGCTTCGACAACGTCACGATCGCCGAGGTGGCCGCCGCCGCGCAGGTCGCCAAGATGACCGTCACCAACTACTTCCCCCGCAAGGAGGACCTCGCCCTCGACACGCACGAGGTCTTCGTGCAGTCGCCCGCCAGGACCGTCCGGGAGCGCCGGCCCGGCGAGTCCGCGCTCGCCGCACTCCGGGAGGCCTACCTGGCCGCGGTGGCCGGGCACGACCCGATCATCGGCTTCTCCGGCCCGCGGTTCGCCCGCATGATCGTGGACAGTCCCGCCCTGGTGGCCCGGTTGCGGGAGTTCCACGACGACCGCGAGAAGACGCTGGCCGCCGTGCTGGCCGAGGAGACCGGCGCCGGGCCGGAGGACATCACCCCCCGTGTGGCGGCGGTCCAGCTGGGCGGGGTCCTGCGGCTGCTGTTCGAGGAGACGCTGCGCCGCACTCTCGACGGGCACGGCGACGAGGAGATCGCGCAGGTCGTCGCCGGCTACGCCCGCACCGCCTTCGGCGCCCTGGAGCCCTCACTGGCCGGCTACGCCGTCCGCCCCACCCGATAGTTCCCCGATAGTCCCCGCATCGCGCATGACGGAGGCGGAGCGGGGTAGCGACGGCCCATGGCATGCCGCATCAGTGAACTGGTGATCGACTGTCGGGATCCCGGACACCTCGCCGCTTTCTGGTGCGACGTGCTGGGCTACGTCGTCCTGGGCCGGGACGAGGGCGGCGTCGAGATCGGTCCGGAGGCCGAGGGCTTCGGCGGCCTGCAGCCGACGATCGTCTTCAGCCCCGGCGGAGGGCCGAAGACCGGCAAGCTGCGGCTGCACATCGACGTGAACCCCACCGACCGCGACCAGGACGCCGAGCTGGAGCGCCTGCTGGCCGTCGGCGCCAAGCCCGTCGACGTCGGTCAGACGGGGGAGGAGTCCTGGCACGTCCTGGCCGACCCGGAGGGCAACGAGTTCTGTCTGCTGCGCCGGCGGTTGAGCGGCTAGCGCCCGTCGTACGAGGAGGAGCGCGGGATGACCGGACGACCGGCGGCGAGACGGGGCGGGGTGTGAGATGCGGGCCGTGACCGAGGCGATGATCCGATGCGTGCGCCGGTACCGGCTGGACGGCAACGAACTGCGCCGCCGCTCCGATCGTCTGGAGACGGCGGCGCTGCTCGTGGCCTTGGGCGTGATCGTGCTCAGCGTGTGGCCCGCGCTCATTCTGGGCCGGCTGGCCTACGCCGACGGGCTGGCCGGCGAGCGCACCGGTCCCGGAGTGCGGGAGCCGGTGGCGGCGACGCTGCTGCAGGACGCGCCCGCTCCGGGGATCATGGCGGCGGGGCAGAAGGCGTCGAAGCCGACGGTGACGGTCCGCTGGAGGACGGCCTCCGGCGCGCAGATGACCGCTGAGGCGAAGGTCCGGCCGGGGGCCCGGGCGGGCACCGTGACACGGATATGGGTGGACGGGCAGGGGCGTGTCACCGCGCCGCCCGAGCGCCGGTCGGCGAGTGTGATCCGCGCCGTCGCCGTGGGCGCCGCCGTGATGGCCGGGGTGGTGGGGGTGATGACATCGTGCCTGCTGGGCCTTCGGGGGCTGCTGGACCGCGGGCGCTATGCCGAGTGGGAGGCGTCGTGGATCCGGGAGTTCGAGCGCGGCCCTCATCAGGGAGAACCTAGTTAATCTACATTGTAAAGACGACGGGTCGAATCGTACCCCGGAGAACCTTCCGAAAGAGCTCAGGACGACCGGACCTCGGGCAGGCGTCCGGGGTCGTGGTCGTACAGCCAGCCGGTGGCCTTGGGATGGAAGCGGTTGAAGAAGAACGGCATCATGATCTCTCTGAGCCGGGCCGCCATCGGACCGGCCGTCTTGGCGTCCCGGTTGGCGGCCGCGCTCTTGGCCAGCTTGCCCGCGCGGTCGTGGCGCAGCCGGTCGAAGCCGGCCAGGGCCGCGGGGACGGTCCGCGCCGAGGCGAGTTCGCGGGCGAGCGCGACGGCGTCCTCGATCGCCATCGAGGCGCCCTGTCCGGCGCCGACCGGATGGGCCGCGTCGCCGACCAGGACGGTGCGCCCGTCATGGCGGCGGGTCACCGGGGGCAGCACGTGCAGCAGCGTGGCGGCGGTCACCGCCGAGGAGGCGCGCAGTACGGCGAGCGGGGTCTTCTCGGTCCGGAACAGCTCGGCCAGCTCCGCCGGTCCGACGGCGCTCAGGTCCGGCGGGGGGACGGGCGCGGCGACCTGGGCCGACCACCAGAGGCTGCCGCCGGGGGCGGGCAGATAGATGAAGGCCCCGCGTCGCGCGAAGACCATGTTGAAACCCTGCGGCCGGTCGCCGGGCGGGCGGACGGGCCGGTCGGTGACGCCGGAGACGGAGTACAGGCCCGCGTAGCGGGGTTCGGGGCAGGCGGGGTCCAGCGCCCGGCGGGTGGCCGACCAGATGCCGTCCGCTCCGACGACGAGGTCGGCGTCACCGGTCAGCGGATCGCGCGGGTCGCCGGAGAGCCGCCTGCCCACGACGATCCGGGCCCCGGCGCGCTCGGCCTCCCGCCGGAGCGCGCCCACCAGGTCGGCGCGCATCAGCGTCACGCTGCGGAGCGGGTCACCCGGGCGCCGGCCCCTGGGCACGTCGCCGAGCGGCCGGTCCCTGCCGGACCACATGCGCTGGCGGTCCACCGGGAAGCCCGCCCGCTGGACCTCCTCCAGGCAGCCCAGGGCTTCCAGGGCGCGCAACCCGTTGACGGACAGGCTGACGAACGACCCGACCGGCCCGGCGGGGTCCTCGTGCGCCTCGTAGAGCGTGACCTGTGCCCCGATCCGGCTCAGGGCGATCGCGCTCGCCGCGCCGGCGACTCCGCCGCCCACCACTGCCACGTGCATGCCGTACCTCCTGAATATAAATTCACCGAATTCATATTCGGTGAAATCGGGTTCAGTATGCTTGTGCGGCGAACACGAGGTCAAGAGGAGGTCCGGTGGGAGTGCGCAAGGCGAGGGCGGCGGAGACCGAGGCGGCGTTGAAGGAGGCCGCGCTGCGGCAGTTCGCCGAACGCGGCTACCTGAACACGAAGATCACCGACATCACGGCAGCGGCCGGCCGGGCCACGGGCTCCTTCTACGACCACTTCGCGAGCAAGGACGCCCTGCTCCAGGCCCTGCTCGCCGACCTGCACGGCAAGGCGCACGACCGGCTCGCCGGACAGGAGCACCCGCCGCACGACCTGACGGACCCCGACCAGCTCCACGAGCACCTGGCGGTGGCCTGGCACCTGATGCGCGGCAACCGGCCCGTCATGATCGCCCTGTTCGAACAGGCGATGGCCGCCGGCCCGGGCGCCGGGCGGCTGTGGCAGCGCCTGACCGAGGACACCCAGGTGCTGCGCGAGCATCTGGAGCACCTACGGGAGAGCGGGCGCCCGCTGCCGGGCGATCCGGAACTGGTCGCGGCGGCGATGGGGGCGATGTTGTCGATGCTCGCCTACGCGCTGCCCGGCGAGGACCCCGGCCGCTCCGACGACGAGGTGGTCGGCATCCTCGCCCGGCTCCTGCTGCACGGCCTGGCCGGCCCGGATTCCACGCCGGCCGGCTGACCCGTCACCGGGCTCCGCCGTACGGCCGGCCCGGGTGCCGTATCAGCCGGCTGACCCGTCACCGGGCTCCGCCGTACGGCCCGCTGCCGGGTCCCGCGTAGCGCGTCCCCGGTTCAGCGGCCGTGCAGCACCGCGACGACCTGGGTGCGGGTCTCCTCCAGGCCGACGCCCAAGGCCTGGGGGCCCTCTTGGCGGATGAGGCCGAGCAGGAGGTGCTCGGTCCCGATGTAGGCGTGCCCGAGCCCGGCGGCCTGGAGGCGGGCCTGCCCGACGATGCTGCGCAGATCCGCCTCCGGCGCCCGGATGCGCGTGCGGCCGGCGTCGACGCCGAGGCGGGTGAGCACCATGACGGCGACGCTGTCGTCTCGGCGGGCCAGCCCCGCCAGGAGGTGCCTGGAGGTGGGGTGATCGTCGCCCAGGATGCGGGCCTCGCGCCCGGCCGCCTCCAGCGCCTTCCGGGCGCGATCGGTCAGCAGCCGCTCCAGCGGGCGGTGCAGGACCTTCCTGCGCCGTATGAGACCGCGCAGCATGGCGCCTCCTCGTGAGGGGAGTGCCTCGATCCTCTCACCGCGGCCGGGTGGTCAGAAGCGGAACATCTCGGCGAACCGGTCGAGGTGGGCCGGATCGCCGTGCAGGCGCAGGCCGTACGGCCCGCGCGGGGAGCCGTCGCGTCGACGCGGCCGGCGGGAGCGGGCTCCCCCTCAGCAGCGGAACGAGGAGGTCAGCCGGGTCAGCTCGGCGGACATCGAGGCGAGCTCGGCGGCGGCCTCGCGGGTCTGCCGGGTGGCCTCGCCGGCGTGGGAGGCGGCGTCGCGGACGTCGGTGATCGCCTCGGTGATCGCCGCGGAGCTCCGCGACACCTCGTCGGCGCCGCCGGCCATCGCACCGGTGACGGCGGTCTGCTCCTCCACGGCCGCGGCGATCATGCCCTGGTGGGAGGCGACCGACTGGATGACCGAGCCGATGCCGGAGACCGTCTCCACGACGCGTTCGGTGCCGGCCTGGATGTCGCCGATCCGCTGGGTGATCTCCTCGGTCGCCGCGGCGGTGGCCTGCGCCAGCTCCTTGACCTCGCCCGCGACGATGGCGAAGCCGCGACCGGCCTCTCCGGCGCGGGCCGCCTCGATGGTGGCGTTGAGGGCGAGCAGGTTGGTCTGCGAGGCGATGGCGGTGATGGAGCGCACCACCTCGCCGATGCGCTGCCCGGCCTCCCGGAGCAGGTCGACGTCGGCGGTGGCCCGGTCGGTGTTGACGATGGCCTCGGCGGTCACCGTGGAGACCGCCGTGGTGTTCGTGCTGATCTCCCTGATCGCGCCCTGCATCTCCTCGGTGGCGGTGGCGATGCCCGCGAGGTCGTGGGCCGAGGAGCGGACCGCGTGGTGGACCGTCTCCAGCCCCGTCGCCGTCTGCCCGACCGAGTCCGCCATCGCGGCGCTGGCGCCGTCCAGTTCGGCGGCGGCGTGCGCGAGCCGGCCGGCGGCCTCCCTGATGCCCCGGACGGTCCCGCCGACCTGGGAGGTCATCGTGTTGAACGAGCCGGCCAGCAGCGCGAGCTCGTCCTTGCCCATGATCTCCATGCGCTGCGTCATGTCGCCCTCGGCGGCCGCCATGGCCACCTTCGCGGCGTGCTTGAGGCCCCTGACGACGGTGAGCTGTACCGACAGCTGAATGCAGACGGCCAGGGGGATCAGCACGATCGGCAGCCAGAGCGCCACCGCGGAGAAGGTCTCCAGCCTGTCCCGGGCCGGTGCGCCGGCCGGCAACAGGGCCGCCGCCTCATCGGCCGCACCGCTGCCCATCACGCTCAGCGTGACGATGCCGCCGATATAGCCGAGCAGTGCCATGGCGTTGCGGGCCTTGGCCGGAATCCGTTCTACCAAGCGGTACATATGACGCTCCCTACCTCGATCGGCTCCATCGGCGGGACCGGGGCGGTCCTGAGGGTTTTTCGGGAGTGGAAATCGCCACGGGGACGACCTGGTACGGCCGGCAGGCCGGGGAGGTCACCTCACATCACATCACGATCAACCGCAAGGACCGGGCGCCCTACGGGCGGCAGGGGGCGCTGAAGCGCCGGTCCAGCCGGGTGATGCGCAGCAGCCGGGCGACGGCGCCGGAGACCCCGGCCAGCCGGATCCCGTGACCGTTGCGGCGGGCGTGGTCGTCGATGTGGACCAGGGCGGTCAGGCCGGAGGCGTCCATGAAGGTGACGCCGCGCAGGTCCAGCACGATGTCCGCCGGGCGCCGCCGTGCGAGCAGCGTTCTGCGGATGTGGGCTTCGAGCAGGGGAGCGGTGGTGATGTCGATCTCACCCCGGACCGTGACGAGGGCGTCGCCGGCGCCGTCGGTGTGGTCGGACATCATCAGGGGAACGTGTTGCGGGATCGATCGTCTATGTCTGAGTTTCATTTCCTTCTCCGCGGCGGGAGATCGGCCGGTGCGGCCGGTGGTGGGTGGCGCCGTGGGCGGGCCGGGCCTGCTCACGGCGGGTGTCCTCCGATGGTGACTCCCACGGGACACGCAACTGTAGGGCCGAAGGTCCCCAAGCCGACCGGCCGGCAGGAGCGTGTCTTTCGAGGACTTTATGAATCTACAGCGTAAAGGAGGCTGTATCTGAAAATCCAAGGGATAAAAACAAGACAACCACAACAACGGGAAAAGAGCGAAACGGGCGGGGTGCCGGGAGCGCCCGTCCGGCGTTCCGCGATCGCGGATCCTAGTCGCGCGCGCCGAGGCGGTAGTGCGCGTTCAGCAGCGGCCAGGTGACCGCGGCCATCTGGGCGGGGCTCCGCGGGCATCGGTCCTGGAGCCAGTCGACGGCCACGCCGACGAGGGCGCCGGCGATGAACGCGGCCGTGACATCGTGGGGGACGTCGTGCGGGACGCCCTGCGGCAGGTCCCCGGCGTCGGCGCGGGCCATGTGGTCGTGGATGACCTCGGCGATGCGGCGGCGGATGTGGGCGACGACGCGCGCGCTGCCCTGCGGGCCCATCAGGGCGCGGTACAGCCCGGCGTGCTCGGCGAGGCTGGCGAAGAACGCCGTCAGCGACCGGATCGACTCGCGCGCCGGGTCCGCCGCGCCGGAGGCGGGGACGGGATGGTCTCCATGCTGCTGGCCGAGCGCGCCCGCTGGGAGCGGCTGCTGGCCGATCCGTCGCTGGTCCGCACGACGGTGGAGGAGGTGTTGCGCTTCGACGCCAACTCCGGCTTCGGCCTGCCGCGCTATCTGAGCGAGGAGATCGAGGTCGGCGGCACGGTGCTGCCCCGCGGCACCACCGTGATCTGCAGCATGGCCGCGGCCAACCGCGACGAGAGCGCCTTCGGCTCCGCCGCCGAGATGGACCTGGGCCGCAGCCCCAACCCGCACCTGGCCTTCGGCGTCGGCGCCCACTCCTGCCTGGGCCAGGCGCTGGCCCGCACCGAGCTGCAGGTCGTGCTGGAGGTACTGCTGCGCAGGCTCCCGAGCCTGGAGCTGGCCGTACCCGCGGGCGGGCTGGAACGGGTGGAGGGACTGGCCGTCGGCGGTCTGCGCACCGTCCCGGTGCGCTGGTGAGGAGACATCGCCCCGGGGACCGGCAGCCGCCCACCGGACCGGAGAGGATCCCGCATGAAGATCACTGTCGATGAGACCAAGTGCTGTGGCGCCGGTCAGTGCGTGCTGACCGCGCCGGAGGTGTTCGACCAGCGTGACGAGGACGGCGTCGTCGTCCTGCTGGAGCCGGAGCCCGGCGCGGACCAGTACGCCGCCGTCCGCGAGGCCGCCGCCGTGTGTCCCACCGCCGCCATCGAGGTGACCGGGCGGGGATAGCCGTACGGTGCCCCGTACCCCGCGGCCCCGGTCGGCGGGGTACGGGGCACCGCCGGGGCGCGCCGAGCCGGTCAGCCGGTCACCCGGCGGCGGGAGCGGGCCAGGGCCAGCCCGCCGAGGGTCACGGCGACCAGGCCGAGGAGCAGGTCCAGATAGCCCCCGACTATTCCGTAGCCGGTGCCGGGACCGCCCTTCGCGGCGGCCACGACCAGAGCGCCGACGAGCGCGCAGACCACTCCCGCCGTCAGGGCCGCGACGGCTCCCCTTCTCCCGGTGCCGTTGCCGATCCGGCCCGCCGAGCGGGCCAGGGCCAGCCCGCCGACGATCACACCGGCCAGCCCCGGCAACGCGGCCACCAGGGACCACAGCCGCCCGGAGGTCAGGACGTAGGAACCGACGGGGTCGGGCTGGAGCAGGACGTGCACGGCCGCCGGTGCGGTCGAGGCGGCGGCGAGCAGGCGATGGACTGACATGGGGTGCTCCTTACTCCATCTACGGATGGCGTCACTCCTGCGAGCGGCGTCACCCGATCCTGTCCGCAGGGCCCGCCGCCGGTCGTCCGGCGGAGGCAGACATTCCGCGGTGCCGCCGATGCCGTAGCCGGCCGCCGGGGGCACCGCGGAGGCCGCAGAGGTACCGCGTGCGCGGTAGGCGGCCGATCATCCGGACGCATGAGCCGCCCGCGCGGACATCCGGCTAGGGTGCGCCCATGGGTACAGAACGGTCCGGTTTCCGGGACGGTGCCGTGGACTGGGCGATCGCCGCCTGCGTGGCGACGGCGCTGCTGGTGACCGGGCTGTCCGGGCGGCACTCCGGCACGAGCCTCGACCTGCTCGGCTACGCGCTGCTGGCAGCCGGCGGCCTGGCGCTGGCCGTGCGCCGCCGGGCTCCGGTTCCCGTCCTGGCCGTCACCGGGCTGTGCGCGGTGGGCTACCAGGCGGCCGGGTTCGACGTGCCCGCCGTGGCGTACCTGTTCGCGGTGTACGCCGCCGTGCGGGCGGGCCACCGTACCGTCACGGTGGCGACCAGCGTGATCATGCTGGCCGCGCTTCCCGTCGCGGCCCTGGCCTCGGGCCTGCACGATACGGGCGAGGCGTTCGCGCAGGCCCGCGGAGCTCTTGAGCTGGCCTGGCTGATCGCCGCCGGTGCCGCGGGTGAGGCGCTGCGCCAGGCCGAGCGGCGGGCGGAGGAGGCCGAGCGCACCCGTGAGGAGACCGCGCGGCGCCGCGCCGACGAGGAGCGGCTGCACATCGCGCGGGAGCTGCACGATTCGCTCACCCACCAGATCTCGATCATCAAGGTGCAGAGTGAGGTCGCCGTCCACCTGGCCCGCAGGCGCGGTGAACAGGTGCCGGAGGCCCTGCTGGCGATCCAGGAGGCCGGGCGTGAGGCGACGCGGGAACTGCGCGCGACCCTGCAGGCGCTGCGCGACGACGACACGACCCCGCCGCGCGGCCTCGATCACGTCCGGGAACTGGTGGAGAAGGCCCGCACCATCGGCCTGGAGACGACGCTGACGATCGAGGGGCAGCGGCACGACGTGCCGGCCGCGGTGAGCCGGACCGTCTACCGGATCGTCCAGGAGTCGCTGACCAACGTCGCCCGGCACGCCGCCGCCGCCACCGCCTCGGTCCGGATCGACTACCGTCCCGACGCCCTGGCGATACGCATCGACGACGACGGCAGGGCCACGCCGGAAACCGCCCCGGTGCCCGGCGTCGGTCTGCTCGGGATGCGCGAGCGCGTCACCGCGCTCGGCGGGCGCCTGCGTGCGGAGCCGCGCAGCGGGGGAGGGTTCACCGTCCAGGCCGAGCTCCCCGTGGACCGGGCGTCGTGATCCGTGTCCTGCTGGTCGACGACCAGCCGCTCATCCGCAGCGGATTCCGCGCGATCCTCGACCTCGAAGACGACATCGAGGTGGTGGCCGAGGCCGGTGACGGGCTGCGGGGTCTGGAGCTGGCCCGGGAGCACCTGCCCGACATCGCGCTCGTCGACATCCAGATGCCGGTCGTCGACGGCATCGAGGCGACCCGGCGCATCGCCGCGGACCCGGCCCTGGCCGGGGTGCACGTCGTCATCCTGACCAACTACGGCCTGGACGAGTACGTCTTCGACGCGCTGCGCGCCGGCGCGGCCGGGTTCCTGGTCAAGGACATCGTGCCCGAGGACTTCCTGCACGCCGTACGCGTGGCCGCGCGCGGTGACGCGCTGCTCGCCCCGTCGATCACCCGCAAGCTCATCAGCAGGTACCTCACCCGGCCGCTGAGGACCGGAGCCGCCACGGGAGCGGGGGAGTTGACCAACCGGGAGCGCGAGGCCGTCGTCCTGGTCGCGCAGGGGTTGTCCAACGACGAGATCGCCGACCGCATGGTGATCAGCCCGCTGACCGCGAAGACCCACGTCAACCGGGCCATGACCAAGCTCCGGGCCCGTGACCGCGCTCAGCTGGTCGTCTTCGCCTACGAGTCCGGCCTGGTGGTCCCGGGCGGTTCCTGAGCTCGCGCCGTTGTTAATCCACAACGTGAAGCGGTTCCTCATTGAAGATCAACCACGGTCACCAGCCGCCCGCAGACCCAGGAAAGCAGCGATGCGGAGGGCTCCGGTCCGCTCCAGCCAGGTGCGCAGATCCATCAGGCCGGGATGCAGCGCGCGGGTGAAGGCGACGTCGGCGCGGTAGCCGCGTTCGTTGAGCCAGGTGTAGGCGTAGGCGAACTCCTCGCCGGCCGCGGCGACCACCTCGATCGGGATCCGGACGTACGGCAGCGGCCGTCCGACGGCCTCGGAGATGGCCGCGGCGATCTGGAGCGGGGTCAGTTCGTCTCCGGCCAGGTCCACCGCGCGCCCGATCCACTGGCCCGGCTGGGCGAAGGCCAGGCAGGCGAAGGCGCCGACGTCGTCGACGGCCATGATCTGCTGCGGTACGTCGGCGGCGAACGCGGTGGCCACGGTGCCCTCGTGCAGGTGGTAGGCGCCGGTGTAGTTCTCCATGAAGGAGACCGGGCGCAGGAAGGTGGCGGGCAGGCCCAGCCGGGTGATGTGCCGTTCGATGCGCCATTTGCTGATCGTGTTCTGCGGCAGCTTCTCGGTGTCGTGGCGGCCGGCGCCCGCGAGTGAGGCGTAGACCAGGTGCCGTATCCCGGTGGCGTGTGCCGCGTCGGCGATGTTGCGGCCCCAGCGGACCTCGTCCTCGGCGGAGAAGCCCGCCGGGGTGCCGGGGGAGCCGACGGTGGGGTGCACGCTGAACAGCCCGTAGGCGTCCTGGGCCGCGGCGACGAGTGAGGCGGTGTCGTCCATGTCGGCTCGGGTGAGTTCGGCGCCCGCCCGGGCCAGCGCCCGGGCGGGCGCGGCGTCCGGGTCGCGGGTGACGGCCCGCACCTTCCAGCCGTCGGCGAGCAGGTGTGCCGTCACGGCGCGGCCCTGCGGGCCGGTGGCTCCCATGACCACGATGGTCTTCACGGTGTGTCTCCGTTCCGGTGGGTTCGCGGGGCGACCGCCTAAGTGGGGTGGCCTTCCGCTTATGGACGGGTACGATATGGAGGGCCACCCCGTTTTTGCAAGCCCGCCGGAGAACGCATGCCGAAGGACAGCCGTCCCCCCTCGCCCCCACGGCCGATGCGCGCGGACGCGCGCCGTAACTACGAGCGCATCCTGGCCGCCGCGGCCGACGCCGTCGCCGAGTACGGGGCCGAGGCGTCCCTGGAGGAGATCGCCCGGCGCGCGGGCGTCGGCTCGGCCACGCTGCACCGGCACTTCCCTTCGAGGCAGCTGCTGCTGGAGGCCGTCTTCCGGGACAAGGTCGAGGTCCTGTGCGCCACCGCCGGTGACCTGGCCGCCGACCCCGATCCCGCGCACGCGTTGACATCCTGGCTGCGCGCCGTCGCCGCGCACGCGGTGTCCAACCGCGGCCTGGCCGCCTCGCTGATGCGCGGCGTCCGCGACGGCGATCCCGCTCTGGGCGCCACCTGCCACGCGATGATCGTCGATGCGGGGACGGGCCTGCTGGTCCGCGCCCGCCGGGCGAAGGCCGTACGGCCCGACGTCTCGATCACCGACCTGCTCACACTCGTCAACGCCATCTGCCTGGCCGTCGAGCGGGAGCCCGACGGCGCCGCCCGGGCCGACCGGCTGCTCGGTCTCGCACTCGCCGGGGTGCACCCCGCGCGGGAGGCGGCGGGGGACACGCCGCCGTCCCGGCCGGAAGGGTCCGGCCGGTCGTCGAGACCGTGAGGCGGATCGATGTCTCTTCGTGAAGCCGGTGGTTCGAGGGCCGCGGGCGCCGACCTGTCCGGACGAGGGATCGCTCAGGGGAGATTTTCCTTCATATCCGTCATCGGAGACCGAACAGAGCATGGTCGGGCGGATCGAACCGCCCGGCCGGAAGGAGAGCGATGTTCGGCCTATCGCGCCGGCCCACCACGCACCCGCTGCCGCCGGTGCCCCGTGACGTCGAGGCGCTCGAGCAGTTGCTGGCGGACATGGAGGCGGTCACCGACGAGGACAGCATGCTGCGCATCGCGGTCGAGAGCCTGTTGCGCTCGACCGGATTCGGCTACGGGGCGGCCTGGGTGTCCGATGGGCAGGCGGGGCTGCGGCGGTGCCTGGTCGGCGGGCCGCTGGCCGCGGCGCTGGAGAAGGACACCTCCGATCACCGGACGACGACGAACGGGCCGGTCGCCGAGGTGATGCGCTCGCGCCGCCCGTTCGTGGTCAACGAGCTGGA
Source organism: Paraplanobispora takensis (assembly GCF_016863195.1). Taxonomy (GTDB): domain Bacteria; phylum Actinomycetota; class Actinomycetes; order Streptosporangiales; family Streptosporangiaceae; genus Planobispora; species Planobispora takensis. The sequence goes on along the minus strand of NZ_BOOK01000076.1, from coordinate 4,565 downwards.
GTCCTGCGGTGACGAGCACGCCGCGGCCGCGATCCGGCACGGCATGAAGGCCGCCGTCTATCTGCCGGTCATCGAGGGCGAGCGGGTCGTCGCGGTGCTGATGTACCTGCATTCGCGGCCCATCCACGTCGAGGAGGGCCGCATGGGCAAGCTGGTGGCGATCTGCCGCATCGCCGGTCAGGCGCGTCAGCGGGCGATCGCCGCCGCGGCGCTGCGTCAGGAGGCCGACGACCGGCTGGCGGTGACCACCGTGGTCAGCAAGGTGGGCCAGGCCCTGACCGCTGACGCGGCGCTGCGCACCGCCCTGGAGTCGGTGCGCACCGCGTTCGGCTGGCAGTACGGCTCGTACTGGCGGATCGACCCGGCCGCGCGGGTGCTGAAGTTCGGCGTCGAGTCCGGTTCGGCCGGTCAGGAGTTCCGGGAGGTCACGCTGGCGGCCACGTTCGCCGAGGGGGTGGGCCTGTCCGGGCGGGCGTGGCGCTCGCGTGACCTGGTGTTCGTGCCCGATCTGGCCGAGGTGACCGACTGCGTGCGCGCTCCGGCCGCCCGGCGCGCCGGGGTCCGTTCCGGAGTGTGCTTCCCGATCATGGATGGTGATCAGGTGGTCGGGACCATGGACTTCTTCACCACCGAGAGGATCGAACTGAGCCCGTCGCGGGCCTCGGCCCTGCGCAACGTGCAGCAGCTGGTCAGCCAGCGTCTGTCGGTGTTGCGGCGTGCCGACGAGGACGAGACCAGGGCGCGGGCGCTGCTGGACACCGTGGAGCGGCTGCGGGCCGCCAGTCAGGACGCCGCCGTCGTGGCCCGGGAGGCCGCCGCGCGGTCGGAGACGATGACGGGGGAGGTCGGTTCGCTGGGTGCGGCGTCGGCGGCGATCGGCGACATCATCAAGATCATCTCAGGGATCGCCGAGCAGACCAACCTGCTGGCCCTCAACGCCACCATCGAGGCCGCCCGCGCGGGCGAGAGCGGCAAGGGGTTCGCGGTGGTGGCCGCGGAGGTCAAGGAGCTGGCCCGGGAGACGGCCGAGGCGACCGGCAAGGTCGCCGAGCAGATCGCCGGCATCCAGTCCAGCGCCCGGTCGGTGGCGGAGGGCATCCACACCACCAGCGAGATCATCGGCCGGATGGACGCGGTGCAGGTGCTCATCGGCGAGGCGCTGGAGGAGCAGGCCGGCATGGCCCGCGCGTTCGACCGGGGCTTCGACCGGGGCTAAGGCGCCGGCGGCTCCTGCTGCGGTGTCTGCGGTGTCTGCGGTGTCTGCGGTGTCGCCTGTGGTGCGGTCTGCTGCGCCGGCGGCGGCTCCTGTTGCACCGCCTTCGCGTGCGGTTCGAGCCGCGCCGCCTCCGCCTCCGCCTGCGGCTCCGGTTCCTGCCGCGCTTCGCTGAGCTGCTCGCGCATGTAGTTCCACACCACCGCCATCAGCGCGGCCGCCGGCACCGCGAGCAGGCTGCCGACGATGCCCGCCAGGCTGCCGCCGAGCGCGACCGCGAGCAGGACCACCGCCGCGTGCAGGCCCAGGCCGCGGCTCTGCACCATGGGCTGGAAGACGTTGCCCTCGAGCTGCTGCACCACGATGATGATGGCCAGCACGATGAGGGCGTCGGTCAGGCCGTTGGACACCAGGGCGATGAGCACGGCCACGAAGCCGGCGAACAGGGCGCCGATGATCGGCACGAACGCCGACACGAACGTCAGCACGGCCAGGGGGAGCACCAGGGGCACGCCCACGATCCACAGGCCCAGCCCGATGAAGACCGCGTCGAGCAGGCCGACGAAGGCCTGGGAGCGGACGAACGCCTCCAGGGTGTTCCAGCCGCGCGTGGCGACGACCGGGATGTGGACGGCGAGCCGGCCGGGCAGCTGGCGGGTCAGCCAGGGCAGGAAGCGGGGGCCGTCCTTCAGGAAGAAGAACATCAGGAACAGGGCCAGCACCGCGGTGACGATGCCGTTGGCCACCGTGCCCACGCCGGTGAAGGTGGCGGTGACGATGCTGCCGACGCTGTCCTGGATGCGCGCGACCGCGGTGTCGAACGCCCGGGTGATCTCGTCGTCGCCGATGTTCAACGGCGGGCCGGCGGCCCACTGCCGCATCTGCTCGATGCCCTCGACCACGCCGCTGGCCAGTTCTCCGGACTGGGAGGCGACCGGTACGGCGATCAGCACCACGATGCCCGCCGCCACCAGGAAGAACAGTATGGTCGACACCGACGCGGCCAGGGCCGGGCGCCATCCGCGCCGGCGCAGGAAGCCGGTGGGCGGCCACGTCAGGGTGGTCAGCAGCAGCGCGACGATCACCGGCCACACGATCGGCCACATCCGGCCCAGCACCCACAGCGCCGCGGCGATCATCAGCAGGACCGAGAGCAGTTCCAGGCAGATGCGGGCCGAAGTGCGCAATGCCGATCGGGTCTTCGCGGAGCTCAGCGTGGCAGGCATGAGATCACTTTAGGGCGCCCGGTGTGGATCACGGCCCGCGGCGTGCGCGGAGGGTGATGTCGGTTCCGCATCGGGTCTCGTGGCGGAAGGAGGCCGGGGTGGTCGGGGAGTCTGCCGGCCGATCACCGGCAGGACGCGACGGGGTCTCAGGTCCGTGCCGGGGTGCGGGCGGGTTCGAAGAGCTCGACGAGGTTGCCGGCGGGGTCGGTGAGCAGGATCTGGCGTCCGCCGGGGCCGGCGACCACATCGCTGCGGAAGGGTAGCCCGGCGCCGCGCAGCCGGTCGATCTCGCCGTCGAGGTCGTCGACGACGAGGTGGATGCGGTTGCGGCCGGCGGGGGTGTCCTGAGGAGTGGCCCGGGCGCCGGAGCTGGCCGGTCCGGACAGCAGCAGTCGCAGCGGCCCGCGGACCACGTCGGCGAAGGCCGGCGAGGCGTCGGTGCTCAGTGTGAAGCCGAGGTGGGTGGTGTAGAAGGCGACGGCCGCCTTCACATCGTCGACGAGGTAGCGGACACTCGCCAGCTGATCGGATGCGTTCATGACGAAGCCTCCTGTGAGGTGAGGACGGGTATCAGGTGCCCGATGCGGGTGTCGATCTCGGCCGCGGTGCGGACGAAGGCGGGGTAGCCGGCCTTCTCCGCGGCGGGGTCGGGGACGCTCCAGTGGATGCGCCGGGGGTGACCGCCGATGCCGGAACAGGCTTCCCGGACCTTGTCGCACAGGCTGATCACGTAGTCGAACCGGCGGCCCGCCGTACTGTCCAGGTGTCGTGGGCGCCAGTCCCGCAGGTCGATGCCGTAGCCCTCGCGCAGGGCCCGTGCGGCGTCGAGGTGGAGGTGCGGCCGGGGATGGCTGCCCGCGCTGGTCACCTCGACGTGGCCGCCGGCGCGATGGCGCAGCAGGGCCTCGGCGATGGGCGAGCGGGCGCTGTTGCCGGTGCAGGTGAACAGCACCGCGGGCCGGTGCGCGGATGCGGGCGCCGGCGGCGGGACCGGACCGGCAGCCGTCAGGATGGAGTGCAGCGCGGGGTGCAGCGCGGCGCCGGTGGCGGCCAGGGCCCGGGCGCAGCGGTCCAGGTCCAGGCGGTAGTAGCTGTCGCGGGCGTCGAAGGTGCTGCGCCTCATGGTGACCAGCCCGCCGTCGCGCAGCAGCCGCAGGTGGTAGGAGAGCAGGTTCTGCGGCTGGCCGATGAGCTCCACCAGTTCGCGCACCCGGTAGTCGCCTGCGGCCAGCTCGCTCATCAGCCGCCACCGCAGCGGATGGGCGGCCAGGCGCAGGAAGGCCGGAGCGGCGTGAGCCGGGGACGCCATACCCCGAGAATACATCAAACTGTTTTGATGCATTCGAGGGCGGCCGGTACGGCGAAGCCCGCTCCGCCGTACCGGCACGTGAGGTGATCACCCCGCGGGCGTCAGCCCCGTCCCGGATTCGCCTTGATGACCTTCTTCACCTTCGTCTGCGCGGCCTTCTGCTTGGCCTTCAGCTTCGGGTTCGCCTTCGGCGTGGGCGCCGGCTTGGGGGCGGGCTTGGGCGCCGGCTTGACCGGAGGCCTGGGCTTGGCCGGGGGGAGCGGCGTCTGCACGGGGATGGTCGGCGTCGGCGTCGGCGTGGGCGTGGAAGCGGGGCCGCAGGCGTTCATCAGGACCGACACGGCGTTGGCGGAGATGTTCGCGATGGCCAGGTCCTTGTGGCCGTCGCCGTCGAAGTCGCCGGTCACGACCTGCTGGGGGACGTTCCCCGGCTCGTAGGTGACGGCGGTCTGGAAGGTGCCGTCGCCGTTGCCCTGCATCACCAGCAGGTGACCCGGGTCGAACATGCCCGGCGGCTGCGTCGTCGCCAGGAGGTCGGCGGCGCCGTCGCCGTTGACGTCCTCGGCCAGGACGTTTTCGAGTATCGCTCCCGGCACGAGGTCGGCGCCGGGCTGGAAGGTGCCGTCGCCGACGCCGTTCAGCACCGACACCACACCGTAGTTCGACGTCGCGACCAGGTCGGTGACGCCGTCGCCGCCGAGGTCGGCCGCGGTGAGGAGCTGGTACTGCGCGCCCCCGTTGTAGTAGGTGACCGCCGGGTGGAAGCTGCCGTCGCCGACGCCGCGCCGTACCCCGACGTAGCGGCTCCCCCCCCCCC
>NZ_BOOK01000075.1 GCF_016863195.1 Paraplanobispora takensis | reverse complement strand
CCGCCCGCCATGCCGTCGAGGGTGAAGGCCAGATCGACGTGGCCGTCGGCGTCGAAGTCACCGGTCACGACCGCCTTGGCGCTGGCCGAGGCCTGGTTGAGGGCCGGCTGGAAGGTGCCGTCGCCGTTGCCGGCCATGACCCACAGGCCGGTGGAGTGCGCCGCGACGGCCAGGTCGGCGCGGCCGTCGCCGTCGAAGTCGGCGGCGGCGACCTCGTCGACGGGCGTGCCGCTCAGCGAGATGGAGGTGGGCGTCTGGAAGGTGCCGTCGCCGTTGCCCAGCAGGGTGTAGAGGTGGGAGTCGTACCCGCCGGTCACGGCCAGGTCGAGGTGGCCGTCGGAGTCGAGGTCGTGCACGGCGATGTCCCACGGATACTGCGCGACGGTGGTGCTGACGGCCGGCTGGAAGGTGCCGTCGCCGTTGCCGGGAAGGACCGAGACGGAGTTGCCGTTGTGGTCGGCGGTGACGACGTCGGTGTGGCCGTCCTCGTCGAGGTCGGCCGTGGCCAGGGACTGGGGGCCGGTTCCGACGGTGTAGTTGACAGGGGAGGCGAAGTCCACCTGGCACGAGGCGGGACCGGTGGCCTGGGCGGGAATGGCGGCTCCCGCCAGCGCACCGGTGCTGAGCACGACCGCGGCGAGCAGGGAGACCGTACGGCGCCGACCGGCCGTACCGGACGACGCGCGCTTGGACGAATGCAAGGGAGAGCTCCTCCATGAGCCGGTGATGCCCGGCGTGCGGCCTGCCGAGGCCGTGAGGTGCACGCCGAGCCTGATGACTTCTCATCGGCAGGTGGAGGCGATATATGAGCCCTTCTCACACGTTCGGGTGCCTGTCGCCGGTGCCGTTCAGCCGCTCAGGAGCAGCAGCAGTTCACCCTTGGGGGCGGAGCTGGCGGGCTGTCCGTGAACGGGCGCGCCGGCTATCTCCTTGGCCTGGTTGTAGCCGCTCAGTTCCGCCAGCTGGTCGGCTTCCCTGCTGGCCAGGGCGGTGCCGTAGGACACCTGCAGGAAGGGGTGGCGCCAGCCGATCTGCGATTTGCCGTCGGGGCCGTCGGCGTTGGCGTTGTTGACGCCGTAGGCCTTGAGGGTGGCCTTGCAGAACTTGCAGTTCGGCGAGGTGCACTTGATGAAGTTCACATTCGACGCGCCGCAGGCGGCGAGGATGCACATCTCGGCGTGGTTGCTGACCGGTCCGTCCAGTGTGGCGAACGCCTTGGCCGCGTAGATCTTGCGACCGACGTGCATGGAGTTCTCACGGATGTAGGCCAGGATCCTCCCGGTCGCCGCCGCCTTCTCGGTGATCCCGCCGACCTTGGAGATGACCAGGTCGTTGCCCTGGTAGACGGCGACGGTGAAGTTGTTGTTCGCGCTGAAGTCCTGCTCGGAGATCCAGCCGACCAGATCCTCGGCCGCCTTGGCCGGGTCCATCCATACCGCCGTGCTGTGGGACATGGCACGTCACATCCTCGGGTCGGGCGATCGCTCGCGTTCCACCGGAAATTCGCGCCTGCCCCAGCCAACCTCCCTGCGGCCCGTCCGGCCACTGGCCGCGACGTCAGGTGTCGGTGCTCACCCCGCCCACCGACCTGTGAGGGCCTGACGGGGTACGGCCGGGCCGTACCCCGCCCGAGGTCCGCCGTCGGTCAGCCGGCGCAGGGGATGCGGAAGCCCCGGCTCCGGGAGACGGTGACGCCGTCGGTGCCGAGCACCTCCAGGCGCCACTCGGTCGACTCGCCCCCGGCGTACCCGGTCGTGGTGACGGTCTTCCTGCCCGGGACGCCGTCCGCGGTGAAGGACAGCGTCTTCCAGGGCTCACGGACCCAGTCGCCGTCGAGGTCGCTCTTGCGGGACCAGGCGTAGGAGATCTCCGCGATCGCGTCGCTCTCCACGTATCCGGTGAGCGAGAACTTGAAGGGCGTCCCGGTGGTGCAACTGCCGGAGACCCGGGTCAGCGCGGTGAACTCGGGGGTCACGCAGGTCGTCCGGTAGGTCACGGCGCGCCGGACCGGGGAGGGGCTGACGATGTTCACCTCGGCCACTCCGTAACCGTACGGGTTGTTGAGGGCCAGGCGCTGGAACGGGGCGCTCACGGTCTTGCTGCCGGGCTCGGTGAAGACGACCTCCCGTTCGGCCTCGAGACCGGGCAGCGGCTGCCCATTGCCGTCCGTCCAGCGGTAGCGGACGGTCCGCGCGACCGGCGAGTCGATCTGCGCGCTGATGGTGTGCGTCACGTCGGAGCCGCACCGGCCGACGTACTCGACGGGCTGAATCTGAGTGGTCTGCGGGACGGCGTCGGTGCAGGAATGGCTGTAGGTGAACGTCGCGTGAGCCGCGTTGGCGCCCCTTACCGACAGGACCGCCGTGTGCGGGCCGGGGAAGCTGCCGACGTACTGGTAGGCGGTGGTCTGCACCGTCTTGGTGCCCGCCTCGGTGAAGGTGAGCTGGCCTCGCTCCCCGCTCCCGGGTGACCAGAGGTAGGAGACGGTGCCGGGGCCCTTGGCGGTGATGGCGGCCGTGAGGACGAACCTCACCTCCGGCGCGCAGAGCCCGTGGTAGACGGGCGGTTCCACCCCCACCGGCGCTACCGAGACCTCCACGGCCTCCTCGGCGTGGACCGCGGGAATCGGCCCGCTCAGCAGTAACGCCACTGCCCCGATGAGAACAAACCAAAGGCGCATCTCTCGTCCTTTCAGGAAGAAACGAGATCATGGTGGGGACGCGCGGTTGTCGCGCGGTTGGAAACGACTTGGAGGCCTCGGAGATCAGCGGGGCTGCACGGCTTGGACAACACCCGTGTCCCCGGGCACCCTATGTCCCATGTGCCATTCCACCGACAGCCGGCCGCCCGCGCCTCCGGTCCGCGGGGAGGTCGCCTCCCACCGGCAGATCGAGCTGAGCGCCGCCGACGGCAACCGCCTGCTCGCCTACCGGGCCGAGCCCGCCGAGCCGAACGGGCGCGGCATGGTGATCCTGCCGGACGTACGCGGGCTGCACCCGTACTACCGGGACCTGGCCGTCAGGTTCGCCGAGGCCGGGTTCCGGACGATCGCGATCGACTACTTCGGCCGGACGGAGGGGCTGGGCGGGCGCGGCGACGACTTCGACTTCATGACGCACGTCAAGCAGGTCACCACCGATGGCGTGCGGGCCGATGTGAAGGCGGCCACCGACTCGCTTTCGGCCCACGGCCCGGTGTTCACGGTGGGCTTCTGCATGGGCGGCGCGCATTCGTGGCGCCAGGCCGCCGAGGGCAACGGCCTGGCGGGCGGCATCGGCTTCTACGGGGCGCTGCGCGCGATCGAGCCGCCGGCGACCGGGCCGGGCGCCCCGCTGCTCCTGCTGCGCGCCGGCGCCGACACGGTCTCGACGCCGGAGGACTTCGCCGCCTACGAGGCCGCGCTCGAAGAGGTCGGCACCCCGTACGAGAGCCACGTGTACGAGGGCGCCCCGCACTCGTTCTTCGACCGCTCGTACGCGCAGTGGGCCGAGGCCTGCCGGGACGCCTGGCAGCGCATGCTGTCCTTCACCGAGCGCCACGCATGACCACCGAGCGCCACGCATGACCGCCGTCACGGACCGGTCAGGATGACCAGCCGCTGGGTCGCCCGGGTCATCGCGACATAGCGGTCGACCGCTCCCTCGATGCCCTGGCCGAAGGTCTCGGGGTCGATGAGGACGACCAGGTCGAACTCCAGCCCCTTGGCCAGCTCCGGGGTCAGCGACCGGACGCGCGAGGTCGAGGGGAAGGCGGGATGGCCGATGACACAGGCGATCCCGTCGGCGTGCTCGGCGAGCCAGGCCTGCAGGAGCGTCTCCAGCTCCGAAACGGAGCCGTGCAGGACGGGCACGCCGCTGCTGCGGATGGAGGTCGGCACGTTGGCGTCCGGGAGCGCGGCCCGGATGACCGGCTCGGCCTCCGTCATGACCTCTTCGGGGGTGCGGTAGTTGATGCTCAGGGAGGCCAGGGTGATCCGGTCGAGCCCGATCCGCTCCAGCCGTTCCCGCCACGACTCGGTGAACCCGTGCCTGGCCTGCGCGCGGTCCCCGACGACGGTGAAGCTGCGCGACGGGCAGCGCAGCAGCAGCATCTGCCACTGCGCGTCGGTGAGCTCCTGCGCCTCGTCCACGACGATGTGCGCGAACGGGCCGGCGAGCACGTCCGGGTCGGCGGTGGGCAGCTCGGACTCGTCGACCAGGTTCCGCTGCAGGTCGGCTCGGCGCAGCTGGGTCACCAGGCCTTCGCCGTCGTCGTCGGCCTCGATCAGGTTGTCGATGACCTGCGCCATGCGTTCGCGCTGGTCCGCCAGAGCGGCCTGCTGCCGGCGTCTGCGCCGCGACGCCTGCGGGTCGCCGAGCCGCTGCCGCGCCGCGTCCAGCAGCGGCAGGTCGGAGACCGTCCAGGCCTGGGCCTCCTCGCGCTGCAGCCTCCGGATCTCCTGAGGGCTGAGCCAGGGGGCGCACATCCGCAGGTAGGCCGGTACCGACCACAGGTCACCGACGAGGTCGGCCGCCTCGATCAGCGGCCAGGCGCGGTTGAAGGTCGTCAGCAGTTCCCTGTTGTGCAGCAGCGACCTGCGCAGCAGGTGCTCGGGGGCGTCGCCGTCGTGCTTGTCCACCAGGATCGTGAGCAGTTCCTCCCAGATCCGGTCGCGTGCCTCGTTGTGCGCGATGCCGGGTTCGGCCGCCTGGAACGCCTCGGCCCAGTCCTCGGCGCCCAGCCGGATGTCGGACCAGTGCGTCGTGACGGTCATCCCCTCGGCGGGCGGGTTCTCATAGAACCTGACGGCCGGCTCGATCGCCTTGACCATGTCCGCCGACGACTTCAGGCGGGCCACCTCCGGGTCGGGCTCGATCACGGCCGCGGCTCCCTCGGGCACCAGGTCGCGCAGGGTGCAGGTCTGCACGCCTTCCTCGCCGAGGCTGGGCAGGACGTCGGCGACGTAGGCCAGGTACGGCTGGTGCGGTCCGACGAACAGCACGCCGCCGCGGTGGTGGCCGAGCCGGGGGTCGGAGTACAGCAGGTAGGCCGAGCGGTGCAGGGCGACGACGGTCTTGCCCGTGCCCGGACCGCCGTCGACGACGAGAGCGTCGCGGGAGCCCGCGCGGATGATGGCGTCCTGGTCGGCCTGGATGGTGCCCAGCACGTCGCGCATCCGGCCCGAGCGGCTGCCGCCCAGGCTGGCGATGAAGGCGGACTGGTCGTCGAGCGCGGCGTGCCCTTCCAGTCCCTCCGGTGTGAACACCTCCTCCCAGTAGTCGCTGATCCGGCCGCGGGTCCAGCGATACCTGCGGCGGCTGGCCAGCCCCATCGGGTTGGCGTGGGTGGCGCCGAAGAACGGCTCGGCGGCCGGGGAGCGCCAGTCGAGCAGCAGCCGGCGGCCCCGGCTGTCGGTGAGGCCGAGGCGTCCGACGTACACGGGCTCGGCGTCGTCGGCGCCGACCATGCGGCCCAGGCACAGGTCCAGGCCGAAGCGGCGCAGGGCGCGCAGGCGGGCGGTCAGCCGGTGGACCTCCAGGTCCCGCTCCAGCGCCGCCTGGCCCCGGCCGCCGGGCGCCCTGCGTTCGGCGTCGAGACGGTCGGACAACTCGGCGATCGTCTGCCGGAGGCTGTCGGCGACGGCGGCGAAATGCCGCTCGTCACCGGCGATCAGCGCCGGGTCGGCCTTGGGGGCCAGATGGCCCGGAAGGTCGAACGCGCTGGTGGTCAAAGGATTCACGTCATCGGCTCCGATCTCGGATATGTGAGGCACCGCCCGGCGGTCCCGCGTGGTCGCGGGGCGGTCCCCGCGGGGGCCGGCGGCTTGCGGCTGATCACGCCGATCTCCGTGCGGCCCGTGCGCCGTCGCAGGCGCACGCACGCCGCTTCCCCGTTTCCGCAGGCAGTGGCCTCGGCTGACGATTGTGCGGCACGACCCGGGTCTTGCCGCAAGCCCCCCGGTGCGCTATAGGTTGATAGTGGAAAGGAGTGGACGGCTCCCCTTTCCCCTTCCCTTCTCCTTTTGTGAAGCGGCGCGCCAT
>NZ_BOOK01000074.1 GCF_016863195.1 Paraplanobispora takensis | reverse complement strand
ACGGGAGGCGACCTCCACCTTCTGGGTCAGATCACCGCCGGCGACCGCGCCCAGGGCGCCGGAGACCGCGCTCAGCGGGCGCACGATCAGGCGTGAGACCACCATGGCCAGGCCCAGGGCCAGCAGCAGGCCGAGGCCGAGCATCATCAGGATCAGGGTGCGGGCGGACTCGTACTCCTCCATGGTGTGGACGGTCATCGCCTCGGCGTCCTGCCGCTCCATCACCGCCAGCTGGTCCATGGCCTCGTTCATCTGGCCGGACACGTCGGCGAACTGCTTCAGGATCGCCGCGGTGTCGGTGCCGACCTGGATCCCGGACGACGACTTCTCGCCGAAGATCACGACGGCGCGCAGGGCCTGGTAGTTCTTCCAGGCCTCATCGAAGGAGACGACGGTGTCCTTCCAGCCCGCCGTGGAGGAGGGCTGGGCCTTGTAGGCGTCGAACGCGGCGGTAACCTCGCCGGTGAACTCCTTCACCTGCTGCGCGGCGCCGGCCCTGAGGTCGGCCTCCTGCACGGCCATCAGGGCGGAGGTCGCGTTGAACATGTCGGCCATCGAGCCGCGGGTGTCGACCAGGTGGGACAGCCGCTGGACGTTGGCCTCCTTGACCTGGTTCATGTCGTCGTTCAGCGCGCTCATGCGGTTCAGCGCCACCGCGCTGATGCCGCCGCCCATCACGGCCACGACGGCCACGGCGGTCAGAATCTTGGTGTTGATGCGCCGGTCGGCGAACCACCCCAGCAGCGGGTTGCGCTGAACGGTCACTACGGGCGGTGCGGATGCGGTCACGGGGTCGGTCACGATCAGGTCCTTTCCAGTACGGGACCGGGAGGGCTGCTGGGGCAGCGAAAGATAGATGTCGGCATCCGTATCGGCAGGAGAAGCCGTGATTTGAGGCGATTACCCACCATCACCGCCCGTGCCGCGGATGCCGGCCCTCAGCGGTGACCTGGAAAAGGACCCCGGGCGTCAGCTCGCGGCGCCGGGCGGAAGGGCGGCGGCGGGCGTGACGCTCTCCGCCCCCATGAGCTCCCCGGCGGGCGTGCCGGACGCACCGGAGGCGCCGGGCCCGGGAGAAGGATCGCTCACCCGTCTGCCGCCCATGGACGGCACCCTGTCGACCGACACGGTCACCACGGTCGGGTCGTCCTCCTCCTGCGAGCCGTAGGAGGCGGTGACCCGCCGCAGCAGGCCGAACATGAGGGCGCTCACCGCGACCGCCACGAGATAGCGGATCAGGGCGGAGGCGACGTCCAGGTCTTCCAGTACGAACGCGTGCCACAGGGCCGGTCCGGCCAGGACCAGCGCCAGCAGCAGCACGGGGGGGCTAGCGACGAGCATTGTCGGAGGCCGCCTTCCTCGCCTTGATCTGGGCGTTCATGACGTAACGACGGACCAGCTGGCCCTGCGCGTCCGGCGGGTCGTAGACGACCACCGCGACGACGCCCTCCCCGTCGGGCGCGCTCACGGTCAGCACGTGGCCCTCGAGCACGAGGAGGTTGTTGTCCAGCGCCATCTTGACCAGCACGGACTGCTCGGGGAACAGCCCCGAGGCGGCTCCCTGGCAGCGCACGCCCCGCTCGGAGATGTCGATGAAGCGGCCGTGGAAGACCTCCGCGCCGGTGTCGAGGTCCAGCAGCCGGATCGGCTCGCCGGCGGCCACCCGTACGGCGTGGCGGCGGCTGTAGTAGCTCACGGTGCCCTCCGCCTCGACGGTCCAGACGCTGACCCGGCCGCGTTCGAGGGCGGTGAACGTCCCGGGCGCGGTGTACAGACCGCGGGGCCCGGTCCAGTGGAGCGACACCTCCGTGCCGAGCTCCGGCACGTCGATGTCACCGGCGCCGCGTGGCGCGGCGACCTTCAGGACGAGCCCGTCGGTGTCCTCCACCCGGGTGGGATAGACCCTGCCGTCCGGCAGGGCGATCTCCACCAGGGCGTTGACGTCGGGCAGGCCGGCAGATGTCACGACTGCGCCTCCTCCAGTCGCTCGCACAGCAGCCCGGCCCACTCCTGAGGGGTGCAGGGACGGTCCGCCAGATAGGAAACGGGGATGTTCAGGTCGAGAACGCTCGCCGGGTCGCCGGTGGCGTTCAGGGAGTTGACGGCGATGGCGTCGATCTTGCCGAGCGTGCGCAGGTGGCGCGCGGTGTCGGCGGTCTTGCGGGTGGCGTCGACGATGGCCCACACGGCGGTCGCGCCGAGCGCGTCGGCGACCGAGCACGCCCACTCGCCGTTGCCCTCGTCGGGGGCGGAGGCCACGACGACGATGTACGGGACGTCGTCCCGGTGGATCTTGCGGGCCTTGCGGAGGGCCGCCACCGGGCCGGACAGGCGCCGGGCCGTGTGGATCTCGGTGCCCGCGGTGGAGCGGGCCGCCAGCAGGATCTGCCCGGAGCCCACGTTCAGGACGCGCGCGACCTCCTTGGCCAGGGTCAGCGCGGCCTGGGTCTCGCCGACGATGACGAGCACGTCACCGGGGCGGCCCGGCGCCGGCGCGGCCTGCGGCAGTTCGGCCATGACGCGCTTGATCGCGGCGTAGGTGTCGGAGCCGGTGACCCGCCGGGCCAGGTGCTCGGGCATGCCGAGCTCCATCAGCGCCTCCACGCGGGCCGTGCGCGGCTCGGCCACCGGGGGCCGGTAGGCGCGCGGCGCCAGGGCGGCGGCCTGCTCCTCGACCAGGGCCAGGGCGGCGGTCTGCTGCTCGACCAGGGACACGGCGGCCTGCTCCTCGGCGACCGCCGAGGGCTGGTAGGCGCGCGCCACCATGGTGCCGGTGCGGGCGGGGACGGCGGAGTCGCGCTGGAGCGCGGCCAGCATGTCGGCGAAGGCCAGGTTCTCCGTGCCGGTCTCGACCACGAAGTCCTCGGGCGCCTTCACCGCGGCCTTCGCGGCGGCGTTCTTCGCCGCGGCGGCCTTGGCCTGGGTGAGCAGGGCCTCGGCCCGGGCCTGGCCCTGGGCGGGGATGCTCTGCGCCGCGGCGCGGGAGGCGGCGGCGATGCTCTGCGGGGCGCCGGTCGCGCCCAGTCGCCGCTCCTGCTGCTCGGCCTGCTCCAGCAGCGCCGCCACCGGGTCGATGGGCGCGGCCGCCGGGGCGGGCTCCGGCGTGGCCGGGCGGGCGGGCGGGTCGGCGATCTCGACGGTCAGCTCGTAGCGCTGACGGGCGAAGAATCCGGCGAACCCGCCGGTGCGGACGCGGTCCGCCGACACGATGGAGACGTCCGGTCCGTGCTCATTGCGGACCTGGGACAGCAGCTCCTCGATGTCGGGTCCCTCAAGCAGCAAGCGCTTCGGCATCGGTCACAACTCCCAGGGTTTCCACACGGAACGGGCATTCCGCGATCTCGGTGTAGGACAGCAGGGGCAGGCGGGGCGCGGCGAACTTCAGCATTCGCCGCAGGGGCAGGCGCAGCTGGGGCGAGCAGACGAGCACCGGGGCGATGCCCTGCTGCTCGGCGGCCTCGACGAGCTGGGTCGCCTTGCCGATCACGGCCTCGGCGCGGGCCGTGTCGATGATCAGCTGAATGCCCTGGTCGGTGGGCCGCAGCGACTCCAGCAGCGAGTGCTCCAGCCGGGGGTCCAGCGTCAGGACCGGAAGACCGCTCTCGGGTACGGCGTGCCGGGCGGCGATCGCCGGGCCCAGCGCGCTGCGGACGGACTCGTGGAGCGTGTCCGGGTCGGAGGTGGTCTTGCCGGCCAGCGACAGGGCCTCGAAGATGCGAACCAGGTCCCGGATGGAGACGCCCTCGTCGAGCAGCGACTGCAGCACCGTCTGGATCTGGCCCAGGCTGAGCAGCGCCGGGGTGAGCTCCTCCACGACGACCGGGTGGCTGCGCCGTACGGCCTCCACCAGCGCGCGGACGTCCTCGCGGCCCAGCAGGCGGCTGGCGTTGGCGCGCACCATCTCCGACAGGTGGGTGATGATGACCGACGCCCGGTCGACCACGGTCGCGCCGGTGAGCTCGGCCTGGTGGCGCAGCTCGGTGGGGACCCACTTGCCCTCCAGGCCGAACACCGGCTCCAGACCGGCCCGGCCGGGCAGGCTGTCCAGCCCGTCGCCGATGGCCAGCACGGTGCCGGGCGGGGCCTGGCCGCGGGCGACCTCCACGCCGTTGATGCGCACGACGTAGGTGGACAGCGGGAGGTCGAGGTCGTCGCGGGTGTGCACCGGCGGCATGATGATGCCGGTCTCCAGCGCGATCTTGCGGCGGAGCGAGCGCACCCGGTCGAGCAGGTCGCCGCCGGCGGCGTCGACCAGGTCGATGAGGTCGGGGGCCAGGGCCAGCTCCAGCGGGTCGACCCGGATCTCTCCCATGAGCGACTCGGGCGAGTCCGGCGCCGGGCCCGCGGCCACGGCCTGGGTCTCCTCCTCCTTCTCCTCGGGGGCGGAGGGGACGCGCTGGGCCAGGAACAGGATCAGGCCGCCGATGATGAGGAAGGGGAGCTTGGGCAGCCCCGGGATGAGGACCAGGGCCAGTGCGGCGCCGCCGCCGACCTGCAGCGCGCGCTTCTGCGCGCCGAGCTGGCCGATCACGCTGCTGCCCATGTCGCCCTCGCCGCTGGCGCGGGCCACCATGAGGCCGGTGGCGACCGACAGCAGCAGCGCCGGGATCTGGGAGACCAGGCCGTCACCGATGCTCAGCAGGCTGTAGGTCTGGATCGCCTCGCCGGCCGGCATGCCCTTCTGCAGGACGCCGACGGCGAAGCCGCCGAGGAGGTTGATGACGGTGATGATGATGGCGGCGATGGCGTCGCCCTTGACGAACTTCGAGCCACCGTCCATCGAGCCGTAGAAGTCGGCCTCGGCGGTGACCTCGTGGCGGCGCTTGCGGGCCTCGGCCTCGTCGATGAGACCGGCGTTCAGGTCGGCGTCGATGGCCATCTGCTTGCCGGGCATGGCGTCGAGGGTGAAGCGCGCGCCGACCTCGGCCACGCGCTCGGCGCCCTTGGTGATGACGACGAACTGGATGATGACCAGGATCGTGAAGATCACGATTCCGACGATGAGGGAGCCGCCGACGACGAAGTGGCCGAAGGCCTCGATGACCTTTCCGGCGAATCCGTCGAGCAGCACCAGGCGGGTCGCGCTGATGTTGAGCGCCAGCCGGAACAGCGTCAGGACGAGCAGGAGGGCGGGGAAGGAGGAGAACTCCAGCGGCCGCTTCACGTTCATGCTGACCATGACCACGACCAGGGCGATCGTGATGTTGGCGGCGATGAGCATGTCGAGGACGATCGTCGGCACCGGGATGACCATCATCACAACGATCATGACGACGCCGATCGGGACCGCCAGCTGGCTCAGGCCTTTAGGCAACGGGGTGCCCCCTCCGCTTCTGGCTGGAACGCTTCGGCCGGTCCACTCCTTGACCAACGCACGCCGTCCTGGCGACCTCCCCAATCGGCCCCCGCGGCGGCCGTATGAGGTTTTTCGGATGCGAGACGAAAAAGACATGCCGAAGGAGCCGCGACGCCTCGGGGGCGCGCCGCGGCTCCTTCCGAGCCGGGGTCAGGCGACGGCCAGGTCGCCCTCACCGGACTCGGTACGGCCGGCCAGGTCGAGCGCCAGGCGGCGCACGATGCGCTCGGCCGCCCGCCCGTCGCCGAAGGGGTTGACCGCGGTGGCCATCCGCTCGTACGCGACGCGGTCGTCGAGCAGGCGGGTGGCCGCGGTGACGATCTCGCCCGGCTCGGTGCCCACCAGCAGGGCGACGCCGGCGTCCACGGCCTCGGGCCGCTCGGTGGTGGTGCGCAGCACCAGCACCGGCTTGCCCAGCGTGGGCGCCTCCTCCTGGACCCCGCCGGAGTCGGTCAGGACCAGGTCGGAGGCGTCGAGCGTGGCGGCGAAGTCGAAGTAGTCGAGCGGCTCGACGAGCCGGACGCGGGGGTTGCCGTCCAGGACGGGCAGCAGCGCGTCGCGCACGGCGGGGCTCTTGTGCAGCGGCAGGACGATCTCGACGTCGGGCCGCGCGGCCAGCTCGCCCAGCGCCTTGGCGATGCCCTGCATGGTGTCGCCCTGGTTCTCACGCCGGTGCAGGGTGACCAGCACCCGCCGGTGGGAGGTGGTGAAGGCCGCCCGGCCCTCACGACGGCCCAGGACCCACAGCAGGTTGTCGATCACGGTGTTGCCGGTGACCTGGATCTGCCCGGGCTCGACGCCCTCGCCGCGCAGGTTCGCGGCCGACCCCTCGGTGGGCGCGAAGTGCCAGCGCACCATGGGGGCCACCAGGCGGCGGTTGAGCTCCTCGGGGAAGGGGTTGCCGATGACGCCGGTGCGCAGGCCCGCCTCCACGTGCGCGACGGGCACGCCCTCGTAGAAGGCCGCCAGCGCGCCCATCAGCGCCGTGGTCGTGTCGCCCTGGACGACCACCACGTCCGGGGCGTCGGCCCGTACGGCCTCGCCCAGGCCGCTGATCAGGCGGGCGGTCAGCCCCGACAGCTGCTGGCGCTCGCGCATGACGGCGAGGTCGCGGCTGCTGTCCATCTGCAGCCGCTGCAGCATCTGGTCGAGCATCTCCCGGTGCTGCCCGGTCGAGATGACCGCGGGCTCGAAGAACGGAGAGGCGCTCATCGCGCGCAGGACCGGGGCGAGCTTGATCGCCTCCGGGCGGGTCCCGAGGATGAGGGCGGCGCGGATGCGGCCGCGCCTGCGGGGAATGGGGATCGCGGACATCGCCGGGAGACTCCTGACCTTATGGAAGGGATCACGGGGAACCCGGTTCCGCGGAAGCGGCCATAGTGGTCCCGCGCCTCCGATCGGCTGGAACCCCGCGCGGTTTAGCGGGAATCCTCAGGTCGATCCGCGATCACGCCGATGAGGGGATCCGATCCGGCGCGCGAGGGACCGGCCGGGAAGGGCGTGAGGGATGAGCACAGGACTGTCGTCTCTGTTCTTCATGCTTCCGGCGATCGTCTCGGGTGTCGTGACGGTCGTCGGCTGGCGTCGCCGGCACGTCACGCCCGCGGTCGGCGCGGTGGCGGCCGTCTCGGCGTGCACCGTCACCTGGTCGTCACCTCCGCCGAGGCGGGCGGCCCGCAGGGGTTCCTGGTCCGCTTCGGCCCGCTGTTCTGGGCGCACACCGCCTACGGATACGCCCTGGTGGCCTTCGGCACGGTGCGGATGGCCCGCGCGTGGCTGACCGGCCCGCGCGCCCAGCGCCGCCTGTACGCGTTCGTCCTGCTCAGTGAGATGCCCGGGACCGTCTCGGGGGTCATCGTCCTGATGGGGGCGATCGGGATGAGCGTTCCGGCCCCGCTGCTCGCCCTGGCCCCGCTCGGGTTCTGCCTCACCTCGGTCCTGACCTTCTGGGCCCTGGTGCGGCTGTCGCTGCACGAACTGGTGCCGGTGAACCGCTCCCAGCTCTTCGACTTGACCTCCTCCCCCTCCTGAAGGGGGATTCCAACCGTCGCCGGTCGGTCTTCCTGCTTCACCGCCGGTCGCCTTCCCGAGAGGACTCTCGTTGAGGTCTTACACCGGCTCCACAGGCGTTTTACCTCTCCGCCAGCCCGGCGGCGAGGATGTTCTTCGCGGCGTTGACGTCGCGATCGTGCAGTGCGCCGCAGGCGCACTGCCAGGTCCGGACGCCCAGCGGCATCGTCCCCCGCAACGCGCCGCAGGCCGAGCACAGCTTGGAGGACGGAAACCAGCGGTCCACTGCCGCCACGGTGCGCCCGTACCAGGCGGCCTTGTACTCCAGCATCGTCCGGAGTTCCCGCCAGGAGGCATCAGAGATCGCGCGGGCCAGCGAGTGGTTCTTGACCAGGTTGCGGACGGTCAGGTCCTCCACGGCGATCACTTGGTTCTCGCGAACGAGCCGTGTGGTGAGTTTGTGCAGGAAGTCGCGGCGGCGGTCGGTGATCCGGGCGTGGGCGCGGGCGACCTTCACCCGCGCCTTGGCCCGGTTACTCGAACCCTTCGCCTTGCGGGCGAGGTTCCGCTGGGCCCTGGCCAGCCTGCGCCGGTCGGCCCGCTCGTGCTTCGGGTTGACGATCTTCTCGCCGGTCGACAGGGTGAGCAGGGACGTGATCCCGGCGTCCACCCCCACCGACTGCTCTATGGGATCGAGCGGGCGGATCGTCTCCTCCACCAGGAGGGACACGAACCAGCGCCCGGCCGCGTCCTTCGACACCGTCACCGTGGACGGCTGCGCCCCGTCGGGCAGGGGGCGCGACCAGACGATGTCCAGCGGTTGATCCATCTTCGCCAGGGTGAGCCGCCCGTCGCGCCAGCGGAACGCGCTGCGGGTGTACTCGGCGCTGGCCCGGGACTTCTTGCGGGACTTGAACGTCGGGTACTTCGCGCGCTTGGCGAAGAAGTTGGCGAACGCCGCCTGAAGGTGGCGCAACGCCTGCTGCAACGGGACCGACGACACCTCCGACAGGAAGTCGAGGTCGCCGCTGCGCTTCCACTTCGTCAGGCGTGCCGAGGTCTCCACGTAGGAAACCCGGCGGCCTTCCAGCGTGTAGGCGCGGGTGCGCTCTTCGAGGGCCTTGTTGTAGACGAGGCGGACGCAGCCGAACGTCCGGGCAAGCTCGGATGCCTGCTCGGGGGTCGGGTGGAAGCGGTACTTGTAGGCCCGCTTCACGATCTGCGCCATGCCTCACATTGTACTGCGTGATCGGTTAAGGATCGTGCGATTGTTCGATGCGGCGGTTCGCCTGACGGCGAATCGCCTGCCCCTGCCCTGCTCCGCAGGAGTCCGATTCCTCCCCCGCCTGAAGGCGGGGGTTTCCTCGGAGGTTTCCGATAATCAGCGACGTGGTCATGTCGATCGACTCCTCCGGCCGCATCCTGGACGTCAACCCCGCCGCCGCCCGGCTGGTCGGGCTGCCGATCACGGAGGCCCTCGGCAGGCCGCTGATCGAAGGACCGCTGGAGGACGGGATGGAGCTCAGCCGGACCGTCACCGACGCCCGGGGGAGCACGGTCGACCTGGACATGCGGGTCAGCGCGCTGCGCGACAACCGTCTGCGCGAGCAGGCCGCCGAGGTCCCCGGCCCCTCCTCCGCCGCCGCCTGACCCCGGCGGGGCGCGTTCCCATCCGCCTGCCCGGCGCCCGGCCGTACGTCCCGCCGGTTGCGTTCCGGGCGGGAAAACAGTTGCCGCCCGGGTGCGAGCTCGGCGGGGAAAACCCTCAACTCGCGCCTCCCCCGCCCGATGAAGTGGCTGCCGCGCGTCTGTCGGCGGCCAGATTGAAGGGAAAACGCGCCGATGAACGAGGCGTCAGGCATCACGATCCGGCGAGACGCCGTTCCGGCCGCGAACTCACCGCGGCGCAGGCCGGTCCTGCGCGCCGTGGCCAACATGCCGATCTCCCGCAAGCTGCTGCTGCTGGTGGCGCTGGGATGCTCCGTGGCGGCGGTCGTGGTCGCGGTCGGCCTGTCGGGGCTCGGCAGCGTCGACCAGCGGGTCGAGGACATCTACCGCGGCAACCTGGAGCCCTCGGCCCAGCTCGCCACGATCAACTCCGCCGCGCTGCGCGTGCAGAACGGCATCGCCAACCTGGCCCTGTCCGACGGCGAGGTCGCCCGCGCGTCCTTCCGCGAGGGGATCGACGAGGCCGGCGAGCAGCTCGACCAGGCCCTGAAGACCTACCGCGCCTCCGTGGACGAGAACGCCAAGCGCGAGATGGTCGACCGGTTCGAGATCTGGTGGTCGGCCTACCGCAACATCCTGGAGCACCGCCTGCTCCCGCTCGCCGAGTCCGGCGACGGCGCCGCCTTCCAGCAGGCCTACCTGGGCGACGGGCAGATCACCAGCAACAACGCCATGACCGCCCTGCAGGAGCTGCTGCGCTACGAGCAGACCAGCGGCGCCTCCGCCGCGGCCTCGGCGCACTCGGCCTACGACACCGCGCGCAACCTCATGCTCACCGCGCTCGTGGCCGGCCTGCTCGTCGCGCTCGCGCTCAGCCGCTACATCTCCGGCCTGATCGTGCGGCCGATCCGCCAGGTGCACGACGTGCTGCAGGCCCTGGCCGCCGGTGACCTCACCGCCAAGGTCGAGGCCGTGCAGCGCGACGAGGTGGGCGAGATGGCCGAGGCCCTGACGGTCGCCACCGCCAGCACCCGCGACGCCGTACGGGCCCTGGGTGAGAACTCCGAGTCCCTGGCCGCCGCCGCCGAGGAGCTCGCGGCGATCAGCTCCCAGATGGGGGCCAGCGCCAAGGACGCCTCCGGCCGGGCCGAGGGGGTCGCCGGAGCCGCCAACGACGTCAGCTCGCACGTGGCGGCGGTCGCCGCCGGCGCCGAGGAGATGGGCGCCTCCATCCAGGAGATCTCCCGCAACACGAGCGAGGCCGCCCAGGTGGCCGCCCGTGCGGTGAGCGTCGCCTCCTCGGCGAACGAGACCATCGGCAAGCTCGGCACCTCCAGCGCCGAGATCGGCGACGTGGTCAAGGCCATCACCTCCATCGCCCAGCAGACCAACCTGCTGGCCCTGAACGCCACCATCGAGGCCGCCCGCGCCGGCGAGTTCGGCAAGGGCTTCGCCGTGGTCGCCCAGGAGGTCAAGGACCTGGCCCAGGAGACCGCCAAGGCGACCGAGGACATCGGCCGCCGGGTGCAGGCCATCCAGGCCGACACCGACGCCGCGGTCGGCGCGATCAGCGAGATCACCGAGGTGATCGCGCAGATCAGCGAGTACCAGGAGACCGTGGCCGCCGCCGTCGAGGAGCAGGCCGCGACCACCCGGACGATGAGCCGCAGCGTCGCCGAGGCCGCCACCGGCTCCAGCGGCATCGCCGCCAACATCAACGGCGTCGCCGACGCCACCGACATGACCGGCCAGGGCGTGACCAGCACCGCCGAGGCCGTCGGCGAGCTGGCGGGGATGGCCGCGCGGATGCGCACGCTGGTATCCCGCTTCACCTACTGACCCGGCTGGCGAGCAGCCCTCCGAACGGAGACGACGAACAATGCGCAAGTACCGACGTGCGGCCGCGGCGATGGCCGTGGCGATCGCGGGCACCGTACTGGCCGGGTGCGGCATCCTGCCGGGATCCGACGAGAGCGGCGCGGACAAGGCCGCGGCCGCCACCGGGCAGCGGGTGGCCCTGCTGCTGCCCGAGCGCAACGCCAGCCGCTACGACGCGGCGGACGCGCCCTACTTCTCCCAGCGGCTCAAGAAGCTCTGCCCCGCCTGCGTCATCGACTACCGCAACGCCGCGCAGGACGCCGACGAGCAGCTCTCCCAGGCCGAGGAGGCCCTGGAGGAGGGGGCCGAGGTGCTCGTGCTGACCCCGGTCGACAGCGCCGCGGCCGCGGCGATCGTCGAGCGGGCCCGCAGCAAGGACGTGCCGGTCATCTCCTACGACCGCCTGGTCCTGGGCACGCCCGTCGACTACTACGTCTCCTTCGACAACGCCAAGGTGGGACGCCTGCAGGCCGAGGCGCTGCTGGCCGCGCTGGGGGACAAGGCCGGCTCCGGCGAGATCCTGTGGATCAACGGCTCGCCGACCGACAACAACGCCACCCTGTTCAAGAAGGGCGCGCACGAGACGCTGGACGGCAAGGTCGGCATCGCCGCGGAGTTCGACACCCCCGAGTGGAACCCCGAGAACGCCAAGGCCTGGACCGCCCGCACGCTGAAGTCCCTGAACGGGCGCGACCTGGTGGGCGTCTACGCGGCCAACGACGGCACGGCGGGCGGCGCGATCGCCGCCATGCGCGCCGCGGGCCTGCCGGCCGTCCCGGTCACCGGCCAGGACGCCGAGATCGCCGCCCTGCAGCGCATCCTCGTCGGACGGCAGCACATGACCGTCTACAAGGCGGTGCGCCTGGAGGCGGAGAAGACCGCCGAGCTGGCCTTCGACCTGCTCAGCGGTAAGAAGCCGGAGATGGACAGCACGGTGGACAACGGCGCCGGCGCCGTGCCGTCCCTGCTGCTGGACCCGGTCACCGTCACCAAGGACACCATCAAGGAGACCGTCGTCAAGGACGGTTACGTCACCCCCGGCGCGCTGTGCGCCGGCGCCTACGCCGAGGCGTGCTCGGCGGCGGGCATCGCCTGACCGGCCGGCGAAGTCGCCCAGCGCCGGGCCGGGGCTCTCAGCTTCGGCCCGGCGCTGCCGATTTTCCGTAGAGGACGACTGAAGGAGCTGAAGATCATGAAATGGCTGCGGTCACGGCGGGCGGGTGCCGACGTCCACCCGCTGGTGCAGACCCACCAGGCGTTGCTGACGGCGCTGGACAAGGCCCCCGCGGTCCTGTTGATCGTCGACGAGGCCGGCGAGGTCGCCTACCGCAATCAGGCGGCCGACCGCCTTCTGCAGGAGACGGCGGCCTCCTACGGCTTCGAGGCGCTGGTGATGCTGAGCGACAAGCTCAAGGCCGACCTGCGCCGGGCCACGTCCTTCCCGCTCAGCACGATCTCGGAGTTGCCGTTCAACGGTGACACCGTCTACGGATCGGCCACCTACGACCGGATCCCCGGCGGGTACATCCTGACCTGGTCCGACGCGACGGTGCGGGTCAGGACCGACAGGGCCGTGCGGGAGCTGAGCCAGGAGCTGGCCGCGGCCGGTGCGGCCCTCACCCAGGCCGGCCAGGAGATGGTGAGCACCGCCGGTGCCAGCGCCGGCCAGGCCGAGACCGTCTCCCACAGCTCCTCGGAGCTGACCGAGAGCATCCAGGAGATCTCCCGCGGAGTCAGCAGCGCCGCCTCCAGCACCACGACGGCAGCCGACACCGCCCGTGACGCCACCCGCCGGATGGAGCAGCTGCAGGAGTCCAGCCGGCAGATCGGCAGCATCACCAAGCTGATCACCGAGATCGCCGAGCAGACCAAGCTCCTGGCCCTGAACGCCACCATCGAGTCGGCCCGCGCCGGCGAGATGGGCAAGGGCTTCGCGGTCGTGGCCAGCGAGGTCAAGGACCTGGCCGCCCGTACGGCGGTGGCCACCGCGCAGATCACCGACATGATCGACGGCATCCAGGCCGAGAGCGTCCAGGCCGCCGAGGGCATCTCCGGCATCGTCGGGCTCATCGACGCCGTCGCCGAGCAGCAGACCCTGATCGCCGCCGCGGTGGAGGAGCAGAGCGCCACCAGCGTGGAGATGTCCCGCGGGATGGCCGCGGTCGCCGACTCCGGCCAGTCCGCGGCCCGCACGGCCGAGACCGTGCTCGCCGCCGCGGCGAAGCTGCAGGACCAGGCCACCCGGCTCAGCGAGATCGCCAAGGCCGTCAACGCCTGACCGGCTCCGGCACCGCAGAGGGGACCGGCCGTACGCCCACGTACGGCCGGTCCCGTCGTTTCCGGCGGCCCTGCGGCCCGGACCGGGGGATCGGGCGGTGCCCTTCCCTCGTGTACAGCCGGTCGCGTCGTCTCCGGGGGCCCGTACGGCGGCGGCCTACGGCCGGCGGCCGAAGCCGTGGCCGCCGGCCGGGGCCTCGCCGGCCGTCGCGGTCGCGACCTGGGTCGCCGAGCCGAGCTCGCCGGAGGCGGCCAGGCCGCCCAGGTTCGTCCCGGAGGCGGTACCGCCGGTGTGGACGGTGTACTCCTGGCCGGAGGTGATGTCCGCCGAGGAGAAGACGAGGTTCTGCACCCTGCCGGAGGTGACGTAGGTGGCCACGACCTTGCCGCCGGAATCGGCGACCTGCACGGTGGTGCCCGCCTCGACGGCCGCGTCGAGAGTCGCGGACAGCCATCCCTGGGGGGACTCGGCGTCCGGGGCGACGGCCATGCCCGCGCTGCCGGCGGCCATCAGGACGCCGCCGCTGATCTGGAAGCTCCCGTTGACGTCCAGCGCCCCGTTCATGCTCTCGGTGGGCCCGTTGACCACGACCGTGCCGCCGGAGATCGCGGCGGTGCCGTTGGAGTCGAAGCCGTCGCCGCCGGCGTTGACGACCAGGGTGCCGCCGGTGACGGTGGCGGTGTAGTCGCCCACGCTCTCACCGCCGCCCCCGCCCCCGCCGGGCCCGCCGGGCCCGCCGCCCTGCTGCCGGGTCTCCCCGGTCGAGCCGCCGGCCGCGTTGAGCCCGTCGTCGGTGGCGGTGACGGTCACGTCCCCGGCGTTCAGCACGATGTCGGTGCCCTCCAGTCCCTCCTCCGACCGGGTGACCTCGACGGTGCCGCCGTCGATCACCAGGGCGCCTTCGGCGTGGACGCCGTCGCCACCGCTGGCGGCGGTGATCTCCGCCCCGCCGAGGCGCACGGCGCCGTCGCTGTGCACGGCGTCGTCGGAGGCGTTCACCTCGACGGTGCCGCCCTCCAGCACGGTGACCACTCCCGTCTTGAGGCCCTTGACCGAGGTCTCCTCGCCGGGGGTGACGCCGCTGCCGCCGCCGGAGGTGGCCTCGAGCGTGCCGCCGGTGACGACCAGGTCGGTGGCGGCGTCGACGCCGTCACCCCCGGCGGTGACCGTGACCGCGCCGCCGGTGACCGACACGTACCCGGAGTCGGCGTCCTCGGCGTTGTCGGCCTTGATGCCGTCGCCGCCGGAGGTGACGGTGACGGTTCCGCCGTCGACGACGACGTAGTCCTTGCCCCGGATGCCGTCGTCGGCGGCCCGGGTGACCGTGACGGTGCCGGACTGGACGACCAGGCCGTCCTTGGCGGCGATCGCGTCGTTGCCGTTGCCTCGGACCTCCAGCGACCCGGCGCCGGTGACGGTCAGGTCGCCGGCGCTGAAGAGCGCGGCGTTGACGTCGGCGTCGTCGGCGTAGGAACCGGCGTCGGCGAGGGTGTTCCGGCTGCCGTCGGCCAGGATGACGATGAGCTCGCCGACCTCGGTGGCGGCGATCGCCGCGGTGGAGGAGCTGGAGACGTCGGCGCCGTCGAGGATCAGCCGGACGGTGGCGTCGGGCGCGGTGACCACGACCTGGCCGTCGGACAGGGTGCCGGAGAACCGGTAGACGCCGCCGGCGGTGATGGTCACCGTGGAGCCCTCGACCGTGACCCCGTCGCCGGAGGCACTCGCCGAGCCGCCCTTCAGCGTGACGTCCACGACCGCGGACGCGTCGTACGCCGCGGCGTCGCCGGTGGCGTGGACGGCCTCGTTGGCGGCCAGCACGTCCGCGGCGCTCTGCGCGGCGCTCGCGGTGGCCGCGCTCGCGGTGACGGTGGAGGAGGCGGTGCCCGTCGTGCCGGTGCCCGTCGTGGTGCCGGCCTCGGCGCCGCATCCGGTGAGTACGGCGGCGGCCAGCACGGCCGAGGTGACGGCGGCGGTCAGCTTCTTGCGGATTCTCATCAGCGGTTCTCCATGGCGAGGGTCGGGAAGTGGCGCCGCAGTACGGGCCGCCAGCGGTTGGCGGGCAGGTCGGGGCGGAGGGCGGCCAGTCCGGTGGCGTACTTCGACACCGGGCAGGGACGGTGCCCCAGCGACCAGAGCAGCCGGTCGACCTCCGAGGTGGTCCGGGCGGATTTCGTCTCGACGATGACCCGGTCCGGGATCCGGATCGCGCTCCCGTCGGGCAGGGCCCAGGTGAGGTCGGTGTCGACGGTCACCCGGCTGCCGGTGGAGGGGACGAACAGCGTGGCCCGGCTGTAGAGCGTGGTCAGCACGTGGCCGAAGCGCAGCCCGTCGCCGGGGATCGAGGCGTCGGCGAGCACCGCGTCGGCGTGCGCCCGGGCCTCGGGCCCCAGGTGCGGGCCGCCGGTGTGCGGGATGCGCTGCTTGACGGTCGTGCCGCGCCGCCCGGGGGTCTTGACCTCGGCGAAGTGCGTGCCGGAGTCGAGATAGCTGCGGATCCTGATCTTGAAGCGGCGGCGGCGCCGGTGCGCGGCGGCCAGGTAGCTGTCCAGGCCGGGGGTGTCGAAGTACAGCGACCGGTAGGCGAACACTCGGCGCCGGTCGATCTCCAGCGCCCGTACGTCGCCGGGCAGACCGCCCAGGACGGCCTGCAGGTCGGTCGCCGGCAGGATGTACTTGCGGTCCAGCCGGGTCAGCAGCGAGGCCCGGTCCACCAGCTCGTCGAGCGCGATGGGGGGCAGCAGGCCGAGCTGGGAGGTCGCGGCGATCACGCGGCCGTCACCGCCCGCTCGCGCCCGGCGACCTCGCGGCGCACGGGGCGCCGGTCGGCGAGATAGCGGACCTCGGCCAGCGTGGTGTCGTTGACCAGGTCGACGTGCTTGATCGTCAGGTTGACGACCCGTCCGCCCAGCAGCATCTCCAGGTGCGAGCGCAGCGCGTCCTCGTCGGTGTGGGCGACGTCCAGGTGGATGCTCTGCTGGCGGTAGCGGCGGAACAGGCGGGGGTGGTCCCCGACGAAGAGCGCGGCGATCATCATCAGCATCAGGCCGCCGGTCAGCGGGCTCAGCGACCCGCTCAGCCCGGCCAGCAGGCCGAGGGCGAGCGCGGCGAAGTAGTAGGCCACCTCGTGCTGGGCGATCTCGTCGGACCGCAGCCTGATGATCGACAGCACACCGAACAGGCCGAGCCCCAGTCCCGCCCCCACACTCGAGGAGCCGAGCACCGTCGAGACCGCCAGCACGCCGATGTTCACCCCCAGGAACGCGACCACCAGGTCACGGCGGTGATGACGGGGGAAATAGACGCCGAAGGTGAGCACGGCGATGGCGACGAGATCGGCGGCGACGGCGACCAGCTGGTTCACGGTTGCGGTTCCTTCATCCGGAGTTCAACGACTGCTTCCATTGAGCCGGGCGGGACTGTGCGTTCCCTGTGAAAGGCCTGTGCCGGGGGAATGACATCGGCCGTGCACGCCTGCGAGCGCCGTACGGCGGCCCTCCGGGTGGGCAGGACCGCCGTACGGCGAGGTGACCGGCTCGGGGTCAGGTGGCCGGGGCGGAGGACGCGCCGGAGGAGGCCGTCAGGTCGTAGACGGTGACGCCGCCGACCGTGCTCGCGGGGAAGGTCGCGGCGACCCACTCGGCGATCTGTGAACTGGCATCGCTGCCGCCGTTGCTGCGCATGCCCATGCCGCCCCCGCCGCCGATGAAGTAGTGGATCTCCCCGGCGGCCACGTACTGCTGGAACCGGGCCAGGGTCGGGGAGGGGTCGCTGCCGTTGAAGCCGCCCACGGCCATGACCGGCCTGCCGGTGGCCAGCTGGTAGCCCGAGGCGTTCTGCGACCCGACCGCCGCCGCCACCCAGGTGTAGGCGTCGGCGCCGTCCTGCAGCAGCGCGACCATCTCCGCGCCGGCGGTGGAGCCGTTGATCAGCCCGCCCGCGCCGCCCATGCCACCCGCCCGGCGTCCGCCGGGCATCGCGCCCGGGACGCCCGGGGCCGTGCCCTGCCGTACGGCGCCGGGTGGCATGCCGCCCGGCCGCTGACCTCGCATACCGCCCGTGCCGCCGCGCCCGCCGGGACCGCCGAAGCCGCCCGCACCGGCCGGGCCCGCCGACGGGATGGAGCCGCTGTGCGGGGTGGCCGCGGTCTCGACGGCGTAGGCCGCCGGCCCGGCCAGCACCACCGCCAGGGCCAGCCCGGCCGCCGCCGTCGCCGCCCGCAGCGGCAGCCGCCGGAAGGCCGGCAGCGCCGCGGCGGCCAGCAGACCACCGGCCAGCAGACCACCTGCCAGCACCGCCCAGCGCAGCCAGGGCAGGAAGTCGGCGCTGCGGCCCAGCAGCGTGAACGACCACCAGGCCGTCAGCGCGGTCGCGCCGGCCAGGACCAGCGCGGCCGGCACGGTACGGCGCAGCCGCCACATCGTCACCGCGCCCATCCCGACCAGTGCGCCGACGGCCGGGGCCAGGGCGACGGTGTAGTAGGCGTGGAAGATGCCCGCCATGAAGCTGAACACCGCGGCGGTGGTCAGCAGCCAGCCGCCCCACAGCAGGAAACCGGCGCGGGTGCGGTCGGTGCGCGCCGACCGGGCGGTGACGACCAGACCGGCGGCCAGCAGCACGAGCGCGGCGGGCAGCAACCAGGCGATCTGACCGCCCTGCGCGCTGTCGAACATCCGCAGCAGGCCGGTCTCGCCCCAGCCGCCGCCCGCGCCGCCCCCGACGCTGCCGACCTCCTCGCCGTTCAACCGGCCCAGGCCGTTGTAGCCCAGGGTCAGCTCAAGCAGGCTGTTGTTCTGGGAGCCGCCGATGTAGGGGCGCATCGAGGCGGGGACCAGCTCGACGACGGCGATGTACCAGCCGGCCGAGGCGACCAGCGCGGCGCCGGCCGCCAGCAGCTGCCCGATCCGCCTGCCCAGCCCGGGCGGCCCGGCCACCAGATAGACCAGCGCGAACGCCGGGACCACCAGCAGCGCCTGGAGCATCTTGGTCAGGAAGCCCGCGCCGACGAAGACCCCGGCCCACACCAGCCACCTGGTGGCGCCGCTCTCCACGGCCCGCACGATCGCGTACGCGCCGGCGACCATGAGCAGCACCAGCAGCGCGTCGGGGTTGTTGAAGCGGAACATCAGCACCGCCACCGGCGTCAGCGCCATCGCCGCACCGGCGATCAGGCCCGCCGCCGGGCCGTACCAGCGCCGCACGGTCGCGAACAGCAGCCCGACGGCGGCCACGCCCATGAGCGCCTGCGGCACCAGGATGCTCCAGGAGCTGACGCCGAACAGCCGCGCCGACAGCGCCATCACCCACAACGACGCCGGCGTCTTGTCCACGGTGATCGAGTTGGCCGCGTCGGAGGAGCCGAAGAAGAACGCCGTCCAGTTCTCCGACCCGGCCTGCGCCGCCGCCGAGTAGAACGCGTTCGCCCACCCGGAGGCGCCCAGGCCCCAGAGATAGAGCACCGCGGTGGCCGCCAGCAGCGCCAGCAGAGCGGGATGCACCCAGGCGGGGTCGCCGGCCCGGCCCCGCAGCCACCGGCCGGCGCGGGAACGGGCGCCGCCGCCCGGCGAGGGCCGATCCGCCGGCGCCGTCGGGGGCGCCGGATCCCCCTGGAGTGCGGGGACTTCCACCGTCGGCCGTGGGGAGGGTGTCACGGGTGCGTCCTTTCGTCTGTGCGTACCCGAGAACTGTCGGCCGCCGGCCTGTCCGGATCTTGTGCCGTCGCTGTGCGCCGGCTGTGAGTCCCGCGGAGTCCCGCGGAGTCCCGCGCCCGGCCACCGGAGGGACCGTACGGCGAGCGGGCCGTCAGGGGGCGTGCGGGCCCTGTCCGGGGTCCGCGTCCGATGACGGGCCCGGGCCCGGGAACGGCTGCGGCTCCTCGCCGGTCAGCGGCAACCGTACGGTGAACCCGGTACGGCCCGGCACGCTGTCGGCCTCCACGCTCCCGCCGTGCGCCGCGACCACCGCGTGCACGATCGCCAGTCCCAGGCCCGTGCTGCCGGCCGCCCGGGAGCGGGAGGTGTCGCCGCGGGCGAAGCGCTCGAAGACGTGCGGCAGCAGCCCGGCCGGGATCCCCGGGCCGGTGTCGGTGACCTGCAGGACGGCGTTCCGCCCGTCGGTGCCCACGCCGACGGTGACGACGGTGCCCTCGGGGGTGTGGCTGCGCGCGTTGGCCAGCAGGTTGACCAGCACCTGCTGCAGCCGCGCCGGGTCGCCGACGACCGTGATCGGCTCCTCCGGCAGGTCCAGGCGCCAGTCGTGGCCGGGCCCGGCGGCGTGCGCGTCGCTGACCGCGTCGACCGTCAGCATGCTCAGGTCGACGGGCTCGCAGGCCAGCGGACGCCCGGCGTCCAGGCGGGCCAGCAGCAGCATGTCCTCGACCAGGGTCGTCATCCGCTGCGCCTCGGACTCCACCCGGCGCAGCACGTGCTCCACCTCGGGCGACACGGGCTGGCGGCTGCGCCGGCTCAGCTCGGCGTAGCCGCAGATCGCCGCCAGCGGCGTGCGCAGCTCGTGGCTGGCATCGGCGACGAACCGGCGCACCCGCATCTCGCTGGCCTGACGCGCGGCCAGCGCGTCGCCGACGTGGTCCAGCATCCGGTTCAGCGCCGCGCCGACCTGGCCGGCCTCGGTGCGCACGTCGGCGTCCTGTTCGGCGACCCGCTGCGGCAGCTCCACCTCGCCGCGGTGCAGGGTCAGCTGCGAGACCCGGGTGGCGGTGGCCGCCACCCGCGACAGCGGCCGCAGCGTCCGCCGGACGATCACCACCCCGGCGTAGCCCGCCACCAGCAGCACCAGCACCGTCACCCCGGCCACGACGCCGGCCACGAGGTACAGCGTCTCCGTCGTCTCGGCCAGCGGCAGCCCGGTGACCAGCACCGCGCCGTCGGGCATGCGGCGCGCGACCACGCGGTAGTCGCCCAGTTCGCCGAGGTCGTAGGTGCGCGGCGCGGCGTCCACCGGCACCGTCGCCAGCGTCGCGTGCGCGCCGCCGACCTGCGGCTGCGTCTGCCCCTGCTCCACCAGCACGGCGGCGTCGACGACCTGCCCGCCGCAGACGCGCGCCACCAGGGTGCCGATGACCTGCCCCTGCGGGAAACCGCGGCCCCGCGGCTGGGCGCAGCCGGAGGCGCCGGGATCGTCCTGCGCCGTCTCGCGCGGAGTCTGGTCCTGGAAAGTGCGCGGGGCCCGGACCGCGGCCGCCGCCAGCTGGTCGTCGATGCGGCCGTACAGCGTCCTGGACAGCGTCACCTCGGTGGTCACGCCCACGACCAGGAACCCCAGGGCCAGCAGGGCGAGCATCGCCGCGACCAGGCGGGCCCGCAGCGACCGGCCCGCCCAGCCCCGCCACCGGCGCGGCCGGGGCCCGCGGGCGGGCGTCCCGTCCGCCTTTGCGGTCCCGGCCTCCGGGCGCGGCTCAGTCACCGGGCTTCAGGACGTAACCGGCGCCGCGCATCGTGTGGATCATCGGCGTGCGGCCCGCGTCGATCTTCTTGCGCAGGTACGAGATGTACAGCTCGACCACGTTCGCCTGGCCGCCGAAGTCGTAGTTCCACACCCGGTCCAGGATCTGCGCCTTGCTGAGCACCCGGCGCGGGTTGCGCATCAGGAAGCGGAGCAGTTCGAACTCGGTGGCGGTCAGGCTGATGAGGCCGTCGCCCCGGCGGACCTCGCGGCTGTCCTCGTCCAGGACCAGGTCCCCGACGACGAGCTGGGAGTCGGAGCGCACCTCCGAGCGCGCGGAACGGCGCATCAGCCCCCGCAGGCGCGCCACCACCTCCTCCAGGCTGAACGGCTTGGTCACGTAGTCGTCGCCGCCCGCGGTCAGGCCGGTGATCCGGTCCTCCACCGAGTCCTTGGCGGTCAGGAACAGCACCGGCACGTCCGGCGCCTCGGCGCGCAGGCGGCGCAGCACCTCCAGGCCGTCGATGTCGGGCAGCATCATGTCGAGCACGACGGCGTCGGGGCGGAAGTCACGAGCGCTCCGGACGGCGCCCAGCCCGTCACCGGCGCTGCGCACCTCCCAGCCCTCGTAGCGCAGCGCCATCGCCAGCAGCTCCGCCAGGGTGGGCTCGTCGTCCACCACCAGCACCCGCAACGGGCCGCCGTCCGGCCGGCGCAGCTGCCCGCGCGCCTCCGCGTTCGTCATCGTCATGTCCCGATCGTCGGCGACGAGGCTGTGAGCGCCCCTTTCCCATCCTGTGCGTTACCTGTGCGAAGCGGGTCATGCCTCGGTCCGGTCAGTTCCTCAGCAGGACGGCGCGGGCCGCGGTGAGACGTCCGGCGTCGTCGCGGCCGGGGCCGCCGCCGGAGATCTCGTCGGCCCATTCGAGCAGGCGGTGCAGGTGGGGATCCGCCGGGGCCGTGACGACGCGGGGGGTGCCGGCGACGACCTCTCCGCCGGTCCCGTCGATGGTGATGAGCGCGCCTTCCGGGAGGGTACGGCCCCCGGCCCGCACGCGGGCGGCCGCGGCCTCGACGGTGAGGTCCGCGGCCCCCACGACCGCGGGCCTGCCCATCGACCGCGCGACGACGGCGGCGTGGCTGCCCGGCCCGCCGGAGGCGGTGAGGACTCCGGCGGCGGCGGCCAGGCCGTGCATGTCGAGCGGCGAGGTCTGCGGGCGCACCAGGATGACCGGGCCGGCGGCCGCCATCCGGGCCGCCCGGTCGGCGGTGGTCGCCACCCTGCCGGCCGCGACCCCCGGGCAGGCGCCCAGTCCCCGGGTCAGCAGGTCGATGGCGCCTGAGGCCTCTATCCGGGGTGTGCGGGCGTGCCGGAGGTGGTGCGGGAGGATCCGGAGCAGGGCCTCGCGGCGGCCGATGAGGCCCTGCTCGGCCAGGTCGACCGCGACGCGGACGGCGGCGCGCCCGGCCAGGCCGCCGGGCCGTACCTGCAGCAGCCACAGCCGGCCCGCCTCGAAGGTGAACTCCACGTGGCAGGCGTCGCGGTAGTGCCCCTCGATCCGGTCCAGGGCCTCCAGCAGCCCGGTCCACACCGCCGGCTCCCGCCGCGCCAGTTCGGCCAGCGGCCGGGTCGCCGACCCGCCGGAGACGACCTCCT
Source organism: Paraplanobispora takensis (assembly GCF_016863195.1). Classification (GTDB taxonomy): domain Bacteria; phylum Actinomycetota; class Actinomycetes; order Streptosporangiales; family Streptosporangiaceae; genus Planobispora; species Planobispora takensis. The sequence goes on along the minus strand of NZ_BOOK01000074.1, from coordinate 13,950 downwards.
CGCCCTGACGGCCGAACAGGACCTCGCCGAACGGGACGTTCTCCCCGGTGTTGGGGTCGCGGCCGAAGGCCACGCCGCTGCCGCTGCGCTCGTCGCGGTTGCCGTAGACCATGGCCTGCACGACGACGGCCGTGCCGAGGTCGTGCGCGATGCCGTGCAACTCGCGGTAGGTCCGGGCGCGCGGGGTGTCCCATGAGGAGAACACGGCCTCGACGGCCGCCTCCAGCTGCCGCATCGCGTCGTCGGGAACGGGGGAGCCGGGGGCGGCGGAGGCGAAGCCGGACAGCAGCCGCCGCCGCGAGTCGAGCGCGAAGCGCTCGTCGCCCGTCTCCTCCGCCAGCGCCGCCGTGGCCCCGGTGGTCAGCCCGACGTTGAGGACCGTGTTCATCATGCCGGGCATCGACACGCCGCCGCCCGAGCGGACGGAGACCGCCAGCGGCCGTCCGGGCCCGCCCAGGCGCCGCCCGGTGACGGCCTCCAGGTCGGAGACGGCCGCGGCCAGCTCGGCCCTCAGGCCGTCGGGGAGGTGTCCCTCGCGCAGGAAGGCCCGGCACGCCCCGGTGGTGATGACGAACCCGGGCGGTACGGGCAGCCCGAGACGGCGCAGCGTGAGGAGGCCGTGCCCCTTGCCGCCGAGGACGTCCGCGCCCGGGCCGGGCCGCGCCGAGAGCGGGTGGATCCGCGTCATCGCCTCAGAACCGCGGGATGCCCAGAGTGACCAGCAGGTCTTCGTGAAGCTGGAACCACACGGTGTGGTAGGACTCCATCTCGTCGGCCAGGTACTGCGGCGCCCCGGATGTTGCCCGGGTGAGCGCGCGGGTGAGCCGTACCCGGTAGCGCCCGAACCGGGGCAGCGCCGCCGACAGGTCGGCGCAGACGACCTCGGCGCGCCGGTGGAAGTCGGTGAACCGGTCCATCACCCGGGCGTCGTAGGCGGGGTCGGTGTGGTCGTTCGGCGTGGCGAACCCGTCGGCGGAGCGCATCTGCCAGGCCGTGCACAGGTCGAGCAGCTCGGGGTTGAGCACGAGGAAGTCCTCGTAGGACCGGGTCACCGCGGCCCGGACGCCGGCCGTGTCGAGCTGGGCGCCGATCCGCTCGGCGTCCGCGGCGCGGCCGGCCCCGGTGAGGCTCCACCCGCCGAAGTCCCCCGGCTCGTGCGTGACCAGGCCCGCCACCGCGAGATCGATCAGCGCGGACTCCGCCTCGGCGGCCGGCAGTCCCGCCGCCTCGGCCACGCGCTCCAGGGCGGCGAACCCGATGCAGCGCAGGGTGTGCAGCACCGGCAGGTCGTCATCGGTCGGACGGGGTGCCTCGATCATGTTCTGCGGTCCTTTCTCGCCGTTTCCGGTCCCGTCCCGGTGCCGGGGAGGAGCCGGAGGGGTCATCCACCGGTCTCGTCCGGCCGGGCGGTGACGGGGCCGCCCGCGACGGCCGCGGCGTGGGCGGCGCCCCGCCCGCGGGCGCGGAAGACGATCCGGCCCGCCCGGACGCGCACCGCGGCCTCGGTGGCGTCGTCCGGGTCCGCGACGCCGGCGGCCGCGGCCAGGGCGCCGCGCTCGTCGACGACGAGGCGCAGGCCGGGCCGGGCGTCCGGGGGGAACACGCGCCGCAGGCACGCGGTGAGGTCGCCGATCCTCAGCCGCGCCAGACGCCCGATCTCGGCCGGGTCGCCCGTGACCACGGCCACGGTGACCTGCTCGCCCGGGCGGGCGGCGCGGACGGCCTCCTCGGCCGCCTCCAGCCGCCCGGTCCCCAGAATCGCGACCACCCCGTCGGCGCCGAACCCGGCCGGGCGGCCGGTGATCTCCTCCGGCATCCCGGCGGGCGGCTCCCAGGCCTCCCGGGCGGGCCGCGCGGGGGCGACGAAGGGCAGGTACGGCGGGTCCCAGGTGTCGGCGAGGTCGAGGCCGGCCAGGTGCTCGCAGGCGCGCGCCACGTCGAAGGGGTCGCCGAACCCGGGCGCCGTGCCGGCCAGGTGCCCGGCGCCGTTCAGCATCGTGAGGACCAGCTCGGCCGTGCGCACCAGCCGCGGCCGTCCGCCGCGCCCGGATGCGCCCGACTCCAGCGCCAGCGCCAGCAGCAGCGCCTCCAGCCTGGCCAGCTGCGCCGAGGCGGTACGGCCCGGCTCGTCGTCGAACAACCCGGCCGTCGAGCGCAGCTGCAGTTTCCCGTCGGCGGGCGTGTCGCCGGCCAGCGGCAGCCGTTCCAGCCAGGTGTAGGCGAAGGCGCCCAGCGACCCGTGCGGGCCGGACGGCGGGGCCGCCACCGCCCCTGGCCGCTCGACCGAGTCGAGCAGGACCGCCAGGTACAGCGCGCGTTTGCTCGGGAAGTTGGAGTACACCGCGCCCCGGGTCAGCTCGGCCCGCCCGGCGATCCGGTCGACCTTGGCCTCGGCGTATCCGTGCTCGGCGAACTCCCGCCGTGCCGCGGCCAGCACGGCGGCGCGGGTGCGCTCCTGCTGCTGTGCCCGGGTCAGCCTGGCCATCGCCGCTCCCGTGATCCGTCATGAAATTCGGATGATTACATCATCCGGATGCTAGCACCATCCCGATGATGCCGGCACGCTCATGACGGACCGGTCGCCGATTCCCGCCCGGCCGGGGATCACTTGGCCCGGCTGGACCGCATCGCCTTGAGGACCTTCACCTCCGGCACCTCGCCGGCGAGGATGCGCCGATACTCCTCCGACTCCATCGGGCACAGCCGCACCCGGCCCTCCCCGTCGAAAAGCAGGCCCCAGCCGTACTTCTTGGGCAGCGGCGAGGCCCGCAGGCACGCCTGAGGCTTGGAGAAGAGCTGCGCGCGCAGCTCCGCCAGTTCCTCCTGCGACCTCTCGGCCGGCTCCTGGCGGCGCAGCCAGCTCTCGAAGAGCACATCCTCCTGCGTCAGGCCGCCCGGGTCGGCGTCGAGCATCTCGAACTGCAGCACCGCGACCGTCTTCTTGCCGCCTCTGGGCTCCGGCTCCACCGAGCTGCCGACCGGGCAGTCCTCCGCGACCGCGATGAGGGTGTCGTAATAGTTCAGATCCACCCAGCCATGATCCTTTGCGGGACCGGCATCCACCACCCTTGCGCCCGGTATCGCTGCGCCTTTCGCGCTATGTACAGATGTACGCATCATATGTACTCTTGTACATATGAAACCCCCTCCAGACGACCCGCGACCGGCGACCGCCCGGCGGCCTCGCCGGCACGACCCCGGACGGCGGGACCGGCTGATCGACGCCGCGCTCACCGTCATCGCCGAACGCGGCGTCGCCGGCACCACGCACCGCGAGATCGCCCGCGTCGCGGACGTGCCGCTCGGGTCGATGACCTACCACTTCGCCTCCCTGGAGGAGGTGCTGGCCGAGGCGTTCACCCGGCACGCCGAGTCGGCGGCCCGCGTCTTCGACGAGTGCCTGGGCTCCGCCCGGGACCGGACGGAGGCGGTCGAGGCCGTCATCACACTGGTCTCGGGCTATCTGCTCGGCTCGCAGTACGACCTGGTCCTCAGCGTGGAGCTGTACGTGGCCGCCGCGCGCAACCCGGCTCTGCGGGCCGTCACCCAGGCCTGGATGGCGCGCAGCCGCCGGGCGCTGGAGCGCCACTTCGACGCCACCACCGCCCGGGAGCTCGACGCGCTCATCGAAGGGCTCGTCCTGCACAGCGCCCTGTCGACCGACCCGATGACGCCCGAGCAGATCCGCCACGCCGTCGAGCGATTCCTGCGCTGATCCTCTCTCGGCCCCTGCCGTCCCTCACCCGCACCACGTGATCGGAAGTTCCATGTCCGCTGCCGCCGTTCCCCTCACCACGCCCGGAACGCCCACCCGGCAGGCGCGCCGGGCCCGCGCCGCCGTCGCCGCGCTGTTCCTCACCAACGGCGCCGTGTTCTTCAACATCGTCCCGCGGTATCCGCAGATCAAGGCCGACCTCGGCGTGGGCAACGCCGTCTTCGGCACCGCGCTGGCCGGCTACTCGATCGGCGCGCTGCTGGCCGGGCTGCTCGCCGGCACCGCGATCCGCCGCTTCGGTTCCGCCCGCGTGGCGGCGTTCGGCATCGTCGTGACCACGATCATGACCCTGGCCGTCCCCTTCGTGCCGCACTGGGTCGCCTTCGGCGGCGCGCTGTTCGCCGTGGGCGCGCTCGACGCGATCGTCGACGTCGCGCAGAACGCCCACGGCCTGCGCGTCCAGCGGCTCTACCGGCGCTCGATCCTCAACTCGCTGCACGGCGTGTGGAGCATCGGCGCCGTCCTGGGCGGCCTGATGGGCTCGGCCGCCGCCGGTCTCCGCCTGCCCCTCGCGGTCCACCTGGTCATCTCCGCGGCGCTGTTCAGCGCCGTCGCCGTCGCCGCCTACCGGTTCCTGCTGCCTGGCCCCGAGGACGCCGAGCGCTCCGCCGAGGTCCGGGACCCGGCCACCGCCCACGACCTCACCGCCCAGGACCTGGCCGCCGCCGACGGACACCCGGGCGCCCCGCCCGCCCTGCACCCGCGCCGGCGCGCGTTCGCCGCTCCGGCCGTGCGGATGCTCGCCGCGCTCGGCGTGCTGGCCGCCTGCGGCGCCCTCGTCGAGGACGCGGGCGCGTCCTGGGGCGCGATCTACCTCAGCGGCGACCTGCGCGCCGACGCCGCCACCGCAGGCCTGGCCGTCGTGGCCTTCCAGGTCGCCATGACCCTCGGACGCCTCAGCGGCGACCGCGTGGTGGACCGCTTCGGTCAGCGTACGGTGGCCCGCGCGGGAGGCGTCCTGGCCGCCGCCGGCATGGGCGCCGCGCTGGCCTTGCCCTCCGTCGCGACCACGCTGGCCGGCTTCGCCCTGGCCGGGCTCGGCTTCGCCACCATGGTCCCGGCCGCCATGCACACCGCCGACGAACTGCCCGGCCTGCCCTCCGGCACCGGCCTGACCATCGTCAGCTGGCTGCTGCGCGGCGGGTTCCTGCTGTCCCCGCTCCTGGTCGGGCTCGTCGCCGACCTGGCCGGCCTGCGCGTCGGCCTGCTGTCCGTCGTCCTGGCCGGAGCCGTCACCTTCGTCCTGGCCCGGGTCCTGGTGAACCGCGCGTCCGCCTAGTCACGGAGGCCGAGGGGCCGGGCGATCTCGCGCGCCCGGTCGGTCACCGCCCCCAGCAGCGCTCGGAGCGCGGGGGCCGTGGGGCCCTCCCGGGTCACCACGACGAGGCGGCGCCGGATGTCGGCCTCGGCGACGTCGCGGATCGCCAGCGCCGCGTCCGCCGCCGGCAGCGTCAGGGGCGGCAGCAGCGCGACGGCTCCCGTGGCGCGCACGAGTTCGAGCTGGATGTCGGCGTCGTTGGAACGGTGCCGCACATCGGGTTCGTAACCGCCCAGGGACCGGCAGGTCCCCACCACCATGGCGTGGTGGCCGGTGCCCTCGGCGGAGGCGGCCCAGACCTCCTCGCGCAGCGCGGCCAGGGCGACGGGGCCCTGCCGGCGGGCCAGCGGATGCGCCGGTGGGAGCACCAGCTTGAGCGGCTCCTCGTACAGCTGCGCGAAGCGCAGCCCCGCCGGCCGGGGCCGCGGGTGACCGTCGTACTCGTCGCTGACGACCAGGTCGACCGTGCCCAGGCGCAGTCCCGGCAGCGCCTGCTCCAATTCGAGCTCGGAGACCTCCACGCGTACCCGCGGGTGCCCGGCCGTCATCCGGGCCACGGCGGGGATCAGCAGTCGGCGGGCCGCCGACTGCAGGGCGCCGGCGCGCACGGTGCCGCGGACCTCGCCGCCCAGGGCCGCCAGGTCCGCCGCCGCGGCCTCGGCCGCCGCCAGCAGGACCCCCGCGTGCTGAGCCAGCAGGCGCCCGGCGTCGGTCAGCCGCACACCGCGCCCGGCCTTCTCCAGCAACCGCGCGCCGGTCTGCTTCTCCAGGACGCTCAGCTGCTGCGAGACCGCGGACGGGCTGTAGTCCAGGGCCGCCGCGACCGCGGCGAGCGTCCCGCGCTCCTCCAGCTCGCGCAGCAGGCGGAGCCGGTGGAGATCGAACGCGACCATGCATGAATACTAATCAATGAGGTCCATGAATCGTCGCTGGACGTGACGAGTCGTGGCCGCCGATGCTGGGGGACATGGGTCCCCTCCTCTGCTTGGTGTCGGCGGCGTGCTTCGGCGCCATGGCGATCTTCGGCAAGTTCGCCTACGCCGCGGGCGTCTCGCCCGCGGCGCTGCTGCTGGTCCGCTTCGGCCTGGCGGCCGCCGTACTGGCGGCGCTGCTGCTCCTGCGGCCGGACCTGCGCCGCGGCCCTTCCTCCCCCGCTCCGGCGACGGCCCCCGCTCCGGTGACGCCTCCCGGCCGCATGACCGCGGGCGTGCTGGCGACGGCCCTCGGCCTGGGCGCGGTCGGGTACGCCGCGCAGGCGAGCCTGTATTTCTCCGCCCTGGAGGTGATGGACGCCTCGCTGCTGTCCCTGATCTTCTACACCTATCCGCTGCTGGTCACGGTGGCGGCCGTCCTGCTCGGCCGCGACCACCTGAGCCCCGGACGGGTCGCCGCCCTGGCGGCCGCGTCCTGCGGGACGCTGCTCGTCCTGCTCGGCACCGGCGGGCCGGCCTTCAATCCGCTCGGCGCGCTCATGGCCTTCGGCACCGCGCTCACCTACACCGTCTACATCCTGGTCTCCGACACCGTCGTGCACCGGCTGCCGCCGGTGGTGCTCTCCGCGCTGGTGATGACCGGGGCCACCTTCACCCTGGCCGCCCGCGCCCTGCTCACCGGCGGCGTCGGCCTCGGCTTCGGCGTGCAGGGGTGGTTCTGGCTGGCGTGCATCGCCGTGGTGTCCACCGTCGTGGCGATGCTCGCCTTCTTCGCGGGCCTGCGCCGTACCGGCCCCTCCACCGCGGCCATCCTGTCGACCTTCGAACCGGTCGTCACCACGGCGCTGGCCGCTCTGACCCTGGCGGAGTTCCTCACCCCGGTCCAGCTCGCCGGCGGCCTGCTCGTCCTGTCCTCCGTCGCCGTCCTGCAGGCTCGCCCGGGCGGGGAGGTGGTGCGGGCGGGCCGACGTCAATACAGTATTGACGGTGCCCGTCAGAACGATCCGCGCCGTACCGGAATCCGAGGCGTTGCGCCGGGCGGAGGCGATCGCCGCCCGCCGAGCCCGGTGCCATGACCCCGACCTCGAGGCCCTGTCCGACGAACCGCTGGAGGTGGTCGCCTACGTGCTGGAGCGCCGGCGGGTACCCGAGGCGGTGCTGCGGTGCGACGTGCCGGACGCGCTGGTGCTGCTGGAGTACGCCCGCCGCGCCGTCCCCGCCCTGCCCGGCCGCCTGGACCGGCTGGAGTACCGGCTGCTGAGCCTCGGCGTCGAGCTCGGGCTGAGCCTGGGGGAGCTGGCCGCCGCCCTGGGACTGCGCTCACGCCAGGCCGTACAGCACCGCCTGCTGCGCCACGCCGCCGCCGAGCGCGGCGCACCCCGCAGCGAGGTCGCCGAGCGCACCGCCCGGCGCGCCGAGTCCGGGGAGCGGGCCTGGCTGGAGCGCAACGCCCCCGCCCTGCTGGAGTGCACCCGCAGCCTCCTCGGCCACCGCGCCCTGCTGAGCCCTCCGGCCGCCGGCCCCGGTCCCGGAGCCGGGCAGGCCGCCGGTTCCGGGGCGGGCGAGATCGCCGGTTCCGGGGGCGGTGAGGACGCCGCGCGGGAGCTGGCCGAGGCGTTCGACGAGCTGGCCGAGTCCCTGGCCCGCGTGCCCGCCGACCGGCGCGATCCCGGATACGCCACCCGGGTGCGGCACCTGGCCGCCCGGCTGCGCCTGCTCCTGGCCGACCTGCGGGCCCATCCCGCCGCCGGCCACGACGGCCTGCGGGCCGGTCCCGCGCTGCGCGACCTGCTGGAGCGTACGGCCCGCCTGGCCGCGGCCCACCAGGCGGCGAGCTCCGGCGACCGCTGACACCACCGGGCGGCGGCAGCCGTACCGCGTTCCGGAAAACGCCGGAGGCCCGAGCCGCACCGAGACCGGAGCCGCCGGCCGTACCGGGCCCCGGAGCCCCGCAGGGCCGTACCCGGCCCTGAGAACGCCGAAGGCGCCGTCTCCTCCGGGGAGGGGACGGCGCCCTGCGGGTCGGGCTCCCTGTCCGCCTGGGCTGCGGGCCTTCAGCCGGCCAGGGAGAGCCAGAACTTGCCCGTGCCGTAGCCGCCGATCTCGACCGCCAGGTCGAGGCGGGCGCCGAGGGCCAGCAGGCGGGCGGTGGCGTCCGCGGGTGCGGGCTCGCCGGGCATGTAGGACTCGTACAGCTTCAGGTGGGGCAGGTCCAGCTGGTTGAGCAGGCCGGTGAGGATGTTGCAGACCTCCCGGACGTTGTCGGCCAGCATCGGGGTCAGCTCCCCGTCCTCGACCGAGGCCTCGGCGCCGCCCTGCGGGATCAGGCCGATGGCCGCGCCTGCGTACGCGGCCAGCTTGAGATCCATGCCCGCCACAGCCATGAGCTTGCGCGAGTTGTCGACATAGAGGGCGATGACCGCCTTCTTGAGGTCGGCCGCGACCGCGGGGTCGGACACGCCCACGGTGACAGGACGGCCGAGCAGGTCCTCGAACAGGTCCTTGATGTTCTTAGGGACCGGAAGTGTCGACATGGCAGGCATCTACCCCAGAATCGGACCGAGAACGTCAGTGAAGTTGTCCGCGGTGAACGGCTTGGTGATCAGGAAGAGCGCACCGGCCTGCTCGGCCATCTGCCGCATCTCGTCGGTGCCCTCGGAGGTGACGAAGCCGAACGGCACGTCCACCCCGCCCGCGCGCAGCGCCCGCAGGACCTCGATGCCCGTCATTTCCGGCATGTTCCAGTCCGAGAGGACCAGATCGGGCTTCTCGGAGATGGTGAGGTCGTGCGCCTGACGGCCGTCGGCCGCCTCGACGAGTTCATGTCCCCCGTAACCGGCCTGGCGCAGGGTCCTCGTGACGATCTGACGCATGACCCGGCTGTCGTCGGCGATGAGAATCTTCATAGTTGAGGTTTCCTTACCCAGTGCTCTTGCTGGTCCACACGCTGATCGCGATCGGCTCGTTCTGCCAACTGCCCTGCAGGCGGCACACCTCCACCGCCGCAGGCCATTTGTTGACGCCTTCGTCGATTGTCGCCACGTGGGGCAGCGAGAGCAGGGAACCATCAGGCAAAAGGCTCTTGACGTTGCCACCGATCACGTTGACCAGCTCGCCGACGGCGTCGGCGATGTCGTCCCGGGAGACCTCCTCCTCCTCGATGCCCAGCAGGGCCGAGGCGGCCATCTGCGAGGCCGATGCGGAGAAGGCCATGACGACGTGTCCCTCCCACGCGCCCGTCACCGAGACCGCGGCGATCACGTGGGGCAGGGCCGGGGTCTCCTCCGAGGGGAGGAAGGGGGCCACTCCCTCCGGGTCGAGGTAGGACAGCCAGACCTGCTCGGTGATGGCCTGCAGGTCTTCGGTGGTCGGAGAGGTCATGACATGGTTCCGCTCGGTACGAGGCCCAGGAGGGCCAGCTTCTCCGTGATGGCTTCGGGGGTGAACGGCTTGATGACGTACTCGTGCGCCCCGGCCGCCAGAGCGCGGACGATCTGCCCGTGCTCGCTCTCCGTGGTCACCATCATCAGCGTTATCTGCCGGTACCGCTCCTGGGAGCGGACCGCCGTGACGAACTCCAGCCCGTTCATCTCCGGCATGTTCCAGTCGATGAGCGCGACCGTGGGCGGCTCGTCCATCTTCTCCAGCAGCTCCAGAGCCTCCCGGCCGTTGCCGGCCTCGTGCACCTCGAAGCCGAGCTGCGTGACGATGCGGCGCAGGATGAGCCTCATCGCTCGGGAATCGTCGATCACCATGGCGTGCACCGCGGTGTCACCCCTTTCTCATTGCGCCGACAGGCGCAGTAGTCGCAGCGCGCGGCCTGTATGCCGACGCGCGCCCGGCGACGACCCGCTCGAAGCCGTCGTCGATGCCGATGGTTGTTTCGGCTGCGCCGAGGAAGAGCCAGCCGTCGGGACGCATCAGGCTGCGGATGCGCCGCAGCACGGAGCGCTTGGTCTCAAGGTCGAAGTAGATGAGGACGTTGCGCAGGAACACCACGTCGAAGGGCTGCGCCGGCGGCAGCGGCGCCGCCAGGTTGACCTTCTGGAAGGAGATGTTGCGGCGCAGGGCGTCGCCCACCTGCCACTCCGTACCCGCCCGCTGGAAGTACTTCACCAGCATCGGGACGGGCAGTCCCCGGTTCACCTCAAGCTGGCTGTAGCGGCCGGCCTTCGCGCGATCGAGCATCTCGTTCGAGATGTCGGTCGCGAAGATCTCGTACTGCCGGCTGCTCGTCAGCGACTCCTCCAGCAGCATCGCCAGGCCGTACGGCTCCTGCCCGCTGGAGCAGGCCGCCGACCAGATGCGCAGCCTCTGCGTCGCCGGGCGCCGTTCCATGAGGTCGGGCAGCACGGTGTCGGTGAAAGCGGTGAACGGTTCGCGATCGCGCAGCCACGACGTCTCGTTGGTGGTCAGCGCATCGACGATCTGGTCGGCCAGCGCGCGCTCCCGCTGGGCCCGCGCGACGAACTCCGACACCGATACGGTGCCCGTCCGTCTGGCGAGCGGCAGCAGCCGGGCCTCCACCAGATACTCCTTGCCGGTCTCGAGGACGATCGCCGCCTCGCGCCGGACGAGCCCGCTGACGAAAGCGAACTCCTGTTGGGTCAAAGCCATCGGTTCATCCTCAGGACCTGGCCGTGCGGCCGCCGGCCACACGGTTGATTAGATGGTGGGAAATCTCGTTCAGGGGAAGCACGGCGTGGGCCAGCCCGGCACCGGTGACCGCTCCCGGCATCCCCCAGACCACCGACGTGGCCTCGTCCTGGGCGACGATCTCGGCGCCCTTGCCGGACAGCACCTCGCTTCCGCGCTTGCCGTCCTGCCCCATGCCGGTGAGGATCACCGCCAGGGCCGCTCCGCCGTACACCGCCGCCACCGACCGGAACAGCACGTCCACGGCGGGACGGCAGAAGTTCTCGGGCGGCCCCTGCTGCAGGTTGGTGAAGACACCGTTCCCGCGCCGGTTGACCTCCATGTGGTAGTCGCCGGGGGCGATGTACACCATCCCCGCCTGGACCGGCATGTTGGCCTGCGCCTCGACGACCTTCAGCGCCGAGGCGCGGTCGAGCCGCTCGGCGAACATCTTGGTGAAGACCTGCGGCATGTGCTGCACCACCACGATGGGCAGCGGGAACGTCACCGGCAGCGCGCTGACCACCTTGGTCAGGGCGTCCGGCCCGCCGGTGGAGCAGCCCACCGCCACGACCTGGGGGACGGACGTCCCGCCGGCCGCGGGCCGGGCGAGCGGGGCGACGGGACGCGGGGCGGGCCTGACGGCCCCCATGCGAGACGGGCCGCCGGTCCTGCACAACGCGTGGATGCGGGGGATGATCTGTTCCCGGACGCTTTTGATCGACTCGGAGACGCTGCCGACGTTGGCCGGCTTGGTCACGTAGTCGCTGGCGCCCGAGGCCAGGGCCTCAAGGGTGGCGGACGCGCCGACCGAGGTCAGCGTGCTGAACATGATGACCGGAAGGCGCGGATGGACCTTGCGGATCTCCTTGATGGTGGTCAGCCCGTCCATCACCGGCATCTCGATGTCCAGGGTGACGATGTCGGGCTTCAACATGTCGATCTTGGATAGGGCGACCTTGCCGTTGGGCGCGGTTCCGACCACCTGTATCCCGGGATCCGCACTCAGCGCATCGACAATCAGGCGCCGGACGACGACCGAGTCGTCGACCACCAGAACCGATACCACGCGAGTGCCTCCTGTGCCAGAAGCGGGACATGTGTCACCGCCCGTCCATCGCGTTCCCTATCGACAGGAGAGGGGAAGGGATGAGGATTCGCCGGACCTTCCACAGGGCCCGGCGGGCCCGATCCACCCTTCCCATTGTCGCTTTGTGTACACGAAATACTACGGAAGGTCACTTAAGGCGTGCCGTGCAGGTCCGGAACGTCGCGATCCCGTCCGGCGCGTGCTCAGGCGCGGGTGCGCCGCGGACGGCGGCGGGCGTCACGCACCGAACGCCCGGCGGGGGCCGCCGGCCCGGGGCCGCGTGCCGCGGCGGAGCGCCGGGCGCGCGGCGCGGTCTCCGGGCGCCGGACCCGCCGGGACCCGCCCAGGGCGGTGATCGCGGTGGCCACCGGGTCCCGGTGACCCAGGCAACGGGCCAGCAGTACGGCGGCGCCGCACGTCACCGCCAGCGTGACCAGGCCCGCCATGAGGAGGGCGGCACGGGGTCCCGCGGTGTCGCAGAGCACCCCGAGCAGGGGCCCGCCGACCGCTCCCGAGGCGGCGCCCACCATCGTCTGCGCGGCCAGCACCCGGCCGCGCATGGTCGGCTCGGTGCCGAGCTGGGCCCGCGTGCTGACGGTGGTGTCGAGGACCACCGCGCCGGCGGCGATCGGCAGCAGCACCAGGGCGAAGCCGAGCAGGCCCGGCACGATCCCGCTGACCGCCTGTCCCACGCTGGTCAGCAGGGCGGCGGCGAACAGGATCCGGAAGGTCAGGCTGGGACGGGAGGCCGCGTACAGCCCGCCCAGGACGGCGCCGACGGCGAAGACGACCGACAGCACGCCGTACCCGGCGGCGCCGGCGTTCAGCGGCCCCTCGCTCATCGCGGCCATGGTGACCTGGTAGTTGCGGCCCAGGGCGCCCAGCACGAAGGCCAGGCCGAGCAGGACCAGCAGCCAGCGGGTCCGCCCGATGTAGCGCAGCCCGGAGACGATCCCGATCTCACCGGCGCCCGCGCGGGGCAGCGGGTGCATCTCACCGCCGCGCATGCCCAGCACCGCGGCCATGACCAGCGCGAAGCTCACCGCGTTGAGCACGAAGAGCGTCCCGGTGCCGGTCAGCGGGATCAGGACGCCGGCCAGGCCCATGCCGGCGATGCGGCCCGCGGAGCTGATCACCGAGCCGAGGGCCAGGGCGTTGGACAGGTCCTCGGGACCGACGACCTCCGCTCCGAAGCGGCCCAGGCTGGGGCCGTCCAGCGCCGAGACCATCCCGCCGAGCAGGGCCACCGCGTAGATGGGCCACACGCTGTCCACCCCGGAGAAGGCGAGCACCGCGAGCACGGCGGCCAGCAGCCCGTGCAGGGTCTGACCGGTCAGCACCAGCGGGCGGGCGGGCAGCCGGTCGGCGAGGGAGCCGCCCACGAAGGCCAGCAGCATGGTGGGCAGCGACTGCAGGAACAGGCCGAACCCCAGGCTGGCGGCCGAGTGCGAGATGGACAGCAACATCCAGTTGACGCCGAGGACCTGCATCCACGTCCCGGCCACCGACAGGAAGTCCGCTCCCGCCCACAGGCGGTAGTTACGGTGCCGCAGAGCGCGCAGCATGTCGGGTTTGCGGGACACGACGGGGTTTCCTCTCTGAGATCCTCACGGACGAGAGGTCTCGCCGAACCGGCCCTCGCCGGGATCGCGCCGGGCCGGCGCCGTGGTCATCGGGGGAGGGGACGGCCGTACGGCGAACCCGGGCCGGTCCCTCCGCGCACCGATCGGCACCGGTCCCGCCGGCCCTGAGGACCCCGTGAACGCCGCAACCGTCCTGCCCCCGGACGGGGTGACAGGACGGTTGCGGTACCGGTGGATCAGAGGAAGAACTGAGCCGTCAGGCGGATCGGAGACGGAACCCGGTCGATCAGAGGCGGAACTGGGCCACGAGGCTCTGCAGCTCGCTGGACATCCGGGCCAGCTCCTCGGAGGCGCGCTGCGCCTCGCCGACGCCGGTCGTGGTCGTCTGCACGGAGGTGGCGACCGCGCCGATGCCGCCGGCGATCTCACCGACGCCGGTGGCGGCCTCGGACACGCTGCGGCCGATCTCGCTGGTGGTGGCGGTCTGCTCCTCCACCGCCGAGGCGATCGTGGCCGAGTACCCGTTGATCTTGTCGATGACCTCGGTGATCTGCTGGATGGCGGCCACCGCGGCCTCGCTCTGGCCCTGGACCGCCTGGATGCGCTGGGAGATGTCC
>NZ_BOOK01000073.1 GCF_016863195.1 Paraplanobispora takensis | reverse complement strand
AAGCCCGCCTGACGATCCAGCCCAGCCCACGGCACGCCAAGATTTTCAGTGATCTTCTAGGGGCGGGTACGGCGGAGGCGGAGGTAGGCGAGGGCGCCGGCGGCGGACCACAGGAGAGTGGCGGCCGTGACGGGCAGCAGGATCTCGTCGAGGGTGCCGGCGTTGGCCGCGCGCATCCAGGGCATGACCGGCACGGTGAACGAGCCGATCGGGGTGAGGCTGATCAGCAGCAGCATCACGTAGCCGCCGAACAGAACCAGCATCGACGTGGCGGGGGAGGGCATGATCGGCTTGCTGGTCAGCGCGCCGAGGGCGGTGCCGGCGCCGAGGCCGAGCAGGTGTAGCACGACGCCTCTGGCGATGTCGCCGGCCGGAGGGACGGCGGCGAAGCCGTGGATCAGCGGCAGGGCGATCGCGATCGCCGCCAGGCCGAGGTTGACGGTCAGCGCCGCCAGCAGTCCGGCGCCGATCTCCTTGCGGGGGCTCCCGGCCGCGGTCATCGAGATCAGCCGCTGCGCCGCGGGCTCGGTGTCGAGCAGGCCCCGGGCGGCCCAGGCGAAGACGACGATCAGCAGCCCGGCCGAGTCGGCGTAGGAGGTCAGCTGCTTGCCGTCGGGGATCACCGACGAGTAGAAGATCAGCATCATCGTGAACAGCCCGATCACCGGCTGCAGCAACCGGTGGGACCTGGCGTAGGCGGCCAGTTTGAACCGCGTGAGACGGATCACCGAAGGTCTCCTCGCGCCGCGGAGCGCGTCCGCGCCGCCGCGCCTCATGTGGCCCGCCTGGTGGTGTAGCCGTCGGCGCGGAGCTTCTGTTCGACCTCGTCGGCGTCGTCGGCCTCGACGATCACCTCGATGACCGTGCGCCGCACCCGCTCGCCGTTCCGGGCGGCGACCGCGCCCTCCTCGACCAGCCAGTGATCGGCGCCGGGGAAGCTGCGCAGCTGGTTCTGGTGGTCGCTGACCACGACGGCGCCGCCGGCGGAGGCGACCTCCTCGATGATCTGCGGAAGCTCGGTCCTGGTCTGCTCGTCGAGGCCGGAGAACGGCTCGTCGAGGATCAGCAGGCCGGGCGGCGCCAGCAGCGACTGGATCAGCCCCACCTTCTGCGCGCTGCCCTTGGACAGGTCGCCGAGCGGCTGGCCGAGCAGGTGGGAGGCGTTCAGCCGCTCGGCCAGGGCCGTACCGGAGGCGGCCGGCACGCCCCGGATCCGGGACATCTGCGCGAGGTAGGCGGAGACGGTGAACGGCTGGTCGACGGGGAAGACGTCGGGGGCGTAGCCGACGACCGGGGGCCGGTCGGTGATCGCGCCCCGGGTCGGGGGGACGATCCCGGCCAGCAGGCGCAGGAGCGTCGACTTGCCGGCCCCGTTGCGGCCGGTGACCTCCACGACGGACCCGGCGCCGAGCGCGAGTTCGACGTCCTGGAGGATCCACGGGCCGCGGCGGGAGTATCGGAAGGACACCTCGGAGAGCCGCATAGGTCCGCCACCCTACCTCGCCGTGATCGGCGCCGCTGTCCCGCCGGAGACGTCCCCGCCGTCGCCACTGTGATCGTTGTCGTCGCCGGATCGAGCCGTCACCGTTACTCGCTTTACCGGGTACGGCCCTTCAGAATGAGATGTCACACAGGGAATGGAAAGGACGCGGGGTTTTGAACCGCTTTCCACGGGTGCTGGGCGTGCGTTCCGGATATGACCCGGACCAGGTGGACGCACTGATCCGTCGCATCGAGGGCACCCTCGGCCGGGGCACGCTGGTCGGAGAGCCGATCACCGCCGACGAGATCCGCGACGCGCGCTTCCGCACCAAACTGGGCGGCTACAACGAGACCGCGGTGGACTTCGCGCTGGAGGCCTTCATCGTGGCGGTGGAGACCAGGTTCGCGGAGCTGCACGCGGCGCAGGCGCGGACGGTGGCGACTCGGACCTCCCCGCCCGGATCGGGGAACGGCGTGGCGCGCTCCGTCGCGTCCGGGACACCCTCGCCCGGCTGGCCCGATCCCGATCTCGCCGCACCGGAGCGACCCGGTCCCGGTCCCGTCGCACCGGAGCGGCCGGGTCCCGTCGCGGCGCGGCCCCCGGCGGCCGTGGGCGCCGAGCCGGCGCGCGGGGACGGCCCCGCCGACGAGGGGCGGGCGGCCGTGGCGCACGGCGGCGAGGAGCACGCCGCCGGAGCGGAGGGACCCGCCGAGGAGGAGCCGTACCGGGAGCCGTTCCAGGAGTCGCATCAGGAGCCGCTCCAGGAACAGCCCCACCAGCAGTCCCACCAGGAGCCGCACCGGGAACAGCCCCATCGGGAGCAGCCGTACCAGGAGCAGTCGTACGAGGAACGGCCGCTCGACCCCTGGCCCAAGCCTCCGATGCCGGTCGGCATCACGCTCGCCGAGCGCGAGCGGCAGGCGCTCAGGGTGGAGCAGGTCGCCTTCCGGCCCGGGCGGCTGGGCATGGGCTACAACGAGGGAGAGGTCGACGTCTTCCTCGACCGGCTCGTGGCGACCCTGCGCGGGACCACCGAGCAGCCGCTCACGCCCGGGGACGTGCGGGAGGCCAGGTTCGCCACGGTCATGTTCAAGCCCGGCTACTCCGTGGGCCAGGTGGACGCGTTCCTCGCGGAGATGGCCGGGGTCCTGGAAGAACACCTCGGCCGATGAGACCGCCGGGCGCCCCGGAGGGTCTCGGCGGGAATCCCGCGGGTGCGTCAGCGGGTGCCCCAGGAGTAGGTCTGCTTGTGCAGCTTGAGATAGACGAACGTCTCGGTCGCGCGCACGGTCGGGATGGCGCGGATCTTGCCCAGGATCTCCAGCAGGTGCTGGTCGCTCTCGCACACCACCTCGACCATGATGTCGAGGGACCCGGCGGTCAGCACGACATAGTCGATCTCCGCGATGGCCGACAGCTCGTCGGCCACCTCTTCCAGGTCGCCCTCGCACTTGATGCCGATCATCGCCTGGCGGGAGAAGCCCAGGGTCAGCGGGTCGGTGACCGCGACGATCTGCATGACGCCCGCGTCGAGCAGGCGCTGGACCCGCTGGCGGACGGCGGCCTCGGACAGGCCCACGGCCTTGCCGATCGCCGCGTACGGCTTGCGCCCGTCGGACTGCAGCTCCTCGATGATCCGCTTGGAGATCTCGTCGAGGACGACGGTGCCGGACTTGGCGTCGGTGTCACGGCGGACCTTGGGCGGCGTCGTCATCCGCGCTCCCTGGCGTCATGTTTCGGGGCTGTAGCCGTCATGTTGCATCTCCGATGCGACATGTTGTCAGTTCTGACCGCTCTGTCAAGCGATTCCGTAGCAATTTGGTATCTTCACAACGAAATCCCTTGTCGCGAGCCTGTTGCTCTGTAAGAGTCGCGACAACTCAGCCCCCATGCTCTAGGAGGTCGACGATGACCACCCCGGTTGAGAACTCTGAGCTCACCCGTCTTCGAAACTACGTCAACGGCGAGTTGGCGGACGCCAAGAGTGCCAGGTTCTCCGACGTCATCGACCCGTGCACCGGAGAGGCCTACCTCCGGGCGCCGATCTCCGGCGCGGAGGACGTCGAGGCGGCCTACGCCGCCGCGGCCGCCGCGTTCGAGAGCTGGAGCCAGACCACGCCGGGCGAACGCGCCAACCTGCTGCTGAAGGTCGCCGACGCGATCGAGGCGCGGGCCGAGGAGCTGAACGAGGCCGAGTGCCGCAACACCGGCAAGCCGCGTGCCCGCATGGCCGAGGACGAGACGCCGGTGGCCGCCGACCACTTCCGCTTCTTCGCCGGCGCCGCCCGCACCCTTGAGGGACCGACCTCGGGCGAGTTCCTGGCCGACCACACCTCCGTCATCCGGCACGAGCCGATCGGCGTCGTGGGCCAGGTCACGCCGTGGAACTACCCGATGATGATGGCCGTGTGGAAGATCGCCCCGGCGCTGGCCGCGGGCAACACCGTCGTGCTCAAGCCGTCCGACACCACCCCGGTCTCCACGGTCAAGCTGGCCGAGATCATGGGTGAGGTGCTGCCGAAGGGCGTCTTCAACGTCGTCGTCGGCGACCGCGAGACCGGCGCCCTGGTCGTGGGCCACCCGACCGCCGCGATGGTCGCGATCACCGGCTCGGTCGGCGCGGGCATGGCCGTGGCCAAGAGCGCGGCCGACGACCTCAAGCGGGTCCACCTGGAGCTCGGCGGCAAGGCCCCGGTCGTCGTCTTCGACGACGTCAAGGACCTCAAGGCCGCCGCCGAGGCCATCGCCACCGCGGGCCTGTACAACGCCGGCCAGGACTGCACCGCCGCCTGCCGCGTGCTGGTCCACGAGAACGTCCACGACGAGTTCGCCGCCGCGCTCGTCGAGGCCGCCGCGAACACCAGGACCGGCGACCTCTCGGACGAGGAGGCGCTGTACGGCCCGCTCAACAACGCCGGCCAGCTGGAGCGCGTCGCCGGCTTCTTCGAGCGGGTCCCCGGTCACGCCAAGGTCCTGACCGGCGGCCACCGGATCGGCGACAAGGGCTACTTCTTCGCCCCGACCGTCGTCGACGGCCTCCAGCAGGACGACGAGATGGTGCAGAACGAGGTCTTCGGCCCGGTCATCACCGTCCAGACGTTCTCCGACGAGGCCGACGCGGTCGCCAAGGCCAACGGCGTCAAGTACGGTCTGTCGGGTTCGGTGTGGACCTCCGACCACGGCAGGGCGATGCGGATGTCGAAGAAGCTGGACTTCGGCGTGGTGTGGGTCAACACCCACATCCCGTTCGTGTCCGAGATGCCGCACGGCGGGTTCAAGCACTCCGGCTACGGCAAGGACCTGTCGGTCTTCGGTCTGCACGACTACCTGCGCGTCAAGCACGTCATGCACTACATCGGCGAATAGCCGCGAACAGAGGAACAAGCCTGGTATGACCGAAATCCAGGCGGGCACGGAGGCGGCCGCGGCCGCCTCCGGCGCACCACAGGTGCCCGCCATCGAGCTCGACGGGGTCGTCAAGGAGTATCTCGCCCACGGTGAGGTCGTCCAGGCGGTCAAGGGAGTCACCCTGGCGATCGCCGAGGGCGAGTTCTTCTCGCTCCTCGGCCCGTCCGGTTGCGGCAAGACGACCACCATGCGCATGGTGGCCGGGTTCGAGGAACCCACGCGCGGCGTCGTGCGGCTGCTCGGCCAGGACGTGACGAACGTCCCGCCCAACAAACGCGACGTGAACATGGTGTTCCAGTCCTACGCGCTCTTCCCCCACATGAGCGTCTGGGAGAACGTGGCCTTCGGCCTGCGGCGCAGGAAGGTCGCCGAGGCCGAGATCAGGCGGCGCGTCGGCGAGATGCTGGAGATCGTGGACCTCGGCGGGCGCGAGAAGCGCCGCCCCCGGGAGATGTCAGGCGGCCAGCAGCAGCGGGTGGCCCTGGCCCGCGCCCTGGTCAACCGGCCCCGCGCGCTCCTGCTGGACGAGCCGCTGGGCGCCCTGGACCTCAAGCTCCGCCAGGCCATGCAGATCGAGCTCAAGCGCATCCAGCGCGAGGTCGGCATCACGTTCGTCTACGTCACCCACGACCAGAGCGAGGCGCTCACCATGAGCGACCGCATCGCGGTGATGAACGACGGCCTGGTCGAGCA
Organism: Paraplanobispora takensis; assembly: GCF_016863195.1. Taxonomy (GTDB): domain Bacteria; phylum Actinomycetota; class Actinomycetes; order Streptosporangiales; family Streptosporangiaceae; genus Planobispora; species Planobispora takensis. The sequence goes on along the minus strand of NZ_BOOK01000073.1, from coordinate 30,866 downwards.
GCTCGCCGCGCCCCGCGAGATCTACGAGCGCCCGGCCACCGCCTTCGTGGCCGGCTTCATCGGCACCTCCAACCTGCTGAGCGGCGCCGTGGACCGGGTCGAGTCCGGGTGCGCCGTACTGAAGCTGGGCGAGCACGGGCGGGTCCTGGTGGCGGAGGCGTCACAGCGGGCGGGGGACCCGATCTCGGTGACCGTCCGGCCCGAGAAGATCACGATCTCCACCGAGGAGCCGTCCGGGGACATCAGCGCCGTGCGCGGCACCGTGTCCGAGGTGGTCTACCTGGGGTTGTACAACAGTTACGCGGTGCGCCTCGCCGACGGCGCCGAGGTCACCGTCTTCCAGCAGAATGCGCTCGACAGCAGCAGCACGGCGGAGCGTGGCGACGCCGTGTGGTTGTCGTGGCAGCCGCACCACTCGTACGCGATCGGAAGTTGAGCCCCTCCATGCACGACCCGCGCACCTCCCCCGCCTTCCTCCGCGGCATGACCCGGAGCCGCTCCGTCAGCCGGCGGGACGTCTTCCGCCTGACCGGCCTCTCCGCCGCCGGGCTCGCCCTGAGCGCCTGCGGCGTCCAGGGCCAGCAGAAGGCCGCCCCCAAGCCCTCCGAGGTGGCCGACTTCTGGGCCGGCAAGAAGAAGAACGGCAAGGTCGTCTTCGCCAACTGGCCGGAGTACATGCCCGAGGACCGCGGGCCGCTGAAGAAGTTCGAGCAGGAGACCGGCATCACGGTCGAGTACCTCGAGGTCATCGAGGAGAACGCCTCCTTCTTCGGCAAGGCCGAGCCGCAGCTGCGGGCCGGGCAGCCGCTGGGCTACGACATCATCGTGATGACCAACGGCACGCAGTTCGCCAAGATGCAGGCCCTGGGCTATCTGGTGGCGCTGGACCACAAGCAGCTGCCGAACTTCGCCGCCAACGCCGGGGCGAAGTACAAGAACCCGGCCTACGACCCGAACAACACCTACTCCATCCCCTACACCTCGGGCATGACCGGGATCGCGTACAACACCAAGTACGTCAAGGACCCGATCAAGAGCATCCAGGCGCTGTTCGATCCCAAGTACAAGGGCAAGGTCGGCATGATGGCCGACTCCCAGGAGATCGCCAACTACGGCCTGCTCGCGCTCGGCGTGGCGCCGGAGCAGTCCACCAGGGCCGACTGGGACAAGGCCGCCGCGATGCTCCAGAAGCAGCGCGAGGACGGCATCGTCCGCAAGTACTACGACCAGGACTACATCGACGCGGTCTCCAAGGGAGACGTGTGGCTGACCATGGGCTGGTCGGGCGACGTCTTCCAGCGCCAGCTCGCCGGGGAGCCGGTCGCGTTCGTGGTGCCCGAGGAGGGCGGCACCATCTGGACCGACAACATGATGATCCCCAAGGGCGCGGCCAACCCGGTCGACGCGCTCATGCTGATGGACTATCTCTACAAGCCCGAGATCGCCGCCGAGCTGACGGAGTACATCCAGTACGTCACGCCGGTGCCCGCGGTGAAGGACCTGCTGTCCACCAAGGCCGCCGGGCTGAAGGGTGAGGACAAGGAGGCCCTGGAGGCGATGATCGAGAGCCCGCTGATCTTCCCGACCGAGGCCGACTACGCCAAGCTGCACACCTACGTCACGCCCTCCACGCCCGCCGAACAGGAGGCCTTCGAGAGCATGTTCCAGGCCGTCACGCAGGGCTAGCGGATGAGAAAAGTCAGAGCGGCGGCCGCGCCGTACCTGCTGGCCCTGCCGGCCTGGATCTGGTTCGCGATCTTCTTCGTGGTCCCGATCGCCGCCATGGCCTCGGTCTCGCTGACGACCGGCAACCTCCTCGAAGGGTTCCAGCAGACCTTCAGCTTCTCCAACTACGCCAAGGCCGTCGGGCAGTACCACACGCAGTTGATCAGGTCGCTGATCTACGGCGGGATCGCCACGCTGATCATGCTGGTGCTGGCCTACCCGATGGCGTACTGGATCGCCTTCAAGGGCGGCAGGCGCAAGTCGATGTACCTGTTCCTGCTGCTGCTGCCGTTCTTCGTGTCCTTCGTGCTGCGCACGATCTCCTGGGGCTTCCTGCTGGCCGACGACGGCATCCTGTTCGGGCCGCTGAAGTCGGCGGGGCTGCTGCCCGGGGACTTCCACGTGCTGGCCACGGACGTGGCGGTGATCGGCGGCCTGGTCTACAACTTCCTGCCGTTCATGGTGCTGCCGATCTACGTGGCGCTGGAGCGGGTGGACCCGAGGGTCGTCGAGGCCGCCTACGACCTGTACGCCTCACGGTGGGCGGCCTTCCGCAAGGTGGTGCTGCCGCTGTCGCTGCCGGGCGTCTTCGCGGGCGTGCTGATGACCTTCGTGCCGGCCACGGCCGACCCGGTCAACGCCCGCATCCTGGGCGGCACCGGCAACACGATGATCGGCAACATCATCCAGACCGAGTATCTGACCAACAACGACTACCCGACCGCGTCGGCGCTGTCGTTCACGCTGATGGCGGTGCTGCTGGTGGGCATCTTCGTCTACGCGCGGTCGCTCGGCACCGAGAACGTGCTGGAGGCGGCGGCCCGATGAGAGGCAGACTCGGCGACCGGCTCCTGCACGTCTACACATGGCTGATCATCGCGTGGCTCACCGCGCCGATCGCCGTGATGATCCTGTTCGGCTTCAACGACAAGCAGAGCAAGTCCAACACCTCCTGGCAGGGCTTCACACTGCGGTGGTACGGCGAGCTGTTCGCCGACGGCTCGCTCACCGGCGCGCTGGTCAACTCCCTGGAGATCGCGGTGATCAGCACCGTGCTGACCACCGTGATCGGCACCCTCCTGGGCCTGGCCCTGGGGCGCTACCGCTTCCGCGGCAAGGGGATGAGCAACTTCCTGGTCTTCGCGGCGATCTCGACGCCCGAGCTGGTCATGGGAGCCTCGCTGCTGTCGCTGTTCGTCTCGGGGAACACCCCGCGGGGCCTGCTCACCATCACCATCGCGCACGTGCTGTTCTCGCTGTCCTTCGTGGTGGTGACGGTACGCGCCCGGGTGGTCGGGCTGGATCCCTCGCTGGAGGAGGCCGCCAGGGACCTGGGTGCGGGCACGTGGACCACGTTCCGCCTGGTGACGCTGCCGGCGATCATGCCCGCCGTGTTCGCCGGGGCGTTGCTGGCCTTCGCGCTGTCCATCGACGACTACGTCGTGACGAGCTTCGTCAACGGCTCCACGCTGACGTTCCCGCTGTGGATCATCGGCTCGGTCAAGGTGGGCATCCCGCCGCAGGTCAATGTGATGGGCACACTCATCTTCGGCATCGGAGTCGCCATCGCGATCGGCAACGCGATCGCGAGCCGGCGCCGCACCTGAGGACGCCGCGGGGCCCGCGCCGTACGGCGCGGGCCCCGCGGCGTACATCGCGAGCAAGGAACAGGGAGGCGAGATCGGAAAGAGGCGGGGGGAACCCGCGCTCGTTCAACTGACTGATCGAGCAATCAAATCAAGAGAGCTTTTTCAAGACTCACGTTGGGAAGTGAGATTGTGGATCCGCTGAAGGCACTGACTGATGCGGAGCGCAAGCCGTACTGGCTGGACAGTCCGGCGAAACCCGAGTCGCAGGCGCGGCTCTTCGGAAACACGACCGCCGACCTCGCGGTGGTCGGCGGCGGCTTCTCGGGGCTGTGGACGGCCCTGATGGCCAAGGAGCGCGACCCGTCGCTCGACGTGGTCCTGCTCGAAGGGCGCAGGATCGGCTGGGCGGCCTCCGGCCGCAACGGCGGCTTCGCGATGGCGACCCTGACCCACGGCATCGCCAACGGGCTGGAGCGCTGGCCCGAGGAGATCTCCGCGCTGGAGCACATGGGCCTGCGCAACCTCGACGAGATCGGCGAGACCGTCGCCCGCTACGGCATCGACTGCGGCTACGAGCGCACCGGCGAGCTGCACGTGGCCACCGAGCCGTGGCAGCTGGAGGAGATGCACGAGAGCTCGCAGATAGCCCGCGAGCTGGGCGTCCGCCTCGACATGATGGACGCAGGGCAGGTGCGCGCGGAGGTGGACTCGCCCACCTACGCCGGCGGGATGTGGGAGCGCGACGGCTGCGCCATGCTCGACCCCGCCCGCCTGGCCTGGGGGCTGCGGCAGGCCTGCCTGGAGCTGGGCGTGCGCATCCACGAGCGCACGCCGGTGCGCACCATGCGCGACACCCCGGCGGGCCTGGACCTGCTCACGCCGTACGGCTCCGTCAGGGCCGCCAGGGTCGCCCTCGGCACCGGCGTGTTCCCGCCGCTGCTGCGCAGGCTCAGGCACTTCCTGGTGCCGGTCTACGACTACGTGCTGATGACCGAGCCGCTCTCGGCCGGGCAGCTGGCCTCGGTCGGCTGGGGCAACCGGCAGGGCGTCGGCGACTCGGCCAACCAGTTCCACTACTACCGGCTGACCGAGGACAACCGCATCCTGTGGGGCGGCTACGACGCGGTCTACTACAACGGCGGGAAGATCAAGCCGGAGTACGAGCAGCGCGACGCCACCTTCGTCAAGCTGGCCGAGCACTTCTTCGCCACCTTCCCCCAGCTGGCGGACCTGCGCTTCACCCACCGGTGGGGCGGGGTGATCGACACCTGCAGCCGCTTCAGCGCGTTCTACGGCACCTCGCACGGCGGGCGCCTGGCCTACGCCGCCGGATACACCGGCATGGGCGTCGGGGCCACCCGGTTCGGCGCCAACGTCATGCTCGACCTGCTGAGCGGCGAGCGGACCGAGCGGACCGAGCTGCGGATGGTCAAGGAGAAGCCGATCCCCTTCCCGCCCGAACCGGTGCGCTCGGCCGGGATCCAGATGACCCGGTGGTCGATCGCCCAGGCCGACCTCAACCAGGGCCGCCGCAACCTGTGGCTGCGCACCCTGGACCGGATGGGTCTCGGGTTCGACTCCTAACGGGCGGTTCGTCTCACGGAGGCTGTACGGCTCGCGCCGCCGGTGCGGGCCGTACAGACTTGGGGGCATGACCGAGAGGGTTGAGTTCACCGCCGACGGGATCACGCTCGTCGGAGACCTGCGCGTGCCCGGAGGACCGGGGCCGCATCCGGCGCTGGTCTTCACCGGCCCGTTCACCGGCACCCGTGACCAGGTCACCGGGCTCTACGCGGCCCGGCTGGCCGAGGCCGGATACGCGACGCTGGCCTTCGACCACCGCAACTGGGGCGAGTCCGGCGGGCAGCCGCGCCGCCACGAGGATCCGCAGGGCAAGCTGCACGACCTGCGGGCCGCGGTCTCGCTGCTGCGTGCCCGGCCCGAGGTGGACGGCGAGCGGATCGGCGCGGTCGGGATCTGCCTGGGCGGGGGCTACGCGCTGCGGTTCGCCGCCTTCGACCCGCGGGTGAAGGCCTTCGCCGGGATCGCGGGCGCCTACAACAACCCCTACGCCATGCGCGCGGGGATGTCGCCGCAGGGCTACCGGGGAGCGCTGGCCTCCTTCACCGAGATCCTGGAGCGCCAGGACCGGGGAGGGCCGGTGGAGTACCTCCCGGCCGTCGCGGAGGAGGGGGAGGCCGCGATGCCGGGCGACGAGCCGTTCGCCTACTACGGCACCGAGCGCGGCGCCTCCCCGCACTGGCGCAACGAGGTCACCCGGGCCTCGATCCGCGAGCTGGTCACCGTGGACAACATGACCGGCGCCGACTTCCTGTCACCCACGCCCGGGCTCATCGTGCACGGCGTCGTCGACCGCTTCTGCTCGCCCGAGGGGGCCGAGGAGGCCTACAAGCGCATCGACGGGCCCAAGAAGCTCATCTGGCTGGACGCCCGGCTGCACATCGACCTCTACGACGCCGAGCCGTACGTCACCCAGGCCGTCGAGGCCGTCACCGCCTTCCTGGGCGAGCATCTTTAGTCGCGGGCCGAACCGGTCCGGAGACGGAGGCCGTACATCCATCGGTGTACGGCCCGTCTGGGTCCGCGTGCCGATGTCCCGGGCCGGTCGGGACGCGATCGTGGAGGAGTGACCGACCGACGCATCGACGCTCTGGACGTGCTCAGGGGTGTGGCCATCATGGGCACGCTGGGCACCAACATCTGGATCTTCACCGACCCCGGCGGGCCCGCCGCGGTGTTCGACGCGCTGGCCCAGCCGGGCGCGGTGGAGAGCTTCCTGAGATTCCTGACCAACGGAAAGTTCCTGGCGCTGCTCACGCTGCTGTTCGGGGTGGGGCTGGAGCTGCAGTACCGCTCGGCGCGGCGGCGCGGCACCCCCTGGCCGGGCTGGTACCTGTGGCGGGCCGCGCTGCTGTTCGCCGAAGGGCTGATCCACTATTTCCTGATCTTCGAGTTCGACGTGCTGATGGGCTACGCGATCACCTCGATGATCGTGGCCTACCTGATCGGCCGCAGCGACCGCGCCGTGCGCGCCTGGATGATCGGAGTGGGCTCGACCTTCGTGGTGGCGATCGGCCTGCTCACCGCCGTCCTGCTGGCCCAGCAGGACACGGCGGCCGATCCGGCCTCCGCGCCGGGCACGCTGTTCAGCCAGGGGAGCTACGGCGAGCAGGTCGCCGCCCGGTTCGAGCTGTTCGGCCTCTACCGGCTGGAGGCGGTGTTCATCATCCCGATGGGCGTCGTGCTGTTCCTGCTCGGGTCGCGGCTGACGCGGGCCGGGGTGTTCGAGGACTCCGGCCGGGGCGCCGCGCTCCGGCGCAGGCTCATGATCCTCGGTCTCGGCGTGGGCGCCCCGCTGAACCTGCTGACCTCCTTCGCCGGGGAGGGCTGGTTCCTGGTGGACCGCTACCTGCTGCCGCCGCTGGTGGCCCTGGGCCTGCTCGGCCTGGTCACCGCGATCGTCCACCGGATGTCCGGCGCCCCCGGCCCGCTGCGGCGGGGCCTGACGGCCGTCGGCCGGACCGCGCTGAGCTGCTACGTCTTCCAGAACCTGGCGGGGGCCGTGCTCTGCTACGGCTGGGGCCTCGGGCTGGCCGCGCGCCTGGACGGGCTGCGGCCGTGGTGGGTGCCGGTCGCCTGGGCGGTCATCTGCGTGCTGTTCATGACGCTGGCCTCGCTCTGGCTGCGCCGCCACGACCGGGGGCCGCTGGAGCTGGTCTGGCAGTGGGCCTACCGGGCGCCCCAGCGCTCGCGGCGGGAAGGGGAGCGCGCTTCCGCCTCCCGCTGACCGGCGCCGCCCCCCGCGTTCCGTCCCCCGCGCTCCGGAGCCGAGGTCCGGAGCGCGGGGGACGGAGCGCGGAGGGGGATCAGCTCCGGAGCGCGCCGCGCAACTCGCCGGCGAGTTCGGCGCTGCGCCGCTCCAGATGCCGCAGACCCAGGCGGCGGTGGGCGCCGGCGGCCCGCTCCGCGTGCGCCAGGGCCTCCTCGATCCGGCCCGTACGGCGCAGCAGCAGTGCGACGACGTCGTCGAGCGCGCCCCACGAGACGCAGCCCGTGCCCATCGTCATCAGCTGGGAGGCGATCGGCGTCAGCTCCTCCAGCAGGCCGTGCGGGTCGGGGCGGCCGATCCGGGCGGAGACGAGCCCCCACTGCCAGGCCGTGTACTGCCAGGCCCAGTCGCGCTCGATGGCGACGCCCCAGCGGTCGATCAGCCGGTGGGCGAGGGCCTCGTCCCCGGCCTCCAGGGCGGCCAGCACGGCGGTGGGGCGCAGCATCCGGTCGGAGTCGTCGTCCCCGGCCTCGATCAGCCGGTCCAGCAGGCCCTCCGGCTGCCGTCCCCGTCCCCACGCGGCGAAGAACGTGCACGCCGTCTTCAGGGCGTCGGGCCCCCACAGGCTGGTGCGCCGGTAGGCGTCGGTGGCGGCCGCGGTCAGGCGGTCGGCCTCGTCCCAGTCGCCGTCGAGCATGGCCCGCCCGACCGCGGCGTAGGTCACCTGCGTCTCGATCTCCGGCATGCGCACCTCGGCGGTCAGCCGCAGGCAGCGCGCGAGCTCGGCGTCGAAGTCGGCCAGCATGCCGGCCCTGAGATAACCCGGCATGCGGTGCATCCGGGCGATGATCTCGGTGGCGCGGGCCAGGCCCGGCAGAGTGAGGATCTCCTCGGCCGCCCGGTAGCGCTCCTCGTCGTTCTCCGGCGTCCAGGCCGCGATGATGAAGTTGTTCAGAGCGCGGGCCAGCAGCTGCGGGTCCCCGATCCCGCGGGCCAGCGCGACGGCCTCGGCGGCGTACCGCTGCCCCTCCCGCTGCCGCTCGCCGTAGTACAGCTCCACGCCGAGGGTGCCCAGCAGCTCGGCCCGCCGGCTCTCCTGACCGGCGGGCAGCCGGGACAGCTGGTCCTCCAGCACGGCGACCATCCGCCGGTCCACGACCCCGTAGGCGCGCCAGTTCCACAGCGTGATCCCGCCGAAGACCGTCGCGGCCTCGATCACCGCGTCGTCGTCGCCCAGGTCGGTGGCCAGGGTCACCGCCTCGTCCAGCGCCGCCCGCGCCCCGACCACGTCACCGGTCACCCGGCGGGCCCGGCCCAGCTCCACCAGCAGCGAGCAGCGGGAGGAGGGCGCCTGCGGCGCGGACGGGTCGAGGCAGGCGAGCGCCTGCTCCCAGAACATGACCGCCTCGTCGTAGGCGAGCCGGGCCGCGGCCTGGGCGGCGGCCCGGGCCGCGTAGGAGGCGGCCTTGGCGGCGTAGCCGACCCGCGCGGCCATGCCGAAGTGGTGGGCCAGCACCGGCAGGCGGGCGTCCAGGCCGCCCCGGGCCAGGCTCTCGGCCGCCTCGCCGACCCGCCCGTGCAGCTGCGCGCGCTGCAGGCGGCTCAGCCCCGCGTACAGCGCCTCCTGGACCAGCGCGTGCGAGAAGCGGTAGTCCCAGCCGCCCTCCACCTCCGCCAGCAGGCCCGTGGCCACCGCCGGTTCCAGCAGCATCATCAGCCGCGCGCCGCCGATCCCGGAGGCGGCCTCCAGCACGTCCGCGTCGACGTCGCGGCCGATCACCGCGGCGACCCGCAGCAGCGTCTGGGAGTCCTCCGGCAGTCGCGAGACCCGCTGGGTGATGACGTCGCGCACCCCGTCGGGCACGGCCAGCGCGACGACGTCGGCCGCGGTCACCCGGTCCAGCGGGTGCACGCTGGACAGCAGGCGCAGCAGCTCGCCCAGGAAGAACGGGTTGCCCCCGGTGCGGTCGCGCAGCGCGCGGGCGAGATCCGGATCGCCGCCGCCGAGATAGTCGGTGATCTGCTCGGCGGTGAAGGCCGTGACGTTCATCCGTTCGGTGCCGCGCTGCCGGGTCAGCTCGCCCAGCGCGCCGGTCAGCGCCTGCCGGGCCTCGGCGGGCTCGTCCGGCCCGGCGGGTTCGGGGCGCATGGTCGCCAGCACGAGCAGCGGCGTGCGGTGCAGGTCGCCGCCGAGGAAGGTCAGCAGCTTCAGGGAGGCGGCGTCCGCCCAGTGGATGTCCTCCATGAGGACCAGCACGGGCGCGCCGGCCGTACGGCGGGTCAGCGCCCCGGCGATGGCGTCGTAGAGCAGGAAGCGCGCGGTGTCGGGATCCACGGCCTCCCGGGCCCGGTCCTGCCGGGTCCGGTCCTGCGGTACCGCCGGGGGAGAGCCGTCCGCGCCGGTACGGCCGCCGCCGTGTGGTTCGCCGGACGGTTCCTCGGACGGTTCGCCGGACGGTCCCTTGAGCGGATCGTCGCCGGTCAGCCGGTGGAGCACCTCCTCCAGCCCGCCGTGCCCTTCGCCCAGTGCCTGCAGCACCTGGATCCACGGCCAGAACGCCGGAGCTCCCCGGCCCTCGACGCATCTGCTCCACACCGCGGTGAGGCCGCGCTCGGCCGCCATCTCCGCTGCGGCCTCGGCCAGCCGGGTCTTGCCGATCCCGGACTCCCCGCCGATCAGCAGGACGCCGCCCCTGCCGCGCCCGGCGTCGTCCAGGCGCTCGGCGATCCTGCGCAGGTGCGGTTCCCTGCCGACGAGCCGGGGCAGGCCGCCCGCGGGGCCGGGAGCCGGGCGGGGGATCGAGCCGCCGGGGACGGAGGGGCCGGGGGCCGGAGCATCGGGGGCTGGAACGCCGCAGACCGGAGCGTCGGGGGAGACGGGGACGGGGGAGACGACGGAGGGAGCCGGAACGGAGACGGCGGCAGCGGGGGGCCAGGGGCCGTCCAGCGACTCGTCCTGGTCGAGGATCGCCTGCTCCAGGCGGCGCAGTTGCGGGCCGGGGTCGAGGCCGACTTCCTCGCCCAGGAGCGTGCGGCAGCGCTGGTAGGCGGCCAGCGCCTCCGCCTGCCTGCGGTCGCGGTACAGGGCGCGCATGAGCAGCGACCACAGGCCCTCGCGGTAGGGGTCGAGGGTGAGTAGGCGCTCGGCCTCGACGACCACCTCGGCGTGCCGCCCCAGGGCCAGGCGGGCCTCGGCCCGCACCGACAGCGCCGACAGCCGCGTCTCGACGAGGCGGGCGGCGGCCGGGCGGGCGAAGGGGTCCTCGGGGAAGTCGGCCAGCGGCTCCCCGCGCCACTGCGCCAGGGCGGGCCCCAGGATGCGCTCGACCTCCCCGGGCCTGCCGCCGGCCAGCGCGGCGTGGGCGGCCTCGGCCGCGGCGGTGAAGCGGCCGGCGTCGATCTGGGCGGCGGTGACGTCCAGGAGGTATCCGGGCTCGCGGGTGCGCAGCACCCGGGACGGGGAGCGCGGGCTGCGCAGCGGTTCGAGGACCCGGCGGAGCTGGGAGATGTAGGCCTGGAGCGTTCCCGTGGCACTGGAGGGCGGCTCGTCCGCCCACAACCGGTCGATCAGCTGGTCGAGGGGGACGACGTGGGGGGCGTTCAGCAGCAGGAGCATCAGGACGGCGCGCTGCTTGCGGGACCCGATGTCGAGGACCGTTCCCGAGGCGTCGGCGACCTCCAGCGGTCCCAGGATCCGGAAGTCCAGCCCGGTCCTCGTCCCGTCCTCGTCACCTGCCGGGGCTCGCATGTCATCGACCGCCGTTCGCATCACAGTTCCCGCACGAGCCAGACGATCCCGGGAGGTCCGCTCTCCGGCTCATCGTACTGATATGTCACCTGTGTCCCCACCGTTCTCGCGGCCCTTCCGCCGGCGCGGTTCTCCCAGGTGGAGGCGGGTGACTCCGCGGCGGCCCCGACCGGCTCCCGGGTGAACCCGGCGGCGGCGAGCAGCGCGGGCAGGCCGCCGTTTTCCGAGGGAGACGGGTCACCGTTTCCGGAGGGCGCGAGGCAGCGCACCCGCCGTACTCCGTCGGCGCGCAGCTCGGTCAGCAGGTCTCCCAGCAGCCGCCGCGCCAGGCCCCTTCCCCGGTACGGCGTGCTCACGGCCAGGGCCCGCAGCCGGGCGGTCCGCTCTGTTCTGGTCCGCTCTGTTCTGGTCCGTTCTGCTCTGGTCCGTTCAGCTCCGGTCCGCTCCGGCCCGGCGCCCCCTCCCGCGTCCGGTTCCCCGCCGCCCGGCCCCATCGCGACCAGGGCGGCGGCCACCGGCGGGGCGGACAGGGGACCCGCAAGATCGACCAGCACGTACATGCGGCAGCGGGCGGCCGACACCTCCCGCAGGACCTCGTCGAAGACCGGGCCGAGCAGGCCCGCGCCCGCCGTGCCCGCGTGCGCCGGGACCTCCCGCAGAAGCAGGGTGCTGGGCGGCTCGGGCGGAAGTGGCGACGACATTCCCGCAGCATCGGACAGCCGGCTAGGAAACGACTAGGACCCCACCCGGGACCTCACCAGGAGATCGGCGGGGCGGGCGGCGCAGTCCCCATCCGCGCACCCGGCCGCGAACACGCCGTACGGCACCGGCCCGTCGTACGACACCGCCGTGCGCTGGGCCCCAAGCGTTCCACCAGTCCCGCTCAGGAGATGTCCCAGCCGATTCCTAGCCGGGGGTGCGAGAACTGAACGGCCGGTCCGACCGGCCCGACCATCCCTCAGCACCAGGAGAAGAACCATGACCACCCACCCGACCGCCACCCTCGCCGAGACCGGGCTGCGGGCCCTGCGCGGGCAGGTCGCCGGACCCGTGCTGGCTCCCGGCCAGGACGGCTTCGAGGAGGAGGCCGCGGGGTTCAACCTCGCCGTCCGGCACCGTCCCGCCGTCGTGGTGGGCGCGACCGGCGCCGGGGACGTCGCCGCCGCGATCCGCTTCGCCGCCGGCCGCGGCCTGCCCGTGGCTGTGCAGGCGACCGGTCACGGCGCGGTCCAGGCGGCGGACGGGGCGCTGCTGATCACCACGTCGCGGATGCGGGAGGTCACCGTCGACCCGTCCGCCCGTACCGCCACCGTCGCCGCGGGCTGCACCTGGGCCGAGGTCGTCGCCGCCGCGGCCCCGCACGGCCTGGCTCCGCTCAGCGGCTCGTCCTCCGGGGTCGGGGCGGTGGGCTACACGCTGGGCGGCGGTCTCGGCCCGATCGCGCGGACCTTCGGCTTCGCCGCCGACCACGTACGGGAGATCACCGTCGTCACGGCGGACGGAGAGGTGCGGGTGGCCGACTCCGGCCGCGAGCCGGACCTGTTCTGGGCGCTGCGCGGCGGCAAGGGCAGCTTCGGCGTGGTGACCTCGATGACCGTCGACCTGTTCCCGGTGACCTCCCTGTACGGCGGCGGCCTCTACTACGCCGCCGAGGACGCCTCCCGGGTCCTGCACGCCTACCGGACCTGGACCGGCACGCTGCCCGAGTCCGTCACCACCTCGGTGGCGATGCTCCGCCTGCCCCCGCTGCCCGAGCTCCCCGAGCCGCTGCGCGGGCGCTTCGTGGTCCACCTCCGCTTCGCCTGCCTGGGCGACGACCGGCAGGCCGAGGCCCTGCTCGCCCCCATGCGCGAGGTGGCCCAGCCGGTCTTCGGCGCCGTGGGGCGGATGCCGTACAGCCTGATCGACACCGTCCACGACGACCCGGTGGACCCGATGCCGGCCTGCGAGCGCGGCACCCTGCTGCGGGAGCTGACGCGGGAGACGGTGGACACGATGCTGGCGGTCGCCGGCCCCGACGCCGAGGTGCCGCTCGCCGTCGTGGAGCTGCGCCAGCTGGGCGGCGCCCTGGCCCGCGAGCCCAAGGAGCCCAACGCCGTCGGCGGGCGGGATGCGGCCTTCTCCCTGCTGGTCATCGGTGCCCCGGTGCCCGAGCTGATGGCCGTGGTCGTCCCCGGCTGCGTCCAGGCGACCGTCGACGCCCTGGCCCAGTGGTCGACCGGGGGCGCGCTGCTCAACTTCCAGGGCGGCGCGATCGAGCCCGAGCGGCTCTCCCGGGCCTGGCCGGAGCCGGTGCTGCGCAGGCTCGCCGGGCTGAAGGACCACTACGACCCGGCCCGGATGTTCCGCTTCGGCCACGTGGTCCCGCGCGTGTGACCCGGCCGTTCCCAGGTGTGGCCCGTGGTGGCGGGGCCGCCCGTGGGGTGTGTCCGCGGTGGGGCGCGGGCGTCGCCCACCCGGGCTGCGCCGCCCGCCGTACCCGCCTCCGGCCCCAGGGCTTACCCGCCTGGCCGTCCCACACCCCGGTCGCGGGCCTTCACCCCTCCGGGCCCGGGGCGATGACCGGGCGCAGGGCGTCCAGGACCGAGGCGTCCTCGATCGTCGAGGGCACCGGCTCGTCGGCGCCCTCGGCCATGCCGCGCATGGTCTTGCGCAGGATCTTTCCCGAGCGGGTCTTCGGCAGGGCCGGGACGACGTCCACCCGCTTCAGCGCGGCCACCGCCCCCACCTCCTCGCGCACCGCCCGGACCAGTTCGGCGCACACCGTCCGGGGATCGGCCTCCACCCCGCTCTTGAGCACCACGAAACCGCGCGGCACCTGACCCTTCAGCTCGTCGGCGACCCCGATCACGGCGCACTCGGCGACCGCCGGGTGCGCGGCCAGCACCGCCTCCATCGACCCGGTCGAGAGCCGGTGCCCGGCCACGTTGATCACGTCGTCGGTGCGGCCCATCACGAACAGGTAGCCGTCCTCGTCCAGGTAGCCGCCGTCGCCGGTCAGGTAGTGGCCGGGGAACTGCGACAGGTACGAGCTCACGTAGCGCTCGTCGTCCCGCCAGAGCGTGGGCAGCGTGCCGGGCGGCAGCGGGAGCCGCAGGCAGATGGCACCCTCCTGGCCGGGGGCGCAGTCGCGGCCGTCGGGGTCGAGGACCCGCACGTCGTAACCGGGGACGGGCACGGTGGGGGAGCCCGGTTTGATCGGCATGGGGTCCAGCCCCCGCAGGTTCGCCGCCACGGGCCAGCCGGTCTCGGTCTGCCACCAGTGGTCGACCACCGGCACGCCCAGCTTCTCCGAGGCCCAGTGGTAGGTGTCGGGGTCCAGGCGCTCCCCGGCCAGGAACAGCGTCCGCAGCGACGAGATGTCGTACTTGCCGAGCAGGGTCGCGGCCGGGTCCTCCCGTTTGATCGCCCGGAACGCGGTGGGCGCGGTGAACAGCGTGCTCACCCCGTGCTCGGAGATCACCCGCCAGAACGCGCCCGCGTCCGGCGTGCCGACCGGCTTGCCCTCGTACAGGACGCTCGTGGCGCCCAGCAGCAGCGGGCCGTACACGATGTAGGAGTGGCCGACGACCCAGCCCACGTCCGAGGCCGCCCAGAAGACCTCTCCCGGCCGGGCGTCGTAGACCTCGCGCATGCTCCACAGCAGCGCGACCGCGTGCCCGCCGTTGTCGCGGACCACGCCCTTGGGCAGGCCGGTGGTGCCGCTGGTGTACAGGATGTAGAGCGGGTCGACGGCCCGCACCGGCACGCATCCGGCCGGTTCGGCGGCGGCCACGGCCTCGGCCCAGTCGAGGTCCCGGCCCGGGACGAGCTCGGCGGGGGCCTGCTCGCGCCGGAGGATCACGCACCGCTCGGGCCGGTGCGCGGCGAGGTCGAGCGCGGCGTCGAGCATCGGCTTGTACGGCACCACCCGGCTCGGCTCGATCCCGCAGGAGGCCGAGACGATCACCTTGGGCCGGGCGTCGTCGATCCGGATCGCCAGCTCCCTGGGCGCGAACCCGCCGAACACCACCGAGTGCACCGCGCCCAGCCGTGCGCAGGCCAGCATGGCGACGACGGCCTCGGGCACCATCGGCATGTAGATGACGACCCGGTCGCCCCCGGTCACGCCCAGGTCCCGCAGCACCCCGGCGAACCGGGCGACCTCCGCCAGCAGCCCGGCGTAGGTGAGGCGGCGGACGGTCCCGGTGACCGGGCTGTCGTGGATCAGCGCCAGACGCTCGCCGTAGCCCGCCTCCACGTGCCGGTCCAGGGCGTTGAAGCAGGTGTTGAGCTCCCCGTCGGGGAACCAGCGGTGGAACGGGGGATCGTCGCGGTCCAGGACCCGGGACGGCGCGGTGCTCCAGGCGACGGCCTGGGCGGCCTCTCCCCAGAAGCTTTCGGGGTCGGCGATGCTGCGGGCGAAGACGTCGGCGTACGGCACCAGGCCATCATGCTCTCCGCCAAGCGCTTGGTCGAGATGCCTGGCCGGCCGGTGGGAGCGGGTCCGGTTCCCCCGGCTCGTCGGGTCCGGGTTCCGGCTCAGCGGGTCCGGCTCAGCGGGTCCGGCTCCCTCCGGTCGCCAGGTTCGGGCTCTCCGGGTTCGGTCCCCTTCAGCTCAGCGGGAGCGTCTCACCGGCCAGATCGGCCGCCCAGGGCGGGTCGGCCCCGGCGACCGAGCAGGTCAGCGCGGCGACCCTGGCGGCGAAGGCGGCCGCCTCGACGGCCTGGGCGAGGGTGAGGCCGTCCAGCCGCCCGCCGAGCAGACCCTGGACGTGCAGCCGGTGCAGCAGGCCGGCTGTGAAGGAGTCGCCGGCGCCGACCGTGTCCACGACCTTGGTGGCGGGGGCGGGCACCGTGGCCGACCGCCCGTCCAGGGAGACGAGCGCGCCCTGCGGGCCGCGTGTCACCACGACCAGGCGGGCGCCCGCGGTGTGCCAGGTCTCGCAGACCTGCTCCACGGGCTCGCCGGGGTGGATCTTCTCCAGGTCGTCGTCACTCAGCTTGACGATGTCGGCCAGCGCGCACCATCGGGGCATCCGCGTCCGGTAGACGGCCGGGGCGACGAGGGCGGCCCGCACGTTGGGGTCGATCGACACCGTCGCCCGCTCCCGCACGCTCTCCAGCAGTTCCTCGACGTGCCCGGCCCCGGGCGCGCGGACCAGGGCCAGGGAGCCGGTGTGCAGGCAGGCCGCCCGGCCGACCCGCCCGGTGTCCAGCTCCTGCGCGCTCCACTGCCAGTCGGCGCCGCCCTCCGCGTGGAAGGAGTATCCGGCCTGCCCGGCCGCGTCGAGGGTGGCCACCGCCAGCGTGCTGGGCTCGTCGGCGCTCACGCAGCCGCTCAGGTCGACCCCGGAGGCCTCCAGGTGGGCGCGGAACAGACCGCCGAAGGAGTCGCGGGAGATCCGGGCCAGGAACCGGGTGGGGGTGCCCAGGCGGGCCAGGGACACCGCGGTGTTGGCCGGCCCCCCTCCGGGCAGCACGCGCAGGGTCAGCTCGTTCGGGCCCGCGCTCCCGATCGGGAAGGCGTCCGCGACGCACTCGCCGAGCACGGCGACCTGGGTGGAGGGCATTGGCCTGCCTTTCTGGGGAGAGACGTCTCCGAGCACGGGATCCATGGTGCCCGCTCGTTACGGCGAAGAGGCATTGACGTTTCCTCAAACGGAGTTCATCATCGCATCGCAAGGGATGTCAACGTTGACATATGTCAACGTTGACATCACCCGCCCCCCGGGAGAACCAGGAGTCATCTCATGTCTCGTAGTACTCGCGCGGCCGGTGCTCTCAGCGCCTGCGCGATAGTCGCCACCATCGCCCTCGCCGGTTGCGGCGGCGGAGGCGACAACGCCGGCCAGGCGGACGCGATCAAGGTGGGACTCATCACCAAGACCGAGACCAACCCCTTCTTCGTCAAGATGAAGATCGGCGCCGAGGCCGCCGCCAAGGCCGACGGCGCGGAGCTGATGACCGCCGCGGGCAAGTTCGACGGCGACAACGCCAGCCAGATCACCGCGATCGAGAACATGGTCGCCGCCGGGGTGAAGGGCATCCTCATCACGCCCAGCGACTCCAAGGCGATCGTGCCCGCCGTGCAGAAGGCGCGCTCGGCCGGTGTCCTGGTCATCGCGCTGGACAGCCCGACCGAGCCGCAGGAGGCCACCGACGCGCTGTTCGCCACGGACAACTTCAAGGCCGGCGAGCTCATCGGCCAGTACGCCAAGGCCACGATGGCGGGCAAGCCCGCCAAGATCGCGACCCTCGACCTCGCCCCCGGCATCGCGGTGGGGCAGCTGCGCCACGACGGCTTCCTCAAGGGCTTCGGCATCCAGGAGGGCGACCCGTCCGTGGTCTGCTCCCAGGACACCGGCGGCGACCAGTCCAAGGGACAGACCGCGATGGAGAACTGCCTGCAGAAGGCCCCCGACATCAACCTCGTCTACACCATCAACGAGCCCGCCGCGCTGGGCGCCTACACCGCGCTGAAGGCCAAGGGGCGCGAGAAGGACGTGCTCATCGTCTCGGTCGACGGCGGCTGCGTCGGCACCAAGGCCGTGCAGAGCGGTCAGATCGCCGCCACCTCCCAGCAGTACCCGCTGAAGATGGCCGAGCAGGGCGTCAAGGCCGTCGTCGACTACGGCAAGAGCGGCACCAAGGTCTCCGGCTACACCGACACCGGCGTCACGCTGATCACCGACAAGCCCGCCGGCGGCGTCGAGGCCGAGGACACCGAGTTCGGCCTGCAGAACTGCTGGGGGTGAACATGACCGCGACGATCACCCCTCCCAAGCCGCCCGAGGCGGCCGAGCCCTCGCTCGCCCGCCGGCTGCTGACCACGCCGACGGTGGGACCGCTGGCGGCTCTGCTGCTCGCCTGCGTGTTCTTCTCCTTCAACAGTGACCAGTTCCTCACCGGCGGGAACTTCTCTCTGATCATCCAGCAGGTGATGGTGGTCGGCACGCTGGCCATCGGCCAGACGCTGATCATCCTCACCGCCGGGATCGACCTGTCCAACGGCGCCATCATGGCCTTCGGCGGCATCCTGATGGCCAAGCTGGCCGCGGAGGGCACCGTGCCCCCGCTGGTCGCGATCGCGCTCGGCCTGCTGGTGTGCGCGGGGTTCGGCGCGGCCAACGGGCTGCTGGTCACGCTCGTCCCGCTGCCGCCGTTCATCGTCACGCTGGGCATGCTCAACGTGGCCTTCGCGCTGACCCACATCTACTCGCAGGACCAGACGGTCACCAACCTGCCGGCGCCGCTGACCGCGCTGGGCGAGACCTTCTCCATCGGCGACACCCGGGTGACGTACGGCTCGCTGCTGACGATCCTGCTGTTCCTGCTGTTCGCCTACCTGCTCGGCCAGACGGCCTGGGGCAAGCACGTCTACGCCCTGGGCAACAGCCCCGAGGTGGCCAGGCTCACCGGCATCAGGACCGGCCGGCTCACCGTCGGCGTCTACACGACCGCCGGGTTCGTGTACGGCATCGCCGCGCTGCTGCTGGTCTCCCGGACCGGCGTCGGCGACCCGCAGGCCGGCCAGACCGACAACCTCGACAGCATCACCGCCGTGGTGCTGGGCGGCACCAGCCTGTTCGGCGGCCGGGGCCTGGTGATCGGCACCCTGATCGGCGCGCTCATCGTGGGCGTCTTCCGCAACGGCCTGCAGCTCATGGGGGTGGCCTCGATCTACCAGACCCTGATCACCGGAATCCTGGTCATCCTCGCCGTCACCGTGGACCAGCTCTCCCGCAGGAGGATCCGATGACCGACGCCCCCTCCGCCCCGACCCCGCCGGCCGAGACCGCTCCGGCCTCCCCCGCCGGGACCGCCCCGACCCCGCCGGCCGAGACCGCTCCGGCCTCCCCCGCCGGGACCGCCTCGGCTCCGCCCGCCGAGACCGCGCGGACCCCGGTGCTGCAGGCCCGCGGCCTGGTCAAGCGCTACGGCCACGTGACGGCGCTCGACGGCGTCGACTTCGACCTGATGGCGGGCGAGGTGCTCGCCGTCATCGGCGACAACGGCGCGGGCAAGTCGAGCCTGATCAAGGCACTGACGGGCGCGCTCCAGCCCGACGAGGGCCAGATCATGCTGGACGGCAGGCCGGTGCGCTTCCGCGACCCCCTCGACGCCCGCAGGCTCGGCATCGAGACCGTCTACCAGGACCTGGCCGTGGCGGCCTCGCTCGACATCGCCAGCAACATGTTCCTCGGCCGCGAGGCACGCCGGCCCGGCTTCCTCGGCCGCGTCTTCCGCCTGCTCGACCACCGGCGGATGCGCGAGGAGTCGGCCCGGCACATGGCCGACCTCAAGATCGGCCTGCGGTCCCTGACCCAGCCGGTGGAGTCGCTGTCCGGAGGCCAGCGCCAGGGCGTGGCGGTGGCCCGGGCGGTGGCCTGGGCCAGGCACGTGGTGGTGATGGACGAGCCGACCGCGGCGCTGGGCGTCAAGGAGTCCGGACAGGTGCTCGACATGATCCGCCGGGTCCGCGACCGGGGCCTGCCGGTGGTGCTGATCAGCCACAACATGCCGCACGTGTTCGAGATCGCCGACCGGATCCACGTGCAGCGGCTCGGCCGCCGCGTCGCCCAGATCAGGCCCGGCGAGCACAGCATGGCCGAGGTCGTCGCGATCATGACGGGCGCGCTGCAGCTGGACGCCGACGAGCAGGCCGTGGTGGCCGACAAGGAGGCGGCGCGGGCGATCGGCCTCACGTGATCCCCGGTCCGGGGGGCCGGCCTCGCGTGGCCCTCGTCCCCGGTCCGGCGGCCCCCTCGGGTCGCCTGGCCGGGGTGGGAACCCCCGCCGGCCAGGTGCGGGACCGTACCGGAGAAGAACGATCACGGTCTAGCCTGGTCCCGACCGAGCGGCTCCGACGAGAAGAACGGTGGTCCATGTCCAAGGCTCGCCGCGCGACCATGAGTGACGTGGCCCGGGAGGTCGGGGTCACGGCCAAGACCGTCTCCCGCGTGGTCAACGACGACGGCCCGGTGGCGGCCGAGACCCGTGCGCGCATCCTGGAGGCCATGGGCAAGCTCGGTTTCCAGCCGAACCTCATGGCGCGGAACATGCGGGTCGGCGCGCGCGACTCCACGGTGGGGCTGGTCATCCCGGACATGGGCAACCCCTTCTTCGGCACGGTGGCCGGCGGGGTCGAGAGCGCGGTGCGGGCCCGGGGGCTGACCCTGATCGTGGGCTCCTCGGAGGAGACCGCCGAGCGGGAGCGCTCGCTGATCTCCACCTTCCTGGCCCGGCGGGTCACCGCGCTGCTCATCGTGCCCTCCGCCGGAGGCGACCACCGCCCCCTGCGGGCCGAGCGGGCCGCGGGCCTGCCCGTCGTCTTCCTGGACCGCCTGGCCGGCGGCCTGACCGCGGACTCCGTGGTCAGCTCCAACCGGGAGGGGGCGCGCGCCGGGGTGGCGCAGCTGATCCGCCACGGTCATCGCAGGATCGCCTTCATCGGTGACCTCCCCGCCCTGTACACCCGGCGTGAGCGCTTCCAGGGCTACCGCGACGCGCTGGCCGAGGCGGGCATCCCCTTCGACCGGGACCTGGTGGAGATCGGCCACGATCACGAGGCCGCGGCGGCCGCCGTGACCCGGCTGCTCGACGGGCGGGAACCGGCCACGGCCGTCTTCGCGGCCAACAACTTCGCCTCGACCGGCGTCATCCTGGGCCTGGGCAGGCTCGGCCGCCGGGAGGTGGCCGTGGTCGGCTTCGACGACCTCCCGCTGGCCGAGGTGCTGGAGCCCGCGCTGACCGTGGTGGCCCAGGACCCCGCGGCCATGGGCAGGGCCGCGGCGGAGCTGATGATGGCCCGCCTGGACGGCGAGCGCTCCAAGGCCAGGACCGTCGTGATCCCGACCCGCCTGATCACCCGCGGATCGGGGGAGATCCCGCCCCCCTGAGCGGGAGAAACAGGAGAGCGCACCCGCTTCACCCGGCACGCCCCGAGCTCCGGCGGCCCCCTGAATCCGACGCTCCCGGCGGGCCTCCGAACGAGGACGGGACCCGCTCTCCGCGGGCCCCGCGAGGGGGAGACGGGGCCCGCCGGCTTTTCACAGGGGGGTGGCGGGCCCCGTCTCGCCGGGCGGGACCGTGATCGCGATGAATCCGGTCCCGCCCGGGACGCCGCGCGGAGGAGGCGCGCGGCGACGCGCGGTCAGCAGCTCAGGTTGCCGCCGGGGGTGGTGCCCAGGATCTGGACGAACTTCTGGTAGGAGGCGATCCGGCTCTGCACCTGGGCGGGGTTGCGGCCGTTGCACTCCAGGCTGCCGTTGATGCTGCGGATCGTCTCACCGAAGCCGCGGCCGTTGACCATCGCGTTGTGCGGGGTCATCGTGCCCGGGCCGCTCTGGGTGTTCCAGTACCACAGGGCGGTCTTCCAGGCCACCGCCGCGTCGGTCTGCACCAGGTTCGGGTTGTTGAGCAGGTTGATGCCGAGCGCGTCGCCCGCCGCCTTGTAGTTGAAGTTCCAGCTCAGCTGGATCGGGCCGCGGCCGTAGTAGGCCGACTGCCCGGCGGGGCAGCCGTAGGACTGGCTGCGGTCGCAGTAGTGCGAGTAGTTCGCGGTGTTCTGCTCCACCACGTGGACCAGGCCGCCGGTCTCGTGGTTGACGTTGGCCAGGAACGCGGCGGCCTCCTGCTTCCTGACGGTGTCGCTGCCCGTCTTGGCGAAGCCGGGGTAGGCGCTCAGCGCCGCGGTCAGGCCCTTGTAGGTGTAGAAGGAGTTCCGGTTCGGGAACATCTGGTTGAACTGCGCCTCGCTGACCACGAAGCCCGACGGGGCCGGGTCGGTGGGCGGCGGCGTGGTGGGAGCCGGGGTGCTGCCGTTGCAGGCGTACGGCTCCCAGTACCACGTGCTGATGACCGGGTCGTAGCCCGGGTTGTCGTGCTCGGCGCGGTAGAGCTTGCCGTCGGTGTACCTGACGACGGCGCCGGTGGCGTAGAACCTGCCCGCGACCCAGTTCGGGTGGGAGCAGCCGGTGGAGGGGGACGGGGCCGGGGCCGTCGACCCGCCGCAGGCGCCCTTGTCCGCCCAGACGCCGGAGCCGGAGGCGCCGGGCGCCTCGTTCTGGGTCCACCACTTGGCCGACCAGTTGCGGCCCTTGTAGGAGACGCCCGCGCCGCCCTGGTACGCCTTCGTGGAACTCCAGGCGGTCGCGCAGTCGGCCGCCGACGCCGCCGACGCCGGTATGACGGCCGCCAGCGCGCCCGTCACCGCTACACCCGCGAGAGACGCAAGGATGCGCTGCCTCGACACTCGATCACTCCTCTGTGCGGCACAACGGCCGTGGGGAAGGGGGAACCGTACGGTCGAGATGGTGGCAGGGGCGGGCTTAACACCGCCTTAAGTGATCCTTTGGCTCTCCATATCGCTCGCCGGTGCGGGGTCCGCCCGGCCGGTCTCCACGGTGACCGCGCCGGATGAGCCGTCCACGGTGACCTCCTGACCGGTGGTGATGTGCTCGGTCGCGCGGGCCACGCCGACCACCGCCGGGATGCCGTACTCGCGGGCGACCACCGCGCCGTGGGAGTTGGCCCCGCCCATCTCCATCACCAGGCCGCCCGCGGTGAGGAACAGCGGGGTCCAGCCGGGGTCGGTGGAGGGGCAGACCAGGATCTCCCCGGGCTCCAGGTGCGCGCCGACCGGGTCGAGGACCACCCGGGCGCGCCCGGTCACGGTCCCGGCCGAGGCGGGGGTGCCGGTCAGGGCCCCGTCCGCGGTGACCGGGGCGGCCACGGCCTCGGGCTCGGTGCCGTCCGACAGGACGACCCGCGGCACGTGCCTGCGGCGTCCCTCGCGCTCGTGCTCCTCGCGCCGCCCGGCGACGAGCGCGCGCAGGTCGGCCCCGGCGGGCCGGGAGGTCAGCGCGTCGCGGACCTCGCGCGTGTTCAGGAAGAAGACGTCGCCGGGGGAGTCGAGCAGGTCACGGGCGACGAGCTCGGCGCCGATGATCTTCAGTTCGGCGCGCGCCGCGGCCAGGGCCTTGACCATGAGGAACTTGGGCAGCTCTCGCAGGCCCGCCAGGGACCGGGCGCGGCCGAGGGCGAAGCGGACCAACCGCCCGCGCAGCCCGCCCACGCGGGCGGCCAGGGCGCGGACCGTCGTGACCGCCTCCTGGGCCCCCTTGGCGAACAGGACGTCCGGCGCCAGGGCCGGATCGTCCAGGCGCAGGTAGTTGGCCAGCACGCCGATGACGTAGGCCGGGTCCTCCGACCACCGGGGCACCCCGAGGTCGATCTCCGCGACCGCCCGCGCGCCGTACACGCGCAGGAACTCCCGCAGGCCCTCGTCCACCACGACCGGCAGCGTCCTGGCGTGGAACCGCTCGGCGAGCTCGGCCGCGGGGGCGTCCAGCAGCAGCGCCGCGGCCTTGTCGTCCTCGCGGATGCGGGTGGCCAGGCGCCACAGCGCCAGGTCCATCTCGGTGGTCACGTTGTGCGGGAGGCCGCGCAGGACACCGGTCAGCTCGCCGGGCCGCGCCCGATCGCCCAGCAGGCCCCAGGCCAGGCCGAGCATGGCGAACCCGGCCGCCGCGCCCGGCAGGATCCTCGGCACGAGCGGGAAGACCTCCGCGGCCAGCAGCCGCTCGACGTGGTCGAGCCGCTCGATCGGGGTGGCGTCGTGCGGGGAGGCGAGCCTCGCCCGCAGGGTCGCCTCCACCTGAGCGGCCTGCCGGTGCGCCGACTCCGGCCGCACCAGGGCCCGTACGGCGCGCGGGGGGATGCGGTAGCGCATCCCGAGCCGCGCGACCCGGCGCAGGGCGGGCCGCGGGGAACGGTAGATCATGTCGAAGCGGGGGTCCCGGGCCAGCTCCCGCAGGATCACCGCCGACCTGGTCTCCATCACGTCCAGCACCCGGGGGAAGAACGCCAGGCCGACCCGGCTGCGCACCACCCCGGTGGCGTCGAAGAACATCCGCCCGCCCGCCTCGGCGAACTGCGGGGCCCCGGCGCGCCTGTCGGCGACGGGGACGCCGCTGTACAGCTCGGCCGCCGCCGACGACACCAGCCGGAAGGCCTGCATGCCCATCGGGGTCAGGGGCTGGAAGACCCCCTGCGCCACGCTCATGCAGAAGTAGGCGCGTGTGCCCTCGACGGACTGGGAGGCGGAGTGCCGGGGGATCGGGAAGAGCGTGGTGATCGGGCGGGACTGGGTGAGCCACAGGACGCCGTCGCCGTCGACGGCCCACTCGGTGTCCTGCGGCGTCCCGTAGTGCTCCTCGACCCGGCCGGCCAGCGCGGCCAGCGCCCTGATCCGGTCGTCGGTGAGGCACGCGCTCTCCGCCGTGTCCTGCGCCGGGATCTCGACGTGCTCCACGCCGCCCCCCTCGACGGGCCGTACGGCCAGCCGCTTGTCGCCCAGGCGCCGCTCGGTGATCACCGAGGTGGCGATGTCCACCACGAAGTGGTCGGGGTTGACCGCGCCCGAGACGACGGCCTCGCCGAGCCCCGGACTGGCGTCGATCACCGCCTCGTGCCGGCGCCCGGTGACCGGGTTGGCGGTGAACATCACCCCGGCGACCTCCGAGCGCACCATCTCCTGGATCACCACGGCGAGCCGTACGGCGCGGTGGTCGATCCCGTTGGCGGCCCGGTAGGCCACGGCCCGGTCGGTCCACAGCGAGGCCCAGCACCGCCGGACCCCCTCCAGTACGGCGTCCCGGCCGACGACGTTGAGATAGGTGTCCTGCTGCCCGGCGAAGCTGGCGTGCGGCAGGTCCTCGGCGGTGGCCGAGGAGCGCACCGCGACGGGGCCGTCCGGCGCGCCGTCCCGCACGGCCGCGGCGACCTCGTCGGGCACCGGGGCGTCGAGCACGATGGCGCGGGCCGTGGCGGCCAGCTCGTTGAGCGTCCGGGTGTCGGTGGCGGAGGTCACCTGCAGGGCGTCGAAGACCGCGTCGAGTCCGGCCGCCCGCTCGGTGACCCTCCGGTAGGCCTCGGTGGTCACGCACAGGCCCGGCGGGACCGGCAGCCCGGCGGCGGTGAGCACGCCCAGGTTGGCGGCCTTCCCGCCGACCAGCGGCAGCATCCCGGCGTCGATGTCGCGGAAGTCGAGGATCAGTGGAGCATTCATGGCATGCCTCCTTGACTCGACGATAAGTCTCCCGGCATTAAATCAACAAGTGATGAGATTCTCTTCCCGGATGACGTCGCGGGGTGGGCCGTGTCAGTCGGCGGGGCGCAGGCGCACGCAGCACAGGCCCGGGGCGGGGGCCAGGCGCGCGCTCAGGCCGGCGGCGCCCAGGCCCCGCAGGAGCCCGTCGAGCAGGTGCAGGTTCATCCCGCACACCAGCTCCGTGTGCTCCCTGGCCAGGAGGTGGAAGGGGCAGTTGCGCAGCACGATCTCGCCGTCCTCGGTGCCGGGCTCGTAGCCGTGGGCCCGCAGGGCCTCCAGCACGGCGTCCGGGTCGGCGGCGTCCGCCGCCCGCTCGGGTTCCCCTGCCGCGCGGTCGTGCTCCCGGCCGAGCTCCCGGCCCAGCCGGAGGGCCTGCCGCTCCAGGACGGCACGGGGCGACTCGCCCGAGCGTTCGGCCTCCTGCAGGGCTCCGGCCAGCAGCCGTCCCGCCAGGTCGTAGTGGCGTTCGGGCACGGAGACCGCGACGTCGCACGCCGCCCGCCGGTAGAGCTTGGCCGGTCTGCCGGCGCCGGGCCCGCTGCGGCCGGTGCGCCGCTCGAAGACGACGTCGAGCAGCGCGCACGCCGCGAGCCGCTCCAGGTGGAAGGCCGCGGTGGTGCGGGGCAGGTCCAGGGCCTCGGCGACCTCGTCGCGGCTCATCGGCTCGGGGCCCGCCGCCACGAGGTCGTACACCTGCCGCCGCGTCGGCTCGTCGAGCGCGGCGACGGCGGCGATCCCGGCGGCCCTGCGCCGTCCGGCGCCGGCGTCCCGCCGCCCCTGCTCCTGCGCGCTCTGCAGCCCGGGACGCGCGTCCCGTCGACCGCGTTCCTGTGTGCCCTGCCGCTCGGGATCCTCCATGTCTCCAGTCTATAGACAACATTCATTGACGAAATCGGGGGTGAGGTCTAGCGTTCTAACTGAAGCGAATCCTGTTTTTAGAAGGAGGGGCACCATGAGCTCCGATATCTCGGCCACCGGTTCCGCGAACCGCGCCGCCATGTCCGACCCCGGCTACCGGGCCTTCCTGCTGCTGCGCGTGGTGTTCACCGCGGCGCCGATCCTGTTCGGCCTCGACAAGTTCCTCGGCCTGCTCACCGACTGGCCGGAGTACCTGGCCCCCTGGATCGACGGCGTCGTCCCCGGCACCGCCGAGCAGGCCATGTACGCCGTCGGCGTCATCGAGATCGTCGCCGGGATCACGGTCGCGGTGATCCCCCGGTTCGGCGGCTGGCTCGTCGCCGCCTGGCTGGCCGGGATCATCGTCAACCTGCTGACCGTGCCCGGCTTCTACGACGTCGCCCTGCGCGACTTCGGCCTCCTCGCCGGCGCGGTGGCGCTGGCCCTGCTGGCCTCCCGATACGCTCCCGCCCGGCGCTAGGGCTCTTCATACTGGGGGATGCGGGGGCGACACCGGCATCCCAATCGGACGGGAGATGGTCCCATGGCCACCGAGCAGACGTTCGTCATCGTCGGAGCAGGCCTCGCCGGCGCGAAGGCCGCGCAGACCCTGCGGGAGGAGGGGTTCGAGGGCGGCGTCACGCTGATCGGCGCCGAGCCCGAACGTCCCTATGAACGGCCCCCGCTGTCGAAGGGCTATCTCCTCGGCAAGGAGGAAAGGGCCGCGATCCACGTCCACGACGAGGGCTGGTACCGCGACAACTCCGTGGAGCTGCTGCCGGGTCAGACGGTCACCGGCCTCGACCGGGGCCGTCACGAGGTCGAGCTCCAGGACGGCAGGCGGATCGGCTACGGCAAGCTGCTGATCGCCACCGGCTCGTCCCCGCGCCGTCTCGACGTGCCGGGCGCCGACCTGGAGGGCGTGCACTACCTGCGCACCGTCGGGGACTCCGAACGGCTGCGCGAGGCCCTGCGCGGCGGCGACAGGTCGGTGGTCGTGGTGGGGGCCGGATGGATCGGGCTGGAGACCGCCGCCGCGGCGCGGGAGTACGACTGCGAGGTGACGGTCGTCGAGCCGCGGCCCGTCCCGCTGGAGGCCGCGCTCGGCCCGGAGATGGGCGCCTTCTTCGCGGGCGTGCACCGGCGGCACGGCACGGATCTGCGGCTCGGCACGGGAGTGACCGGCTTCGCCGGCGAGGGCCGGGTCGAGGCGGTGGTCACCGACGCCGGTGACGAGATCCGGGCCGACATGGTGATCGTCGGCGTCGGCGTGCGGCCCGACGACGAGCTCGCCCGCCGGGCGGGCCTGCCGGTGGACAACGGGATCCTGGTCGATGAGGCCCTGCGCACCGACGATCCCGACGTCTACGCCGCCGGCGACGTGGCCAACGCGTTCAACCCGTTGTACGGCGAGCGGATCCGGGTGGAGCACTGGGCCAACGCGCTCAACGGCGGACCGGCGGCGGCCAGGTCCATGCTCGGCCGGGAGGTCGTCTACGACCGGGCACCGTACTTCTTCACCGATCAGTACGACGTCGGGATGGAGTTCTCCGGCTGGTTCGCCCCGGGAGGCTACGACGAGGTCGTCGTCCGGGGGGACCTGGAGGGACAGGGGTTCCACGCCTTCTGGCTCTGCGGCGGCCGGGTCGTGGCCGGCATGCACGTCAACCGCTGGGACGAGGGCATCACCCCCGTGCAGGAACTGATCCGCGACGGTTCCCCCGTCGACCGCGCCCGCCTGGCCGATCCCTCCGTCCCCTTCCCCGACCTCACGAAGGCCTGACCGCCCCGGCGGGGGCGGGAACCTTCCGCCGATCTCGGGTGTACAGGTGGTTGTGGCATCGAGACTGATCTCCGCCGTCGCCGTACTGGCCTTCGCGGCGTCCGCCTGCGCGGCCGATCCCGCCGATCCCGCCCCGCCCGGCCCCGCGCGGGCCTCCGGAGCGGCGCCCGGCGCCACGGCCGCGCCGGATCCCCTGGAGCGGCTGCGCCGTCCCTGGGCGACCGCGCCGCTCCGGCCGGGGGAGCCGTGCCCGGTCACCACGGAGAGCAGGAGCCCGGATCCGGCGTTCGGGCCGGTCCGGGGCATGGGGCCGGTCGGGCCGGTGGGACTGGATCCGGGAGGGGTTCTGCGGTATTCGGTCCCCGAGTCCGGTCAGGGCTGGGGGGACTGGGACTGGGGTTGGCAGAAGGTGATGTGGGCGGTCGACCCCGCGGTGACCACCCCCGTCCTGGTGCGCGGCCGGCGGCTCGACGGCCCGGGCGAGGTCGGGTTCGACGATCCCGTCGCGCGGGAGCTCGTGCTCGACCCGGAGCGGGACGCCGCGCCGGGCGGCTGGCGGGACCACCCCTCCGCCACCCGGGTGCGTGCTCCGGGCTGCTACGCCTACCAGGCCGACACCGATCAGGGGTCCTTCACGGTCGTCTTCCGCGCCGTCGGACCGGTGATGACCCCCGCCCCGGGCCGAGCACGGGAGGGGCAGGAGTAAGGCCGAGTCCGATTGGTGGCATAAGATGGCATATTGGTGCGTTCTGAACGGATGCATGCAATGACCGCAAGGCGGCCGCTATAAGCGGTATCTACCCCGGTCGAAGCCCACCATGACGGTGCGCTCCCGGACCGGGCAGCGCTCCGTCTGGACTCGGACGGAGACCCCGATGAAGTCTTACCTCGCCGTGCTCGGCTCTCCCGGAGCCTGGCGTTTCCTGGCCCCCGCCTTCCTGGCCCGCCTGCCGTACGCCATGTTGCAGCTCGGCATCCTGCTGCTCGTGCAGTGGTCCACCGGATCGTACGGCGCCGCGGGCGTCGCCTCCGCGGCGGCGGCCGTCACGCAGGCGCTGGTGGGCCCGCAGACCGGGCGCCTGGCCGACCGTTACGGACAGGCTAAGGTCCTGCTGCCCCAGGCCGCCGTGCACGCCGTCGCGCTGAGCGCCCTGCTGGCGCTCGCCTCGGCCCACGCCTCCGTCCCCCTGCTGGTGGCCGTCTCGGCGCTGGCCGGCGGCTCGATGCCGCAGGTGGGATCGATGGTCCGGGCCCGCTGGGCGCACCTGCTGGGCCGGTCGGAACGGCTGGGAACGGCCTTCGCCCTGGAGTCGATCACCGACGAGCTGACCTTCACCCTCGCCCCGGTGCTGCTGGTGGCGGTCTCGACCGGCTTCTCGCCGGTCTGGGCCCTGTCGGCGGCACTGGTCATGGTCGTGGCCGGAACGCTGATGTTCGCGGCGGTCCGCGAGGGCGCCCCCGAGCCGATGCCGGTCCTGGTCCGGTCCCAGGGCGGCGTGCTGCGGTTGCGCGGCGTGGCCGTGCTCGCGGCCGCCTTCGTCGCGCTCGGCACGGTCTTCGGCAGCCTCCAGGTCGGCATCACCTCGACCACCGCCGCCCTCGGCCAGGCCGGCGCGGCCGGGCCGGTCTACGCCGCGTTCTCCGGTGCCAGCTTCGTCGGCGGCATCCTCTACGGCGTCGTGCGCTGGCGGACGGGCGTGGCCAACCGGCTGGCGGGCGCCGTCGCGCTGCTGTCCGCGGCGACGGTCGCCCTGAGCTTCGCCGGGTCGATCCCCCTGCTGTACGGCGCCGCCGCCATGGCCGGGTTCGTGATCGCCCCGGCGGTGATCACCGGCTACACCCTCGTCGAGCGGCTCGTCGCGGCAGAGGTCAGGACTGAGGCGTTCACCCTGCTGAACGGCGCGATCGGCCTGGGCATCGCCACCGGCGCGGCGGTCGCCGGCCAGCTCGTGGACCGCTTCGGCTCCACCTTCGCCTTCCTCGTCCCGCCGGTGACCACCGGCCTGGCCGCGCTGCTGGTGCTGTCCTTCCTGCGCAGCCTGCGCCCCGCGAAGGACGTCTCCCGCGACCGCGAGCCGGTCACGGCGTCGGCGGCCTGAGCCCGGCCGATCACCTCGCGTCCGGGCGGCGGGCCCGGACGCGGGAGGGTCAGGCGCGGGCGGCCTGGGCGGCGCGGCGGGCCTCGCGGCGCTCGACGAACCGGGAGGCGGTGGCCTCGGTGCGGGCCAGGAACTCGGCCAGCTCCTCGCGGGCCTTCTCGCCGTCGGCGTCGAGGTCCTTCAGGTCGAAGACGGCCCACTGGCGCAGCACCGGCATGAGCACGTCGTCGAGGTGCAGGCGCAGGTCGTAGATCCCGGCGTTGGCGATGACCAGGGCCTTGCGGGTGAAGCCCTCGATGCCGGTGCCGGGCATCTGGAAGGTGGTGACCACGTCGGTCACGGCCCGCATGGTCTGGCTCGGGGTGAGCTCGAAGGCCGCGTTGAGCAGGTTGCGGTAGAAGAGCATGTGCAGGTTCTCGTCGGCCGCGATCTTGGCGAGCAGGCGCTCGCAGTTCGGGTCGCCGGAGGCCCTGCCGGTGTTGCGGTGGGAGATGCGGGTGGCCAGTTCCTGGAAGGAGACGTAGGCCAGCGAGTGCAGCACCCCCTCGTAGGAGTTGGAGAAACCCTCGCCCATGTGGTTCATCCGGGCCCGCTCCAGCGCGACCGGGTCGACCGCCCGGGTGACCGTCAGATAGTCGCGGATGGCGGTGCCGTGCCGGCCCTCCTCGGCCGTCCAGCGGTGGACCCACGTGCCCCACGCCGCGTCGCGGCCGAAGGTGGTGGCGATCTCGTGGTGGTAGCTCGGCAGGTTGTCCTCGGTCAGGAGGTTGACGATGAGGGAGATCCGCGCCTCCTCGGGGATCGCCGAGTCGGTCTCGGACCAGGCCTCGCCGCCGAATATGCCGTCGTAGTCCCGCCCCTGCGACCACGGGATGTACTCGTGCGGGAACCACTCCTTGGCGACTTTGAGGTGTCGGTCCAGCTCGCCGGCCACGACGGGCTCAAGCTCGTGCAGCAACTCGGTCTGACTGAACTCGCGCATAGGTTCTCCCTCGCAGACTACGCAACCGTAACCTACGTTAACGTAGGTAGGAGCTCCAGCCGTAAGTGTGATTGACCCTATTAATTGGCGTCAGGTTTGTGGTGTTCCCACTTGTGGCGCTCCGGAGGGGACTGTCCTCGAACGCCCGAACGCGTATT
>NZ_BOOK01000072.1 GCF_016863195.1 Paraplanobispora takensis | reverse complement strand
CCTGCGTTCCCTGAGCGGCATCGGTTCACCGGCTCTCCGGTGTCCGCCGTTCATCGGCGGCGGTACGCGCTGCCCGGTCCGGCGTTCTGGTCTATCCACTGTTTCAGCAGATGGAGACACGAGGCGTTGTACTCGACGAGGTACCCCGCCTCCCGCGGTGAGCTGGAAGAAGCTATCGAGAACACCCCGATCCGGGTCCGCTTCGGCCATCCGCGTTCGTCCTCCCAGTACAGCCCGGCCTTTCCCGCGGCGGTCTGGTGGACGTCGGTGACGCGTTCCACGAGAACACGGCGAGTTCTGAGCATGCCCTTTATCACGACGAAGCCGTCATCACAGGTGATGCCCAGCGTCGGGGCCCGCACCGCGATCACTCCGCCGTACAGCAGGAGCGGTACGGACACCGCGATGGTCAGCAGCAGGTACGGCGGTTGCGCACGCAGGAAGTGCTCCGGCCGCAGCGCTCCGTCGCCGGCGAGCACCACCCGCGCCCACAACACGGCAAGGGTGATCGTTATGGCTCCCAGGAACGCGCTGGACAGCCGGATGAGCGGATGGGCATCCAGTCTCACGCCCTCATGATGACCGCGTCACGGGAGGCGGAACACCCCGGGCCGCGATCCGGTCCCGCCGTCGGCGGCGGGCGGCGGCGGGTGGGATCACTTCACCCCGGCGGGGACCCGTTCGGCGCCCAGAGACTCCTCGGAGTCCTTGTTCCGGGTCAGGTAGACATAGGCCAACGCGCCCAGGAACAGGACGATCGACGTCCACTGGTTCAGCCGCATCCCGAGGATCTCGTTGGCCGGGTCGACGCGCAGGCCCTCGATCCAGAACCGGCCCGCGGTATAGCCCGCCACGTACAGGGCGAAGAGCCGTCCGTGCTGCAGCGTGAAACGCCGGCCGGCCCAGATCAGCAGCAGCCCCAGAGCCAGGCTCCACAGCGACTCGTACAGGAACGTGGGGTGGTAGGTGGAGACACCCGGCACGGTTCCCGGGCGGCCGGCCTCGATCTCCAGTCCCCACGGCAGGTCGGTCGGGCCGCCGAACAGCTCCTGGTTGAAGTAGTTGCACCACCGGCCGACGGCCTGACCGATGGCGACGGCCGGGGCCACGGTGTCGGCCACCGCGCTCAGGGCGATGCCCCGGCGGCGGCAGGCGATCCATATGCCCACCGCGCCCAGGGCGATGGCGCCCCAGACGCCCAGACCGCGCCAGCCGGGTCCGGAGTCGCTCCAGATCAGAATGGTGTCGATCGGCCGGTGAGGGGCGTCAGGCCCGAAGTACAGCTGCCAGTCGGTGATGACGTGGTACAGCCGCGCACCCACGATGCCGAACGGGATCCCCCATACGGCCAGGTCCATCATGGTTCCCGGCGCCCCGCCGCGAGCCCGCCAGCGGCGCTCGGCGATGACGACGGCCACCACGACGCCGAGCATGATGCAGACCGTGTAACCGCGGATGGGCAGCGGTCCCAGATACCAGACCCCCTCGGAGGGACTGGGAATGCTGGCAAGCGACATAGCAGGCAATCTAGTGCAGCCATCCGCGCGTACACATCCCACCGAAGTCCATATTTTCCAGGCCTTCACCGCCCTGGCGGCGCGGAGCCCCGGCGGCGGTCGGCGGCACGCGCTCCCCCTCGTCCGGCTCGGCGAACGGCAGCGGACGGCGGGGGCTGGCCGCACAGGCCGCAAGATCGTCGTATCCGGCCGCCACAGCCTGCAGCAGCGTCTCCCTGACCGTCCGGAGGCCGGCGGTCTTCTGCTCCACCTCGGCCGGCTTGGCGGCGGCGGGGTGCCCCCGCAGGTCCGTCGCGACGATCCGCCGCCGCCGCTGCCGCACCGGCTCTTCCGGCCTGACCTGGAGGTGTTCCTCCACACGCTGGCACGGCTGCCGCAGGTCCGGCAGCCGTGGCTGCGCGCGATCTACGACCGCGTCGGAGCCCGCCGGCACACTCTCCCGTTCTGACCCCGGCCCGCCGTACGCAGAGCCGTACCGCCTAAAGTCCCGCCTCGACCTGGAGTCCGGCGGCGCCGGCCGTCTGTGCCGCCACCAGTTTCGCGTAGCGGCCGCCCCGGGCGAGCAGGCCCTCGTGGGTGCCGCGCTCCACGATCTCCCCGTCGTCGACCACCAGGATGAGGTCGGCGTCCTTGACGGTGCTCAGCCGGTGGGCGATCACGATGCGGGTCTGGGTGAGCCAGCCGAGGTTGGACTCGATCTGCGCCTCGGTGGTGCTGTCGAGGTGGCTGGTGGCCTCGTCGAGCAGCAGGATCTGGGGGCGGGCCAGGAGCGCGCGGGCCAGTGCGAGGCGCTGCCGCTGGCCGCCGGACAGGCCGCCGCCCTCCACGAGCATGGTCTCGTACCCCATCGGCATCGCGCAGATCTCCTCGTGCAGGCAGGCCAGCTCGGCCGCCTCGATGATCCGCTCCATCGGCGCCTCGGGGTCGTTGAGCGCGATGTTCTCCCGGATCGAGCCGGTGAACAGCGACGGGTCCTGGTTGACCACGCCGAACCGGTTGCGCAGGGACCGGAGGTTGAGCTGCGGCAGCGATACGCCGTCGTAGCTGACCTGTCCCTCGGTGGGGGTGTACAGGGCCAGCAGGAGCCGGGCCAGCGTGCTCTTGCCCGCTCCGGACGGGCCGACCAGGGCGACCTTCTGCCCCGCGCGGATCTTCACGGAGACGCCGCGCAGCGTCCACGGTCCCCGGGGGTCGTGCCGGAACCCGACGCCGTGCAGCTCGATCGAGCCGCGCAGCCTGACCACCTCGATCCCGGCGGCCGGCTCGGGCTCGGAGGCGAGGATGTCGGAGAGCCGGTCGAAGTGCGCCCCGGCCTGCTGCAGGCCCTGCAGGCTGCTCATCAGCGCGGCGATCGGCGTGAGGGCGGCCACGGCGAGCGCGTTCAGGGCCAGCAGTGCGCCCAGGGTCAGCTCCCCGTCGAGCACCCGCCACGCGCCGACCCACAGCAGGGCGAGCGGGGCGAGCAGGCGCAGCGCGCCGAGTGCCGCCTCCAGCAGGCCCTGGGTCAGGCCGCCGCGGACGTCGGCGTTCAGCTGGTCGGTGAAGTGCTCCGACCACTGCTCGACCGCGCGGTGCTCCGCCCCCGAGGCCTTCAGCGTCTCGATGCCGCCGATGGCCTGGACGAGCCGGCTCTGGGTGGCGGAGAAGGCGCTGAGCTCCTCCTGGGTGAGCCGGTCGACCCGGCGGGCGGTGAGCAGGAGCAGCAGCACCTGCAGCGCCGCGAACCCGAGCAGGCAAGCGCCGACGACGGGGTCCCAGACGAACACCAGGATCAGATAGCCGAGGGCGAGCGGCCCGTCGAGCAGCGCCGACAGCACCTGCCCGGTGAGCATCTCCCGCAGGACCGCCACGCTCCCGGCCCGTGCCAGCAGATCGCCCTTGCCGCGCTGGGTGAAGTAGCGGTACGGCAGGGCGACCAGATGGGAGACCACTCCCTCGGTCAGCTCGGCGTCGGCGCCCGCGCGGACGGAGACCAGCAGGACCGAGCGCAGGCAACCGACGGCGAACTGGGTCACCGCGGCCAGGGCCAGGCCGAGGCCGATCATGGTCAGCAGGCCGCCGTCGCCGCCGGGCAGCACCCGGTCCACCAGCGCCTCGGAGAACAGCGGCAGCGCCAGGCCGAGCAGCTGGAGCAGCAACGAGGCCAGTACCACCTGGGCGAGCAGGCCCTTCCTGCGCACCAGCAGCGTGCGCAGGAACCGACGCCGCCAGGCCGTACCGGCGCTGGAGCGTCCCGGCTGGAAACCGGGTCCGGGCTCGAAGGCGAGCACCACGCCGGTGAAGCCCTCGTCGAACTCCTCGGCGGTGAGCCGGCGACGGCCCCGGGCGGGGTCGACGACGTCGACGCGGTCCGGGGACCAGCGCTCGACGACCACGAAGTGGTTGAACTCCCAGTGGACCACCGCGGGCATCGGCACGCGGGCGAGGTCGGCGGGGCTCAGGGAGAAGGCGCGGGCCTTCAGCCCGCACTCCCGGGCGCCCTCCAGCAGCGCCTTCGCGCTCAGGCCGTCCCGGCCGATCTGCAGCCGGTCGGTGATCTCCTGCAGGGAGGCGCGGTGGCCGTGGTGGGACAGGACCATCGCCAGGCACGCCGCCCCGCACTCGGTGGCGGTGTTCTGGAGCACGACGGGGACGCGCTTCACGCCGCGCCCCCGATCCGCGCGTGCAGCACCGCGACGAACACGGCGCCCAACGCCACCAGCACCACGACCGCCGCCCACAGCGCCACCAGGGTGCCGGTGCGGATCGTCAGCCGGGTACGGCCCCGCCGCGCCGCGTTCCGGTGGCGGCGGAGCGACTCCTCCCGGAAGATGCCCTCGCTCACGACCAGTGCCATTCGACCGTGGCCTCGCGGCGGCGCTCGGCCAGCCACTCTGCGAACGCCACGCGCCCGGCGGCGGCCAGCGTGCGCTCGTCCCGCCGCACGGCCGTACGGCCCAGGACCACTCCGGCCAGGAAGCCTCCGCCGTGGGGCACCGGTCCGGCGACGGCTCCGGGTACGGCGTCCGCCAGTACGGCGGGCAGGTCGACGGCGAAGCGCTCGGCGATCACCGTCTCGACCTCGCCGTCGAACTCCGCAAGAGCGGCGGTCCCCTCGTCACGGAGCGTCGCCAGTCCGGCGACGGCGTCGGTGACGGCCCGCTCCGGGCCGGTGATCCAGACGGCGCGGACCCGGTCGAAGTCGCCGGGGCACGCGGCCAGGCGGGCCGGGCCTAGCTCGGCCTCCTTGCGGCGGCGGAAGCTCCGGCGGCGGGCGATGCCGCCGATGTAGTCCTCGAACTGGGCGGGCGTCATGCCCATCTCGGCCAGCCAGGCCAGCGTGCCCGCCCGGTCGTGCAGGCCCCGGCCCCGGCGGAACTCGTCCGCGGCGGCCTGGAGCTCCTCACCGGGGACCGGCCCGTCGTCGCCCGCGACCTCGTTGAGGATCAGGCACTGGTCGACGATCTCGTCGTGCGGCGTCGTGTCGCGGCGCGACAGCGATCGGATCATGGTCAGCGCCTGCGCCACCGACAGGTGGACCTCGTCCACGGTGACCAGCTGGCCGGCCGCCCAGTGGGTGGAGTGGTCGATCAGCCAGGGCACGCCGTCGTCGGCCTGCGCGGTGAGCGCGACGGTGCCGCCCTCGGGGTGCTCCAGCAGCAGGTCGAAGTCGACCACCGGCGTTCCGGGCCGCTCGTCGACGACGAGCTGGGCCCGGAGGCCTGGATGGTCGGCCGCCCACGCGGCGGCCTCCCGCCTGGCCTGCGCCACGTGCGCCCGCCGGCGGGGCAGGCCGCGCAGCAGCCGCGTCCCGGATTCGAGCGCGGTTCCGAAGTCACTCATGATCTGTCTTTCCGTCCACCGTGTCGTCCACCGTGTCGTCCGCTGTGCCGTCCATCGCGTTGTCCGCCGTACGGTCCGCCGCCACGAGCCAGTCGGCGATGGCGTCACCGACCGGCAGCCCGGCGCGCTGCTCCACGAAGCCCCAGGCCCCGTTGGGGTTGATCTCCAGGAAGGTGTACTCCCCGTCGGGACTGAGGATGAGGTCGATGGCGCCGTAGGTCAGGCCCAGGGAGGCGGTCAGTTCCACGCACGCGCGCTCCAGCGCGTCCGGGAGGCGGTGCGCGGCGTAGCGCACCCGGTCGTCGTCGTAGTGCCGCCAGTCGTCCCTGGCCGTGCGCGAGGCCCGCGCGTCGATCTCGGCGGCGAAGACGCGCTCGCCCACCACGATCACGCGCAGTTCCACGGCCTTGGGGACGTAGGGCTGCAGGATGACCGGCTCGTGCTGGAGGCGGTGGCGAGAGGTGAGGTGGCGGCGGTTCAGGACGGTGGTGTACGCGCGGTGCTCGGCGCCGTCCACGGTGAACTCGTCGGAGTTGATCTGCTTGGCGATCAGGCCGCCGCCCGCGCGCTCGTAGGCGGGCACCAGCTCGGCGGGGTCGTTGGTGTAGACGGTCTCCGGCACCCGGAAGCCGAGCGCCGCCGCCTGCGCCATGTGAATGATCTTGTTGTGCGCCCGGCGTTCGACGTCCCTGCGGGAGGGCAGCCAGCGCGCGGGGGCGAGCTCCCACGCCCCGTCGAGCAGGAACTCCGCCTGCCAGATCGCGTGGCGGCGGTGGGAGGGCTCGCTCACGGACTCCGCAGGGGTGGGGGCGTTCGGGCGTCGCCGCCACACCGCGCGCACCTCGGACAGGTCCAGCCGCTCGGCGCCGGTGTCGAGCACGATCCGGTGACCGCCGCCGGCGAAGGCGGCCGTGAGCCTGCCGCGGGCGGGGAAGTCGCCCGGGTCCCACCAGGCCACCCGCGCTCCGCGCTGCTCCAGCTTCGGCAGGACCAGCTCGACCGCGTCGTCCCGCCGGTCGCTCAGTATCAGGATCATGATCTTTCCCGTCGCAGAGGAAACGGCGGAGCGGGAGGACCCGCTCCGCCGCATATCACCCCGTGGTGTCAGTTCGAGGTCAGCTGATGACCCACTCGGCCGGCTTGCCGCCGATCTTCCAGGACACGCTCATCCGGCCGCCGGAGACCTCGCCCAGCTCGGCCTCGGTGAGCTCCGCGCCCTCGAACGGGATGTCATCGATGCTGATCTTCGACATGTTGTTTCCCCCTTCGCCGATATAAACGGCGTTTGGTGTTTTTCTCCGGGTATCCGACTCGGTGACCCGCTTACGAGGAATGACATTAGATGGTGCTACTTGCCGTTTTCTTAAACGCACCTTTCATCACACTTGTCACTCCCGAACCACCAGTTCAGAGGGGTCGCGCTTGAGGGGGATCAGGCCGCTCCATCACTTCCGGCAGGTCCGATGCAAGCACCTTGCAAGTGATATAAAGCTGAAAGTCGCCTTTGTGGGGATTAATCCCATCGAGCTAGGCCGTCCGGCTATCGGGTGATCTTGTCCAGGAAGACGGTCAGGTTTCCCCGGATGCGGGCGATCTTCTCGTCCCGGGAGATGCTCTCCTCGAAGTCCCCCTCGGCGGCCGACCGCCTGCGTCCGCGGACGTACAGGGAGCAGGCCAGGTCGGCGCAGAGGTACTCCCCCACCGAGTTGCCCTGACGCCCGGCCTCACCCGTGCGCGGAGCGGTCATCAGGGCCACCCCGCCGCCGGTGCGCACGGTCAGGCACAGCGAGCACATGCTGCGCGCGGTGAAGGCGCGCCCGCCTCCGGACACCGCGCGCAGCGCGACGCCGGTCACGCGGTCCTCGCGTTCGGCGACCAGATAGGCGCGCCCGGGGGCGCCGGGATCTCGCCAGCCCAGGAAGTCCAGGTCCTCCCAGGGCAGCTCGGCGAAGTCCTCGGGCAGCTTCAGCCGGCCGGCCTCGCCCTTGGAGCAGTTGACGAAGGATGTACGGATGTCACGTTCGGTCAGCGGTTTCACGGGAGGGAAGCTAGCCGACCTACAGGTATTATCCAAATTCTTAAAGCCTTTAGGAAGCGAGGGACGGCGCATGCCGCGTGCCGGGGTGACCGCCGACCGCCTGACCCGGGCGGCGGCCGAGATGGCGGACGAGGCCGGCCTGGAGAACGTGACCGCCTCGGCGCTCGCGCGCCGGTTCGGCGTCACGGTCGCGAGCCTGTACTCGCACGTCAAGAACGTCGAGGACCTGCGGCTCAGAGTCGTGGCCCTGGTGCTGGACGAACTCGCCGACCGGGTCGCCGCGGCGCTGGCCGGACGGGCGGGCAAGGACGCCCTGGTGGCCTTCGCCGGCGCCTACCGCGAGTTCGCCAAGGCTCATCCGGGCCGCTACGCCGCCACCCAGCCGCGGCTCGACCCGGGGAAGGCGACGCCCGAGATCGTCGCGGCGGGCCGCCGGCACACCGAGCTGACCCGCGCGATCCTGCGCGGCTACGGGGTGCCCGAGGCCGAGCAGACGCCGGCGGTGCGCCTGCTGAGCAGCACCTTCCACGGCTACGTGACCCTGGAGATCGCCGGAGGCTTCGCCCACACCGGCGACGTGGACGCCTCCTGGTCCAGAATCCTGGACGCCCTGGACGTCGCCCTCAGGAACTGGCCGGCGGACTGAGAGCCGCCGGGAGGTGCTTATCCACATCATCACTGTCAGACGGCGAAGAAGCGGCCGGCGAAGGACTGCCACTGGGCGAGATAGTCGATGTCCGGGTCGCGGAGCCAGTTGAGCTGCAGGCCGTCGAGGAAGGCGAGCAGTTCCACGGCGGCCAGGTCGGGGCGGGGGTGCCAGGACAGCAGGGAGTGTTCGAGCATGGCGCGGCCCTCGCGCAGGCGCGTGCGGAAGTAGTCGTGGGCGGGGTGGGCGGGGTCGACGGCCTCGGCGGCGAGGACGGTGTACAGCTGCACGAGTGAACGCTGGCCGAGGTTGCGCCGGACGAACCGGGTCATCACGATCCGGGAGGCGGCGGGGCCGGACACCGGCTCCAGGGTGTCGACGACGGTGGTCAGGTCGAGCTCGTCGCGGCGTTCCAGCACCGCGATGAGCAGGTCGTCACGGGAGCGGAAGTGGTGCAGCAGCCCGGCCTTGGTCATGCCGCAGGCCTCCGCGAAAGCCTCCAGGGTCACGCCCTTGAATCCGGAGGCGGCGATCAGCTCGGTGGCCGCCTTCAGGATCTCCTCGCGGCGTTCGGCGAGCGGCAACCGGCGCCGGCCGGTGGCGGGAGGCATGTGGGGACGCTCCTCGGGATACGGGGTTGATCTCGATCACGCTACCAGCCTACGCTTATCTACCGTTTGGTAGATAAGCGTGTTGCGCCTGATCGGAACTGCTCGGGACCTCTCGGGAACCTCTCGGAAAACTGCTCGGAAAGTGGTGCGCCATGTCGACGACCTCACCGGCGACCGCCTTCTCCACCGCCCTCGCCGCCGTGCGCGACGGCCGGTCCGTGGACGAGGCGGCCGGGGAACTGCTGGACCTGCTCACCCCGCGGGAGCGCCTGTGGCTGCTGGACGGGGACCTGCCCTTCTGGCAGGGCATGGCCGACACGATGACCAACGGCTACAACCGCGCTCCCATCCCGATGGGCCGCATCGACCGGCTGGGCATCCCGGGCCTGCTGTTCTCCGACGGCCCGCGCGGTGTGGTCATGGGGAACTCGACCGCCTTCCCGGTCTCCATGGCCCGCGGCGCCACCTGGGACGTGAGCCTGGAGGAGCGCGTCGGCACGGCGATCGGGCTGGAGGTGCGCGCCCAGGGCGGCAACTTCTTCGGCGGCGTGTGCGTCAACCTGCCCCGCCATCCCGCCTGGGGACGCGCCCAGGAGACCTACGGCGAGGACCCCCTCCTGCTGGGCGAGTTCGGCGCGGCGCTGACCCGCGGCGTGCAGCGCAACGCCATGGCCGTGGCCAAGCACTACGCGCTCAACTCCATGGAGAACGCGCGCTTCAAGGTCGACGTCACCGCCGACGACGCCGCCCTGCACGAGGTCTATCTGGCGCACTTCCGCCGGGTCGTGGAAGAGGGCGTGTCGGGCATCATGACCGCCTACAACTCCGTCAACGGGGAGTGGGCCGGGCAGAGCGAGCACCTGCTGGAGGGCGTGCTGCGCGGGATGTGGGGTTTCGCGGGCGTGACCGTCTCCGACTTCATCTTCGGCCTGCGCGACGCGGCCGCCTCGCTGCGCGCCGGGCTGGACGTCGAGGAGCCCTTCCGGCAGCAGCGCGCCCGGTATCTGCCCGACGACCTGGAGGAGGGCCGCGCCTCCTGGGACGACGTCGACCGGGCGGCCCGCCGCGTCCTGCGCACCCAGCTGCTCCACTACGCCACCCGCGCCGAGGCCGAGCCGCCGCTCGATGTGGTGTTCGGCGCCGGGCACCGCGCGCTGGCCCGCGAGGTCGCCGCCCGCGGCATGGTGCTGCTCAAGAACGACGTCGTCGGCGAGGCTCCCGTGCTGCCGCTGCACCGCGACTCACTCGGCTGCCTGGCGGTGATCGGCCGGCTGGCCGACATGGCCAACACCGGCGACCACGGCTCCTCCGACGTGCGCGCCCCCGAGGTGGTCACCCCGCTGCGGGGCCTGACCGAGGCGCTCCCCCGCACCCGGATCGTCCACGCGGCGGGCGACGACCCGGCCGCGGCCGCCGCGGCGGCGGCCGGCGCCGACGCCGCCGTCCTCGTCGTCGGCTACACCGCCGAGGACGAGGGTGAGTACGTCGGCAGCGACATGTTCTCCGACCCGGCGCTGCTGGCGCTGTTCCCCCCGGTCGGCGACGACCCCGACGGGAGGCGGTTCGCGTCCACGCTGGCCGATCCCGGCGCCCTCCAGGTCAACGCCGCCGGCGGGCTGAGC
This sequence comes from Paraplanobispora takensis, assembly GCF_016863195.1. GTDB lineage: Bacteria > Actinomycetota > Actinomycetes > Streptosporangiales > Streptosporangiaceae > Planobispora > Planobispora takensis. Next base: position 29,431 of record NZ_BOOK01000072.1, on the reverse strand, counting down.
GCCGGCGGTGACCGCGCCGGCCTGCGGCTGCGGCCGATCGACGCCGACATCATCCGGGCCGTCGCCGCGGCCAACCCCCGCACCGTCGTGGCGATCGTGACCGCCGGCGCCGTCATCACCGAGGAGTGGCGCGACACCGTGCCCGCCGTACTCGTGTCCTGGTACTCCGGCAGCGAGGGCGGCCGGGCCCTGGCCGACGTGCTGCTCGGCGACGCCGACGCCGCCGGCCGCCTGCCGTACTCCGTCCCGGTCTCCGAGGAGCACCTGCCGCCCTTCGACCGCGACGCCACCGCGATCACCTACGACAAGTGGTACGGCCAGCGGCTGCTGGACCGCGACGGGCACGTCCCCGCCTTCCCCCTCGGGTTCGGGCTGTCCTATACGAGCTTCGCCCTCACCGACCTGACCCTCGGCACTCCCGACGGCGACGCCTTCCACGCGAGCGTGACCGTCACCAACACCGGCCCGCGCGCGGGCCGCCACGTCGTGCAGCTGTACGGCAGGCCCGAGGGCGTCGACCCGGTCGCCGACGACTTCCCCGCCCGGGTCCTGCTCGGCTTCGCCGCCGTCGGCCTGGCGGCCGGCGAGTCGGCCCGGGTCACCGTACCGACCTCGACCAGGCCGCTGCTGCGGTGGACGGCCGCCGGGTTCGTCCCCGCCTCGCCGACGGCCGTGGTCGAGGCCGCCGCCTACGCCGGGGATCCGGACGCCGTCGTCGCACCCGCCGAGCTCAAGCTCACCTGAGCCGGGCGGGGGCGGCTCAGGTGAGCCCCCGCCGCAGGCGAGCGGCACAGATGGATGAGCGTCAGAGGCGGGCGCCGCAGCTGAGTGGATGTCAGAGGTGGGCGGCGACCATCTCGGCGAACTCCTCCGGAGTGACGATCTTCACACCCAGGTCCTCGGCCTTGGTCCGCTTGGAGCCGGCCTTCTCCCCCGCCACCAGCAGCCCGGTCTTGGCCGAGACGCCGGAGGAGGCCTTGCCGCCGGCGCGCTCGATGAGCTCGTTGACCTGGTTGCGCGACAGGGCCGCCAGCGGGCCGGTCATCGCCCCCGTCGCCACCACCGACATGCCGGCCAGCGGCAACTCGGCGGCCGCCGCGGCGTCATCGACGCCGTCGACGGTCGCAGCCGCGCCTGCGGCGGGGGTGGCGCCGGGCTCGGTCATGTTCACCCCGGCGGCGATCAGCTTGTCGATCAGGGGGCGCAGCTCGGCCAGTTCCTCGATCATGAGCTTGGCCTTCTCGCTGCCCATGCCCTCGACCGCCTGGATCGCCTCGGCGTCGGCAGCCAGGACGGCCTCCATGGCGGCGAAGTGCCGGGCGATCCGCCGCGACATCGACCGGCCCGTTCCTCTGACACCGAGCGCGCAGAACACCCGGCTGAGCGGGCGGGTCCTGGCCGTCTCGATGGCGGCCAGCAGCTTGTCGGTGCTGGCCTCGCCCATCCGCTCCAGGGTGAGGACCTGCTCGCGGTTCAGGAAGAACAGGTCGGCGAAGTCGGTGATGAAGCCGGCCTCCAGCAGCTGCTGGATGCGGGAGGTGGCCAGGGTCTCGATGTCGAGCTGGTCGCGCCCGGCGGCGTAGACGATGGAGGCCAGCGCGCGGCACTCGCGCCCGCGCACGCACCGCCAGCGCTCCTGGGAGGTGTCGATGCCGTCGCCGCAGTTGGGGCAGACCTGCGGCACGGTGATCGGCTGCTCGTCGCCGGTGCGCAGGTGCACCACCGGTGCCTCGATGCGGGGGATGATGTCGCCGGCCTTGTAGACGGTCACGCTGTCGCCGAGCATCAGGCCGCGGCGGGCGATGTCGGCCGCGTTGTGCAGCGTCGCATACGTCACGGTGCTGCCGTCGATCTCGACCGGCTCCAGGATGGCGCGCGGGGCGATGATGCCGGTGCGCCCGACGTTCCACTCCACCCCGATCAGCTTGGTGATCTTCTCGGTGGCGGGCAGCTTGTAGGCGATCGCCCAGCGCGGCGCCCGGCTGCCGAACCCGGCCGCGGCCTGATCCTCGGCCAGGTCGGCCTTGACGACGATGCCGTCGATGCCGAAGGGCAGATCGGCGCGGGCGGCGGCGATCTGCTCGATGCGGGCCTGGATCTCCTCCGCGGTCGCGGCGACGATCCCGGCGACCGGGGTGGCGGCGGTGGTCTGCACGCCCCAGGCGGCGACCAGGTCCATGATCTGGCTGTGCGGCAGGGTGCGCAGCCGGGTCGCCAGCTCGGAGTCGCCGCCGGGCGGCAGCGGCAGCGCGCCGTAGCCGAAGAAGGTCAGCTCGCAGACATACGGCCGGTCCTGGGCGCGCAGGGTGCCGGCGGCGGCGCTGCGCGGGTTGGCGAAGGTGGTGCCGTCGTGCGCGGTGCGCTTTTCGCACGCGGCCTCGAACTGCTCGGCGGTCATCATGACCTCGCCGCGGATCTCCACCGTGATCGGCTCGGCGAGCCGGCCGGGCAGGCCGACGATGGTGCCGATCGCGTGCGAGACGTCCTCACCGGCGCTGCCGTCGCCCCGGGTGATGAGCTGGGTCAGGCGGCCGTGGTGGTAGCGGGCCGAGATCGCCAGCCCGTCGAGCTTGGGCTCCACGCTCCACACCTCGACCGGCCGGCCCAGGCGGCGCTCCAGCCCGGCCACCCAGCGGGCCAGCCCGTCGGGGGAGAAGACGTTGTCCAGGCTGAGCATGGGGACGGTGTGCGGGACGTCGCCCTCCACCGCGCCGCCGGCGACCTTGCCGGTGGGCGAGTGCGGCAGCACCTGGCCGGGATGCGTCTGCTCGTAGGCCTCGATGCCGCGCACCAGCCGGTCGTAGGCGTCGTCGTCCAGCGGGGAGGTGCCGTCGCCGTAGTAGGCGGCCGCGGCGTCCACAGCCATCTGCACGGCCGCGGCGTAGGCGGCCTGGTCGGCCAGGACGGTGAGGGAAGGCGCGTCGTTCATGGAGGGCATCTTGTCGGGCGCCGCCGACATTCTTCCCTCCGCCCTTCCCCTTGTCTCACTCTGCCTTTCCCTCTGTCCTTCCCTCCGCCGGCCGGGGCGGAGACGACGGGGTCAGCAGGATCCGGCGAGCAGGTGCCGGTCGCGGTACCGGCTCAGCACCGTGAGCGCCTCCTCGGCGCCCTGACGCAGGACCTCCAACTCCGCCTCGCCGTAGGAACGGGAACGGGAGAGGAAGTCCTTGACGCAATGCGCGCCCAGGACGTGACCGCCGGAGCCGATCAGGGGGACACCGGCGTAGCTGCGCACGCCGGCGAGCTCGACCAGGGGGTTGCCCGCGTAGCGGGGGTCGGCCGGCGCGTCGGTCACCACGTACGGCCGGCCGGTGCGCACCACCCGCAGGCAGAACGCCCACTCGGCCGGCGTGCCGCCGGCCTGCGTCATCCAGTCGTCGGCCGGCAGGCCGTGGGCACCGATGTAGACCTGGGCGCTGTCGAGCAGGATGGTGACCAGCCCGACGGCGCAGTCCAGGCGCTCGGCGCTGCGGCGGGCCAGGTCGTCCAGTTCTTCCCGCAGCCCGGGAGCCGTCAGATCGTAGAGGGCGATCTCGCTCAGGCGCTCCAGGTCGGTCAGCGTGGTCATGTCGGTGTTCATGGGGGATCTCCTGCTCGGATGTGTGGGAGGGCCTGCCCTGAGGGTGAATGGACGCAGGCCCTCCGACGACACGGATCGGCCGGAGACGGGGCGAGCTGAGACATCACCCCGAAGAAGGGACTTTGGTCCCGAACGCGACGACGCCGCCAAGCGCCTGCGGGGCCTCGGTGTGTCAGGCGCCTGCGGGATCTCTGCGCGTCAGGCGCCTGGGGACCTCGGCGTGTCAGGCGCTCCCGCGCGTGTCCGGGAAACGGAGGTCGGCCTCGGCGGCGAGCCGGCCCTCCACCCTCGCGCACGACCGGTGCCAGTCCTCCAGCCGGAGATACTCGGCCACGTCCCCCACCCCCTCCACGGCCAGCATGCGGTAGGCGTCGGCGGCGCGGACGTGGGCCGCCGCCAGCTCGTGATGGTTCTCCCTGGCCAGGGCCTCGGTCATGGCCGCGCCCATGGCCAGTTCACTCAGGACCTGGTAGCAACGCCTGTCGGCCGGGGAGAGACCGGAGGTGTCGGCGGGAAAGCGCTCCGAGGGCTGGTCCATACTTCGGCCTCTGCCCCGTCATGGAGGAAAGTAGCGTGCTGTGATGATTTGTCACCCGAACGACAGCGCCGGAATCGGCGATCACCGCGGGGACATCACCTCGTACAGGTTGCGGGCGGCATCGGTGAAGAACAGCCCGCGCGGGCACAGCGGATGGTCGATCCGGCCGTTGCCGGGCTCGGTGGGGCGGCTGCCGTACGGCACGCCGGCCTGACGCAGGCGGGCCAGGATCGCGTCGAAGGTGGCCGGGTCGACGTCGAAGGCCAGGTGCACGCCGACGGGGTCGGCCACGGTCATGAACTCCAGGGTCAGCTGCCCGTTGACCCGCACGGGGGCGAAGTGCCCGTGCCGGCCGGCGGGCGGCAGCTCCGGCAGGCCCATGATCGAGGCGAAGAAGCGGGCCGCCCGACGGTGATCGGCCGCGGGCACGATGGTGTGGTTCAGCGTGACGGTCATCCGGCGCTCCCGGGGGCGGCGGCGACGCCGTGCAGGAGGATGTCGACGAGGTCGCGCGGGGATATCGCGGTCTCGCCGGAGGCGGGGTGGGAGCGGGAGAACAGCATCCGCAGGAAGACCGCGGCGACCTTCGCCGGTTCCAGGCGCAGCGCCGCGCGGTCGGGTTCGATCAGCTCGGTGACGGCCTCGCGCGTCGCCTTCATCGAGGCCTCCCGGCCGCCCGGGTCGAACCGGTCACCGGAAGGCCGGCCGCCGGAGGAGCGGTCGGCGGAGGACTGGTCATCGGAGGAGCGGTCGGCGGAGGACTGGTCTCCGGAGGGCCGTACGCGGTGACCGGAGACGTGCAGGGCGCCGATCACCGTGCCCATGCGCTCCAGGTGGGCCTGCAGCGCCTCGGCCACCTGGACCAGCCGGTCGGTGAGCGGATCGTCCAGGGAGATCGAGCCCAGCTCCCGCAGCACGTGCTCGGGGTTCATCGCCTCGATCATGCACGCTCTCAGCAGGTCGTCCTTGTCGGCGAAGACGCGGAAGACGGTGCCCTCGCCGATGCCGGCCGCCCGCGCGATCCGGCTGGTGGTGACCGCGGCGCCGTACTCGGCGACCAACGGCAGCGCGGCGGCCACGATCATCGTCCTGCGCTCTTCGGTGCTCATCGCCGGCGCTCGCCGCCGGGGTGTGGTGTCTGCCATGCCTCCCATTCTGCGGAGTGAGCACTCACTCAATCAAGAGTGAGTGAGCACTCACTCCGGAAACCTCTGCTGCAAGGCCCATCCAGGCCCTCGGGCACCGCTCACCCCGGCGTCCGATGCCGTTGATGCCGACGGCTCGTTCTGACTCATCTGGATTACCCGTTCTGACCTTGACTTTCTCCGCCTAAAGACGAAAGCGTCCCTATCTGTCGTTATTAGGGCCTCCTCTTCTGACATAACACGGGTTACATTCACGTTAATTTGCCCCCTCTTACCCCCCGAGCAGACCGAAGGGAGAGGCATGAGAACGAGAACCGCGATCGCGGCCCTGACTGCTGCGGCGATCCTCATGCCGGCCGCCGCGCACGCCACCACCGGCAGCGGCACTGCGGCCCCGCCGCCCGACAGCGACTTCCAGAAGGTGACCCTCAACGACAACCCGGGCGAGCCGATGGACCTGGCGGTGTTACCGGACTCGAGGGTCCTGCACACCACCCGCAAGGGCGAGGTCTGGCTGCACGATCCGAAGACGGGTCTCAACACGCTGGCCGCCCGGCTCGACGTCTACCAGCACGACGAGGAGGGACTGCAGAGCGTCGCCCTCAGTCCCGGCTTCGGCAAGGGGTCCAAGAAGGACGACTGGGTCTACCTGTACTACTCCCCGCCGCTCGACACACCCGTCGACGACCCGGCGACGCCCGACGTCAACGAGGGCGACGCACCGTTCACCGGCACGGCGGCGGACTTCGCGCCCTTCAAGGGACTGATCAGGCTCTCCCGGTTCCGCTTCACCGGGAGCACCGTCGACCTGCGCACCGAGCAGCGCGTCATCGACGTGCCGGTGGACCGCGGCATCTGCTGCCACGTCGGCGGGGACATCGTCTTCGACGCCGACGGCAACCTCTACCTGTCGACCGGCGACGACACCAACCCGTTCTTCTCCGGCGGCTACACCCCCATCGACGAGCGCGCCGACCGCAACCCGGCCTTCGACGCCCAGCGCAGCGCGGGCAACACCGACGACCTGCGCGGCAAGATCCTGCGCATCAAGGTCCGCGAGAACGGCTCCTACTCGATCCCCCGCGGCAACCTCTTCCCGCAGGGCACCCGGGGCACCCGGCCGGAGATCTACGCGATGGGCCTGCGCAACCCGTTCCGCATCGAGATCAACCGGTCCACCGGCGAGCTGTACGTCGCCGACTACTCCCCCGACGCGCAGGAGGCCGACCCCCTGCGCGGCCCGGCGGGGACCGGCAAGTGGACGGCCATCCGCAGAGCGGGCGACTACGGCTGGCCGTACTGCGCGACGGCGCGGCTGCCGTACGTGGACTACGACTTCGCGACCGGCGCCTCGGGCTCGCCGTTCGACTGCGCCGCGCCCGTCAACGAGTCGCCGCGCAACACCGGCCGGCGCGAGCTGCCCCCGGTGGTCCAGCCCGAGGTGTGGTACTCCTACGGGCTCTCGCCGGAGTTCCCGCAGCTGGGCACCGGCGGCATCGGCCCGATGGCCGGTCCGGCCTACCGGTTCGACCCGCGCAACACGCACGGCCGCGCTCCCGTGGCCTGGCCGAGGTACTACGACGACGTCCCGCTCTTCTACGAGTGGACCCGCGACTACATCAAGGCCTTCCACGGCAACGGGCGGCGGATCGAGGACGTGCTGCCCTCGATCGTCTTCGACAACCCGATGGACATCGAGTTCGGGCCGGAGGGCGCGCTCTACGTGCTGGAGTACGGCGACGGCTTCTTCCAGGAGAACCCCGACGCCCAGCTCGCGCGCATCGACTACATCGGCTACACCGGCAACCACACGCCCATCCCGGCCGCCGCGGCGTCGGTGACCTCCGGGCACGCCCCGCTCACCGTCGCCTTCACCAGCGCGGGCACGACCGACCCCGACGGCGACAGGCTCCGCTACGCGTGGGACTTCGACGCCGACGGCCGGGTCGACTCCCGCAGCCCCGAGGCGAGCCACACCTACCGGCGCAACGGCCTCTACAACGCCACGCTCCGGGTCACCGACCCCGCCGGCATGTCCGCGGCGACCTCGGTGCGGATCGTGGTCGGCAACGCCGCGCCGGTCGTGGAACTGGTCCGGCCCGCCGAGGGCCGGCCGTTCTCCTTCGGCGACGTCGTGGAGTTCGAGGTGCGGATCACCGACGACCAGCCGGTGGACTGCGCCGAGGTGACCGTGGACTACGTCCTCGGCCATGACGACCACGGTCACCCGCAGACCACGGCCCGCGGCTGCACGGGCTCCATCCAGACCACCGAGCCCGGCGGGCACGACCCCGGCGACGACCTCACCGGTGTCTTCGTGGCGAGCTACACCGACCCCGGCGGCGCCGACCTGCCCCCGCTGACCGGCAGCGACGAAGTCGTCCTCCGGCCCACGAACTAGGAGATGCCCATGTGCTACGGCTACGGTCCCGACAGTCACCGCCCCAGCAGGAGGTCCGTGCTCGCCGCGGGCCTCGGCCTGGGGGCCGCCGGCGCCCTCGCCGCCGCCTCGCCCGCCGCCGCGGCCACACCGCCCCACCACGGCAGGGACCGCGTCCCGCCGGGCCAGATCAGCATCCAGCTGTGGACCGTGCGCGACGACCTCGCGCAGAACTACGACGCCACCCTCGCCTACCTGGCCGGGATCGGCTATCCGAAGGTCGAGCTCGCGCTCGGCTACTTCGGCCGTACGGCGCAGCAGCTGCGCGCGTTCCTCGACGGGCTGGGCATCCGCGCCAGCTCCAGCCACGACGGCATCAGCCCCGACGACGCCGCACTGGAGACCAAGATCTCCAACGCGCTCACCCTCGGCCAGACCTACATGGTCGTGCCGTACCTGGCCTCCGACAGCCTGGACCAGTGGAAGGCCTGGGCCGAGCGGATGAACGTCGAGGCGGCGGCCGCCCGCAAGGCGGGGCTGCGCTACGGCTATCACAACCACGCCCACGAGTTCACCACCGACCTCGGGGGCGGCAGGACGCCGTGGGACGTGCTCACCTCCGAGCTCGACCCGCGCCTGGTCCATCTGGAGATCGACATCTACTGGGCGGTCACCGGCGGGGTCGGGCGCGGCGCGGCCGATCCGGTCCGCTTCGCGATCGACGTCATCCGCAGGGCTCCGCAGCGGGTGCTGCAGTATCACGTCAAGGACCGCCACCTCGACGGTGACATGGCCGACCTGGGCACCGGCACCATCGACTTCCGGCGGGTCTTCGACGCGCACCGGGTGAGGGAGTACATCGTCGAGAACGACACCCCCGACGTGACTCCCCGGCGGACGGCGGAGGTGGGATACCGCTATCTGCGGAAGCTGCGGTTCTAGGGTCCCCGGGTCCCGGTACGGCGCGGCCGGCCGGTCACGTCCCGGACGGGACGGCCGGTCGCGCCGAGGACCTGAACAGGAAGGAGGCCCAGGAGCGGTAGGGCCGCCACGCCTCGGCCAGTTTCCGGTACGCGGACGGCGGCGCGTCCTCCGGCAGGCCGTACGCCTCGCGCAGGATCGCGAACAGGCGCGGCTCGTCGCCGGGGAACGCGTCCGGCGCGCCCGCGCCGCGGATCAGGATCAGGCCCGCGGAGAACGGTCCGACACCGGGCAGGGCGCGCAGCTCGGCCAGGGCCTCGTCCGGATCGAGGGCGCGCAGGTGCTCGGCGGTGAGCACGCCGTCGAGCGCCGCGCGGGCCAGGCCGCGCAGCCATTCCTCCTTCTGCGCGGGCAGGCCGAGACCGCCGGCGTCCAGCAACGCCACGGGCGGCGGGAAGGCCGTGCAGGCCGCCCCGTCGACGTCGACCTTCGCGCCGTACCGCTCCGCGATGCGCTGCTTGATCCGGGAGGCGATCAGCATGGACGAGCGCTGCACGATCACCGCCCAGCACGCCGCCTCCCACGGACTCCAGAAGCCCACCGGCCGCAGGCCGGGGCTGCGCCGCTGCAGCTCGCCGAGGACCGGGTCGGCCGCGCCGAGCCCGGCGAAGCCGGTGCCGTCCACGTCGAGGGAGAGGATGCGCGCCACCTCTCCCCGGATCCCCGGTCCGGCGGCCCGCGTCGTGGCGACGGCGGCCCCGCCCGGCGCGGCGGTCACGCTCACCCCGATCGGCAGCCAGTCGGACTCGGCGCAGTAGGCGAAGCGCAGCGCCCGCCCGTCGGAGGGCAGCGCGCTGGTGGCCGGCCAGTCCTCCACGAAGCGCAGCTGGGCGCCGAGGTCGTACGGCCCTTCAGCGGCGAGCGAGAATCCGTGCGTGGTCATGTGCGCATGCTAGAAGGCGGCGCCGACAAGGCCGCGGGGATCCCGTGGACCGGACGCTAGGCTCGGAGGCTCCCGTCCGGCCCGCCACTGCCGTACCGAGAGGACCCCGGTGACCGATCCCTCCCGCTCCTGGCCGCACCTGCTCGCAACGCTCCTGCGGGGGCAGGACCTCGCAGCGGACGACACCCGATGGGCCATGCGGCAGGTCATGGACGACGCGGCCGAGCCCGCCCAGCTGGCCGGGTTCCTGGTCGCCCTGCGCGCCAAGGGTGAGAGCACCGCGGAGCTGCGCGGGATGCTCGACGCCCTCATGGAGCGGGCCGTGCCCCTGCCGGTCGGCGGCGCGGACGTCGTCGACGTCGTCGGCACCGGCGGCGACGGCGCCCACACCGTGAACGTGAGCACCATGGCGGCGATCGTCGTCGCGGCCGCCGGAGCCCCGGTCGTCAAGCACGGCGGCCGGTCGGCCTCCAGCAAGGCCGGTTCCGCCGACGTCCTGGAGGCCCTGGGCCTGTCGCTCGACCTCACGCCCGACGACGTCGCGCGGTGCCTGCGCGAGGCCGGCATCGGCTTCACCTTCGCCCCGCGCTTCCATCACGGGCTGCGTCATGCCGGTCCGGTGCGCAAGGCGCTCGGCGTCCCCACCGCGATCAACTATCTGGCGCCGCTGACCAACCCCGCCGCCCCCCGCGCCGCCCTCGTCGGCTGTTCCAACCCTCGCCTCGCCCCGGTCCTGGCGGGCGTGCTCGCCGAACGGGGCACCGTCGCCCTGGTCGTGTGCGGGCAGGACGGCCTCGACGAGATCACCACCGCCGCGCCCACCGACGTCTGGCTCACCGACGGCGACGACGTCCGGCGCGAGAGGCTGGACACCGCCGACTTCGGGCTCGCGCGCAGCGCGCCGGACGCGCTCCGGGGCGGCGACGTCGCCTACAACGCCGCGGTCGTGCACCGGGTCCTGTCCGGCGAGCCGGGCGCCGCCCGCGACGCCGTCCTCGCCAACGCGGCCGGAGCGCTCGCCGCCCACCGCGGTCTCGGCGGGGACCTCCGTGACGCCTTCGCGACCGCTCTCGAGGATGTACGGCATGCCGTCGACAACGGCGCCGCCACCGCCACCCTGGAGAACTGGCTGAAGCTCGCGTCGTCCCTGGCCGCAGAACGGCGCTGAATCCGGAGAGGAAAGTCCGGGTTCTGTCGCCCCGTCACTTCTTTCACATTAGACTTCTGCCCTCTCTTGAATCGCATCTGGGGAGAAAAGGGGCCGCCGGAAGGCCAGTTCCGGCGGTCCCGCCTCCTCCAGGCCGCTCAAGCCACTCAGGCCGCTCAGCCCACCGCGGCCGGCCGCCACGGATCGACGACCCTGTCCCCGTAGGCGATCTCCCCGGCGCCGGCGAACTCGGCCAGTCCGGCCACCGCCAGGCCGACCGCCCCGGTGGTCACCTCGTCGGCGGGCGTGCCCGGCTCGGGGAAGACCCCTTCGATCTCCAGCAGTCTCCGGCGGCGGTCCAGGCGCGGCACGAGCCTGCCGACCAGCCGCTCACCGTGCAGGATCGGCATGATGTAGTGGCCGTACTGCCGCTTGTGCTTGGGCACGTACATCTCCGTGCGGAACACGAAGCCCCACAGGCGCTCGGTCCGCTCCCGGTCGCAGATGAGGTTGTCGAACGGCGACAGCAACGTGGTGCGCGGCTGCCAGGGGCGCTCCAGCAGGTCCAGGGCGTCGCGGTGGACGTACCACCGCTCGGTGCCGCCCTCGACCTCGGCGGGCAGGACCCGGCCCGCCTCCTCCAGGCCGGCCAGCGCCCCGGCCAGGCCGGGATAGCGGTCGCGGACGAAGTGCCGCTCGATGTCGGCGGCGCGGGCCACGCCGAGCGCCCGCAGAGCGTGCTCGGCCGCCCGGGTGACCGCCTCCTCCTGCGTCAGCGGCTCGGTGGCGGCCCACTCCGGCAGCCGGCGCTCGGTCAGGTCCCACAGGCGTTTGCGCCCCTCGCGCCCCGCCACCATGATCTGGCCCTGGAACCACAGGAAGTCCAGCATCCGCTCGACGTTGCGCCCGTTGGTCCACCCGCTCGACTGCCACGGCACGGCCGCGAGGTCCTCGAACCCGCCGACCGGCAGCGGCCCCTCCCGGCGCAGCCGGTCGAGCACGTGCCGCCGCAGCGCGTCGTTGGCCTCCATCCAGGCGTGGATCTGCCCGCCGGGCCGCGCGTAGCCGCGCATCATGACCTGGTGGATCGGATAGTCCTCGGCCAGCACGATCGAGGCGGCGTGGGCCCAGTACTCGAACAGCCACCGCTCCCGCCACAGCAGCGCGTCGAGGCCGGCCGGATCGTAGCCGCCGACCCTGCTCCAGAGCACCAGCAGGTGGCTGCGCGCCACCACGTTGACCGGGTCGAGCTGCAGGCACCGCAGCGTCCGCAGCACCTGCCGCAACCCCTCGGGGTCACCGCCGGGCCGGGGACCGGCCAGATGCTGACTGCTCACGGCCAGACGCCGCGCGGACTCCAGGCTGAGGGACAGCAGGTGCGCCATAGCCGCCGAGTGTAATCGAAAGGGCGTTCGACGCGGGGCCGATCCGCCGGCGCCGGCGACCGTGATCCCGGCCGCGTGTCATCCGCGGCACACGGTCGCCGTCCCGTGCGGCTCCCCCATGTGCATCGCCAGCAGGTACAGGCCGAGGACGAGAGCCGGCGACAACCACGCGGTCACCCGGGAACGGCGGCCGGCGAAGATCAGCACCGGCAGGATGACCGTGGCCGAGACGGCGAGCGCGGTCGAGATCGACTCCAGTTCCGGCGAGGGCGCGTTCAGGGCGGCGAAGGAGCAGCCCGTACCGGTCCCGCTGCGCTCGTCGTTGCGGGCGATGGCGTGGATCAGGGTGGCCGTTCCGCCCAGCGGCCAGGCGGCCACCGCGAGGATCAGGCCCGGCAGGCTGCCCTTGACCCGCCCCTGCGCACCACGACGTCGCGCCAAGACGCTTCCGGCGGTCATCAGCACGACCACGATCGCGACCGCCGCCGTGACGGCGACCGCCACCGCGCCCCAGTACGGCGTGCGCGACTCCTGGTCCCGGGCGAACCAGGACCACGCCGCCCCCGCGGCCACCAGCACGGCCCATCCCCCGGCGACCGCCGCCACCTCGTTGCGGAGCGGCGGCACGCGGTCCTCCCCCGTGAACGTCATGCCGACGACGCTAGACGGATCCCGCCGGGAGACGACGATCTCCGGCGGAAAGTGAAGCACGTCACGATCACCGCAGCGCCCGCCGTACCTCCATCAGGGCGAACCCGAGCAGGTTGAGTCCCCGCCACAGCTCCGGGCGCCCGGCCCGCTCGTCGTCGGCGGCCAGGCCGATCCCCCAGATCCGGTCCAGCGGGCTCGCCTCGACCAGCACCCGCTCGCCGGTGCCCAGGAGGAACCCGCCCAGCTCGGGGTTCTGGCCGAACTTGGCCAGGTTGCCGCGGACCACGAGGTCGAAGCGGGCCGCCTCCCAGGTCTCGTCGTCGAAGCCGCGCACCCGCCGCCCCAGGTCCTTGGCCTCCTTGGGGTGGCCGGCCGCCACGACCTGCGCCGCGACCTCCTCGTCGCCGAACAGCCGGGCCTTGCCGGCCATCATGAAGTGCTCCGCGGTGCGGTAGAGGGTCCCGTCCACGGTGAAGCCGGCCGGCCACCACTGCGACAGGCACGCGGCGCCGACCCCGCCGGACCGCGGTGGCCGATGCCCCCAGAACATCAGATACTTGACCCGCTCACCCCGCTCCACCGCCGCGATCAGGTCCGCCACGTCACGCACGTCCGTCACCTCCGTCATGCGCGCCACCATCCCAGATCGCCGCCGGTCGCGGCCAGCCGGTTTTCCGGTCCCGCGGCCGGATGGAAGAGGGCCGGCGTGGGTAGAGTTCGCTGTCATGACGGCCACCGCGAGGACGAGCCGGCGGGCCGGCGGGCTCGCCCGGGGATGGGCTCGGGCGCGGCACCGGTACGGCTGGCTCGACCACCTCGTCCGGGCCGGCGTCCACTACGACCGCGTCGACGGGGGCCGCCTGTCGGCGGGGATGACCTACTACGCGTTCTACGCCGTCTTCGCCCTGGCCCTGCTCGGTTTCGTGATCCTGGGGCACGTGTTCGACACCCCCGCCGCGCTGCGCGAGGTGGAACGCTATCTGAGCGACACCTTCCCCCGGCTGGACGTCTCGGCGCTGCTGGACGCCAGGGACACGGCGGGAGTGATCGTCACCGTCGGCCTCCCGCTGACCGGCCTGTTCTGGATCGACTCCATGCGCTCGTCCGTCCGGGCCGTCTGGGGCCTGGAGCAGTACCCGGGCAACTTCTTCCTGCGGTGGCTGATCGACCTGGGCGTGCTGCTCACCCTCGGGCTGCTGCTGTCGATCTCGCTGACCCTGTCCTTCGGCGCCCAGGCGGCGCTGGCCTGGCTGGCCGGCGAGACGGTCGGGGCCGAGGCGCAGTCGGCGCAGTGGACGCTGTCGGTGGTCGCCTTCGTGCTCGGCATCGGCGTCAACTTCCTGCTGTCGACGGCGTTGCTGACGCTGACCCCCCGCCTGCACCTGTCGCCGCGCCGGGTCGCCGGTCCGGCCCTGATGATCACGATCGGGCTGGAGCTGCTCAAGACGATCGGGCAGGTCTACTTCAACCTCGGCGCCGCGAACCCGGCCTACCACGTCGTGGCGGGCGCGGTGGGCATGCTGCTGTTCCTGAAGCTGCTCAACGTGCTCATCCTGTTCGCCGCCTCGCACGCCGCGACCGGCCACCACGGCACGGTCGTCGACCTGACCACCCGGCGGCCGGTCGGCGAGCCGCGCACGGAGGTCGTCACCGCGCCGGCGATCCCCACGGTCAAGGAGGATCCCCCGGCGGAGACCGGAGCGCCGGAGACCGGACCAGCGGAGACCGAAGCGCCGGAGACCGGACCGCCGGAGTCGCGACGGCCCGCTCGGCGGCGGTACGACTTCAGGTCGCGGCAGGAGCGTGGCGGCGCGGGATCACGGCGGCCTTAGGGTCGGTCGTATGCGCTTCGGAGTACTGGGGCCGGTGACGGTCTGGACCGACCGCGGGGAGGCCGTGGCCGTCCCCGGGCTGAAGGTGCGCGCCCTGCTCGCCGACCTGCTCGCCCACGAAGGACGGGTGGTCTCCGCCGATCGGCTGGTCGACGACCTGTGGGAGGACGAGCCGCCCGCCAACCCGGCCGCCGCCCTGCAGGTGCGGGTCTCGCAGCTGCGCCGCGCGCTGGAGGACGCCGAGCCGGGCGGGAAGAACCTGGTCGTCTCACGGGCCCCCGGCTACGCGCTGCGAGCCGATCCTGAGGCGGTGGACGCCGTCCGCTTCGCGGAGCTGGTCCGGCAGGACAGACCCGCCGAGGCGCTGGAGCTGTGGCGGGGCACCGCGTTCGCCGACTTCGCCGACGCCGCCTTCCTCCAGCCGGTGATCGCACGGCTGGAGGAGGCGCGGCTGGCCGCCGTGGAGGACCTCGCCGAGACGCGCCTGGCCGCGGGCGAGCCGGTCGACGTGGCCGGGCTGTCGGAGCTCGTGGCCCGGCACCCGCTCAGGGAGCGGCTGCGCGCCGTGCAGATGAAGGCGCTCTACCGGGCCGGACGGCAGAGCGAGGCGCTGGCCGGCTACGGCGAGCTGCGCGACCGGCTCACCGAGGAGCTGGGACTGGACCCCTCGCCCGAGCTGGCCCGGCTCTACGAGCGGATCCTGCGCCAGGACCCCGCGCTGAGCGCCGGGGGCGAACGGCCGGTGACGAACCTGCCCGCCGCGGTCGGCGGCCTGATCGGGCGTGAGGAGGCGATGGCCGAGATCGGCGCCCTGCTGGGGACCGAGCGGCTGGTCACGCTCGTCGGCCCGGGAGGCGTGGGCAAGACGAGCCTGGCGCTGGAGGTCGCACGGCGGGCGGGCGACGGCTGTCCCGGCGGCGCCTGGCTGGTCGAACTGGCCTCCTACGACCGGCACACGCCGTCGCTGGCCGGTGCCGTGCTCGCCGCGCTCGGCGTCCGCGAGGACTCCGCGGTCCCCCTGGACCGGCTCGTCGAGGCGCTGCGCGACCGGCGGCTGCTGCTGGTGCTCGACAACTGCGAACACGTGGTCGACCAGGCCGCCGAGCTGGCCGACGCGCTGCTGCGCGCCGTACCCGGGCTGCGGATCCTGGCGACCGGCCGCGAGCCGTTGAGCGTGGCCGGCGAGGTGCTGTGGAGCGTGCCCGCGCTGGAGACGCCCGAGGGCTCCGAGCTGATCACGGTGGCCAGGTCCGACGCCGTACGGCTGTTCGTGGCCCGCGCGACCGCCTCGGCCCGCGGGTTCACCCTCGACGCCGGGAACGCCGAGGCGGTCGCGCAGCTGTGCCGCCGGCTCGACGGCATCCCGCTGGCGCTGGAGCTGGCCGCGACCCGGGTCAGGGCGCTGGGGATCCGGGAGCTCGTGGCCCGGCTGGACGACAGGTTCAAACTGCTGGCGGGCTTCCAGCGCGGGGCCCCGGCGCGCCAGCAGACGCTGATGGCGATGATCGACTGGAGCTGGACGCTGCTCACCGCCCCCGAACGGGCCGTGCTGCGGCGCCTGGCCGTGCACGCCGACGGCTGCACGCTGGAGGCGGCCGAGGAGGTGTGCGCCGAGGACGGGGTCGACGTGCTCGACCAGCTGGCCCGGCTGGTCGACCGGTCGCTGGTGGTGGTCGTGGACGGGCCGTCGGGCGTGCGTTATCGGCTGCTGGAGTCGGTGGCGGCCTACTGCCTGCGCCGGCTGGAGGACGCCGGAGAGGACGGGCGGGTACGGCGGGCGCACACCGGCTACTACGTCGCGCTCGCCGTACGGGCCGAGTCGCATCTGCGGGGCGGTGAGCAGGCGCACTGGATGCGGCGCCTGGACGCCGAGGCCGCGAACCTGCGGGCCGCCCTCGACGCGGCCCCGGCGGCCGACGCGCTGCGGCTGGTCAACGCGCTGGCGTGGTACTGGTTCCTGCGCGGCAGGCTCGGCGAGGGCAGGCGCGCGCTGGAGACCGCCCTGACCGCCGCCGGGACGCCGTCGGCCGGGGCATCCGCCGGGGACGAGCCCGTACGGGAGCGCGCCGCTGTGGAGGTCCGGGAGCCCGCCGGGGGAGCCGGAGCCGGTCGCGCCGGGGAGTCCGGAGCCGGACGTGGCGGAGCGCGCGTCGCGGATCCGGCGGCGGAGTTCGCCGCCGACCGGGCGAAGGCGCGTGCCTGGCACGCGGGGTTCGGCTTGCTGCTCGGTGAGCAGGTCGACTGGGCGCCGGTCCTGGAGGACGTCGCCGATCCCGCCGACCGCGCCAGGGCGCAGTGGTTCCTGGGCCTGGCCGTACCCGACACCGCGGCCTCGCGGGCGCTGGTCGACCGCGCGCTGACGACCTTCCACGAGGTCGGCGACCGGTGGGGCGTGGCGGCCGCGCTGAGCAGGCACGCGCGTGACGCCTTCACCCTGCGCGACCTGGAGGCCCTGGAACGCGACGGCGGCCGCAGCGCCGCGATGTTCCGGGAGCTGGGTGACCGCTGGGGCCTCCTGCAGGCCACCGAGTGGCTCGGCGGGCTGGCCGAGACCCGCGGCGACTACGCGGAGGCCACCCGCCTGTTCACCGAGGACCTGCGGATGACCGAGGAGCTCGGGCTGTGGCCGGACGCCGTGCGGCGGCTGGCGTGGCTGGGCTGGATGGCCGTGCACGCCGGCGACTACGAGCCGGCCCTGGACTACTGCGAGCGGGCCCTGCGCCTGGCCACCGAGCAGGGCTATCGGGAGGGGCGGATCTTCGCCGAGATGGGGTACGGCCTCGCCGCCCGCCGGTCGGGCCGGCTGGAGCTGGCGCAGAAGCATCTCGGCCGCCTCCTCGACGGCGTCCCGCGTGACGGCGAGCCCCAGCTGTTCCTGCCGACGGTCCTGGTCGAGCTGGGCTTCGTCCGCAGGCTCCGGGGCGACCGCGAGGGCGCGCGCGGGCTGTTCCTGGAGGCGTTCACCGCCGCCAGGAAGATCGGCGACCCCCGCACGACGGCGTTCACCGTCGAGTCCCTGGCCGCCGTGTCCTCCCCGCCCGAGGGCGCCCGGCTGCTCGGCCTGGCCGACGCGGCCAGGCAGGCGCACGGCACGCCGGTCACCCCGATGGAGGAGGGCGAGGTACGGCGCATCACCGACGAGGTCAGGGGCGCGCTCGACGAGGAGGCGTTCGCCGCCGCCTACGCCCTCGGCCGCGAGGCGAGCTTCGACGGCGTGATCTGAGCCTTCGACGCCGTGACCTGAACCGCCAGGTGCTCGGCCAGCCGGTCGAAGAACTCCAGCCAGCCGGCTCTGGCCTGCCCGGCGTGCTCCTCGTCGGTGTTGACCCCGAACTGGTGGAAGCGCATCGCCGTACCGCCCGCGTGCTCCTCCAGCGTGACCGTCACCACCGAGGCGGGCGCCTCGCCCGGGTCGTCCGGGTCGCCGGTGGTGAAGACCAGCCGCCCCGGCCCGGCGACCTCGCGGTAGACGCCTCCCAGCGTGACCTCGAAACCCTCCTCGCCGACCAGCGTGGCCTGCCAGGCGCCGCCCGGGCGGACGTCCATGACGACCCGGTCGGCCGGGGTGACGAAGATGCGCGGCCCGAACCAGCGGGCGAACCGCTCAGGCCGGGTCCAGGCGGCGTAGACCTCCTCGCGCGGTGCGGCGAAGTCGCGGACGATGGCGTATTCGGCGGTCTTCATCAGGGTCGCTCCTCGGGTTCTCGCGGATCGTCTCCGGCAGGACCCACATTGCCGGGCGGGCCTTACGATCGCCTTCCGGCATCCTTAAGGTCCGCCGATGATCCGCCGGTGATCCGCTGGTGGAAAACCCATCGAGATCCGGGCGAACCGGGGATTACCGTGCCCATATGACAGCCTGGACATCCGAGATCGACGAGCTCGCCCGGACCGGCGACTTCTCCGGCGTCGTTCTCGTGGAGCGCGAGGGCAAGACCGAGTTGGCCGCGGCGTACGGCCTGGCCTGCCGGGCGCACGAGGTGCCCAACACCGTCGACACGCGGTTCGCGATCGCCAGCGGCACCAAGGGACTGACCGCCCTGACGGTCATGAGCCTGGTCGAGGAGGGTGCGCTCACCCTGTCCACGACCGCGCGGTCCGTGCTGGGCGGGGATCTGCCGCTGATCGACGACGCCGTCACGGTCGAGCACCTCCTGGAGCACCGGTCGGGCATCGGCGACTACTTCGACGAGAACGAGGCGTACGACATCACCGACCACGTGCTGACAGTCCCGGCGCACACGCTCGTGACCACCGAGGACTATCTGCCCGCGCTCGCCGGCCGGACGGCCAAGTTCCCGCCCGGTGAGGAGTTCTCCTACTGCAACAGCGGATACGTCGTCCTGGCCCTGATCGCCGGGCGGGTGAGCGGCGTGGCCTTCCACGACCTGGTACGGCAGCGCGTCTGCGAGCCCGCGGGCATGGCCGACACCGCGTTCCTGCGCTCCGACGAGCTTCCCGGGCGCACCGCGACCGGCTATCTCCCCGTCGAGGGCGTCTCCAGGAGCAACGTCTTCCACCTGCCGATCCGGGGCAGCGGCGACGGCGGCCTCTACTCCACCGCGGCCGACATCGGCGGCATGTGGCGGGCGCTGTTCGACGGGCGGATCGTCTCCCCGGCCACGGTGGCCGGGATGATACGGCCGCGCAGCGACGTGCCGTCGGAGTCGATGCGCTACGGCAGGGGCTTCTGGCTCCACGCCTCCCGGGAGACCGTGATGCTGGAGGGCTACGACGCCGGTGTCTCCTTCCGCAGCGTGCACGACCCCGGGCTCGGCCTCACCCACACCGTGATCTCCAACACCTCCACCGGCGCCTGGCCCGTCACGCGGCGCCTGGACGCGGTGCTCGGTCTGGACTCCGCCGCGACCGCCCCCTGAGGCCCTGCCCCGCAGGCCGTCCGGAGAGTTATGGTCGAAGGCGGACGAGGAGACGACCACGCTGGCGGTGAGCCGAGGAGGTCGCGTGAGCACCGTACCGGTACTACCCCTTCACATGCGGCGGGACGGTTTCGGGCCCGCCGCCGAGCTGTCCGCGGGACGTGACGCCGAGGGCGTCATCCGGATCGACACCATGTTCGGCGCCGAGGCCTGGCTGGTGACCAGGTTCGAGGACGTCCGCACGGTGCTGAGCCATCCGGAGCTGTACAGCAACGCGCTGGTCCCCCCGTTCAGGCCGTCGAGCGCCTCCCGGGCCGGCGAGGAGGAGGCCGCCGAGATCCGGGCCGGCAACCTGATCGGCTCCGATCCGCCCGAGCACACCCGGCTGCGCCGGATGCTCACCCCGGAGTTCACCGTCCGCAGGATGCGCCGGCTGGAACCCCGGATCCGGGAGATCGTCGACGAGCACCTGGACGCCATGGAGAAGAGTGGGCCGCCCGCCGATCTGGTGACCGACTTCGCGCTGCCGGTCCCGTCCCTGGTGATCTGTGAGCTGCTGGGCGTGCCGTACTCCGACAGGGCGGGCTTCCAGGAGACGTCGCGGCGGATGCTGGACGTCTCGCTGCCGCCCGAGGAGCGCGCGGCGGCGGACGTGCAGGCCCGCAGATACATCGCCGAACTGACCGCCGCCATGCACGACGACCCCGGCGAGGACCTGCTCGGGATGCTCATCCGCGAGCACGGCGACGACCTCACCACCGCCGAGCTGGCCGGAATCGGCAGCCTGCTGCTGATCGCCGGGCACGAGACCACCTCCAACATGCTGGCCCTGGGCACGCTCGCGCTGATGGAGCACCCCGGCCAGCTCGCGCTGCTGCGCGACGAGCCGGACCGGATGGAGGCCGCGATCGAGGAGCTGCTGCGCTGGCTGAGCATCGTGCACACCGGGATGTTCAAGGTGACCACCACCGAGGTACGGCTCGGCGGGCGGACCATCGGCCCCGGCGAGCTGGTGATCTGCTCCCTGCCCGCCGCCAACCGGGACCCCGCCCTCGTCCCCGACCCCGAGGACCTGGACCTCGCCCGGGGCGCCATCGGGCACCTGGCCTTCGGGCACGGCGTCCACCACTGCCTCGGCGCGCCCCTGGCGAGGATGGAGATGCGCATCGCGTTCCCCGCCCTGCTGCGGCGCTTCCCGGGCCTGCGGCTCGCGGGCGACCCCGTCTACCGCTCCTTCAGCGCCGTGCACGGCCTGTCGACCATGCCGGTGGCGTGGTGAGCGCCCCGAAGACCGGGACGCCGCGCGTGCGCGCCGACCGGGACGTCTGCATCGGGGCCGGGCTCTGCGTCATGACGGCCGAGGAGGTGTTCGACCAGGACGACGACGGGCTGGTCGTGCTGGTCACGCCGGATCCTGCCCCGGAGACGGAGACGGCGGTGCGCAAGGCCGTCCGGAACTGCCCCTCCGGAGCGCTCTCCCTGGCCGAGGGCTGAAGCCTGTCACGGGACCGGCTGAGGGGCTGGACGGGAGGGTTCTGAAAACGGCGGGCGGGTACGGCGGTGCGGGCCGTGGGGGTGTCCGTCGGGTGGCGGGCGTGTCCGTGGGGTGCGCTCGTCCGGGCGGCGGGTCGGTCCTGACCGCCCGGTGGGCCGGGTGCTGCCCGCCCGTACCGTGGGGCGTGTCCGTGGTGGGCCGGGTGCTGCCCGCCGGGCAGCCGGGACCCGACCCACCACCCGAACGAACGCACCCCGCGAACACACCCTGCGGACAGGCCCGGGCACCCGGCCCACACCGCCGTACCCGCCCGCTGCTTCGAAACGCCTCCGCCTATCGGAGGTCGGCGTGTGCCGTCCCGGGGTCGGTGTCGATCCTGCCGTCCTTGACCGCCTCGACGAAGGCGGCGTAGTCGCGCTCCGTCTGGTCGGCGTACGCCACGGCGAAGTCCCCCACCGCCTCGGCGAAGGTGTCGCCCGATCCGAGGTAGGCGGCGATCGCGATCGCGTCGCCGGAGCGGGCGTGGCCGTGCGCCAGCGTCCAGCCGCACAGGGTGGCGTAACGTGCCAGCTGCGCCGGTTTCATCACCGTGACGTCGGCCGCCCCCTTCATGTCGTGGAGCTGCCGCCAGTAGTAGTCCCTCTGCGGCCCCGTGGACCACCCCAGGAAGATGTCACTGCTGGACTGCATCAGCCGCTGGCCCTCCACCACCCGCTGCCCGCGGTGCGTGAACTCGCTGGGCGACAGATACGCCTCGAGCACCGACGCGTTCGCCTCCTTGACCTGGAGGAAGAGCGGCTCGTCGTGGTCACGGCCCTGCAGCAGAACGATGAAGCAGCGTGTTCCGACGCTGCCCACCCCCACCACCTTCAGCGCCATGTCGATCACCCGGAAGTGCGACAGCACGTGCCGGCGGTCGCGCGGCAGCGATGTCAGGTAGCCCTCGAAGCTCTCCTCCACGTAGTGCCGGAACGTCTCGCGCGTCTCGGCGTCGCGGACCTCCCTCAGCGGCACGAGCAGCGGCGGGTCGCTGCGGATCTGCAGGCCCCCTTCCGACTGCTCGGTGAGCCTGGTCAGCGCGCGGGCGCTGGTGCGCTGCCTGGCCTTCTTCTCGGCCTGGGCGAACTGCTTGCGGTACCTGTCGACCACCAGTGTGCTCTTGATGAGCTCCAGTGAGGCCTGGGCGTACCAGACCTCCAGGACGGACATGGAGGCGAAGGTGGCCATGGCCGTGCGGTAGGCGGTCACCGCCTGTACGGCGGCGGTGCGGCCCTCGGCGTCCGTGAAGCCGTTGTCGCGTCCCGCCACCGTGAAACTGGCCGCCAGCCGCTTGACGTCCCACTCCCATGGGCCGGGCAGTGTCTCGTCGAAGTCGTTGAGGTCGAAGACCTGGCGGCGCTCGGGCGAGGCGAACGTGCCGAAGTTGGCCAGGTGCGCGTCTCCGCACAGCTGGACGGTGATCCCGGTGACGGGCGTGCCCGCCAGGTCCGCGGCCATCGGCGCCGCCGCCCCCCGGAAGAAGGCGAACGGCGACTCCGCCATCCGCATGTGCCGTACCGGCAGCAGCCAGGGCACCCGCTCGGCCTCCTGCGCCGCCAGGTGCGTGACGGGGTCGACGCGATCGCCCGGCGGTTCCCAGCGGGCGTGCTCCCGCCGCGGGACTTCCTTGCGCGCGGCCCGTGCCGCCTCGGCCCGTTCCGCCGGGGTCTTCACGAGCTCGGGTGTCTTCGCGGGGCCGGGCGTCTTCGCGGGGCCGGGTGTCTTCGCGGGACCGGGTGTCTTCGCGGAACCGGGTGTCTTCGCGGAACCGGGTGTCTTCGCGGGACCGGGTGTCTTCGCGGAACCGGACACGGACCGGGGACGTTCCCTCCCCCCGCTCCCGGCCGCGTGACGCGTCCCCTCCTGCTGCCGCTGACCGGACATGCGCGGCCTCCCATCGATGTGACGGCGGGTGCGGCGATCCTCACCCGCGGGTACCGGCGCGGCATCACCCGCGGCGGATGAGGCGGCACCGGTCCGACCGCCGCCTCGCCCGGACGTGGGATCGGTGCTCCCCCATGGGATCGGAGGGGAGGTTCTGCAAGCGGCCGGCAACCGGTGTGCATGGGGCGTGCCGTACACCTGAGGCGTCGGTTCCGGCACAGAGGGACCGGTACGGAGAGGAAGGGCATCCGGCATCATGTGGACGACCGGTCCTGCGGACTCCTTCGACGCGGAGAGGCGCTATCTGGTGTGGGGCCTGGCGGGCCTGCCCCTGGCGATCGCGATCGTGATGATCGTCAGCTTCTCCGCCGGAGGTGCGGGGAACCCGGAGGAGCCGGAGCGCTTCCCGGGCATCGACAGCCTCCACGTCACCACCGACCACGGGGACGTGGAGATCGTCGGGATCGACGGCGGCGATGTCCTGGTGACGCGCCGCGCGCAGGGGGACGCCCCGCGCGCGGAGTCGTGGGGCGGCGGGTCCCTCACGATCGGCCAGGTCTGCGACGAGTCCCTCGTGTGCACCTCGCTGCGGGACACACCGCAGGACCACACCGACTACGTCCTGCACGTCCCCCGCGACCTCGACGTCACGGTCCACAGCCGCAACGGGGACATCACGCTGCGGGGACTGCGCGGCCGGGTCGACGCGCGCGCGGCCGACGGTACGGTGCACCGTGACCCGCCCACGCCGGCCCCGTCGCCCTCCGGCACCGCCTAGATCCGCCGGACCCGGCGCCGCCCGGCGACCCGCCCGGCTCCCGGCCCGGGTCACTTTCCGGTCTCGGGCTTCCCGTCCAGGGCCGCCCGGTACACCGTGAGGGTCTCCTCGGCGGTGCGAGCCCAGCTCAGACCCTCGCGGACGTGGCGTTCCCCGCGCCCGGCGAGAGCCCGGCGCAGCGCCGGGTTCGTCATGACCTCGATCACGGTGTCGGCGATGTCGTCGGGGTCGGTGCTGCGCACGAACCGGACGGCGGGCCTGGCCGGATCGCCGATGAAGATCCGGGAGAACCCGTCCCCGAGGATCACCGGCCGGGCCAGGGCCATGGCCTCGGTCGCCACCAGCCCGAACGGCTCGAACAGGGAGGGGAAGACGCAGGCGTCGGCCATCTCGTAGTACTCCAGAAGCTTCCGGCCCTCGACCCAGCCGCCGGAGGTCAGGACGCGCCCGTCCAGACCGGCGCTCTCGACGATGCGCCGGACACCGGCCTCGTCTCCCTCACCGACGATGACCAGCCGCAGCCCGGGGACGGCGGCGGCGATCCGCGGCATCGCATCGAGCAGCTGGTAGACGCCCTTCTGGCGTTCGATGCGGCCGACGAACAGCAGGACCTTGTCCCCGGCCGGGATCCCGAGCCCGTCCCGAAGGGCGTCCGCGCCGGAGCGCAGCTCCTCCCGGTCGAAGGCGGGGTCGGCCAGGACCCGCTCGAACGTCCCGCCCAGGGGGACGACCTCGATCGTCTCGCGGTTCCAGCCCGCGGCGATCAGCTGCTCGCGCACCTCGGGCGTGGCGACCACGACGCGGCGGGCGATCCGGCCCAGCCAGCGCTCGGCGGCGGCGACCAGGCCGAACGGGTCGACCGTGCCGCGCTGCGGGGCGATGCCGTACTCGGTGGTGTGCACGTGGAAGACGATCGGCAGGCGCAGCGCGTAGTGGCACAGCAGGCCGGACAGGATGTTCGTCGAGTCGTGCACGGTGACCAGGTCGGGACGCTCGGCGGACCGGCGCAGCCGCAGGAAGTAGCGCCAGTTGCTCACCATGACGTTCAGCGCCAGCAGCGCGAACTCGGTCCGGCGGGTGCGGTTGAGCCGCCGGCGGCGGCCGATCGCGCCCAGCACCCGGCCGAGCGGCCGGTACACGGTGACGGGGCCGCGCCGCTCGTGCACCGGCTGGTGGCCGTCGTTGAGGGTGAAGACGCTCAGCCGGTGGCCTCCGGTGAGGTGCGGGGTGATCTCCTCGGCGTAGCGGCCCAGTCCGGCGGTGATGTTGGGCGGGAACTGGTTGATGATGTAGGCGATCTTCATGATGCGGTCTCCGGTGCGGATGGCGCGCCGGCCGGCCGGTACACCCGGACGGCGACGGCGACCACGGCGACGATGAGAATGAGGTTGGCCAGGATGAAGGCCACCAGCGCCCCGGTCAGGCCCTGCCAGGCGGTCAGCGCCGCCTGGCAGGCGAGCCCGGCGGGCATCCCGGCGGCCAAGGAGGTGATGAGGACCTTCGCGCCCCGCACGCCGTCCATCAGGAGGGCGACGGAGTAGAGGTTGAAGACCGTGTGCGCCCCGATCCCCGCGGCCGACAGCGCCATCAGGCCGGGCTCGTACGGATACTCCGCGCGGAGCAGGAGGAAGAACACCGCGCTGGCCGCGAACGCGAAGACGGCGGTGGCCGCGCCCACCGCGGGCGCGATGCGGCCGATGCGGCGCAGCAGGGCGGGCTTGTCCATCGTGGCCATCGCCGGCAGCAGCGCAAGGCCGATCCCCTCGGTGAAGACCACGCCGAGCAACCGCTTGGGGAAGCCGTTGTACACCGAGTACACCCCGACGTCGGCCCGGCCGGCCCAGTGGTTGAGGAAGATCACATCGATCCCGAACAGCACGGTGGCCAGGGCGGTGACGGCGGTCACGTAGGCGCCGTGCCGGTACAGGGACCGCGCCAGCGCAGGTGACCAGGACTTCGGGACGACCTCGAAGCCGGTCACGGCCACGGCGGCGAAGACGAAGTTGGTGGCGATCAGCGCGACGAGATAGAGCTCGGCGTCCCTGATCTCCAGGACCAGCAGGCAGTACGCCGAGACCGCCAGGTACGCCACGGCGACGGCGAGCTTGAGCCCGGCCGTCAGCGCGTAGCGCTTCAGGCCCCGCAGGAAGCTCTCGGTCAGCTGGTTCGCCGTCAGCGCCAGCGCCAGGGCCAGAGAGAAGCACAACGTGCGGAAGTCCACGCCGAGCAGGGCCGTCAGCGGCGGGGCCGCCAGCACACCGGCGAGGGTCAGGACCGTTCCCAGCGCCGCCGTGGACAGCAGCGCCGTCGTGGTCAGCGCCGGGCGGTCCGGGGCCTGCGCCCTGGGCAGCTCCTGGTACATGACGTAGTTGAGGCTCATCAGCATGCCGACGGCGACGATCAGCGCGATCGACAGGACCAGGGTGAAGTGGCCGAACGCCGCCGCGCCCGCCCCGCGGGCGATGAGGAGCGTGGTCGCGGCGGCCGTCCCGCTGGCGACGGCGCTCACCAGCGTGGGCCCGGCCGCCCACCGGCGGTCGCGCAGGAACCGCGCCGCGGTCAGCTCCCGCATCGCGCGAACGCCCGGCGGGCGAACTCCAGGTCGGCCCTGGTGTTGATGCCGCGCGCCTCGTCGGGGTCGGCGACCGGCACCGCCGTCATCCGCCATCCGCACTCCTGCGACAGGAACGGCAGGAACGGCAGGAAGTTCACCTCGCCGGTGACGGCCCCCGGGACGGCACCGGCGAGGTAGCGTTCCCACGCCGCCGGCAGCCCGTCCGCGCCGAGGCAGAACATCCCCACGTCGCTGAGCCCGCCGGGCCGGCACGCCTCGCCCTCCCGGGACATCCGCACCTCCACCAGGCCGGAGTCCGTCACCTCGTACTCGACGTACGGCTCGGCCATCGGCACCAGCGGGACGGTGAGCCCCGGCCGGCCCCCGGCGGTCGCGGTCCGGTGGTCCCGCACGACCCTGCCGACGGTCTCCGCGGACAAGTTCACCTGGTCGCCCCAGACCACGAGGATCGAGTCGTAGGCCTCCCAGCGCCCGGCGGCCCCGAAGACGGCGTCCCCCATGCCGCGGGGCTCGTCCTGGACGCTCACCGAGACGGCGCCGCTCTCGATCTCCCCGGCCGCCAGGCGCAGGAACGGGGCCTGGCCCTCAGGGGAGAGGACGACGTGGATGTGCTCGGTCCACGGCCTCAGCCGGCGGCTGAGCAGGTGCCACACGGTGACGCCGTCGGCGACCTCCACCATGATCTTCGGGATGTCCGCGCCGAGCCGGGTCCCGCGCCCGGCCGCCGGGATCACCGCGCACACGCGTCCGTCCCCCGTTGCCGTCTCCCCCACCGTCGCCTCCCCCGTCACCGTCACGCCCGTCACCGCTTCACTCGCCACCGGCCCGCTCGCCACCGCTTCATTCGCCGCCGGCCCGCTCCTCACCGGTCCGCCCGTCACCGCTTCGCTCCTCACCGGTCCGCCCCGTCGTCGATCAGTCCGCCGTCGCTCCACGCACCGCCGGTCCACGCACCGCCGCTCTCCTGCGGTCCACCGCCACGTCCCTGCGGCCGCAGGAGGGCCAGGACCCCGTCCAGGTCCCGGACCGGGATCGCGCCGGGGACGGGGGCGGCCCGGCCGACCTGGAACGTCACCAGCCCGGCGCCGAGGGCGGAGGCCACCCCGTGCCCGGAGTCCTCCACGGCGACGGCCTCGGCCGGGGCGACGCCCCAGCGCAGGCAGGCGTTCAGGTAGAACCCGGGGTCGGGCTTGCTCACCGGGGCGTCGTCGCCGGTGAACACCTCGCGGAAGTACCCGCCCAGCGAGCACGCCGCCAGGACCCGCTCGACCGACCCGCGGCTGCCCGCGGTGACCAGGTACGCCGTGTGGCCGCGGTCGGCCAGGTGGCGCAGGAACCGGTGCGCGCCGGGCAGGACCGCCACCGCCCCCGCCGCGACACGCTCGCGGTACAGCCGCTGCTTGCACCGGATCAGCCGCTCGGCGAGCGCGCCGCCGGCGCCCAGGCCCGTCACGACCTCCCGGGTGCTCGCGCCCGCGTGGGCGTCGTACCGGAAGGAGGCCAGCAGCCCGGGCGCGAGCTGCGCGATCGCCTCGCGGAACGCGGCCTCGTGGACCGGGCCCGAGTCCACCAGCGTCCCGTCGAGGTCACAGAACCAGACCCGCCGCCCGCCGACCACCCCGGCCGCTTCGGTCATCCCGGCCGCTCCGGCCGTCTCGACCGGCTCGGTGCGATGATCAGGCCCCGCCTGTTCGCTCTTCTCCGTGGCGGGGGTCCGCACCGCGCTCACCCGGCGCTCAGCACGGTCGCCTCACCGGCGACGCCGGCCAGGGCGGCGAGGGCGGTGAAGGTACGGCGGCCGCAGTGCGCACCGGGCCGTTCCGGATCTTCCAGGTCGGCGACGACCCATCGCACTCCCGCCCGGACGCCGCCGGAGGCCACCTCCGGCGGCGGCTGCGGGGTCCCGGCCGTGGGCGTCGCGGGCCGGTGGCACAGGACGTGGGTGACCGTACGCCGCTCGTTGCGCGGGTCCCCGAGGTAGGACAGCGTGAGGTCCACCAGGTCGGCCGCGTTCAGCCCCCGCACGTCGTGGTCGTCGCGGAGGTTGACGACGAACACCTTGGCCCCGGCCCGGCTCGCCGCGATCGCGTCCGCGATCCCGGGGGTCAGATAGCTGGGCAGCAGCGAGGAGTGCGGGGTGCCGGGGCCGTACACGACGAGGTCGGCGTGGCCGATCGCGTCGCGGGCCTGCAGGCTCAGCGAGACCCCGGCACCGCCTCGGGCCAGGGCCCGCCGCCGCCGTTCGGCGGGCATGGCCTCCAGCTCGGCCCGGCGCCGCGGGGAGAGCGGCTCGCGCATCAGGAACAGCCCGGCGATGGCGGCGCCGTCCTGCGGGGCGACGATGTCGGCCTCGTCGGCCAGGATCCGGCCGTCGCGCCTGAGCGCGACCAGGAAGGCGTTCTCGCCGCCGGTCACGTTCACCAGCCGGGCCGGTGACTCGAAGGTCTCGGCGCAGGAGCGGATCGCGGCGTTGAAGTCGCCGCCCAGGCGGAGGTACGCCCCGGCGAACACGAGGTTGCCGAGCGCGCAGTCGGCCAGGTCGAGCCCGTCCGGACGGCTGTCGAGCCGGTGCCGGAAGACGGTCAGGTCCCGGACGATCGCCGCCCGCGCCCGCGGCGGAAGCGCCGCGAACCGCCGGTGGACCGTGAGCGGCCAGCAGGCCGCGAACTCCTGGCGCCCTCCCTCGGAGGGGAAGGCGAGCGCGTCGATGAGATCGCTCAAGTCCCGCCGGGTGGCGCCGGGCGGCAGGCGGTGTTCGAGGATCGCGATCATCGCGGCCTGCCGGGGGTCGGCGCCGTCGAGGTGCAGCAGCAGGTTCTTGCGGAAGTCCGAAGGGCCGAGCATCCCGGGCAGGTAACGCCGCAGCGCCCCGGTGGACAGCCCGTTGTCGTACCCGTTGATCACCACCGACAGGTCGATCCCCGGCGCCCGCAGCAGCTCGCGCGCGATTCCGGCCCCGCCGCGCCCGCCCCCGAACAGGGCCACCGCCGCCCGGCCGGGCCGCTGCGGGCTCATCGGGCCTTCTCCGCGGCCGAGGGAGCCGCACCGGAGGCGATCCCGGCGGAGGCCGCTCCTGACGCGAATTCAGCGGGAGCCGTTCCCCGGGCGGGTTCAGCGGAGGCCGTTCCCCGGGCGGGCCCGGCGGTGGAGACCCGCAGCACGCCCCGGCGCTGCAGCCACCGTCGATAGCCGAGGTAGCCCACGAACAGCGCCCGATCACGCGCCCCCCGCCAGAAGCGCCATCCCCGGCTGCCGCCG
>NZ_BOOK01000071.1 GCF_016863195.1 Paraplanobispora takensis | reverse complement strand
CGCGGCAATCGAACGGCCAGGCCGTCAACGCCACCTCGCCGGAGCGCTGGCCCGCCAGAGCCCTCCATAAGGTCAACCATGAAACTTGTGTCTAATAAATTTTTTGTGCATACTCAATCCATGACGCAATCGGTTCTCATGGTCCTCACCTCTCACGACACGTTCGGTACCACCGGCCGGCCTACCGGGTTCTGGCTGGAGGAACTGGCAGTTCCCTTGCGCGCCTTCCGGGAGGCGGGGCTGGCAGTCGACCTCGCCTCGGTGCGCGGCGGGCGGCCGCCGGTCGATCCGGCCAGCACCACCGACCCCGCCATCGACCCCGCCCTCGAGGCTCTGCTCACCAGCAGCGCGCCGCTGACATCGGTTGATCCGGCCGACTACGACGCGGTGTTCCTGGTCGGCGGACACGGCACCATGTGGGACTTCCCCACTGATGAGTCCCTTGCCCGGATCGTCAGCACCATCGGCCCTACCGGCGTCGTGGCCGCCGTCTGCCACGGCGTTGCCGGACTGCTCGGCGCGACCACCCCGACCGGGGACCCCCTGGTGGCGGGGCGGACCGTGACCGGGTTCAGCGACGCCGAGGAGGTGCTGGCCGGCGCGAGCGCCGCGCTGCCCTTCTCGCTGGAGCAGCGGCTCAAGACACTCGGCGCCGTGGTCGAGGTCGGTGAGCCGTTCACTCCGACGGTGCGCCGCGACGGCCGCCTGCTCACCGGACAGAACCCGGCCTCATCGGCCGGCCTCGCCGCCGCTGTCATCGACGCTCTGCCGCTGCCGTGAGCACACCCGCCGACCGGTTCGCAGCCCTGCCCCTGCGGGAGCGCAAACGGGCCCGCCTGCGCGTAGGGATCTGGCAGGCTCTGCGCGAACGCGTCGAACACACCCCCTTCGCCGACATCCCGGTACGGGAACTGGCGGCGGCAGCCGAGGTGTCGGAGCCGACGTTCTTCGCGCACTACGCATCCAAGACCGAGCTGCTGGCCTACCACATCTGCATGTGGCGCATCGGCACCGTCTTGGCCATCGACGAGGCGGCGGACGGCGTCGACTTCATCCGCCAGTTCTTCGACGAGACAGCCCGCTCCATCATCTCCGGCCCCCGCATGTGGTTCGAGATCACCGCCGAGGTCGCCCGCGGCGGCGGTATCTGCGCCGTGCTGGACATCAGCGCCGCCGAACGGCTGCTCGTCTTCGACGACCTGCGTGCCCTCGAGGTCGCACTGACCCCGCAGGCCGACCTGTTCCGCCGCCATCTGCCGCCCTCGCCCGACCGCGAGGCGGCCGTGACCGGCCTGCTCGCCGGCTTCTACGGCGTACCGCTGGCCCTGGGCGCCGACCGGCTCGACGAACTGTGCGACGCATACCGCACCCACCTCGACCGCTACACCACGACAGCCGCCAGGTGACCGGCTCGCGCACCGTCGCCGAACACATCCTCGACCTCGCCCCCTTCTTCGGCGGCTGGTCACTACGCCGCGACGGGCAACAGATCGGCATCGTCATGGACACCGCCTACGCCAAGGTCGACCTCGCCCATCGCGACACCTGGCACGCCAGCGGCGCGACCCCGTTCCGATACACCGCCCGCGGCCGCACGATCACCGCCGAGGCGTACCGGAGCCTCCCGGCCGACGCCCTCGACGACCCGGACCTGCTCCGCGACCTTCTCCTCGGACCAGAGCACGACTCCTCGATGCGGGGTTCGGAGTGAATCGGAACGGGATCCGGCGGTAACGGACCGCGTTCCGATTCACTCCGAACCCCGCTTCCGGCTGCTCAGCCCATCACCGCGTCGACACGCTCGCGCATCTCTGCACGTTTACTTGTACCTGGCTCTGCACTTGAAGTCGTACGCCGACACCTGGTCACAGCGCTATGACCATCTCCGGGAAGTCACCGGTGATGATGTCTTGGCCGCCTTGGACGCCCTCACCGGCTCCCGCCGCGCCAACCTGCTGGTCTCGCTGCGCTCCCTGTTCGCCTTCGCCAAGAAGACCGGGAAAGTCTTCCGCGACCCCACCCGGGGCATCCGCGTCGGCCAGCACCCCTACCGGCTCGCCCAGCGACTCGACCAAGACGACGTCGACCAGGCGACCGAGGCCGCCACCACCCCGGCCGCCCGCCTGGTCCTCATGCTCGCCGCCGTCCAGGCCGCGACCCTCGAACGCCTCCGCGTCGACCGGCAACTCGAAGAAGCCCTCGTCAGCGGCCCTGACCCGCTCCACCTCGCTGCGGTCTTCGGCCTCGATCCCAAGACCGCCATCTGCTACGCCGAGAACGCCCGCGCTCTCCTCGTCACCATGGTCGAGGAGCAAGACTCCACCGGTCGGGACGAACCCAAGGGTCCACGACCCATATAGAGCCTGAAGACCCTTCGGTTCATCCTGAGGAACCTTCAGTTCACCTGAACACTGGGCTTTCCAGGGGTCCCGGTAGCAATGAAGAAATTTCCAACGAAGTAGCCTCTGGCCAGGGGTAAGGATCGCATTTGACGGCTTGATGATCACTTTCGTTACCTTTGGTTGCCAAACGTGGCACGGGAGGGACGGGTGCGCGATACTGCCTCAATGGCTGCTGAGTACGCCCAAAGTGACCAGTTCCGTGGTGCCCGCATCCACCTGTGCGACCTTGCCGGTCTGGAGATCCGCGATTGCGAGGTCAGTGACCTGAAGATCGTCGACTGCTATGGCAGCGACGTCTACCTCGGTGGCAGCTTCGAGCGTCTCGTCGTCAACGACGTCGACGTGACCGCCTACGTCGAGGCCGAGCTCGACCGCCAGCACCCCACGCGGGTGCTGGCGCGGGAGGCCGCCTCCCCCGACGACTACCGGGCTGCTTGGGATGCCATCGAGACGCTGTGGGCGGCGACGCTCGACCGCGCCAGGCTGTTGCCCGAGGCCAAGCTGCATGAGCAGGTCAACGGCGAGTGGTCGTTGGTCCAGACCCAACGGCACCTGCTGTTCGCCGGTGATGCCTGGCTCGGCAATGCCGTGCTGGA
Source organism: Paraplanobispora takensis (assembly GCF_016863195.1). GTDB lineage: Bacteria > Actinomycetota > Actinomycetes > Streptosporangiales > Streptosporangiaceae > Planobispora > Planobispora takensis. The sequence continues at coordinate 39,105 of NZ_BOOK01000071.1, read as the reverse complement.
GGAGGAAGCGCCGTACCATCCGTTGGGCCTGTGCGGCGCCTGGATGTCGCCCGAGGCGATGGCGAAGCTTGGTCTCGCCCTCGAAGCCGCCCCGACGCTCGAGGAGGTGCTCGCGCCGCGGCTCGCCCGCATGGCCGCCATGCGGCGTGTCGTCGACGGGCTCACCGAGGCCAAGCTCGATCGGGTATGCGCTCGCAAGCCGGCAGACCCGTATCCCGACCAGGAATACGTCGTGCGCCGCTGCCTCAAGGTGGTGCTGAAGGAAGAGGCCGAGCATCACCGTTATGCGGTACGCGACCTGGCCGTGCTCGAGGCCGGTGCCTGAACTGAGGCTGACCCCGGCCGGAAATGACCTTCAGTTGATCAGTGGGTATAGCTACGGTGAGCTGCCACTGGGGTGATCGGTGTGCTCAGGCAGGCTGGTCGGGCAGCAGGTCGGCGAGCGCGGTGCGCACGGCGGCGCGGCTCTCGCTCGCACGCATGGAGTGGGCCGAGCCGCCATCCGAACCGCGCTGACTGGACTCCTTCCCGGCCGGCCAGGTCCGCGCGTACTCATCCCGACCGAGGGCCCTGCCGGACCGTCCAGCTAAGTTACTCATGGGTACCGCCAACGGCTGTCCGTAGGCTCCCCAACCCCGTGACCGCCGCGCCGGTCCGCGCCTACCTGGCCGGGCTCGCCGAGCTGTCGCCGGCCGGCCGCAAGCGCAAGCGCGCCGCGATCGCCTCCTTCACCAAGTGGGCCGTCCGGCACGACCTCCTGGCCGCCAACCCGATGGACCGCATCGACACCGTCAAGGTCCCGAAAGCCCTGCCCCGCCCGGCCGCGGCCGCCGACGTGGCCAAGGTGCTGGCGGTGATCTGCTCACGACGGCCACGCAAAGACCTGCCGGGTCATCCGGCGGCGTCCTCCCAGATCGACGCCTCCCCACGGGTTTCCTCGCCGATTCGGCCTCGCGGACCGTTCGGCAGCAGGCCGCAGGAACCCCTTCCCCTCCCCCTTGGTAACGCTCTGGTGTGGTGATGGCACTCGGGGCTATCGTGAGAGCGGGGGCCGAAGGGAGGCCCAATGATGGCTTTACTGCCTGGCTCGGGGTCCAGTGAGCCGGTCGAGTACTTGTTTCCGGTGAGTCCTGAGGTATTGGCCGACATCCGGGCCTTCGTCACCCGCCTGGCCGAGGAGGCGGGAGCCGCCGACCGGGAACGGCAGCGGATCGTGCTGGTCACCCACGAGTTGTCGGCCAACGCGCTGGAGCACAGCGCCACCGATGCGATCTACGTGCGGTGGGAGGACACCGACCAAGGTGTGTGGATCACCGTGTGCGATCAGGGCGTTTTCGAAGTCGGCGGGATCGACGCGCGCGGGATTGGCCTGCGGATCGTCTTGGCCCTGGCCGATGAGGTCACCATCCGGCCGGGCCGGCGCGAGGAGAAGGGCACGATGGTCCATCTGCGGATGCCCGTGCGCGCACGCCCGGCAGCGGGTGCTGCAGCCCCGCCTGCGCTCCTGCTCGTTGACGGCGACCGGTTCGCCGGCCGATCGTTGTCCTCCTTCCTGGAGGCCGAAGGCTACCCAACGCTGGTGGCGGGATCGGCCCAAGCCGGCCACGCCGCCTCGGTGAGCCCCCCGCGGCTGGCCATCGTCGACCTGATGACCTCCCACGGGCTGACCCTCCAGCTGTGCGAGGACCTCACCCGAGCCGGAGTTCCGGTCCTGGCCATGTCGATCCTTGCACCGCCGGAGAACCTGCAAGCCAGCCGGTTCCTGCGCAAACCGGTGCATCCGCTGGAGGTGCTGGCCGCGGTGCGGCTGCTGACCGAACCGTCCGCCACCGGCGCCGCCTCAGGTGCGCCTCATGCCTGAGCGACGACTGACAAGCGGGCAGGCCCCACTCGATGCGATCCTCAACGGCGGTCTGATCAACCCGTCCATCGCCCTCATCGCGGGCCTGCCGGGCAGCGGCAAGACCGTCCTGGCCCAGCAGTACGCCTTCACCAACGGCACCGAGCAACGGCCCGCCATCTACCTCAGCACCGTCGCCGAACCCCTGAGCAAGATCTTGTACTTCGGCGAAGCCCTGTCGTTTTTCGACCCCGACCGCGTCGGCCACTCGGTGTTGTTCGAAGACCTCGGCGGCCAGCTCGACGACCACGGCCTGAATGGCGTGCTCAGCCACATCGGCAGCCGGGTCGAGCGGCAGCCGTGCTCGCTTCTGATCATCGACAGCTTCCGGGCGCTGCGCCACCGGGCGGTCGGCGAGCGGGAGTTCGAAGGCTTCATCCACCAGTTGGCCGGTCACTTGGCCGCCACCGGCACGATGGCGCTGTGGCTGGGCGAATACCGGCGCGATGAGCTGGAGGGCTGCCCGGAGTTCGCCATCGCCGACGCCGCCGTGCTGCTGGCCACCGAAGACGCCGGCCAGCGCGACAGCCGTGCCCTGCGGGTGCTGAAGCTGCGCGGCAGCGACTTTCGCTCCGGCGCGCACGCCTATCGCATCGAAGCTACCGGCATCAAGGTCTTCCCGCGGCTCAGCGACATCGACGCGGGACCGTATGAGCTGAGCCAACGGCGGGCGACCTCGGGCATCGCCGCGTTGGATGAGCTGGTCGGCGACGGCTACTGGCCCGGCTCGGCCACCTTGGTGATCGGCCCCTCGGGCTCGGGCAAGACGGTGATGGGACTGCAGTTCATCTACGGCGGGGCGCGCCTGGGCGAGCCCGGCGTCTTCGCCTCGCTGCAGGAAAACCGCGTTCAGCTTGAGCGGATGATCAGCGGATTCGGCTGGGACGTCAAGGAGCGGGCCGCCGTGCTGCGCTGCGACTCACCCAACGACGTCTACATCGACCAGTGGTACTACGACCTGCTGGAGACCATCCAATCGGCCGGCGCCTATCGGCTGGTGATCGACAGCCTCGGCGATCTGGCGGCCGCCTGCCCTGATGAGAAGCGGTTTCGGGAGTTCATCTACGCGCTGCTCAACCATTGCTCCCGGGCGGGCATCAGTGTCCTGCTCACCTACGAATCGGCCGAGCTGTACGGCCACACCCGGCTGTCGGAGCGCGGCGTCTCCCACCTGTCCGACAATGTGATCTTGCTGCAGTACCTGCGCAACGAGACCCACGTCGGGCGGGCGCTGACGGTCTTGAAGACCCGGGCCAGCCGTCACATCCCGCAGTCCCACCAATTCGACATCACCCACGATGGCATCGACATCACCGCGCCCCTCAACGCCGTTTGAGGCGCGCCGGGATCACGAGCACCCGCACACCGTGCACCTCATCGGCGAGCTGGACCTGACCACCTGCGATCTCCTGGTGACCGCCCTCAGCCAGGCGGCCCGCCCGGACCGCGACCTCGTCATCGACTGCACCCGCCTGGACTTCATCGACGCGGCCGGAATCGCCGGCCTGGTGCGCGCCGCACGGATGATCGGCCACGGGCAGCTCCGGCTCACGAACATGCACGCCGCCCTGGCCGAAATCATCGATCTGCTCGACCTTCCCGCCACGGTGCCCAACCTCCGCCACGACAGCACGTAGGTCCGTCGCCAGCACCAGGTGTTCGACCGAACGGTCCACGAGGGCGCTGCTGGGCACCCGGCGGTCCAGCAGCCTTCCGAGCCTGTGACCAGCGTTATTAGCCCGTTCCGGCGTACTTGGTAAGCGATCGCCCCCTCCGGGAAGCCAGCCGGTCGGGGAGGAGCCTCGCGTACGCGCAAGGACGGCGCAGGAGGTGCAGCAATCCCCATCCGGGGTGAAGGGCCCCTCGGGAACCGCCTCCCTCGCGGTCAGCGGGGATCGTGCGTCGTCGTGCCGTCCGGGGTGCCGACGCGCAGCGGCAGATCCAGCAGGGCTGGGGTAAATACGAAGAGTGATGTATTGAGCACATAAGGTGTTCGCCGATCCTGGTGGGATGAGCCGTGTGACGTCCTCCTCCGTTGCCGGGCGCTTTGAGCGGCCCGGCCGTGACGTGTCGGCCCTGGGCATCCTGACTATGGGGGGCAGATCTGGTGGAGGCCGCTAATCGAGTAGTCGGTATTCTCCCTGACACAACGCCTGCGGTTACTTTCCGTGGTCGGTAGGGGCGTAGTGGGACCACGGGCTTCCAGCTTCCGCGGCCAGTGCGGTGATGTGGACGTGGTGATGGCCGAGCATCCGGGCGACGACCGCGGGCGGTGCCTGGAGGGCGAGCTGGACACGCTTTCGCAAGCAGGCCGACTATCTGGACGAGATCGACGCCCTCGGGGACACCGGGGCCTGGCTGGAGGGCATCGCGCCGTCGAAGATCGCTGATTTCGCCGGGGAGGCCGACGCCCAGGACGCCGACACCCTGTCGCGTTACGATCCGGTCAAGGCTCTGGCGCTGCTGGCGTGCTTGACGCACACCGCGCGGATGCGGGCCCGCGACGACCTGGCGGAGATGCTGTGCGAGCGGGTGGCGGGCAACCTGAAGCGGGCCCGGGCTGCGCTGGAGGACATCCGCGAGCGCCAGCGCACGGTCAGCGAGAAACTGGTCGGCACCTACCGCACCGTGCTGGAGCACCTGGACCCCGACGGCCCCGAGGCCGCCGGAGGGGTGGAGCGGGCGGTGGCCGCGGTCCAGCAGGCCGGCGGCTTCGGCGCGCAGCTGGCCGACATCGAGGCGGTGGCGGCCTTCCACGGCGACAACTACGAGGTGCTGGCGCACCGGTTCTTCGCCAAGGACCGGTCCGTGATGTTCGACCTGGTCGCGAAGCTGGAGCTCAAGGCCACCTCGCAAGACGACTCGGTGCTGGTGGTGCTGGAGCACGCGTGCGCTCATGAGGGCTTGCGGCGCGACTTCATCCCGTTGCCGCCACCGGTCGATGCGGCCGGCGATCCGGAGTCGGGGATCATGTTCGCCTCCGGCAGCTGGCGGCGCGCCATCACCGACCGGCGCCGCCCGGGCATGGTGGCGCGCCGGCATTTCGAGGCGATGGTCTTTGCCTACCTGGCTGAGGACCTGCGCACCGGCGACATCGCGGTGGCCGGCGCGGGCGAGTACGCCGACTGGAGCGCCAACCTGCTGCCCTGGTCCGAATGCGAGCCGCTGCTGGAGGGTTTTTGCGCGCAGGTGGGCCTGCCGGATACGGCGGCCGGGTTCGTCGCTCAGCTGCGCGGGGCGCACCTGGCCGCGGCCGCGCGGCTGGACGCCGGGTATGCCGACAACACCGATCTGGTCATCGCCGAGGACGGCACCCCGACCGTCAAGCGGCGGCGCGGCCAGGAGACGCTGAAGGCCGCCGAGAACCTGGCCGCGGCGATCGAGCGGCGCATGCCCGAGCGCTCGCTGCTGGGAATCGTGGCGCGCACCGCGCACTGGCTGGGCTGGCACCACCACTTCGGGCCGGCCTCGGGACCGGACCCGAAGATCTCCGACCCGTTGTTCCGGTACGCATTGGCGATCTTCACCGGCGGCATCAACCTGGGCCCGTATGAGGCGGCCAAGCACCTGTCCGGAATCTCGGCGCGGGAGCTGTCGATGGTCCGCAACCGGCACACCACCATCACCAAGCTGAACGCCGCCATCGCCTCGGCGGTCAACGCCTTCGCCGAACTCGACGTGGTCAAGGCGTGGGGTGACGGGACCGCGGTGGCCGCCGACGGCACGCACGTGGAGACCTACATCGACAACCTGCTGGCGGAGACCTCGATCCGCTACGGCGGGGTGGGCGGCATCGCCTACCACTACGTCGCCGACACCTACGTGGCCTTGTTCTCCCGGTTCATCCCGTGCGGGGTATGGGAGGCCGTTCACCCGATCGAGGGCCTTTTGGCCAACGAGTCCGACGTCCAGCCCTCGGTGGTGCATGCGGATACGCAAGGCCAGTCGTTCCCGGTGTTCGCCCTGGCCACGCTCTTCGGGTTCGACCAGCGAAAACCGGCTGAGCTCGGCAACCTTGATGCGGCGGCTGCGCTCCAACTCCCGCAAGAACCGCATCTACAAGGCGTTCCGGGAGGTCGGCCGCAGCGTGCGCACGGTGGCGCTGCTGCGCTACCTCGCCGATCCGGCGCTGCGCTCGCGGGTGACAGCGGCGACCAACAAGGTCGAGTCCTACAACGCGTTCTCCCAGTGGCTCTCCTTCGGCAACAACGGGGTGATCGCCGACAACGACCCCGACGAGCAGGAAAAGCTCATCAAGATGAACACCCTGCTGGCGAACCTGGTGATCTTCCATAACGCCCTGGACCTGATGGACGTGGTGCGCACCCTCATCGCTGAGGGCTGGCCCATCACCGCCGACGAGCTCGGAGCGATCTCGCCGTACCTGCGGGCTCACATCCGCCGCTTCGGCACGTACGCCACCGACGAGCTACGTCATCGGCCGGATCCGTTCGACCCCCTGCTGAAGGAGGTCGACTTCACCGAGGTCGACCTGGCATCCTGACGCTGCTTCCATCTTGTGGGCCGGGGTTCTGATCCCGGCCGATGTTTCCTCACGATCAGCGGCCTGCACCGCGTGGCCGCGTGGCCGGCCCGGCCGAAGCGACGCGTCTGCGCGGCCGGATCCACCCTGCTGTCCACATTGCGGCCGAGCGCCGCCACGCCGCTTGCCAGAGCACTGAGGTGAGCATCACGATCGGCATCGGCGGGCCCGGTGCCGCCGCCCGCGTCAACCGGTTGCCTGCCGTGCTGGTGTCACTTGCGGTCAAGCACGGCTGGGGCTTGTCCCAGGTACCGGTGGCCGTCAGGGAGGGCTGAGTGACAAGCCGACACACCGGCCACATCATGGCACCCCGGCACCCGCTGACCACGGGCGCGCTTTGTGATGCCACCGGCTCCGGGCTGCGTGCTGTTTCCCGGCGCCGCGCCTGCTCCAGGAGCTGTGAGCAGGCAGTACTGTTCTTCGCCTTGCCGGCAGTTGGCGCATTCGCGGCAGGAGTTGACCATGCAGCCGATGCCGACGCGGTCGCCGACCTGGTGCTTGGTCACCTCGCTGCCGACCTCGGTGACGGTGCCGATGATCTCGTGACCCGGCACGAGCGGGCTGACGGGCAGCGGGCCGAAGTCGCCGCGGGCGAAGTGGATGTCGGAGTGGCAGATGCCGCAGTACTGGATGTCGAGCTTGATGTCGTGCGGGCCGACATCGCGGCGCTCGATGGCGACCGGCCGCAGCGGCTGGCCGGCTTCGGTGACTCCGTAGGCGTGGACGGTGGCGTTCATCAGGATGCTCCTTGTGGTGCTGGCGGTGCGGGGCGATGGGTCGGGTGGTCAGCGCAGGCCGACGCGCCGTAGCCAGGACTGGACGGCGGCGCTCGCCTGCCGGACCTGTTCACCGCGGACGGCGAGCCCGTCGCCGATCGTGGCACCGGGGCAGGCGGCCGCGTACTCCTCGGGCGCGGCGCCCATCCCGCTGACGGCGTAGGTGACGACGGGCAGGACGGTCTTGCCGGTGAAGTCGAGGCTGTCGGCGAAGGTGCGCATGATCATGGGTGGGCGCACGTTCCAGATGCCGCTGCCCAGCAGGATGACGTCGTAGCCGTCGATGGCCGGGACGGGGCCGGCGAGGGCGGGGCGGGCGTCGCTGTCCTGCTCGCGCACGTTGCGTGCTCTGGTGTCGTCGTAGTCGTCGGGGTAGGGGTCGGCGGCCTGGATGCGGTGCACGTCGCAGGCGATGCGCGCGCTGATCAGGCCGGCCAGCACCTCGGTGTTGCCGACCTGCAGGTGCTTGCGGCCGCCGTAGTGGTAGTTCTCGCCGGCGCGGGAGAAGTAGGCCAGCAGGACACGCGGTCGCGGCCCGGTCCCGGCGGGAGGCTGGGCCGGGGCGGGGCGCGTGCCCGCGTTGCCCTGGGAGGGCGGGGCGCTGCAGCCTGTCAAGGCGGCGCCGGCGGCGACCGCCAGCGCGGTCACGCGCAGGAAACCGCGCCGGTTCGGGCGGGCGGCCATCGCAGCGCCGGGACGGCGGGGTGCGCCAGCGGTGTTCATGCGGTCACCTCCTCGCGTTCGCTGTCGTTGATCGAGGTGACGGGCACGGCCGCCGGGGTCCGCCTGGCGGGGACGACGACGAGCAGGACGACAAGCAGTGCCAGGACGAGCAGGACGGTGGAGCCGGTGAGCGCGGCGCTGACGTGCGCGGCGACGGCGGCCGCCCCACTCGCAGTACCACCGGGGGGTGCGGCGGAGGCTGCGGCGGCGATGAGGATCCCCAGCCCGAGGGCCATGCCCAGCTGGTGCGCGGTGTTGACCAGACCGGAGGCGGCGCCGGCGTCGGCGGACTCCACGCGGGCGATCCCGGCGCTGGTCAGGGGGGCGAACGCGAGGCCCTGGCCGACACCGATGAGCAGCATCGGCAGCGCGACCGCCGTCAGATAGCCGCCGCCGGCACCCACCTGGCTCAGCCAGGCCATCCCGGCGGTGGTGACCGCGACTCCTGCCGTCAGCAGCGCCGCATGGGGCAGCCGGTCGGACAGCCGCGGGACGGCCATCGCGACGGCGAAGTTGACCACGGTCATCGGCAGGAAGCCCAGACCGGCCTGCAGCGGATCGAAGCCGAGCGCATCCTGCAGGTACTGGGTGGTGAAGTAGAAAAACCCGAGCATCGCGCCCATGTAGAGCATCCGTGCGGCATAGGCGCCGCTGCGTTCACGGTCCCTAAACAGCCTCAGCGGCATGATCGGCTGCTCGGCCCGCGCTTCGTGGCGGACCAGCGCGGCCAGCAGCAGCACGCCGGTGGCGAGCCCGGCCAGGGCCGCCGGGGCCGTCCACCCGTACTCGGCGGCGGAGACGATCCCGAAGACGACGGCGCCCATGCCGAGCGTCGCGTACACGGCGCCCAGGGCGTCGAACCGGCCCCGGCCGCGCCCAGTCTCGGCCAGGACGCGCCGGGCGGCCACGATCATCGCGACGGCGATCGGCACGTTGACCAGGAAGGCGGCCCGCCAGGAGATCCAGGCGGCCAGGGCGCCGCCGACCAGCAGGCCGAGGCTGGCCCCGATACCGGCGGTGGCGCCGTACCAGGCGACGGCGCGGGCGCGTTCACGACCTCGAAAGTGCGCGGTGATCAGAGCCAGCGAGGTCGGCGCGACAATGGCGGCCCCGATGCCCTGCAGAGCACGAGCGGCCACGATCCACCAGCCGGTCGGCGCGAGCCCGATCAGCAGCGAGGCGACGCCAAAGATCGCCAGACCGGCGGCGAACAGCCGCCGCCGGCCCAGGAGGTCACCGGCGCGGGCGCCGAGCAGAAGCAGACCACCGAAGACGAGCGTGTAGGCGTCCTGCACCCAGGACAACACGCCCGGGCTCAGCTCCAGATCGGCGCGGATGCTCGGCAGGGCGGTGAAGATGACCGAGTTGTCGAGCAGGATCATGAAATAGCTGATCAGAATGATCGCCAGGATCGCGTTCGGGCGTGCCGCAGCCTGTTTCGCGGCGCCGGCGGGGTTGGTTCGCATGCTGCTTTCCCTGAAAGGGGCGGATGGAATGCTCCCAGTCAATGTCACTCCGGCCGGATGAGGGAGGGACGCTCGTTCGGGGTACTGGCCTTACCTCCTTCACCGCCGCCACCCTGCCTACCCTGGGGTTATGAGCCAGATCGACCACCGTGCCCAGGTCCGCGAGTTCCTCAGCTCACGCCGGGCCCGCATCACTCCGGAGCAGGCGGGGCTGCCCGCCTACGGCGGCAACCGCCGGGTCAAGGGACTACGGCGTGAAGAGGTCGCGATGCTCGCCGGCGTCTCCATCGACTACTACGTCCGGATGGAGCGTGGAAACCTGTCCGGCGCCTCCGACAGCGTGCTGGACGCCCTGGCCCGCGCCCTGCAACTGGACGAGGCCGAGCGCGAGCACCTGTTCGCCCTGGCCCGGGCCGCCGGCCCGGGCCAGGGCCCGCGCCGCCGCCGCGCGACGCCGACCACGGTGCGGCCGGTGATCCAGCAGGTGCTGGACGCCATCACCGACGCCCCGGCCTGGGTGCGCAACGGCCGCCACGACATCGTCGCGATGAACCGCCTGGCCCGCGCCCTGTACGCGCCCGTGCTGGCCGATCCGCGCCGCCCGGCCAACACCACCCGCTTCCTCTACCTCAATGAGGCCGCGCGCGACTTCTTCGTCGACTGGGACCGGATCGCCAACGACGCCGCCGCCATGCTCCGCCTGGAGGCCGGCCGCAACCCGCACGACCGGGCGCTGATCGAGCTGATCGGCGAGCTGTCCACGCGCAGCGAGCTCTTCCGGCAACGCTGGGCCTCCCACGACGTGCAGTACCACCGCAGCGGCAGGAAACGGCTGCGCCACCCGGTGATCGGCCAGCTCGACCTGAACTTCGAGTCGATGGAGCTGCCCTCCGAGCCCGGCCTGACCCTCAACGTCTACACCGCCGCCCCTGGCACCCCCACCGCCGACGGCCTGAAGATGCTCGCCAGCTGGGCGGCCACCCAGGACCTCGCCGAGGTCCAGCAGGCGGCCCCGGACCAGAGCTGACCAGGCCCCCCGCGGCACTGGCCGGCTCCGGCCGCATGATGGCCGGTAAACCTCGTTGGGAGGCCCTGCCATTACCTGTAACAGCAGACCCTGCCGCAGGCCGGCACGAGCCGGTTGAATAGGGCTTGACCAGGGACAACGTGGCATCGGGGCAGGGATGGGCGCATGCGGCGAACCGGCCCAACCCGGCGACGCGGCCAGCGCCGCCCATGCCCGGCCGCAATCCTGGCGGCCGCGGTGCCGCTCGCCTCGGGGCGGGTGACCACCTGCCGCGACAGCCGCACGACCGCTGCGGTGCCACACGGATTTACCGGTAACGGACCTGGCCCAGGCCGGCCGATCGACCGGCCCCGGGTAGGCCCGACGACGAAGACAAGAACGGACATTTTTCGATGCGAGCTACTTTCCTGTACGGCGCCGGTGACGTACGCGTGGAGACGGTGCCGGACCCGGTCCTGCAACGGCCCACCGACGCGATCGTCCGCATCGTGCGCTCGTGCATCTGCGGCAGCGACCTGCACCCGTACCACAACCTGCCGGCCTCGCAGCAGGGCACGCCGATGGGACACGAGTTCCTCGGCGTCATCGAAGATCTTGGCGCGGAGGTGTCCGGGCTGCGGCGCGGTGACCTGGTGGTGGCGCCGTTCGCCTACTCCGACAACACCTGCGACCTGTGCCGCGAGGGCCTGCACACCTCCTGCCGCAACGGCGGCTTCTGGGCCGCCGGCGACGTCGGCGGGGCCCAGGCCGAGGCGATCCGCGTCCCACAGGCGGCCGGCACCCTGGTCAAGCTGCCCGTCGGCGAGGAGTCCGAGCTGCTGCCGTCGCTGCTGACCCTGGCGGACGTGTACGGCACCGGCTACCACGCCGCCAAGCAGGCCCGCCTCACCTCGCGCACGACGGTCGCGGTGATCGGGGACGGTGCGGTCGGGCTGATGGCGGTGTTGTCGGCCCGCCAATTGGGTGCTGAGCGGATCATCCTGATGGGCCGCCACGACGACCGGACCAAGCTCGGCGTCGACTACGGCGCCACCGACGTGGTGCCCGAGCGTGGCGCCGAGGGCGTGGAGAAGGTTCGGGAGCTGACCGGCGGGCAGGGGGTGCACGCGGTGCTGGAGGCGGTCGGTTACCGCGACGCCTATGACACCGCGTTCGGCATCGTCCGCCCCGGCGGCGTGATCAGCCGGGTCGGGGTACCCCAGTACGAGGAGGCGCCGATCGGATTCGGCAGCCTGTTCGGCCCGAACATCACGCTGACCGGCGGCCCCGCCCCGGTTCGCGCCTACATCGACGACCTGCTGCCCGGCGTGCTGGAGGGCGCGGTGGAGCCGGGCCGGGTGTTCGACCAGACGATCGGCCTGGAGCAGACGCCCGGCGGTTACCGGGCGATGAACGAGCGGACCTCGGTCAAGGTGCTCATCCGGCCATGACCGCGATCCCGACAAGCGACAGGAGCAGACATGGCCGTCAGTGACGCGGCACGCCGCCACCACGACGAGCTGTTCGGCGATCACGTCTCGACGCTCGCGCGCACCGACCCCGAGCTGGTCGAGGTCTTCGACTTCCTGCACGTCACCAACGACGTCCTGACCGGGCGCGGCGTCCAGCTGCCGCTGCCCGGCCAGTCCACCACCAGCCCCGAGACCCGCCACGAGCGAGGGCTGGCGGTGCAGAAGCAGATCATCGGCGCCGACCGGGTCGAGTCGCTGGCGTCAGCAGCGGTTTCGGCCGCGAGCTCACCGAGCAGCTGCTCCGGCGGGGCGAGCGCGTCGTGGGCACCGTCCGCGACACCGGCAAGGTCGCCGACCTGGCCGATCAACACCCGGACGCCTTCCGCTCCGAAGTGCTGGACGTCACCGACACCGCCGCCGTCCGCGCGGTCGTCGAGCGCGCGTTCACCGCATCGGGACGGATCGACGTGGTCGTCAGCAACGCCGGTTACGGCCTGTTCGGCGCCGCCGAGGAGCTGTCGGATGCCCAGGTCGACCACATCATCGCCACCAACCTGACCGGCTCGATCCAGCTGATCCGCGCCGCGCTGCCGCACCTGCGCGCGCAGGGCGGCGGCCGGATCATCCAGATCTCCTCCTACGGCGGCCAGGTCGCCTTCCCCGGCAACTCGCTCTACCACGCCACCAAGTGGGGAATCGAGGGGTTCGCCGAGGCGGTCGCCCAAGAGGTGGCCCCGTTCGGCATCGGCGTCACGATCGTGGAGCCGGGAGGCGCGCGCACCGAGTTCCGCTACGGCAGCGCCCAGGTCGCCGACCTCATGCCCGCCTACGACGGCAACCCGGCCCACGCCTTCCTGGCCATGCTCGACCCGGCGACATGGGCGACATGGGCGACCTCACCCCGGTCGACGACAAGCGCTATCTCCGTGGCGCCCAGGTCACGGGGACGGCGACAACATCCACCAGCCGAGCATGCTCATGAAGGTCACCGAGGAGGGCGAGGGCTACGTGGGCGCCATCGTCTTCTCCGCTGACTCCGACCAGGACAAGACCTGACCGCGAGATCACCCCGAGCACGACCGCCCCGACGGCCGGGGACCGGGGTCGCGCACGGAGCTACTGATCCCACGATGTGGTGATTTAGATAGCCTTACTGGTCTGGGATCGGCGGTCTGGGATCGACCGTCCTTCGGGAGAAGGGACCGGGTACGTGCTCGACGACGCTGGGCTCCGGGCGCTTCGCGAAGCGGCGCGCCTCTCCCCGGAGAACCTCCCCCTCCGGCGGCATCTCGCCGAGCAGCTCCTGGCCGGGGGATACCTCTCCGAGGCCGAGACCGAATACCGCGCCGCGCTCCGGCTGGCCCCCGGTGATCCGGACATCGTGGCCGGACTGGCGGAGGCTTTCGTACGGCAGAGCTCCCACGGCGCCGCGCTGTCGGCGCTCGAACCGTTCCTGGCCGTGCCCGGCTACCCCCCGCGGCTGGGAGTGATCGCAGCCAGGGCGCTGCTCGGCGAGGGTGACGCGGTCGGCGCGGCCCGGCGCTACCGGGACGCGGTCTCCCGCGACCCGGCGGTGTCCGACCCCGATCTGGCCGTACGGCTGGAACCGCCGCAGCCCGTCGCGGACGTCCCGGCCTACGCCGCACCGGTGTCGTCCGGCCAGACCGGCGTGGAAGCGGTGCGCTCCCGCGTCACCTTCGCCGACGTGGCGGGGATGGACGCGGTCAAGGAAGCGCTGCGGATCAAGCTCCTGCTCCCCGTACAGCAGCCGGAGCTGTTCGCCGCGTTCGGCAAGCGAGCCGGTGGCGGGGTGATGATGTACGGCCCGCCGGGAGCGGGCAAGACCCATCTGGCCAGGGCCGCCGCCGGCGAGCTCGGCGCGTCGTTCATCGACGTCGGCCTGGCCGACATCCTGGACATGTACATCGGTTCGAGCGAGCGCAACCTGCGGGCCACGTTCAACCTGGCCCGCCGTAACCGGCCGTGCGTGTTGTTCTTCGACGAGGTCGACGCACTGGCCGCCCGCCGCGCCGACATGCGCCAGGCGCACAACCGCCAGCTGGTCAACCAGTTCCTGGCCGAACTCGACGGCGTGGACGAACGCGCCAACGAAGGGGTGCTGGTGCTGGCGGCCACCAACGCCCCCTGGTACGTCGACGCGGCCTTCCGCCGCCCCGGCCGGTTCGACCAGCTGGTGTTCGTGCCCCCGCCCGACGTCGCGGCACGGGCCGCCATCCTGCGCATCCTCTGCCGCGACAAACCCCTGACCGAGATGGACTTCGACGCGGTCGCGCGGGCCACCGACCAGTTCGCCGGCGCGGATCTGAAAGGCGTGGTCGACCGGGCGGTGGAGGCCAAGCTCCAGCAGTCGATCAGCGCGGGCCGCCTCGTCCCCCTGACGACGCAGGATCTGCTGGCCGCGGCCCGCAACGCCAGGCCGAGCGCCGTACGGGAATGGCTGGCCACCGCGCGCAACTACGTGCTGCACGCCAACGACTCCGGGGCCTGGGACGAACTGACGCCCTGGATCAAGGACATCCGGTGACCACCGACACCCTGATCGAGCGGGCACGGACGCTGCTGAGGTTGCGCCGCCCCGCGGAGGCCGAGCGGGAACTGCGCGGGGTGCTCACCCGGGACCCGGAGCACGCCGAGGTGCACGCCCTGCTGGGCATCGCCCTGGCCGAGCAGCGCAGGTCGTCCGAGGCGGTCGCCGAGGCGCGCGAAGCGGTACGGCTCGCGCCGGACCAGTGGTTCCCGCACTACGTGGCCGGTCAGATCCACCTGATGGCGGGACGGCCCGGCGACGCGATCGCCGCCCTCCACGCCGCCCTGGCCATCAAACCCGACTATGCGCCGATCTGGAGTTTCCTGTCCCGGGCACACCTGCGGGCGCGGCAGTGGGCCGAGGCGGCGGACGCATCCCGCCGTGGCCTGGCCCTCGACCCGCAGGACGCCGAGCCGGCCGGTCTGCTGGCGCTCGCCCTCACCGCACTCGGCGAGGCCGCCCAGGCTCAGGCTGCCGCCGCGCAGGCCGTACGGCTGGACCCGGAGAACGCACTGGCCCACCTGGCGTACGGGCGGGTGGCACTGGACTTCGGCGACCCCGGCCACGCCGCCCGCGCCTTCCGCGAGGTGCTCCGCCTCGATCCCGGCTTCGGCGCGGCGCGAGACCTCCTGCTGACGGCGCTGAAGCGGCGCAACCCCCTCTACCGGGCGCTGGACCGGTTGCGCGGCAGATTCTTCGGCAGATGGTGGGTGGTACTGCTGCTGCCCGCGGCGCCGATGCTCATCATCGTCCTCCTGCTCGTCGCGCTGTTGCACTGGGTGGCCTGGACCGTCGAGGCGTTCACCACCCTGCGCCTGGCCCGCGCCAAGGACACCCGGCTGCTCTTCGAACGCGCGGAGGTCCGCGCGGCCCGCCTGTGCTGCCTCCTCCTGACCGCGGGCGCGACGCTGATCGCGCTGGGCGTGACGTCCTCCCAGGAGGTGGTCGGCGCGACGGGCGCGGCGGCCATGGCGCTGATCACCCCCGTCCAGGAGACAGTGCACACCGGCTCACCGCTCGGACGGGTCGTGCTGTACGGCTGGGCGGGCCTGCTGGCACTCGTCATCGCCGTGTCGGCGGCCCTGGCCTCGATGTCCGGCGTGATGCTGAGCACCTACACCGGGCTGGCCACGATCTGGATCGCGGCGGGGGTACGACGCCTCTTCGGACGGACGGTCACCATCTGAACGGACGCTCACCATCTGAACGGACGCTCAGCAGCTGATCAGTACGCGAAAGGCGACCGGCGGCGATGAGGTCGACGGTCTCGTCCAGGCCCATGCCGAGGCCGTCCAGCGCGGGCCCGACGCCCCCGATCAGATGGAGGCGCGCGGCCTCGGTGGCCGGCAGGACGCCGGTAGCGAAGACCAAGACGTCAGCGGTCGGGAAGAAGTAGGGCGAGCCGCGCAGGGACCAGGCCTGCAGCAGGCTCTTCTCCTCGCCGCCGAGCCCGACGATCGCCCTCGGAAGATCTCCCGAACCCCAAAGACCCAGGACAACATCCGGCCGATGGCCAAGCCGGGGATCGTCCCGGAGAGATCCTGCGCATCACCGCCTGCGCCGCGCCCCGACGGCCCGGCCGACCAGCATCACAGCGGCTACGGCAGAAGCGATGGCGCCGGTGATGAGCGGGTCGTAGTGCGAGCCGTGATCGGGAAACAGCGTCCAGGCGAGGTTGGCACAGGCGTGACAGACGATCGCGGCGAACACGCTGCCCGTGCTGACATACAGCCACACGATGATCACCCGCAGCGCCACGGTGAGCACACACTGCCCTGCGATCCAGACCGGGCCGTGCCCGGCCTGCAGATAAGGGATGAGGTGCCAGAGCCCCCACACCAGTCCCAACGCGACTCCGGCGGCCGCCAGGCCCCAGCGCCTGTACAGCGGATCGGTGGCATACGCCGTCCAGCCCAGCTCCTCGGCCGCGGCGCCGAGGACGAACACCGCCGCCAGCACCGCCACCTCCAGCGCCGAGATCCGCAGCCCCGGCAGCGGCCGACCCAGCCCCACCAGCGCGAGGTAGGAGGCAGCCATGACGGCCGGCGCCGGCATGACAATGGGCGCATACCACCGTAGATTCGGGATCACGCGCCAGTCCCCGGCTCGCCCCAGCAGGCGCCCAACCGCCGCGGGTCCTTCGCGGCGGGTGAGAATCACCGCCGCCAGCACCGGACAGCAGGCCATCAACGCGCTGACGGGCAACTGCTGCCACAATCGCCCCGCTGCGGCGCCGGCCAGCCAGAACGGCACCGACAACGCAAAGACCAGCACGATGAATCGCGCCGGTGATCTGAGCTGCGCGGTATTGGCCTCCTCGATCACACCGCCCTCCGGTTCAATGTCTCCCCGCGAGGCGCCTGTCACCTCGGAACAGCGGCTTTCGCGTGGCTCGGCAAAGCTTCGGGAGCACCGGGCCCTGATCACTTGTCCGCCCTTTCCATCGGCCGCCAACTACCGCACCCGAACGCGACCTTCGACCCGATGGACTGGCATGACCCGAAAGACGTCGGCCACCACCGCCGGCACCGTGATCACCTTGCCGCTGGAACGGCCACGCACCTCAAGGACGACCGCCCGGCCGGGAGCAGTCCGCTTGAGAACAGCACGACATCCGGCCGGGCCGGTCACCGCGACACATCCGCCGCTTCAGCGCATACAGCCGGCCGATGACGAGCGCTTTGCGATGCTTGGATTTGTCTGCCATCAGCACACTCTCCGCGGGAATCCGGCCGTTTTCGCTGTTGAGGGTCTGGGTGGTGGTGTCTTGCGGTTGGGAAATTTGTGTTGACAATAACGATTGCCTTTACATTGTAGATTTCTTGAGGTGGCGGTCGAAGAAGGCGACGATGCGGGCGCGGGCGTCCAGAGCCGACGGCTCGTGGTAGCGGGTGCCTGACACCTTCGACAGCATCACCAGCAGCAGGGTCATGTCGGCCGGGTCGTGGTCGTTCATGAACCCGTGCCCCGCCTGCGGATAGACCTTCACGTCGTGGTCCACGCCCAGCTCCGCCAGGGCGCCTGCCAGCCGGAGCGCCGCCGGACGGCCCATCGGTGAGCGGTCCCGGCCGCCGAAGCTGCCGACGATCGGGCAGGCGCCGGCCAGGATGCGCACCGCGTCCTGCGGGCAGCCGCCGTAGTTCACACTCGCGGCCGCGAATCCGCGTCCCGGGGCAAGCAGCAGCGCATACCCGCCGCCCATGCAGAAACCGATCACGCCGATGTCGCCGGTGCAGTCGGGCCGCCCGGCCAGCCAGGCGCGTGCGGCCTCGATGTCGTCGAAGGTCCGGCCCCGGCGCTCACCCAGATCACGCATGATGGTGCGCAGGCACGACAGCCTGCCGCCCCAGTAGTACAGGTCGGGCGCCAGCGCCACATAGCCCTCCCCCGCCAGCCAGTCGGCCTGGTGGCGCAGGTCATGGCTCATTCCGGTGAAGTCGTGGATCACCACCACCCCGGGCCAGGGCCCCGGCCCGGACGGCAGCGTCACATAGGCCGGCATCTGCCCGTACGGCGTGCGGATCGTCACCTCGCTCATCACATCCTCCTCGCGAACGGTTTCACAGCCTCCCCCTCTCCCCCGGGGCGAGGCGGATCAACGCGGGCCTGCGGCCCAGGCGCCTGGAGTAGCGGGCATAGTCCGGAGCGACGCCCAGCACGCGCCGCCAGAAGGCGTCCGCCTCCCGCTCAGGCAGCTCCCGCGCATTCACCTGATAGGTGCGGCCAAACACCTCGACACGTGCCTGCGGGGCGGCCATGAGGTTGAAGTACCAGCCGGGAGGGGAGGCGAGCCCGCTGTCGGCCGCCACCACGATCAGGTCGTCGCCGTCCGGGAAGAACTGCAGCGGCACTGTGCGTTCCCGGCCCGTCCGGCGGCCCCGGGTGGTGAGGATCAGGGCCTGTCGGTGCCACAGACGCGCGGCTCTGCCCCGGGTCAGGCGCAGCAGCCATACACCGAAGCCGGCGGAGCGGGTGTCCACTTCGTGCTCGATCCGCATTCTGAGCCGCTCCCTCGCGGGAAGCGGCCGGGCCTTGCCGGCCGCGATGGATCTCGTCATGCCACCCTCCCCTGCCTGTGTCTCTGCCTCCATCCGACCCCTGCACGGGGTCCACCGCCGGGGCCGAAAGGCTCCGATACCAGGGACTTCCGACCTCCGGCGAAGCCGAACAAGCCGGACACCGGGGCATCGGCCGGTCAGCCCAGAGGACGGGCCAGCCAGGTGTGCGACGGGGTGGCCGAGGCCAGGGCGGCGGGCTCCTGCAGCGGCAGCGGCGCGGGCACCGGGCGATCCGCCGCCACCGTCAGCAGGAAATCACCGAACCTGCGCCACCACCCGTGCAACATCCGCCCGCCCACGGGTCCCTGCCCGGCCTCCCGCAGGACGCGCACCGCCAACCTGCTCCAGCCGTCCTCCTCATCGCTCAGGAGCACCTCGACCGATCGGGTATCCCGGCGCAGGCCGGCCCGCAGTACCTTCAGCGCACTCTCCTTGGCCGACCACAGCAGGTTGGCTAAAAGCGGGTCGGAGCCGATGACCCGCCGCTCGGAGGGGGTGAAGTAGTCGGCGACGAAGGCGGCGCCGCGCGGCTCGACCAGTTCCAGATCGCAGCCGACGGCGCCGGGCTCCAGACCGAGCAGGCACACCGCCCACCCGGCCCGATCGCTCAACGAGATCCCGACCGGCAGCGGCTGTCCGTCCCGGTAGGCCTCCGGCGCGCCGGAGGAGTGGTGACGGACCTCCAGGTCCCGCGGCTCGGCGGGGCCGTCGGGCCCGAAAAGCAGCCGCATCGCCTCCTTGGCCGTCCACCGGGCCAGCAGGAACTCGGTGCGCCGCTTGGTGAAGCGCATCGAAGCCGCCCGCCCGGCCTCCGCCCGCGCCAGCCACCGGTCACCGGCCGGCAGGTCCGCCTCCCCGCGCGCCAGCCACCGCATCTCCGTCACACCCCTCACTGCGCGGCCATCCCGCGTTCGAGCGCCTGCACGATGTGGGGCCGCAGCCCGGCGGCCGGGATGACGTGGTCCACCGAACCGACCGCCAGCGCCCGCTGGATGCTGTGCACGCGATCGAACTCCGCAGCCACCTCACGCAGCTTCTCTGCGCGCACCTCCTCGGTGACCTGGTGCAGCTGCGAGCGCGGCCCCGCCTGGCGGGCGGCCACCACCCTCGGATCCTGCTCGGTGCGCGCGCCGACCTCCCGCACGAACACCACAGCCGCGGCGGGCGCCCCGCCGATGACCGAGGCGAAGGAGCCCTCGACGGCGGCGATCTCCAGGCGCGGGTTGAGCCGCTTGGAGAACACCACGAACGCGCCACCGTGGTAACGGGAGATCACCACGAACACGATCGGCCCGTCGAAGTTGACCACGGCCCGCCCGATCTCGGCCCCATACTCCAGCTGCCAGCGCCGCATCGACTCCGGCGACCCGTCGAAGCCCGACAGGTTGGCCAGCACGACGACCGGCCGGTTGCCGCTGGCGGCGTTGATCGCCCTGGCCACCTTGCGCGACGACTGCGGGAACAGGGTGCCCGCGCTCCAGGCCGGCGGCCCGTCGGCGGGCACGAACCCGTGCCGGGGCAGCGGCGCAGACGCCAGGCCGATCAGGCACACGGGGATGCCGCCGATGTGGCCGTCCCACACCACGGCGATCTCGGCGTCACGCCAGCGGGCCCAGCGTTCCAGCGGCCCGCAGTCCCGGTCGCAGACCGCGCGCATCACCGACCGGATGTCGAAGGGTCTCTTACGTTCGGCGTTGCGCCCGGCCGAGAAGACCTCGCCGACGGCGGTGAACTCCGGGCCCGGATGCGGCTCGGCCCGCACGTCGCGCTCCGCGGGATCGGTGCTCGGCCGGCGCCGCGGGTAGCGTTCGCCGGGCACGACGTAGGTGTGCTCGTAGTGGTGCAGCAGGATCCGGCACGCCTCGGCGAGCGTGGCCGCGCCGTACTGGGCCTGGCCGTTCGGTCCCATGATCCGCTCGAAGCCGCCGATGCCGGTGTTGTCCTCGGCCGACACCCCACCGGAGAAGTCCAGCGCCTGCTTGCCGGTGAGCACCATCGCGGCGCCGGCGACCATGACCAGGATGCCGCGCGTGTGCATGAGCATCGTGGCCTCGGCGTTCCAGTACGGCTGGGCGCCCACGTTGATGCCGGTCACCACCACGTTGACCTCGCCCCCCGCCTGGGTGAACTCGACCAGGCGGCGCAGCACGGCGGCGATCCAGTCCATGTTCTCGGTGCCGCTGTCCATCGCGATGCGCGCCCCCGACGACAGGGCGAACCACTCCACCGGCACCCGCATCCGCTCGGCCAGATCGAGGGCGGCGATCACGCGGCGGCACTCGGGCTCGGCCAGCGAGCCGAGGCTGCGGGTGGGATCGCCCAGGATGGCGATCCTGGCCATGCCCTCGGGCACCTCGGCGGTGTCGTTGGACATGACGCCGACGACGAGGTTGGCGGTGTTGCGCCCCTGCGGCCGCTCGACCGGTACGAGGGCGCCGTCGCCGTCCAGGTCGTACTCGATGAAGCGGCCGGGCGGGAAGTCGCCGGGCGTCCCGCGCGGCGGGGCGAGCATCCTGACGATCTCATACGGGTAGGGGGCGCCGAAGCGCCGGGCCCGCAGCACCCTGCGCCGGTACTCGCTCAGCGGCCTGATCGGCGCCTGGCCGTACGGTTCCTCGCGCACGGTGATGCGGTCCTCATCCAGCCCCTCCAGGTGCAGCACCGCCGGGCGCGTGCCGCCGTCCGGGCCGGGGATGCGCACCTGCAGCAGCACCTTCTCCAGGCCGACGCCGATCGCGAGGGTGACGAAGGGCCGCACCAGCTCCGGCCAGCGCTCTCGCGGCACATCGAAGGGCGGGCGCACGTACAAGACGATGCGGTTGGAGCGGGGGCGCTGCTCGGGCGGCATGGCGGCCAGGGCCTCGCGCATCGCCGCCAGCGCTTGCAGTCCCATCCGCTCCAGCCGGGGCAGCGACACGATGCGGTCCGCGGAGTCGCGTACCGGGGTCAGGTCGCGTACCTCGGCCATGGCGAACAACCGCACGTCGGCGGGGTTGTCCCCGGCGGTGCCGCGGAACAGGTAGACGTCCTCGGCCGAACGCAGCCGCTCCAGCTCGAAGTTCGACAAACGCCACAGCTCCGCGCGCTCGGCGATCATCGGGTGCAGGTTGCGGTAGAGCGGTTCCTCGGTGAAGCCGTCCGGCCTCTGCCGGTAGGCGAAATGCTGGGTGCGTCGGTGCTCGGCGCCCGCGCCGTGCTCGCTGGTGACGGTGACGCACACCCGCTCCACGTCCCGGCCGAGGTGGCATCCGGCCAGCAGCCGCGCCACCTGCTCCTGCATCTGCTCGGCGGCGGGCCGCTCCCCCGGCCGCCAGGTCATCAGCTCGACGATCACCCGCCGTGCCGGATCGACGCCCGCCAGGTGCGTGGCGATGGCTGCGCACGCCGCGGGCACCTGGCGCAGCGGGGTGTAGGCGACCACCAGGTGACAGGCCAGGCCGTCGTGCTCGAAGTCGGCCGTGCCGAGATCACCGTCGGCGCCGATCCGCTCCAGCGGGCGGGTGCGGTAGAAGCGGCGGATGTAGATCTCGGTGACGACACTCCTGAACGCCGGGCCCGCGCCCCGCCAGCGGGCCAGCAGCGGCCCGCGCATCGGCTGGGGGCACCACACGAGCCGGTCGATCAGGTCCTCACGGTCGGGCCGGCCGGGATCGGCGGCCAGGTCGTCGAGGTGGGCCTCCATCTCGGCGTAGACGGCGGCCAGCGCCTCGTCGTGCTGGGGCTCGTCGAAGTAGCGGAAGCGCACGTCCCTGGCCAGGTCGGCGAGGACGGGATGGCGGACCTGGGCGGCGGTCGCCAGCCGGTCCAGCAGGCCGCGCAGTTCCGGCCCGGCCGCGGGGGCCAGCAGGTCGCGGTGGCGCAGCCGCCGTTCCAGCACGACCGCGACGGCGGGCACCAGGTCGCCCGCCCGCTGGAAGGCGCGGAACATCCACACCACGGCCTCCTCCAGCTGCGGCGTGCGCCGCAGATCCGGCACGCCGTAGCGGGCCAGGACCCGCTGGAGCCGGACGCGGAAGCCCGGCGGCAGGCCCGCCCGATCGGGGTCGAGCCACTGCAGGTAGGACAGCACGTACTCCTGGGCGCTGGCGGCCTCCGGCTCATCGGGATCAGGCAGCGGCCGATACAGGCCGCAGACGTCGGCGAACAGGTCCAGGAACGCCTCCTCGCAGGCCAGCAGCTGCTCATCGTCCGGCTCCAGCGCGGCCTCGACGGCGCGCTGGTCGATCTCTCCCGGGTCCAGGTCGAAGCCCAGCAGGCAGCCGCGCAGCGCCGCGTAGACGGGGCCGCATCCCGGTGCCCCGTGCCCGGCTCGGTGCACGCCGGTGAAGCGCACGGGCGCCCGCGCCACCGGCCCTGCCGCCGCCGGCAGCTCGCGGATGCGCAGCAGCGGCTGGCCTTCCACGACCTGGGTGTTGATCGCCACGTCCACGCCGGCCACCTCGCCGGCGAACGGGGCGGTCAGCGTCGACTCCATCTTCATGCTCTCCATCACGACCAGCGGGTCCCCCTCGGCGACCCGCCCGCCCGGGACGGCGTGCACCGCGACGACGAAGGCCGGGGCGGCGGCGCGGACGATGCCGCCGTCGTCGCGGTGCACCCGGTGGGCGGCCCACTCGCCGTCCCGTTCCACCTCCACCAGGTAGGACGGGCCCTGGGCGGCCACCTGCACCCGGTGGCGCACGCCGTCGCAGGTCAGCCGCCGCTCGTAGCGGCCCAGCCGCTCCACGCGGATCGCCGCCGGCCCGTCGGCCGTCTCCACCCGGTACTCCTCGGGCCCGGTGCGCAACACCGTCAGCTCGTACGGCAGGCCGCGACAGCGCAGTCTGACCCGGTGCCCCCTCCGCTGCGGAACCTCGGGGCGGCCCCGGCCCGCGGCGGCGTGGAAGGCCGCGCGTTCGCTCTGGTGGTCGGCCTCATAGGCCTCGGCGGCGGCCTGCAGCAGTGCCACGGGGTCGGGTCCCGGCAGGTGCCCCGCCTCGGCCGTCAGCCGGTCCAGCCAGGTGTTGTCCGCGGTGCCGAGCCGGACCTCCTCGGCGGCCAGCAGCGACAGCAGGAACGTGCGGTTGGTCGCGCCGCCCTCGATGATCACGCGGGTGGAGGCCAGGGCGCGCCGGAGCCTGGCCAGGGCCTCGGCACGGTCCCTGCCCCAGGCCACCACCTTGGCGATCATGGAGTCGAACTCGGGCGCCACGGTGTCGCCCTCGGCCACGCCCGCGTCCACCCGGATGCCGGGCCCGGCCGGGGGCCGCCAGAGCGCGATCCGCCCGGGGGCGGGTGTGAAGCCCTGCTCGGGATCCTCCGCACACAGCCTGGCCTCGACGGCGTGTCCCCGCACGGGCGGGGGCTCCCCCGCCAGGCGGCCACCCCCGGCCACGTGGAGCTGGAGCTTGACCAGGTCCAGGCCCGCGCTCTCCTCGGTGACCGGGTGCTCGACCTGCAGCCGGGTGTTGACCTCCATGAACAGGTAGCGGCCGGTGTCGGGGTCCACCAGGAACTCCACGGTGCCGGCGTTGCGGTATCCGGCGGCGCGGGCCAGCCGGACGGCCGCCTCCCGGATCTGCTGTTCGGTGTCCGGCGTCAACGCGGTCGAGGCGGACTCCTCGATCACCTTCTGGTTGCGGCGCTGGATGCTGCAATCGCGCACGCCCACCGCCCAGACGGTGCCGTGGGCGTCGGCGATGACCTGCACCTCGACGTGCCGGGCGCGCGGGACGAACTGCTCGGCGAAGACGGCCGCATCGCCGAAGGCCGCCTCGGCCTCGGCGCGGGCCGAGGCCAGCGCGGGGCCCAGTTCCTCCGGGCGGCGCACGATCCTGATGCCGCGCCCGCCGCCGCCGGCCGCCGCCTTGATGAGGACCGGGTAGCCGAGCTGCTCGGCGTGCTTGAGCGCATCGGCCGTGTCGGCCACGGGGCCGCCGCTCCACGGCACCACGGGCACGGCGGCCTTCTCCGCCAGCAGCTTGGCCGCGATCTTGTCACCGAGCAGGCTGATCGTCGCGCTGCCGGGGCCCACGAACGTGATGCCCGCCTCCTCGCAGCGACGGGCGAAAGAGGCGTGCTCGGCCAGGAAGCCCCAGCCGACCCAGACGGCGTCGGCACGGGCCCGCAGGACGGCCGCCATGACGCGTTCCTCGTCGAGGTAGGCGGACTTGCGGCGGCCGTCGCGCGGGTCGAGGTAGGTGGCCGGGCCCATGGAGACGGCCTCGTCGGCCATCCGGCTGAACCAGGCTCCGGCGTCCGGATCGGTGTGCAGGACGACGGTGGTCATGCGGGGCATGACGCCCTCGCGGTTGAGCTCCGCGACGGCGTCGAGCACCCGGTTCGCGGGCTCGCCGCGGTTGACCACGGCGAGCCGTCTGATGTCCGGCATGTCTGCCTTCCCCTTCCTGAGGGACGGTCAGCGGGTTCCGCCGCCGGGGGCGCTCAGCGGGGCCAGCGACTCCAGGACGCCGGCGGGCAGGCCGCCGGGCAGCGGGGTGCCGCGGTAGCCCTCGACCTCGACCAGTACGCGGCCGTCGGCGTCCAGGACTGCGCAGTCGTACCGGTCGCCGCCGGCGGGGAGCGCCTGCGCCATCCGGTCGTCCTTGCCGTCGTCGGCGTTCTCGCCCTCTCCGCCGTGCAGCGTGATCCGGTCCACGTGCGCCGGCAGGGCCAGGTGCCCGCGATCGGCCGCCTCCGCCAGGGCCGCGGTCTGCAGGCACAGCTCGACCAGGCGCGGCGGGGTGAGGGTGGACACGCCGGGCGGCTTCAGGGCGGGGGGCAGGTCCGGGGCCATCCGGGCCGCCGCGCCCGTGTCGTGACTCCAGGCCGAGGCGACCACCCGGTAGGCCGGGCCGTGGAAGAACAGCCGGTACACCTCGGCGGCGGCCATCACGGTGGCGGGCTCCTGCGGCCTGGGCCGTCGCTGTTGCGGCGCGGACTGCTCCGGTGCGGACCGCGTCAGCCGTACCGCGCCGGTGAAGTGGACGGTGCGCTGCGGCTCGGCCGAGCCGGGCAGCAGCCGCTCGGCCTCCAGCGCGCACCGGGCCAGCAGGTCGTCCCCGTCCCGGCCGACCACGGCCCGCACGCTCAGCGTGCGCGGCTCGTCGCGGTAGAACTTCACCGGGGCCAGGAAGTCGACGTCCTCCACCGCGACGATCCGCCACCCCGGGGCGGCCAGCCGGGCCGCCTCGGTGAAGGCCTCCACACCCATGACGCCGGGCAGCACCGCGACGCCGTCGATGCGGTGGTCGTTCAGGAACGGCTGCCGGGCGGGGTCGAGCGTGGTGCGCACGGTCAGCCCCGTGTACACCCCATAGGACTCGACGGTGTCCGCCATGGGACCCGCCGCGGTCCCGGGTCCGGTTTCCAGGCCGGGCTCGGCCGTCTTCCCGGGCGTGAGGTCGAGACCGCCGCTCTCGTCCCGTTCCGCGCCGAGCACGCCCAGCGCCCCGGCGACGACGACCTCGCCGCTGTGGCCGGAGACGGTCAGCTCACGCCGGATCCAGGGTACGCCCACCTCCGGCGCCAGCGTCTCGATCCCGGCCATCTCCATGATCTTGGGGATCGAGCCGCGGGTGGCCATCCCGACGCCGCCCCAGGCGGTCCAGTCGATCGCCAGGGCCCGGGTGCCCGGCCGGGTGCGGCGCATGCCGCCGGCCATCTTGCACAATAGGTCGTTGGCCGCGCTGTAGTCGCTCTGCCCGGCGTTGCCGAACCGGCCGGCCACCGAGCTGAACAGCACGGCCGCGCCGATCGGCATGTCCCCGGCGGCGTGCAGCACATTGAACCAGCCGTCGCTCTTGACGTCGAAGACCAGGCCGAACTCCTCGGGCCGCTTGTCGGCGAGAGAGTGGCTGATCTCCAGGCCCGCCGCGTGCAGCAGCACGTCCACGTGCCCGCTGTTCTTGCGCACCTCGTCCATGACGCGGCCGACCGCGTCGGAGTCGGTGAGATCCACCTGGTGGTAGTACGGCGTGCCGCCCGCACGCCGTACGGCCTCGACGGCCTCCAGCGCGGCGTGCAACCGCTCGTAGTGGGCCAGTTCGCGTTCGACGAGCACCGGGGTGGGGCGCTCGCCGCGCTGCTTGATCTGCACCACCAGGTCGGCCTTGAGCCCTTCGCGGTCGGTGGCGTAGCGCCGCAGCTCCGGATCGGCCGGGTCCGGCTCGTGGGTCAGGTCGAGCAGGTGGAACACCCCGCCGGAGGCCTCGGCCAGGTCGGCGACGATGGCCGAGACGATGCCTCCGGCCGCCCCGGTCACCAGGAAGACGGTGCCGGGCCCGAGCACGAGCCCGCCCGTCCCCGGCGCATCCGTCCCCGTGCCTTCCGTTCCCGCGCCGAACGGGCGCTCGGCCAGGCCGACCGTCCAGCGCAGGCCGTCGGCGTGGCCGACCTCGACGCACCCGGGGTCACGGAGCGTCTCCTCGATCAGAGCGTCGGCGAGGGCCGCCGTCCTGCGACCGGCGGGGAAGTCGACCGCCTTCACCAGGGTGCCGGGAAGCTCGCGGGCGTAGGCCTTGGTGAAGCCAGTCACGGCGCCGCCCAGCCGGTTCAGCGCCCCGGCCTCGTCGTAGCCGTGGTATCCGCCGAGCCTGGTGGCGGCGACGAGGAACGGCTCCCGGCCGTACAGGCGGCGGGTGAGGGCGTAAAGATTCCTCACCCTGTGGCGCAGCGCCTCCCGCCAGCCCGCCGGGTCCATCCCCTCCGGCGCCTCCTCCTCGTCGAGGGCGGGCAGCCAGTAGACGCCGTGCACCGCGCCGTCGGCCAGCCAGGCATCGGCGCGCGCGTTCACCTCCTCCTCACTGCAGGCGACGTCGAGGGCCAGCACCTCGCAGCCGAGCTTCGCCAGCCGCCCGGCCAGCGCCTTGCCGACGCCGCCGGTGTCCATCCCGACGACGACCCGCGTCCCGTGGCCCAGCCGTACGCCGGTCTCCTTGCAGCGTTGCGTGGCGGGCCTGAGTACGGGGACCGGTACGCGCCGCGGGTATCGGCCGGTCTCCTCCTCGCCCGCCTGCGCCGCGGGTCCGGCCTCCTCCCGTGTCGCGCTCCCGGCGGCTCCCGCCGGTTCTGCGCTCTCACCGGTACCGGCCGGTACGGCGGCCGGGTGCGCGGCGGCGAGGCGGTCGCGGATCCAGCCCACGACGTGGTTGAGCGTCGGGAAGTCACGCAGGCGCAGCTTGGGATCGCGCTCCAGGCCGAAGCGCTCCCGCACGGCGGCGAAGATCTCGGCCTGCTTGACCGTGTCCACGCCCAGATCCGCCTCCAGATCCAGATCCGGCTCCAGCAACTCCGGCGGATACCCGGTCATCTCCGACACGATCTCCACCACGGCCGCAGCCACCGGGTCCCCACCCACGACGGGCGGGACGGCCTGCTCGGCGGGGGCCGTCGCAGGTACGGCGGGCGGCGGCTGGGGGGAAACCGGTCCCGGGGTCACTTCCCCGGTGAAGGTCGGCGCCGCAGGTGGGGCGTGGGCGGGTGAGGGAGGCTCATGCGTGAGCATGGATCCGGCCGCCGGGCCGCCCGCTGCGGCTGCCTGCGCCGTACGGCCCGCCGCACCTGTCCTCGCCACCTGCTCGGCCGTACCGCCCGGGGCGCCGCCGTCGGCGACGCGCAGCCGGCGCTGGACCACCTCCAGGCGTGCCCCGGGTCCACCCGTCACCGTGGCCAGCCACCTGTCCCAGGCGGCGTGGTCGACGATGCGGTAGCCGTACCCCAGCTCCCTGGGCGAACGGTGCCGCCCGTCCGGCATCGGCGTCCAGCGCAGCAGCGTCATGGCGATCTGCGAGCCGAATCCGGCGGCCAGCCGCAGCGCGTACCGCACCGGGTGGGCCCCGCCGGTGGACAGGTTGAGCGCGCCCAGTTCCGGGTCGGGCTCCTTGAAGTTCGGCACGGGCGGCACGATGCCCGTCTCCATGGACTTGATCGCGACGACGTCCTCGACTCCGGCGCCCATCGCGTGCCCGGTGAAGCCCTTGGTGTTGGTGATGATGACGGAGTCGGCCGAGGCGCCGAAGGTCTGCCGCAGCGCGTGGATCTCGGCCGCCGCACTCCCCCCGCGCGCCGGGGTATAGGTCTCATGGGAGACGAACACCGTCTCGGGGGCCAGCTCGTGGCGGTCGGCTCCGCGGCTCTCCGCCTGCCGCATCACCTGCTCCATGATCCGGCCGATGTGCTCGACGTCCAGGCGGGTGCCGTGGAAGGCGCTGTTGGCGGTGACGGCGCCCAGCATCTCGCAGATCGGCTGCAGCCCGCGCTCGCGGGCGGCCTCGGCCGACTCGATCACGATGGCCGCCGCCCCCGCGCCGACGATCATCCCGTGGCGGCGCCGGTCGAACGGGGTGGCGGCCTCCTCCACGACGTCGTCGGTGGCCGCGGCGCCCGAGGCCAGGAAGCCGGAGCCGACCCAGGGCAGCAGCGTGTCGGAGGTGACGTCGTCGGCGGAGACGATCACCACGCGGCGGCAGCGTCCGGTGCGGATCCAGTCCTCGGCCACGCACATCGCCTGCGTGGTGCTCGCGCAGGCGGCGTTGACCTGGGTGTTGGGCCCCCGGGCGCCGATGATCTCGGCGAACTGCGAGTGCCCCATGGACAGGCAGCGGAACAGGAAGCGCCGGTCGAAGACGTAGCGCTCGGCGGTGAGCAGGTGACGCAGCTCGCCGATGCGCCGCTCGACCTCGGCGGTCGCGGCCTCCTGCCCGCGCATCCTGGCCCGGACCGCCTCCAGCGCCAGAAGCTGATCCCTGCGGCCCCGGTCGGTGAAGTAGCGCTCCAGTTCGTCGGCGAAGGCGTCGTAGCCGGGGAAGGCGGAGGCGAACACCACACCGGTGTCGTCGCGCAGCGCCTCGGGCAGGCCCCACCGGTCGGGCAGCCTGGTGCCCACGGTCGTGGTCTTGTACCGCATGACCAGCGGGATCCCCGCATCGCGCAGCGCGTCGAACCCGGCGCCGATCGCCAGCCGGGTGACCGCGTCGAGCGCGGCGTCCCGGTCGGCGTCCACGCCGAACTCGGCCACGACGTCCAGCGGCGCGTGCCGGGCGGCGAGCTTGATCACCTCCGCCTCGTTGTCGATCGTCTCGAACGTCGGATCACCCGCCTCGCGCTTGACCAGCCGGGTGATGCGCCGGTCCACCATGGCGCGGCGGAAGCGGTGCGGGATGGTGTCGATGAACTGCTGGCCGGCCAGGATGCGGGCCAGGTTCTCGTCGTCGAAGACGCGCTCGACGCCGGGCAGCCCGAGCGCGGCGCCGGTCACCACGACCGGTTCCGCGGACGGCGGGGCGTCGGCCGCTCCGCCGTACAGTGCCAGGCCCTGCTCCAGGGTCCGCGCGAACAGCCGGCCGAGCTCGGTGTAGTTCTCGGTGGTCATGGGGGACCTCGCAGCGCTGACGGGGCGGGCTGGGGTGACAGGGCCGGTGGAAACGTGGGCGGCGCGGGCGGCCTCCCGGGTCGTCCCCTCGCCGGGTACGGTGACCCGGAGCGCACTCTCACCCGGTACGGCGGGCGCGCTCCCGAAGCCGAGCCCGGCGGCATACAGCCCGCACAACGCCTGGTTGAAGGAGGCCACGTCGCCGTTCTTGGGGTGGTTGGTGTACAGCGCGAGCACGTCGTCGTGCACGGAGCCGAGCACGTCCTCGGCGAAGCCGTGCAGCGCCTTCTTGGGTCCCACCTCGACGAAGACGCGCGCGCCCGCCTCGTACAGGGTGCGCAGGCCGGTGACGAAGCGCACCGGAGAGGCCACCTGGCGACCGAGGATGTCCAGCATCGTGTCGACGTCGGCGTCGGCCGGGTAGAACTCGCCGGTCACGTTGGCCACGATCGGCATGGCGGGCGGCCGGATGTCCAGGCGGCGCAGCGCATCCTTGAGGGGCTCGCCGGCCGGGGCGACGATCGAGGTGTGGAAGGCGTGGCTGACGGGGATGCGCGTGGCCGTCATGCCCGCGTTCCTGAAGGTCTCCACGACGGCCTCGACGGCGGCGGTGGCGCCGCCGACCACGGCCTGCCGGGTGCTGTTGATGTTGGCGACGACCACGTCGCCGCCGGTCCCGGCGACGATGTGCTCGATCTCGGGCAGCGGGCCGAAGACCGCGGCCATGGCCCCGTTGTCGGCCAGCGAGAGTGAGGCCATCTCGTGGCCGCGCGCGCTGACCGCCTCCAGCGCGGCCTCGAAGGTCAGCGCCCCGGCGGCGACCAGCGCGCCGTACTCGCCGAGGCTGTGACCCATGACCATGTCGGGCCGCACGCCGTAGGCCTCCAGCAGCCTGGTCAGCGCCAGGTCGGCGGTGAGCACGGCGGGCTGGGTGATCTCGGTCTGCAGGAGCTGCCGCTCCAGCGACTCGAGGTCGCCGGCGTCGGAGAAGACGTAGGAGGTCAGCGGGCGGCCGAGCAGCGGCGTCATGACGCGGTCGGCCTCCTCGAAGGCGGCGGCCACGACCGGTTCCCGCTCGCGCAGCTCGCGCAGCATGTTGACGTACTGGGAGCCCTGGCCGGTGTAGAGGAAGGCGACCTCCGGGGCCGGGCCGCGACCGAGGAAGACGCCCCGGGAGCGCAGCATCCGCCACACCGCCGGCTCGTCCCGGCGCAGCGCGGTGATCGCCTTGTCCGCCTTGTCGGCCAGGTCCGCGGCGTCGGCGTAGTCGATGGCCACCCGGATCGGGGCGGCGGCCGCCGCGGGATCGGGCGGCCGGGGCTCGGGGGCGGCGGTCAGCCGCCCGAGCCGGTCGACGACCTCGGCCTCGTCCGATCCGGCGACCACGGCGGCGCCCCTGAGCGGAGCCCGGGGCTCCGCCGTGACCGGGGCGGGCCGGTGTGCCGCGGGCGTGGCGCCCGCCGTACCCGCCGCGGCCGGATCCCGGCCCGTCGCCGTCTGTGCCGTGGCCGTCTGTGCCGCGGTGGCGAAACTGCGGGGGGCGTCCGCGGTGCGGTACCGGCCGGGCAGGTACTCCTCCAGCACCAGGTGGAAATTGGTCCCGCCGAACCCGAAGGCGCTCACACCGGCGCGGCGGGCGCCGCCGGCCGGACGCGGCCACTCCCTCAGTCCGGTGCAGACCCGGAAGGGGATGGCAGACCACTCGACGTTCGGGTTGGGCCGCTCGAAGTGCAGGCTGGGCGCGAGCACGCCCTCGTGCAGGCTCATCACGGTCTTGAACACCCCCGCCGCGCCCGCGGCGGCCTTGAGGTGACCGATGTTGGACTTCACCGAGCCGAGGGCGATCGAGCCCGGCCGGGCGCCCGCCTTGGTGAAGACCTCGCTGAGCGCGCCCAGCTCGGTGGCGTCGCCCACCCGGGTGGAGGTGCCGTGGGCCTCGAGGAGCGTGGCGGCGGCGGGATCGACCCCGGCGCCCTCCCAGGCGCGCTCGATGGCCAGCCGCTGGCCGATCGGGTTGGGTGCGGTGATCCCCTTGCCCCTGCCGTCGCTGGACCCGGCCAGGCCCAGGATGACGGCGTAGACGCGGTCACCGTCGCGCTCGGCGTCATCCAGTCGCTTGAGCACGAACAGCGCGGCGCCCTCACCCATCACGAAGCCGTCGGCGCCCTCGTCGAAGGGGCGGGTGCCGGTGGCCGACAGCGCGCCGATCTTGCAGAACTTGACGAACGCGGCCACGCCCATGTTCCTGTCGACGCCGCCGGTGACCACGGCGTCGAAGTCGCGGGCCTGCAGGCCGCGCACCGCCGAGGCCATGGCCGCCAGCCCCGAGGCGCACGCGGCGTCGGTGGTGAAGTTGGGGCCGCGGAAGTCGAACAGGTTGGCCACCCGCCCGGCGATGATGTTGGCCAGCTCGCCGGGCATGGTGTCCTCGGTGACCGGCGGATACCCGGCCAGGTAGGAGGTGGCGGTCTCACGCAGGACGGCTTGGCGCACCTGCTCGGGCAGCGCGGCGAACGACGGGGCCTCGCGCAGCCGCCGCAGATACTCGGGCAGCTCGATCCGCGTGTTGGTGCGATAGTGCTTCTCCCCGCCGAGGGCGTTGCCGATGATCACGGCCACTCGTTCCGGGTCGACCTGCCAGCCGGGCCAGCCCGCGTCCAGCAGCGCCGCCCGGGAGGCGCTGATCGCCCACTTCTGCCCGTCGTCGAGCTGCGCGGCGACGGTCGGCGGCACGGCCAGACGCCATCCCAGCGGGTCCCAGGGGAACTCGCGCACCCAGCCGCCGATCCGCGAGTAGGTCTTGTCCGGAGCCTTGGGGTCGGGGTCGTAGTACAGGGCGGGGTCCCACCGCTCGGCGGGCACGTCGGAGATGGAGTACCGGCCGCCCTTCACATTCGCCCAGAAGGCCGCCGCGTCCGGCGCGTCCGGCATGATCGCCCCGACGCCCACGACGGCGACGGGCTCGAGTCTGATGGTGTCCATGACGAGTCCTAAAGATCCGCGCGGCCGTACAACACGTCCGCGATGAGGTCCATGTCGGCCAGCAGCCCCCGCTGAGCCGCGCGGACCGCATCCAGGCGCGGCCCCTCCAGACCGGTCCGCGCAGCGGTCCCGTCCGGAGACAGCGCGCCGAGCACCAGGCGCGTCCCCTCCTCAGCGATCCTCATCGCGGCCTCGCGGGCGAAGACCCGGCTGACGGCGGACAGGGTCGCGGGGCTGAAACGCCGATCGGTCTTCTCGGGCGACGTACCGCCCAGGGCGTCTGCGGCCCGGTGGGCGAGGCTGCCGGCCGCCTCGCCGTAGGCGATCAGCTCGCCCAGGCGCAGCAGCACATGCTGGCTGCGGGTCAGGCGCTCGGTGCGGCAGGTCTCCATGAGGGCGCCCAGGCAGTCGAGCGCGAGCGCGGCGGTGCCCGCACCGGTCTCGGCGGGCAGGGCCGCCACGGAGCGAGCGGTTTCGGAGTAGTGGGTGCCGCGCGTCTTGAGGTGCTGCTGCCAGCGGTCCCTGGCGACGGTCATCTCCAGGATCTCCGAGGTGCCCTCGTAGATCGTGGTGATGCGCACATCGCGTTTGATCTTCTCCACCAGGTAGGGCCGGGTGTAGCCGTAGCCGCCGTGGGCCTGGATCGCGGCCTCGGCGGCCGTGTTGCCCGCCTCGCTGGCCAGATACTTGGCGATCGCACCCTCGGCGTTGAGCACGCCCTGCGCGCCCTCGCCCGCGTCGATGCGGGTGGCGGTCTCCTCGATGAAGGCCCGCGCGGCCTCCAGCCGTACGGCGTGCGGCACGATCAGCTTGTGGGTGTAGCCCTGCTTGGCCGCCAGCGGCGTGCCGGCCTGCACCCGGTCGGCGGAGAAACGGATCGCCCGGTCGACGGCCTCCCAGCCGGCGCCGAGCCCGAAGGCGGCCACCATGAGCCGCGTGTAGCCGAACACGTGCTGGGCCTGGGTCAGTCCCCTGCCCTCGGTCAGGCCGACCAGGTGCTCGGCGGGGACGAACACCTCGTCGAGATAGAGCGCCGCGGTGTTCGACAGCCGGATGCCGTGCTTGTCCTCCGGCACGGCCGAGGAGAAGCCCTCGGTGCCGCGCTCGACCACGAACCAGGAGGGTCCGCCGGGGGCCAGCGCCAGCACGCAGCACACATCGGCGATGGAGCCGTTGCTGATCCACTGCTTGCGGCCGGTGATCCGATACCCGCCCTCGACGGGCCTGGCCGTGGTGCGCAGCGCGCCCAGATCGCTGCCCGCCTCGGGCTCGGTGGCGCCGTAGGCGAACAGCAGGCCCTCCTTGGCGATGCGCCCCAGCCAGCGCTCCTTCTGCCCGGAGGTGCCGCCGAACAGGATCGGATCGCCGCCCAGGAAGGTGGCGAACACCGAGGTGGCCAGCCCCAGGTCGAGGCGGGCCAGACGCTCGCAGATGCGGTAGGAGTCGAACGCGCCGCCTCCCAGCCCGCCGTACTCCTCCGGGATGAAGGCCAGCTGCACGCCGAGGTCGTCGCCGCACATCGCCCGCACGGTGTCCTCCGGGCAGATGTCGGTGCGGTCCAGTTCGAGCTGACGCTCCTCAGGCAGCGCCGCGTGGACGAAGTCGCCCAGCGCCTCCAGCATGAGATCGAGTGTTCCGAGGTCGAGGCCACTACCCATGGCTCGCCTCCCTTGGCTCTGCCGATCGGGGATCGGGACGGCGATTGCGCGGTTCTCCGCGTGAGCTCTCCCCGCACCGTAGGCCCGGCCCGGACCGGCGAACAGCCTCCGGAGGACCCCGGCCGATGGGACTTTCGTCCCGAACCCCCCGCCAGGCGCGATCCGGGTATCGTCGACCT
The DNA here is from genome assembly GCF_016863195.1 of Paraplanobispora takensis. Classification (GTDB taxonomy): domain Bacteria; phylum Actinomycetota; class Actinomycetes; order Streptosporangiales; family Streptosporangiaceae; genus Planobispora; species Planobispora takensis. The sequence goes on along the minus strand of NZ_BOOK01000071.1, from coordinate 4,444 downwards.
AACGTAGAAGGTCACGCAGGTCGGTACCCAGACCGAGGCCGTCGTGGTGCGCGAGTGGCGCCGACCGCGGCCATCTCCCTGTTCGCCGCTGCTCAGTGGCCTCCGTCCTGGCCATGGTGCTGCCGTGGCTGCTCAACCGCCTCGGCCGCGACCCCGCCTTTGGATCCGGTCCGCTGGCCACGGTCATCCAGGACTTGGTCTCCATCACCGTCTATCTGCTCACCGCGATGCTGATCGTCGGCTGATATCAGGGCTGTCCTCCTAGTCGATTTTTCTTTGTTTCGGTCTTTTGTTTTGTACAATGAAATCGGATTTACTTTGTAGATTAAAAACAGGCTGGTGGTAGAAGGTCCCTGGTCGGGGTGGCTTTCGGCCCTGGTCGCACCTGGGCTCGGCGGCGACGATGGCAGTGGCGGCCGAGGGCCGCGGCGTGTCACCTGTTGCCCTTCCGGCGCCGGAGGAGGGGTGAGCAATGGCACGTCAAGCCACATATCCCCAGCGTGAGACCGGCGGACTCCCCACGATCGACACTCTCCGGCTGCGCACGTGGGTCATGGAGATGCTCAACCGGCATCCCTGCGTCGGCCTGGCCGTCGGTGTGGTCCGCACCGGATCGCCCGGCTTCTTCCACGGCCACGGATTGGCGGACATCGCCGCAAACACGCCGGTCACCCAGGACACCGTCTTCCGTATCGGGTCTCTCACCAAGCCCGTCACCGCGATCGCGGTGATGCAGCTGCACGAGCAGGGCCTCATCGACCTCGACGCACCCGCCGGCGACTATCTGCACGCTTATGCACTGGTTCCGGCGCAGGCCGGGTTCCGGCCGGCGACGGTACGTCATCTCCTGACCCACACCGCCGGGATCGCAGAGGTGCAGCACTTGCGCGACCTGCTCCATCTCGAGGCCGGGCCGTTCGGGGGGCGCCCTCCCCAGCTCAGCGTGCGGGCCGGGGGGCCGTTGCCATCGCTGGCCGAGTACTACTGCCGGGGTCTGCCGATCGTGGCCGAGCCCGGTACGGCCTTCGCCTACTGCAATCACGGCTATGCCACGCTCGGCCAGATCGTCGAGGATGTGAGCGGGAGAAGCCTGGAGCGCTATTTCCGCGAGCGGATCTTCGACCCCCTCGGCATGCAGGACACCGGCCTCGTCCGCTCCGGAGCCGTCTCCTCGCGCCTGGCAACCGGTTACGCACTGGGACGCCGCGGCGTGCAGGCCACACCCGACCGGGACTGGATCGGCGCAGGAGCCGGTGGAATCTACTCCACCACCCGGGACATCGCCCGCTTCGCCGCGACCCTCCTGGGCGAAGGCGCCGGCGAGAACGGCTCCGTCCTCCGGCCGGACACGATCGCCACGATGTACGAGCCCCATTTCCGGCCGGATCCTCGCGTTCCGGGGTGGGGGCTCGGGTTCTTCAGCGGCCGGGCAGGCCGACACCGGGTGGTCGGGCACGACGGGATCCTGCCCGGCTTCAACTCGGCGGTGTTCCTCGCGCCGGACGACGGCGTCGGCGTCGTCGCCCTCACCAACGGCTCGCCGGGCGCGTTCGGGTGGATGGAGACGGAGTTCAAGCGGCTGCTGCGCCGCCTGATCGACGTGCCCGACGAGGTGGTCCGCACCGACATCCCGCAGCGCCCCGAAATCTGGGCGGAGCTGCGCGGCCGCTACCGGCTGCCTGCGCGGATCTCGGACCTGCGGGGGCGCCTGGCGATGCCCGGCGGCGTCGAGGTGTTCGTCCGCGGCGGGCGCTTGATGATCCGGGCGCTGACACCCATCCCGTCCCTGTATCGGGGCCTGCCGCTGTGCCCCGACGAGGAGGACGATCCCTACGTGTTCCGGCTGGGTCTTCCGGAGTCCGGGGCGTCGAGCCTCCGCGTCGTGTTCGGCACCGCCCCGAGCGGCACGGCGGCCATGCACGTGGATCTCGGAGGGCAGCCGATATCGCTCATCAGGCGTCCCGTGGAAGGCGGCAAGGCCGCCGCCGTGCGATCCGTCATGAGGCGTCGCCGGCGATCTCAGGAGGTGCGGTGATGAGCGGCCTGGCAACGCCCACCGGGCTTGGGGGGACGCCCCGCGCTTCGACGTCTGCGAGCACATCGTGACCCGGGCGCTTCCCCCCGGGACCGCCGAGGCAGGTCTCCTGACCGTGACCGAGGAACTGCGAAGCGAACGGTTCGACCCATCGCGCCCGCTCTGGCGGATGTGGCTCCTGCCAGGGCTGCCCGGCGGACGGGTCGCCATGTTCGTCAAACTGCACCATGCGATCGCCGACGGCACGGCCGCGATGACCACGCTCGCGGCCTTCCTGGATCCCGGCCCGGATACGCCGATCACGCCGGCGCCGCCCTGGACGCCCGCGCTTCCACCCCCGGACCGTGACCTCCTCGCCGACAGCATCTGGAGGCGCCTTCGGCCGCTGGGGCGCGCGGGATCAATGCTCCTGCGGCCGAGCCGGACGCTGCGGCACGCCCGCGAGGCCTGGCCCGCGATCCGCGAGCTCCTCGCCGAGCAACCGGCGACCCGGACGAGCCTGGACCGGATGGTAGGTCCCGGACGGAGCCTCGCCGTGATCCGAACCGGCCTTGACGAGATCAGACTTACCGCGCACGCCCACGGCGCAACCGTGAACGACGTCCTGCTCGCCCTCACGGTGAGCGGCCTGCGTGCCGTACTGGGCGGCCGTGGCGAACCGACCGAGGACACCACCGTACGGGTCTACGTCCCCGTCTCGTTGCGACCGCGGATCAGCGGACCGCAGCAGGGCAACCTGATCGCGCAGATGGCCGTCCCGCTGGCGCTGCGCGAGTCCGGCGCGGGCGACGAGCTCCGACGCATCGCCGCCGAGACCGCCAAGAGGAAATCGCGGGCCCGCACATCCCTCGCAGCGCTGATCGGCGGCCGGCTCACGAGAAAGATCATGCTGGTCGCGGTGATGCGCCAACGCGTCAACGTGGCGACCGCCAGCATCCCCGGCCCGACCATGCCGCTGTTCCTGGCGGGCGCGCGGGTGCTCGAGGTGTTCCCGGTACTGCCGCTGATCGCGAACGAACCCCTCGGCGTGGGCGCGCTGTCCTACGCCGGAGCGCTCACCATCGGCGTCGTCGCCGACCGAGACGCCTATCCGGATCTCGACGTCTTCATCGCCAGCGCGTGCCAGGAGCTGGACAGGCTCGGCGTGCCGACCCCTCTTACGGAGGTAGTGCCATGACAACGATCCCGGTACGTGACATCCGCCTGTTCGTCGAGGTCGTCGGACGCGGCCACCCGCTGGTGCTCATGCACGGCGGCCCGGGAGCGGACCACTGGACGCTGCTGCCGTTCCGGCAGCTCCAAGACCGCTTCACCCTCATCTTCTACGACCACCGCTGCAACGGACGCTCCGACGGCGCTCCCGTCACATCGATGACCTGGGAGAACCTGACCACCGACGCCGACGCGCTGCGCGAGAGGCTGGGTTTCGAAAAGTGGGCCGTGCTCGGCCACTCCTTCGGCGGCAACGTGGCCCTGGAGTACGCGCTGCGGTATCCGGACAGACTGTCCCACCTCGTGCTGCTCGATACCGGCGGCGACAGCCGCTGGGGGCAGGAGAACGCTCCGCGGTTGCTGGCCAGGCGCGGATTCTCGGGCAGGAAAGTGGAGCTCGCCCGGCGCTGGTTCAACGGCCAGACCGCGCCCTGGGAGTTCTACCCGACGCTCCTGAGGCTCGGCTCCGCCTACAACCCGCACACGGGCTTCGTCGCGGCCATGCGGATGATGTTCGCGCAACGTCATTCGAAGGCGCGGCCACAGGCCGAGATCTTCGGCTTCAGCCGGCTGGTGAAGGGCTGGACGGTCATGGACCGGCTGGGTGAGATCAGGACGCCCACCCTGGTGATCGCCGGACGGGACGACTTCGTGTTCCCACCTGAGCATCAAGGTCAGCTCGCAGCCGGGATCCCGGGAGCCCGGCTTGAGATCATCGAGCGTGCCGGGCACAACCCGCACGACGAGCGGACCGACGAGGTCATGCGGATGGTCCGGGAGTTCATCGCCACGGACGTCGCGGTCGTGGATGCGTGATCGGTATGCACGCCGTCGGCCCGTTCTGCGATCACCCCTCGGCCGGTGGACGGTGCCGGGCCCAGGCCTGCGAAGACGGCATGGGGCGTTGGTCCCGCCCGGGCGGTCCTGACCACCAGGGACGGCACGCACCTGGCCGGGGCCGGGCGCGCCCGCCGCAATCCGGCCGGCTTCCCGGTGTCCGAGATCGGTGATGAGCCGGCAGTCACCCGCGCGCTGGCCGACCTCGCCGAAAAATCGCCTCGTCTTCCTCGTCGAGCTCTTCCCCGCCGCGCTTCTCGGTCAGAATCCGTCATAACGTGATTTTTTGCACCACACCATGAGCATGCCGGTGCCCCACCCCGGTGCGGGGTGGGGCACCGCTTCCGGGGCCGTGGCGCC
>NZ_BOOK01000070.1 GCF_016863195.1 Paraplanobispora takensis | reverse complement strand
GAAGAACGGGCAGACGAGCGGCGGCACCGTCACCGGCGCGATCACCTTCAAGGAACTGCGCAAGTCCTCCCGCTGGTTCGGCCACTCATCCCACAGCTCCTGGGGCGATGACACGAAACTCTCCTACACCCTCACGCTGACCCGGGCGGGCCTGATCGGCAGAGTGCAGAGCACCTGCACCCTGGCCGGGGGCCCGGACGAAGTGGTGGGCAAGACCTTCCACGTCGACACCCGCTACGACCGGTGGGGCGACAAGGCGTCGATCAAGGCGTCGATCAAGGCGCCGGACCGCCGTGAGACGACCACCGAGCTGTGTGTCGAGGGTGTGTGCAACTGGCGCCTTCCGAGCTGACGCGGCCCGCGCGTGAGCGGCATGCCGTACGGCGCGCAGGCGCGGCCGGTGTGATCAGAGGTCGGGCAGCCCGGCGATGACGTCGATCTCGTCACGTGAGCGGTTCGTGAAGGTGTCGAGCACGCGCATGTCGTCGCTGGCCCTGCGCCAGCGGAAGGTGGTGAGGTCTCCGTGGGAGCTCTCGGTCACTCTGGTCAGGAGGTCGAGGTTGCCGGCCCGGTCCCACAGCAGCCACCGCCCCTCCTCACCGAAGGGGATCTCCAGCGGAGCCTCGGCCGGGCGGCCGGTGGCCAGGTCGACGAACCGGATGCGGTGGGTTCCGTCCCGGCGGTGTCCGCGGTCGATGTAGGCGATCGTCGTGCCGTTCATGTGGAGCGCGCCCGGGGGCGTGCGGACCTTGCGCACCACGCTCCAGTCGGCGGTCGAGTACACCACGACCGTGTTGTCGCCCTCGTAGGCGAGCAGATAGGCGTTGTCGGGGCTGAAGCTCCACGGGACCCGCAGGGCGGGCAGCGGGTGCGTCCGGCCGGTGACGGTGTCCAGCACCCGGCGCGGCTCGAGATGATCGCCTCGCAGGGTGACGAAGCGCCCGCCGGGTGAGAGGCCGATCTGCAGGGGGAGCTCTACGGGCCACTTGATCCCCGGTACGGCGCGCGCGACGCCGGTGGTGACGTCACGCACGACCAGGGCGCCGTCCTTCAGACGGAAATAGGCAGCCTTGCTGCCGTGCGGCGACAGGGCGAAGGGCGCCCGGGCCCCTCTTCCCGGCCCGGTGAACACCCGGGCCTCCTTCAGGCGGATCACTTTTCCGTTCCTCAGCGACAGCCGCCACGGCGCGCAGACGTAGTACTCCTCGTCCTCACCCAGACAGCTGTCGTCGGCGTAGCGGACGAAGTCCTTCCTGGCCGTCGCGTCCACCGAGGACCCGGAGACGGCCGACAGCGTCACCGCGAGAGCAAGAGCCCCCCATCGCCATGTGCGCCGCATCGCCGCCCCTTGATCGCCGAAGTTGGTCCGATTATCCATCGCGCAATCTGGGAGAAGAACCGCCCGCCGTACCACCGGATCCTGTGGGAGGCGCGGCGGCCGTGGGCCGGGGACGTCCCCCCCGGGCGGGACGGGCGGCTGCGATCCGGGTGCCGGCGCCGCACCGTGCGAGGTCCTGTCGTGCTGTCCTGTCGTGCTGTCCTGTCGTGCTCTGACAACCGTTGTGCTCGTCTGAGGAGACGCCCATGGCGCAAGACCACATCGTCGCGGCCCCATCGGACAGGCCCGGCCGGCCGGTGGCGCAACCCGCCGCGGCGGCCACCTCCGTCTTCGTCAACGGCGCTTTCCCGCGCAGGCGCGGGCTGATCATCCTGGTCGGCAGCCTGGTGGGCTTCCTGCTGACCGTGGTCTGGTCGGCGGAGTTCGTCGACCAGACCATCGGCGACAACGTCGCCAACACGCTGCTGGGGCACGACGCCAAGCAGACACCGATCGCCGGCATCGCCGCGGGCATCGCCTTCGCCTTCGTCAGCGGGCTGGCCGGGTCGTTCACGGCCTGCAACATCGCCGCGTTCGGCGCGGTGGCGCCGATGCTGGGCGGCGTCGGGAGCCGGTGGGGCCGCCTGGTGCACACGCTCAAGCCACTGGGCTGGCTGGCGGTCGGCATGACGGTCGTCTCGGCGCTCTACGGGGCGCTCGTCGGATTCGTCGGCACCGCCATGCCGCAGTTCTCCACCGCGCAGAACGTGCCCGGGTCTCTGTCGCCGCGCGGCATCCAGTCGATGGTGGTCTACGGGGTGATCGGCCTGGTCATGATCTACATGGGGCTGGCCGCGCTCGGCCTGGTGCCCGACCCGTTCGCCCGCCTGTCGCGGCGCTTTCCCAACGCCCCGATGGTGTTCATGGGCGCGCTGATCGGCGCCTTCCTGATCGGGCGGCCGTTCCCGCTGTTCCGGCAGATGTTCCGGGACGCCGCCGAGAGCGGCAACCCGCTGTACGGCGCGGCGGCCTTCGTACTGCAGTCGCTGGGCAACATCCTCATCATGGCGGTGCTGTTCGTCGTCCTGTCCTATGCCGCCGGCAGCCGGCTGCAGCGGTGGCTGACGGCCAAGCCCTCCCGCATCGCCGCGCTGACCGCCGTGTCCCTGATCGTGGCCGGGGTCTTCACCTTCCTGTACTGGGACGTGCGCATGCTCGCCCGGCGGGAGATCATCCCGTGGTATCCCACGGCGCCGTGGTCGTGAGGCGGCCCATACCCTTCGTGAATCTACATTGTAAAGCCAGGGTCGGGGGAAACGCCGAAGATCGGAGAAGGAACCGCGTCGTCTACGGCGGTCTCACCGCCCAGGAGGCGATTCTCGAGAAGAACCGCTGAACGAAGCCCGATCAGGCCAGGCCCAGGCCGAGCCGTATGGCCTGCTCGACGGGGGAGTGGGCGCCGTCGGGGCGGTCGAGCTCCAGCGGCCCGGTCGGCAGCAGGGGAGGCTGGGACATGAACCGGGGCCGGGTGCCGGTGTGCTCCTGGGCGGCGTGCACCAGGAACGGGTGGCACACGAACACGTCCCCGGCCCGCCCGGTGGCGTGCACCACGGGGCGGTGGGCGCTGGCGGCCTCCACCAGCGGGCCCAGCTCGAAGAACTCCACGCCCTGCTCGCCGTGCGGCTGCAGCAGTTTGGGCACGTCCAGGTGGGAGCCGGCGCGGATGCGGGTGGGGGCGTCGTCGGGTCCGACGTCGGAGAACAGCAACAGCAGCAGCAGCGCCCGGCCCTGCGAGCGCAGGTTGACACCGTAGGTGCCGTCGCCGCGGTCGATGCTTGCGTCGATGTGCCAGCCGCGGTCGTCGTCGGGCGGGTTGACGGGGAAGCGGATGGGGAAGACGCCTGCCTCGCGGCGCGGCACCCAGCGGCCGGGCCCGACGAGGGTGTCGAAGGCCTCGTGCAGGGCCGGGGCGTTGACCGCCTGATCGAAGACCGGGCTGCCGCTGTGGTCCATGGCCCACACCACCGGCTTGGTCCAGCCCGCGGGGTCCTCGGGGCTCAGCCCGATCTGCTGCCACAGGATCTGACGGCCCCGCTCGGCCAGCTCCGCCGGGAACGCGCTTTCCATCTTGACGAAGCCGTCGGCGAGGAACCGTTCGATCATCTGCATGCCCGCACGTTAGGCCGCCCTCCCGGCCCCTGTCGAAAGGTTTTCCGCGCCGGACTTTGAAATCTACATTGTAAAGCCGATGGGATTGTGAAACCCATCGAAAAGCAGGCACCCCGGCAGCGAAGGGGAAGGGGGCCGGGCCTCAGATGAGGAACAGCTGGCGGGCGGCGGCCTCGGCGGGCTGGGCCGGGGGGCGGCCGGTCTGCAGCCCGTAGCGGGCGGCCAGGGCCTGCACCTGGGCGGTGAGGCGGGTGACATAGCCGGAATCGGCGTCGGGGCCCTTGCCGTACAGCTCCTGATAGCGCGCCACGAGGCCGGGGTGGCGTTCGGCGAGCCAGGACAGGTACCACTCGCGGGCGCCGGGCGGCAGGCGCAGCACGCGGGGGGACAGGCTCAGGGCTCCGGCGGCGGCGATGCGGCGCACGGTGGCGGTCAGCTGGTCGGGGGAGTCGGTCAGCAGCGGAAGGATCGGCGCCATCGCCACGCCGCACGGCACACCGCGCTCACTCAGCTCCGCCACCAGTTCCAGGCGCTTTTGCGCGCTGGGCGCGCCCGGTTCGACGGCGCGCCGGATCTGGTCGTCGACGAAGGCGACCGAGACCATCACGCCCGCTCCGGGCAGGTCGGCCAGCAGGTCGGCGTCGCGCAGGATCAGCGGGCTCTTGGTGTGCACGGTGAACTCGGCCCCGGCCTCGGCCAGCGCGCCGGTCAGCGAGGGCATGAGCTTGTAGATCTCCTCGGCGTGCTGGTAGCAGTCGCCCGACAGGCCCACCGAGATGTGGCCGCCGTCCCACTTGCCGGTCAGTTCGGCGCGCAGCCGCCGGACGATGTCGGTGCGCACGACGATCCGCGAGTCGAAGTCGGTGCCGGTGTTCAGGCCCAGGTAGCGGTGGCCGCGCCGCGCCGAGCAGTAGCGGCAGGCGTGGGCGCATCCGCGGTAGGGGCTGAGCGCCCAGCCGTCGGCGACCGCCTCAAGGGCGGTGCGCGCCTTGACCTCGTAGCAGGTCAGCGCGCCGTGGACCCGGGTCACCGCGGTGCGTTCGATGCGGGGCCGGGTGTCGGGGGCCGCGGCCAGCAACGCGGGGGAGTCCCATCCCATGCGGATCAGTGGAACACGCTTTCGACTCCGCTCGCAAGGGCTTCGCGGTGATGGGGGTGATCGTGTCGTCGCGGTGGAGGCGCGGGCGCCCCGGTCCGGATCCCTGCGATCCGCAGGTCGCCGCGCGCTTGCGGGCCCCGGGGCGGCGCAGGGGAGCCGGGGCGGGATGCCGGGGTCGGCGGGAAAAGACAGGGCGCCCAAGAATCCGGACCGGCGCGCGGCCGCGGCTCGCGCCCCGGCGGCGGGCCCGGCCACGGTGGGGAGGACGAGAGGAGATTTCCGTGAGGACCGTCGCGTTCGTGCTCTATCCCGGGATCACCGCCCTGGACCTGGTCGGCCCGTTGCAGGTGATGTCGGTTTTCGCTGCCTTCGATCCCTCCTGGCGCATCGTGGTGGCCGCCGAGGCCCGCCGGGCGATGCCCACCGACACGCCGCTGAGTCTGGCGCCCAGTCACACCTTCGAGGAACTGGAGAAGGAGGAGGCGCCGTACGCGGTCATCGTGCCCGGCGGGGTGGAGCCGACCTTCGCGGCGATGGCCGACGATCGGCTGCTGGAGCGCATCCGGTTCGCCGCGCGGCGGGCGGAGGTGATCGGCTCGGTGTGCACCGGCTCGCTGTTGCTGGGGGCGGCGGGGCTGCTGCGGGGCCGGCGCGCCACCACCCACTGGGCGGCCCTGGAGCTGCTGGCGAGGCTGGATGCGGTGCCGGTCGGCGAGCGCGTCGTACAGGACGGTCCCGTCGTCACCGCGGCCGGGGTCTCGGCCGGCATCGACATGGCGCTGGCGCTGGTGGCCCGGCTGGCGGGTGAGGAGATGGCCCGCACCGTCCAGCTCATGATCGAGTACGACCCGCAGCCGCCGCACGGGCCCATCGACTGGCAGGCGGTCGACCGGCCCGCGCTGGCGCCGCTGGTGATGAGCACGCTGACGACGGCGCTGGCCGGCCACCCCCGGCTGCTGGAGCGTCTCACCTCCTAGACTTGGATGCCCGTACGGGTTCGTTTGGGAGAGAAGTCCATATATGGCCTGGTTTATGCTGGCTGGTGCGATCGTCGCGGAGGTGCTGGCCACCTCCGCGCTCAAGCTCAGCGAGGGCTTCACCCACAAGGGCTGGTCGCTGGTGGTGCTGGCCGGGTACGGCACCGCCTTCTACCTGCTGTCGCAGGCGCTGAAGCTGCAGATGGAGGTCGGCGTCGCCTACGCGGTGTGGGCCGGGGCCGGTACCGCCGCCATCGCCGCGATCGGCGTGCTGTTCCTCGGCGAGACCATCTCACTCGCCAAGATCGCGGGAATCGTCCTGATCATCGGCGGGGTGCTCGTGCTCAACCTGGCCGGGGGCGCCCACTGACCGCCCGCGGCGCCGCCGGGGCGTGATGCGTGGCGGCGCCGTATGGCCGGGGAGGAGACGTCCGGGCCGCGGATGCGGGAACGCGCGGGAACACCGGTGTGGAAATATCAGTGTGGAAATATCGCATCGCCTGCCACCTTTGCCCTGTCCTAGGCTGGCCGGGTGCTGAAGCCTGAATACCCGATCCGCACCGAACGCCTCCTGCTGCGCCCCTACACCCCCGACGACCTGGAGGCCATGTACGCCTTCCAGTCGCTGCCCGAGGTCACCCGCTATCTGTACTGGGGACCCCGTGACCGCGAGCAGGTCCGTCAGGCTCTGGAGATCAAGCTGTCGCAGACGCAGCTGCTGGAGGAGGGCCAGGCCCTGGCGCTGGCCGCGGAGGTCGCCGACACCGGGGAGGTCATCGGCGACGGGCTGCTGTTCTGGCACAGCCGCGTGCACCGCTCCGGCGAGATCGGCTACGTCTTCCACCCCGGCCACCACGGCAAGGGGTACGCCACCGAGCTGGGCCGGGTCCTGCTGAGGCTCGGCTTCGAAGGACTGGACCTGCACCGGATCACCGGGCGCCTGGACGCCCGCAACACCGCCTCGGCCCGGGTGCTGGAGCGGCTGGGCATGCGCCGCGAGGCTCACCTGGTGGAGAACGAGTGGGTCAAGGACCAGTGGACCGACGAGCTGGTCTACGCGATCCTGCGGCGCGAGTGGCAGGCCCGCGACTGACGGGCCGATCCCCCGGGGGACCTCTCCGGCCGACAGGCCCGGCCGGGCACACTGGTCCGGTGACGATTTTGCACCTGGCGCTGAGCGCCGACTGGGACCGGGCCCGCGCCGCGGGGGAGTATCGCATCTCCACGCTGGGCCGCACCCTGGAGCAGGAGGGCTTCATCCACGCCTGCGCCGACCACGTCCAGCTGGCCGGTGTGGTGAGGCGGTACTACCGCGACGTCACCGAGCCGCTGACCCTGCTGACCGTCGACCCCGAAGGGCTGGACGTGCGCCTGGAGGTGCCCCCGGGCGCCGCCGAGGCCTTCCCGCACATCTACGGGCCCATCCCCGTCTCCGCGGTCCTCTCCGCCACCCCGTTCACCCTTCCCCCTCCCTGAAATCCCCGGTCTCCCCCTTCCGCGCGCTCAGCGGCTCTGCCGCCTGTCCTTGAGAGACGACCCGGCACGGAGGATCACCCAGAGCAGGCCGGCCTGCATCAACCCGCCGGCCGGCTCACACGCACAGGGTGCGCTGGATGCGCCGGGCCGCGAAGACCAGGCCCGCGGCGCCCATCGCCAGGAGATACGCCGTGTTGCCCAGCAGCCCCCAGCTCAGCTCGCCGATCGCCAGGCCCCGCACCAGCTCCACCGCGTGGTACAGCGGTGTGGCCGCCACCAGGATCTCCATCGCCGCCGGGTAGTCCTGCACGGGGGAGAACGTCCCGGAGAACAGGAACAGGGCGAACTGCCCGGTGGTGAGCATGTCGAAGTCCTGCCAGCCGCGCATCAGCGTGCTGATGGCCATCCCGACGCCGCCGAAGGCCAGGCCCACCAGCAGCGTCGCCGGCAGGGCCGCCAGCGCCCACCCCGGTGAGGTCAGTCCCAGGGCCACCATCACCACCAGGAACGCCCCGGTGTAGACGGAGCTGCGCACCAGCGCCCACGACAGCTCGCCCAGCGCGATCTCGAACGGCTTGACCGGCGTGGCCAGGATCGCCTCGAAGGTCTTGGCGTACTTCATCTTGAAGAAGAAGTTGAACGTCGTCTCCGACAGCGCCCCCGACATCGCCGAGACCGCCAGCATCGCCGGGGCGACGAACTGGGCGTATTCGATCACCCGCCCGTCGGGCAGGGTGATCGGGCCGACCAGCGCGCCCACCCCGATGCCGATCGACAGCAGGTACAGCAGCGGTTCGAAGAAGCCCGAGAGCAGGACCAGCCAGTAGGACGGGCCGCTGCGCAGCGCCCCCACGTTGCGGTTGATCACCGCGCCGACCCGGGAGGGGGAGATCCGGGCGGCCAGCATCGTGGTAACCATGGCCTCAGTCCTGAAGTCGCTTGCGGAAGGCCGTCATGGCCCACGCCAGCCCGGCGACGGCGAACAGCGCCAGGCATCCCACATGGAGCGCCGCGGGCCACGGGGGGGCGACGCCCAGCGTCGCGGCCCGGCTCAGCTCCACCCCGTGCCACAGCGGCGAGAGGTAGGCCAGCAGGCGCACCGGCTCCGGCAGCTGGTCCACCGGGAAGAACACCCCGGCGAACAGCGTCGAGGGGATCATGACGAACCGGAACAGCAGCGCGAAATAGCTGTCGTGCTCGATGCTGGCGGCGAAGGCCGTCACCGGCGCCGCCGCGGCGACCGCCACCAGTGCGGCGATCAGCGGTGTGAGCGCGGCCCACGGCGAGTGCAGCGCCCCGAACAGGCCGGTGACGCCCAGGAACACCACTGCGGCGATCTCCACGCGGAACAGGATGTAGAGCATCCAGCCGGCCACCATGTCGTGGACCTCGACCGGGGTGGCGCGCATGGCGTGGTAGGCCCGCACCCACTTGAAGTCGCCCAGCACCGAGTAGGTCGACTCGCCGATCGCCATCTGGAAGGCGGTGGAGGCCATCACCCCCGGCACGATCCACGCCAGGTAGTCGACCCCCTGGATCTGGCCGACGTAGCCGCCGACCCCGATGCCGATGCTGATCAGGAACAGCACCGGCAGGATGAAGGAGGAGAACACCGAGGCCCGCCACAGCCGCCGGTACAGATGAAGGTGCCGCTCCAGCACGGCCACCGTCGGATGGGCCATGGCTCAGTCCACCAGCGTCCGGCCGGTCAGCTGCAGGAACACATCCTCCAGGGAGGATCGGCGCACCAGCACGCTGGAGGGGGTCAGCCCGCGGCGGTGCACCTCGTTGACGGCGGCGTCGCCGTCGTCGGCGTAGAGCAGGATGCGGTCGGGCAGCGGGTCGATGCGGCCGATGCCCTCCAGCTTGCCGGTGTAGTCGACCTCGTCGGTGAAGCGCAGCTCGACGACCTCGGGCGTGGAGTAGGTCTCGATCAGCGAGCGCGGCGAGCCCTCGGCGACGATGCGGCCGCCGTCCATCACCACCAGCCGGTCGCACAACTGCTCGGCCTCGTCCATGTAGTGCGTGGTCAGCACCAGTGTCGTGCCCTGCTGCTTGAGCCGGAACAGCCGCTCCCACAGCAGGTGGCGCGCCTGCGGGTCCAGGCCCGTGGTCGGCTCGTCCAGCAGCACCAGGTCGGGGGCGTTGATCAGCGCCCGTGCGATCGTCAGGCGCCGCTTCATGCCGCCCGACAGCGGCTCGACGGTGCTGGTGGCCTTCTCCTGCAGCTGCACGAACTCCAGCAGGTTCTGCGCCCGGCTGCGCGCCTCCGACTTCGACAGCCCGAAGTAGCGGGCGTAGGTCGTGAGGTTCTCCCGGACGTTGAGATCCGGGTCGAGGTTGTCCAGCTGCGGGCACACCCCCAGCCGCGCGCGGATGCGCGAGCCCTCGCGCACCGGATCCATGTCCAGGATGCGCAGCTCACCGGCCGTCGGCATCGACACGCAGCTGATCATCCGCATGGTCGAGGACTTCCCGGCCCCGTTGGGTCCCAGGAACCCGAACGCCTCGCCCGGCGCCACATCCAGATCGATGCCGTCGACCGCGGTGAAGTCGCCGAAGCGTTTGATCAGGCCACGCGCGTGGATCATGGATTGTTGAGACACGCCCGCGACCGTAACAGACCCCTCCGACAATTCCGCAAACGGTTTTCGGGGCGGGGGAGGGGCCCGGCGCGCGGGGTGCGGCAGGAGACACGGCAGGCGGGCGGGAGGGAAACCCCCTGCTCAGACGCGGACGCGGGATCTGCGGCCCGAGCTCATCTGCCGCAGCGCCTGCGCCTCGCGCGCCTGGCGGGCCCGCCGCTTCCTGCGCCGTCCCAGCAGCCAGCCGGCGCCCAGCACCGCCATGCCGAATGGAGTGCGCGCCAGCCACCGGGTCGCCATGAGTTTGAGGAACTTGTTCATGACGTCCTCACCTGCCCGCCAGGGCCGATGCCATGCCCGCCACTTATAAATCTATATTGTAAAGGCGAGTCCTCTGTTCGACCCACCAAGATCAAAAGCCTGGAGAAGCACAACGGCGGAAGAAGGGCGCGCATCCCCAGGAGATCGGTCAGCTTTCCAGGCGGCCGAGCACCTCGTAGGCCGGGTTGCCCCGGGCGGCCCGGCGCACCTCGCGGGCGGTGGAGGCCACATACGCCTGGCCCGTGACGATGGAGGAGTGGCCCAGCAGTTCCATCAGCTCGTGCGCCGAGGCGCCCCGCTCCGCCAGGCGGGTGGCGAACTCGTGGCGCAGCGCGTGCACCAGCGTGCCCTTCTGCACCCGGTCGTGGACGCCGGCGTGGCGGTAGCACTGCCGTACCAGATACTGCAGGCCGCCCCGGCGCAGCGGCCGGTTGGCGGTGTCGACCAGCAGCGCCGCCGAGCGGGGCAGCGTCGCCAGTCCGAAGCGCTCCAGTCTGCTGTGCAGATAGCGCTCGAGGAGGTGCTCGATGGGCGCTTCGATCGGCAGGGAGCGGGATTTGCCGCCCTTGCCGACGACCTGGATGCGGCGGTCGCCGGGGGAGCCGCCGATGGAGCCCAGGGTCAGGCTCAGCAGTTCGGCCGAGCGCATGCCCGTCACCAGGGCCAGGGCCAGGACCGCCAGGTCGCGCTCGATCCAGGGGTCGCGGGCTTTGCGGGCTCCGGCGGCGATGCGTTCCAGCAGCGTCGCCGAGGCGCTGCCGTCGCCCAGCAGCGGTTTGGGGGCTTTGGCCGGTTGCCTGGGGCGGGGTACGGCGGCCATGGGGTTGCCCGCCAGCATCCTCTCGGCGACGCAGAAGGTCAGGAACTGGTTCCAGGCGCTCCAGGCGCGGTTGACGCTGGCCGGTGAGCGCGGGCCCGCGAAGTCGGCGAAGGCCGTGCGGATGAGGCGTCCCGACAGCCGGCGCACCTCCAGGTCGGCGGGTGCGAGCGCGGCCGCCGCGGCGGCGATGCCGGTGACGGTGCGCAGGTCGCGGCTGTAGCCGGCGATGGTGTGGGCCGAGAGTTTCTTGGCGCGCAGGGAGGACAGGAACTCCTCGACGGCCTCGGGGACGCGCATGAGCACCAGTGGGTCGTGGGCGGCGGTTTCCTGGGCCGTGGGGGCGGGCTCCTGGTGACGCATAGGTGAAATTATGCGTACGCAACGGATCCTGCAGGAGGGCGACACGCCTGGGAGGGGTGGAACGGCCGGCCCCGGTGAACCCGGTGAGCAGGGGACGGGTCCGGCGTGGGCCGTCATCCCGGGATGCTTCGCCGTGCTACAGACACCGGCCGATCGGCGGGGCTATCCTCGTGCCATGGCGGACATGATCAGAATCGTCGTGCTGACGGCGGTCGTCGTGATTGCGATCATCGGTTTGATCTGGTTCGCCGTCCGGCTGGCGCACCGGCCGCGTAACACCCTGCTGGGCGGGGCGTTGAGTCCGGAGCTGGTCAGCAGGGCGCGGGAGATCAAGGAGAGCGGCCAGTTCGATGAGGCGGTCTTCCTGATCCGTGGTGAGACGGGCATGAGTCAGCGTTCCGCCGCCCGCCTGGTGCGCCGCCTGTGAGGGTGCGCGCCTGACGGGCGTCCCGGCGGGTGTCCGCCTGTCGCCGGGACGCGTGCGTGCGGGGTGCGGTTATGCCAGGTGGCGTACGCGCACGATGCCGGGGACGGTGCGCACGATGAGGTCGGCGATCTGGTCGTGGTGTCCGCCCGCGTGGCCGCGTAGTTCCGCCACTCCCTGGCGTACGGCGACCTCCCAGCTGGGCCCGAACGGGTACTGCTCGGCCAGTGCCGCCAGGGCGTCGGCGCGCAGGTCCTCGTCGGGGCGGGCGAGCACGGCCATGAGGTCGCTGCGGCTGACCATTCCCACCACCTGGTCCTCGGCGACCACCGGCAGGCTCTTGATGCGTTTGACGACCAGCAGGTCCACCAGTTGTGTGGCGTCGGTGGAGGGGGTGACGGTGACGACCTCGCGTGTCATCACCTCCGAGACCCGGTAGGGCGGTGGTGTGGCGTGTTCGGGTACGGCGCGCACGGTGGCGCGCGGATCGGGCTGGAACTCGCCCTGCAGCAGGTCCATTTCGCTGACGATGCCCACCAGTGCTCCGGACTCGTCCAGGACGGGGGCGGCGGTGATGCCCTCGGCGTACAGCACCCGTACCGCTGTGCGCACCGGGTCGGTGGACAGGACCGTGATGGCGGGGCTGGTCATGACCTCGCGTACCAGCATTACCGGTTCCCTTCGATCATGTCCGTGTTCCGGGCCGGGCCGGATGCGTCCGGTCGTCCCTCACCGATCGCGCTTTGGCCGATCTCGCCGTGCTGCACGCGCATCGCCTCCCTCGTGGCATCGTCGTGTCCTCCATACCCCACCCCCACATACCGGCATATATCAGTACTTCTGGTCAACCGGCGACACGGCCCGATGCGGCTCGGCTCTTCATCCGGAGTCCTTCACCCGCAGTACGGCCGCGCCGGTGACGCGGCCGGCCGCCAGATCGGCCAGGGCCCGGTCCGCCTCGCCGAGGGCGTAGGGGGTGGTGCTCACCCGCAGGGGATGACGGGCGGCGAAGGACAGCAGCTCGCGCCCGTCGGCGCGGGTGTTGGCGGTGACGCTGCACAGGGTCCGCTCGTTGAACAGGTGCCTTTGGTAGTCCAGCGCCGGGATGTCGCTGAGGTGGATGCCCGCCACCGCCAGCGTGCCGCCGCGCTCCAGCGCCTGCAGGGCCACCGGTACCAGGTCGCCGACGGGCGCGAACAGGATGGCGGCGTCCAGCGGCTCGGGGGGAGCGGCGTAGGCCTCGCCGGCCGAGGCCGCCCCCAGCTCCAGGGCCAGGCGCCGGGCCTGCTCCGAGCGGGTCAGCACGTGGACGGTGGCCCCCTGCGCGAGCGCGACCTGGACGGTCAGGTGCGCCGAGGCGCCGAACCCGTAGACGCCCAGGCGCCCGCCCCGGGGCAGTTGCGCGCGCAGCAGCGCCCGGTAGCCGATGATCCCGGCGCACAGCAGCGGTGCCAGCTGCTCGGCCGGCGGCCCGTCGGGCAGCACGTAGACGAAGTCCTGCGGCGCCGTCAGGTACTCGGCGTAGCCGCCGTCGGCGTCCCAGCCGGTGTAGCGCGAGTCCGGGCACAGGTTCTCGGCTCCGCGGGCGCAGTGGAGGCATTGGCCGCAGGTGCCGCGCAGCCACGCCACTCCCACCCGGGTGCCGGGGGCCGGCTGCTCGGTCCCCGCCCCGCAGGCGACCACCCGTCCGACCACCTCGTGGCCGGGGACCGTCCGCGGCCGGTGGGGGAGCAGGTCGCCTTCGGCCAGGTGGAGGTCGGTACGGCAGACGGCGCAGGCCTCGACCTCGATCAGCACTTCTCCGGGGGCGGGGTGGGGGACGGGCAGGCGTACGCGTCGCAGGGGAGCGGTGGCCATGGGGCCGGGCCGCCGTACCACCCATGCCGTCATCGTCGGCGCGGCCGTTCGCCGATCCCCGGAGGTCGGGCTCACCCGGTCAGGGTATCCGGCGGCCGTGCCGTGCCGGAAGGACGATCCCCCTTTTATTAATCTACATCGTAAAGGCCATCGCATTTGTCAAAAACCAGACAGACAGTACAAAAAACAGCAGCAGCCCGGGAGAGCGGCACGCTAGTAGTAGCGGGCCATGAGCTCACTCGCCCAGCTCGGCTGGATGACGGGCTGACGAGGGGCGAACTCGGCCAGATACGGCTTGACGTCCAGCACCGGTGAACCCGAGAGCGCGTCCAGGTCGGCGACGTGGAGATCCAGCCCGTCGACGCCGAGCAGCCGGCAACGGGAGACGCCCAGACGGTTGGGGCGGTACGGCCCGCGGTGGGCGAAGACTCCGACGGGTGCCGCATCGGGGTTCCCGCGTGGGGGACGGGGCCGGCTGTCCACCGTGGCCGACTCGATGCGATCGAAGAGGAAGACGACTTCCAGGTGGGAGAAGTACTCCAGACCGAGCACCGCCGAAGGGGTGAAAGACTCTCCGTCGAGCCGGATCACGGCTCGCACGTCGTGCCAGTCGTCTTCGTACATCTCACTGCGACCGCCTGCGACGTGGCCGACGGGGCGCACAGTCACGTTCTGTGTCGTCATGTGATCTCCCGTCAGAGGGGGTGGGGGCCGAGGCGGCCCCAGGCGACGACCGCGGCCAGTGCGAGCAATGTCAGGTTGACCGCGATGGCCGCCGGTTCTCTGCGACGGGCGTGGGTGGCGGCGGCGCCGAGCATGGTGAGGGCCAGGCCGGCGGCGGCCAGCGGGGTGAGGATCGAGGCGATGCCGGTGGCGGCGGGCAGGATCAGACCGAGGGCGCCGAGAAGTTCGGCCGCGCCGATCAGGCGGATCCGGGCGGGGGTGAAGTCCTCCACCCAGGGCGTCATGGGGCGTAGCCTCTCCTTGGACCGGGTGGTGTGCATGATCGCTGCCAGGCCGAAGACGCATGATCGCTGCCAGGCCGAAGACGGCGGCCAGGACGGCCTGCAGTATCCACAGGAACACATTCACGTCAGTTGCTCTCTTTCCTTCCGGTTCTCGGCTTGCGGGTTCCCTGCTAGTGGCGGCCGAGGGTGCCGCGGTGGCGGGCGAGGTTCTCCAGCCGGTTGAACAGGACCACCCCGGCGGCGGTGATGAGCAGTGGCTGGGCCAGCAGCCAGCCCAGACCCCAGCCGGTGGGCAGGGCGGCCAGGGAGTGCCCGCCGAGCAGGATGTCGCGCATCGCCTCGATGCCGGGCGCGATGGGGACGACCAGCCGGCTGAGGAGGGCGATCGGGTCGGGCACGGCGGCCAGGGGGACCAGGGTGCCGCCCGCGATGGCGTAGACGGCCACCGACAGCTGGGTGATGATCTCGATGCGTTTGAAGACCAGGGTCAGGCCGCACAGGATGAGCGCGAGCCCGCAGGTGCCGCCTGCGATGGCGGCCAGCGGCACGATCACCTGGGCGTCGACGGGCAGCCGCCCGCCCTGGAGGGTGATGGCTGCGGCGCCGGTGGCCAGGACGGCCAGCGCGGTGGGCACGGCCGCGATCACGGCGGCGACCTGGCGGCCGAGGATGCTCGCGGCCGAGGGCAGCGGGGTCAGATGGGTCTGTTCCAGTACGCCGGACTGGATGTCGCCCAGGTAGCTCCAGAAGACCCGGTTGACCTGCTCGTGGATGAAGGTCAGCGCCACCATGCCGAGCAGTACCGGCGCCAGCAGGTCCGCGCGCAGCTGCCCGCGTCCCATGAACAGCACGATGAGCAGGTAGAACAACGGAAACGTGATCATCTCCATGAGGGCTTCGCGCCATCCGGCGAGCAAGTTGAGCAGGCCCTTGCGGCCCAGGAGGCCGAGGACCGATCCGGCGCCGATGTGCAGGGACACCTCGTCGACCGCCCGGATCTGCGCCGCGCCGCGCCGTACACCTTGGTCAGCGCGTCGACCTCAATCATGACTAGCCTCGATCTCTAGAGTTGGCTTCTAGTGAATGAATCTAGAGATAGACTCTAGCCATGAGCGATGTCAAGCGGCCCGGCAAACGGGCCCGAAAAGCACAGGAAACCCGCCGGCGCATCCTCGCGGCGGCACTGGAACTGTTCGTGCAGGACGGATACGGCGCCACGAACCTGCAAGACGTCGCCGACAAAGCCGGAGTCGCGATCCAGACGATCTACTTCGTCTTCGGCAACAAACGCGCCCTGCTCAAAGAACTGGTCGACGTCACCATCGCAGGCGACGACCAGCCGGTGGCCACCATGGACCGGCCCTGGTACCTCGACGCCCTGGCCGCCGACACCGCCCATGACATGCTGCGAGCCCACGTCGCGGGCACCACCTCGGTCCTGGAACGGGTCGCACCGATCGGCAAGGTCCTGGACGCAGCATGCGCCAGCGACCCCGAAGTCGCCGCACTGTGGCCCGACGACACCGATCCGCGATACCTCGTCCAGGAAACAGCGGCCAAAGCCCTGGTCGGCAAACCCGGGGCACGAGCGGAGATGTCAGTACAGCAAGCCGCCGACATCCTCTACGGCCTGCTCAGCCCCGAGCTGTACCTATTGTTCGTGCACGCACGCGGCTGGTCACGCGAGCACTGGGAACAATGGGCCTTTCAGACCCTGCACACCCAACTGTGCGCAGACTGAAACCACCGACGCCACCACCCGGCAGCCACGCCCGGCCGACACATGAGGGATCAGGACTGCTCGGACGCCCGGGGGAGGAGCAACCTGCGGTTGAACGCCTCGCT
The DNA here is from genome assembly GCF_016863195.1 of Paraplanobispora takensis. Taxonomy (GTDB): domain Bacteria; phylum Actinomycetota; class Actinomycetes; order Streptosporangiales; family Streptosporangiaceae; genus Planobispora; species Planobispora takensis. Next base: position 27,350 of record NZ_BOOK01000070.1, on the reverse strand, counting down.
GACGGCGGCTGCACGATCCTTCACACCGAGCTTGGCGTAGATGTTCAGCAGATGACTCTTGACCGTCGCCTCGGTGATGAACAGCCGGGCCGCCGTCTCACGATTGGTGTTCCCCCCCGCCACGAGCTCGAGGATCTCCAGCTCCCGCTGACTGAGCAACTGCGGCGCCGGCGTCCTGACCCGGTTCATCAGCCGGGCCGCAACCGACGGCGACAGCACACTCTCACCCCTGGCCGCGGCACGCGCACCCCGCAGCAGATCCTCCCTGGGGGAGTCCTTGAGCAGATAACCGGTCGCACCCGCCTCGATCGCCGGCAGGACATGAGTATCGGTGTCGTACGTCGTCAGAACCAGCACACGCGCGGTCACCCCGAGCCTGTTCAACTCCGTGATGGCACTCAGCCCGTCCATACCCGGCATACGCAGATCCAGCAGGATCACATCAGGCTGCAACCGCTGGGCGAGCCGTACGGCCGCCGCACCATCCGAAGCCTCACCCAGCACCTCGAACCCGGGCGCGGAGGCGAACATGCTGCTCAGCCCGTCCCGCACGATCGGATGGTCATCTGCGATCAGCAGCCGGATCGGATCCCCGCCCGTGTGAGCGCTCATGCGTGACTCCCAACCGGCACAACAGGGATACAGGCCGAGATCCCGGTGCCGGAACCGGGCTCGGACTCGATGCGCAACGTCCCCGACAACCCTTCCACACGCTGGCGCATGATGCTCAGACCGAACCCGCCCTCGCGCACCGACGACCCCGGGCCGCCTCCGGGCCCCGCGAGATCGAAACCCCTGCCGTCGTCACGCACATCCAGCGCCACCTCGCTCTCCAGATAGGACAGCGTCACCCCGACCCTGCTCGCACCCGCGTGCTTGGCCACGTTGGCCAACGCCTCCTGCGCCGTACGCAGCAACGCGAACTCCGCCTCCGGCGTCATCGGCCGCGCCGTACCGGTCGTCGTGACCTGAACGGCCAGCCCGTGCAACTTCGACCACCCCTCGGCCACCTCGGCCAGCGCATCACTCAGACGCGCACCGTCCAGCGACTCGGGCCGCAGCGCGTCAACCGAGCGCCGGGCCTCCCTCAGGCTCTCCCTGGCCAGGTTCTTCACCGCCTCGAAGGGCCGCACCCACTGCGGCGGCACCTCATGCATCTGCTCGGCCGCCTGCAACTGCGCGATGATCCCGGTCAGGCCCTGGGCGAGGGTGTCGTGGATCTCGCGGGCCATCCGCTGACGCTCGTCGAGAACCCCCGCCTCCCGGGCCTGGGCGAGCAACTGGGCATGCAGACCGGCGTTCTCGGCCAGCGACGCCTCCAGCAGCCGATTGGTCCGGCTCAGCTCCGCCAAAGTCTGCTCGCGCTGTTCCCTCTCCTCCTCGGCCAGCCGCAGCACCCAGGCCGTGCCGCCCATCAGCACCACGTTGGCGACGATGATGGCCAGAGCCAGCACCAGACCGAACCCGCTCGTCGTATCCACGTTGGAGGCCTGCGCGGCACCGGCCACCACCGCGACGGCGGCCACACCCAGCAGCCGCCACGGCCACAGCAGCACAGTGAAGGCGTAGATGTAGGGGATGGGCGTGAACAACCCGAACGCCGGATCCCGCGCCACCAGCACCGCCGCGATCACCAGGAGGCCGGCGAAGAACACCCCCATGATCCGGGGCCGGTCCCACCAGGCGGGACGCACAGTGAACATCCCGAGTATCCACGCCGCCGCCAGAGCGCACACGCCCAGATCGACGAACAGGGACCCGCGCTCCGAAGGCTCCTCGATCATTATCTTGAGGACGACGAGGGCTGCCAGCAACGTGTAGGGCACCGCGGTGACCAGGAAGAACGGTAGCTCCTGCCGCGTCGCGGCCCGGCATCCGGACTGTGTCTGCCCGCTCAAGATCCCCTCGTCCCTACCTGAGATCCGTCCAAGATCTTCTACTTCACGGTGAGTCTATTCCCAGCCGATCGCCCGGCAGGGGAGAGGTGGCAGGGGAAGGAGCCCGTATAGGGCTTTTCGCCGCCCCTTCAGGCTTCCCCACCGGTTCTGTGCTGCATTCAGCGTGCCGGAGCGGGGCTTTCCCCGGCATCGATCAGTGGGATGAGACGGACCCACCGATCGGTGGATTGGCGCAGGACTCGGCTCCGATCGGTGCACGGTCGATACGCGGCCGGTACGGCTCGCGCGTCGATACGGTCTCCCGGCTGCGGGGGCGGGGTTGGGCGGTCACAGGGGAGAAATCACAAGTGATGCATAAGTGCGATTATGCATCAAACGCGGGAATCCACCTGGCGAAAGGCCCACCGGAGACCCTGCGATGCATCTGCGCACGCCCGCTGCATGCATCGGTCGCACACACGACGCCACTCCGCACGCCTTGCGCCTTCGATGCGACGCCCGCCATGCACGCACGTGTCGAGCACCTCGAGGCGCGAGCATCCAGACGACAGCCGTACGGCGTGCATGCGCGCCGTACGGCCGATCCTTGATCATCACCCGGAGTGAGCCCCGGGCCGGACCGCTCCCTTCGCCCCCTCGGCTTCCTGCGGGGTGTTCTGCTGTCGATCGTCATCTGCGGCCGTCACGGAAAGCCGCATACGGATCGGTGCGGACCCGATCCGGAGCGACGCGTGGTTCCCCGTCCCCGAACACGGACATATGGTGCGATAAATCCCTATACCAGACAGAAGCTGAATTCTGTTTGGTATAAGTAGTTTCTGCCCTTATGTCAGTGTGGTGTGCTCACACCTCTCCCTTGAGGCGCTCGACACCCGCGAGGCGCTCGACCGCACAACCCGTCCCCGCCGCACTCTCACCACATCCGATGTGAGAGCGCTCCGGGTGCGGACGGCCCCGGCCGGAGTGATCACTCATGCGACGGTCCCCTCCCCTTCCCGCGGGGGGCCGGCCCCGGGGCGTTTGAGTCGGGGCCCTTGCGCGCGGGGCCGGGAGGAGGACTCTGTAGGTGGGAGGTGTCCGTCATGCAGGCCAAGCAGTGGAACGTGCAGATCTTCATCAACGAGGACGACGACGATGACGTCACCACCGCCCGGGCGGTGCTGTTCACGCGCGACGGCAAGCGGCACGAGAGCGTGGCCTATGCCCGGCGCAATCCGAGTGACCGGCCGATGCCGGAGATCGGTGACGAGCTGGCGGTGGGCCGGGCGTTGTCGGATCTGGCGGCGAAGCTTCTGGAGGACGGCGCGGAGGATGTGGCCCAGATGGCGGCGCCGGCGCGTCCGTCGCGGTGAGCTGTCTCGTTTCGTTCGGGGGCGGGGCGTGGAGGTGATCCTGGGGCCCGCCGGGCCGCGCCGGTGTGGGCTTTCGGGCGCCGGGCCGGTTCGTGCCTCGGGTGTGGGCCGGCCCGGCGGGGCGTCTGGTCGCGTGGCCGGGGTCGGGGGCCGGCCCGGAGTGCGGGTGGTGGGGTCTTCCGGCCGGTGAGGGCGGGGCCGATCTCCGGTCGGGATGTGATCGCTGCCGAGCGGGTGTCGGGTCGCCGGCTCGGCTGGGCATTTCGGCTGGGTGTCGCCTGGATCGGCGTGCCGGGTCAGGCCTGCTGGTGGGTGTGGGCGAGGGTGAGGGTGGGCGCGTGCCGTACGGGGAAGTTGACCGAGCGGGCGATGAAGCAGGCGCGGTGGGCCTCGGCGTGCAGGCGGGTGGCGGTCTCGGTCATGTCGGGTGAGGTGACGGTGACGTGGGGGTGCAGGGTCACTTCGGTGAATTGGCCGCCGTCGCCGGTTTCGGCCATGGTGCCGGTGGCGTGGTCGGTGTAGGCGGTGACGGTGACGCCGTTCTCGGCGCACAGGTGCAGGTACCACAGCATGTGGCACTGTGACAGGGAGCCGACCAGGAGTTGTTCGGGGTTCCAGCGGGTGTCGTCGCCGCGGAAGGCGGGGTCGGAGCTTCCGGCGATGGGGGTGCGTCCCTGGGCGTGCAGGTCGTGGTCGCGGGAGTAGGCGCGGTATCCGCTGGTTCCGGTGCCGCGGTCGCCGGTCCAGGTCACGACGGTGTCGTAGGTGTGCAGTCGTGTCACGGGCGGGCCTTTCCGGTGGGGGTTCCTGCAGGGGTCGGTCGGGGGTGCTCCCCCACCCTATTGCGGGGCGTGTCCGCCTCCGGTGGGGGTCAGTCGCTTGTAGAAGAAGCTGCAGTCGCGCAGGACGCCGGAGGGGTCGGTGGCGTAGCCGGGCACGATGCCGTAGCGGGTCCATCCGGTGGCGTGGTAGAGGTGCTCGGCCGGGCTGCCGGTCTCGGTGTCCAGGAGCAGCAGGTCGGCTCCGGCCTGGGCGGCGGCGTGTTCGGCGGTGGTCAGGAGTCTGCGGGCCAGGCCGCGGCCGCGGGCGCGGGGGTGGACCATCAGTTTGAGGATTTCTGCGCGGTGGCGGCCGTTGGGTTTGGGTTCGAAGGCGAGGCTGATGGTGGCCTCGGTTCGGCCGTCGTGGTGGGCGGTCCAGATGATGAGGGTGCCTTCGGTCAGGGCGGGTGCGTGTTCGTTCCACCAGGTGGAGGCGGCGGTGTGGTCGAAGGGGGTCAGGAAGCCCAGGGAGGCGCCGTCGGTGACGACTTCTGACAGGAGGGTGGCCAGGGCGTGGAGGTTGTCGTGGAAGTGGTCGGCCGACAGGCGGGTGATGGTGTGCGCGGTGTGCATGGGCGGGGTTCCTTCGTTGATCACTTCGCTGGTTCTTTCGCCGGTCAGGGTGGGACGACCACCAGGGCGTAGCGGGCGGGTTGCGGGCCCAGGCAGCGGAAGCGTGAGGGGCCCCACAGGCGGAAGCGCAGGCAGTCTCCGGTGTGCACTTGGTGGGTGTGGCCCTCGGCGGTGATCTCGGCTGCTCCCTGCAGCATCCAGATGTGCTGTTCCAGGCCGGGTATGGGTGGTTGCCGGTAGGAGATGTCGGCTCCGGGGTGCAGTACGCCTTCGACGAGTTCGGCGCGCAGGCCGTTGTGGGGTGGGGAGACCGATCGGCGGGTGAACTTCGAGGCGTCGTCGCGCCACACGCTCTGCTGGGCGGCGCGGACCAGTTGCGGGGGTTCGGATTCCACTTCGGCCAGGAGGTGGGACATGGTGCGTTCGTATGCGGCGCACAGCCGGTTCAGTAGTGCCGCGGTGGGGCTGATCTGTCCGCGTTCGAGGCGTGAGAGGGTCGAGCGGCTGACTGCGGTGCGTGCGGCCAGGTCCTCCAGTGACCAGCCGCGTTCGGTGCGCAGTTGGGCCAGGCGGGTGGCCAGGCGGGTTTCCATCGGGTCGGGTTGGGCGGGTTGGGCGGGTGGTTGTGGGTTCTGGTCGTCGGGCTCTCCACCGTTTCTCACATAGGAGAATATATCTCATATATGAGACTCCGCTCCCCCGGTTGTACGGGCTCGCCCGCTTCGGCACGCGGCGGGCTCGCGGGTACCCTCGAAGGCGTCGTATCGAGCAGTGAGGCCCCGGCGGCGAGGCCTCCAAGGCGGCAGGAGAGCCCCGCAATTGTCCGGTGAGCACGAGCGTGCGCATCCCGTTTCGAGCCTCGCGCCCCTGGCGGCGGATCCGGCCGCGGATCAGGCGACGGAAGATCAGGCGACGGAGGGGGGTCTGCGCGCCGACTGCGGCAGCTGTTTCGCCCTGTGCTGTGTGGCGCTGCCGTTCGCGGCCTCGGCGGACTTCGCCCTCGACAAGCCCGCGGGGCGGCCCTGCCGAAACCTGCAGCAGGACTTCGGCTGCGGCATCCACCGCGATCTGCGCCAGGAGGGCTTTTCCGGCTGCACCGTCTACGACTGCTTCGGCGCCGGGCAGAAGGTCTCCCAGGTCACCTTCGGCGGGCGTGACTGGCGTGCCTTCCCGCAGTCGGCCCGGCAGATGTTCGAGGTGTTCCCCGTCATGCGGCAGTTGCACGAGCTGCTGTGGTACCTCAGCCAGGCGTTGCGGCTGCAGGCGGCGCGGCCGCTGCACGAGCGCGTCCGCCTGGCCTTGCAGGAGACCGAGCGCCTGACCCGTCAGGACGCGGCCGCCCTGCTGGAGGTGGATGTGGCGGCGCATCGTCAGAGCGTCAACGAGCTTTTGCTGCGCGTCAGCGAGCTGGTGCGGGCGGGACATCGCGGCAAGGAGCGCCGGGGCGCCGATCTGATCGGGGCCAGGCTCAAGGGGGCCGATCTGCGGGGGGCGAACCTGCGCGGTGCCTATCTGATCGGTGCCGACCTGCGGGGGGCCGATCTGCGGATGGCCGACCTGATCGGGGCTGATCTGCGGGGCGCCGATGTGAGCGGCGCCGATCTGACCGGCAGCATCTTCCTGACCCAGGCGCAGGTGAACGCGGCCAGGGGTGACGGCGCGACGAAGCTGCCGCCGTCGCTGAGCCGGCCGGCGCACTGGCCGGCCGGGCGCGGCCCCGGGCAGGCTCCGGCCCGGGCGCGCGGGGCGCAGGCGGGGCGGGCGGCCGGTGAGCAGGCGGGGAGGCCCCGCCGCAGGACCCGTCGGGGCAGGTGAGGTCCGGGGTCCCGTCGCCGGGCGCCGGGGGGCAGGAGGGTCAGCGGTGGGCGCGTTGTTCGATCTGCCCCGCAGGCGCATCGCTCCCGGAGCGGTGCGCATGTGCCCGGCTGGCTGAGTCTGCCGCGCCAGCGTGAGCTGGTGCAGGCCTGCCGGCGTTGGGCGGCGGGGCCGGTGCCGATGCGCAGGGTCCGCATGCCGGGCGGGCGTTTCATGTCGGTGCGGACGGTGTGCCTGGGCTGGCACTGGCAGCCCTACCGCTACAGCCGTACCGCCGATGACGCCGGCGGGCGGCCGATGACGCCGGTGGTGTCGCTGAGCCTGGGCGACAGCTGCCTGTTCCGCTTCGGCACTCCCCTCTCCCGGGGCAGGCCCTACACCGATCTGGAGCTGGCCTCCGGTGACCTGTTCGTCTTCGGCGGTCCGTCCCGGCTGGCCTATCACGGTGTGCCCAAGGTGTATCCGGGCACTGCCGATCCGGCGCTGGGCATGGGCGGCGGGCGGCTGAACATCACTTTGCGGGTGAGCGGGCTGAGTTGATCGTTTCGTTTCGTTCCGGGGGTTGACACATGCCCTGGGATAACCGTTATCTATAGCTAACGGTTATCTGGGAGGGGCATGCATCAGGAAGTGATCCTGGCGATGTTGGCCAAGGAGCCCTCGCACGGCTACCAGCTGCGTGCGCGGCTGCGTGAGGCGCTCGGCCCCCTCGGTGAGGCGTTGAACGCCGGGCATGTCTACGTCACGCTGACCCGGCTGGAAAAGGCCGGGCTGCTGGCGGCCGACGACACAGACCGGTCAGATCGATCGGACCGCTCCGATCGCAAGGTGTACGCGCTCACCCCCGCCGGCCAGCAGCGCGTCGCCGAGTGGATCGCCGAGGTGAGCTGGCCGAAACCCGACCTGGCGCAGTTCCACCTCAAGCTGATCACCGCCGCGGCGGCCGGGCTGAGCGACCCGCTGGCCATCCTCGACGCCCAGCGCCGCGAGCTGCTGCGCCGGCTGCGCGAGGCCCAGCGCGCGGCCATGGCCGAGCCGGCCCATTCGGACGCGGCGTTGTTGCTGGAGGGCATCGTGCTGCGGCTGCAGGCGGACCTGCGCTGGCTGGAGGCATGCGAGAAGAACTGGACCCTTCGAAGGAACCGATCGTGAACGACACCACGGACGACATCGCAGATGAGAGCACAGATGACGCCGCCGGCACGCCCGTGCTCCGCGTGCGGGGCCTGCGCAAGCAGTACGGCGCGGGGGAAGGCATGGTGCGCGCCGTCGACGGGGTCGATCTCGACATCGGCGCCGCAGAGACGGTGGCGGTGATGGGGCCCAGCGGCTGCGGCAAGTCCACACTGCTGCACCTGCTCGGCGGGCTGGAGCGGCCCTCGGGCGGGCAGGTGTGGCTGCAGGGCCGCCGCATCGACGGTATCGGGGAAAAGGCCCTGGCCCGGATGCGGCGCACCGACATCGGTTTTGTCTTCCAGTCCTTCCACCTGATGGAGGAGCTGACCGCCGTGGAGAACGTCGAGCTTCCCGCGTTGCTGGCCGGGCGCTCGCCGCGGGCGGCCAGAGAGCGGGCCGCGCAACTGCTGGAGCAGGTCGGGCTCGCCGAGCGGGCGCATTTCCTGCCTTCCGCGCTGTCGGGCGGCCAGCGGCAGCGGGTGGCGCTCGCCCGGGCGTTGAGCAACGAACCGCCGCTCGTCCTGGCCGACGAACCGACCGGGAACCTGGACAGCGCCGCCACCGTGGAGGTCCTGCGGCTTTTCGAGAGCCTGCACCGGCGCGGGCAGACGCTCCTCATCGTCACCCACGACGCGCGGATCGCGGCCACCGCCGACCGGCTCATCTCGATGCGCGACGGCGCCTTCGTCGATGAGACGAGGCTCGGCGGAGGCAGCACCGGTCGGCTCGGCGCCCTCGTCGGACTGGAGGACTGAGGAAGCCATGGGCCGCATCCTGCTGGTGGGCCGCCTGGCCGTACGCGATCTTCGGCGGCGCCGCCTGGAGACCGCGCTCTTGCTGCTGGCCATCATGGCGGCCACCACGACGCTGACGCTCGGGCTCGTCCTGAGCGAGGCGGCCGGTGACCCCTACCGCAGCACCCGCGAGGCCACCAACGGGCCCGATGTGGTCGCCGGCGTCGGCCGCTCCGCCGGGCTCGCCCGGCTGGAGGAACTGGCCGGCGCTGACGGCGTCGTCGAGCGCGGCGGGCCGTACCCGGTCCTCAGGGCCCGGCTGCAGACCTCCGGCGGTGCGTGGGATGTGCAGGCCGTGGGGCGCCGCGGCGCGGATGCGCCGCTCGACCGGCCGCAGCTGGTACGGGGCGGCTGGGTACGCGAGGGCGGCGTGGTGGTCGAGGCCGCCTTCGCCGCGGCGCTGGATGTGGGCGTGGGAGATCGGCTCACGCTGGACGGTGAGTGGTTCGAGGTCGCTGGGGTCGCCATCACCGCCGCCATGCCGCCCTACCCGGAGGCGTTCTGTCTTCTGGCCTGCCGCGCCGACGGCGAGCCGGCCGATACCGGAGCGGTTGCCGGATCGGCTCGGGAGGCGGTGCGCAACCCCGGCCTGCTCTGGCTCACCGAGGCCGATGTGCGCGGCCTGACCTCTGATCCGGACGCGCTGGGCTATGTGATGAACCTGAAGCTGGCCGACCCGGACCGGGCCCAGGCGTTCGTCGATGCCAACCTCCGGATGGGCGCTCAGGGGGCGAAGGGCGTGCCGTACCTGCTCTCCTGGCAGTACATCCTCCAGGAGAGCACCGAGCTGGCCCAGGACGCGCAGGTGATCTTGGTGTTCGGGTCGTGGCTGCTGGCTCTGCTGGCCGTGGCCAGCATCGCGGTGCTGGTCGGCGGGCGGATGGCCGAGCAGAGCAGGCGCGTCGGGCTGCTGAAGGCGGTCGGCGGCACACCGGGCCTGGTGGCCGCCGTGCTGCTGGCCGAGTACGTTGTGGTGGCGATCGTGGCGGGTGCGGCCGGGCTGGCGGCCGGGGCGCTGACGGCTCCGCTGCTCACCGGCCCCGGTACCGGTCTCATCGGCGGTGCGGGCACCGCGCCGATCACCGTGTCCACGGCCGGTGTGGTGCTCGCCGTGGCGGTCGCGGTCGCGGTGGCCGCGACGTGCCCGCCGGTGGTGCGCGCCGCCCGCCCCGGCACGCTCGGGGCGCTGGCCGCCTCGGTGCGCCCGCCCCGCCGGGTGGGCTGGCTGATCGCCGTGTCGGCGCGGCTGCCCGTCCCGGTGCTTTTGGCCGTGCGGGTCGCCGCCCGCCGGCCGCGCCGCCTCGCGCTGACCGTGGCCGGCATCGCGATCACGGTCAGCGGGATCGTCGTGGCGCTGTCGGCCGGGGCGGGGCTCGCCGCCCAGCGGCTGGCGGGCCTGTACGATGCGGCCCAGGCCGCGCTGCTGGGTCAGGTGCTCTTTATCGTGACGCTCATCCTGCTGTGCCTGGCGGGGGTCAACGCCGTCTTCCTGACCTGGGCGACCGTGCTGGACAACCGGCACCTGTCGGCGCTGGCCCGCGCCCTGGGCGCGACCCCCGCCGCGATGAGTGCGGCGCTGGCGGGCGCGCAGGTGCTGCCCGCGCTCGCCGGTGCCGTCCTGGGCATCTTCCCGGGCGGTGCCGTACTGCTGGCCGTCATAAACGCGATGAACGACAACGGCAACGACGCGGCGCTCCCGCCGCTGTGGCAACTGCTCGTGGTGGTGGCCGGGACCGTGCTCGTCGTGGCGGTCCTGACCGCTCTGCCCGCCCGCCTGGGTGGCCGCCGTCCGGTGAGCCGGGCGCTGCAGGCCGAAGTGTGAGGCAGCGGCGCGCCCGGGGTGCCGGTCATGTCGCGGCGTGGCCGCGCAGCTGCGCGTTGAGCCGGGCGGCCTGGCGGGTGAGGTGGTCGCGTTCGGGCAGGTTGGGTGCCGACCGGGCGGCCTGGGCGTACAGCCGTGCCGCGGCCGCCGGGTCACCGGCGCGCTCGTGCAGGTAGGCCGCGGCGGCGGTGTGGCGGGGCAGATCGGGGTCGAGGCCGGCCAGGGCGGCCAGCCCGGCCCGCGGGCCGTCGGCCTCGCCGAGGGCGACGGCCCGGTTGAGGCGGGCCAGCGGGTTGCCGGTCAGGCGCACGAGTTCGTCGTACCACTCGACGATCTGCACCCAGTCGGTCTCCTCGGCCGTTCGGGCGTCGGCGTGCAGCGCGGCGATGGCGGCCTGGGCCTGGAACTCGCCGAGCCGGTCGCGGGCCAGGGCCGCCTGCAGGATGTCCACGCCCTCGGCGATCAGGCAGGTGTCCCACAGGCTGCGGTCCTGCTCGGCCAACGGCACGAGCCTGCCGTCGGGGCCGGTGCGTGCCGGGCGCCGCGCGTGGTGCAGCAGCATGAGCGCCAGCAGGCCCGCCGCCTCCTGGTGTGTGGTTTCACCCGCCAGCCGGCGGGTGAGCCGGATCGCCTCGGCGGCCAGGTCGACGTCGCCGCAGTAGCCTTCGTTGAAGACGAGGTAGAGCACGCGCAGCACCGTGGCGAGGTCACCGGGCTGGTTGAACCGGACGCAGGAGACGGTCCGCTTGGCCCGGCTGATGCGCTGGGCCATGGTCGCCTCGGGCACGAGATAGGCCTGCGCGATCTGGCGCGTGGTCAGGCCGCCGATGGCGCGCAGGGTGAGCGCGACGGCCGAGGCGGGCGTCAGGGACGGGTGCGCGCACAGGAAGTACAGTCGGAGGGTGTCGTCGGCCGCCTCGCAGGGGCCGGGGGCGGGTTCGGTTTCCAGGAGTTCCTCGCGGTGGCGCCGGGAGCTGTCGGCGCGGGCGGCGTCGAGGAACTTGCGCCAGGCCACCGTGATGAGCCAGCCCTTGGCCTCGCGCGGCGGATCGTCCGCCCACACGCGCAGGGCCTCGAGCAGGGCTTCCTGTACGGCGTCCTCGGCCGCCGCGAAGTCGGCTCCGCGGCGGACGAGAATGCCGATCACCGTGGGCGTGAGGGTCCGCAGCAGGGCCTCATCCACGGTGCGTCACTCCGTGATGGTCGGGGGCGCGCTCAGCAGCGGGCGCACCTCGAGCCACTCGTGGATCGGTTCGCCGCCGGCGCCCGGGGCGGCCGACAGCTCAGCGGCCAGCTCCAGCGCCCGTTCGCGGCTCTCGACGTCGATCACCATCCAGCCGGCGATCAGGTCCTTGGTCTCGGCGAACGGGCCGTCGGTGACCGGTGGCCGTCCCCGGCCGTCGTAACGCACGAAGGTACCCTCCGGGGAGAGCGCCTGGGCGTCGACGAACTCGCCGCTCTCCTCCAGGCGGCCGGCGAAGTCCTCCATGTACTTCATGTGCGCCGAGATCTCCTCGGGCGTCCACTGGTCCATCGGTACATTGTTGACCGGTGCCGGGGCGCCCCGGTAGTGCTTGAGCAACAGGTACTTGGCCATCGTGATCTCCTGGGTGGGGCGGTCCATTGTGGCCGCGTTCGGTGCGGGGACTTCGGTGCGGGGACGGAGCGGGGTACGGATTCTCGACATCGTGCCGGAGTATTTCTCCGGGTGGATTTTTCAGGCGGGCGCACGCTCTTGCCGCTGTCGCAGGAGTTCCTCGACCGCGCTCGGCAGCGTCGTCTCGAAGTCGATCAGTTTCGCCCACGTCGGGGTCACGACGATGCGGACCATGCCGTCGTAGAGCGAGCGGACCTCGGCCTCCCACGTGATCCGCTGCTCGGGGGTCATCTGGTAGCTGCCGTTCATCTGCAGGTACTCATCCGGGATGCCCTCGACGGGGTCCAGTTCGGCCCGGCCGCGGATGAGCAGGATCTTCGGCGGGTGCACCTCGGTGTCGACGGTCAGGGCGACCATCGGGTTGGCGCGCAGGGATCGCAGCTTCGGCGCGTTCGTCGAGGTGCACATGACGATGTGCGTGCCGTTGTAGGTGAACGCGATCGGAATGGTGCGCGGTGTGCCGTCGGTGGCGACGTAGGCCAGGCGGGTCAGGTCGCGGGCCAGCAGCTCCTGGCTGAGCGGCCGGTTCAGGATCTCGGTGATCTCGTCGTGGTCCATGGTCGTTCCTTCGTCGGGCGGGCGGCCCGTCATGGCCGCCGATGTCCCGGGGACGGAGCCCGCCGGTCGTTCTCGACATCGCGCGGGCACCGATTTCCGGCAAGGCCTGCGAAGGCTTACGAAGGTCTGCGACGCCCTGCGCCGGTGTGATGTCCGTGTGCCCCCTTGCGGGCCTGTCCGCCTCTCAGCTCTGCCCGCCCGCCTTCGGGCCGCCGGCGCGTAGTTCCGCCGCGACCGCCCGCTCGAGCAGACGCGCGGCCTCGGCGCGCAGTGTCTCGATCTGCTCGCGCAGGTCGGCGGTGCGCGCCTGTTCCAGCGCCAGGTCCATCACGCTCTTGTCGCGTTCGGCCAGTACCCGGGTGCTTTCGCGCCGTAGTTCCTCGGCCTGGGCTTGGGCGTCGGCGGCGCGCTTTGCGGCGCGGGTGGCCTCCTGGCGGGCCTGGGCGGCCTGGGCCAGCGCCTGGGCGCGGGCTTCGGCGTCGCTCTGGGCGCGGGTCAGGGCCCGGTCGCGTTCGGCTTCGGCGGCCTGGGCGCGAGCGGCGGCCGCGGCTGAGGCCTGTTCGGCCTTGGCCGCGCTCTTGCGTGCGGTGGCTTCGGTGGCACGGGCGGCGTCGCGTTCGGCCGCAGCGTGGGTGCTTTCGCGCCGTAGTTCCTCGGCCTGAACTTGGGCGCTGGTGGCGCGTTCGGCGGCTTCGGCGACGCGTTCGGCGGCTTGGTCGCGGGCGGCCTGCACCTGCTGGGCCGCCGACCTTTCGGTGGCCTCGACCCGCTCGGCGAGTTCTCGCGCCGCGGCGTCGCGGGCGGCCTCGGCCTGTTCGGCGCGCCGCCGGGCCTCGGCTTCGGCGTTGCGGGCACGGCGTTCGGTGGCCGAGGCCTCGCGCAGGGCCGCCAGCGCCTGCTCCCGCGCGGTCTCGGCGTCGGCCAGGGCGGTATCGCGCTCGGCGTCGGCCTCGGCCGCCCGGCGGGCCATATCGTCGCGCTCACGGCGGGCGTGCTCGGCGGCCTCGCGTGCCAGCCGTACCTGCTCGAAGGCCTGTTCGCGTTCGGTGCGTGCGATGGCCACCCGGGTGTGCGCCTCGGCCTGCATCGCGCTGAGCTTGGCCTCCACTCCGGCGGGACTGAGCTCCTCGGCCAGCACCCGGGCCAACGGCTCGATCACCGAGGCCATGCCCTTCTCCATGCGTTCGTAGAACTCCTCGGCGCGCGCCAGCGTGCCCTCCAGCCCGGGGGTGGCCCGCCGTAGCTCCCGCTCCCGCTTGGCCGCCGCCTGGCAGTCCCCTTGCGCGCAGTAGGAGCGCGGGCGTCCCCGCCCGGGCCGTTGCTCGATCGGCGTCCCGCAGTGTTTGCACGGCGTCAGCGTGCCCTTGTCCCCCAGCTGTGCGTTCTCGGCCACTCAGACACTCTAGCATTATTATTTTCTAGAAATTAGAAATCAGTAAGTCGTATCCGTTGCGTCGTGCTGTGAAGTCGACAACTACCGAGAATGCCAATTCCCGCAAGTTGAGAAGTCGGCGCGCCCGAGTGCGAATGGTCATTTCGTTGACCTGGGGTTTCGTCACTTAGCTCGTAGAGCTTGAACTCGCCCTGGCCGTGCAATCCGGCCTGGCGGTGATGTTCGCCCTGCTGGACGAGGACGTCACCGCTGTGTGCGGCCCATGCGGCAAGCACAACCCCGAGCGCACCGCCGCTACCGGCTCGGCCTGGACCCGGTCGGCACCCGGGTGAAGGACGCCGCGGCCGGCACCTCCAAGCCGGCGATCTCGCGGCGGTTCATCGCCGCCACCGAACGCGCCCTGGCCGCCCGCGCTGATGAGCGCCGACCTATCGCAGCTTGAGCTGGCCGCGCTGATGCTGGACGGGGTGCACTTCGGCGAGCACACCTGCATTGTGGCACTGGGGATCGGCGTCGATGGCAGCAAGCACCCGCTGGCGCTGGCCGAGGGCTTTACCGAGAACGCGACCTTGGCCCGGGAGCTGGTCGTGTCCTTGCGCGAGCCGCGCACGCTGCGCTCGACCAACCCGATCGAGTCGATGATCTCCATCTGCCGGGACCATGCGATCAACGTCAAGAACTGGAAGAACGGGCAGATGGCGCTGCGCTGGTGCGCGGCCGGCATGGCCGAGGCCGCCAAGCAGTTCCGCCGGGTCGATGGCTTCTTGCACCTGCCCAAGCTCCAGGCCGCCCTGCAACGGCACGTCGCACCCCAAAAAACGGCCTCAGGCTGCTACAACGAGAACGTCGCCTGACCACGGGGCCGCCCTTCAAGTTCCACGAACCGCGGGACATCCTCCACAGGACGTTGCGCGGGCCCAGGTCAGGTCGCCACGGCGCGCTGTGATGCGCTCGCGCAGCGGCCGGGCGTGGCGGTCGGGCGGTCGCCGCGGTGGCGGCGGCCGGTCAGCTGGTGGCGGCCGCTCCATCTCGACTCACTCCACCCCGTCGGCCGCGAGGACGGCGATGCGGCGTCCGTTCAGCTCTGCGGCCATGTCAGGCACCCGTCCCCGCCATCGCCGGGTGCAGGACGACCTTCGTCCAGCCCTCATCCCGCTTGTCGAAGTGCTCATAGGCCTCTGGCGCGCGGTCGAGGGGCAGCTCATGGCTGACGATGAAGGACGGTTCGGCCTTGCCCGCGGCGATCAGGTCGCGCAGCTGCCGGTTGTACTTCTTGACCGGGGCCTGGCCGCTGCCGATGTGCTGGCCCTTGAACCAGAACATGCCGTAGTCGAAGGCGAGTTTGCCCTGCTTGGCCAGCTCGTCGCCGGCTCCGGGGTCCTGGGGCACGAAGACGCCGACACAGCCGATCTTCCCGGTGAAGCGCACCGAGGCGACCAGCCGGTTCATCGTCAGGTTGGGCTGCTCCTGGCCGTCGGGCTCGTGCGCCTGATAGCCGACGCACTCGCAGCCGTTGTCCGCGCCCAGCCCCATCGTCTCCTCCAGCACGACCTGTACCGGGTCGACCTTGGAGTCGTCGATGGCGATCGCGCCGATCGATTCGGCCAGGCGCAGCCGGTCGGGGTGGCGGTCGACGACCATCACCTTGCTCGCTCCTCGGATGGTCGCCGAGAGGGCGGCCATCAGCCCGACCGGGCCCGCGCCGTAGA
Source organism: Paraplanobispora takensis (assembly GCF_016863195.1). GTDB lineage: Bacteria > Actinomycetota > Actinomycetes > Streptosporangiales > Streptosporangiaceae > Planobispora > Planobispora takensis. The sequence continues at coordinate 11,782 of NZ_BOOK01000070.1, read as the reverse complement.
TGACCGTCTGGTCGCCGGGCTGCACGCCGGCCATCTCGGTGGCGTGGTAGCCGGTCGGGAAGATGTCGGCGAGCATCACGTAGTCGCTCTGGCGCTGCTCGGCGTCCTCGCCCAGCCGCAGGCAGTTGAAGTCGCCCCAGGGCACGCGCAACAGCTCGGCCTGCCCGCCGCCGTAGGGGCCCATGTCGGCGAAGCCGTAGGCGGCGCCGGCCATTTTCGGCTCCGGCTGGGCGGTCAGGCAGTAGTTCGTCAGCTGACGTTCGCAGTTCTTGCAGTGCCCGCACGAGATGTTGAACGGCAGGACGACCCAGTCGCCCACCTGGACCTTGTCGACTCCGGCGCCGACCTCGACCACCTGACCCAGGTTCTCGTGCCCGAACCAGCGGCCGGGCTCGAAGTCGGTGCGGCCCTCGTACATGTGCAGGTCCGAGCCGCAGATGTTCGCCGAGGTGATCCGCACCAGGACGTCGGTCGGCCGCTCGATCCGCGCGTCCGGCACCTCCTTGACACTGACCTGCCGCGGCCCCTCGTACACCACTGCCTTCATGATCATCCCCCGTCGCAGATGCCGCCCTCCCCACGGGCGGCCCCTCAGGCCGATACCCCCGGAAAACCCTCTGAACCCACAGCCGGACGCCTTCAGTGGCCGGACGGGTACCAACCGTCACACAGCAGATGGTTCGGAACAGTCCGACGGTAGACCTGGCACACGTCCTCGCCTGCGGATTCTGGCGGCTCCCCATCCGCCGGCTTCGATCAGTGGGCGATGTGAAGGCTCCTCAAGATGAGCCCAGGGTGTTCAACCATGATCTGGTACAGAACGCATGTGTCGCGCCACGGTGGGTAGTCACTGTCGGGATTTCGCCCGGCTACCGGCGAGGAGCGCCCATGGCCATCAGTGAGCAGCATCGGCCGGAGATCGTCGTCGGACTCGTGGCGACCCCGCCGGACTATCCGGCGCAGGTGGTCGCGCGGCTCGCCGCCGAGCTGGCCGACCGGCTCGCCGAGCGGGTGGACCCGCACGTGCGGTGGACCGTCCGGGCAGGCTGGGGTGAGGTGGCGCCGCGCCGCGACGGCGGCGTCGAGGCGCTGCTGGACGATGTCGCCCGTCGGCGCGCCGACGCCCGGTGGGACGTCGCGATCTGCCTGACCGACCTGCCGCTGCACACCGAGCGGGTACCGCTGGTGGCGCAGACCTCCGCCCGGCGCCGAGTGGCGATGGTGTCCTTGCCCGCGCTGGGACTGCGCCAGTTGCGAGCGCTCCGCGCGGCCGTCCCGGCTCTGGTGGGCCGGCTGCTCACTGACGCTTCCGAGGAGCGGGTGCCGCCGGTCGGCCGGGCACCGGCCGAGCTGGCCGGCCAGGTCGCCGCCATCCACCGGGTGGTGGGCGGGGCCGATGCCGGGGAAGTGGGCTACCTCGCCTCGCGGCTGGCCGGCCGGGTGCGGCTGCTGACCGGAATGATCCGGGCCAACCGTCCGGGACGCACCCTGCTGGGCCTGTCCAAACTGCTGGCCGGCGCCTTCGCCACGGCCGCGTTCGCGCTCACCACCAGCGCCATCTGGGAGATGGGCGATGCGCTCGGCGGGCTCCGCCTCACCGTGATCATGCTTCTCGCCCTGGCCACGCTGGTGACCTGGCTGATCATCGCGCACGACCTGTGGGAGAAACCGGGCCGGCAGACACCGGCTGAGCTGGCCCGGATGTTCAACCTGGGCACGGTCCTCACCCTCGCCCTGGCCGCCGCGGTGTCCTACCTGGTGCTGTTCGCCGCAACGACACTCGTCGCGGCGCTGCTGATCGACACCTCCGTGCTGGAACGGAAGCTGCAGCGGCCGGTCGATTTCACCGACTACCTGATGCTGGCCTGGATCATCAGCTCGCTGGCCACCGTCGGCGGCACGATCGGTTCCGGGCTGGAGGACGAGGACACGGTGCGGGCCGCCGCCTACGGCTACCATCCCGAACCCGGCGGCTGGCGGGAGGAGAAGGAGGCGTGATTCCCGCACACGCCGCCCCGACCTCGTCAAACCGTTCAAGCGTCAGCCGATGACCGCTCATCTGCTCTCGGCTCGTGAATCTGATCCCATGCCAGGTCCGCTGCTCATGGCGCCGGCATCATCGCCGTTCGGGACTTCTCGCGGTCCTGGCGGGCAGGACGGTACGAGCGATCCGCTGGGAGGCATGGGGTAAAAGTTGTGCCTGCGGCGGTCTGCGACGTCCTCGCCGCGCATCCGTACCGGCCGCGCGGTGAGTGTTCTCATGCCTGGCTGAGGCGAAGCCTCAAGCGGGAGCCAGCCTGTCCGCTGATCGTCGTGGCCGAGGAGCCCGCGGCAGCCAGCGGCCGTCAGGCGGCCGGCTCGGGGTTGTGTGCCCTGAGCCGGAGTGCGCCGTCATCGACGTCCACCGTGACTTTGCCGCCCTCGGTGACCTCTCCGGTGAGCAGCATGGCCGACAGCCGGTTGTCCAGCTCGCGCTGGACGGTGCGGCGCAACGGCCGGGCACCGAACTCCGGCTGGTAGCCGCGCTGGGCGAGCCAGTCCTTGGCGGCATCGCTGACCTCCAGCGCGATGTTCTGGCCGCGCAGCCGCTGCCGGGTGCGCTCCAGCAGCAGGTCGATGATCTGGCGGAGCTGATCGCGTTCGAGACGCTTGAAGATGATCGTCTCGTCGATGCGGTTCAGCAGCTCGGGACGCAGTGAGCGGCGCAGCAGGTCCATCAGCCGCTCCTCCAACGCGGCGGCGTCGCCGGTGGCCTCCAGGACGATCTCGGCGCCGATGTTGCTGGTCATGATGACGACGGCGTTGGTGAAGTCGACGGTGCGGCCCTGGCCGTCGGTGAGACGGCCGTCGTCGAGCATCTGCAGCAGGATGTTCATCACGTCGGGGTGGGCCTTCTCGATCTCGTCGAGCAGGATCACGCAGTGCGGGCGGCGGCGGACGGCCTCGGTGAGCTGCCCCGCCTCCTCGTAGCCGACGTAGCCGGGCGGCGCGCCGATGAGCCGCGAGACCGTGTGCCGCTCCTGGAACTCGCTCATGTCGATGCGGACCATGTGGTCTTCGCCGCCGAACAACGCCGCGGCCAGCGCCCTGGCCAGCTCCGTCTTGCCGACCCCGGTCGGGCCGAGGAACAGGAAGCTGCCGATGGGCCGGTTCGGGTCCGACAGGCCCGCCCGGGCGCGGCGGACGGCCTCGGCGATGGCGGTGACGGCCTCGTCTTGGCCGATGACCCGCTCGTGCAGGTGCTCCTCCAGCCGCATGAGCCGGTCGCGCTCCTGCTCGGTGAGCTGGGTGACGGGGATGCCGGTGCGGCGCGAGACGACCTCGGCGATGTCCTCCACCATGACCTGCGGGACGGTGTCGCGGCCGTGACGGACGCGCTCCAGCTCCGGGCGGAGCTTGTCGATCTGGCCGGTCAGCTCCTTGGCCCGATCGAAGTCGTCGGAGGAGACGGCCTGGTCCTTGTCGCGGCGCAGCGACTCCAGGTGTTCCTCCAGCTCGCGCACGTCGCTGCCAGGTGTGCGGGCGCGCAGCCGGACGCGGGCGGCGGCCTGGTCCATCAGGTCGATGGCCTTGTCGGGCAGGAAGCGGTCGGTGATGTAGCGGGCCGAGAGGTTGGCGGCGGCGTCCAGGGCCTCGTCGGTGATGCGGACCTGGTGGTGGGCCTCGTAGGCGTCGCGCAGCCCGGCCAGGATCTCGACCGTCTGCTCCACGGTGGGCTCGGGGATCAGGATCGGCTGGAAGCGGCGTTCGAGCGCGGCGTCCTTCTCGATGTTCTTGCGGTACTCGTCGATCGTGGTGGCGGCGATGACGTGCAGCTCGCCGCGGGCCAGGGCGGGCTTGAGGATGTTGGCGGCGTCCATGCCGCCCTCGGCCGAGCCGGCGCCGACCAGTGTGTGCACCTCGTCGATGAAGACGATGATCTCGTCGGCGTGTGCGCGGACCTCGTCGATGACCTTCTTGATGCGCTCCTCGAACTCGCCCCGGTACTTCGATCCGGCGACCATGCCGGTCAGGTCGAGCGCGATGACCCGCCGGTCCTTCAGCGTGTCGGGGACGCTGCCGTTTATGATGCGCTGGGCGATGCCCTCGACGATCGCGGTCTTGCCGACGCCGGGCTCGCCGATCAGGCACGGGTTGTTCTTGGTGCGGCGCGAGAGCACCTCGATGGACTGCTCGATCTCGTCCTCGCGGCCGACGACCGGATCGATGCGGCCCTGGCGGGCCTCCTCGGTGAGGTCGCGGCCGTACTCGTCGAGCGAGGGCGTGTCGCCCGTGCGGCGGGCTGCGTCGCCTCCGGCGCGCTGCGCCGCCGCGCCGGACAGGACGGCCTGCTGCAGCTCGCTGGCGGAGACGCCCTGCTCGCGCAGCAGGCGGGCGGCGCCGGAGTCGGGGTTGGCGGCCAGCGCGAGCAGCAGGTGCTCGGGCCCGATGTAGGAAGAGCCGAGGGCGCGCGAGATGCGCTGGGAGTCCAGGACGGCGCGCTTGGCGGCCGGTGAGAGCGTGGTGGGCGGCTCGGTGGCCTCGCCCGGCCCGGCGAGATCGTCGATGCGGTCGCGCAGCCGGCCGGTGTCTACGCCGGCGGTGGTCAGCAACGAGCGGGTGGCGTCGGTGTCGATCAGGGCGTCGAGGAGGTCGAGCACGTCGAGATCGGGCGCACCGCGCTGCCCGGCCCTCTCGACGGCGCGTTGCAGCGCCTCCCGGGCCGAGGCGCTGAGCAGCCGGCCGACGTCCACCCGCTGGACGCCGGGCCGGGACGGCGGCCAGCCCTCCACGCCGCCGAACACCCGGCCCGTGAGCTCCTCGAATCCCCGGAACGGGTCCCCGCCGAAAAACGACCTGAACGGCATGTCCGCCATGGATATCCCCTCTCATGCTCCGGAGGGACACCTAGCCAGTGGGGCCGCGAGGCAATGCCAGGGATCGGCAAAGCCTTGAACAGCAGCCGCTGCCAAGGGCCGGTCAGGAGCGGTGCGGGGACGGGCCGGCGAGCTGCGACTGCTCAACGAGCACACGCGCTCGCTCGGCTGGCGCGCCGACGAATACAGCGTCGAGGACCTGCAGCGCGTCGCCGACTCGCTCTGCGGCATGTCGATCCGGGCCGCGATGTCCAGCGACGACGCCGACATCGTCAGCATGGTGATGGGCAAGCCCATGAAGCGGATCGCGCCCGAACGTCCACCTCGGCCTGAGCGACGGCCAGGGGGGAAGCGTGAGAGACGGTGAGTGGGCAGTGAGGCTTCCTCGCCCTCACCCCTTCCGGGGCGGGGCTCGTCCGCGCCGCCGGGCGGACACTGCCGACCAGCGCCGCCGGATGGACCCGCATCGGGCCACCACGCTCGCCGCGGCGGCCCGATGCGGGTGGCCGTCAGGGTTTGAGGACGACCTTCTCGCAGTCGTCCTGCTTGTTCTTGAACAGCTCGAAGCCGCGTTCGGCCTCGTCGAGCGGCAGCGTGTGGGTGATGATCCGGGTCGGATCGAGCTCTGCGCGCTCGATGCGCTGCAGCAGCGGCTTCATGTAGCGCTGCACGTGGCATTGCCCGGTACGCAAGGTCAGTGACCGGTTCATCCACGCGCCGGCGGGGAACTTGTCCAGCAGGCCTCCGTAGACGCCGATCACCGAGACCACGCCGCCGCTGCGGCATGACAGAATCGCTTGACGCAGCGCGTGCGGGCGCTCGGTCTCCAACCGTACGGCCTGCTTGAGCCGGTCGTAGGCGGCGATGTGCGCGCTGCCGTGGGTGGCCTCGAGGCCGACCGCGTCGATGCACTTGTCCGGTCCCCGGCCGCCGGTCAGTTCCAGCAGCCGGGACCGTACGTCGACCTCCTCGAAGTTCACCGGCGTGTGGCCCGCCCGTTCGGCCATCTGCAGCCGGTACGGCTCCTTGTCTATGGCGATGACCTTCGCGGCGCCGAGCACCCGGGCGCTGTCCATGGCGAACTGGCCGACCGGGCCGGCCCCCCACACCGCCACCACGTCACTGGACTGGATGTCGCACATCTCGGCACCCATGTAGCCGGTGGGCAGGATGTCGGACAGGAACAGCACCTGCTCGTCGGTCAGATCGGACTCGATCTTCAGCGGACCGACGTCGGCGAAGGGCACCCGCGCGTACTGCGCCTGACCGCCTGCGAAGCCGCCGGTCAGATGCGAATAGCCGAAGATCCCGGCGACCGGGTGACCGAACATCTTCTCCGCGATTCCGGCGTTGGGGTTGGAGTTCTCGCAGCAGGAGTACAGCTCGGCGGCACAGGCGGCGCACGCGCCGCAGGCGATCGGGAACGGCACGACGACCCGGTCCCCGATGCGCAGCCGATCCGGATCGATGCCCGGGCCGACCTCGACCACCTCCCCCATGAACTCGTGACCCATGACGTCGCCGTCCTGCATCGTGGGCACATATCCGTCGACCAGGTGCAGGTCCGAGCCGCAAATCGCGGTGGAGGTGATCCGTACGATGGCATCGCGCTTGTTCAGGATCGTCGGATCCGGCACGTCGCGGACCTTGACCTTGTTGCGGCCCGCCCAGGTGTTCGCCCTCACTCGTCTGCTCCCTTCGCGAGCTCGGAGTCCGACAGCGGTTGCGCCGGCCGCTGCGGGAACTCCTTGCGGGCCCGCTTGCCCCACGGGGCGCCGTCGGATCGGACCACCTCGCCGGTCTCCAGCACCTGCTTGAGCCGGCGCAGGTCGTCGTCGAGCTGCTGGTGCGGTTCCTCGCCGAAGTACTTGGCGACCGCCTTGCCGACCGTGCCGCCCGGAATGTCGTACACCAAAACCACCTGCACCTCGGTGCTCACACCGTCCGGGGCCGGCATGAACCGGACCGTGCCGGTGTTCGGCACGTCGGCGTCACCGATCGACCGCCAAACGATCTTCTCACCGGGCGCCTCGTCGACGATCTCCGCATCCCACTCGACGTCCTTGCCGAACGGGGCACCGGCGACCCAGTGGCTCCTACGGTCACCGGTGCCGCGGACCTCCTCGAGATGCGCCATGAACGTCGGCAGGTTCTCCAGATCGCGCCAGAACGCGTAGACTTCCGGTACGGGTTTGCGAATGGTTGTCGTGGCCGTCAGTTCCATGGATTCCCCTCTGCATATGCCTCGCGCCACCAGCAGGGAATCGATCTGCGTCACCCGCCTGGCCGGCAGGCCCCCCACTGTGATCCCGATGCCGCCGGTGACACCGCCGAGCCGCCGCCGAATGCGCTGGCCACGGTGGGCGCCGGCCGGCCGGGCGAGGTCAGGTTTACCGCGTCACCCATGATCCAGAGCGCGGTTGATCCGAGCTGTGTCTACCCCTCGCAATGCCCCCCAACCCACCCATGGACCGCTGCGCGGGAATCGGGGGTTGAGCAGCAGTGGAACGGCCAGTGGCGTTAGCGAGCCCTCAGAGGGAGCAGGCCAAGTAAGCTCCAAAGAGGCGAACCGCAGGTCAGAGGCTATATTGATCTTTGAAGCGCGGTGGCTGCATAGCTATCACGACAGCCCTGCATGATCGACCTTTCCTGTGCTTTCCCGGGTCAGCGTGCCGTGCCGGCCAGATGGAAAACGACAGGTCCCGCCCGAGGGGCTGCGTCGTTGGCGGGTGCGTGCGCTGCCCCCAAACTGCTCTGTCTGCCGCTGATGCAACTGCATCAGCGGCAGGACCACCGGGCTGGCCAGGTGGTCTGCCAGGTCTTCTACCCGCATGGTGGAGGTGAGCAGTCGAGGAGCGCTGGTGTGGTCGATGGGCCCGGCAACGGTGATTACCGCGAGAAGCGACGAACCTCGATCTCCACGTGCATGACCGCTCCGATGCAGGCTGGCCGGGGTGTGCGCCATCATCGCGCGGCGGGCGGCGGATCGACTCTCATCCACGACTTCACAAATTGCGAATTTGCGCAATCCAATACAACAGGGTGCAGACTCTGAACTGGATCGACGGAGAGGGGAGCTGTGAGCGGGTCTTTCGCTGCGGCGGTCAGGGAACGGGCAGGCCGGGCGAGCACGGCGTTGGAGACGGCCCGCCATGGCGATGACGTCGACGCGCTCGCGTTGGCCGAAGCCGAATGGGAGCACGTGATGCGGCTGGCTCGCACGCACGGCATAACGCTCAGCTCGCCGGAGGCCGGGTCAGGTGAGGTTGATCCGGCCGTGGGGAGCGGGCTGTGATGTCGGTGCCGTTGTATGAGGCCAAGGCGGAGCTGTTCCGGCTGCTGGGCCACCCGGTCCGGATCCGGGTGCTGGAGCTGCTGCAAGAGGGGCCGAAGCCGGTGCGGGATCTGCTGGCGGCCATAGAGGCCGAGCCGACCGGGCTGTCGCAGCATCTGGCCGTGCTACGCCGTTCGGGCATGGTCAGCGCGCATCGCGACCGCTCCACCGTCGTCTACGCCCTGGCCGGCGGGGACGCGGCCGAGCTGCTGCGCGCGGCCCACCGCCCATCCGCGGGCGCGGCGCAGGGTCGCGACGTCCGAGGCCGGCTGATAGGCGTCATGGAAGCGGTCGACGGCGCCGTCCGGCAGCAGAATCCACGCGGCGGCGAGGTCGCAGGCCGGATCGCCTGTGCACAGGTCGCCGAAGTCGACCACGCCGCAGAAGGTTCCGCCCGCGGTCAGGACGTTGGCCGGATGCAGGTCGCCGTGCAGCCACAGCGCCGGGCCAGCCCAGCCGGGCGCGGCGGCGGCGTCGTCCCAGACCGCGCGAACAGCGTCCGGGTCGGGGATGAGCCCCAGCTCGGTGGCCGCAGCGAGCTGGTCGGCGAACCCCTCGAAGCAGCCAGCCAGCGGCCCTCCGCGGCCGAAGCGACCGGCGGGCGCCTCAGCAGGGGCGGGCCGGTGCAAAGCCGTCAGGAAAGCGGCCAGGACGTCGGCGGCCTGCGCGGCGCGGGTGACGGGGGCGCGGTCGGCCGGCTCACCCGGCACCCAGGTGGTGACGATCCAGGGCCGCGGAAACAGAGCGGAGGACTCGCCAGATGAGGTCATACCCGGACACCGAGGCGCTGCGGGACGGGAACCGGCAGCGGCAGGCACGGGGCGAGGGCGGGCAGCCAGGTGTGCTCCTTGCCCAGCAGCGCGTCCGCGGACTCCGTCGCCCAGGGCAGCCGGACGGCGAGGTCGTCACCGAGCCGCCACAGCTGGTTGTCCTAGCCGCGCGCGCCAAGCTTCACCGGGTAATCGGCCAGGTCGGGATGCTGGTCGCGCAGCAGATCCCGGACCAGCTCCGCGGTGATCTCGATCTCGGCATGCGTCATACGGAGCAACGGTAGCCCGAGGGAAACTGGCTCGTGGAAGGGTGGAGCCGATCCGGCTACCGCCACACCTTGGCCCGATCTCCGTCGCGGACACGATGGGCCAGATGTCGTCGTCCTCGGTGGCGTCCGGATCGCGGAAGTCGCGGATGGCGCCGGGGGCCAGGTCGGGCAGGGCGAAGGTGTAGGTGCCGTGGACGCCCAGGTGGGAGTGGACGAACGGCGACAGCCGGGCCATGTCCTCGGTCCGGACCGCATATCCCTGGGCCTTGAGCCGGCGCACGGCAGCGTCCAGGTAGACGGTGTTCCAGAGCGTGAGGCAGTTACGGCCGTAGGAGGCGATCGCCTCGCCGAGCGCGGCGGGGTGACCATCACGCTGGAGCATGGTGACCACATCGTAGGCGCGCACCGTGCCGGTGTAGAGCGAGGCGACCACGCGCAGGATGTCCTCCCAGTTGCGGCGGATCTTGCCCAGGTCGATCTTCCCCCGGGCGAAGGTGCCCAGCGGCCCGTAGTCGGCGGAGCCGCTGATCCGCCAGCCCTTCTGGTCGGGCAGATCGGCCAGGGCCGGCCGATAAGAGATACCGAGCAGCTCCAGCAACCCGAAGACCAAGTCGCTGTAGGAGCCGGTGTCGGACACCACGATCTCGGGCAGGTCGCCGCCGTCCAGGCCGAAGATGACGTCGATCATGTGCAGAGAGTCCCGGATGGTGCCCGACACGATTTTCGCGCCGCGGCCCATGCCACGGTCGTTCACGGCGTTCAGCCAGGTCATGCCGCGTTTGGAGCCGAAGTACTTGCGGTTGGGGCGGGCGAAGGCGGCTGGGACCGGGACGACGAAGCGCATCCCGTCGACCGCGGCGACCAGGCCGCCGCCCCACGCCTGGGCCAACGGCAGATCGGCCTGCTCGTCGACCAGCGGCGCGTTCGCCGGGCCGAGGGTCTCGGGCCGGACGTAGTTCTGGAACACGTGCGATAGCCGTGAGCGCTCCAGGGCCTCGACGCCCTTCTTGGCGATCGGCCGGTAGCCGACGTTCAGCGAGTGCGCGGCCAGGCAGGCCACGATCGAGACCGGCAGGTCTTTGAGCCGGGACCGGCCGCCGGACACCGCGGTGAACGCCTCGGCCATCTGCGGCACCCACGCCATGACCTCCAAGATCACCTCGGGCAGCTCCACGCGCGGCAGCATCGCGCTGGTGCGAGCCCGCAGGTCCACCAGGGACGGCGGCTCCTCGATCGCTTTGACCCCACTCAGGTGGATCTTCCCTGATCCGTCGACCCGCACATCGGGGTTGGCGATCAGCCGCCCGCCGACCTCCCGCAGAGCGGCATCCAGGGTGCGGGCGTGCTCGGCCAGCAACCGGTCGGGATCGGCGGGCAGGCTGAGCGCCGTCAAGGCGTCGGGGCGGACCGCCTCCCAGCGCGCGCCGTCCAGCAACTCGGCCTGCGGGTTTGCACCACCGGGTGGAGGCGCCGGCGTAGATCTCACGGCGCTTGAGGGCCCGCCAGAACCGCTCCAGCACGCACAAGGCGTAGGCGTGCCGGCTCACCGAGGCATCAGCGTGCACCGGATGGCCGAACACCAGGCGCCTCCCCGGGCCGTTCACCACGCCGGCATCGATGAGACGGCCCGGGATCAGCGGAGCGGGCAGGCGACTGCGATAGGCGAGCACACCCGGTAGCGCCTTCGTCGCCTCCAAAACGGGCGTTCCCTCGGCGTTCGCGCCGAAGACGATCACCTCGGGCAGCACCTTCAACAACCCCGACACCGTGGGGTAGCGGCCGACCAGCTCGGCCCGCCAGTCGTCGGGGTCGGTGGCATCCGCCGGCAGCACGTGCTCGTTGACCACCACCAGCGCGGCCCGCAACTCCGACCGGGAGATGACCGCCCCGCTGCGCGATCTGCACCCGGCCCTCATCATCGAGAAAGAACACCCGCTCCAGATCCGCCCGCGATGGAGGCCCCGCGAACCGCCCGTACGCGGCAGCCTCATCGTCCGTCAAGCACTCCACCGGCATGCCCGCAAAGTAGGGCCAACCGACAGAAAGATCACCCACAGCAATCAAACCGTTACAGGGTGCCCGCCTATTCGACGCTCCGCCCGGATCGGAACGGCCAGTGACGATAAACCCCGCTCCGACGCCTCGCTAACGCCACTGGCCGTTCCATTGCTGCTCGACCCCCGTGCCCGCATCAGCCCGCCTGTCCCAGCGCCCGCGCCTCCGACCGAGACGCCGCCCACGTCGTCTCGACCTACCCCGACCAGGGATGGAGCCTGCTGTGCAACGGCATCGTGCTGTTCTAGGACACCGGATTGCTGCTGCCCGACGGCGCCGCGGTCGCTCCGCACCGGTGTTCGCCGCCGCCTGACCGCACCCGGGCGCCCAGCAATTCCGGCGCGCAGCGGTTCGCCAAGGGTGACGACGTGGTGCTGATCCACACCACGACCACCGGGCCCCCGAGCCCGCCGCCGCTGGCTGCCGGATTTTCTGGGATTCCGGAGAAATCTCCAACGAAGTAGCCTCTGGCCAGGGGTAACCCTGGACCTCATGATC
>NZ_BOOK01000069.1 GCF_016863195.1 Paraplanobispora takensis | reverse complement strand
CGCCGCCGAAGAGCTCGGCATCGACCTGTCCCGGCGCGAGCCGAGCAGCGTCGAAGAGGTCTGAGCACTTCGGGGGTCGCGGTCGCCATCCACGGCATCTGAGTTCCGAATGCGCCGTCCCGGCCGGGTCGTGTACCGGCCGGGCCGGCACGGCACCGTCCGCTTTCCACCGGTACGGCGCAAGTCACCGGTGTGGGACGTTTCGCGCCGCGTCCGCGGCAGGTGAGGCCTCAAGCCGTCGGACGATGTCTGGATATGGCTGGACGGCCGGACGACCCCATCATCCGGCTCCGATACGCGTGGCCCGGCTGCCTCCCGGCCGCGATCCGTTCGCAGGCCCATCCGATGGAAGCGTCAGGTGGAGCCGCTGGGGCGGACGAACGCCGAGAACATCGGCATCCGCACTCTGCGGGCCGCTGTTCTCCTGTCGGCCGCCGCAGGCGTCATCTCCCCTCTCACCGGAGGCCCCGCCGACACGGTCCTGATCACACCCTTTTTCGCGGTGCCGTTCGGCATCGCATGGTGGTACCGGGCCAGGCGTCAGACCAGGGCGGGCCGGTGGACCCGTGACGTCCTCGCCACTGTCACAGTCGCGGCATTCGCATTCCTCGCCACCGGCAGTTCCTTCGACTCCGCGGTGACCACCCATGGCCCCGGCTATCCCCCGCTATTCACCCTGAGCCTGATGGCGGTCGCCGTGCTCGGCTGGGTCAGCGCCGGCATCTGGGGCATGCAGGCCTTACGGGAAGTCCGGAGGTAGGCGAATGACCGTGGTCGGCGGCACCGCCCGCGCACCCTTCAAACCGTGAGGTGCCTAGCAGATCCCGAACAGCCAGCTACATGAGCTGACAGAAGTCTGGAAGAGGTAGGTGCGTGACGAGGCGTCGTGGGCAGTTCTCGCCCGAGTTCAAGGACGAGGCCGTCCGCATGGTGCTGGAGGGCGAGCGGACCGCGGCGGCGGTGGCCCGCGAGTTCGGCATCGACGCCAGCACGTTGGGCAGCTGGGTGCACCGGCACCGGATCGTGCACGGCCAGGACGAGCCGCCGGTCTCCGGGCCGGAGCGGGCCCGCGTCCGGGAGCTGGAGCGAGAAAACGCCGAGTTGCGCGAGAAGCTGGCGTTCTTGAAAAAAGCCGCGGTAACTCAGATCCCGCGAGCAACGCACTGGCCGTTGTTCTCATCCGAGCGGAGCCATGGAGGCAAGAGGCTTCGGCCGGGCCGCATCGGCGGTAAGGCCAGTCCTACCGCTGATGGTGGCGCTGTCTGCATGGAACCCGGGGCCGGTCACGGCACACAGTGGAGGCCATGCGCAACAGATCATGGTGGGCCGACCCATGGCGAACCCACGCGATAGGCCGCAGCCTCGGCTGGGGACTGGCGGCAGGCTTCACGCTGCCGACCGCCGTCATCATGGTGCTGTACGCCACCGGCGCGATCGATCTGACCCGCTCGACCGCATCGGCGACCTCGGTCGCCGCCACCGCCCTGACCGCCGCCGTCCTCACCCCGGTGATCGAGGAGACCCTGGCTCGTTACCTGCTGCGCCTCATCGAGCACCTGGCCGGCACCTGGACGGCGCTCGGGGTGACCGCCGTCCTGTTCGGTGCCGGACATGTCGCGATGGCCGCCGCCAACGACACCCTGCCCGACGCGCTGCTGTACGCCCTCCCCGCACGCCGGCCGGTGTCCTGTTCGCCGGCGCCTACCTCCTCACCCGAACAATGTGGCTGCCGATTGCGCTGCACGCCGGCTGGAACCTGGCGACCGACACACTGTTCGGCCCGGACGTCTTCGGCGCCCACCGGCTGATCACCGTCGTCCCGCACGCGCCCGCCCCGATCTCCGGCGGCGTCTACGGCACCGATGCGAGCCTGCTGACCAGCGCGCTCCTGGAACTCGCCTGCACCGCCGTTCTGGTGGTCGCCCGCCACCGCCGCATTCCCGTCGCCCCGCCATGGCGCCTTCCGCGCTCAACCGGTGGCTCGGGTAGCTGAGAAACCCGGTTCCAGGACTCAGGTCGAGTGAGAATGGCCCACTTCCAACGAGAGAGGACACGAAGTGGCTGGTCACCGCCGGTCGTGCTAGCTGGCTAGCTTAATGTCCGCAGGTCAGGTGGGTGCCGTGGGAGGGGCTCTCAATTACCCCCGGCTGGCGCCTGGTCACCCGCTGGCGATCGTGAAGGCCTGGACGGCCACGTCCACGACGATGCTCTTCACGCAGAAACGCATGCGTCGGGTGGGCGGGTTCTGGTTGCGGGCCCGTTGGGCGGCGCTGGCCACGTCGTCGGCCACGGCCCGCAGTCCAGGAAGGTGGGGAAGTCGGCGTCGGGCAGCACCGGCCAGCGAGGGACGGCCTGGGCGGCAGGGGCCGGGCGGGTGGGATCACTGGCGGGCAGGCAGGCATAGAAGGTGGCCGCGTCGATGCGCTCGACGCCGGCGCCCATGGCCTCGTGCGGCAGGATGAAGGGCTCCGGGCCGCTGCAGATCAGCCATAGGCGGCTGGCCGTCTGGGCGGCCAGCTGGTGCAAGGCGGCGTGTTGCGCGGCGGTGAGCCGGTGGGCGCGATCGGCCACGATGTCGCGGACGCCGGCGCCGATCGTCCAGGAGCGGGCCAGGTCCCAGACGGCTTTGCCGATGCGTTCGGTTGTGATGGCGGTGGAGCTTTGCCCGCCGCCATCAGTACGTCATGACCGAGCGTGGCCAGTTGGGTGGCGCCGGGGGTGGGGCGGATGATCACCAGTGCGCTCGTCGTGATGTCGGTCTCGCCGAGATCGGTCAGGTGCCGGTTGACGGCGACGTCGTCGTCGGGGCTGTCGACGACGATAATGGAGGCCGGGCGGGCATGGCGGGCCGGTCAGTTGAAGTCGCCGCCCAGCAGGGCGTAGGCGTTGGCGATGATGGGCTCGTCGATGTGGGCGCGGCCGGATTCGGCGCACAGGTCGGCGGCGGTGTGGGTGAAGACCGCCCAGTCGCGCAGGGGTACCGTGGGCGTAGGTGTCGTCGATGTCGGTCAGCAGCTCGGCGTCGGCGTCGGCGCTTGGCGTGGCGACAGGCGGTCGCTGGGTGCGGCGCGGAGCCGGTCGTCACCCTTGATGAGCCGGCCGGCGCGCTCGATGCGCTGGTCGGAGCCCTTGATGCGCTGCTCGCTGCGCTCGATGAGCCGGCCGGCGCGCTCGATGCGCTGCTCGCTGCGCTCGATGAGCCGGCCGGCGCGCTCGGACTGCTCACACCGGCGTTCCGCGCGCGCCGCGGCGGCGGTGCTGTATTCCCTCGCTTGCAGTGCCCGATGCTGCCGCGAGGTGCCGGGCCCGTCGATGCTTCGCCCGGTGCGCGAACCGGCGGGATCATCTGGTGGAGGCATGGCGGCTCCAGGTGCGGCGGCAGGCGTGACGTCTTCGGTGTTACCCTCACCACATGGGTGCCGCATCGACGCGGGATGACCGGCCGGTCAACGACTCACCAGTGCACGAGCCGCTGCGCCCGGCAGTGACGCGGCCGGTGATCGCTTTGGTGGATGACGAGGCGGACCTGGTCGAGATGGCCACCGCCTACCTCACCCGCGACGGATTTCGGATCTATACCGCCGGCGACACCCGCGGTGCGACGGCGTTGCTGCGCACCCACTCCGTCGACCTGCTCGTGCTGGATCTCGGCCTCCCCGACGGCAACGGCCTGGACTTCCTGCGCGGGGTACGCGCCGGCCGTCACCTGCCGGTGATCATCTTGACCGGCTGGGTCGAGGAGCGGGAACGCGTCGTCGGGTTGGAGCTGGGCGCCGACGACTATGTCGTCAAGCCGTTCTCCCTGCCGGAGCTGGCTGCCCGGATCCGGGCGGTGCTGCGTCGCGCGCACCCCCCGGGTGCCGAGGCGGTGCATCGCGTCGGCGCGCTGGCCGTCGACACCCGGTCGCGAGAGGTCACCGTGGACGGCGTGCCGATGGCGTTGACGCCGCTGGAGTACGAGTTGCTGGCGCTGCTGATCTCCCAGCCCCGGCAGGTGTTCGCCACCGGCCAGCTGCTGAGCGCGGTGTGGGGCGCCGACCCGCACCGGCAGGACGGCTCGTCCGTCATCGAGCATGTGTACCGGCTGCGCCGCAAACTCGCCATGGCCAGCGCGAGCAGCCCGCGGATCACCACCGTGCGCGGCATCGGTTACCGGCTGGACCCGTGATGGCCTCCGCAAGCGGATGGCCGTTGGACTACGAACGATTGTTCGAGTCGCTCCCGTCGCCATACTTGATCATGACGGCGGACTTCACCATCGTCACCATCAATCAGGCCTACGCCGACGCCACCATGATCGACCGGGAGGCGGTGGCCGGCCGGCCGATGTTCGAGGTGTTCCCCGACAACCCTGACGACCCGGACGCCGACGGCGTGCGCAACCTGCGCCGATCCCTGCAGACGGTGGTGGACTCCGGCCGGCCCGACGCCCTGGCCCTGCAGCGCTATGACATCCGTACACCCGAGGGCGGGTTCGTCGAGCGATACTGGAGCCCGGTCAACACCCCGCTGTTCGCCGACGACGGCAGTGTGGCGTTCATCGTCCACCGGGTCCAGGATGTCACCGACCTGGTCGAGCTGCGCCGTCACGGCCACGAGCAGCAACGCATCACCGTGGCGCTGCAGACCCGAATCGAGCAGATGGAGGCCGACCTGTTCACCCGCGGCCGCCACCTGCAGGACGCCAACCGGCAACTGCAGCGCGTCAACGCCGAACTGGCCGCCGCCGGCGACGCGCTGCGAGCCCAGCAGCAGGCCAAGGACCGGTTCATCGCCACCCTGTCACACGAACTGCGCAATCCCCTCGCCTCGGCCCGCGCCGCCCTGGACGTCCTTGGGCTGGACGTCCCCGACCATCCGGCCCTCGCCGTACTCGCCCGGCAACTGACCGCCCTGACCCGGATGACCGACGACCTGCTCGAAGCCGCCAGGGTCGTCACCGGCCACCTGCAGGTTGCCCGTCGGCCACTGGACCTGCGCACGCTCGTGGCCGCCATCGTCGGCGACATCGAAGCCACCCGCCCCGGCAGCGCCGGGATCCATCTCACGTTGCCCGACATGCCCGCGACCGTCGACGGCGACCCGGTCCGCCTCGCCCAAATGATCAGCAACTTGCTCGACAACGCCCGCAAACACGCACCCACCGACATCCCGGTCCACGTCGAGGTGACCACCGACGCCGGGCACGCCGTCTTGCGCGTGCGCGATGAGGGACCCGGCTTCGCCCCTGAGGCGGCGGCCGGCCTGTTCGACCCGTTCGTGCGGGCCGGCACCTCCGGCCAGAGCACTCCCGCCGGCCTGGGCCTGGGCCTGGCCGTGGTCCGCGGCATCGCCACGCTGCACGACGGCAGCGCCACCGCCCACAGCAACGGTCCCGGGACCGGCGCCACGTTCACCGTTCGGCTGCCGCTCACCGACGCCCCGCCCAACGGCGCCGAGCAGCGCCCCGCGCCGGTCACCACCCGGGCGCCGATGCGGGTCCTGCTCGTCGAGGACAACGCTGACCTCGCCGCCATGTACGCCGTGCTGCTACGCCAGCGCGGCGACACCGTCACCATCGCCACCAACGGCGCCGACGCCCTCGCCGCGGCCCAGCACCCGTTCGATCTGATCCTGTGCGACCTGGCCCTCGGCGACGACCCCGACGGCTACACCGTCGCCCGCCGGCTGCGCCGCACTCCAACCCACCGCAGTACCCGCCTGATCGCCGTCTCCGGATTCAGCCAAGACAGCGACCGCGAACGCAGCCGCGCCGCCGGATTCGACGCCCACCTCGCCAAACCACTCGATCCCGCCCGCCTCGACCAAGTCCTCAGCGACTGGACCGATCAGCCCACTCCCGGACAGCCCAGGCCCCGCCCCGCCTAGCGTGCCCCTCCCGCATCCCGGTCCACCATCTGATCGCCCTGTTCACCGGCCCTGACCCGCGCCGCCAGGCCGAACGATCACCGAAACACCGCCCTGGCCAGGATGATGCTTCACCGGGATGAGCCCAGCGGCTTCACCCAGCGCCTCACCATCAAAGACTCTTCCTCGTCGCCCCGCGCTGTCGGCGAACCCAACCATCACAGCGTGTTAAGTGGTTGTTTGTAATCCCTTGATTGATCATGCGGTGGATGGGTAGGAGATCGCGATGGTCGAGCATGTGCCGGAGCGCAATGCGGAGGCGCGGGCTCGCGCGCAGCGGGCTCATGAGCGGGCGCAGCGGGCTGATGAGCGGGCTGAGCAGGTGCGGGAGCGGATCGAAGAGCTGGCGCATTCCCCGCAGGAGGTGACCTCCGGTTCCAGCCCCCAGCAGGCGCAGCAGGCCGCTGAGCGGGCCGAGCAGTCCGCCCAGGAGGCGGCGCGGGCGCAAGCCGAGGCCAGCGCCGGTCATCGGCGTGCCGCCCAGGCCCATCGCCAGAACGCCGCGGTGCATGAGCAGGCCGCTCAGCAGGGAGTCGGGGACGTGTCTGGGCATCGGCAGCGGGCGGCGCATGAGCGTCAGGAAGCACGTGAAAACGAGCAGGAGGCTGGCGGTGACGCCGCGCGGTAAGGCGCGAGCGCTCACACTGTGACGGGTGGCGAACCCGGCTCCGCGGGCAGGCGTGCTCGGTGAGTTGGACGAGCAGATCGCCGGACGCTTCGCCCTGGAAGTGACCGATGACTCATGCGGCCTGGGGTGACGCGATCCGCACGCGGGTCGATGACCGGGCGTTTTTCGTGGTCAGCCGTCGCGTCATCAGCGTGATGGCGGCCCAGCACAGATGGGCCTCGCTGTGGGCGGGCGGGCGTTCGTAGTCGCGGACGTCACACCGGGCGCGCAGGCACCAGCTCAGCGATCGCTCCACGATCCAGCGGCGCGGCAGCACCGTGAAGCCGACCTGGCCGGCGACCTTGGACACGATCTTCACGGTGAGGCTCAGGAAGCGGCCGGCCCTGGGTCTACGTGCTAGAAGTGGCTCCCCCTTCCCCCACCTTAGGTTCTAGATCTCGTCACAACACCCGGCTCCTGGGATGTTGCAATGACCAAGCCGTTTCGCCGCCCTAAGAAGCGCGGACCCGCTCCACTGGCGGACAAGCGTGATCAATACCTTCGCCTGATGGCGCAGGGAATGAGCAACTCGGCCGCGTGCCGAGAGGTCGGTGTCAACCGTAAGACCGGCAACCGGTGGAGGTACGAACGGAAGATCGTAGATCGGGCGGGGAATGTCCGCATCTACGCGCCGATCACCGAGCAGCCCGATGACAGCACGATCTCGCCACGGTTCCTGTCGGAGGACGAGCGGATCGTCATCGCCGACATGCTCCGTGCCGGCGCCTCGCTGCGCGCGATCTCCCGAGGGCTCAAGCACAGTCCTGCCACCATCAGCCGGGAAGTGCGCCGTACCCGCGACGAACGCACGGGCACGTACCATCCGTTCCGCGCTCAGCGGCGTGCCGCCGTCCGGCGAGCGCGCTCGAAGGAGGGCAAGGTCCGACGGGACCCGGAGCTGAAGACCTACATCCAGCAGCGACTCGACCAGCGGTGGAGCCCCGAGCGGATCAGCCAGGACCTACGCACCGCCTTCCCCGACGAGCCCGATCGGCACCTTGCCCACGAGACCATCTACCAGGCGATCTGCCTCAGCTACCGTGGCGGCCTGGAGCGCCAGCCCGAGACCCTGCGCACCGGCCGCCAGGCCCGGCGCCGCCGCCGACGCGGCGATGAGCGCGCCACCCGGTTCATCGACCCCGGCAAGCTCATCCACCAGCGGCCCAGTGACGTCGATGACCGCCAGGTGCCCGGCCACTGGGAGGGCGACCTCATCGTCGGCCAGGGGACCCGCTCCGCCATCGGCACCCTCGTCGACCGCACCACCCGCTACGTCATGCTGCTGCATCTGCTCGACGGCAAGACCTCCGAACACGTCCGCGACGCCCTCATCGAGACCTTCGCCGGCCTGCCTCGCCAGATCGCACGCTCCCTCACCTGGGATCAGGGCAGCGAGATGAGCCGCCACGACGAGTTCACCGCCGTCACCGGCATCCCCGTCTACTTCTGCGAGCCCGCCAGCCCCTGGCAGCGCGGCTCGAATGAGAACACGAACGGCCTGCTCCGCCAGTACTTCCCGAAGGGCACCGACCTGTCCTCTTTCACTGCCGACCAGCTCGACGCCGTCGCCGCCCACCTCAACAGCCGCCCCCGCAAGATCCTCGGCTGGCAGACCCCGCCGAGCTCTTCGCTAAGCTCGTCGCAACAGTCGAATGACCCCGTGTTGCGAAGATCGCTGGAATCCGCCCGGCTTGACTTGGACCCGCCGGAGATCATTGCTGATCTTGGGAACCCGATGTCGGTCCGAAGTTGCTCTCACCCGGCTTCACACGGACGGTGGCGCCGACAGGATGAAACGCTCGTACTTGCCGACCCGCCTGCCGAACCAGCGCACCCGCCCGGTGAGAGCTGCGTCTCGCGAGGGGATCGCTCCGGAAGTACGCGGAATGTCGGCTGGCGCCCATAAACTGCCCCGGCATGACGGAAATGAGCCAGGAGATCCGACGGCTGGCCGGTGCGGGTGACGTCGAAGCGCTGGCCGGGACGCTGGCGCGGCGCGGTCTCCCGCCGGGCGGTTTCTGGAGCCTGGAAGAGCGACCGGCGACCGAGTTCCTCCTCGCCCAGGACGACGTACTGCGGATCGGGCTCGCCGGCGCGCTGCTGCGCTACGGGGACGCGGGAGACCACATCGCCACCTTGATGGAGATCGTGACCAGAGGTCTGCCGTTCACCGCGATGCCGGAGGTGGCCGCATTCCTTCTCGGCCATGTCGAGGAGGAGGTGACGTACGCGGCCTCGGGCCTGCTCGTCCGGCTGGCCGACCACCTGCTGGAGACGGGGCGCGGCCTCTCGCCCGAACTGGTCGCCGTCATCCGGCGGACGTCGATGACGGGCTGGTGGACTGGTGGCCGGCTGCGCGAGCTGGCGGCCTCGTCCGGTCACCCACCGATCAACCCGGGTGAGGTCTGGGCCGACAGGGTATTGGCCGACCTGCCGGGTCTGGGCGGGCGGTGGGGCGAACTGCTGGCCCACACGGCCACCGCCAGGGCTGCCAGGCCCGGGGCGGCCTGGGAACGACGGGCGGGAGCGCTCCTGGAGGAGATCGGCGGGGAGAAGGCCCGCCGCAAGATCGCTGACTGGATCGGCCTGGCCGGGCGGCCCCGCCCGCTGCCGCTGCGCGGCGGCCATCCGGAGGACTTCGACTCCTACAACGCCGTCACGCTGCGCGGGCTGATCTGGGTGCTGGCCTTCTCGCCCCCGCACTCCGATACGGCCCGGCTCCTCGGCGAGTTGGTGGAGACGGCTCTGCGCGAGATCCCGGGCAGTGGGCCGCGCAGTCCGCTGGTCGCCGGCGCGGCCGTGTATGCGCTGTCGCGGATGGACGGCGAGGCCGCGCTGTCCCAGCTGGCCCGGCTGCGTGCCCACCTCACCCACAAGCGCACACTCAAGGCTCTCGACGCGGCGCTTGACGCGCGGGCCGGCGTGTCAGCGGGTGACGCCAGCCCCCACGCCCGCTGAGCGGGCGACGCTCTCGCCTGAC
Organism: Paraplanobispora takensis; assembly: GCF_016863195.1. Taxonomy (GTDB): domain Bacteria; phylum Actinomycetota; class Actinomycetes; order Streptosporangiales; family Streptosporangiaceae; genus Planobispora; species Planobispora takensis. The sequence goes on along the minus strand of NZ_BOOK01000069.1, from coordinate 35,475 downwards.
AGGGGTTCGGGGACGGCAGTTCCCGAGTCCACAGACCGCGCCGGTCCCGCAGATCTTCAACGGTTCCAGGTGGGACCAAGTCAAGCCGTCACGCTCCCCCAGCGAAGATCAGCGAGCGGGGTGAATCGCCCCGGCTTCGGTGGAGACTTTGGTGTGCCCCGGGTTGAGTGGAGGTGGATTTCTGGATTCTTGTGCCGCTTGATGAGAGGAAGGTGGCATGGGACGACGGGGCTACCCGCCGGAGTTCCGGCGCAAGGTACTGGACTTGCTCGAAGCGGGCCGCGCGGCTACAGGGGTGAGAAGCATCCCACTCCGCCGAGTAGGGCTCGGCTCTTCGCTGAAACTTCGGCACGTATTCGGCACGATCAACCGTCAGAGGCCGATGACGACCGTTGACAGCCGGACGGCAGAAGATCGCCTCAAAGAGCAAAAGTGCAGTTCAGGGACACTCTTGTCAAGGCTGTGGAGGGTAGGGCGGGCGGGACTCGAACCCGCGACCCAGGGATTATGAGACACCAACCCAGCGAGGCGCACCGGCGGCTTCCACCTGGGCAAACGCCTTCCCCTTCTCCCATTTCTTCAGTTTGTGGGAAGACATTGGGAATGATCACGATCGAAGAGGACTCCAAGCATGATCAACGAGGAGCTGGCGCCAGACTGCCTCCACCAGATCCAAACTTACACACCTGCCCTCTTCAACGACGCATCCCATAGACGTGGGGAAGATAGGCCCAGCAGCTGACACCGCCGGTAGGTGATCGGCTCACCCCTACGAGCGTGGGGAGGACACCGCCGTCGTCCGCGCCCTCCGCACCCTCGGCGGCTCACCCCCACGGGCGTGGGGAGGACTGGCCGCGCAGCATTGCGGTGGTGTCGAGCATCGGCTCACCCCCACGGGCGTGGAGAGGACTCGATCGATGAGCGGGGTGACCTGGTCGTTGCCCGGCTCACTCCCCAGGAGCATGGGGAATCTTCTCGTAGAGCTCGCGTTTACCCACCGTCAGCTCACCACGCACCACGGGAGGGCACTTTCCGACCTGCTACTTTCCAATTACACTTGGAGTTTTCAACGAGCGGGATGCATCGTTCAAGCCGCCAGCTGCGGATCAGGCCACCGTACACCGCCAAACGCGTTCCACCATGTTGACATTGGCGCGCTTCTCACATAGCGGGCCTTTAGTTCGCCTTTCCGTGTACCATCCGAATCTTGTTGCGGTCGGCAAACCTGACATCGCGAGGCTTCTCATTGAGCGACATCGAAGGACACGGCCTAGACTTTCGGACACCGTGGGGCAAAGCGGGCAACGAAGATGCGATGCACCCATTAATCTGTCACGCGATTGACACAATGGCAGTAGCAGAGTTGCTATATGGAAAGCTACTCAGCCCTTGGGTTCAGGCAAGACTCTCATCAGCACTCGCGCCGATCGGCGACGCACGAGCATGGATACCATTCTTCTGCGGATTGCATGACCTCGGTAAGCTGTCCCCAGCCTTTCAGGCGTTGCGTCGCGACCTCGCCATAGGGCTTATGGGTGAGCCTGCAGCCGCCACGCTCCGCGAGATGCCTGACCACAAACAGTTACGGCAACGTGTGGATACCCCCCACGGAGTCCTCACCGCCATACACATGGATCGGATATTGCGGCAATGGGGCGCAACGCGACGCACGGCTCAAGACATCGCCTACGCGCTCGGGGGACACCATGGCTTCATCCCTCGCAGCGCAACGGTCAGCGAGGCTCGCAAGAAGTGGGGGGACTGGGGAGGGGCAAGATGGAATAGCTGGTGCGACGGACTAGTCAACGAACTTCTGCATCGATGGGGATTGGAATTACCGCCGACGGCTTCATGGAGGCAGGTGCAGATTGACCTGGGGCTTCTTGTCGCCTTGTCCGGACTGACCTCAGCAAGCGACTGGATCGCTTCTGACACGGTGAATTTCCCCTACAAGGGAGCTGCAGTAGATCTCGGCACCTACGCAGCTCAAGTCAGGAACCTAGCGGTGACGGCGGTGGAGCGAGCAGGGTGGACTTCCTGGAGGCCGCCGGAAGATGTGAGCTTCAGAGCCCTTTTCAATGAGGAACCACGCCCGGTTCAGGTAGCCGTGGAGGGGTTGAGCCACGTCCTCGACTCCCCGACGTTGTTGATCTTAGAGGCGCCGACAGGTGAGGGAAAGACGAAGGCGGCCTTACAGGCTGCTGCACAGGCGGTTCGGTCCGCCGCAGGAACAGAAGATGGGCTGGGACTATACTTCGCGGCTCCGACCAAGGCGACCAGCAACCAGGCTTACCGCGATATCAGGAAGATGCTGGAGTCCCATCAGCCTGATCTCGCCGTGCGGTTGCTGCACGGCAGTGCCGGCGAGTTTTTAGCTGCACAAGCTTTGAACCAGGTAACCGGAGCCGCCATCCAGCCGGTCTGTGTGAATGCAGACGAGGATGAGGGTGAAGGCGAGGAAACCTCGGCCCAGTCAGATGCTCGCGAGTGGTTCACTCACAAGAAGGGACTGCTTGCGCCGGTCGGCGCCGGAACAGTAGACCAGGTACTGATGGCCGGGATCAGATCCAAGCATGTCTTCGTCCGCATTGCCGGGCTGTCGGGCAAGATTATCGTGATCGATGAGGTGCATGCCTTCGATACCTACATGTCGAGGCTGCTGGACCGGGTCTTGGGGTGGATGGGACTGCTCGGCGTCTCTGTGATCTTGCTATCGGCGACCTTGCCCACTCATCGTCGTACCCAGCTCATTTCCACCTGGCGTACTGGCCTGGGGCGTGAGGAAAGTGGCACCCGCGAGCAGATATCTGCTTACCCCCGGCTCACCTACGCTACCGCCGACAACATCGAAACGTTCCCCATTGCGGTGAGCGATCTCAACGCAAACCGGCTGATGAAACTGGACAACGTAGCCGATGAAGAGCTCGTGGACTGGTTGATCAGCAGGATCCGCAAGGGCGGCTGTGTCGCGGTGGTCCACAATCTGGTCCGCCGCGCCGAAGCAACACACACCCATTTGCTAGCCGCCATCGAGAAGCTTCCCGCGGAGGAACGGCCAGAACTGTTCGCCATCACCGGCCAGATGGCAGACAAGCCTCGCTACGAGGTCGAGGAAGCGTTGCGCAAGCGGTTCGGACCTCCGGAAGAGGAGGGAGCGCGCAACCCTCATCGCCCTGTTCGGGCCATTGTCGTGGGGACACAGGTCTTGGAATCGAGCCTGGATCTAGATTTCGATGTCCTAGTGAGTGATCTTGCGCCGATCGACAGTCTCATTCAGCGAATGGGCCGCGTGCAGCGGCACGGCAGGGTGCATCGACGCTTTCCCCACCTGACCGAGCTTACCTTGGTGATCACGGGTGTGACCGAGACCGCCAAGGGTCCGGTGCTGCCGCCGTACACCGGCGCGGTGTACCCGCGAGCGCTCACTTGGCGCACCTGGGCACTGTTAAAGGATCGCACTCACATCCATTCACCCACCGAGGTATCGGATCTCATCGAGCAGGTGTACGGCACAAGCCCAGTGGCCTACCCACCTGGATGGAAGGATGGAGAGGCGGCCGATGAGCAGTTACTCAGAAAGCACGACAATCAGAGCGCCGACGTACGACTGATCTGTCTACCACTGCCGGATCCCGACCGCTCGCTTAGGGATATAACTGCTCAACCAACGCATTCGGGAAAAACGCGCAGCAGGAGCGGTCCTCATGAGCGAAACTGACGATCTCCCGGAAACGATCCAGATGATCGCCGAGGTGGTGGCCCTCCAGTCATCTGCTGTGGGTGTCATCCCAGTAGAGGGCACCACGCCTATCGACCTGGACCGTGATGCCTCGTTCTCCGTTGAGGTCCTCGGACAGTTGCTGGATTCTTGTGTGCGGCTCATCGCGCCGGCTGATGTGCCCTACGGGCTGGTCGAGGCGATTCAGCGGCAGCCGGTCCCGCTGGTCTTCTCCGGGAGTTCCTGGCTAAGCCGACATCGGGCACTGGTGTTTCATGATGGCCAATGCGCGGTTGAGGGATATCGCATGCGCTATTCCCGTCTTTTCGGTGTACTGATCGACTAATCGGTACTGCTCGCTGGCCGCCTCGGATGAGCCAGTAATAGCGCCTGAACGCAGGAAGGCACGGATGTGATCTTCGATCTGATGGAGCAGCGATGGTTGCCGGTCGAGCTCGTGAATGGCTCGTCCGATGAGGTTGGGCTGAGGGATGTGCTGCTGGAGGCGCGCAAGTTGCGGCGGTTGGCCGCTGAAACCCCCACGATGACTGCGGCTCTATACCGGCTGATTTTGGCCTTGGCGCATCGGGTGTACGGCCCGGCTGACACCGATGCGTGGGAGAAGGTGTGGAAGGACGGCTTCACGGCGGGCCCGCTGGAGCGATATCTAACTGACTACCCTGACCGGTTCGACTTGTTCGACTCCCAGCGGCCGTTCCTGCAGTGTCCGCCACTCGCCAAGTGTCCACCGTCAAGCGTAGCCAAGCTGGTACTTGACCGTGCGAGCGGCAACAATGTGACGCTTTTCGATCACACGACTTCGGCCGAGCAGATCACATTGGAGGCTGGGCAAGCCGCTCGGTGGTTGGTGACGGTTCACGCCTATGACCCGGGCGGGACCAAGACTCCCTATCAGAACGTGAAGTCCTCCATACGCGGGTTGGCGAACTACTTCGGAGTCGTGGTCGTCGAGGGCGGAACGCTCCACGAGACCTTGATGCTCAACATGCCGATCTATAACCCGAAACGCGGGCAACCCCAACCCACAGCCGTTCAGGATCAACCAGCGTGGGAGTCTGCCGCCTTCCCCAACCCAGAGCCGGATCAGCGCTCTTCACAAGGGTGGACCGATCTTCTGACGTGGCAGTCCCGGCGCATCCTGCTCCTGCCACGGGAGAGTGAGACCGGCCCGGTGGTGGCGGGTGTCGTGATCGCTCCAGGCACCGAGCTACGCGACGAGCTGGCTGGGGTGGAGCTGATGTCGGCATTTCGCCGGCCTCCGCGCAAGCCACGACAGAAGAAGTGGGAGGAGTTCCGGCCAGTACGGCTGGATGAACGTCGAGGAGTATGGCGGCATACCGAAACGCTGCTTTTAGCCGGTGACGAGCACCAGCGACGTCGGCCTCGGGCGTTGGATCACATTGCCGAGCTGGTAGAAGACGGCGTCATCAGCGACGACACCGTCTACACGCTGCGCGTGTTCGGACAGCGTCTGGGAGCCCAAGCCGCAGTGGTCCAGTCTTGGTCAGAAGAAGCGGTCGCCGCACCCGTTGCACTGCTACGCGCCCAGCACGAGCCCGCCGGTCCCATCATCGGTCACGCCGTTGACCTGGCCGATCAGGTAGCCGAAGCGCTACGCGCTATGGAAAGCGACTACGCCGCCGCCATGCAAGTTGAACGCGACAGCACCGTCGATCTGGCGTACTGGGCCCGGCTTCCTGGCCCATTTGACGGGTTCCTACGCGCCCTGGGCGAGGCCCGCCGCCGACAGCAATCAGAAGCAACGGCCATAGAAAGCTGGGCTCGTAGCGTACGCCAACTAGCGACGGCCACGGCCGATCGCTGGGCGAACGGTTCGCCTCGGACGGGTCGGAGCCTATCCGAGGCAGGGCGAGTGTTCGGCCAGTTCACCGGCAAGCTCCACCGCCTCACCGACGTGTTCATCGCTCAGGCGAAGCAGTTCATCAACAAGGAGGCCCTCACATGAGCACTCAGGCCCTCTCCACGCCGTACGACGAGATACGTGAGCGACGTCGCCGCTTCATCGGGCACCTGTACAGCCTGCACGCCAAACTTGAGTCCGGAAGTGCCCACCAGGTGTCGGAAGCCCGCCGGACGCTGGCGCAGCTTCGCCGGTCCCTCAACGGTCCACGTTATGAGGCCGAAGCCTACGCTGCGGTTTTTCCTTTCGATCCGCCCCAAGTCGAGCAGCAGGCATGGATTCTGGTCGCCGGACTGTTCGCGCTGCATCCCCAACCGCGAAGCACTCGCAGCAATGGATCACGTTCCTTGGGAACATCGATGAAAATCCTGGCTGCTGAGCGCAACTCTGCTGAACGACGTTTCGTCCAGCTGCTTGCCGTCGACCGTGCCTCCCTCCCGCACTACCTGCGTCAAACGATCCGGCTGTTGAGCTCCGAGGACATCACGCTCGACTACTACCAGCTTTTGGACGATGTGGTGACGCTCATGGACGAGCGAGCCGATCCCGAGCGTGTCCACCGAGTCCGCCTGGGCTGGGCACGAGACTTCCACCGCCCCACCCCTTCTGTAGCTTCCTCTCCCTCTCCAGCTATCTAACCCCCAGGAGATTCCTATGATCATCGAGCTTCACCTGCTGCAGTCTTTCCCGGTGAGCAATCTCAACCGCGACGACACAGGTCAGCCCAAGACCGCAACTTTCGGCGGTGTCACACGCGGCAGGGTCTCCAGCCAGAGCATCAAACGCGCCGCCCGGCTGCTGTTCAACGAGTACGGCCTGAAGCATGAAGAAACCGGCGTACGCACCAAGCGGCTACTCGACAATGCCAGCGAAATCTTGATCAACGAACATGGCCGCAGCCCCGAGGCCACCACCACTGTGGTGACCGCAGGCCTGGAAGCGCTTGGATTCGGAGTGGACACCAACACCCGTCTAACCCAGTACCTGCTGTTTGTCGGACGCCAAGCCTCAGAGTTGCTGGCCGACTTCTGTCACCGCGAGTGGGACCGGCTCGAAACCGCCGCAGCCGCCAAAGCCGCGGCCGCAGCCAGAGGTCGCGGCAAGCGGAAGACCACAGACAGCGAAGAAGAGAATGCCGAGGAGGTGAAGAGCACTGGCAAAGCCAAAAAGATCAAACCATCTAAGCAAGACCTGGCTGAAGCGCGACGCATCCTGGACGCAAGCAAAGTCGCTGACGTGGCGCTGTTCGGCCGAATGATCGCCGACAACAAGGATTTCAATATCGACGCCGCCTGCCAGGTCGCCCATGCCTTGTCCACCCACGCAGTGGTCAACGAGTTCGACTACTACACCGCCGTGGATGACCTCAAGCCCCAAGACGAGTCGGGCGCAGACATGATCGGCACCGTGGACTTCAACAGTGCCTGCTACTACCGCTACGCCAACCTCGATCTGGACCAGCTCACCCGCAACCTCGGCAACGACACCGATCTGGTCGCCCGCACAGCTCGGACCTGGCTGTATGCCTTCATCCACGCAGTCCCCAGCGGTAAGCAGAACTCCATGGCTGCTCTCACCCTGCCGGACACACTGATCTCCGTCGTCCGGCAGCGAGGCGCGTGGAACCTCGCCAACGCGTTCCTGAACCCGGTCTCCGGAACGGATCTGCTGGGTCTTTCCACTCAGCGCCTTCTCGAACACCTGGGTCGTATACGTCGGTTCTACGGCGGAAATGACATCGCATCGGTTACCGCCGCCTCGGTGACCGGCACTCTCAACGGCCTGGCAGACACCGAGAAGGTCCCCTCCCTGGATGAATTTGCCAGCCGCGTCTTCTCCACTGCCAAGGTCTGACCGGCGATGGCGTTCAGTCTGGCGCTCTGTCTGGATGCCCCCATGCAGTCCTGGGGCATCCGGTCACGTTTCACGACCCGCGAGACCACATCAGAACCCACCAAGTCCGGCATCGTCGGCTTGCTCGGCGCAGCCTTGGGCATCTCCCGCGACGACTCAACGCGCCTGGGCCGACTCGCACAGCTGCGCATGGCGGTACGCGTCGACCGTGAAGGCATTCTGGAACGTGACTACCACACCGCTCAAAACGTCCCTACCACCGCAGGAGGTGGTCACCGCACCGTTGTCAGCGAGCGCTACTATCTGGCCGACGCGTTATTCCTTGTCGTGCTCGAAGGGGACGAGCCCACGCTCAACCAAGCCGCTGAGGCAGTGCAACGTCCCCACTGGCCACTGTGTTTCGGTCGCAAGCCTTTCGTGCCGACCCGCCCGCTGATCGGTATTGGCCGCCCCGGAGAACCATGTACTGCCGAAGGTCTACAGGAGAAATCGCTCGATACGGTCTTGCGTGAGCATCTCTGGCTGGAAACACGTCCCAAGTCCCACGATCGAGCGCTTAGTGGCCTCCGCCGCGGTGAAACCATCGAGTTGCGCACCATGATCGAGTGCGAACCCACCACCCCCGGCGCCGAACCGAGGCGTGACCAGCCTATTTCCCTTGCCCGAAACGACCGGCGTTTCACAACCCGGACCGTGCTTTCCGGCTATGTCGCCCTGACCGAGAAAATGATTTCAGCAGGAGGCTCGGGTGTTCCTGAGCAAGCTAAAAATTGATGTGACCTCGCGGGAATTTCGCCGTGACTATGCGGATGTGCACCAGATGCACCGCACCGTGATGACGGCATTCCCACAGGTCGAAGGTGAACAGCCGCCCCGACAGGAACACGGCGTGCTATGGCGCCTCGACCAGAGCGAACAGGGATTTCTGCTGTATGTGCAGAGCCATGTCGAACCCGACTGGTCGGGCTTGCCGAAGTACTACCTCAGCGAGCCGTACCAAGTACGAGACCTGCAGCCTCTGTTCGCGGCCATTACAGGTGGCCATCGATTCGCATTCCGACTGGTAGCCAACCCCACAAGAGCCGTCAAGCGGGATGAGAAGCAACAGAACAGACGCGCCGAACAGGGAAAGCGGGATCAGCCACGTCGCGTTGTCCATCGCACTCCCGAAGCTCAGATCAACTGGATAATCCGCCAGGGGGAACGCAACGGTTTTGTCATCCCGGCCGGCAGAAACGGCCGTCCCGATGTTGCTCCCTCCCCCGCGTTTCGGATGCAGGGCAAGACCCACGTCAGAGAAGAGGCGCAGAAGTTAACCATCGACCACGTCCGCTATGACGGTCATCTCATTGTCACAGACTCCAATCTCTTTGCCTCCGCTGTACGAAACGGCATCGGCCGAGGCAAGGCCTACGGTTGCGGCCTACTGAGTCTCGCCCCCGCTAGGTGAATAAAGTCCCGCAGATTGAAAACTAAACAGATGAAATTTAGATGACCCTCCATTGCATGAAGGTGAAGCATGGTGCCCATTGACCGTCTTTGACGTCCTTATCACGCCTGTAGAGGTGAGCCGGTCGACGCGGTCGGCTGCCAGGTGGAGCAGGTGTCCTCCCCATGCCCGTGGGGGTGAGCCGCGGTTTTCCGCGCAGGCCAGCCGGATGGCCGCGTCCTCCCCACGCCCGTGGGGGTGAGCCGGTCCGCTCCGAGGACTGGAAGCTCGGCCCCCGGTCCTCCCCACGCCCGTGGAGGTGAGCCGGACAGGACCCCGCCCTGCGCCATCGGCGTCAGGTCCTCCCCACGCCCGTGAGGGTGAGCCGGCTGGTATCGGCCGCGGTCGGCCGTGGCCCCCGTCCTCCCCACGTCCGTGGGGGTGAGCCGGGCGGCGGCCGAGCGGTGCGCGACTCCAAGGAGTCCTCCCCACGCCCGTGGGGGTGAGCCGGTTCCGGACGAGGTGTGGGAGGCGGCCGTGAGGTCCTCCCCACGCCCGTGGGGGTGAGCCGTTTAGTGACGATATCGACCAGACCTGAAACTGGTCCTCCCCACGCCCGTGGGGGTGAGCCGCTCCAGGAGTCGAGTGACAACGGCGTCGGCGACGTCCTCCCCACGCCCGTGGGGGTGAGCCGGACCACAGACCGCTCCCGAGGGTCGTGGTCGAGTCCTCCCCACGCCCGTGGGGGTGAGCCGTTAGCCAGTTAGGCCGGTTAGATTCCGGCCCTGTCCTCCCCACGCCCGTGGGGGTGAGCCGGCCGCATGAGCAACAACAGGACCTTTGAAGTAGTCCTCCCCACGCCCGTGGGGGTGAGCCGCCGCCGAGCTCACGGCGACGGGCGGGGAGGTGGTCCTCCCCACGCCCGTGGGGGTGAGCCGGAGATCTGCCGGGAAAACGGCGTTGAGGCCGAGTCCTCCCCACGCCCGTGGGGGTGAGCCGCAGGCCGACTACGTCGAGCTCCACCGGGTGATGTCCTCCCCACGCCCGTGGGGGTGAGCCGTCAGCGAACCGCTTGGTCTTGATCACGTGCTCGTCCTCCCCACGCCCGTGGGGGTGAGCCGCCCCATGTTCTCCTTGTCGGTCACATCACCCCGTCCTCCCCACGCCCGTGGGGGTGAGCCGAGTGCGTCGAACTCGTCGTCGGGCAGCATGAGGTCCTCCCCACGCCCGTGGGGGTGAGCCGCAGGGGCTGCCGTTGCAGTTCCTCGTCACCGCGTCCTCCCCACGCCCGTGGGGGTGAGCCGGCATCCAGGTTGATGTGTCCCAGATTGCAATTGTCCTCCCCACGCCCGTGGGGGTGAGCCGACACCAGCCCCGAACCCCACACCACCGAGATCGTCCTCCCCACGCCCGTGGGGGTGAGCCGATCGATGGCCGAACCGCGCGGGTCGAGGTGGAGTCCTCCCCACGCCCGTGGGGGTGAGCCGGCCCTCTCCGTGGCTGGCGGTTCTCCTTTTCCGTCCTCCCCACGCCCGTGGGGGTGAGCCGCTCTCGGACTGCGGTGGGTCGACTTGGATGAGGTCCTCCCCACGCCCGTGGGGGTGAGCCGGGGGTATCGCAGTAGCGGCAGGACAGGTTGCAGTCCTCCCCACGCCCGTGGGGGTGAGCCGACGAACCTGCGCTCCAGAACTCGCGTTCCGGCGTCCTCCCCACGCCCGTGGGGGTGAGCCTCCACCGTGGCGAAAACCCTGCGGTTCCTACGGGTCCTCCCCACGCCCGTGGGGGTGAGCCGACGACGACCACTGAGGAGCGCCCGCTCCCACAGTCCTCCCCACGCCCGTGGGGGTGAGCCGACCCCGGGCGGGCTGAAGGTCACGGCCACCACGTCCTCCCCACGCCCGTGGGGGTGAGCCGCTGGCCTCGCCGATGATGCGCAGTGCGGATGTGTCCTCCCCACGCCCGTGGGGGTGAGCCGCCAAGATACGAGCAATCCCTCCCCGGGGCGCCGTCCTCCCCACGCCCGTGGGGGTGAGCCGTGGTGTGCGGTGATGCCCAGGTGGTCCAGCCCGTCCTCCCCACGCCCGTGGGGGTGAGCCGTCGACCGACCACTAGCGGGTCCAGGAATCCGGGTCCTCCCCACGCCCGTGGGGGTGAGCCGTCATGGGCGATGTACGTGCGCCCGGATGTGCCGTCCTCCCCACGCCCGTGGGGGTGAGCCGACGTGGGGCGTGTCCTTCAGGACGGTCATGGTGTCCTCCCCACGCCCGTGGGGGTGAGCCGACGCTGCCGAGCTGCAGCGTCGGGTAGGTCTCGTCCTCCCCCCGCCCGTGGGGGTGAGCCGGTCTGCGCCCGTTCATCTCCCTGCCCCTGTTCGTCCTCCCCACGCCCGTGGGGGTGAGCCAGTCACCTCGGATAAGAGAGCGTCCTGGACGGGGTCCTCCCACACCTGTGGGAGGTGAGTCGCCAGCTCGAACACACAGATCTTCAAGGCGGTCGTCCTCACCGCGTCTCGTCCTGAGTGGCATTTGCGTCGATGATCGCGCTGCGGCGGTCCGGCACCATCACCCGTGATCGCTTCGTTAAGGCAATAGAGAGCGCGTGATCGCTGCCTGGCGGGGAGGGTGATCAGTGGCACAGGGCGAGACAGTCGGATTCATCACGATCGTGTTTGCCGTCGGCTTCCTGTACGCAATCGTCGAGGTAATGCACCGCTTCAAACGGCCGTTGCGCTCAGCTGAGCCCACCGGGTTCGTCTTGGGCTGGCGCACCCAGGAGGGCACCGTCCACACCCGGACGGCTCCGGTTGGTGCCGATGACCTCGATCTGGAGTTGTGGGCGGCGCAGCTTTCCCTGGAGCCGAGCGTGGCCTCGGCCTGGGTCTCCCGGCACACTCCGGCGGGGATGGTCCGGCGTTGCTGGGTACAGGGCCAACTGCAGGAGCCGCCCATCTCCTGAGACGGAAAGACGGCCGGCTCACCCGAAGCGGGAACGTCGACAAAACCTACCCCCGCGGCGACGCCATGCACAGGCCATCACCGAGATCGGCGCCAGGGCGATGTCCATCCCGCGGGCCCGCTCTGCCGGGACACGCTCCGGATGCCTCGCGCAGATCTCTCCGACGGGACTGCTCCAAGAGGCCGATCAGCTACCGGCGCACTCCCCCATCGTGCGCGCTCACGAGTCAGCTCGACGATGCCCGCGGCCGGCCGGACTTGCGTTCCCAGGTGGCCAGCCACCGGCGCACCGCCGCACCCGACCAGATCTTTCCCGCGGCCAGGCTCGCCAGCGGCTGCGGGAAGTCCTCGCGATGCGTCAGCTGATCAGCGCGCTGTCGCGTCACGCCGGCCGCCTCGGCGATCTCCCGCACGCCCATCAGCTCCACCGGCATGCTGCGCATCTCCGCCTCGAACTCGTCTTCGGCCACCACCTCGATACGGGCGATGTGCACCGGACGACTCAGATCGCGCAAGGCAGCGGTGACTTCCCGCACGGCCGTCTCCACCGCCCGGCGTGCGCTGGCGGCCTCCACGTTGAGTTGAAGGCTGACCCGGCCGGGCACGCGGCGGCCAGCCAAGTGAGCGTCTCCGACGGCTGGGTGCCACTTAGCCAGGGCAGCGCGCAACTCCTGACCGAAGCCAGCGCTGTCGTCGGCGCCGGTGTCGGTCTCCACGCGCACGCTCCACATGCCCATGGCGAGGTCCTTTCCATGCAGCGGCCAAAGCCATCGTGGCGCAGTACGGCAACGGCGTTCGCAGGGCCGCGCGTTGCCCGGGATGGCCGGCAGCGCGACCCCGAGGTGCCCGTCAGCAACGGCCTACCGGCTACCTGAGCCGCGTGCCACCTCGATGTCATGCCGGTGTCGCTCCGTGCGGATCTCGGCGGTGTTCGTGGGGCTCATGATGTCAGTTTTTCTTGCGGATCGTCAATGGAATCACTCGCAAACTATTGACAGTTAGCAATAGTTTTATGAGTATAGAGAGAGGAGAAGAAGGAGGTCAGGGCATGTACGAGATCGGCACCGACGTCCGCTACCACGGCAGCATCACGGCCCTGCAGGGCCAGATCTTCACCGTCGTCGGCCACTGCTGCGACGGACAGCGCCACATCCTCGCCTCCGGGCCCGCGCTGCGGCACATCCGTGCGGCCAGCCTCACTCCCACCGGCATCGCCGAGCTCCACACCCAGCTCCAGCGGGCGATCACCGCCGAACGGCCCCTCGTGATCACTTATGTGGCGGCGGACGGCGAACAGACCACCCGCACCATCGAGCCGTACGAGCTGGTGGCCACCCGTACCGGCCACCTGATCGTGCGCGCCATGGACCACCGCTCCGGCCGCCCCCGCTCTTTCCGTCTGGAGCGCATCCACACGCTGACCGCCGCGCCCGGCGCCTTCCGCCTGCCGCGCCCCGAGGACGACCACGAGCGTGCCGCCCTCGCCCGCCTGCGTGCCGCGATCGGCGACATCGCGCCGAGCGGATACGGCGAGGACAGCGCCCGCTGGCGGCCCGGCGACCCCATCCTGTGAAAGGGGACATCCCTCATGAGCACCGACGGCAACCAGCAGCTCTACGACTCCCGCCGCGCCTTGGTCGCCTCCGGCGAATGGAGCCGCCGCGACGACGGCAGCTACGTGGCCGCCGATCCGGCCGAAGTCGTCGGCCGTGACGGCCTGGACACCAGCCGCGGACAGGCCGCCCTGTACACCTCCACCCCCGCCTGGCACGGCCTGGGCCAGGTCATCCCCGGCGGCACCACCGACATCGACCACGTCCTGCAGTTGGGCGGCATCGACTTCGACGTCGAGCTGCGCAAGGCCCGCTACCTCATCCACGGCGCCGACGGCCGCCCGGACTATCGCATCGTCCCGGGCCAGTACGTCACCGTGCGCACCGACACCGGCGCCGCCCTGGGCATCGTCGGCCGCCGATACCTGCCGATCCAGAACCGGGGGCTGTTCGCCTTCCTGGAAGACCTCGTCAACACCCGGGAAGTGATCTGGGAATCCGCTGGTGCCCTGCGCGAAGGTCAGCGCGTCTTCGTGTCCTTGCGCCTGCCCGAGTCGGTGCGCGTGGACGCCGAGGGCATCAATGACGAGATCGTGCCGTTCGTCGTCATGCTCAACAGCCACGACGGCCGCAGCCCCGCCCAGGCCCTCATCACTCCGTGGCGGCCGGTGTGCGCCAACACTGAGCGCTTCGCCGTGCGCGACGCCTACACCCGCTGGAGCGTGCGGCACACCGCCGGAGCACTGGACCGCCTGGGCGAGGCCCGCCGCACTCTCGGCCTGACCACGGCCTACTACCGGCAGTGGGCGGCCGAAGAGACCGCCCTGGCCCGCACCGACATCCTCATCGACGACATGCGCGCCCTGATCGACGAGCTGTGGCCGATCGAGCAGGACGCCAGCTCACGCATCCGCGCCCGGGCCGACCGGCGCCGCGAGACCCTGATGGCGCTGTACGACAACGAGACCGACCGCCTGGGCCGCACCGCCTATGCCGCCGAGCGGACCGTGACCGGCTACCTCGACCACATCGCCGCGATCCGCCCCTCCGGCGTACTGGCCGCAAACGCGCTCGCAGCTCGCGGCGCCCGGCTGCTCGATGGCACCGACGACGTGATCAAGTCCACCGCACACAAGCAGCTGATGTTGCTGACCCGCCGCTGATCCTCTATCGGGGCGGCCCGAACAGAGAGCGGGCCGCCCCGCCGTACCGGATAGAAGCAAGGACCGGAGCGCGGCATTTGAGGAGATCGAGCCGGTTGCGCCCGGTGTCCCCGTTCAGGGCAGAAGTCCTCTCTGAGGTTGACCCGCAGGGAGAACCTCAGACATAGAGCGCAGGCAGATCTGCCGGATAGCTACACCCGGGCGGCATCGGCAACGGTGACCCAGGCCTGGACCCGCTCCCGGTCCACCCCCACCATGTCCGCCAGGATCGCCACGGTGTCCACCGCCGGCAGCCATCGGGTGGCCTTAAGGGCGACGACGGCCACGTCATAGGCGGCCTCGCCACGCATTCCGCGAGGATCGATCATCAGCATGCGGTCGTTGGCGGCCAGCAGAAGGTTCCCGGTGGAGGCGTCGCCGTGGCAGAGGCCGGAAAGGTCGTCGGCGCTGAGGTCATCGAGTACGGCAAGCGCCTCTTGTCGCTGGTCATAATGGGCCGGCGAGCGTCCCGGAGCGAGGTCTTGGAGGCCGTCCCCCTGCTCCAAGCGGTGCCGGAGCCATTGGCTGATCGACGGCATGTCCGGTGCCGGGGCGGGCTGGTCCACGAGTGGCCGCAGCATCGCGGCCAGCGGCAGGGAGAGGTCTTCCTTGACGGGAAGGGCGTAGAGCGGGGTGCCGGGCTCTATGCGGTCCATGACGGTCCACGTGCCCGAGTCGGTCTGGGTCACCTCGTGAATCCTGGGACCGGCGCCGATGTCCGCCAGTCGCATCGCGACAGCCGACTGGAAGGACCCGTTCGGGTCGGGGCTTGCCCGCATGACCAGGGGACCGTTGACGGTCGCCACCTCGACGACGAAGCCGTACCGGGCCGGCAGGACCGCGATCGGATCCGCCTCATACCGCCGGCACAGCTCCACCAGCTCGGCTTCGACGCTCTGTCGCCAGGAGGCTTCGAGAGCCGGCCAGCGGCCGGCCACGGATCGCACGACGTCCGACGGAACACTCGGAACGCGTAGAGCTTCCACAGGGTCTCCCATCACCGGAGGGCGCCGCCGGAGTCGAGGGCATCCAGAACATGCCTCAGGCTGTCGACGACGTAGCCGGCACCGGCGCCTTCGAGACCTGGAATCCGATCGGGATGTTTCGCGTACCCGATGGTCGCCGTCCCCGCTCGGATTCCTGCTTCCATATCGGTCACAGCGTCGCCGATGAACAGACACGAGCTCGGTTTACTCCCGAGCGCGGAAACGGCCTTCAGGATCGGTTCCGGGCTGGGCTTCATGAGCTCCGGGTGCCCGTAGATCCGACACGAGAGAACCGCTACATATCGGGTCAGATCATGCATATCGAGATATCGCGAGACGGCCGCTTCCGAGTTGTTGCTGACGATCCCCACGCCCCTCCCCGTACGGCAGGCGAGCTCGATGGCCTCGTGTGCATGGGCCGTAGGGGTCGCCTTCTCGGCCGCCCTGACCTCTTCGGCTATCAAGACGTCCTCCATCTCGGGCAGGAGATCAGTCCGATGCTCACCGGTCCATGCGAGCAGGCGAAGAGGGTTGGGCGCGTCCCTGAGGGCATCAGGCGGCTGGACTCCGCGGTGGGCGAGAGCAGCGCGAACCGTATCGGCGACTCTTGACGCCGGATGGCCCGCGAAGAGATTGCACACGGGTCCGTCGAAGTCGAAGAGAATCACCGAGCTGCCGCCGACCAATGCTGCGATGTCAGCGGTCATGGGACATACTCGCGGGCCACGGTCCCCCAGACGGAGTCGAACCACGCTTGTGCCTGCTGTACGAACTGCGGTCCATCGGAAGTCTCGCCGTCTCTGATGGAGAAGTGGAAGAGCGTGGCGTCTTTGCCCATCAGGTCGTGAAGGGTCACGGATTCCCCGTCCAGCGTGATCGCGTGTTCGACGATCGGATAGAAGCCGTAGAACACTTCCTCACGGTTGAGGATGTAGAGCTTGAACGACGGTGCGAGGTTGTGGGTGCGGACGTCGACGCTCGCGGTCTTCACCAGCTTCAGATCAGCCAGCTCCTGCACGGCGTCGATGATTCCCTCGACGGCCCGGCGTGTTATCCGGTCCGCTCGCTTCTGGATCAGCGGCTCGGTGGAGTCGGTGCCGGCCCGGCGTGGCAGGAGCATGGGCGCCGTCGTGTCGTACATCATGATCCGGATTTTCAGCGACTCCGGAGTGAGCCTTCCCGCCCTGATCTTGTCGAGCACTTCCATGATCGTGTTGCGAAGGGTCTCACCGGAGAAGCCGGCGAAATCAAGCGAGGCGTGCGAGCGGTCGAAGCCCGTCTCGACGTGCGGGCGCAACCCCACGGGCTGCTGTGTCTGAGCCCGGACGAACACCCCGCTCCCCTGCCGGGCGACGATCAGATGATCCGAGGTCAGGAAGCGCAGGGCGGCCTTCACGGTTTCGCGCGCTACGCCGTATCGCCCGGCCAGCTCGCTCTGCGAAGGCAGCTTGTCGCCGGGCTGCAGCTTCCCGGTGAGGATGGCGGCTCGCAGCTTGTTCGCAATCTGCCGCGACGGCGTCCGAGGATCATCAGGGTCAAGCTGGCCGAGGTAGTCAGCGTCGTCGCTCATGGCCACACCCTATAGGTGGCTAGCCAGGCTAGCTAGATTTTCGGTATTGCGTCTTGACATGACTAGCCAGGATGTCCAAGATGAGCACAATAGGCCTGACTAGCCAAGTCAGCCAGGAGATGGGAGTCAGAGATGAAGACCTCAACACCCGCCCCTCGCTCGCAAGCCTGGTTTCCCGGTGTCTACGTGCCGGTCCGGCACATCCACGGCATCGAGTTCGCCTCCGAGCAGCGACGGGGCGGGGTCCGGATCTTCCGGACCACCATCCACGGGACCGCCGATGAACTGCGAGCGCTGGCCACCCAGATGCTGCGGGCGGCCGAGCGGCTGGAGAAGCCGACAGCGGCATGATCCGGCACTGGTCCTGAAGGCGCTGATCCGGCCCGCGATCCGGACGCGGACCGGGTCAAAGCCGGCAGGCCCGGCGACTCGACGAAGTCACCGCCACTTGCCAACTGCATAGCGGATCTGCCAGCCAGATCATCGGCTCAGGTGACGAACCACGAGGTCCCGCGGCCACGATCCGGTACGGCTGGCAGCACGCGCAGCGCTTGCGCTGCCCGTCCCTTGCGCCCCGAACCACGAACATGGTGGTCGGCGCGTGAAGGGCGGAGAACGCAAGCCCCCTGATCTTGCGCGAGGAGAACACCATGCGGCACAACGAACGGCCGGTCCTGCTGGCCAGCACGATGGCGCCGAACCTGCTGAGCCTGCACCCGGATGAGCGGCCCATGGCCGTCTGCACCGACTGCGGCGCCTGGCGGATCCTCCGCCGGAACATGCTGTGGCCTCACCGCGCCGCCGACGGCGTCTCCCGCTGTCCCGGCAGCGGGCAACGGATCGTCCTGGACCTGACTCCCGCCGAATGGCTGTCGAGCCTGTCCGTGGCGTGCCGGGATGCGGCCGGACGCCGCGCTCGCCGTACCTTCAGCAAGCCCGAACCGCCGGCCCCGCCTCCGCTGCATCGCATGGCCGCCTGACTCTCGGAACGTCTCGTCAGCGCCCGGTCGGACCTCCCGGTCCGGTCGGGCGCTTCGTCATGCCCGCCTACCGAAAGGAGCACTCCCATGTCCGTCGACCACTCGTCATCCTCATCGCCCGTCGTTCCCGCCCTCACCTACCTGCAGGAAGCACAGCTGCAGCTCGACGAGGTGCTGTCCGGCTGTGACCCGCACGACGCCACCGGCGAGGACGCCACCGCCTTCGGTGCCCAGCTCCGCCTCGCCGCCGTCTGCGCCCAGCTGGCGCAGGCCGAGGCGCTGCAGTCCATCGCCACCACGTTGGAGGAGACGCTGAACGAGTGGCGCAGCGTGCTACGGATGAGCGGGCCGTCATGATGTCCCGCCGATGCATCGATGCCCTGCGCACCCACGCGCAGGCCGCCTATTTGATCGACGACGCCGGCGAACTGGCCGGCATCGTCACAGAGCTGGTAGCCGAGCTCCAGGCGAGCCGGGTCCGCGAAGGCCTGATCCGCAGCGAATACCTGGCCTTGCTGACCGCGGCCCGCGCCACCATCGCCGCCGAGCGCTGTCACCAGGCAGCGCCGCTGACCTTCCTGCACTGGGAACTGGAGCGTCACGGGCAGCTGCCCGACGACCACGACACCGCCACCCGGGTACTGGCCGACGCCAAGGCCGCGCAGATCCTGATGGATCACCTCATCACCCGGCGGTCGCCGGACAACCGGCGGGTCTGCGCCGAGTGCGGGAGCGACATGACCGCCTTCGCACCGGCCGCAGACCGCGGCGCGCGCCGTACCCCGACGGGGGTGAACGCATGATCCCGACTCCGACGGATCGGGCATGGAGCGAGGCGCGTCACCACATCCAGACCGCTGTGGCTCATCTGGTGACCGACGCCTACGGCAGTCAAGCCGTCACCTGGCAGCCGGTGTTCCCGGGTGCCGCCTCCCGGCAGCAGGTGGCCGATCCGCTGCCCGGCCTGTGGACGATCAAGTACTTGGACGCCCTGATCAAAAGCGAGGCTCGCAGGTACGCGCGGCGAGCACGCGAAACCGGGCACCCTTGGGCACGGATCGGCGCCATGCTGCGACTGCCCGATGGAGCGGACCACACCACGGGCCAGGCCGCTTTCGTCTACCTGGCCGACAACGTGTTCGGCGAGCAGTCGTTCACTTGGTGCTGCTCGGATCGGCACTGCGGCCAGCTGATTCACGACTACGGCCCCGGAGCCGACCATCCGGATGAGGCCGAACGCGGCCACGCCTCCGGTTGCGCTCGGCATGCGGAGGATCTGGCCGCGTGGGCCCGAGCAGAGAACGGCCCCGATCAGATCGACGGACAGGGCCGATGAACGATCCTGTCCCGGCGCCGCCGGCCGGTGTCGCTCTGTGGACCGTGGTGGCCGCCGGACGAGCCGGCGGCCAGTGCGAATGCCGGGGAGAGTGCGGCAATCCCCACCGTAAGGACGGTGGCGCCTGCCGGCGTGAACAGCGCCCGGGCCGGCCGCTGCATCTCGCCCCGTCCACCGACGTGTCCGACACGAAGGCGGCCACGTTGCCCGGCGATCAGTTGATGGCGCTGTGCCTGCCCTGCCATGACGGCCTGCTCCGCACACGACGCCGCGACCGCGAACAAACCATCCGGCAATCGGCCGGCACTGACGCCCTGTTCTAGCGCGTTTCCCGGGCTCGTCCTGCGGGCCCTCCCCCCTCAGGAAGCGCCCGGCCTATCGGGCGCTTCCGTCTCCCTCACGAATCGGAGAGTGCGCCATGCGTACCATCCTGCGCGTCGCCGGGCTGGTGTTGCCCGGTCCCCTCACGTTCCTGGCGGTCCAGCTGGCCGGTGCCTGGCAGACCGTGCTGGCCATCGGCCTGCTGACCCCGGCGATCGTCATCGGCGTCATCGTGGTGATGGCCGTCGGCATCCACCGGGAAGAACGGGCCGAATCCCTGGGATCGGCTCCACCCGGCCCGGCTGCGGCCTTCACCCGGCGCCTGCTGAATGTGCACGTACGCCAGTCCATGCCCACCGACCGCCCCACCATGGCCACGGAGGTGACCCGATGAACGCCTGGCAGAACCTCGCGGGCTGCGCCGAAGTCGATCCCGAGATCTTCTTCCCCGAACGCTGGGATGGGGCATCCGCCGCTGAAGCCAAGTCGGTGTGCGCTTCCTGCCCGGTCCGCTTCGAGTGCCTGACCGACGCCCTGCAGCGCATGGAGCGCCACGGGATATGGGGTGGGCTGACCGAGCAGGAACGCCGCAAGGTCACCCGACTGCCGCATCGATGCGGCCACTGCCGCGGTCCCGTCCTGGCCGCGGCCGACCGCTACTGCAGCCAGGGGTGCCGGCTGGCGGCCACCCGCCGCCGCAGGACAGCGAGCCCGGCGGCCTGAACTGCCTTCCCGCCCCAGGCGGATGACATGACCTCCCTGACACTCACCGTGCGGGTACACCTGGCCGACGTACTGGTCTGGGCGCGCACCCGCCGTCTCATCGCCACTGCCACGTGGTCCGGCCTCAGCTTCGACACCGTCGCCGCAGTCTGGGCGCTCTGCCCGGCCAACCGATGCGTCCATCCGGGATGCTCGCGCTGCCGCGACGGCCGCTGACTCCGGCGCCCCTTCCTCATGCACGCGCCCACTTTCCGGCGATCGTGCCTGCCCTCACTCCCTTTTAGAGGAGACCCGCCACCATGAGCACCGTTCCCTTCCCACAGCCGCCGTCCCACCCCGATCACTCCGGCCACGGCAGGCCGGATCTGCTCGGCATGTCCGTGAACGGCCACCTGGCCTCCGCCGTGACCGAGCTGTCGGCGCTGGCGTCACACCTGGCCCGTACGGCCGGGGTGCCCGCGGTCATGCTCGTGATCGACAGCGAGCTCGACACCATGGTCACCACCGAGCGGACCGGCGACGACAGTCCCATCCCGATCATCACCATCGCCGAGGGCGTGCTGTACGGCGAGCTCGACTCCCCCACGGGGCACACCGCCGCCGGCGCCCTGGCCCACGCCCTCGTCTGCCACGAGCAGAAGCCGACCCGACTCCAGCAATGGCTGGGGCGGGTCGCCGGTCTCTCCGCCGCTGCCTTGCTCATCGCTCTGGTGTGGGGTGCCGCCCTTGCCGTGGTGATCTCCGCGCTCACATGGGTGAGCGCGGGGCTGGGCGTACTCGCCCTGCAGCGGCGCAGCGAGTACGTCGCCGATCGGGCCGCCCAGCGGCTGCTGGACGATGCCGGGCTGGACGGCCGCGCGTGCATGCTGGCGATGCTGTACGCCATCGCCGCCCAGGAACCGCAGGCCTACCAGCGCTACGGATGGATCATCTCCGGCGTGCCCACCGCCGCCACTCGCGCGTACGCCCTGACCCGGGCCACCCGCGCTACCACCTCGACCTCTGGTTGACCCGCATCGCATCTTCGGCGCCGCCGGACACCGCCCACGCCATGGTCGTGTCCGGCGGCGCCTGCTGTTGGAGGTGATTCCTCGTGCCTCGCGAGGAACTGCTCAACCTGGCCAGAGCACAACCCTGGCTGGTCGCGGCACTGTCGTTGATCTTGCTGGTAGCCCTGGGCGCCCTGTTGTGGACTGCCGGGCGCGGGTTGCGCAAAGCCGGCACCCCGGCCGACCGGCTGACCGTGCTGGCCGCCCTGGTGGCCACCGGAGTGGCCGCGAGCGGAATGTGGGCGTTCTTCGACGAAAAACTGCCCCAGCTGCCCACGGTGCTGCGGGTGGTGTTCTTCGGCTTCCTGGAGCTGGCCGTGCTGACCTCGGCCGTGCGCGCCCGGCAGAACATCCGCGAGCACGGCACGGCCGGTGTCGACGGCGCCGCGGTATGGGTACTGACCAGCCTGTCGGCGGTGCTGTCGGCGCTGGCCGCCGGGAGCTTCGCCGTGGACGTACTGCGCCTGGCCACGCCGTTCGTGGCGGCCTGGTTGTGGGAGCGCGGCCTGGCCGGCGAGCGGCGCAAGCACGCCGGCCGCCCCCGCGAGCGCGAGCGCATCTACTGGCGCTTCACCCGCCGGCGCCTGCTGATCCGGCTGGGCCTGGCCGATCCGGCCGATCGGCAGGTCTCGGAGATCGCCGCCCAGCATCGGGTGACCGCGCTGGCCCGCGCCGCCCACCAGGCCGCCCTGGCCGCCGGCTCGCGCTGGCCGGGGCGCAGAGCCTGGGCCGCCCGCCGGCTGCGCAGCGCGATGATGGCCGCGATCGAGCACGCCGGCTTGGCCACCGATCCGGACCGGCAGCACGACCTGCTGGCCCAGCTCGGCGCGCTGGCCCACGCCGGCCAGCTGGTCACCACCAGTGTGCCGGCGCCCTGGACTGCGGCCCTGACCGCTCTCACCCAACCGTCGCCCCGCACCGCCGAGGCGGAGCAGGCCAGCGCGGTGCTGCAGTCGTGGGCCGCGCTCTGGCACGGCCCGGACGTCCTGGATCCGGACCCGAAGGTTCTGTTCGCCGCCCCGCGGCCGAAGGTCACTCCGCTGTCTGCATCCGGTCCTTCTGAGCCCAGAGCGAGTGCGGCGGCCGGTCTTGGTGACTCCGCCGGGTCGCTCGCATGGGGTCACCGCGCTCCGGCCGACCCCGCCCTGACCCCGTCGAACAGGGTCACCCCGTCTCGGGAGCCGGACCGCGCCGACCCCGGCGCGCAGCAGGTGACCCCGCCCGGACCGGCCGCCGACCCCGACGGGGTCGTAACCGACCTGACCGCGGTCACCCATGACTCCGAGCGCATCCGCCTGGCCATCGACGCCCTGGGCCTGGACACCACCCCGGCGCAGATCACCGCATGGCTGGCCGCTCGCGGCGTACGCGTCACCGCTTCCAACGCCAAGACCGTGCTCCGGCGTGAGAAGCGCGCCGCCACCGCTGACACAGCTCGACCAGCCTGACCTCTCCCGTCCCCGCCTGCGCCGGTCACATCGCCATCGGCGCGGGATGCGCCCCTGACCCTGCCTGACCATTCGAGGTGACCCCATGACCGATCGCTGCGCTGACCCCGGCCGCCGTCGCCACCCCTACCCGCCGACCCCCGCCGCTGAGCACGCACCGGCCAGCCCGTACCCGTCCGGTGTGCTGAGTGAGCCGGGCAAGACCCCGGCTTTGTACAAGCACGTGATGCGTGCGGCGCTGCGGCCCGGCAACGAGCTGCGGATCGTCGATCTCAAGGCCCTCTCCGATCACGACGCTGCGGCCCCGTAGCCCCTGTGACCCCCTTACTCCCACTGTGCAAAGGAGACCGCGATGGAAGCGGGCAAATGGATCATCTTCGCCGCCCTGGCCGGCGCGGTGTTCGTCGGCTTCAAATCCCGTCAGCTGAAGATGTACGAGTTCTTCGTCTGCGGCCTCTTCGTCCTGCTGCTGGACGGCCTGATCTTCAACGGCCAGATCAGCAAGTGGGTCGGCGATCTGGGCAACAACATCCCGGACGTGGCCGACTCGGTCACCGCCGGTCTGGCCCTGGGCCCCGTCCCCGTGCCGACCCGCCGGCGCCTGGCCGCCTTCGGCCGCGCGCTGTGGGCTCAGCGCCCGCACTGGAGCGACTACCTGATCATCACTGCCATCACCGTCACCGTGCACTACCTGTGGGGCTGGTCGTGGTGGTTCGGTGCGGTGGCCGCCGGCACGCTGGCCGTCCTGGTGGTCATCAACGCCCTCCTCACCCTGGCCGACCGGCCCGCCCACGACGCCGGTCCAGACCTCGACCCGGGCGGTGACGATGATTGATCCCCTCACCCTGATCATCGTGCTGGCGATCCTGGGGACCAAGACCGGCCGCCGCGCCGGTTCCAACGCCATCCGCTCGGGCTATCAGGCGACCGGCTGGCGTACTCCCAGCCAGGCGCTGATCCACCATTCCGGCCGGGCCGGCGCCTGGAGCGGCCGTCTGTTCGCCCGCGGCACCCGGGCCACCCGCCGCATCACCAGCACCCTGGCCCACCGCATCTACCGGCGCGCCGAACACCGGATGCGGAAGCGCTGGGATCGGCGCCTGGCAGGCGGACACACTCCCATCCCGCTGATCGGCCGCCACCGCCGTTCTCATCCCGACGGCCGAGACACCGTCTCCGGAGGTTCTCCCCAGCGTGGTCAGGCTGATCGGGACGACTCCACCGCTGCACCAACGGCACCCTCGGCCGGGGAGCCGACGCCCCCGCAGCCGGCCACTCCCCCGGCCGAGGGCACAGCTCCGGCCGTTCTATCGCCTGGATCAGGCGAAGCGTCCCCTCCTGCCGACAGTCGGCCGAACCCTGCCTCGGCGCATCCACCTCGCTCCGTCCGCCGTCCCGCTCTTTCCGGAGGAACCGTCACCATGTCCAAACTGCTGATCAACATCGAGCCGCCCACCACCGACGCCGAGTTCCTGACTGACTGCATCACCATGGCCGAGTGCCTGCGCACCCTGGCCGGAGAGATCGGCACCTGGGCCGAAGGCGTGGCCGCCCTCGGGCTGCCGACCAACGTCACCGACCCGCTGACCGCGGTCGCCACCGGCCTGGAAGAGGCGGCGGCCGGCGCGGTGACTGCGGCCACCCGCTTTGAAGAGGAGTTCGAAGAGGCCCGCGAGGTCGCCGCCCGTGGTCTGGCCATCACCGGCCAAGACGCCGCCTGATGCTCAGGGGTGCCGACTATGAGCACGCCCGCGCCCATCCGAGCGTCCTCTGCGCTCGGTTGGGACGACGTCACCATCGGCGATCATCTGATCATCCGGCGGGAGTTCAGTCCCGTCCATCCCACCACCGGTGATCATGTGGCCGAATGGTCCGGTCGTCTGATCGACAACTCCCGCTGGGGATTCTCCCTGCTGGGAGAGGACGGCCGGCGCCATGGTTTCTTCGCTTGGGAGGACGGTCCCGGCTATCGGCAGATCGTCACCCGCCGTCCCGGCCCCGCATCGTCAGCCTCAGCTGGTTGATCGTCGTTTCCCGTCGCTGCTCACCCGCATGGCTCCGGCAGGCAGCTCTGCCTGCTTGCCGGAGCCACCCACCGGTTCGAAGGAGGTGATCTGCTCATGGCACGAGGCGAGCGTTTCGGTACCCGTCGCAGTCCCCGCCGGACGGGTGGGTCCGGCCGACGCGGTTGGGCAGGCGGTGCTCCCAGCCGCTATGGCGACGGCTTGCCGTATCCGGCAGGCGCCTACCGCGACCGTTTGAGCGCCGGCCGCGTACTGGCGGCAGGGGTGCGCGGTTATGGCCGGTGGGTGGCCCATGCGCCCGAGACCCGCGGTCTGGCCTCAGGGCTCACCGCCCTGTATCCGGCCGGGGAGGTGATGCACGCCCTAGGACCAGAGCCTTTGCTGGTCGGCGCCTTGGCGCCCCCGTTGGCGCTGTCGGCCTGGGTGGGCACCTACAAGGCACACCGGTCGGTGAAGTACTCGGCCGCGCTGACCGCCACCGTGGCCGCCGTACCAGGTTGGTTGGCCTTTGCCGCCCACTGGGGAGCCTTCAATCTGCCCACGTTGGTCGGCTATACCAGCACCGCCGCATTGGCCTGGTCGGCTTTTACCTGGTCGGACGTGTTGCGTGAGCGTCGTGCCTGGCAGGCCCGGCAGTTGCAGTGGGATGCCCTGGCCACTGCAGTGGGCCTGGAAGACTCTAAGTTGATCTCGGCCGACGACACCCGGCTGGGCCAGTGCTTTCGCATCGACATCCGCGCCACCGGCAAACGTGCCAGCCAGCTGGCCCGGCCCGGCAGCGGCCTGGCCGAAGACCTGGCCGCCCACCTGGCTCTGCCGACCGAGCGAGTGCGCATCAGCGCCGATGCCAAGCACGCCGGCATCATCGTCATCGCGGTGCAGCTGATCGACCCGTGGCAGGGCGAGGTGACCCACCCGGCGCTGAGCGGCACGGCATCGACCGGCGCAGCGCGCCGCTCGATCATGGACGGGCCGCTGGTGCTCGGACTCGATCCCGACAGCGGCGACGACCTGGCCCTGAGCGTCTTCGACAAGGCCGGCGGGCACCACACCTTTCTGGTGGCGCCCACCGGCAGCGGCAAGACCACGCTGTACAACAACCTCATCGAACAAGCCAGCGACCGGTGCGACGTGCTGGTGATGGGGATCGACGTGGCCAAGGGCACGCTGAGTGCGATCTGGGGACAGGTGCTCGATGCCCACGCCGGCATCGGCGAGTACGACAAGGCACTGCAGATCTTGGCTTGGGCCGGTGTCGTCATCACCGAGCGCTCCCGGGCCTCCGGCGGGCGCAACCATAAGCCCTCACCGAGCGCGCCGGTGCTCCTGATTCTGATCGACGAGCTGGATGAGGTCACCGGCTACAACTCGCCCATCGGCACTCAGGCCAAGGCGCTGGTGGAGAAGATCTACCGGCGTGGTCGCTCGGCCGGGGTGGTGCTGGCCACCGCCTCCCAGCGCGGGGTGATCCAATACACCGGCACCAAGGACCCGCACGCCAACGCCGACAACAAGATCGTGCTGCGGGTCAACCGGGCCAGCGAGATGAACAACGTCATCCCCGGCTGGGAGCTGGCTGGCATGCCGAACATGGAGACCTATGCCCGCGGCGTGCACGGAGTGGCCCTGGTGGTCGACGGCAACAGCCTGTGGCGGGCCGGCCGGGTGCGCGATCTGTCAGATCTGGATGCGGTCGAAGCCCTGGCTGGCCGACGCGGCGCGCCGGTCGCCTGCCTGGAGTCGGCCATCGCCGCGATGCTTCCCGGGTACGGCGAGCGTCACCGCCACTCTGCCCCCGCATCCGCGGTGCCGTCTGGCGGGAAGGGCATCGGGGGTGGGTGCGCCACCAGATCTGACGGCACCGACTGGGGCATCAATCCCACCGATTCAACCGCCATCGACCGGCTGGCCCAGGACATGGTCGCTGAGATCGAAGCCCGTCTGACCGACATGCCGGCCCCACCTGCTCGGCCCACCAGCCTCAATGAGTTGATCGCTGCCAAGCACGCCGTGGAGCACGCCGACGCCAATGATCCGGCTGTCAACCGCGCCATTCCCGTACCTGAGCACATCGCCCGGCCCATCCTGCGCCTGCTGGCCCAGCGCGGCCCGGCTGGGGCTCGGCGTGATGAGCTGGTCGCCGCGGTGGGCCGCTCCCGCTCGGTGGTGGCCGGCTGGCTGGCCATCCTGCGTGACCACGGCAGCATCACGGCGCTCGGTGCGGGCCGGGCGGCCCGCTATTACCTCCGTGAGTACGCCCCCGGCGACGACGCCTCCGAAGGCTACGAACCGTAACCGTCGAGGCCGGCAACTGTCCTGGCCGACTGTCCGGACGAACTGTCCTGCCGCCGCCCTATAGAGGACCCGGCAGGACAGCAGGACAGTTCCCGGCCGGACAGTTCAGCCCTCACCTTCCGTAACCACTCTCCCGCCCGGACGGCACCCGATCACCGCCGCCCGGGCGCTGTGCCATGCGCTGCGAAAGGACTCCGGCCATGCTCCCCCTGACCCTTGCGCTCCTGTCCGAGCCGCCGCCGGAGACCGCCGGCGCGCTGCCCGGCTGGCTGGTTCTGATCAGCCTGGCCGCGCTGTACGGCGCCGGTTATGCCATCTCCCTGCGCCTGCATCCCTATAAGGCCTGTCGGCGCTGCCGTGGATCCGGCAAACACCGCGGCTGGTTCTTCACCGACGCCTTCCGCGCCTGCGATGCCTGCAGCGGCACCGGCCGCGAACTGCGCCGCTTCGCCCGCGACGACTGACCCCTCATCCCGCACTCGCCGTCCCCGAATGAAGGAGCCCTGCCATGTCCTCCGGCGACACTTCCATCACCATCGTCGGCAACCTGACCGCCGACCCCGACCTGCGTTTCACCACCAGCGGCACGGCGGTCGCCTCATTCACCGTGGCCGCCTCCCGCCGCGTCTTCGATCAGCAAAGCAACCAGTGGAAAGACGGCGACACTCTGTTCCTGCGCTGCAACGCCTGGCGGCAGATGGCCGAGCACGCCACCAACAGCCTGACCAAGGGCATGCGCGTCATCGTCACCGGCCGCCTCAGACAGCGTGATTACGAGGCCAAGGACGGCAGCAAACGCACCGCCTACGAAATCGACGTCGACGAGGTCGGTCCGTCGCTGAAGTTCGCCACCGCCCACGTCACCAAGACCACCCGGGAGCAGGCCCCGCATCCCGCCGTCAGCGGGAGCGACCCGTGGACCGCCGCAGCCGCCGCCCCGCCACCGGGCCCGCAGTCCGATCCCTCCGGCAGCGGTTGGGGCGGGGACGAACCGCCGTTCTAGTCCCCGCATCGCCCCGAGAAATGCGAAAAGGCCCCCTGCCCGGGGCCTTTTCGGCGACGTTCACGCACTACTTCGAAAGGCTCGCACGTGGAGGCATCTGATCACAACCCGGCAGGAGACGACCCCGACCGCTTCGCTGACGGCAGCCCCATTCCTGACCCCGATGGCCCGGATGCGGCCACCGGGTCGGGCAAGACCAAACTGGCCCAGGTACTGGTGCAGATGGCCGAAGACACCTACCGCCTGATCCGCGCCGATGACGGCCGCAGCTACGCCGTCCCCCGGCTCGGCCCGGCCCTGGCCGTACCGCTGGCCGCCAAGGGCGGCTCCGGATTGCGCGCCAAGCTGGCCACCTCCCTGTTTCGCCGTACCGGCGAGGTAGCCTCCGGCGCCGAGCTGTCCGATGCGCTCAACGTGCTGGCCGGCGAGGCAGGCGAGCTGGATCCCGAACCGGTGTTCTTACGCATGGCCCGCCATGAAGACAGCGTGGTGGTGGACATGGGCACCGAGACCGGCGAGGCAATCGTCATCACACCCGGCGGCTGGCGCACCGAACCCACCGCGCCGGTCATCTTCCGCCGCTCGGAACTGACCCACCCCTTGGTCACTCCGGCCCGCGGAGGGAGCCTGGACGGCCTGCGCGCCTTGATCAACCTGTCGGAGGAGGACTGGCGCCTGACCATCGCCTGGGTGGTGGCCGCCTATCTGATCGACATCCCGCACCCGATCCTGCTCATCCAGGGTGAGCAGGGCACCGCCAAATCCAACCTGATCCGCTGCCTGCTGCTGTTGATCGACCCGCAGCCGGCCGCTGATCGCGAACCCCCGGCCAGCCAGCGCGAATGGGCCATCTTCGCCCGCGCCTCCTGGGCCTTCTCCTTCGACAACGTCACCGACATTCCCGACTGGCTGTCCAACTCGTTGTGCAAGGGAGTGACCGGCGATGCCGTCCTGCAACGGGTACTGCACTCCGATGAAGACATCACCGTCTTCGCCTTCCAGCGGGTGATCGCGATGACCACCATCGGATTCAAGGCCCCGCTGGCCGGTGACCTGGTCGATCGCATGCTGCTGGTCGAGCCCGAGGTACTGGATGTGCGCTTGCCCGAAACCCACGTGCGGGCCGTACGCGAGCAGGTGCTGCCGGAGGCGTTGGGCGCGGTCTTGGATCTGGTGTCCGGCGTGCTGGCTGCGCTGCCGGCCGTGGAGGTGAGCGACCTGCCGCGGATGGCCGACTTCGCCCGCGTGCTGGCCGCCCTGGATACCGTGACCGGCTGGAGCACCCTGGCCACCTACCGGGCCCGCATCGCCGCTCTTGGGATGAGCATCATCGAGGGCAACACCCTGGCCCGGGCGCTGTATCTGTTCGCCGGTCCCACGCCGTGGGAGGACAGCACCGCCCAGCTGCTGGCCGGTCTGCAGCGCACCTGCATCGAGCACGGCCTGCCCGTCGGCGAATTGCCCGGCAATGTGCGCACCCTCGGTACCCGGCTGACCGAGGTGGCCCCGTCCTTGCGCAAGGTCGGGGTGGACATCCGCCGCCGTAAAAGCGGCGCCCAGCGCTTCGTTCACGTGATCAAGCATGCGACCGGTTTAGAACCGTAGATCAGCTTCTCTTTCCAGATTGGAAAAGAGAAGCAATCGTTGTCCGGTTGTCCCAACCCTCATCTGACCTGCACGAACAGTGGGACAACGGCTTGTCCCCAGTTGTCCCCGTTGTCCCAAGATCAATGCGGGAAGGGACGTCTGCGGACAAGAGAAGGACAACTCGTTGTCCCACCGTTTGTGCAGGTCAACGCCTGATTGGGACAACCGGACAACGATTCGCCGCGCTTTCTCATATTCCGCACACCGCGCGGCAGCGGGGGATGCCTCCCGCTTCCTCCACCGCGGCAGGCGACCGGTCACCGCCGAGTCATGCGATCTCTCAGTCCGGGTGCGGCCCGTCACCTTGCCACCAACCGGACGTGGAGGCATCCCCCGCTGCGCCTCGTACTGCGCATCCATCGATCTCGGAGACCCCTGATGCCCACCCTCCTACCGACTGCCTCACTGAAGCTGGCCCTGTATCTGGCCGCCATGGGCTGGCACATCGTGCCGCTGTCACCGACCAGCAAACGCCCCCTGGCCAACTGCCCCCGCTGCCACAGCACCGCCCGGCCCGGCAGCACACATCCCATCGAGACCTGCCCGTGCCTGCCGACCGGACGCTGGTGCCACGGCGTGCACGCCGCCACCACCGACCCGGCCCGCCTAAGCACCTGGTGGCAGCGCCAACCCGATGCCGTGCCCGGCGTGGCCGCCGGTCCTTCCGGCCTGGTCCTGCTGGATCTGGACGCCCATGACGATCCGCTCCCAGCCGATCCGGCCACTGGGCTGCTGCCCGGCATCGACCTGACCGGCGACCCCGCCCTTGCCGAGCTGGCCCGCATCCGCACCGGCCTGCACACCCTGACCCTGCTCGCCCGCGTGCGCGGCGGACCTCACCCCTGGCCGACCACCCCCGAACATCAGCCCGTCGTGACGACCACTCCCAGCGGCGGCCGGCACCTGTGGTACCGCGCACCCTCAGCCAACCTCCGGCAGGCCTTGGGGAAACTGGGCTGGCAGATCGACATCAAAGCCGGCTGGAACTACGGCCTCGCCCCGGGTACCACCACCAGCACCGGCACCTACCGCCTGCGCTCCGGCGATCTGGCATCTCCCGGCCGCCTGCCCGAGTGGCTGGCCCACGAAGTCCTCCGCGTTACCGCCCCCACCCCGACCCAGCCTCGCCCCTCCCCCACCCTCCGGCGTGAACGCTGTTACGGCGCCCCGGCCGCCTACCTGACCACCGTCCTCACCCGCGGCGCCGCCCATCTGGCCACCCTGACCGACGGCCGCCAACGCGCCCTATCAGCCCTGGCCTACCACGTCGGCGGCCTGCTGGCCTGGTCCGGCCTTCCCGAACACCAGGTGAGTGCCCATCTCATCACCGCCGGCGAGAGCAGCGGGCTGCCCACTCGCCTGGCCACCCGGATCGTCCACCGTGCTCTGCTGCGGGGCGTTCGCGCTCCCCTGCCACCACCTCCGATGCCGGTGACCTGAATCCAGCCTGCCGAGCATCACCGCACCCACCTCACCGCTGAAGACCATACGGAGTCCCCTTATGTCCAAGGCTGAGAAGCTCACCGTCACCGATATCTGCACCGAGCTGCGGATCACTCGCTCCACGTTCTATGACTGGCGCCAGAAGGGCCGCGCACCCAAGTGCTTTCGGCTGCCCAATGGGGAGCTGCGCATCTATCGCAGCGAGTTCGACCGCTGGCTGGCCGGCCTGGAGACCGACGCCCGATGAGGGACGTCACCCATAACGTGCGCGTCTACAAGATCGAGAAGCGCACGAATGCGAAGGGCAAGGTCACGTCATACCGGGTGCTGTGGCAGACCGCTGGCAAGCAGTGGAAGAAGTCGTTCCCTCGGCAAGGCCAGGCGGACACCTACCGCAGTGCGTTGCTGACGGCCGCACGAACCGGTGAGCCGTTCAGCCTGCTGACCGGTGAACCCCTCTCGTGGCAGCGGACCGAAGCGCCGGAGATGAGCTGGTACGCCTTCACGTGCGCGTTCGTGGACATGAAGTGGAACGCCTCGTCGGCGAACTATCGCCAGGACATCGCGCGGGCGCTGACCGCTGCCACTCCCGCGATGATCATCGATGGACGTGGAAGACCCCCGGACCGGGACGTGAGGAGGGCGCTCAAGCGTTGGGCCTTTAATACCCGGCAGCGTGATAGCGCGCCTGAGGATGCGGCTAGCGTGCTGCGCTGGCTGGCGGCCAACACCAAGCCCCTGTCCGCGCTCGCCGAAACGCAGCCCGTCCGGGAGCTGCTGGCGGTCGCCACCTCCCGGCTGGACGGCAAGCGGGCCGCCACCAGCACCATGCTGCGAAACAAGACCATCTTGCAGACCGCGCTGGATTACGCCGTGGAGCTCAAGCTCCTTTCCCACAATCCGATCAAGGCCCTGAAGTGGAAACGACCAAAGAGCACCTCCGAAGTGGACCGCCGCAGTGTCGTCAACCACGCCCAAGCACGGGCGCTGCTGGCCGCCGTGGAGGCGCGGAAACCCAGCGGCAAGCGGCTCAAGGCGTTCTTCGCCGTCATGTACTACGCCGGGCTGCGTCCCGAGGAAGCTGTACACCTCCGGGTTCACAACGTCACGATCCCGCCTCTGGTCCACAACCCCGAGACGGGGCGACTGGAAGAGCCCGCGGACGACTGGGGAGAGCTCATTTTCTCCGAGGCCGCGCCTTTCGCCGGCCGCGAGTGGACCGATGACGGGGCACTGCGCGAGGTGCGTTCCCTCAAGCACCGTGCCGATGGGCAAGCGCGCTCCGTACCGTGCCCACCGGAGCTGACCAGGATTCTCCGCGCACATCTCGCCGAGTTCGGCAACGATCCCGACGGGCGGCTGTTCTACGGGGTCAAGGGCGGGGACCTGCCAGCCATCACCTACCGGCGAGCATGGGCGGCAGCGCGCGAGCAGGCCCTCACCCCTCAGGAGGTCGCCTCCCCTCTGGCCCGGCGGATCTACGATCTCCGGCACGCCTGCGTCTCGACCTGGCTCAACGCCGGGGTTCCCGCACCCCAGGTCGCCCAGTGGGCCGGCCACAGCGTGGACGTCCTCCTGCGGATCTACGCCAAGTGCATCGTGGGCCAGGACGAAACTGCCCGCCGCCGGATCTCCGAGGCGCTCAAGGAGACATGATCCGTGGGAGGCATTAGGAAATCGCAGCAGGTCAACGACAGCCGGACACGGCGAAGCACCTCAGGGTTACGCCGTCATGGTCCGACCCAGCTCACCCCACGAGCGTGGGGAGGACGCTGCCGATCGCGGCGCCGCGATCGCTGCCTGGCGGCTCACCCCCACGGGCGTGGGGAGGACAGCTCTTCCTGGGTGAGGCCGGCCTCTACGCGCGGCTCACCCCCACGGGCGTGGGGAGGACGACGAGGGCTCAACGATGGTCGACCCGGTCGCCGGCTCACCCCCACGGGCGTGGGGAGGACTGGCGGTCGGTGTCCGACGGCGCCGCCGCTTCCGGCTCACCCCCACGGGCGTGGGGAGGACGCGAACATCCGCGCGGGGAAGGAGGGGACCGCCGGCTCACCCCCACGGGCGTGGGGAGAACGCCCCACCGGCTTCCCACCGGCGTTCGTCAGACGGCTCGCCCCCACGGGCGTGGGGAGGACTGCTGGTGGCGTGCACGCGCCAGACTTCGTGCGGCTCACCCCCACGGGCGTGGGGAGGACGGCCGCATCCGCCGCCCCGACGGGCGCGGCTCCGGCTCACCCCCACGGGCGTGGGGAGAACGCCCCACCGGCTCCCCACCGGCGTTCGTCAGACGGCTCGCCCCCACGGGCGTGGGGAGGACGGCCGCATCCGCCGCCCCGACGGGCGCGGCTCCGGCTCACCCCCACGGGCGTGGGGAGGACATCATGGCCGCGTCGTTCGAGCAGGCCGACATCGGCTCACCCCCACGGGCGTGGGGAGGACTGGAGAGCGCGTTCAACGAGGACGAGGGCTCCCGGCTCACCCCCACGGGCGTGGGGAGGACAACGGTACGTTGACCACGCGCGGATGATCTACCGGCTCACCCCCACGGGCGTGGGGAGGACGGAGGGGTGGATCTCCGGCAGTTCCTGGCCGTCGGCTCACCCCCACGGGCGTGGGGAGGACATGGTCCGGCAGACCATCCCGGCCTACCCCTGCGGCTCACCCCCACGGGCGTGGGGAGGACCAACCCAAACCCACAGAGGACCGTGGGGGAGGCGGCTCACCCCCACGGGCGTGGGGAGGACGACGTCATCCCGCCGGACGCGGGCGTGCCCGACGGCTCACCCCCACGGGCGTGGGGAGGACCGCCCCGCGCCGGGACATCACTCCCCGGAGGTCGGCTCACCCCCACGGGCGTGGGGAGGACATCAACGGCATCCTCCGCGACATCAACGGAGCCGGCTCACCCCCACGGGCGTGGGGAGGACGGGACGTGCCAGCCTGTGTGCGGGTCCGGGCACGACTCACCCCCACGGGCGTGGGGAGGACCGGCATGGCGGTTGCGGGCATTACTCGTCACCCGGCTCACCCCCACGGGCGTGGGGAGGACTCCCTCCATCTGCTGGTCAGCATGTGGGACAACGGCTCACCCCCACGGGCGTGGGGAGGACGGAGGGGTGGATCTCCGGCAGTTCCTGGCCGTCGGCTCACCCCCACGGGCGTGGGGAGGACCGGACCCTCGCCACCGACGTTCAGGTACCCGACGGCTCACCCCCACGGGCGTGGGGAGGACCAGCCAAGTACATCCGAGATGCCGCCTCCTGGCGGCTCACCCCACGGGCGTGGGGAGGACACATCCCATGGCGACACGCGCGTACAAGCCGACGGCTCACCCCCACGGGCGTGGGGAGGACTTCCACCGGGAGGCGGCCCAGGCGTTGCGGTGCGGCTCACCCCCACGGGCGTGGGGAGGACACCAGATCGCCGCCTAACCCAATCTCAAGGAGCGGCTCACCCCCACGGGCGTGGGGAGGACGTGGTGGCCGCCGGGCGCGGCGAACGGGAGGACGGCTCACCCCCACGGGCGTGGGGAGGACGACGTTGGACGAGCAGTGCAGCGCGGCGTTCGCGGCTCACCCCCACGGGCGTGGGGAGGACGTCACGCCGATGCTGACCATGGAGCGCCTGGACGGCTCACCCCCACGGGCGTGGGGAGGACGGTGTCCATGGTGAGGGGGCCGTTCCTTGGGTCGGCTCACCCCCACGGGCGTGGGGAGGACGCGGCCTCGACGGCGCTCATGCGGCCCTGGACCGGCTCACCCCCACGGGCGTGGGGAGGACGGCGCGGGCGATGGCCTCGCGGGCTTGGGCGTCGGCTCACCCCCACGGGCGTGGGGAGGACAGTACCACCCCAACGATAGACGTTCCTCGCTCCGGCTCACCCCCACGGGCGTGGGGAGGACGTTCAGCAGGGTCATGCTCGACATCGTGGTCTCCGGCTCACCCCCACGGGCGTGGGGAGGACCTCCTGAATGGGTGTCAACGGAATGCGAATG
>NZ_BOOK01000068.1 GCF_016863195.1 Paraplanobispora takensis | reverse complement strand
CCCGGACCGATGGTGAGCCACCGACCTGAACCGGTGGCGAGCGGTATCCGGAACGCGCCCGGTGGCCTCGGCGCCACCGGGTGCGTTTCTTCATGGACTCTCCCTGGGCCGGGCGCGGCGGGCCGGGAAGGCGCAGGCGGAGATCCGGGCCGGGGATTAGTGGTGTCGCTTTACCGTTGAGCCGATACTCGAAAAGCCGACTCTCTAGAGTGGTCGCATGGTCGACGATCTCATGACCGGCGCCGCGCCGGACGCCTCCCCGTACGAGGAGCCCGCCGGTCCGCCCGGGGAGCCCAAGGATCTCAAGGAGGCCGGGGAGCCCGGGCCCACCGGCACCTGCCTGCTGGAGGGCTGCGGCAACCCGCTGCCGCCGCCGCGGCGCGACGAGCACGGCCGGCGCACCGGGGGACGTCCGGCCAAGTACTGCAGCGCCGCCCACAAGGACGCCGCGGCCAGGGCCCGGCGTGAACAGCAGGCCGCCGCAGTGGCCGAACCCCTGGCCGCCGCCCTCACCCTGGCCGAGACCGTGCTTCCGGCCGCCGACCGGCTCGGCACGGTGCTGGCCGAGCTGGGCACCCGCCTGCGGGAGGCCGAGAACGGCGCGCTGGCCCGCATCGACGCCGCCGAGGCAGAGGCGGAGACCGCCCGCGACGAGGCGGCCCAGGCCGTCCAGCGCGCCGAGATCGCCGAGCAGCGCCGCCGGGAGGCCCTGGCCGCCGCCCGCACCGACGCCGAGGCCCGCGGCCGTGCCGAGCGCCAGGCCGCCCGGGCCCAGACCGAGGCGGAGGCCGTACG
This sequence comes from Paraplanobispora takensis, assembly GCF_016863195.1. Lineage (GTDB taxonomy): Bacteria > Actinomycetota > Actinomycetes > Streptosporangiales > Streptosporangiaceae > Planobispora > Planobispora takensis. The sequence continues at coordinate 47,152 of NZ_BOOK01000068.1, read as the reverse complement.
GCGCCAGGCCTGGGAGGAGGTGGCACGGCACGAGCGCGCCCGGGGTCAGGCCGAGGCCGCCCGCACCGCCGCGCAGGCGGCCCACGACGCGCTGGCCGCGCAACTGCACACCGCCCACGACGACCTGCAGGCCCTGCGCACCGCCCACCAGCGCCAGGCCGACCAACTCGACGCCGCCCGCACCGGCGCGGACCGGGCCCAGGCCGAGGCCGCCGCGCTGCGCGAGCAGCTCACCTCGGTGAGGGAGCGCCTTCAGGCGGCCGAGACCGCCCGCGACCAGGTCCGGGCCGACGCCGAAGCCGCCCGTGACCGGGCCCGTACCGACGCCGAGGCCGCCCGCGACCAGGCTCGCGCCGCCCTGGACGCCGCCCGTGCCGAAGCCGAGGCCGCCCGGCGTGAGACCGACCGGGTACGGACCTCCCTGCAGCACCGCGACGAGCAGCTCGCACAGGCCCGTGACGATCTCACCGCCGCGCAGATCCGCGCCGCCGAAGCCGAGGCCGCCCGGCACAGCGCCCACGCCCGCGCCGAGGAGCTGCGCGCCGCCCTGGCCTCGGCCGAAGCCCGCGCGGTGCGGCTGGAGGAGCTCCTCTCCCGCCTGGCCCCGGAGCGGTGACATGACGTGGAAGGGGCTCCGGCCCGCCGCCGGTGATCGGCGGCTCGGGGTCGGAGCGCTGACGCGTGCCGTGGCCGGCTATTTCTGGTGGATCTGGATCCGGTGGCCGTCCGGGCCGTCCACATGCGCATATGTGCCCCACGGCTCTTCGGTCGGATCCGTGACCGTGACCCCCGCGTTCCGCAGTCCGTCGACCGTCACCTGGATGTCGTCGCAGGTGAAGGTGAGGTACGCCCCCTCTCCGGGCTGCTTCCCGGACGCCGCGGCATCGTGGATGGCGATGGATGTCTGGCCGTTGGGCGGAGTCACCTCGATCCAGCGCATTCCCTCGAACATCTCCGCGTCGACGGTCTTCTTGAAACCGAGCTTTTCGACATAGAAGTCCACGGACTCCTGCTGATCGCTGACGTAGAGCACGGCCACACCGATATGCGTTATCACGGCGACTCCCGAAGTCGAGATCTTCAGAGGCGCTGCCAGCGTACGACATCCATCGGTTCCGGGCAGTCTTCCCACGAGGGCTCTTCCGGCGTGGAACGCGGGCCTTTCGGCCCTGGGAGGGCTGTCGCCCCGCGCGCACACTGGCGGCATGAGGACATGGGGCGCGGGACACGGCGTACGACGCGGCCCGTCCCGCCGCCGGGCGGGGCCGGTGACCGGGCCTTCCCCGCTCTCCGGCGGATCGCGGGTCATCCAGCGGGCCTCGCCGAGTGACCTCATGGCGCGCTCCATCAGCGCCCGCGGACGTGTCCCGCAGCAGATGGGAGCCGTCCTGATCCTGGACGGCCACGGGTTCGACCCGGCGGCGGCCGAGCGCCTGCTGGCCGTACGGGCCCTCGGCATCCCCCGCCTGCGCCAGCGGCTCCGGCCGGTCCCGCCCGGATGCGGCCGCCCGATCTGGATCCACGACCCCGGATTCGACGCCCGCCGCCACGTCACGCACGTGACCTGCCCCGCGCCTGGCGACGAGCGGGCACTGCTCGGCGTCGCCGTCGAGGCGGTGACCCGGCCGCTGCCGCCGTCCGGTCCGCTGTGGTCGGCGGTCTTCGTCACCGGCCTGGCCGGGGACACGGTGGCGCTGATCCTCGTCGTCGACCACGTGCTGGCCGACGGCCTGGGCGGACTGGCCATCCTCGCGGGCCTGCTGGACGACCGGGACACCGCCGGCGGTCCCCCGCGCGCCGTACCCGATCCGCCCTCCAGCGCCCCCGGCCGATCCCCGCTCGCCGTACCCGGATCAGCCGCCGACGCTCCCGATCCGCCCGCACCCACCCTCCCCGAGCTGGCCGCCGACGCCTTCCGGGCGCGGCTGCGGGCGGTGGCGCGGCTGCCCGGATTCCTTCGGGATCTGCGGGCTGCGGCGCGTGCGCCCGGCGGGCTCCGTCCGGCGCCCGCCCAGGGATGTTCGTTGTTGCGGCCGACGGGACCCGAGCGCGGCGTGGACGTCGTACGGGTCGAGCTGGCCGGGCTGAAGGCCGCCGCGCACCGGTACGGCGGCACGCTCAACGACGCCGTGCTCACGGTTGTGACCGGTGCTCTGCACACCCTGCTCTCGGCGCGCGGGGAGTCCGTCGAGGAGATCTCCGTCGCCATCCCGATGACCCTGCGGCGCGCCGCGGACATCGGGCATCTGGGCAACGAGATCACTCCGGTGACCGTCCGTCTGCCGGCCGCCGGCGACCCCGGCCGGCGGCTGCGGCGCATCTCCGCCGTCGTCGGGGAGCAGAAGGCCTCCCTCTCGCATCCGTCGCCGATCGCCCTGCTGGGCCCGCTCTTCCGCCTGGCGGCCCGGTTCGGGCTCCACCGCCGGTGGATGACCCGGCAGCGGTTCATGCACACCCTGGTCTCCAACGTCCCCGGTCCCGATCGGACCATGGCGCTCGGCGGGTCCGCCGTCCGGCAGGTCATCCCTCTTCCGGTCTCGGAGAACGGCAACATGCCCGTCACCTTCGCGGTGCTGTCCTACGCCGGAACCGTGGTGATCAGCACCGTCTTCGATCCGGCCACCCTGCCCGACGCGCCGGTGCTGGCCGCCGCCCTGCGCGAGGAGCTCGCCGCCCTCGGCGAGCCCCGCGTCGTCGTCGCCCGTCCGTCGTCCGGCCCGCTCCCGCGGGAGGCGGCCGGGGTCAGGAGCGCTTCGGCTCGAAGTGGAACACGGTGATCCCGCAGTCGAACGGCCGGGCGGTGACCAGGCGCAGCCGGTGGTAGGCGCCGCTGTCGGGGAAGACCGGCATCCCGCCGCCGAGCGCGACCGGGTTGACGAACAGGTGGAGCTCGTCCAGCAGCCCCGCGGCGATCAGGTTCGACACCAGCGTGCCGCCTCCGTAGGCGATCAGGTCCCCGCCCGGCTGGGACTTGAGGCGGTTCACGGTCTCGGTCAGGTCGCCGCCGGCGACGACGGCGTTCTTCCACGGCGACTCGGTGAGGCTGTTGGAGATCACGACCTTGGGCGTGTTGTTCATCCAGTCGATGGACTCCCGGTCCTCGCCCTCGGGGCCGGACTCCCAGGCCGGGATGAAGCCCTCGGCGAGCCTGCGGCCCAGCACGATGCAGTCGACCGGCTTGGTGATCTCCGTGATGTAGGCGCCGATGTCGTCGGTCCAGGGGAAGGTCATCCAGTCCATCTCGCCGTTCGGACCGGCCATGTAGCCGTCGACGCTGACCTGGACCTGGAGCTTGAACCTGCGCATGAGTTGCTTCCTCTCGGGTTCGGATTCGGGTTCGGGGAGGCGGCGGGGCCGTTGCCGGTCCGCCGTTCCGCTTGTGTCCCCAGACTCTCGTGGTGCTCTTACGGGATGCTTAAGGTTCCCTTCCGGGGGCGGGCGGAGGCGCCGTAGGGACTCCGGCACCGCGGTCATCATCAAGGCGGACTCCGGAACCCTGACCCGCGGCGCGGGGGCGGCCGTCGCCCTGCCGCCCCGGGCCGGCCGGATCTCGGGGACCGCCGACGGGAGCCGTCTCCTGGCCGAACGGCCGAGACGCGCGGCTTCTTGATCGTCTTGATGGCCGATGCGGGCCGTACGGCACGGCCGCGACGCTGACCTCCATGAGAAAGATCTCCATGGCGGCCGTCGCCGCCGTTGCGCTGCTCGCCTCACCCGGATGCGCGAGCGCCCTGGCCGCCTCCGGACCCCGGCCCTCCGGCCCGGACGGCGGGCTCTCCCGGTTCGAGCAGCAGAAGATCACCTGGAACGACTGCCGGACCGGCCCCGGCGACGAAATCGGCGCTCAGCTGCACGCCGCCGGAGCGCGCTGCGCCGAGGTCACGGTCCCGCTGGACTACGCCCGCCCCGACGGGCCCACCGTCAAGGTCGCCGTCTCCCGGCTGCAGGCCGCCGACCCCGGACGCCGGCGCGGAGCGCTGCTGATCAATCCCGGCGGTCCCGGCGACCCGGGAAGGGTCTACGCGCCGCTGCTCAAGGAAGCCGAGCCCGCGCTGGCGGCCCGCTACGACGTGATCGGGATGGACCCCCGGTTCACCGGGCGCAGCACCCCGCTGAACTGCCACTGGCCCATCGGCGACTACGTGCGCTCGACCGGTCACGACCGGCGCGGCTTCGAGCGGATCGCGGCCGAGGCCCGGGACCTGGCCTCCCGCTGCGCGGGGCTGCGGGAGAGGCTGCCGCACGCCTCGGCCCGCGCCACCGCCCGCGACATGGACGTGATCCGCGCCGCTCTGGGCGAGCCGCGGCTGTCCTATCTCGGCGGGTCGTACGGCACCTACCTGGGCGCGGTCTACATGCAGCTGTTCCCCCGCCGTGTCGACCGGTTCGTCCTCGACAGCGCCCTGGACCCCGCGGCCGCCGGGCCCGGCTACGCCCGCCCGATGGGACCGTACCTGGCCGCGGCCCTGAAGAAGTGGGCCGGCTGGGCCGCCCGCCACCACGACCGCTATCGCCTGGGCTCCACCACCGCCCGGGTCCTGGCCACCGTGAACCGGATCGACCGGGTCGCCGCCCGCGACCCGCTGCGGATCGGCCGCCACCGGGTCGACACCCACGTCTTTCCGGCGATCCTGCTGCTCAGCCTGGGCAGGGACGGCGAACAGGCCTACGCCGCTCTGGCCGCCGACCTCAAGGTCCTCAACGACGCCGCCCACGGAGCCGAGATCACCTCGGCCCCATCCCTGGAGGAAGGGCTGGCCTACCTGTCCTCGCCGGAGACCGACGGGGCCGGCAGCGCGCGGATGGCGATCACCTGCGCGGACGGACCGGCCTCCCGCGATGTCGGCGACCACTACCGCGACATCCAGGCCCACCGCGCCGACGAGCCCCTGTTCGGCCCGCTGACCCGCGCGATGAACCTCCCCTGCGCGTTCTGGCCGGCCTCCCCCGCCGAGCCCCCGACCTTGATCCGCAACGACGTCCCGGCCCTGATCGTCGGGGCCTCCGGCGACCCCAAGACCCCCTATCCGGGACAGCGGGCGATGCACCGGGCCCTGAGCGGCTCCCGCATGGTCACCGTGCGCGGCGCCTTCCGTCATCTGGTCTCCCGGGTGTTCACCGCCACCCCCGACGCCTGCGTCGACGCCGCCGTCGGCCGCTACCTGCTCGACGGAGCCCTGCCCGCCACCGACACCACCTGCTCCGGCACCCCCGCCCGGTAACCGTCCGCCCGATGTGGGCGGGCATCGGGTCGATGGTGATCGGGCGTCACCTGTTCGACATGACCGACGGCTGGGAGGGCTCACCGCCGGCGGGCGAGCACGTGGTCGTGGTGTCGCACCGGCCCAAGCCCGAGGGGTGGCACCCCGAGGCGTCCTACCTCTTCGTCGACGATGTGGCGAAGGCGGTCGCCAAGGCCGGGGAACTCGCCGGGGAGCGGATCGTCGCCGTGGCGGCGGGCGACGTCGGCGGGCAGGCCTTCGCCCTGGGCCTGGTGGACGAGGTGGCGATGGACGTGGTGCCGGTGGTCTTCGGCTCGGGCAAGCGGTACTTCGGATCGGTCGACGCCCAGCACCTGCTCGAGGACCCGCACACGGTGATCCGGGGCGACAGAGTGCTGCACCTGCGCTTCCGCGTCCGCCGCCAGCCGTCGGGGTTTCCACCCCTCACGGAGGAATGAGAGCGACCCACCTGGAATGGCGGCCCGAGCTGACGGCCGGACGTCGACGGGCCGTCTTGGGGTGATTTCTGGCGGTGGTCCTGTTCACGCTCATGACGCGTGGAGGCGGTGCGCGTCGGTGATGACCATGTCGGCGAAGGCGAGGACGTCACGGCGGCGGGCCTGCGGTGTCCGATACAGCGACCGCCGCTCACCCGCCCGTCCGGAGGGCACGAACTCGGCCAGGCCCGTGATGAGTCCGGAGGCCGTGGGCCGGGCCCGGTCCGCTCGCCGGATGCGCAGGGCCTCATCGATCACGCGATGCCATCGCGCGGGAAACGTCTCCAGCGCGTGGCGACCCGCGCCCTCCTTGGAGGTGATGTCGCCGGTGGCCAGGGTGTAGTGCAGGCGGGAGACGCCGGTGACGACCCAGACGACGGCGTACGGGCTCAGGGCGGCCGGCCTCCACAGGCTGAACGGGCGGCCGGCGCGGTCGCAGAGGCGGCGCCAGTACTGGTCGAGGTTGCCGTCGGTCCAGGCCGCCAGGGCCTGCGGATCACGCCAGAGGCCCACTTCGACGAGTTCGGGGCCGCGGCAGGCCACGCCGTGACGCGCCAGAGTGTGCCAGATGACCGGACTGTCCGGGGTGGTGGCGGCCTGGAGACGGCCTTCGTGGCTGGTGGGCCGCGGGCCGATGCCGGCGGGACCACGTCGCAGGTCGTCCCATGTCAGATAGACGCCGTCGAAGAACGGGCGAGGGCGGCGGGCGCGCAGGTGCGCGTGCACGCGTTGCAGGGCGGTCAGGGCGGCGCCGTGCGGCGGGGCGGCGGTGACGGCCACGAAGTCGACGTCGCTGGTGTGCGGGCGGAACTCGCCCAGAGCCACCGATCCCTCCAGATACAGTCCCTCGACGAGGCCACGGGCCTCGGCGTCGATCGCCTGGAGATAGTCGGCCACGAGGTCGTCGACGGGGGCGGGCGGTGTCATACGACGGCAGTCTGCCGGATCATGACGGCCGAGACGACGGGAGAGCGATCCCCGGGCTCGACGGTGACAGCGCAGGCAGGCCCCGTATTCAGCGGGATGTCAGCCCGGCCGGCGCCTCCTCACGCCGGTTCACACTGGCGAACGTGATTCGGTTTCGGCCATAGTGGGCCACATGCGCGCGGTGGTATGCGAGGAACTGGGCTCCGTGGTGGTGACCGAGACCAAGCCGGTGGAACCCGGTCCGGGTCAGGTGGTCATCGCCGTCGAGGCGGCCGGGGTCAACTACGTGGACGGGCTGTTCGTCCGGGGCCGCTACCAGATCAAGCCGCCGCTGCCGTTCGTCCCCGGCGGCGAGGTGGCCGGTACGGTGGCCGCGGTGGGCGCCGGGATCGCCGAGCCGGCCGTGGGCGCCCGGGTGGTCGCGATGTGCGGCCTCGGCGGCTTCGCCTCCCGGGTGGCGGTGCCCGCGGCGGCGGCCGTACCGATTCCGGACCGGCTCGACGCGGCGCGGGCGGCGACCTTCGTCCAGAGCTACAGCACCGCCATGTTCGCCCTGCGGAACCGGGGCGCCCTCGCCGCCGGCGAGACCGTCCTGGTCCTCGGCGCCGGTGGCGGCGTGGGCCTGGCCGCCGTCCAGGTCGCGACGGCCCTGGGCGCCCGCGTGCTCGCCGCGGCGTCCTCGCCGGAGAAGCTGGCCGCCGCCCGCGCGGCAGGCGCGCACGAGATCGCCGACACCTCCGAACTCACGCCCGCCGACCTGAAGGAGTTCGCCCGCCGGTGGTCGGACGGCGGAGTCGATCTCGTCTACGACCCCGTCGGCGGGGAGATCGCCGGGCAGGCGCTGCGCGCGCTCGGCAACCACGGCCGCTATCTGGTCATCGGCTTCGCCTCCGGCACGATCCCGGCCCTGCCGCTCAACCAGGTCCTGCTGCGCAACCGGTCGGTGGTCGGCGTCGACTGGGGCGCCTGGTCGCTCACCGGCCCCCTGAAGCAGCGCGCCCTCCTGGAGGAACTGCTCGAACTCGTCACCTCCGGCCGCCTGGAGCCCGTCCCGCCGCGCACCGCGCCCCTCGACGCCGCCGCCGACGTCATGGACGACCTCCTCCACCGCCGGGTCGTCGGCAAGATCGCGCTCATCCCATAGCGAGACCTCCGGCAGCGAGTCCTCCAGCCGGCGGGTCCGGTGCCCGCCGGACTGGAAGACCGCTCATCCGGCGCCGCCCCGGTGCGGGTCTCGGCCGTCTCACCGCCGGCGGTCCACCGCATGGCGGTTCAGGACGCGGGACCGTACAGCCGGGCGACATCGGGCGAGTCGAGCCAGCCGCTGTAGGTCGGCGCCTGCGGCCAGCCCTCCGGGGAGTCCTGCCACTCCTCCTGCCGCCCGTACGGCAGCACATCGGCCAGAGCGAAGGTGTACGTTAGCTGTTCGACGCCGCGGCCCGTGGTGTGCCAGGTGCGGTAGACGGTCTCGCCGTCGCGCAGGAAGACGTTCATCGCGAACCCGCCGCCGGGAGGTGCGTCGACGTCGGCCCCGAACGGGCTGTCCGCGGTGGAGTACCACGTCATCGTGTTGCCGACGCGTTCGGCGTAGGCGAGGGCCTCCTCGATCGGGCCCTGGGTCACGATCACGAATCGCGCGTCGTAGTTGTCGAGGAAGCCCAGCCGGGTGAACGACGAGGTGAAGCCGGTGCACCCGCTGCACTGCCACTCGGCGCCCGGTTCCCACATGTGGTTGTAGACGATCAACTGCGACTTGCCCTCGAAGATGTCGACGAGCCGGACCGGTCCCCCGGCCCCGGCCAGGGTGTATTCGGGCATGCGCACCATGGGCAGCCTCCGCCGCTGCGCGGCGATCGCGTCGAGTTCCCTGGTGGCCGCCTTCTCGCGGGCGCGCAGCTCCTCCAGCTCCTTGCGCCAGGTCGCGTGATCGACAACGGGTGGCAGTGCCATGATCGACATCCCCTTCGTTCACCTTCATCTACAGTTACCCGCTCCATCGTGGATTTCCTGGACAGAACGGCCATTCGCCGGATCAGGCAGGATCGGCGCGCTGCGGCGGCCGGCTCGGCTGCTAGAGATGACCGAGCTCGCCGAGCGGTTTCGTCCAGTGGTCCAGGTCCCGGTCCTGCTCGCAGGAGGGCCCGTCGTCGGCCTCGCCGCCGAGGAAGGCGTCCGGGCCGGGGGCGGGGTGGCCGGGATCGACCGCGACGCGCAGGATCCGGTTGAAAGCCTTGAATGCCTCGTCGTCGCCGACGCGCATCCGCCCGCTGTTCAGGAGCCCGTACCAGTACTTCTGCTCGGCCTCGATGCGGGGCAGCAACTGGTTGCGGCTCAGAGTGCGGGCCTCCTCGACGGTGAGGCGCTCGAAGCGTGGCATGCGGCGATTGTCGCACCGATACGGCGGCGCGGCCCATAGCGTCGGCGGGCTCCGTCTTTGGTCGGCGGGCCGGCGCCTTTGGTCCGGACGGAGATCGCCCAAAGTTCGATGTGCGCTCCGGGCTGCGTTCCTAGCATCGAGCCCATGGTCCAGACTTCGGTACCGGCGTCCAGGCGCGTCCACGAGATCGACGCCGTGCGGGGCTTCGCCCTGGGCGGCATCCTGATCGCCAACATCGGCTTCTTCGCCGATCCCGGATACGCCGTCGGCAACGGGACCCTTCCCATCAGCGAGGGCCCCGTCGCCCTGGTGGTCAGCACGCTGGTGCTGACGAAGTTCTACGTCATCTTCTCGTTCCTGTTCGGCTACTCCTTCACCCTGCAGATGCGCTCGTGGGGTGAGAAGGTCAAGCCCCGCATGCTCCGGCGCTGTCTCGCGCTGTTCGTCCTGGGCGTGCTGCACGGGTTCCTGCTGTGGATCGGCGACATCCTCACCCTGTACGCCACCCTCGGCGTCCTGCTGCTGGCCATGCGCAACATCCGGCCCAGGACCGCCGTCAAGGCCGGCTGCTGGATCATCGGGGTGATGTCGGTGATCTGGCTCCTGCTGGCCGGGCTCGTCCTGCTCGATCCGGGCAGCGTGACGGCCTCGGCCTCCGACGCGGCGGCCGCCGCGAGGGCCGAGGCGATGGTCACCGACGGGCCGCTGGGCTTCCTGCGATTCCAGGCCGAGACCTACCCGATGATCGCGCTGCTGGTGTGGATCGGCCAGGGTCCGATGGCGATGGCGCTGTTCCTGTTCGGCCTGGCGGCGGGCAAGTCGCGGCTGCTGGAGGAGCCGGAGCGCTGGGCCCACCTGGTGCCCCGGATCCTGTGGGTGGGGTACGGCGTCGGCCTGCCCGCCGCGCTCTTCTTCACCTGGTCGTCCCAGGCCGGGGACGCCATGCAACTGGCCGGGCTGGGGATCAACAACGTGACCTCCCTGCTGCTGGCGGCCGCCTACGTGGTCACCCTGCTCCAGCTGATCAGGCGGGTCCCGGCGGTCGGCGGCGCGCTGGCCCCGGCGGGCCGGGTCGCGGCCTCCAACTACATCGGCCAGTCGGTGCTGGCCTGCCTGGTCTTCACCGGGTACGGCCTGGCGCTGGCGGGCCGGCTGGAGCCGATCGCGGTGATGGGCGTGGCCGTGGTGATCTACGTGGTCCTGCTGGCGCTGAGCGCCTGGTGGCTGCGTCACCACCGGCAGGGTCCGGTGGAGTGGGCGCTGCGGCGCTTCACCCTGCTGTCCGGGTCCCGGCCGGAGCCCCCGCGCCCGGCCGGGACCGCCTGAGAGGAGCCCCGCACCCGGGCGGGGCGCTGGGAGCGGCGGGGCCACTACAGCGTGGCCGCGACTCTGGCGACGCCCGGCCCGGACAGCGCGGCGAGCCCCGCGGCCCGTCCGGTGGCCAGCAGGAGCAGGTCGCCCACCGGCCCCCGGATGAGGTCCGGGCCCTGTCCGGCCGACCACTCCGCGTCGGTGGCGACCAGCCTCGTACCGCGGAACCGCTTGCGGGCGCCGTAGAAGACACTGGTGCGGACATGTTCGAGCGCCGCGATCGCCGGCTCGGCGGGCATCTCGCGCACGTACCCGAGCGGCCGGGCGATGTCCTGCCCGTGCACCAGGATGTCGACCAGCGGGTCGAGCGGGCCGGCGCCGGGCGCGCGGCGGGCCGATCCCGCCATCTCGCGGATCTGCGCGACGAGCTCGGCCCGCCCGAACCGCGCCGCCCGCTCCGTGGCCTCGGCGGCGACCATCCGGTTGAAGTCGCCGCGGGCCCGGATCGCCCCCCGGATCGTGCCGAGGAGCGTGGTGCGCGTGGCCGTCGTCACGTGGGCGGCCACGTCGTGCACCGTCCAGCCGGGGCACAGGGAGTCCGCCCGCCATTCGTGGTCGTCGAGTCCTTCGAGGAAGCCGGCGAGACCGAGTCGCTCGGCCTTCACCCAGGCAAGGATGGTGTCATTTCCCACGGTCGTCTCCTCAGGGTGCATGTCTTCGTGCGGAATCAGATGGATGCTGCGAAGCCGTACAGGACGGATCCGTACAGATGACTACGGGTGCCGCGTGCGCCGGGCGCCGTACGGGCGAGAGGTCACCGGCGCCCTGCGGGAGGACCCCCTCACGCTCCGTCCGGGCCGGGGGTCCCGATCGATTCGAGCCTGCGCAGCAGGTGGACGCGCTCGGGCTCGGTGCCCGCCAGATCCAGCGCCTCCCGGTAGGCCGCCGCGGCCTCGGGGAGCCGGCCGAGCCGGTGCAGCAGGTCCGCCCGGGCGGTCGGATAGGGGGCGTAGCCGCGCAGCCGCGGCTCGTCGGCCAGTTCCTCCAGCAGCGCCAGGCCCGCCTGCGGGCCGTCCCGCATCGCCACCGCCACGGCCCGGTTCAGCGCGATGACCGGGGACGGCGCGAGAGCGAGCAGGACGTCGTAGAGCGCCACGATCTGCGGCCAGTCGGTGGTCGTGACGTCGGCGGCCTCGTCGTGCAGGGCGGCGATCGCGGCCTGCACGCCGTACAGGCCGGGCGGGCCGCCGGTCAGCGCGGCCACCACCAGGGCGCTGCCCTCCTCGATCATCGTACGGTCCCAGCGTCCGCGGTCCTGGTCCTCCAGCAGCACGATCGCGCCGTCCGGGCCCGTGCGGGCCTCGCGCCGGGCGTGGATGAGCAGCATCAGCGCGAGCAGTCCCGCGATCTCCCGCTCGGCGGGCAGCAGCCGGCGCAGGATCCGCCCCAGCCTGATGGCCTCCTCGGACAGGTCGAGCCGTTGCAGCTGCGGGCCCGAGCTGGCCGCGTAGCCCTCGGTGAAGATCGAGTACAGGACCTGCAGCACTCCCGGCAGCCGCTCGGGCAGCTCGTCGGCGCCCGGCACGCGGAACGGGATGCGCGCCTGGCGGATCTTCTTCTTGGCCCGCACGATCCGCTGGGCCATCGTCGCGGGCGGGACCAGGAAGGCCCGCGCGACCTCGGGTGTCGTCAGCCCCGCCAGGCAGCGCAGGGTCAGCGCCACGCGGTCCTCGGCCGGCAGGGCCGGGTGGGCGCAGGTGAAGAACAGCTGCAGCCGCTCGTCGGGCAGGTCGCCGTCGGCGTCCGCGGGCGGGACGGGGCCGGCGCGGTCCGCCTCCACCTGCAGGATGGCCAGCCGGGCGGCGTAGGCCTGGTCCCGCCGCAGCCGGTCGACGGCCTTGCGCCGCGCCGTCGTCAGCAGCCAGGCGCCGGGCTTGGCCGGGACGCCGTCGACCGGCCAGTGCACCAGCGCCGCCTCGATCGCCTCCGAGGCGACCTCCTCGGCCAGGTCGAGGTCGCCGAAGCGGCGTACGAGGGAGGCCAGCAGCCGGCCGCGCTCCTCGCGGAACATCGACTCCACCGACGCCTCGGCGAGGCTCCCGGCGTCGGCGGCCCACTCGTCCGCCAAGGCCGGCTCGTCCGTCGCGGCCGGCTCGTCCATCCCGGCCCGCTCGTCCACCGCCGTCAGATTCCGAAGTCGGCGATCGGCCGCACCACGACGGTTCCGCCGTCCCGGGCGCCGGGGCAGCGCGCGGCCCAGTCGAGCGCGGTCTCGAGATCCGGCACGTCGATGACGTCGTAGCCGCCCAAGATCTCACGGGACTCGGCGAACGGCCCGTCGGTGACGGTCCGCTCACCGTCGGGACCGACCCGGACGGCCGTGGCGGTGGTCAGGTCCGCCAGCGGGTACCCGGAGACCCAGATCCCCGCCTCCTTCATCGCCTTGCCGTAAGCCATCCAGTCCTCGACGCTGCACCCCTCGGCCGCCTCGGCGGTGGTGTTGATCAGCAGCATGTACTTCACGGCCCGTCCTTCCACGTCCTGTCATTCCCCCGCCCGTTCCCTCTCACGGCGGGGTTGCCGTACATGATGACGACGAACGGGAGCCGGCCGTATCGACAGGCTCCGGAAACTTTTTCGAGCGGCCGGGCCGCCCTCGCACCCCTCACATCAAAACGAACAAATCATCATAAATCACTCTTTATAGGAGAAGCGGGAACTTCGCAGAGACGTCGGCAAGCGCTTGCCCTAGAGTGTGGCCGACGTTTTCGGACAAACCGGAAATTCGAAACAAGCCTTACTAAAGGGTGTAATGATGACTTTATCCAGGTTCATCCACCGAACGCGGCTCGCCGCGTCCGGCGCGGCGATCCTCACCGGCGCCCTCATCGGCGCACTGACCGCGGGCACCGCGACGGCGTCGGCCGCCGCGGCCCCGGCCGCCGGATCCTACGTCCTGGTCAACGCCGCCAGCGGCCTGTGCCTGGACGTGTCGGGCAAGAGCACCGCCGACGGCGCGGCCCTGGTGCAGAACACCTGCAACGGCGCGACCAGCCAGACCTGGAGGCTGTCGGACGTCTCCGGCGGCCGGCGCCTGACCGCCGCCCACAGCGGCAAGTGCGCCGGAATCTCGGGCGACAGCACCTCGGCGGGCAAGGCCGCCCTCCAGCAGACCTGCACCACCGGCGCCTTCCACACCTGGCGGCCGGAGACGGTCTCCGGCTCCGCCTACCGCCTGGTCAACCTCGGCAGCGCCAAGTGCCTCAACACCAAGGCCTCCTCGGCCGGCGCCGCCGTCCAGCAGAACTCCTGCGACAGCGCCTCCAGCAAGCGCTGGACGCTCAAGGCCGCGACCGGCGGGTCCGCCCCGGCCCCCACCCCGACACCCACCGTGAAGCCCACGGTGACCCCGACGCCCGCCCCCACCTCGACCGGCTCGCCGCCGCCCGGCTGGCCCACGGCCAAGGGGCGGCAGCCGGTGACCGCCACCATCGCCGTCTCCGGCACCTATGACGGCGGGCTCAAGCGCTTCTACGGCTCCGGCGCGCTGGGCGGCGACGGCCAGGACGAGGGCCAGGACCCGATCTTCAAGCTGGCCGACGGCGCCGTCCTGCAGAACGTGATCATCGGTGCGCCCGCCGCCGACGGCGTCCACTGCACCGGCACCTGCACGCTCAAGAACGTCTGGTGGGAGGACGTCGGCGAGGACGCCGCCACCTTCAAGGGCACCTCCGCCTCCCAGACGATGACCGTCGACGGCGGCGGCGCCCGCAAGGCCTCGGACAAGACCTTCCAGCACAACGGCCCGGGCACCTTCGTCATCAAGGACTTCCAGATCCAGGACTTCGGCAAGCTGTACCGCTCCTGCGGCAACTGCTCCAAGCAGTACGCGCGCCACGTCGTGGTCTCCAACGTGCTCGTGACCGCCCCGGGCAAGTCCCTGGTGGGCATCAACGCCAACTACGGCGACACCGCGAAGCTGTCGGCGATCACCATCGTCGGCGACTCCGGCAAGAAGATCGCCATCTGTGACAGGTACAAGGGCGTCACCAGCGGCGAGCCCGCCAGGACCGGCACCGGCGCCGACGGCGTGAGCTGCGTCTACTCCGCCTCCGCCATCACCTACAAGTAGCCCGGTCCGCGCGGCGGACCGGCGGCCCTTCTGATCGGCGGGGGCGTCCGTGCCGGAATGTTAACGCTCACTTCTGGAAGCCGGACCGCCGCCGCCCACCGGCCCGCCGTGCGGCCCGCGCCCCCGCGGCCGTCCCACCGGTCGCGGGGGCGACAACCGACACGCCTCAATATGCGTCATAAAGAGCAAAGCCCCCATTCACCTAACCCGTACCCGGGGCGGAAGGCGGTTGTGATGATCCGGCGGCTGCTGTCGATCCTGAGGCCCGTCCCGGCGGCCCCCGCACCGTCATGCCCCACGCCGCCCAAGCTCGTCTGGGCGGCCCCGACGGCGCACCAGGACGTCGCCATCTCCCGGCAGGAGGAGCTCGCCCTGCTGCGCGTCGAGGCCCTGTACGACATGACGATCGACAGGGAGGCCTACCGCCGGCGCAAGGCCCTCGACCAGGAGGTCGTACGGCAGCTGCGCCGGTTGCGGCCCCAGGACCCCGAAGCGATGGCCACCGACCTGGAGCACACGCTCCAGCAGGCCAAGCGCCGCTACAGCCGCCGCGACTACGAGGCCCTGCTGACCCAGGCCGGGCCGCTGCTCGAACGCCTCAGCCTCAGGAGCCGGGCCCACCTGCGGGTCGTGGACAACCGGACGAGTACGACCTGAAGCCTGGAGCCGGTACGGCGGCGCGCACCGATCTCGGCTCGTGCCGCGATCTCAGGGACGGAGCACCCGAGAGAAGGACCGCCTGCCGGACGGGCCGTCTATCCGCCGGTACGGCCGCCGCGCAGGGCGGCCAGTGAAGTGCGGCACCGCTCCCGGGTCCGGTCCAGGACGCTCTGCGCCTCCTCGATCTGCTGGAGCCGTTTCTCCAGCAGCCGCATGCGGTACGCGGCCTGTCCGCGCAGGTGACGGGAGTAGGTCAGAACCTCCTTCAGAGAGATGCGGCCGGAGGCGGCCGCCGGGGACGACGGCGGAACCTGCGCAACCGGCCGCGGCCTGCGCGCGAGGTGCGCGGAGGACCGGACGGACGCCAGGCCGCGCAGGCTCGGCGCGTGCCGGCGGTCGATCACTGCATGCGGCGGCACGTCATCGGGGTCGAGTCCCGCCGCGGCCAGCGCCTCGACCAGGCTCGCGTACACGTGCAGCGGAGGCACCGACCACCCGTTCGTCAAGGCGATCAGGCGGTGCAGCGCGGAGTCCGCCTCGGCGACGACCAGCCGGCCTCCCTTGCCGTACAGGCTCCTGTTCACCGCGTTGAGCTGCCGCACTCCGGTCACGTCGCAGAACCGCAGCCTCCCGGCCGCGGCCACCACGTGGGTGACATCGGCGACGATCAGCGGCTGCAGCATGGCCTCCAGCACGGGCGCGGTGGCGGCGTCCAGCTCCCCCTCCATGGTGATCATCATGACGGTGTCCGTCAGAGGGGTGAGGTGGAGCGAAAGATGCATGATCCCGACCTCTTCGCGTGCTCGCCGAACCGGGGCGGCGAAGCAGTGGATCAGCGATGTCCGACTGCTCCCGGTCCACACCGACCAGTACTCCCCCGGGCCGGGCCGGGCTAACGTCCGCCGGGCCTCACGCCCGTCCCCCGGGCGGCCCGGGCGATGAGTGCGGCGGTCAGGCCGCCGCGCCGGTAGGGGAAGGTGTGCGCGCCCGGCACGGTCAGCGACCGTCCCTGCGGCGCCAGGGCCGCCAGCCGGTCGGTCCACCACTGCGGGGCGAGCGTATCGTGCCGGCCGCGCGCCGCTATGACGGGACAGCCGATCCCGGTGACCAGCCGCTCGGGCTCCTCACGCTGCGCGGAACGCACGTAGCGCGCCAGCCGCGGCACGCCGTCGTACAGGTAGTACGGCACCGCCACCCTCAGCAGGGCGGGCGACTCGCGGGACAGGTCACGCAGGACCGGTGCGAGCAGCGCCGCCGGCCGCCGCAGATGCGGCGGGAACACCGGCCCCAGGAGCGCGAGCCCCCGCACCCGGTCGGGACGCGCCGCGGCCACCCGCAGGGCGAGCTGGGCTCCGGTGGAGTGCCCGGCCAGCACGACCGGCCCGTCCGGCAGCGCGTCCAGCCACGCCGAGACCGTACCGGCCAGCGCGGGGACCTCGACCGGGCACGCCCCCGGCCCGTCGCCGCCGGGGACGTCCAGCAGGAACGATCTGGCCCAGGCGCCGCAGCCCGCCAGGGTGTCCTGGAGATACCCCAGCACGCCGAGTCCCGGCAGGATCACGACGAGCGGTCCCCCGGAGCGCTCCTCGCCGGCCTCCAGGCTCCGCACCCGCCGCCCCGCCGCCTCGTCCCATCTCTCCCGGCCGAACGCGGGACGCGGTCGCGGGGTCAGCGGCGCAGGGGGGTGACGACGGACAGGTCGGCCACGGCCGGTGTGACGGAGGAGATCACGAAGCCGTCGGCCGGGCGCGCGGGGACGCGCCGCAGGGAGATGTCCATGTCCTGGGCCGGGACGTCGTAGTCCAGCTGCGCCAGCCGTACCACCAGGGCCCGCAGCAGCGCGACGGTGACGGCCTCGCCGGGGCACCGGTGGCCGCCTGCGGTGTCGCCGCCGCCCTGGGGGATCAGGTCGTAGGGGCCGATCTCGCGACCGGCGAACCGCTGCGGGTCGAAGGTGTAGGGGTCCGGCCACAGCTGCGGATCGTGGTTCTGGCCGTAGATGTCGAGCAGCACCAGGGAACCGGCGGGGATGTGCTCGCCCTGCCAGGTCAGGTCCTTGACCGCCCTGCCGCCGACGAACGGCGCGAACGGGTAGAAGCGGCGGACCTCGTGCGCGAACGCCTCGGCGAAGGAGACGTCTCCCCCGCGCAGCGTGGCGCGGTGCTGCGGCCACCGGTGCAGGGCGTGGGCGGAGAACGCCATGAACCAGGCCACGGCCGTGGTCGGGCGGATGACGTTGAGCAGCTCCACCGCGGCCACACGGGGATCGAGCAGCTCACCGCCGGCGTCCCGGTGATGGGCGACCGCGGCGAGCGCCGAGCCCTCCGGGGCGGTGACGGCGCCCTCGCGCACCTGCCGGACCAGCCGGCCCAGCCACTCCTCGCGGCGCCCGCGGGCACCGCGCGCCCGCCAGTGCCGGGGGCCGACGGTGGCGAACCCGTCGACCATGGCCACCAGGTCGGCGGCCAGGGCGGGAACCTCGGCGTCGTCCAGGGGAATGCCGGCCCACCGGGACACACCCCGGGCCAGGATCTCTGCGGCCCCGTCGAAGAGCGTCACACTCCGCCCATCGGCCCAGGAGGCGACCGCCTCGTCCCAGGCCCGGGTGGTGTGCCCGACGAGGTCGTCGACGCCCTCGCCGTTCAGCACCGACACGAACATGGCCTTGCGCACGCGGTGGTCGGCGCCGTCCAGGGTGTGCACGGCGCCCTGCCCGAACAGGGTGTTCTTGACCAGGCCCGGCAGGGCGGTGCGGCGTTCGACGTGGTTCTCGTCGTAGAAGAAGCGCACGGCGTCCGGCCCGCACAGGCCCGCGGCGCGCCGGCCCATCACCCGGGTGTGCGCGACCGGGCCCTCGGCCTCCCGGCGGCGCTCCGGCAGCCAGGCATAACCTTCCAGCAGCAGAAAAAGTGTGTGGTCCAGCATGCGCTGTTGCCTGCCCGCCGGCCACCCGGTGAAACTGCGGCCCGCGCCGCCGGGTCCGCACGATGTCCCCCCGCGAAGTCCCCCGCGAAGACTCTGTGAAGGCTCCGTGCGGAGGCTCTATGCGGAGGGCCGGTACGGCGTCCGCCTCGTGCGGAGGCCGTACCGGTTGCCCGAGGGCGCCGGTACGGCCCGTCACTCGAAGTCGTCGGGATTCAGGTCCTCCGGCCGGCTGCGGGAACCGCCCGCCGTGTCGGCGTCGTCGGGATCCGCGGCGTCGGCGGGCGGGGTGGCCGCCGGAGTGCCCGCGGGGCGCCCGGAGGTCTCCTCCTCGGTGTCCCCCTGCTCGACCGAGGAACGCCCTTCCTGTCCAGGATTGCCACTCATGTCCCCTCCTACGGGTTCGTCGGCGAGATCGCAGGCCTCCTACCCGGGAACGGGGCGTTCACGTGGCGCGGGCACCGGCGTCGTCCGGGCTTTCCGCAGGATTTACCCCGCTCACCCGGCGGCGGGCACCGCCAGGCGGGCCGGAGGAATGACGTGGCCGAGGGCGAAGACGTTCTCGGGGTCGTAGGCGGCCTTGATCCGGCTCAGGCGCCGGTGGTCCTCGCGGGTGTAGGCGGTGGCGGTCCTGGTGGTGTCGTGCAGGAAGTTGAGGAACGAGCCGCCGGTGGCGTGCGGGCGCAGGGCCGCGGCCAGGCCGGGAACGCCGGCGTCGACCACCACCGACAGCGGGGTACGGCGGTTGCCGACCGGACCGGCGTCGGGACCGGCCTCGGCCATCGCGCCGCCCCAGTGCCTGACCTCCACGGTCGCCGGCCCGCCGACCCCCACCAGGGCGTCGATGACCGGGTCGGGCAGGTCGTCGAACAGCTCGACGTGGGCGGGGCCGGTGCCCCCCATCTCCGCGCGGGCGTAGCCCACCGAACGCAGGTCCTCGGCCAGCGGGCCGCCCGCGGCCAGCCACAGCGGGCGCAGCAGCCGGCGCGCGTCACCGGGCAGCCCGGTGGACATGACCTTGATCGCCACCACGCGCCTGCCGCGCACCGGCGCCGGGACGTCGGGGGCGTCGGGGGCCGTGGTCAGCAGGACGGCCGTGCTCAGCTCGTCCGGCACGTCGTGGATCCACCGGCGATAGCGGGTCAGCAGGTCGGCCGCCCCCTCGATCGGGAAGTACGCCGTACCGGCGTAGACCTGCTCGACCGGGTGCAGCGCGAACTCCAGAGCGGTCACCACGCCGAAGGAGCCGCCTCCGCCGCGCAACGCCCACCACAGGTCGGCGTGCTCGCCGTAGGCGTCGGCGGTGACCATCCGCCCGTCGGCGGTGACCACCTGGGCGCGCAGGACGCTGTCGGCGGCGAAGCCGTACCTGCGGGCCAGCCAGCCCACCCCGCCGCCGAGGGTGTATCCGGTCACGCCGACCGAGGAGTGCGAGCCGGACAGCGGCGCCAGGCCGAACGGGGCGGCCGCGGCCAGCACCTGGCTCCAGCAGGCGCCGGGGCCCACCCGCGCCAGCCGCCGGTCCGGGTCGACCATCACATCGGACATCCGCGAGGTCCGCAGCAGCAGGCCGCCGTCGGCCGGGTCGTGCGTGCCGTGCCCGGTGGCCTGCACCGCCAGCGGCATCCCGTGCTCGCGGGCGACGGTGACGGCGGCGCGCACGTCCCCGGCGTCCGCGGCCTGGACGACCAGGGCGGGACGGGGGTCGATCGGTGCGTACAGCGGCCGGCGCTGCTCGTCGTAGCCCGGCTCACCCGGCAGGTGGACGGGGCCGGTGAAGACGCCGCGCAGGCGGAGCGCGGCGGAGGAGATGGGCGTGTGGGTGGTCATGTCGGCTTCCTCCTTCCGCCGGGCGGATCCCCCGGCTGATTCCACAATATAGTCACAGAACTTGATAGTCAAGATTCGTGACTATATTTCGGCGCGGGCCGCCTTCCGTGGAAGGCTCACGCGGCGCTCTGCGGCGTCCCCGGCTCCGGCGCCCCGGCCACCCGGATCTGGTTGCGGCCGCCGTGCTTGGCCGCGTACAGCGCCTGGTCGGCGGCGTGCAGCAGGTCGTCGGCGCTGATCCCCGGCGTCGCGGTGGCCACCCCGGCGCTGAAGGTGACGGTCAGCGGGTGCCCGCCGGCCTCCACCGGCCGGCCGGCGAGCCGTTCGCGCAGCGCGTCCATACGGGCCCGGGCCTGTTCGGCGTTCGCGCCGGCGAACACCACCACGAACTCCTCCCCGCCGTAGCGGGCCACGAGGTCACTGCGGCGCACCTGCCGCCCGAGCAGCTCGGCGAAGGCGACCAGGACCTCGTCACCGGCGCGGTGGCCGTAGCGGTCGTTGACCTGCTTGAAGTGATCGATGTCCAGCAGGGCCAGGCTCAGCGGCCGGTCGTCGTCGGCCTCGGTCATCGCCGAGGTCAGATGCCGCATCAGGTGACGGCGGTTGTGCAGGCCGGTCAGCGCGTCCCGGGCCGCCTGCTCGGCCAGGTCGGCGCGGAGCAGCTCGATGGTGCGCAGCTGCACGCGCAGCCGGGCGTTTCCGCTTTCCAGCTCCTCCTGCTTGTCGCGCAACCGGGTGTTGGTCCGCTCCAGCTCGTCCTGCTTGTCGTGCAACCGGGCGTTGGCCTCCTTCAGCTCGCCGCGCTGCGCGCGCAGCCGGGCGTTGGCCCGCTCCAGCTCGCGCCGTTGCCGGTTCAGGGCGGTGACGTCCCTGGTGATCACGGCCCAGCCCGCGTGACCTCCCCGGCGGTCGTACAGGACGCTGGAGTGCACCTCCAGATCGACCTCGCAGCCCGCGGCGTCGGTGAAGGTCACCTCGCTCTGGCCGCCTTCGGGAGACGGCAGCGTACCGAGCAGGTCCACCATCGACAGCCCGGCCAGCCGCTCGGGAAGGCCCGGCCGCAGCCGGCGCAGCATGCGCTCGGCGGCGGCGTTCAGGTCCAGGATGCGGCCGGCGGCGTCGACGGTGACCACCGTGTCGCCGATCATGTCGAAGACCCGGTCGCGCGCCACCGGCACCAGTTCGGGCAGGGATCGGCGCACCAGCGCCCAGTAGATGATGACCGTGGTGAGCGAGAAGCCGACCGAGGTCAGCCCGGTGACGGGCACCAGTCCGGTCAGGCTGGCGGCGTTGGCCGCGATCGGCGCCAGGGCACCGGCCAGGACGCTGGCGTACAGCTTGCGCTGGGCGGCGGGGCCGATGATCGACGCCCGCACCAGCTGCGCCATGGCGGCGGCCATCAGCAGGTAGCTGTAGGCGGTGTGGACCCAGAACAGCGGGCCGACCGCGGGCGTGACCACGCCCAGCGGATCGGCCGTGTCCGTGGCCCGGAAGAAGCCGTGATGCCACGGGCCGGTGAGGATCGCGATCTGGACCAGGACCGGCTCGACGGCCAGCAGCGCCACGGTACGGCTCCTGGGGTGCCACCGGCGGTCGGCCACGGCCAGCGCCAGGCACAGCAGCCCCGCCGGGACCAGGCTCACGGCCAGGAACTTCGCCGCCTGCAGCATGCGGGCCGTACCGGCGTCGACCGTCATGACGACGATCCCGTCCATCGCCGACCATCCGGCGATGGAGGCCGCCACGAACGCCAGCGCGCCGACCGCCGACGCCGACCCGCGGCGCCGCCACCCGACGGCGGCCACCCAGGCGGCCACCACCGCGGAGATCACGAACAGCAACGCCAGCAACGGCCGCCCCGCCATCCCGAGTCCTCCGTCGTGTGTCCGGTGATTCCCCACCCCATCGGCGAGTCACGTTCGGATATGAGGCATTCAGCGGCATTCATCCGACGGCACAACGGAAAAGGCGTCCGAGGCCACGGAACGCCTCGGTCTCCTCGGCGTTCCGGCTCCGGGATTCGGGCCGGAGCCGGAACGCCGGAATCCGGCCTCCCTAGAGGGCGGCCCGCTGGAGGAGAGGCAGGCGGGGGCCGGACAGCGGGCGCAGGGCCACCCGCAACAGGGCCAGGGCGTTGTCGTCCCCGGCGATGCGGTTGGCGCTGAGCTCGCCGCAGGCCAGGCAGTGGTGGATGATCACCCACTCCCCGTCCCCCCGTACCTCCACACCCAGCGCCGTCATCCGGCCCCGGCAGGTCGAGCGCCGGTCGCCGGGCACCCGGCGGTCGACGTGCAGGCTGGTCAGGCAGGTCGGGCAGTGGTTGCGGTGGGCGGTGCCCGGGGCGGCCAGCGGCACCTCCAGGCGGCAGCCGACGCAGCGGAAGGCGTCGCCCTGCCCGCCGCCGGGCCCGGGCCGTACCTCCTTGCGCCGTTGCGGTCTGTGCTGATGCGGCTTACGTCGCGGCATGGCGGTGCCCCACCTCCTCCTCGTCCGTGCTCACAGGTCACCGAACCCTTCCAGCGGGAACGGCGGCTGCGCGAGCGGCCGTACGGCCAGCCGCATGAGCAGGAGCTGGTTGTCGTCGCCGCTGAGCGGGCTGGAGGTCAGCTCGCCGCAGCGCACGCAGCGGTGGATGAGCATCCAGTCGCCGTTGCGCGGCACCGCGATGGAGATCGGGGTCATCCGCGAACGGCACTCGGACGGCCCGCCCTCGACATGGTCGAGGATGTGCCGGGAGTGCAGGCAGCTCGGGCAGTGGTTGCGCCGCCTGCCGTCCGGGGCCAGCGCGGTCACGGTGAGGCCGCAGCGCACGCAGGCGAAGGTCTCGGTCCGCAGTACAGAGCGGGAACCGGTGTCGGTCATCTCGGGTGGCTCCTTGCCGGATTCGTCGTTCAGGGCAGCAAGGGAGCGCCGAGCGCGTCTCGTGAGACGGTGGTCACGGCCTGTCCCGCCCGCGCGGCGCGCGGGCGGGACAGGCCGTCACGGCGGAGGTCAGGCCGGTACGGAGCGACGCGTACGAAGTGACGCGTGCATGTGATGCGTCAGCGGCGGGATCCGACCGCGGTGCCACGAGGCACGCCGGGCGCTGGCCAGGACCGGGGCATTGACCGCTACTTTCCAGGGCACGGGGCCCAGGGTCGTCCCGGAACGTGGAGGCCCGGGATCCGCCGACAGGACGTCACGGAGGCTAACAGCGCCCCGCCTCCGACCGCGAACGATTTTCCGGCGGCACCCGGGCCCAGGTGTGATCGTGAACGGCTCGCCGCAGGTGCCCGTCTCGGATCGGGCTCATGAGCTGTCACCCGCGCCCGTCTCGGCTCAGGGCCGGTTCGCGAAGCCGTCCAGCGCGGCCAGAACCTCGTTGCCCATGGTCGGGCTGCCGGTGTGCCCGGAGTCCTCCACCACCACCAGGCGCGCGTCGGGCCAGGCACGGGCCAGCTGCCAGGCGTTCTCCAGCGGCCCGCCCAGGTCGAAGCGGCCGTGGATGAGCACCCCCGGGATGCCCGCCAGCCGGTGCGCCTCGCGCAGCAGGACGCCTTCCTCCAGCCAGGCGGCGTTGGAGAAATAGTGGCTGCAGATGCGGACCATGGCCTGCAGCGCGGCCGGCGGGCGGTCGCTGTAGGCGTCCGGCTTGCCGTTGACCTCAAGGGAGATCACCGCGTCCTCCCAGGCCGTCCAGTCCCGGGCGGCCCTGGCGCGCACCTCGGGGTCGGGGTCGGAGACCAGCCGGGCGTAGGCGGCCAGCAGGCCGAAGATGTCGTCGTCGCCTTCGAAGCCGGGCGCTCCCGCGCGGAAGCGTTCCCACTGCTCGGGGAAGAACCGCCCGACCCCCTGGTAGAGCCATTCGATCTCGGAACGCCGGGTCATGGTGACGCCGCAGACGACCATCTCCGAGACCCGCTCGGGGTGGGCCTCGGCATAGGCGAGCATCAGCGTGGAACCCCACGATCCGCCGTACAGCAGCCAGCGCTCGACGCCGAGGTGCTCGCGCAGCCGTTCCATGTCGGCGACCAGGTGATGGGTGGTGTTGGCGCTCAGGTCGGTGGCCGGGTCGGCGGCGTGGGGCAGGCTCCGGCCGCAGTTGCGCTGGTCGAACAGGATGACGCGGTAGCGCTCGGGATCGAAACCGCGGCGCTGGTTCACGCCGCAGCCCGAGCCGGGACCACCGTGGACGACGAGCGCCGGCTTGCCGTCGGGGTTGCCGCAGACCTCCCAGTAGATGAGGTTGCCGTCACCGGTGTCGAGGTGGCCGTGGTCGTAGGGCTCGATCGGAGGATACGGAGAGGACATCGTCCCAAAATACAACAGCGCTGTCATAAATGAGCCGTCCGGCCGTCCGGCCGTCGGGGCGGGTGCGGGCGGCCGGCGCGGGGAGCGGACCCGGCAAGGCGGGACGGGGGAACACGGGCTGCGGACTAGGGAAAACCCCTGGGCGGAACCGGGACAGCCAGGATCCGCCCGGCCCCCCGTGGGAGACATCGTTGAGCTCGGCACACCGCCCGACGAACGGAAGGAAGAACACCATGGGACACATCCACCGCGCCGTGCTCGGCCTGACCGCCACCGCGACCGTGGCGACCGGCCTCGCGCTCACCTCCCCCGCCGAGGCCGCCTCCACGCCCCCGGCCTCCCCCGCCGTATCCCAGACGGCCCCGTGCGGCGGCGGGATCGCCGTCAGCGGCCGCATCGGTACCCGCTGGAACCGGCTGGGCGGGCAGGACAGCGCCCTCGGCTGCCCCGTCACCCCCTCACGCGACGTCTACCTCAACGGAGTGTGGGCGGGGCGCAGGCAGTGGTTCGATCGAGGCTCGATCACCTGGTCGCCCCGCCAGGGGACCGACATGACGGTGTCGGCCTGGAGCTCCGGCGGATACTCCTACTTCGACTGGGGCTCCACCGCGCCCTACTCCTACGACCGCTTCCTGGTCCGCTGGTACAGCGCGGCGGACCCGGGCGGGGAGCAGCGCGAGTTCGGCGGCGGCACCGGCGGGCGCATCCGGGTGCGACAGTCCACCACCGGCGCCTACCGGTTCATCGTCGAAGGCTGCGACAACGGGGTCACCGGCTCCTCCTGCCGGCAGGGCTGGACGCTGTCGGCCTCCACCCGGTGATCCCGGGCGGCCCGCCGGACGACGCCAGCCGGACGAGGAACGAGACGGCCCCCGAGACCCGGATGCGCTGCAGGTGCGCCGGTACCAGCCCCTGGGCGATCCCGGCCGTCAGGCCGCCGGCGTCGGGGAGCAGGACCACGGCCTGCCCGCCGGGCGCCAGGACCCGGCGCAGCTCCGCCCACCAGCGCGAGGGCGCGGCGGCCAGCAGCCCGCCCGCCGTGACCTGTCCTCCCCACGGCGGGTTGCACAGCACCCGGTCGACGGCGCCGTCCGGTACCGGCAGCCGGCCGGCGTCGGCCCGGCCGACGGTCACGTGCGTGCCCGCGGCGTTCTCCCCCGCCGCGCGCAGCGCCTCCCACGCCAGGTCGAAGCCGTACAGGCGGGCCTGCGGCTGCCGCCCGGCCGCCTCGATCAGCAGCGTCCCCGCGCCGCAGCAGGGATCGAGGACCCGGTGGCCGGGGCGGATGCCGGCCATGCGCGCCATGGCCGCCGCCAGCGGAGGATGCAGGGTCCCCGGGATCGAGCACCGCTTGTAGCCGCGGCGGTGCAGGGGCCGTCCGGCGACCCGCAGCATCAGGGTGGCGTGCACGCCGTCGAGGGTCACCCGCCACCCGCTGTGGCCGGCCGGGGGTGCCGTACCCGACCGCCGCGAGTGGTAGCCGGTCCCCAGCCGCCGGGCCAGGGCACGGCCGACGGCGTCCTCCGCGTCGTGGCGGTTGAAGTTGCGCCCGCCCACGAACGACGCCGACACCTCCACACCGGTGAAGGCGCCCGGACCCCCGTGCTCGCCGCGCAGCCGCAGCAGCCGGCCGGGGTCGGCCAGGTCGGCCAGCCGGGCGAGCCCGGCCGCGTCCCGCTTGGCCGTACCGACGTCCTCACAGCGCGCGGCCAGCAGGAACACGTCGTCCGCGGTACGCAGCCCGGTGACCCGCGGTTGCGGTCCGCGGGTGCGGAAGCAGACCTCCCGGGGCCCCATGCGGGTGATCGTGCCGAGCCCGAGCTCGAGGATCTCCTCGGCGAGTATCGGCTCCAGCCCGTGAACGCACCGCGCCACCAGACTCGCCGCCGTCATGGGACGGCGGGGAGGCCGGGACGCGGAGCGGTGAGAAAAGTCGCGCGAACGCGCATGGTGATCGTTCTTCTCCCGCGTCGGCCCGGAGCGGCGCTTCGCCGCCCCGTCTCGTCGGCGACGGGGTCTTCCTCGTCTCGCCGACGGGGGCTAACGGAGGTGGAAAGAGAACGCGAACGTCATAGTCGGTGATCGTAGGACGGCCCGGGATCGGGACTCAACCGGATATCCCCCGGGACCGGCGGGCGGCGACCGGCGGATGGCCGGGCGCTCCCCACCCCGCAGGGCCTGTGCCGGAGCAGGTCACAGCAGGAGTGCCTGGAAACGCTCGTCGGATCTGAGGAGCCTGAGGCGTTTGTCGGTCTTCGCCCGTCGCTTCGCGGTGCGGTCGTGACAGACCGCCCGGCGCAGGAACGCGATCGCGCGGTCGGGGTCGCCCGCGGCGCAGGCGACGGCGGCGGCGTCGCCCAGGGTCTGGCTCTGCAGTCGTGTGACGTGCTCCTCGGCGAGGTCGAGCCATTCGGTTGCCTGGTCCTTACGGACCACGCCGGTGACGAGCAGCTCGGCGAGGGCCGGCAGGAGATGCCACAGCAGGCCTGCCGCGTCGACCTCGGCGCGGGCCTGCGCGGCGGCGTCGAGGAGCCGCGGGTCCAGCGCCCCGGCCAGCCGGCCGAGGCGCTGCGTGAGCTCGAAGGATCGCTGTGCCCGGGCCTGGGCTTCGGCGTGTGCGGCGCGCCAGCCATCGACGCGGTCCGGCACCGACCCGGTGTGGCCGAGCCTGGTGAACCAGTCCTCGGTCCGCTCCACGTATCGGTGCACCAGGTCGAACGACACGGACCGTTCGGCGGCGACGGCGATCCACGGCGCGAGCACCTGATACACCTGCCGGTACGGTGACAGTTCTCCGTCATGATGGGGGCCGCCCAGGAGCGGACGGGGCCCGGCCTTGATGATCACACCGTGCCGGCACTCGATCAGCTCGATCACGCCGGGTAGCCGGGCGCGCAGTCCGGGCAGGCCGCCGAGGTCGGCCAGCAGGTCCGCACCGACCAGGGTCAGCCAGCCGACGCCCTTGATCGCATCGCTTCCCGGAGCCCGGGCGTCGGCCGGGATGCGCACCACGTCGGCGCCGGGATGGCGCATCGAGGCGTTCCAGGCGTGCGTCTGACTGTCTTCCTCGGCGTAGCGCGAGCACTCCAACGACCAGCCTGCGATGCCGGACGTGAAGGGGAAGATCTCGCCGAGCCGGCGCACCAGCGTCAGCATCTCATCCGGGTCGTCCAGTCCCCATTGCGGCGGGAAGGCCAGGGAAACGAGGTTCGCCTGCGTGCTCTGGCCGGCCCAGACCTCGTACTTGAACTGGGGCGCGTCCTGGTACCGGTCGCCGGACTTGAGCTCAAGCGCCATGCAGGCCTTGCGTCGCGCGCCGGGCTTGAGCCAGGTGTTCAGCAGACCGAGTGTCCGTTCGGTCACCGGCTTGTGGACCCGAGAGTTCTCCGTCGCGGTGAACCGGAGGTTCTCCGGCGGGCACCGGTGCAGGAACAGGTCCAGGCAGCCCAGAACCGCCTCGGGACAGTCGTAGAACGACACGCCGGTGTACAGGTTGATCCCGAAGGTCAGGGCGACCAGTTTGAGCCCGTCGCGGGTCAGGTCGAGATCGTCGAACCCGGACCGGTCGGTCGGCTCCTCGGGCTTCATGCCGGCAGGTCCTCCATCACCGTATCCGCCTTCAGCCTCGGGACTTGCTCGCCGACCCCGTCCTGCGGCGCAGGAGCCGCAGTGCGGTCCGCACGGCCGCGATGATCGCCGAGCCCACGGCGCCGACCAGGGGCTCGCGTTCCTCCTCCGCCGTGGGGCCGGGGTCGGGCCCGCTGGGCGTGGCGTCACCGGCGCGGCAGGCCTCCAGCTGGGCGGCGAAGGCCAGGCCCAGGAACAGCGCCATCGAGCTGAGGAAGGCCCACAGCAGCAGGGCCATCACGGCGGTGAGCGGGCCGTAGGTGGCGCCGAAGGTGCCGCTGCTCTCGGTGTACAGCGCCAGCAGCAGCGTGAAGACGGTCCACAGGGCCAGGGCCACCAGGGCGCCGAAGGCCAGCCAGGTGTGACCGGGCTGTCTGCGGCGCGGGGCCGCGCGGAACAGCACGGAGGTGGACATCAGAGCGAGCAGGAAGCCCAGCGGCCAGCGCATCAACGCGAAGGCGTTCCTGGCGGGATCGTCCCAGCCGTAGACCTCGGCCAGCGCACGGCCGATCGCGCCGCCGCCCACCATCATGACGAACCCCGCCGTCATGAAGGCGCCCGCGGTCACGGCCATCAGCAGGGCCCTGCCGTACTTGCGGTGGAACGGGCGGTCGCGTTCCACCCCGTAGATGCGGTTGGCGCCGCGCTCGATCTGCGCCATGGCGCTGGTCAGCGAGACCAGCGCGGTGATCAGGCCGAGCCACAGGGCGACGGCGCCGCCGGTGCTGCTCACCCGCCGGTGACTGCCGCCCAGCACGTCCTGGACCGCCTCGGCTCCCGGTCCCGGCGACAGGTGGCTCAGCGTCAGCTCCAGCACCATGCCCAGGCGTTCCTGGTCGATCACCGAGCTCAGCCCCACCAGGGCGATGGCGCCGGGGATGATCGACAGGCAGACCTGGAAGGCCAGCGCGCGGGAGTTCGTCATGCCGTCGCCGTACCGGAACCGGACGTAGGAGTCACGGGCCAGATGCCATCTGCCGTACTTGCGCAGCGTCTCCCAGGCATGATCGGCGGAGAGCTCCTCACCGCCCATGCTCCGGGTCTGCGGTACCCGTGTCGCGGTTCCCATATCGCTGAGAAGAATGCCGGAAAAATCGCGATATGCACAACGGACCGCCACACCCGGACTCCAGCCCGTCCCGGCGGGCCCGCAGCCCAGCCCCGCCCCGGGTCCCGGCGGCCCGCGGCCCCAGCGAGGTCCCGGGTCCCGGCGAGCCCGCCGTCCCGTCACCAGGCGTCGACGAACACCCCCTCACCCCTGTCCGGCGGCACGGGCGAGGCGCGCAGGGCCCGGCCCAGCCACTGCCGCGTCTCGGCGGGATCGATCACCGCGTCGATCTCCAGGTGCGCCGCGACGTTGACGGCCCTGCCCTGCTCGTAGGCGAGGGCGACCATGTCCTGGAAGAGCTTCTCCCGCTCGGCCGGATCGGCGACGGCCGCCAGCTCACGCCGCATCGACAGCCGTACGGCGCCCTCCAGGCCCATGCCGCCGAACTCCCCGGTGGGCCAGGCGACGTTCAGCTCCGGGGAGTGGAAGGCGCCGCCCGTCATGGCCTGGGCGCCCAGGCCGTACCCCTTGCGCAGGACCACGCTGAACAGCGGGACCGTCAGCTTCGCCGCGCGCAGGAACATCCGGGAGACGTGCCGCACGGCCGCCTCCCGCTCGGACTCGGGCCCGACCATGAAACCGGGCGTGTCCACCAGCGAGAGCACAGGCAGCCGGTGCGCCTCGCACAGGTTGAGGAAGCGGGCGGCCTTGTCGGCGCCCTGCGCCGTGATCGCCCCGCCGACGACGGCGGGGTCGTTGGCCAGCACCCCGAACGGCCGGCCCTCGAAACGCGCCAGCGCGGTGATCATCCCGGGGGCGAAGGACTCCCGCAGCTCCAGCACCGAACCGGTGTCGGCCAGCGCGGCGAGCACCCGGCGCACGTCGTAGACGCGTTTGCGGTCCTCCGGCAGCAGGAAACGCAGCTCGCGCTGGTCGGCGCACGACCACTCGGCGAGATCGCCCTGGAAGTACGACAGGTAGCGCCGCGCGGTCTCCACCGCCTGCTCCTCGTCGTCGACCACGATGTCGCACACGCCGTTGGGGGCCTGCACGCTCACCGGGCCGATCTCCTCGGGCAGGTAGGTCCCCAGCCCGCCTCCCTCGATCATGGCGGGGCCGCCCATGCCGATCGTCGCGCCGCGGGTGGCGATGATGACGTCGCAGCACCCCAGCAGCGCGGCGTTGCCGGCGAAGCAGCGGCCGTTGACGACGCCGACCAGCGGCACCCGGCCGCTCAGGGCCGCGAAGCGCACGAACGAGGTGGTGTCGAGGGCCGAGACCCAGGGGGCGTCGGTGTCGCCGGGGCGCCCTCCCCCACCCTCGGCCAGCAGCACCAGCGGCCACCTCCACCGGCCGGCCAGCTCGATGAGGCGGTCCAGCTTGCGATGGTTGTTGTAGCCCTGCGTGCCCGCCAGGACGGTGTAGTCGTAGGCCGCCACGGCGCAGGTCACCCGGTCGCCGAACAGGTCGGCGTTGACCGTGCCGACGCCGGTGATCAGGCCGTCGGCCGGGCTGCGCCGCAGCAGCTCCTCCTCGCTGCGGCGGCGGCGCTGGGCCGCGAGGGCGAAGGCGCCGTACTCGTTGAGGCTGCCGGCGTCCAGCAGGGCGGCCACGTTCTCCCGGGCGCTGCGGTGGCCCCGCTCGTGCCGGGCGGCCACCGCCTCCGGCCGGGCCGCGTCCCACGTCAGCTCCCAGCGGCGGCGCACCTCCTGCAGGCCGGGGCGGACGCGGTCCAGGTCCCGCTCGGGCGCGGCGGGCAGGCCGGGATCGTCTCCGTACTCACCGAGCGGCTCCAGGAACAGCACGGGCCGTCCGCCGGCGATCGTGTCGCCGGGCGCGGCGGCCAGCTCGCGGACCCGCCCGCTCACCGGCGCCTCGACCGCGAAGTGCATCTTCATGGCCTCCAGGACCGCCAGAACCTGACCGGCCCGTACGACCGCGCCCGGCCGCGCCTCGACGGCGGCCACGACGCCGGAGGTGGGCGCGCTCACCGCCACGGTCCCCGGCGGTGCGGTGATCTCCTGCCCGTTCCCGTCCCCGGTCACGGACGCCGCAGTGGACGCCGCAGTGGACGCCGCAGCGGACGGCGTCTCCTCGGTACGGCCGGCGAAGAAGCGTCCCGGCGGCAGGTCCCGGCCGGCGGCGACCAGTTCGGGCAGGTGCTCCTCCAGCCAGGCCGTCGTCACCTCCGCCCTGCGGATCTCCGGCCGGTCGAGTACGGCGCGCAGCAGGGCGATGTTGGTCGGCACCCCCTCGACGCGGAACTCGGCCAGCGCCCGCGCCGCCCGCCGTACCAGCGCCTCGAAGTCGTTTCCCCGGCGGGAGACGACCAGCTTGGCGAGCAGGGGGTCGAAGCCCGTACCGGGGGTGAACCCGGTGTAGGCGAAGGTGTCGACCCGCAGACCCGGGCCACCGGGCGGCTCGAAGGCCTGAAGCGTCCCGCCCGGGACCCCCGGGACGCCCGCCCTCCCACCGGATGACGGGTCGTCCATGGTGACGCGCAGCTGTACGGCCGCGCCGTCCGGAGGCGGCAGGGAGGGGTCGAGACGGTCGTCCAGTCCCAGCTCGCCCAGCGTGGCGCCGTCGGCGAGCCGCAGCTGGGAGATCACCAGGTCGACCCCGGTCAGCTCCTCGGTGACGGTGTGCTCGACCTGCAGGCGGGGGTTGGCCTCGATGAAGAAGAACCGGCCGTCGGGCCCGAGGAGGAACTCGACGGTGCCCAGCCCCTCGTACCGGACGGCGCCGGCCAGCCGCAGGGCCGCCTCGATCAGCTCCGCCCGCAGGCCGGGGTCGAGGGCCGGGGCGGGCGCGAACTCCAGCAGCTTCTGGTGGCGGCGTTGCACGGTGCAGTCGCGTTCCCACAGGTGCGCCACGCGGTCGCCGTCACCGACGATCTGCACCTCGATGTGCCGCGCGTTCTCGACGAGCGCCTCCACGTAGAGGTCACCCTCGCCGGAGGCGGCCAGGGCCTCGGCACCGGCCGCGGCGTAGGCCGCCGCGAGACCGGCCCGGTCCCGCACGACCCGCATGCCGCGTCCGCCGCCGCCCGCCAGCGCCTTGACCACCACGGCGCGGCCCTCCAGCGAGGCCGTGAACGCCTCGGCCTCCTCCAGCGTGGTGGCCCGCGCCGTGCCCGGCGCGACGGGAACCCCCACCCGCCCGGCCAGGGCGCGGGCCGCCGCCTTGTCGCCGAAGACCTCCAGCGTCTCCGGCGAGGGCCCGACGAAGACGATCCCCGCCTCACCGCAGCGCCGGGCGAACTCGGCGCTCTCGCTGAGGAAGCCGTACCCCGGGTGCAGGTGCGTGGCCCCCGCCCCGGCCGCCGCCTCCAGCACCCGTCCCGTGTCCAGGTAGGCCGCGGCGCCCCGCCCCGGCAGAGGCCGCGCCTCGTCGGCGTGCAGCACGTGCAGCGACCGCGCGTCATCGTCGGAGTGGACCGCGACCGAACGCCAGCCCAGGTCGGCGGCCGCACGCGCGACGCGCACGGCCACCTCCCCGCGGTTGGCGATGAGCAACGTCGGGGTACGGCGCATCGGGCTCCTTCACACGGTGTCGTCGGACCGGGCGTCCCCGGCCCCGGTGTCCTGGGGATCGGCGTGGCGCAGCCAGATGTACTCGACCGGCTGGCCGGCGTTCCACTCCGCGGCCTGAGCGTCGCCGACCGGTACGAAGTCCGCCTGCCGGTAGCACCGCAGTGCCCTGTCGTTGTCCGGGTGCACCCGCATGAAGATCTCGGTGTGGCCCGACTCCCGCGCCAGCGCGGTCAGCTTCCGCACCAGGCGCCGCCCGATCCCCCGGTCCCGGGTCTGCGGCGCCACGATGATCCGGGCGAGTTCGACCTCGCCGGCCTCCTCATCGATCCACAGCTCGCCGTAGCCGAGCAGGTCCCCGTCCTCGACGAGCGTGCGGGCCCGGACGTCCTCGGCCGTCCCCCAGCCCGCGACGACCTCCGGGGAAAGGGGGAAGCCCTCGTGCCCGCACCACATCGCGACCTCCCGGGAGGAGGCCGCCCAGCCCGCGACCACGGCCGCGTGCGCCGGGTCGAAAGGCAGCAGCTCCATCGTGCTCCGTCCGTTCCACGCGTCCGGCGGGTGCGACACCGCGGACGCCGTCGTGCGATCGCTGTCCGACCAGCGGATATCAGCGAATACCAGCAGATACCACAGGCACCCGCGGCCCCCGGAGGGCGGGGTCGCCGGGATCCGGCCTGAGTCTCAGTCGCCGGGGACCAGGCGGGCCGGGAAGCCGCCGGTCGCGATGGGCCCCCAGCGGTCGATGCGGATGCGGATCAGGGACTTGCCCTGGCGCAGCATGGCGGCGCGGTACTCGTCCCAGTCGGGGTGCTCACCGGCGATGCACCGGTAGTAGTCCACGAGCGCGTCGAGGGCCTCGGGCATGTCCAGCACCTCGGCGTGCCCGTCCACCTGCGCCCAGGGGCCGTCCCAGTCGTCGGACAGCACGCAGATCGAGGCCCGCTCGTCGCGCCGGGCGTTGCGGGTCTTGGCGCGCTCCGGATAGGTGGAGACCACGATCCGCCCCTGCCCGTCGACCCCGCAGGTGACCGGGGACAGCTGCGGCCGCCCGTCGGCCCTCGTGGTCGACAGCAGGCCGTGGTGCCGGGGGCGCAGGAAGTCCAGCAGTTCGGGCAGCTCGACCCGGCGCGCGGTCGCGATCTTCGGAGCCATCTCACATGCCTTTCCGTGCCCGGCCGGCGCGGAGACCCGGGCCGGCCGGTGGTGATTCTGGGAGCAGTCGGTGGTGGTTCTGGTAGTGCTCGGTGCTCGACCACCGATCCTCGCACCCCCGGCCGGGGAGTCACCGCGCCGGGGGCCCGGACGCACCGGCAGGATAGGGCGGGTGATCCGTCGCCCCACCGCCCAGTCCGTGCTGGACCGCTTCCATCACCCCGCCCAGATCATCGTCACCGCGTTCGCCGTCGCGGCGGGCATCGGCACCGCCCTGCTGGCCAGCCCCCTGGCCGGCGAGTCCGGCGAGCCGACGAGGCTGATCGACGCGCTGTTCACCGCGGTGTCGGCGGTGTGCGTCACCGGCCTGGTGGTGGTCGACACCGGTGGTCACTGGTCGGCCTTCGGCGAGGTGACCATCATGCTGCTGATCCAGGCCGGCGGCCTGGGCATCATGACGCTGGCCACCCTGTTCGCGGTGATGATCTCCGGACGGCTGGGACTGCGGGCCCGCATGTGGGCCCAGGCCGAGACCAAGACCCTGCAGCCGGCCGACCTGCGCCGGGTGATCCGCAACGTGGTGCTGTTCAGCCTCGCCACCGAGGCGGTCATCGCCACCGTGCTCACGATCCGCTTCGCGACCGGGTACGGCGAGCAGCTCGGCCGGGCCGCCTACCTGGGCCTGTTCCACGCCGTCTCGGCCTTCAACAACGCCGGCTTCGGCCTGTGGCCCGACAACCTGGTGCGCTTCGCCACCGACGCGTGGATCTGCCTGCCCATCGCCGCCGGCGTCGTCATCGGCGGCCTGGGCTTCCCTGTGGTGTTCGAGCTGTTCCGTTCCTGGCGCCACCCCCGCAGCTGGTCGGTGCTGACCCGTATCACCGTGGTCGTCACCGCGGCACTGCTGCTCGCCGGTTTCCTGGTGTTCACGATCACCGAATGGGGCAACCCCCGGACGCTGGGGCCGATGGACGTGCCCGGCAAGCTGCTGGCGGGGTTCTTCACCGGGGTGATGCCGCGCACCGCCGGGTTCAACAGCCTGGACGTCGCGGCGATGGAGCCCACCAGCTGGCTGGCCACCGACATGCTGATGTTCATCGGCGGCGGCAGCGCCGGCACCGCCGGCGGCATCAAGGTCACCACCTTCGCCGTGCTGGCCTACGTGCTGTGGGCAGAGCTGCGCGGCGAGACCCGCGTCAACGCCGGTCACCGCCGCCTGACCGCCGCCGTGCAGCGCCAGGCGCTGACCATCGCCCTGCTGTCGGTGGCCCTGGTCATCGTCTCCACCTACGTGCTGCTGGCCATCACCCCGCACAGCCTGGACAAGCTGCTGTTCGAGACGATCTCGGCCTTCGCCACGGTGGGCCTGTCCACCGGCATCACCGCCGCCCTCACCCCGGCCGGGCAGCTCCTGGTCGCCCTGCTGATGTTCGCCGGCCGGGTGGGCCCGGCCACGCTTTTCTCCGCCCTGGCGCTGCGGACCCGGGTGCGCCGCTACGAACTGCCCGAGGAACAGGTCATCGTCGGCTGAGCCGGCCGTCCGGGCCCCCGCGCCGGCGACGGCTCCGGATAAACCAGTTGTCCCGCCGGGTCCCGGCTTGTTGTACTCGCGATGGAGGAAGATCGAGCAAGGGGAGCTGAAATGCGGCGAGCGTACATGTCCATCCGCGAACAGACCTTCATCCATCCAGAGGACATGACGCTTCGTGCATACGCTCAACCTTGGGATCGTGGCGCATGTAGACGCCGGTAAGACCAGCCTGACCGAGCGGCTGCTGCACGCCGCCGGGGTCATCGACGAGGTCGGCAGCGTCGATGACGGCACCACCCAGACCGACACGCTGGCGCTGGAGCGCCGGCGCGGCATCACCATCAAGTCCGCGGTGGCGTCCTTCGCCGTCGGCGACGTCACGGTCAACCTGATCGACACCCCCGGCCACCCCGACTTCGTCGCCGAGGTGGAACGGGTGCTGGACGTGCTCGACGGAGCCGTCCTGGTGGTCTCCGCCGTGGAGGGCGTGCAGGCGCAGACCCGCCTGCTGGCACGCGCCCTGCAGAGACTCCGCGTCCCCACGCTGATCTTCGTCAACAAGATCGACCGCGCCGGGGCGGACCCGGTACGGGTCCTGCGGGACGTCGACCGGAAGCTGACCCCGGCCGCCGTCGCCATGGGCACGGTGCGCGGTCCGGGCACGCGCGAGGCCGCCTTCGTCCCGTACGGCCCCACCGACCGCAGATCCGCCCCGTACGGCCCCGCCGACGGCGCGCCCACCGCCTCCGGCCGGACCGGCGGCGCGCCCACCCCGTACGACCCGACCGGCGACGCCTTCGCCACCCGGCTGGCCGAGACCCTGGCCGAGCACGACCAGGCCGTGCTGGCCGCCTGCCTCGACGGCACGCCGCTGCCGTACGACCGGTTGCTCGGGGAACTGGCCGCGCAGACCGGGCGGGCCGTGGCGCACCCGGTGTTCCTCGGCTCGGCGATCACCGGTGCGGGCGTGCGGGAGCTGACCCGTGCGATCGTCCGCCTGCTGCCCGCCGCCGGTGCGGACGACGGAGCCCCCGCCTCCGGCACCGTGTTCAAGATCGACCGCGGGACCGCCGGCGAGAAGATCGCCTATGTACGCCTGTTCTCCGGAAGCGTCCACGTGCGCGACCGGCTGCGACTCGGCCGGGACGGCGAGGACGGGGAGGGCGAGGACGGGAAGGACGGACAGAACGGCGCGACCGGGAGGGGCGCCGGGGACGGCGAGGCCAAGGTCACCGCGATCCACGTCTTCGAGCGCGGCGCGGCCGTACCGCGTGCCACGCTCACCGCGGGACGGATCGCGAAGATCTGGGGCCTGACCGGCGCCCGGATCGGCGACACGGTCGGCGCTCCCCGGGCGGCCGGGCGGCGGCGCCACTTCGCCCCGCCGACCCTGGAGACCGTCGTCGTGCCCCGCCGCCCCGAGCAGGGCGCCGCGCTGCACGCCGCGCTCGCCCGGCTCGCCGAGCAGGATCCGCTGATCAACCTGCGGCACGACGACATCCGGCGGGAGACCTCCGTCTCGCTCTACGGCGAGGTGCAGAAGGAGGTCATCCAGGAGACCCTGGCCGCCGACTTCGGCCTCGACGCCGGCTTCCGCGAGACCACGGCGATCTGCGTCGAGCGGCCCGCCGGCGCCGGGGAGGCCGTCGAGATCCTCGGCCGGGCGGGCAACCCGTTCCCGGCCACGGTCGGGCTGCGGATCGAACCGGCCCCGCCCGGCACCGGCGTGCGGTTCCTGACGGACGTCAAGGTCGAGTCGGTGCCGCTGCACATCTACAAGACGACCGAGGATTTCCGCGCGGCGATGCGGGACACCGTACTGGAGACCCTGGGCCAGGGCCTGCGCGGATGGCGGGTCGTCGACTGCACGGTCACCGTGACGCACTCCGGCTACACCTCCCCGACGAGCACCGCCAGGGACTTCCGCCTGCTGACGCCGCTGGTCCTGATGAGCGCGCTCAAGCGCGCCGGCACCGTCGTGTGCGAGCCGGTCCACCGCTTCCACCTGGAGATCCCGGCCGACACGCTCGGGCTGGTCCTGCCCGTGCTGGCGCGGCTGCGCGCCGTACCGCGCACGACGGTGACCGACGGACCCGCCTGCCTGCTGGAGGGCGGGATCCCGGCGGCCCGGGTGCACGAGCTGCAGCAGCGGCTGCCGGGGCTGACCCGCGGCGAGGGCGTGCTGGAGTGCGCGTTCGACCGCTACGAGCCGGTCTCCGGCGCGGCCCCGTCCCGGCCGCGGACGGACCGCAACCCGCTCAACCGCAAGGAGTACCTGCTGCACCTGAGCGGGAGGGCCTGAGCGATGGCCGACTCCACCCGGGCCGGACGGGCCCGGTACCGGGTCCTGCGCGCCCTGCTTCCGGGGCGGCGCTCCGCGGCGGCCCTCGCCGTGGCGATCGCGGCCGCCACGGCGCTGCCGCTGGCGGCGCCCCAGTTCACCCGCCGTTTCGTCGACGACGCCGCCGCCGGGGCCGGCACCGGCCGGCTGACGCTGATCGCCCTGGGCTACCTCGCGGTCGCCGTCGCGGGGCAGGCCGCCCGGACGCTCACCGCCTGGCTGGCCGGCCGGCTGGCCTGGGACGGCACCGACCGCCTGCGGGAGAGACTCGCCGAGCACGCCCTCGGTCTCGACATGGCCTTCCACGGCCGCCACACGCCCGGCGAGATGATCGAGCGGGTGGACGGCGACGTGGTCGCCGTCACCGAGTTCGCCGTGGCGTTCCTGCTGGACGTGGTGGCCGGCGTCCTGTTGCTGGCCGGCGTGCTCGTCATCGTGTTCACCGTCGACCCGCGCCTGGGCGGCGCGCTGACGGCCTACTGCGCGCTGGCCGGGTACGGCATGGCCCGCGCCCAGCGGCTCGCCGTCCCCTCGGCCGCCCGCGCGCGCCGGGAGAGCGCGACGCTGTTCGGCGGCCTGGAGGAGCGGCTGACCGCGGTCGAGGACATCCGCGCCAACGGCGCGGGCGAGCACTCCGTCAGGCGATTCCACCAGTCCGCCGCCGCCCTGCACCGGGCGGAGTTCCGCAGCGACCGGGTCGGCAGCAGCCTGCTGGCGGGCACGGGCGTGGCCTTCGCGGCCGGGACCGCCATCGCGCTCGGCCTGGCCGCCTGGGGCCGGATGTCCGGGATCGTCACGGTCGGCACCGCCGTCCTGCTGTTCCAGTACACGCTGATGGTGCGCGCCCCGTTCGAGCGGCTGATCGACCAGCTCAGGCGGTACCAGACGGCGCTGGCCGGCATCTCGCGCATCGGCGCCCTGCTGGCCGAGCCGCGTACGCTGCCCGCGCCCGCCGACCCCCGCCCGCTGCCCGCCACCGGCCCGCTCGGCCTGCGGCTCG
The DNA here is from genome assembly GCF_016863195.1 of Paraplanobispora takensis. Taxonomy (GTDB): domain Bacteria; phylum Actinomycetota; class Actinomycetes; order Streptosporangiales; family Streptosporangiaceae; genus Planobispora; species Planobispora takensis. Next base: position 8,752 of record NZ_BOOK01000068.1, on the reverse strand, counting down.
ACGGTGTGGGCTTCGCCTACGACCGGGATGCCCGCGAGGGGGAGAAGGTCCTGTCGGATGTCACCCTCTGCCTGGCGCCCGGCGAGAGGCTCGGCCTGGTGGGCCGTACCGGCAGCGGCAAGACGACCCTCGCCCGGCTGGTGCTGCGCCTGTACGACCCCGTCGAGGGCGTCGTCCGGGTCGGCGGGCTGGATCTGCGCGAGGCCGACCCCGCCTCGATCCGCCGGAGGATGTGCGTCGTCACCCAGGACGTGCAGCTGTTCGCCGCCAGCGTCCGCGACAACCTGACGCTTTTTCGCCCCTCGGCCGATGACGACCGGCTCCGCGAGGTCCTGGCCGGGGTCGGCCTCGGCGACTGGCTGGCCGCTCTGCCCCGCGGGCTCGACACCGTGCTGGGCGGCGCCGTCCCCGCCGACGCCCCTGCCACCGGTGTCCCCGCCGACGCCCCCGCCGGGGTCTCCGCCGGTGAGGCGCAACTGCTGGCGCTCGCGCGGGCCTTCCTCGCCGACCCCGGGCTCGTCGTGCTGGACGAGCCCTCCAGCCGGCTCGACCCGGCCACCGAGCGCCGGATCGAGCGGAGCGTCGAGCGGCTGCTCACCGGCCGGACCGCGGTGCTCATCGCGCACCGGCTGTCCTCCCTGTCCCGGGTGGACAAGATCGCCGTCGTCGGCGACGGCCGGATCCTCGAGTACGGCCGCCGCGAGGACCTCGCCGCCGACCCCGACAGCCGCTTCGCCCGCATGCTGCGCCTGGCGGGGGCGGCCCGATGAGCTCCGGTGAGATCCGTCCGGGTGAGGGCGAGACGACGGGACGCGGAAGGGACGATCGGGGAAGGCTCGCCGAGGCCCGGCCGGGCGAGGGCGGCCGGGTGAGGCGCGCACTGCGGGTCGCCGCCCGGCTGGCCGGATTCGACCTGCGCCGCTATCTGGTCGGCGCCCTGCTGTGGATGCCGGCCGGCGTCATCCCGATCGGCGGCGGGCTGCTGCTGCAACGGCTCTTCGACCAGATCGGCGGGTACCGCGCCGCCGACCTGGAGCAGTCGCTGTGGCTGTGCGCGGCGTTCGTGGGCGTGGAGGCGGTCCGCGGCCTGACGATCGTCGTCGCCTGGTCGTACGGGGACTACTGGTGGAACGCCGCGGCGACCGTCCTGCGTGCCAACGTGCTGCGCTCGCTCCTCACCGCGCGCGGTCCCGCCGCGGCCCGGTTGCCGCACTCCTCCGGGGAGTCCCTCTCGCGGTTCCGCGACGACGTGGGCGACCTGGTCGACTTCACCGACGAGAGCGTCTCCCTGGCCGGTGCGACGCTGTTCGGCGTCGCGGCTCTGGCGATCATGGGGTCGATCGACCCCGTCATCACCGTGGCGCTCGTCGTCCCGATGATCGCGGTCGGCCTCGTCAGCCGGCTGGCGAACGAGGCGGTCCGGCGGCTGCACCTTCGCGCCAGGACGCTCGGCGCGGCCGTCACGGCCTCCATCGGCGAGATCTTCGGCGGCATCCTGGCGATCAAGACCGCCGGGGCCGAGGAGGCCGTGCTGGAGCGCCTGCGCGAGCACAACCGCAGGCGGCGCACGGCCGCCGTCAAGGACCGGCTGGCCACCGGCCTGATGGAGACCACGACCGGGGCGACCGTCGAGATCGGCATCGGCCTGATCCTGCTGCTCGCCGCTCCGGCGATGCGCCGCGGCGACTTCACGGTGGGCGACCTGGCGTTGTTCACCGCCTACGTCAGCTGGCTGACGGCGCTGCCGCGCACCGTCGGCGCGGTGCTCCACCGCCTGCCCCGGGCCGTGGTCGCCACCGGGCGGCTCAGCCGGCTGATGGCCCCGCACGAGGACTCCCGCGACCTGACCCGGGACACCGCCGTCTGGTTCCGCGGCGGGTCCCCGCCCGCCGTGCCCCCGCCGCCGGAACACGACGACCCCCTCGACGCCGTCGAGGGGCGCGGGCTGACCGTGCGGTTCGGCGGGAGCGGCCGCGGCCTGCACGGGGCCGGTCTGCGGATCACGCGGGGGTCGTTCACCGTGGTCACCGGCGCCGTCGGGTCGGGCAAGACGACCCTGGTGCGCGCCCTGCTCGGCCTGGTGCCGCTCGACTCCGGGACGATCACCTGGAACGGCCGTCGCGTCGACGACCCCGGGACGTTCCTGGTCCCGGGCCGGGCCGCCTACGCCGGGCAGGTCCCCCGGCTGCTGTCGGCCTCCCTGCGGGAGAACCTGCTGCTCGGCCGGTCCGAGGAGCATCTGGACACCGCGCTGAGGCTGGCGGTCCTGGACGGGGACCTGGCCGAGATGGCGCAGGGGCTGGACACGGTCGTCGGACCCCGCGGGGTGCGGCTGTCGGGCGGTCAGATCCAGCGTGCCACCGCCGCGCGGGCGCTGGCGCGGGCGCCGGACCTGCTCGTGGTCGACGACCTGTCCTCCGCGCTGGACGCCGGGACCGAGCGGCTGCTGTGGGAGCGGATCGCCGGCGCCGCCCGCGACGGCAGCGGCCCCGGCACGCTCCTGGTGGTCTCGCACCGGCGGGCGGCGCTCGAACGGGCCGACCAGATCATCGTGCTCGACCGCGGCCGGGTCGTCGGCCGGGGCCGTCTCGGCGAGTTGCTGCGCGACTGCCCGGAGATGCGGCGGTTGTGGGGCGAGGAGCTTGTTCTCGAGGCCGGGGAACAGCAGGATGATTGATCTTTGGATTTTTCCTGAAAGAGCGCCTTTACAGTGTAGATTAACAATCTGTCGCCGTTCCCGGCGAGCCGTACGGCCGCTCCCCGGGCCGATCCGATGTGACAGCGCAGGAGGACGCCGCCACAGTGGCCGACCACAGCACAGGACGTCCGGGCTGGCTGCACGTCGGCCCCCTGGAGCCCCGCCTGAGACGCCACTGGGACCCCGGCACCTTCCCGCCGGCCGAGACGCTCCTGGCGGTCCTGACCCTGTCGGCCCTGCCCCGCGCCCTGTCCGTACGGCTGGCCGTCCACCTGAGCGGCGGCGTCGTCATCGGCCCCGGGGCCGTCCCGGACCTTCCCGGCTTCGGATGGCTCCGGGGCGTGCCGCTGCCCGTGCAGGCCGGGGCGTGGGAGCGCTCGTCGGGGGTGTACGACCCCCGGCGGCGCCGGATCGGCGTGGGCAGCGCGCCCTCGCCGTCGGTGTCGGTCTGCGGGCACGAGCTGGGGCACGCCGTGGACCACATGGAGGACAGGCCCTCCGGCTCGGAGTGGTGGAGCCGGCTGCACTCCCGCAGGGGCCCGTACCTGCACCCGCCCTACCGCCAGGACGCCGGGGAGCTGTTCGCCGAGTCCTTCGCCTGCGTCCTCACCCGGCGGGTGACCCGGCTGATCGGCCTGGTCGAGGACGAGGCGGCGGCCGAGGAGATCTATCACTGGATGGCCGGCCGGTACGGCATCGGCTGAGGGGGCAGGACATGACGGAGGGGAGATCGACGGACAGGATCTTTTGGCCTCCCCCGCGACCCGGCGACTATGCTGAGCCGGGACCGGCGGGATCGAGGGCGGAAAGGACGGGGTCATGCGGGTGACCAAGCTGCCGGGCGGCGCTCTCCGCGTCCCCACCACGACCACGCTGGCCGACGGCGTCACGCTCGACGGCACCCGTGACATCGCCCCCGGCGACCCCGAATACGCCTCGTGGCTGCCCCTGGCCCGCAGCGAGGAGGAGCAGCTGCGCCAGGAACCCGCCGAGCGCGCCTCCGACCGGGAGATCCTCGCCCGGTGGCGCACCCGGCAGAGCGCCTGACCCGCGCCGCGCGAGCCGTACGGCGGGAAAGACCCGCGCGGCGCGTCGGACGTCAGGCGTGCCCGTCGAGGATCGGGATCAGCTGTTCCTCCTCGTAGTCCAGGTGGCGCTCCAGCTCGTCGATGAGCCGCTCGACCTCGGGGAGCAGCGTCGAGGAGTCCGCGGTCTCGGCGGACAGGATCTTCTGCAGTTCGTCGAGGCGGGCGGCGATCTGCTCGTGCTCCCGGCCCAGCCGCTCCAGGATCGGAGCGAGGTCGGGACGGCCCTCGCCGAGCGAGGGGAACATCATGGTGTCCTCGCCGGTGTGGTGGTTGTGCAGCCCCTGGCAGAGGGTCAGGCAGTTCACCCTGAGCTGGGCGCCCAGGCCGGGACCGGCCTCGGCGACCTCCTTGCGGATCAGGGCCAGCTCCCGCCGGAAGGCGCCGTGGATCAGCTTGAGCGCCGCTCCCCACGACGTCGCGCTCGGCGGCCCGCCCGCGATCTGGTGGAGGGCGACCACGGGCAGGGCGCGCCCCGCCCTGGTCTCGTAGTCGCCCCAGGCGGGGTCGGCCTCGACCGCACGGGCGAAGACGCGGTCGCGTTCCCCGCCCCGCAGGACGACGGCCCGCGCCTGGTAGGTGAAGACGCCGTCCTCGACCGTGACCTCGGGGTTGGCCACCACGTTGTGGAACCAGGCCGGGTCCTTCGGCGCGCCTCCGGCCGAGGCGATGACCAGGACCCGCTCGCCGCCGTCGGGCAGGTACCCGAGCGGGACGGTGTGCGGGGCGCCGGAGCGCGCCCCGGTGGTGGTCAGCAACAGCAGGCGGCTCCCTTCGAAGTAGCCGCCCACGCGCCCGCCGTTGGCGCGGAACTCGTCAATGACCTGCTGGTTGAAATCGTTGGGCAATTGTCTGCTTTCTGTGTGGGTTCGGGGAAAGATCGGTGATCCGCGGGCCGTACGCGGGCATGACGGACTCACCGCGGGACGGCCTGGACCGCGGCGTGGAGAACCGGGAGGGGCTTCCGGCACGGCCCGAGGGTCCGGACGGCCGGAGAGATCGGCGGTGGACGGCACCGCCGGATGAGTGCAATGCCCGCGCGGGCGTGCGGATGCTCTCACGGATGCGCGGAGACGACGCGCGGATGCCCGGCGTGGGCGCGCGCGGCAGGCGGCGCGGACACGCGGGGGAGGAAAACGACGACGCGAGGCGGGAGCACGGCACGCGCGGACGGGAAGGCGGGCCTCTGGCCCGCCCGGCGCTCACGCGGCGGCCGGGTGCCCCACTCGCTCTTGGCCCATGGCCGACCCGGCAGTCACGGGTCCCACCCTAGTGCCGTGATCACGGGAGGACAACATCGTTTCCCGGACACCGGTCCGCGGCGCCCGGTTCAGCGGGCGTCCGATTCAGCAGGCGCCGTAGACGTAGCCCCGCTGCCCCGCCTTGCGCAGCCGCACATCGCGCAGCATCACCGACAGGCGGGAGCCGTACTGCTCGCACGTCTCGGCGAAGTCCGCGCGCCGGTACTCCACGACGATCACATCGGCCCCGTACACGCGGACGTAGGCGCCGCACTCGTCGTAGCGGCCGCACTCCTCGGCGACGGCGAAGTCGAAGCCCGCCCTGCGGCCCGCCGCGGCGATACCGGCCGAGTTCTTCTGGGCGATCGCCAGGCCCTCGGCGTGGGCGCTCCTGATGAGCAGAGCGGCGAACGCCAGCGCGTGCTCCTTCCTGATCAGCCCGCCCGACCGGGAGAAGGTGTCCAGGTTGTCGATCTCGACGGCGTCGTACCCCTTGGCGGCGCAACCGCCGATCCAGCCTCCGACGATCCGGGCGAGGGCGGCCCGCTTGGCCGGGGTCCGGATGTCGAACATCAGCTCGCCCCACTCCTCGTCCTCGACGTAGGCGCCACCCCTCTTCAGCAGCAGGGCCGCGTGGTTGCGCTTCCACCAGCCGATCTCGTGGGGCTGGGTCTGCAGGCCGTTGACGTAGCAGATGTTGTAACGGCCGGCGGCCGGCGCCTCGGTCCGGTCCCGCGACACGATCCGCGTCCCGGCCGGCGGCGTGTAGCCGCCGCCGAGCTGGTAGTCGGCCTTGGCGTTCGCCGGGGGAGGCTCCGGGGCCGCGGCGCCCGCCGTACCGGTGAGCAGGCCGAGCAGGACCGCTGCCGCGGCCGGCAGGGCGAGGCCACGACGGAAACGGAAGCGGCGTGTCGTCGCGCGGGGGAAGGGCACGGGGATTTCTCCTGTACGAAGCGGGACGCCGTCCGGTTGCGATCATCGGGTACGCCGGCACGCTAACAGCCACCCGACCTGACATTTTGCCCGATTAGTCATTTTTAGCCGCTTCATAGGCATACACTGCCGCGCCCGGTGCACCGGCGAGCCCCGTGTCACACTCCGAGGCCTCGATCCCGTCTTTGCAGCATGAGTCACGACCACAAGACGACCGATCACTCCGTCCGCGCCCCCGCCTCTCCCCCTCCGGCCGGGCGGGCCCGTAACGATCTCGCTCTCACCAAGGTCGGCGCGGGACCCCCGCTGGTGCTCCTGCACGGCCTCGGATCATCCCGCTCGGCCTGGGGGCCGGTGCTCGACCGCCTCACGGCCTCGCACACGGTGTACGCGGTGGACCTGCCGGGCTTCGGCGACTCCGGGGGGCTGGACGGCGGCTCCGCTCCGACGCCGCGACGCCTGGCCGAGGCCCTGGCCGCGGCCCTGGACGAATGGGGCCTCGACACGCCGCACGTCGCCGGGCACTCGCTCGGCGGGTGGGTGGCGCTGGAACTGGCCGGCCTCAGGCCGGTCGCCTCGCTGACCCTGCTGGCCCCGGCCGGTCTGTGGAGGAGGCACCAGCCGGTGTACTGCACCGTGAGCCTGTTCCTGACCTGGGCCGCGTGCCGGTTCGGCGCGCGGCCGGTCACCGCGCTGGCGCGCCGGGCATGGGGACGCAGGCTGCTGTTCTGGCAGCTCTTCGCCCGGCCCGAGGCCGTCGGCCGTGAGGACGCGATCCGCGACGTCGCCGTCATGGGGCGCTGCGCGGGCTTCCTGCCGACGCTGCGGGCCACCGGGCCCATCCGCTATCGCGCGGCGCGGGAGGTGGCCGTGCCGGTGACGCTCGCCTTCGGGGCCTCGGACCGCGTACTCCTCGCCCGGCAGTCCCGGTTCACCGACCAGCTCCCGCCGCACACCCGGCGGCTCGTCCTGCCCGGCGCCGGTCATGTGCCGATGAACGACGCCCCCGGGCCGGTCTCGCAGGCCATTCTCACGACCACGGGGGCGGCGGCATCCTGATGTCACACGCGGACAGCCGAGTCCCGTGCCGTCAGGCGACCGCCGGGAGGGGGAACCCATGAGGATCGCCCTGGCCGGAGGCGCTCAGGCCGTGGACGCGCGGCCGGGCGCCCGGTGACCGGGCCGGGCGGCGACCGGGAGGCCGAGCTCTCGGTCGGCTACGCCGCGGCGCGCTCCCATCTGGTCCGGGTGGCCTACGCGATCCTGGGAACGGTGTCCGAGGCCGAGGACGTGGTCTCCGAATGCTGGTTCAAACTCGTCCGCGCCGACCGGCGGCGCCGCGTCCACGACGTCGGGGCCTGGGCGACCGTGGTGGTCGCGCGAGCGGCGACGGACGTGCTGCGGTCGGCGCGGGTACGCCGGGAGACCTACACCGGTCCCTGGCTCCCCGAACCCCTGCTGACCCCCCTGCCGGACCCCGCGGACCGGGTCGCGCTCGACGAGTCCGTCAGCTTCGCGCTGCTCGTCGTCCTGGAGTCGCTCACCCCGGCCGAACGCACCGCGTGGGTGCTCCACGACCTCTTCGGCATGACCTTCGAGGACGTCGCCGCCGCCGTCGGCCGCACCCCGGCGGCGGTCCGCCAGCTCGCCGCCCGTGCCCGCAGGCACGTCGGCGCGGCGCGCGTCGACGTCGACCGTGAGCACCACCGTCAGGTCGTCGAACGGTTCCTGGCCGCCGCGGCGGGCGGGCGGCTGAGCGCCCTCGTCGCGGTCCTCGACTCCGACGCCGTGCTCACCAGCGACGGCGGCGGCGAGGTCAACGCCGCCCGCAGACCGGTCCACGGCGCCGAACGGGTCGCCCGCTTCCTGCTCGGCCTCGTGAGCAGGGCCGGACCCGGGCAGGTCCTCACTCCGATCACCGTCAACGGCGCCCTGGGCGTGGCCGTCTACGACGGCGGCGAGGTCGACACCGTCATCTCCTTCACCGTCACCGGCGGGTTGATCCGCCGGATCGACTTCGTCCGCGCTCCGGGCAAACTCCGGTGACCGGAGGGCTCACCGGCCGACAGGCGCCTCGGACGCCTCGGACGACGGCGGGCGCGTCAGACGCCGGCGGGCTCGGACAGCGGAGTGGACAGCGCGCCGAGACGGGCCACGGCCGCGGAGACGATCCGGTAGTAGACCCAGGTGCCGCGACGCTCGCTGCCGATCAGACCGGCGGTGCGCAGCACCTTGAGGTGGTGGGAGACCGGGGGCCGGTCAGGTCGAAGGCGGCGGTCACGGCGGCACCCCTTACTTCGATATCGGTCTAAATAATAGACGGCGGCGAAGGCCGGGCGCGATCACGGCGGGCCGTACCGCGCCGGCCTGGCCGGGTGAGGACGTGGCGGCGATGCACGCGTTCATGGAGGCCCGGAACAAGGAGCTGGTCGAGTCCGGGGAGTTCGTCGACGCCCGGGGGCTGGCCGCTCCCGTGCACACCAGGAGGCTCCAGCTGCGTGACGGGGTCCCCGTGGTGACCGACGGACCCTATCCCCAGACCCAGGAGGTTCTGGCCGGCTACACCATCGTCGAGTGCGAGAGCTTCGACCGGGCCGCCCGGATCGCCGCCCGGCTGTCGGAGTGCCCGGCTCCGGGGCGCTCCGCCTCCCGGGCCGCCCGCCTGACCGGCGGCGGATGAACCCCGGCGGAGGCGCAGCTCCGGCGGGACCCGGACCTCCGGGACGACCGCACCCGGACACGCCGGTGCCCCACCCCGGTGCGGGGTGGGGCACCGCTTCCGGGGCCGTGGCGTC
>NZ_BOOK01000067.1 GCF_016863195.1 Paraplanobispora takensis | reverse complement strand
CCACCCTGCAGATTTCTCAATGCCCTGGTCGGGCTCACCGTCTGCGGAGGAGCTCTTACTTCAAAGCGTCCCGGTCCGGCCTGTGCTGCACAGGCCGGACCGGGACGCTTGGAGGCGCGGTACAGGGCTCAGCAGGTCTTGTAGTCCACGCGGGTGGTGTCGCGGCGACCAGTGATCTTGAGTTGAACGTGCCGCAGGTGAGGTGCCGGGGCGGATCGGCGTCGGCTGCCCGACCGGGGACAGCGATGCGCGAACGCAGCCGGAGGCCCGATCTTGTGTCACCGTTCGCAGTGGACTTCTTCGCGTACCCGCTCAGATCGGTCAACGGCGCACCCGATAGCGCAGGTGAAGCACCCGGTTGCCCTGAATCACCACCTCAGGATCCTCCAGCAGGTGCTGCGCCCGGACCGACCCGAAGTAGCGCTTGCCGGACCCGAACACGACGGGTACGACGTCCATGCGCACCTCGTCGACCAGGCCCGCGGCGAGCACCTGGCCACCGACGTCGCCGGCGGCGACCTCGACCACGCGGTCGCCCGCAAGCTCCTGCGCCTTGGCGACGGCTGCCTCGACGCCGTCGACGAAGTGGAACGGCGCCTCGGGGTCCCAGCCCTCGGGCATCGGCCGGTGCGACACGACGACCACGTGGTCGATACCGCTCGGCGGCTTGCCGCCCCAGCCGTCCGTCAGGTCGAAGACGTGGCGGCCGACGATCGTGACTGCGATCTGGTCCCAGTACGCCCGGGTGTAGTCGTAGGACGTCTGCGACACCTTCAGTTCGCCGCTCTCGTCCAGCGGGACCTCACCGCTGGACAACCACTCGAACAGCGGTCCGGGCTGGTCATTCTCGTCGGCGACGAAGCCGTCCACCGACACCGAGCTGTACATGACCACCTTGCCCACGGGGCTCTCCTCTGCTTCGGGGTGCCCTCAAATTAGCGTGTCGTGAGCCGTCGCTCTTGTAAGAAATCAATCGGCCGGCAGCGGCCAGCCGTCCAGCGCGTGGCCGGGATGTTCGCGCAGGAACCGCCGCCGGACTTCGAGGTACCGGGTCGGCGTGAGCCCGGTGAACGCCCGGAACTCGTGGCCGAAGTGGGCCTGGTCGAAGTAGCCCGCGCCACCGGCGAGATCCGCCCAGTCGATCGGTCCGGCGGGGTTGATCGCGAACACGGTGGCGGTGAAGCGGTGGGTGCGGGCCAGCCGCTTCGGCGTGACGCCGACGAGCTCCTTGAACCGCTGTGCCAGATGAGTGCCGCTGACACCGGCTGCCACGCTCAGGTCGCCGATCGCCACCGCCCCGCTGGTCGCCGCGATGACGCTGCTCGCATGGCGGACCAGCCCCAGGCCGGCGGTCTCGCACAGCCGTCGCATCAGCTCCCGCTCCAGCAGCGTCAGCATCTCGTGCGGTCCGCCCGCCGTGGCCAGCCGGTCGCGCAGCTCAGCGATGGCGGGCCGGCCCCAAACCTGCTCCACCGTCACCGGCCGGTCACACAGCTCGGCCGCGGGCATCGGCAGGAACGGCGCCAGCCCCCACGGCTTGAAGTGCACGCCGACGGACCGGGTCTCCGGCGGATAGCCGAACTCGAAGGCGCGGGTGGGCATGGTGACCACGCAGCCGTCGGCGTACTCGGCCGTCTCGATGTCGGTGCCGGCGCGGATGCGGAACGGCGCCCCGAGGTTGACGACGAGCAGGGCCGCCGGCATCGGCGGCAGCATCAGCCGGGCGTACGGCGGCGCGCCCTCCAGGTAGTAAAGGTCGTCGATCAGCCCGTCCAGCGGCGGTCGCGGCACTTTGGACACGTACTCCACGCCCACAGCATCGCCGACGCCCCGCCGGCATCGCACGCCGGGATGCTCCAGTCTCGCCGCCGCCGGCATCGAGCCGGCGCCGATCCCGGACGAGCGCCCGGCCGTGGGCTGTTCGCCGTCTACGCGTGGCGGGCCGAGCGAGCAGGAGGTGACACCGAGACCCGCAGGTCCCGGCGCATCCTGGAACCACCCGAGATCGCCGCCGGGGCGCTGCGGCAGCAGCACAGCCGCCAGGCCGCCCAACGGCTGAAGGCGGGCGCAGCCTGGCACGATCACGGCCTGGTGTTCTGCACCGGCGTCGGCACCCCGCCGGATGCCGCGAACGTACGGCGGGCGTTCCGGAAGATCACCGAGGAAGCGCAGATCGGACCGGGCCGGGTGCCCCGCGAGCTGCGGCACTCCTTCGTCTCCATCATGAGCGACCAGGGCGTGCCCTTGGAGATCATCGCCGATCTGGTGGGGCACGCGGGCACCGGCGTCACCGAGGCCGTCTACCGGCACGAGATTCGGCCGGCGCTCACCAAGGGCGCCCAGGCCATGGACAAGATCCTCAAGAAGCGGAACCGGTCCGCGTAACCGGGTGGCTCCCCGTTTGGCTCCCGGAGATCGGAAAAGGGGCTCCGGAGAACCTCCGAAACCCCTTCGACCAGTGATTACCTGGTCGGGACGACAGGATTTGAACCTGCGACCCCTTGACCCCCAGTCAAGTGCGCTACCAAGCTGCGCTACGTCCCGGTTTGTCCTTGTGGTCCTTGCGGACCTCCCCTCGCGGGCGGACGTCATAACCTTAGCGCAGATCCGGCGGGCGTGTGCACGCCGAGGTGGTCGCCGGGTGATCGTGATCGGGTGAAGGGTGAGGGGAACGTGGGGCGCAAGGCGCTGATCGATCAAGAGGAGTTGCGGCGGCTGGCCGGGCAGGGGTTGTCCAATGCGGAGCTGGCCGCGCGGTTCGGGGTGAGCGAGTCGGGGATCTTGCAGGCCAAGCGGGCGGCCGGGCTCTCGAAGCCGATGCTCGACCACTCGCGGGCGATCCCGTGGAAGCTCGACCGCGCGCACAACCAGTCGGGTCCGGCCACGAACCTGCGCAACCTGTCGGCCGTCGCCCAGGGGAGGACGATCCCCTCCGAGAAGCTCAACACCGCGCTGCGCTGGGCCGAACGGCTGGTCGCCGCGGGGATGGACATCTCCTACGACCCCGAGCAGGGGTTCCACGAGGTGCCGGCCGCGGGTGGTGCATCGCTGATCGACGGGGTTCTCTCCGATGCCAGGAAGGCCATGGCCGGAAGCTGAGGTCACGGCTGGAAACCCAGGCCATGGCCGGGAGCTCAGGCCATGGCCGGAAACTCAGGTCACGGCCGCGAGCCGAGGCCCTGGACGGGGACCGAGGCCGTCGGCTAAGGCTGCCGGGCGTACGAGAAGTGGGGCTGGAGGCCTCCGGCTCCCTACGACTGCGGCCTCTCTCCCGCCTCCGGCCCCTACGGCGGCTGCGGTCTTTCTCGTGACTGCGCCCTTTCGGTGACCGCCGTCCCCTCCTCCGGTGACCCGGTGCCTCCCCGCGGGGGGAGACGGCAACAGGGACGGTTGTGGGGTAATGCGACGGCAAAGGGACGGTTTTGAGATGGTCCTCCGGGGCAGCTGGCGGGACAACCGCTAACACAACCGGAGGCGCACATGTCCACCGTGATCTGGGTGGCCGTCGTCGTGGTCGCGGTGGTGGCGATCATCGCAATCGGCTATTTCGTCGTGCAGCAGCAACGCCGGCACCGGCTCCGTGAGAAATTCGGCCCCGAGTACGAACGCACCCTGCAGGAGCGTGAGAGCCGCAAGGAGGCCGAGCAGGAGCTCCTCGCCCGCGAGCAGCGGTTCAGCTCCCTCGACATCCGCTCGCTCGACGCCGAGGCGCGCAATGCCTACGCCAAGAAGTGGACCGAGGTCCAGGAGCGGTTCGTGGACGCCCCCGGGTTCGCGGTGACCGAGGCCGACCATCTGGTGACCTCCGTGATGGCCGACCGGGGTTACCCGACCGAGGACTTCGAGCAGCGGATCGCCGACCTGTCGGTCGCCCACGGCCGCACTCTCGACCACTACCGCAAGGCCCACGAGATCAGTGGCCGTGCCGCTCGCAACGAGTCCTCCACCGAGGAGCTCCGGCAGGCCATGGTGCACTACCGCGCGCTGTTCGAGGAGCTTCTCCAGGCCTCGGACACCGACGCGGCCGATGACGGCCACTCCCTGCGGCATGCCGATCCGCGCCGCGAGGAGACCCGGAACGACGCCGTGCGTCCCGGGCATGACGGCCACGACGAGCGGATCAGCGAGAACGAGCGGAACGCCCCCCGCGACACCCGAGGACGGTGACTCGAATGAACGACCGACCCGACCGGCTGGTCTACGGCCAGCCGGTTCACACCAACGAAGACACGCAGCCGAACATTCCGCCGCAGCGCGGCGAGGACGCGGCCGTGGATCCCTCGGCGCGCCCTGCCGCACCGTACGGCGACGCCCCGGCCGGTCACCCCGCGCACGACGTCACCCCCCTCGATGACGACACGCGAGACGACAGGCGGGACGACGCTCTCGATCACACCCGGGACGACGCCGGCCGGACCGGTGAGGTGCCGGAGCGGGAGACGCCGCTGACCGACGCCGACCGGGCCATCGCGGCCCAGCCCGACCCCGCCCACCCGGATCCGGCCCATCTGGACCCCGCGCACTCCGGTGCCGTGGTCGCCCCGGCCGGGCAGCCGGCCCAGCACGCCACCCGGGCCTCCCTGTTCGATCACGACCCCGAGGACATCCGGCGGCGCTGGCAGGAGGTCCAGGCCGGCTTCGTGGACGACCCGCGTGAGGCGGTGGAACGCGCCGACTCCCTCCTGGACGAGGTGACCTCCTCGGTCCGCAGGGCGCTGGAGGCCCGGTCCTCCGAGCTGCAGGGCCGCTGGAAGGACGTCGAGCAGAACGACACCGAGCAGCTCCGTACGGCTCTGCGCGACTACCGCTCGACGCTCGAGGCGCTGCTGGGCCTGCCCGTCACGTCGGCCGGGACGAGGTGACCGATGCTCGCGATCGCCGCCGCCATCGTCTTCGGCCTCGGACTGCTGCTCGACCTCATCGACGCCAGCCTCGGAGGAGGCATCAGCGGGACCACCTTCATGCTCCTCGGACTGCTCCTCCTCGCGCTGCACCAGGCCGGGGTCGGCACGGCCGGGTGGCGTGGAGGGAACTGGCGCCGCAGGAGGTGACCTCCGCCGGGATCCCGGATCGGGGCCGGGAGACCGCCGGAACCGCAGCCGGACGATAACGGAAGAACCCGGACCCGGCAGAAGGGGCGCCGCCCGAGGGCGGCGCCCCTTCTCCGCTTCTCCGCACGCTCCTCGATCAACCCGGCGGGCGGATCCCGGTCAGCCCGCCGGACGGGCCTCCGCCGCCTGCTCCGGGCGCGCCGCGAACTCGAACTCCTGGCGCGGGTGGGCCAGCTGGCCGAGCGAGGTGATCTCCCTGCGGAAGAACAGGGCGAGAGTCCAGTCGATCAGGACCCGTACCTTCCGGTTGAACGTCGGCACCCGCGACAGGTGATAGGTCCGGTGCATGAACCAGGCGGGGAAGCCGCGCAGCTTCACGCCGTAGATCTGCGCGACGCCTTTGTGCAGGCCCAGGCTCGCGACGGAGCCGGCGTAGGCGTGCCGGTACTTCACCAGCTCCCCGCCCCTGAGCGTGGCCACCACGTTGTCGGCCAGCGTGCGGGCCTGCCGTACGGCGTGCTGGGCGTTGGGGGCGCACATCTGGCCGGGCTTGGTCAGGTCGGGTACGGCGGCGCAGTCCCCGGCCGTGAACACGGTCGAGGAGCCGTCGACGGTCAGCGCGGCGGTCGCCTTGATCCTGCCCTTGTCGTCCAGCGGCAGCCCGCTGGCCTTCACCAGGGGGTGCGGCTTGACGCCGGCGGTCCACACCAGGGTGGAGGAGTCGAACTCGGTGCCGTCGTCGAGGACGATGTGGCCCTTCTCCGCGGACTCCACGCGGGTGCCGAGGCGCACCTCGATCCCCCGGCTGCGGAGCTGCTCCAGCGTCCAGCGTCCCATCTCGGGACCGACCTCCGGCAGGATCCGCCCGGTGGCCTCGACCAGCACCCAGCGCATGTCGTCGGGGCGCAGCGACGGGAAGAAGCGGCAGGCGTCGCGGGCCATGTCCTCCAGCTCGGCCAGGGCCTCGACCCCGGCGTAGCCGCCGCCGACGAAGACGAAGCTGAGGGCCCGCCTGCGGATCTCCTCGTCGGTGGTGGAGGCGGCCAGGTCGAGCTGAGCCAGCACGTGGTTGCGCAGGTGGATGGCCTCCTCGACGCTCTTGAAACCGATGCCGCACTCGGCCAGGCCCGGGACGGGCAGCAGGCGTGAGACGGAGCCGGGAGCGAAGACGAGCAGGTCATAGTCGATCATGCGGGGCGGGCCGCTGTGCGGGCGCATCTCGACGGTGCGGGCGTCCGGGTCGATGCCGACCACCCAGCCGTTGAGGATCTCGCACCGGTTCAGGACCCGCCGGAGCGGGACGACGACGTGCCGGGGCTCGATGTTGCCCGCCGCCGCCTCGGGCAGGAAGGGCTGGTAGGTCATGTACGAGTCGGCGTCGATGACGGTGACGCGGGCTTCTCCGCGGCGGAGCCTGCGCTGTAACCGCAGGGCGGTGTACATGCCGACGTAACCGCCGCCGACGATCAGAATGCGGGGAGGTCTGGTCATGGGACGGTCCCTACCCTGAAAAACGCTTTCAGATCGCGAAGGCCATAGTGACGACCGTCCCCTCCGGCCCGGTCTCGAAGTCGATGCGGGAGCTGACCAGCCGGGCGACCCACAGCCCCATGCCGCTGGTGGCGTAGGGGCCGGGAGCCGTCTCCCCGGGAGGGCCGGTGGGGGCCCACCGTCCCTCGTCCCGGATCTGCACGACGAGGTGGCCCTCGGCGGTCCACATGCGCAGCACCGCCTTGGCGCTGGGATGCCCGTGGGTGACGGCGTTGGTCGCCACCTCGTTCACCGCGACCAGGAAGTCGGGCAGGGCGTCGGCGGCCATGCCGCCGCGCCGGGCCTGGGCCGCGGCGAAGTCGCGCACGTCGGGCAGGTCGGGGAGGCAGAAGGCGATCTCGGCGGCGGCGTTGCGGGCAGCGGGAGATGAGAGCCGGCCGCCGGCCGCCGTGAAGCGAGCGGGACGAACACCGTCTTCGTTCACCCGCGATCCGCCTCCTCTGTCCCGGAACGCCATTATCCTGAGTCCCCGCGGCTCACCGGAACGCACTCTATGCCACCCACGGTCCCGCCGACTTCGTTGCCCCGTAACGGGCGGCGTATTCAGCATTCGGCGACGAGTTCCTCACGAAGCTGGTCAAGCACCTTACGGAGGATCCGCGAGACGTGCATCTGGGAGATGTCGAACTCGGCGGCGATCTCCGCCTGGGTCATGTTCCCGAAGAAGCGCAGCAGCAGGATGTTCTTCTCCCGCGGCGGCAGCTTGTCGATGAGCGGCTTGACGGCCTCCCTGTCCACGAGGACCGACAGCGCGTCGTCCTCGTCGGGGATGACGTCGCCCAGCGCGGCGGCGTCGTCGTCGGTGCCGAGCGGCGCGTCCAGCGACAGCGCGCTGTAGGCGGCCGAGGCGTCCAGGGTGAGCAGGACGTCCTCTTCGGAGATATTCATCTTCGCGGCGAGCTCCGCGACTGTCGGGGAGCGGCCGAGGTCCTGGCTGAGATCGGCGACCAGGCGGTTCAGCTCGGCCCTGCGCTCCTGGTAGACGCGGGGTACCCGGATGGCCCAGGTGCGGTCGCGGAAGTGGCGCTTGACCTCACCGGTCATGGTGACGACGGCGTAGCCGCGGAAGGCGTGGCCGAGGGTCGGGTCGTAGCCGTTGATGGCCTTCATCAGCCCGACGTACGCGGCCTGGAGCAGGTCCTCCAGCGGTTCGCCCCGGTAGCGGTAACGACGGGCGATCTCCATCGCCAGCGGGCGGTGCATCTCGACGATGCGCTCACGCAGGCGCTCGGCGCGGTATTCGGAGACCTCAGGCTGGACCATCTCGGCGAGGAGTTCCTCGGCGGTCATGTCGGTGAGTTCGATCGCCTGAACAGACATTGCTGCTCCCTGATATGACTGTCGGGCGGTGCCGGAGCCAGCGGAAGCAACAGGAGTTTCCGGGCAGACGGCATCGCCTCGACCACTTTTCGAGGCGAGGCCCTCTGCTGGACCTCGAATCGAGTATTACCCGGATTCCGGGAGTATTACTCTCCGCCAGGTAACAGTAAGGTTGCTATGCGAACCGCTAGGAGGATCTGGGTGACGGTGTCGGAGAACGGTGACGGGTCGACTGCCCTGACGTTGACGTCGGCGACGGTCGGCGAGATCAGCGTGATCCGGGTGATGGGTCTGCTCGACGCCACCACACGCGATCAGTTCGCTGACTATCTCGCAGCCGAGGCCGCCGAGCACGGTCCCGACATGGTCATCGACCTCAGCGGCGTGAGTTTCATGGACTCGCGCGCCCTCGGGCTCATCGTGCACCAGTGGCAGGTCAGCACCGGCCGGGGCGGCAGGTTCGCCCTGACCGGGGTGGAATACTCCAAGACCAAGGTGATGTGGATCACCGGGCTGGCGCAGCGGCTGCCGCTGTACGACACGGTCGACGAGGCGCTGGCCGCCTTCGGCCGCCCCGCCTGAACCCGGCCGGAGAACCGCCCGGGCCTGACCGGGCCGGCCCACCCCGCCCGGACCCGGCCCGGGACCTGAACCCGGCCGGAGAACCGCCTCGGCCCGGGAACCGCACCTGCGGGCTCAGTCCCGCTTCCGCCCCCTGTTGCGCTGGTGCTCGTCGACCAGGAGCCTGGCCAGGTCGACCACCTTCACCTGGTGGTGCTGGGAGATGCGGCGCAGCTCGTCGAAGGCCGCCTCGGACGAGCATCCGCTGGACTTCATGATGATGCCCTTGGCCTGGTCGATGATGGCCCGGCCGGCCAGGGCCTCCTGCATCTGGGCCGCGTCGGTCCGCACCTCGTCGTAGTCCCACATGTTCGCCAGCGCCACGGTCACCTGCTCGGCGAGCATGTCGGCCAGGGAGCGCACGCCGCGGGCGACGAAGACGCCGGGGCGCACGCCGTACAGGCCAAGCACGAGCACGGCGCGCTCGACGGTGATCGGCATCGTCAGGATCGAACGCACTCCGCAGCGCACCGCCATCGCCGTGTAGGACGGCCAGCGGGAGTCCCTGAGCACGTCCGGCACGATCACATGCCCGCCGGTGGCGCGCGCCTCGGCCGAGGGCCCCTCCCCCAGGTCGTTCTCGCTGTCGACCAGGACGACCAGCTCGCTGTGCGAGGCCGAGACCACCAGGCGTTCCCCGCTCCACAACTCGGCGGTCCCGCCCGCGCAACCGGGGACTCCGCCCGCCAGAGTGGTGGTGAGCCCTCGCAGCACACTCTCGCTGGACGTCTCCTCGCTGACCCTGCCGAGGGCGGCGAGGTCCCGGGCGAGAACCGGGGTCACCATGTCCATGTCGTGAGATCCCTTCCCGGTATGGATAACTTAATCACTATCTGACATCGCATCGATAAGCTTCACCGGGTGGCGTACCGTCTAGGCGGGACCCGCCTCATCCCGGCCGGAGACGAGGACGAGCATTGACCGAAGCCTTTGGCCTTCCCGCACTTGAGCAGGCGCTGGACGCGCTCACCACCAGGGTGTCCTCCCTACGCGAAACCCGGTCCGCCTACCCCGGCGACCCGCGCTCCACACTCGACGCCGCGCTCGCCGAGCTGGACACGGCCCGCGACCTGCTGGACTCGGCCCTGCGCGAGTTGCGCAAGGCGCCCAAGCGATCGGGCGAGCGGGAGAGCGGCTCGCAGCGGGAGCTCAAGCTGTTGCGCCAGGTGTTCAAGACGCTGCCGGTCCCGCTGGTGGTGCTGGACGGCTCGGGTACGGTGCGGCGCATCAGCTCCGAGACCTCCCGGCTGCTGGGCAGCCCGGCCGGTTACGTGATCGGCCGCTCGTTCGCGCTGTTCGTCGACGTCTCCCGCCGCGCGGCCTTCCGCTCGCACCTGACCGCGGTACGGCAGAGCGGCCAGACGGTGACCTTCCAGACCCGGCTGACCCACCAGGGCCGCGCGCACACCGTGCAGCTGGCCCTGACCCGTCTGGTCATGCCGGGCGAGCCGCACGAGATGACCGCGGTCCTGGTCCTGCCGCTGGAGACCCAGGTCTCCCAGACGCCGCCGGGACCGGCCGACCGGTCGGACTCCGACCTGGTCATGGCCTCCGCGCGCCGCCAGGAGCTGCTGTCGCGGATGACGCGCCTGCTGCTGGACGAGGACAGCCTCCGCCAGCCGGTGACGGTGACCCGGGCCTCGCGGCTGCTGGCCTCCGAGGCGGCCGACTGGGTGATCGCCGACGTGGTCCGCGACGGCTCGCCCCGCCGGGCCTGCGTGCTCGGCCCGGTCGACAAGCCGGTGGCCGAGCTGGTGCGCGTGGTCGAGAACCTCAACCCGCTGAGCGCGCCGCTCATCGCCCACGTGCTCACGAGCGGCTCCGGCGGCGTGGTGCACGAGATGCTGGAGGAGGAGACGCTGCTGGGCGGCGTCCCCGACGGGCCGCCGCTGCTGCGGGTGATGGGCGCCGCCTCCGTGCTGTGCGCGCCGATCCAGGACCAGGACGGCGCGGCGGGCACCCTCACCCTCGTACGGCTGCGCGACCGCGAGCCGTTCACCCTGGCCGACCTGGGCCTGATGGAGGAGATCGGCGCGCACCTCGGGCTGGCCCTGCGGGCCCGGCGCAGCTTCCAGAACAGGTCGCAGGCGGCCGACGCGCTGCGCACCAGCGTGGTGCCCCGCACCCTGCCCGACATCCCCGGCTTCGAGGCCGCCGCGATCTACCACGCGGGCTCCAGTCAGGTCGGGGCCGAGTTCTACGACGTCTTCCCCTTCTCCGGCGGCTGGGGCTTCGCTCTGGGCGGGGCGGCGGGCAAGGGCGAGGAGGCCGCCTCGGTCAGCGCCATGGTGCGCAACGGGCTGCGCGTGCTCAGCGTGTGGGAGAGCGACCCGGGTGAGACCCTGCGCAAGCTCAACCAGGCGCTGGTCGCCCAGAACAACGGCATGTTCGTGATGGCCGTGGCCGGGTTCGTCAAGGGACGGCGGATCAGGCTCTCCAGCGCCGGGCACCACCCCGCCGCGCTGCTGCAGCCCGACGGAGCGGTGCGCTTCACCGCCGGGGGCGGCGTGCCGCTGGGCATCTCCCCCGAGGCCGAGACCTACGACGAGGAGATCACTCTGTCGGCGGGCCAGACCCTGCTGTTCTATTCGGACGGGCTGGTGGCCTCGCGCAACGAGCACGGGGAGGCCTACGGCGAGAGCCGCCTGGCCGACGTCCTGGCGCGGTGCGTCTCGCAGTCCCCGGCCACCGTGGTCAAAGCGGTGGAGGAGGACAGGCACGCGTTCTCCGGCGGACGGGTCTGGGACGAGATCGTGATACTTGCCCTGCGCGTTGTGTGAGGATCGTATAACTTAACGTTCCATGACCCGGCGCACACCGGGTCGCGCACCAGCGCCGGGGCCACGGAGACGAGGTGTACAGGCGAGTCGGCATTGACCACGGCCGGGACGCGGCGCCCGGCCGGCGTCCGGACAGAGACGACCTCCCATGACTTCCATTCACCAAGCGGCGTTCTACGGCTCCGACGAGCGGTTCCTCACCGTGGCGCTGCCGTTCGTCTACGACGGGCTCGCCAAGGGCGAGCCGGTCCTGGTCTCCACCACCCCGGCCAACCTGGAACTCCTCGGTGACGCCCTGGGCCGGGACGGCCGCCGGGTCGACTACGCCGAGGCCGCCTTCCTGGGCCGCCGGCCGGTCCAGCGCACCACCGCCTTCCACCGCTACTGGCGCCGGCGGGGCCCGGAGGCCCCCTACGGGGGGCACGTGCGGGTGATCTCCGAACCGGTGTGGACCGGCCGGGCGCCCGGGGACGTGCGCGTCTGGCAGCGCATGGAGGCGATCCAGAACCTGCTGCTGGAGGGCACCAACGTCTGGATGATCTGCCCCTACGACACCCGCGTCCTGGACCCCGCTCTGATCGCGACCGCCAGGCGCACCCACCCCTCGCTGTCGGAGGACGGCCGGGCCTCGGCCCTCTGCCCGGAGTACACCGACCCGGCGGACTTCGTCCTCGAATGCGATGCCGTACCGCTGCCGCCCCCTCCCGAGGAGGCGATCACCCGATACGTGGAGACGCTGCCGACGCTGCGCTCCTTCGTCTCCGACCAGGCGACCTTCTTCGGGCTGAGCAGGGACCGCTCCACCCTGCTCGCGGTGGCGGTCAACGAGGTGGCCGGGCATCTGGACCCGCCGGTCACCGTCCATCTGTGGGAGAGGTTCGGGGCGATCGTCTGCCAGGTCCACCGGGCCGGAGGGGGCCTGACCGACCCGCTGGCCGGCTTCGTGCCGCCGAGCCCCACCGCCGGGCCGGGTGACGGGCTGTGGATCGCCCGCCAGCTCTGCGATCGGCTGGACATCCACCACGACGCGGACGGGTGCACGGTCCAGGTGCACGTACCGAGTTCCCGGGCGGAAGAACTACGACAGAGCCGGAAATACTGAGGTTTGCCACCCGGAAGGATCCGGGTATTGTTTGGTGCATACAGATGAGTGCCTAAGACGCAGGCACCCCCTGGAAGTCCAGGCTTTCCATGCCTATCTCCCCCAGAGGTGTGCCGTGAATATTGCATTTGTCGCTTCCGACGCTCCGTCCGCCGCCAACGACCAGTCCGCTCAGCGCGCGCAGATGCTGGCCGTCGCCCGTGAGCTCGGCAGGGACCACAAGGTCACCATCTACACGCGCAGGGGCTCCGACTCCGGCAAGGCGCGTGTCCGCGTGGCCCACGGCGTCACCATGGAACACCTCGCCGCCGGTCCGGCCCGCGACCTGCCCGAGGACGGCGTGCTGCCCTACCTGTCCGACCTGAGCGGCCAGCTGATGAACCGCTGGGGTCAGGACCGGCCGGACGTCATCCACGCCCACTCCTGGACCGGCGGCCTGGCCGCCATCGCCGGTGCGAGCAACCTGCGCGTCCCGGTCACCCAGACCTTCACCCGCCCCGCCTGCGCCGACGCCAAGAAGGCCCGGCTGCAGCGCGCGATCGGCCGCCGGGCCGACGCGGTGATCGTCGGGTGCGGGGACGAGGAGTCCGAGATGATCCGCATGGGCGTGCCGCGCCGCAACATCGCGGTGGTGCCCTGCGGCGTCGACATCGAGCGCTTCCGGCGTCAGGGACCGGCGGCCCCGCGCGGCACCCGGCCCCGCCTGCTGCACGTGGGCTCGCTGGCCGAGAACGCGGGCGTGCAGACCGCGATCCGGGCGCTGAGCGGCATCCCGGACGCGGAGCTGTTCATCGCCGGCGGCCCGGTCGCGGCCGAGCTCGAGCACGACGCCGACGCCTACCAGGCCCGGCTGCTGGCCAAGGAGCTCGGCGTGGACGACCGGGTCACCTTCCTGGGGCAGGTCCCGCACGCCTCGGTCCCCAAGCTGATGCGCAGCGCCGACGTCGTCGTCTCGCTGCCGCGCGAGGTCGCGGCGGGCGTCGTGACGCTGGAGGCCATGGCCTGCGGCGTGCCGGTCGTCGCCTCGGCGGTGGGCGCGCACATGGACTCCGTCGTCGACGGGGTGACCGGCCTGCTGGTCGCTCCGGACCGCCCCGCGCAGACCGCCAGGCTCACCCGTGAGCTGCTGGCCGACCCGACCCGCCGTACGGCCCTGGGCTTCGCCGCCGCCGACCGGGTCCGGTCCCGTTACTCCTGGGAGCGGATCAGCCAGGAACTCGTCCGCGTCTACGAGGACGCTCTGGCCGCTCAGCACTGAGTTCCGGGCCTCCCGGCCCAGTGCTGGGTTCCCCTGGTCCCCCGAGGTCCCCGCGCCCGCGCCCCGGCGCCGGGGACCTCGTCGATCATATGACCGGTGGATATACGGTGGCCGTATGTTGATCCACCCATGGGATGTCGCGCCCGAGGACGAGGCCCTGGCCTTCGTCCGGTCCAACGGGTTCGGTCATCTGGTCGCGGGCGGCCGGGACCGCGAGGTCCCGGTCGTGGTCCCCACCCAGTTCCTGCTCGCCGACGACCGCACGGTCCTGCTCCACCTGGCCCGGCCCAACCCCGTCTGGGCCGCCGTCGAGGAGAACCCGGCCGTGGTCCTGTCCGTCGCGGGCGACTGGGCCTACGTGAAGGGCGGCTGGAAGGTCCTGCCCGGCGAGGACGACCCGCGCCGGGGCATCCCGACCACCTACTACGCGGCGGTCCAGCTGCTGTGCCACGCCGAGGTCGTCACCGACGCCGCGGGCAAGGCCGAGATCCTCCGGGCGCAGATCGCGCAGTTGGAGGGCGGGGACGCCCTGGTGGATCCCGCCGAGCACGAGCGGCGTTTCGCCGGGATCCGGGGTCTGCGGCTGACGATCCGGAGGGTGGACGGCAAGTTCAAGTACGGCGGCAACGTCGACGAGGCGCACCGGCGCCACGTCGCCGGGCGGCTCGCCGAGCGCGGCGGGCCCGGGGACGCCGCCGCCCGCGCGCGTCTGCTGCGGGGCCTGGAAAGGGAGACGGCCGGGGAGCGCGCCGTCCGTTGAGGCGGAGGACGCACCGTTCGGGAGGACGGAGGATGCACCGTCCGGTGGGACGGAGAACACACCGTCCGCTAAAACCCGCTATAAGCCGATAAACACCGCGCGCCCGCCGAGCCTCTCTGCCATCGTGGAGGCACGGGAGGCGACGACACATGGATCTCGGTGACGCGAAGGATCTGTCCAGGGCGCTGAGCGACCTCATGAGCGAGGCCCACCACGTCCTGGAGGAGGCCAGGGAACCCGCCGAACTGGTGGTCAGGGTCACCGGCCATCTCGGCTGCGACTTCAGGCACGTGGTCTCGGTCACCGAGACCTTCCCCAACTGGGAGCACGCCAACCTGCAGCGCGGCGCGGACGCCTACCTCGCCCGCTACAGCCCGCGGGCCGAGTGGTTCGGCATCGCCGGGCAGGGACGTGAACACGACGACTACGTGAACATGCTGGCCGGCGCGGCCCGCGGCTACGAGCGCTACGAGATCGGCGCGGTCGACTACGGCACGGCGCCGATCGGCCCCGAGGCCACCACCGAGGTCGTCACACTCGGGCTGGTGCTGACCCGCTCCCCCGGCGGCTCCCCCGTCGTGGTCGGCCTGCGCGGCCCGCAGGAACACGGGCCGCGGCAGTCGCAGGTCACCGTGCTGGCCGCCGAGCGGCGCGAGGCGGTGGCCGTCCGCGACGAGATCGGCGCGCTCATGCGCGAGCACGACGTCTACCGGGGCCAGGTGCTGTCGTTCGCCTGGAGCGAGCACCGGGGCAACGACCTGGTGACCTTCCTGCCCCGCCCGGACATGGCCGCCGACCAGGTGGTGCTGCCCGAGGGCGTGCTGGAGACGATCGAGCGGCACGTCGTGGGCATCGGCGAGCTGGCCGTACGGCTGCGCGAGCACGGCCAGCACCTCAAGCGGGGCCTGCTGCTGCACGGCCCGCCCGGCACCGGCAAGACCCACACGGTCCGCTATCTGATGGGCCGGATGGACGGGTGCACGGTGATCGTGATGACCGGGTCGGCGATCCGGTTCGTCAGCCAGGCGGCCGGGCTCGCCCGGCGGCTCCAGCCCGCGGTGATCGTCCTGGAGGACGTGGACCTGGTCGCCATGGACCGCTCGTTCACCCAGGAGGGCAACCCCCTGCTGTTCGCGCTGCTCGACGCCATGGACGGGGTGGGCGCCGACTCGGACGTGGCGTTCGTGCTGACCACGAACCGGGCGGGGGTCCTGGAGCGGGCGCTGGCCGACCGGCCGGGACGGGTGGACCTGGCGGTGGAGATCCCCAAGCCGGACGCCGCGGGCCGGGCCGCGCTGCTGCGCCTGTACGCCCGCGACCTGCGGCTGGAGGCCGATCCCGATCCGGTCGTCGCCCGGACCGAGGGGGCGACCGCCTCCTTCTTCAAGGAGCTGCTGCGCCGCGCGGTGCTGGTCGCCCTGCGCGGAGGTGCCGGAGGGGACGGCGCCGGGCAGGCCGTCTCGGCGCTCACCGACGCCCACCTGGGCGCCGCGCTGGAGGAGATGCTCGGCGAGCGCGAGTCGCTGACCCGGGCCCTGCTCGGCTCCGGCGAGCACGACCCGGAGGACGGGCCGCCGATGCCCCCCGGCGGCATGGTTCCCGGTGCCGTGGGTCCCGGCCCCTATGACGACGGAGCCGTGATCGGGTACGCCGATTACGGTCCCTGACCCGCTCGCGGGCCCGCTCCCCGCCTGACGGACCCGGTCCTGACCCCGCCCGCGGGGCCGGGGTGCGAGACGGGTGTGAAATTACGATAAGTCCGTTATCAGAGGGAAATAATTGCTTTTATAGGCGCATGTCGATTCGCAGGTCGTTATCGGGCGCCGCAGCGGTGGCCCTGTCCCTCTGCCTCCTGCCCGCCCAGAACGCGCTGGCCGCTCCCGGCTGGGGCAAGCCCGTCCTGGAGGAGCACTTCGACGGCACCCGCCTCGACGGCCGCAAGTGGGTCGTCTACCACTCCCCCGGCGCCGAGACCAACCCACGCACCCGCAGGGCGACCAGCGTGAGCGGCGGCGTGCTGCGGCTCAAGGGCGGGATGTACGGCGGCGCCGACCTGTCCGGTGGCGTGGCCACCCATCTGGCGCAGCGCTACGGCCGCTGGGAGGTGCGCATGCGGGCCGAGCGCGGGGCCGGCTACACCCCGCTGGCCCTGCTGTGGCCGCGCAGTCAGGGCCGGCCGGAGTACGCCGAGGTCGACTTCGCCGAGATCATCGATCCGGCCCGCCGCTCCGGCGGCATCTTCGTGCACCGCGGCGAGCGGCGCCAGGCCCAGCGCACGGTCAGGGCCGACTTCACCCGCTGGCACACGGTCGCGGTCGACTGGCTGCCCGACCGGCTGACCTTCTGGCTGGACGGCAGGAAGGTCTGGGACTACCGCGGCTCCAACGTGCCCCGGGGGCACTCCATGCACCTGGCCCTGCAGAACGACGTGACGTGCAACGAGTGGTCCCCGTGCCGCAACGCCTCCACCCCGGCCACGGTGAGCATGTACGTCGACTGGGTGCGCGTCTACCCCTACCGGGGCTGAGGCCCCCGGCGGGAGGGTCCGGGAGGGTCCGGGAGGGTCAGGGCCGCGCGGGGGACTCCTCGGTGAGCCGCTCCCCGGCGGGCGGGGCGGGGGCGTCCCCGGCTCCGCCCCGGGAGAGGGTGGCCAGCACCGATCCGCCCAGGATCAGTGCGAAGGAGGCGAGGATCGAGGGGGTGAGCGGCTCGTCGAGCACCACCACGCCCGCGGCCACCGCGACCACCGGGTTGAGGTAGGTGAACACCAGCGCCCGGGAGGCGCCGACCTCACGGATGAGCGCGAAGAACACGATGAACGCCAGCGCCGTGCAGATGAGGGCCAGTCCCGCCAGCGCGGCCAGCACCCGTCCGGAGGGCAGGGCGTCCGGCCAGGTCATGACGGCCGGGGGCGCGTAGACCAGGGCCGCCAGGCCGAGGCAGAGGGCGGTCATGGGCAGGGCCGGGACGTCCTTGAGCCGTCGCGCGGCGATGAGCGGGGCGGTGGCGTAGCAGGCCGCCGTCAGCAGCACCTCGGTGATCGACCACGGATCGCCGCCGCGCAGCTCCGGCGCGGCCAGCACGGCCACCCCGGCCAGCCCCAGGGCCAGGCCCGTCCAGCGGACGGCGCCGAGGCGTTCTGCGTCGCCGGTCAGCCGTCCCACCACCACCGCCATGATCGGCGAGGCCGCGATGAGCAGGCCGGTCATCGAGCTGGTCAGGTGGCGCTCGGCGTCCGACAGCAGCCACCACGGCACGATGATCTCCAGCGCCGCGAAGGCGGCCATCGGCCGCCAGTAGCGCATGATCCCCCGCAGCCGGCCGCCGCGCAGCGCCAGCGGCAGCAGTACGGCGGCGCCCACCGCGGTGCGCGCGAACACCAGCACGGGCACGGACACGCCGTCCACCGCCACCTTGATCATCAGGTACGGGACGCCCCAGATGAGGCTCATCAGGGCGAACAGGATCCAGCCCCGCCTGCTCACCGGACCACGCTCCCCGGATCCGCCGGGCCGTACGGCACGCCGCTCATCGCCGTCGCCACTGTCGTTCCTCGTCTCCCTCGGGCAACCATCGTCATCGACGACACTAGGGAGAGGATTGGCCGCGTGTAAGGTCCAATATCTCTCATATCGATTGGGCCAATGGAGAAGGCGGATGGACTTCCACGTCGGGCTCACCGGGCGGGGCGACCTGACCGCGCGCATCTACCGCGAGCTGCGCGAAGCCGTCCTCGACGGCCGCCTGCGGCCCGGGGAGCGGCTGCCGCCCACGCGCGAGCTGGCCCGGCGGCTGGGGGTGGCGCGCAACACCGTCGCCGCGGCCTACGACCGCCTGTCGGCCGAGGGCTTCCTCACCGGCAGGGTCGGCTCGGGCACCTTCGTGTGCGCGCAGCCGCTCACCCACGCCCGGCCCAGGAACGCCCCGCCGGGCGCGGGGGTCCGGCCGCGGGCGGTGTGGGAGGCCATCGCGGCCGGACCCGTCCCGGCCGGCGGGAGCGCCGGGGGCACGGGCTCCGGGGACGCCGCGGGCACGAGGCCCGGGAGCACGGAGCCCGGGGACGGCGAAGCCGGAATCGGCGGGGGCGGGGGCGGGGGCGGAGGCGCGAGCGGGGGCGGGGGCGGGGGCGGGGCGGTGTACGACTTCCGGGTCGGCAGCCCCGACCCGGCCCTGTTCCCGCTGGAGACCTGGCGGCGGCTCCTGACCCGGGAGCTGCGCCGCTCGGCCCTCGGCTCCGCCGAGTACGCCGGGCCGGCCGGGCACGCCGGGCTGCGTGAGGCGATCGCCCGGCACACGGGGGCCTCGCGTGCGGTGCGGGCGGGCGCGGACGACGTCATCGTCACCCAGGGGGCGCAGCAGGCGCTCGATCTCGTCGGCCGCGTGCTGATCGAGCCCGGCGACCGCGTGGCGGTCGAGGAGCCGGGCTATCCCCCGGCCCGGCTGCTGTTCCGGTCCCTGGGCGCCCGCGTGACCGGCGTCCCGGTCGACGCCGAGGGGCTGCGGGTGGCGGACCTGCCGGACGACGCCCGGCTGGTCTACGTCACCCCGTCCCACCAGTTCCCGCTGGGCACGCCGATGTCCCTGGCCCGGCGCGCCGCGCTGCTCGAATGGGCCGAGCGCAACGACGCCGTGGTGATCGAGGACGACTACGACAGCGAGTACCGCTTCGCCGGCCGCCCGCTCGACGCGCTGCAGGGCCTGGACCGGTGCGGCCGCGTCGTCTACGCCGGGTCCTTCTCCAAGACGCTGCTGCCCGCGCTGCGGCTCGGCTTCCTCATCGCCCCGGCCTCGCTGCGGCCCGCGCTGCACGCCGCCAGGATGCTCACCGGCTGGCACGGCGACCCGGCGCCGCAGGCGGCGCTGGCGGGCTTCATCGAGGAGGGGCTGCTGGCCCGCCACGTCCGCAGGACGACTCGGGAGTACGCCGGACGCCACGCGAGGATCACCGCGGCGCTGCGCGACCGCTTCGCGGACTGGCTGCGGCCGGTGCCCTCGGCGGCGGGCCTGCACCTGTGCGCGCGGCTCGCGCCGGACGCGCGGGTCGAGGTGGACCGGGTGATCGCACGTGCCCGCGGGGCCGGGGTCGCCGTGGAGAGCCTGGCCGCCTACTGCGGCGAGAGCCCCGCGCAGGCGGGCCTGGTGATCGGCTACGGCGGGGTACGGCCGGCCGGGATCGAGGAGGGCCTGCGGCGGCTGGCCCGGTGCTTCGCCGATCCCGCCTGAACCCGCCCGGCCCGCGCCCTCCGTCCTCCCTTCCGGCGCCCTCCGTCCTCCCTTCCTGCGCCCGCTGTCCGGGCCGGTGCTACAGCAGGCGGGCGGCCTTGAGGGCCAGGTGGACCACCAGGCGGTCCTCGCCGTCGGACAGGTCGCGGCCGATCAGGCGTTCGGCCTTGCCCAGCCGGTAGTAGAGCGTCTGGCGGTGCACGCCCAGGGCGGCGGCGGCCTCCTGGACGTGGCCGGCGTGGTCGAGATAGTCCTCCACGGTCCTGGCCAGCTCGGGGTCGGCGGCCAGTTCCCCCGCCTCGGCCGCCAGCTCGCGCAGCGCCTCCTGGGTCAGGCGGGCGAGCATCCGGTAGGCCCCGAGGTCGGTCCAGGCCGCCACCGGCCCGAGCCGCGGGACCCGGCCGGCCACCCGCAGCGCGTGCACCGCCTCCCGCCAGCTCTGCCAGGCCTGTCCCGGCTCCGTCCTGGCCCCGCCGACGCCCGCCGCCGTGCCGTACATGGCCCGCACCCGCACCGCCACCTCCCACGCCTGCGCGGCCGGGGCCAGCAGCGCCACCAGCGGCTCGCCGTGGACGGGCAGGCCGGGGTCGGCGAGCACCTCGCGCGGGAGGGTCCACAGCGGGACGACCCGGTCGGCGCCGGGACGCACGGCGACCGCCGTCACCGGGCCGCTCAGGTCGAGCAGGGACAGCGCCCACGCCCGCTCCTCGGCGTCCGGCGACAGCAGCTCCCGCAGGTGGCCGCCCAGATCTCTGCGGCGGCGGGCCTCCTGGGCCAGGACCGTGGCCGCCCTCGCGACCGGCCCGGCCACGGAGTCGAGCCGCTCCTCGGTGAGGGTCCCGTCGTCCAGCAGCCACAGATAGCCGTAGGTCACCTCCTGGTGCCGCAGCGGGACGCAGACGCGGGCGAGCACGCCCAGTTCGGCGTCGGCGGGGATGCGGACCCGGCCGGGCGCGCCGGCGATGCCGTACCCCTCGAAGTAGGCCCGGACCTCGTCGGAGGCGCGGCGGCGCAGGATGGACTCCTGGCGCACCGTGTCGATGTCGCCGCTCTGCGCGGCGTAGGCCAGCAGCTGGAAGGAGCGGTCCTCCAGGGTCGCGGAGGCGCCCAGCCTGGCGGCGATCTCGTCGACGGTCTCCTGGAGCATCCCACCATTGTCATACATCTGTATGAAGCCTCGTCCCGTGATCGTGGCAGATGCACATGAGGCTCCGTTGAGCTGGAGTTTTAGGCTGGGGGCATGTTCGGTTCAGTTCTCCTCGCCGGGTCGCGGCTGCCGTTCGTACGGCGCGCGGTCTCCGGCGTTCCGTTGACGCGCAAGGTCGTCGACCGCTTCGTGGCGGGCGAGACCGTTCAGGACGCCGTCGAGGCCGTGCGCCGCCTGACCGGTGCGGGCCTGGCCGTCACCATCGACCATCTGGGCGAGGAGACCCGGGACGCCGGGGCCGCCGCCCAGACCGCCGACGCCTACGTGCTCATGCTGGCCGCGCTGCGCGAGCTGGAGCTCGGGGACCGCGCCGAGGTCTCGGTCAAGCTGTCGGCGGTGGGCCAGGCGCTCGGCGCCGACGGCGACAAGATCGCCCTGGACAACGCCCGCCGCATCTGCGAGGCCGCCCACGACGCCGGGGCCGGCGTCACCCTCGACATGGAGGACCACACCACGGTCGACTCCACCCTCGGCATCCTGCGCACGCTGCGCGGCGACTTCCCGGGCACCGGCGTGGCGATCCAGTCCTACCTGTTCCGCAGCGAGGCCGACTGCCGCGACCTGTCGCACGAGGGCTCGCGGGTCCGCCTGGTCAAGGGCGCCTACGCCGAGCCCGCCTCCGTCGCGCACCGCGACAAGAACGAGGTCGACAAGGCCTACGTGCGGTGCCTGCGGATCCTCATGGCGGGCAAGGGCCGTCCCATGGTGGCCACGCACGACGACCGGCTGATCTCGATCACCGAGACCCTGGCCGACCGTTTCGGGCGCGCCCTGGGCGACTACGAGTACCAGATGCTGTACGGCATCCGCACCGACAAGCAGCAGGCCCTGGCCGGCGCGGGCCACACGATGCGCGTCTACATCCCCTACGGCGACGACTGGTACGGCTACTTCATGCGCCGCCTGGCCGAGCGCCCGGCCAACGTCGCCTTCTTTCTCCGTGCCCTTGGAGGCAAGTAGCCATGGATGCCATCTCCAACGTCCCCGTCCCCGCCAACGAGCCGGTACTCGGCTACGCGCCGGGCAGCGCCGAGCGGACCGCGCTCGAGAACCGCATCAAGGAACTGGCCGGGGCCCAGCTCGACCTGACCATGACGGTCGGCGGCGAGCAGCGCATGGCCGGCGGCGCCTCCGTCGACGTGGTGCAGCCGCACAACCACGCCTCGGTGCTGGGCCGTACGGCGGAGGCCACCGCCGATGACGTGCGGGCCGCGATCGACTCCGCGCTGGCGGCGGCCCCCGCCTGGCGGGCGCTGTCCTTCGACGAGCGGGCCGCGATCTTCCTGCGCGCCGCCGACCTGCTGGCCGGGCCGTGGCGCCAGACGCTGAACGGCGCGACGATCCTCGGCCAGTCCAAGTCGGTCCAGCAGGCCGAGATCGACGCCGCCTGCGAGCTGATCGACTTCCTGCGCTTCAACGTGGCCTACGCGCGGCAGCTGTACGCCGAGCAGCCGGTGTCGTCGCCGGGCGTGTGGAACCGGATGGAGTACCGCCCGCTGGAGGGCTTCGTCCTGGCGATCACCCCGTTCAACTTCACCGCCATCGCGGGCAACCTGCCGGCCTCGGCCGCCCTGATGGGCAACGTCGTCGTGTGGAAGCCCTCCCCCACCCAGCAGTTCGCCGCGCACTTCACCATGCGCCTGCTGGAGGAGGCCGGCCTGCCGCCGGGCGTGATCAACATGGTGACCGGCAACGGCCGGGGCGTCTCCGAGGCCGCCCTGCCCCACCCGGAGCTGGCGGGCATCCACTTCACCGGCTCCACCGCGACCTTCCAGCACCTGTGGGCGGCCGTGGGCGCGAACATCGCCGCATACCGGTCCTACCCGCGCCTGGTCGGCGAGACCGGCGGCAAGGACTTCGTGCTGGCCCACCCCTCGGCCGACCCGGCGGTGCTGTCCACCGCGCTGATCCGCGGCGCGTTCGAGTACCAGGGCCAGAAGTGCTCGGCCGCCTCCCGCGCCTACGTCCCGCGCTCGATCTGGACGGCGATCCGCGACGACCTGGTGGCCACCGCCGAGTCGCTGACCGTCGGCGACGTGGCCGCCGACCTGTCGGCGTTCATGGGCGCGGTCATCGACGGGCGGGCCTTCGCCAAGCACAAGGCGGCCATCGACCGGGCCCGCTCGCTCGACTCGATCGACGTGCTGACCGGGTCCTGCGACGACTCCACCGGCTACTTCGTCAGGCCCACCGTCCTGGAGTCCGCCGATCCGGCCGACGAGATCTTCACCAAGGAGTACTTCGGCCCGATCCTCGGCGTGCACGTCTACGACGACGGCGACTTCGAGGCGGTGCTGAAGCAGATGGAGAGCGCCTCGTCGTACGCGCTGACCGGATCGGTGATCGCCCGGGACCGCTACGCGGTGGCCTCGGCCTCGGAGAAGCTGCGCTTCGCGGCGGGCAACTTCTACGTCAACGACAAGCCCACCGGCGCGGTCGTCGGCCAGCAGCCCTTCGGCGGCGCCCGCTCCTCGGGCACCAACGACAAGGCCGGCTCGATCTTCAACCTGATCCGCTGGGTGAACGCCCGCACGATCAAGGAGACCTTCGTCCCGCCGACCGACCACCGCTATCCCCACATGGGCTGACCGGGCGGAGCCCTCCGCGATCAAACCTGTTGGCAGGCGCGGCTCCCGGTTGAGACCCTGCCGGGGTGCCGATCCCGCCCGCCGGTCCCCCCGTCACCGCCGCCCGGCCGCCCGCCCGGTCCGATCTCGAGGCGCTGCTGTCGGAGGCGTCCGGCGTCCCGGTGAGGCTGAAGCACCTGGAGCGCCTGACCCCGTGGGCGGTGCTGCGGGCGCGGACGGCCGGGCCGGGAGCCGGGCTGCCCGCGTCGGTGATCGTGAAGTGGCTGCGCGACGACCCGGACGGCCTGCGCGACGACCCGCGGCAGGTGCACACCGAGCTGGCCGCCCTGCGCTTCCTCTCCGAGGATCTCGGGCTCGGCCTGGCCCCCCGGGTGCTGGCGGCCGACCCGGCGGCGCCGATCCTCCTCCTGGAGGACCTGGCTCCCCGCACGCCGCTGGACCGGGCGCTGCGGTACGGCGGTGCCCTGCCGCCGCCGCCCGGGCTGGCCTCCTTCGCACGCGCCCTGGGCGAGCTGGGCGCGGCCACGGCCGGGCACGCGGAGGCGTACTACGCGCGGCGCTCGGCGCTGGGCCCCGTCGACGCGCGGGCGGACCGCGTGTGGCCGGAGGCCGGGGTGTGGCCGCGGGTCGTGGAGCAGGCCGCGGCGTTCGGGACCGCCCTGCCGGATCCGGCCGGAGGCGAGCTGGCCGGGGTGGTGGCCGAGCTCGCCGATCCGGGCCCCTTCCTGTCGCTGACCAACGGGGACGCCGAAGCGAACAACTTCCTGGTGGCGGGGGACGACGGGCGGCTCATCGACTTCGAGTTCGCCGGGTACCGGCACACTCTGACCTCGGCGGTGTGCCTGTACGTGCCGGGTCCGGCGTGGCTGGCGGTCGGCGACCCGGTCGCGACCGGGCTGGAGGCGGCCCACCGCGGTGCGCTGGCGCGATCCGTCCGGGAGGCCGAGGACGACCGCCTGTTCGGCTACGGACTGGCCTGCGCGTGCCTGACCTGGGCCGCCGCGCGGCTCGTCCGCTTCCCCGTGCTCGACGCCCGTCCCGCGGGCGATCCGAGCCGCATCCAGATGGTCTCCGTCCTGGAGTCCGCCGCGGGTGTCGCCGCGGACCGCCGGGCGCTGCCCCACCTGGCGGGCTGGGCGCGCCGGGCGGCGCTGGCGCTGCGGCGCCGGTGGCCGGACGCGGACGTGGACCCGGCGGCCCTTGCGCCCTACACCCCGCGGCACTGAGATGCACCGTGGCGGGCCGGTTCAGACCGTGATGACGACCTTGCCCTCCGCGTGGCCGCCGCTCACGTAGCGCACGGCCTCGCGGGCCTCGGCCAGCGGGTAGGTCCTGCTGACGACCGGGGCGAACCGGCCGGCCTCCAGCAGCTCCGCCAGGAAGGCGAGGTCCTTCTCACGGTGGAGCGAGACCAGCGCGCGCAGCCGGTGACCGCTGAACGGCGAGGGCAGCATCGCCCGGAACTGGCGGCCGAGCCCGCCCGTCCACTTGCCGCCCTCCTCGCCGCCCATGATGACGAGGGTGCCGCGGGGGGTCAGGGCGCGCCGCATGCGCGACAGCGGCCGGTTGCCCGCGATGTCGAGGATGAGGTCGTAGCGTTCGGGCCGCCCGGTGAAGTCCTCGCGCGTGTAGTCGAGGACGTGGTCGGCGCCGATCGAGCGGACCAGATCCGCCTTGGCCGGGCCGCACACACCGGTGACCTCGGCGCCGAACACCTTGGCCAGCTGCACCGCGAACGTCCCCACCCCGCCCCCGGCCCCGATGACCAGCACCTTGTGCCCCTGCTGGACCTTCCCCGCGTCGCGCAGGCCGTGCAGGGCCGTCTGCGCCGAGATCGGCACGGCCGCCGCCTGCTCGAAGGTGAGGGCGGCCGGCTTGGGAACGAACTTGTCCTGGCGGCCGCAGGCGTACTCGGCGAAGGAGCCCTGGCAGCTGCCGAACACCTCGTCCCCGGGGCGGAAGCGGGTGACGTTGCGCCCGACCGCCTCCACCCGCCCGGCCACGTCCATGCCCCGCACCCGGACCCTGGGCGCGCGCAGCCCGAACCCGAGGCGCACCAGGTACGGCGTGCCCGTCATGAGGTGCACGACGCCCGCGTCGACCCCGGCCGCGTGCACCCGGACGAGCACGTCGTCGTCCCCGGGCGCCGGCGGGTCGACGTCTCTGAGCTCCAGCACGTCGGCCGGGCCGTAGGTGTCCTGAACGATCGCTTTCACGGGGTCTCCTCCGCGTTGCCGGGGTACTGGAACACGTCGTCGAGCGGGACGCCGAACACCCGCGCGATCTGGAAGGCCATCTCCAGGGACGGCGAGTAGCGGCCCTGCTCGATGGCGATGACGGTCTGGCGCGTGACGCCGATGCGGGTGGCCAGCTCCGCCTGGGTCATCTCGCCGCAGGCGAAGCGCAGGGACCGGATCGAGTTGGTGACCCTGGTCGGCTTCACCACGGTCAGAAGCCCTTGCGGTAGGCGGCGATCTTCGTTAAGGACCCGAGGACCGCCGACAGCACGAACGCCAGGTAGAGCACGTTGGCGATCCAGAACTGGTCCGCCTCGGCCATCGCCAGCACGCAGGCCGCGATGCCGCCGATGACGACGAAGGACTGGCCGGTGTGGTCGCCGAAGCGGTTGATCTCCCGGTCGCGCTGGTCCTTCTGCCCGGCGTCCTCGGGCGCCAGGGCCGCGGCCACGATGCGCAGGACGATCGCGACCACGATCGCGGCGCCGATGCTCCACAACATGATCGGCACATAGGTCACCTCGGCCAGCGGGGTGGGCCCCGCCTGGCCGAGGAGGAGGGTCAGGTAGACCGCGTAGGCGACGGCCGAGACCGCCGCCATGATCCACGCGAGCTTCTCTTCGAACGGCATGCCAGGAATGTAAAACATCGCGGACACCGTGTCTAGTTTTCTTTACATCGTCGGCCGCGCGGCAGATCCCCTCGATCCGGCGGAAACTTTCCTTCGCGGCCCTTCGTCAAAAGGTAAAGCGAGGATAAAGACCACACTTCCACGGGGGCGGAGTACGGGGGAGGCGCGGGGATCGTTGACGGGGAGCGCAGGGGCGGCGGGGCCGCCGATGAGTGCCGAGGGCGTCGAGTACGCCCTCCGGGCCCGCCACGAGGAGCGGGACCGCATCTCCGACGACGTCCTGGATCTGGACGCCCACACCATCTTCCGGCTGCTGCGCAGCTCGCCGCTGCGCGGGGAGACCGCGCGCCGGTGGGCGACGGCCGAGGCCCGCGCGACCCTGCTGTGGGCCCTGCTGGACGCCTACCGCGGCACGCTCGCCCGGGCCGACCGGATCCGGGCCGACAACCGCCGTCTCGGGTCCGCCGAGCTCGCCGAGCTGACCGGGCTGCTCACCGGGCCCGCCGTACGGCTGGTGCCCGACGCCGGGCCGCTGGAGCGGCGCTCGCTGCTGCACAGCGGGGAGCAGCGCTTCACCCTGGACGAGGCGGTGGCCACGATGGACCAGGCCTTCCGTGACGTCATCGATGTGATCACCGACGTCGACGCGGTCTGGAACGCGGCGCTGCCCCGGCTCGACGCCGCCTCGGCCGCGATCACCGCCGCCCGTGGGACGCTGCGCGAACTCGGCGATCCCGACCCCGGACTGGAGGCGTGCGGGCGGGAGATCGAGCGCATCCGCGAGGAGCTGCGCCACGATCCTCTCGGGGAGACGGATCGCGAGGACGGCGAGGATCTGGACCGGGTGGTCGCCGAGGCCGCCCGCCTGGGCGAGAGGGTACGGCGGGCCGCCGAGCTGCGGCGGGCCTACGGCGAGCGGCGCGAGGCCCTGACCCGGCGCGTCGGCCGGGTGGCCGCCGCCGAGGAGGAGGCCCGCAGGGCGCGTGACCTGGTGCTGGCGAAGATCGCCTCACCGGCTCTGCCCGCCCTCGCCGACCGCGCCCCCGTCCTGGGCGAACGGCTGGCCGCACTGGACCCCTCCCCTCCCGCCAGAGCCCTGCCGGCGCCCGGCCGGGAGGCGGCGGTCGGCGGGATCGCGGACGCGCCGCAGGACGGGCGGTGGCTGGAGCGCGAGGAACTGCTCTCCGGCCTGGAACGCGCCACCGAGGACGCCCTGCGGCAGGCCGAGCGGGCCGGGACGGCCCTGCGCGAGCTGATCGCGCGCCGCGACGAGCTGCGCGGCAGACTGGAGGCCCTGCGGGCCAAGGCGGTCCGGCTCGGCCTGGCCGAGGACGCCGGGCTCGTCTCCCTGTACCGCCGGGCACACGACCTGCTCTGGACGGCCCCCTGCGACCTGCGCCGGGCCACGGTGGCCGTCACCGGATACCAACGCGCGACCGAGGGAGCCGCCGGATGACCGCCTGCGCCCAGCCCGACTGCACGGGAACCGTCGAGGACGGCTACTGCGACCTGTGCGGCCACGCCGCCCGGCCCCCGGGCGCCGTCCCGTCCGCGCCCGCCCCGTCCTCTCCCGCCTCCTCTGCCGGGCCCGCCTCCTACGGGCCGGTCTCCTCTCCGGGGGCCGTCTCCGCCGGGACCTCCCGGTCAGGTCCCGGCTTCACCTCCTTCTCCGTTCCCGTCACGATCCCCTCCGGCGGTCGCGGGAGCGGCTCCACGCCGAGCCGGGGCACCCGGGGCACCGGCGGCAGCCGTCCCGGGATGCTGGGCTCGGGGCTGGCCGAGGTGCCGCCCGTGGTCTACCGGGACCCGGTCGAGGTGGTGCTGGAGGACCCGCAGGTGCCGGAGGACAAGCGGATCTGCGCGAAGCCGGGCTGCGGCCGTCCGGTGGGCCGCAGCAGGGACGGCAGGCCGGGCCGTACCGAGGGGTTCTGCCCGCACGACGGCACCCGCTTCTCCTTCACCCCCAAGCTGCGCGAGGGCGACCTCGTCGCCGGGCAGTACGAGGTCAAGGGCTGCCTGGCGCACGGCGGGCTCGGCTGGATCTACCTGGCCGCCGACCGCAACCTCGACGGCCGCTGGGTGGTGCTCAAGGGGCTGCTGAACACCGCCGACGCCGAGGCGCTGGCCGTGGCCGAGGCCGAGCGCCGGTTCCTGACGGGCGTGGACCACGCCAACATCGTCAAGATCTTCAACTTCGTCCGGCACCGGGAGCCGGGGGGCGAGCCGGGGCACATGGCCGGCTACCTCGTCATGGAGTACGTCGGGGGCGAGTCCCTGCACGACCAGCTCCGCCGGAAGCTGAGGGAGAGCGGAGGCGCGCGGGCGCTCCCGCTGCGCCAGTCGATCCCGTACGCGCTGGAGATCCTGCGCGCCCTGGGATACCTGCACGACCGGGGCATGCTGTACTGCGACCTCAAGCCCGCCAACGTGATCCAGGTCGGCCGCGAGCTCAAGCTCATCGACCTGGGCGCGGTCCGGATGGCCGCCGACCAGGACAGCGCCATCTACGGCACGGTCGGCTACCAGGCGCCGGAGATCGCCTCGGAGGGGCCCTCGGTCGCCTCCGACCTCTACACGGTGGGACGCACGCTGGCGGTGCTGAGCTTCCCGTTCAGCCCGGTCCGGGGCAATGCCGAGGCCCCGCTCCCCGGCTTCGACGAGCTGCCGCCGGAGGCCAGGTACGAGTCCTTCCACCGCTTCCTGCGCCGGGCGACCGCCCCCGCCCCGGCCGCCAGGTTCGCCGGCGCGGAGGAGATGGCCGACCAGCTCCTGGGGGTGCTGCGGGAGGTGCGGGCGGTGGAGGACGGCATCCCCTACCCCGCGCCCTCCCCGCTGTTCGGTCCCGAGCGGATCGCCGCCGGGACCTCCCTGGCCGGACAGGGCAGCGGGCGGATCCTGGAGCCGCTCGACCGCGCCGCCGCGGCGGCCGCCCTGCCCGTGCCGCTGGCCGACCCCGCCGATCCGGCCACCGCGTTCCTGTCCGGCCTCACCGCGCGTACCCCCGGCGAGCTCGTCACCATGCTGGAGTCGGCGCCGGACACGCCCGAGACCATGCTCGCCCGTGCCCGGATCGCCGCCGAGAACGGCATGCCGGAGGCCGAGGCCCTGCTCGCCGGGGCGGCCGGGAAGCTGGCCGGGGACTGGCGGGTCCTGTGGTGCCGGGGCGTGCACCAGCTGGTCTCGGGCGATCCCGCGGAGGCTGCGCGGATCTTCGACCGCTGCTACGACCTGATGCCCGGGGAGTGCGCCTCCCGGCTGGCGCTGGCCTTCAGCCTGGAGGCCGCCGGCGACCCGGTGATGGCCGAGTGGCGCTACCGGTCGGTGTGGAACACCGACCGCTCCCACGTGAGCGCGGCGTTCGGCCTGGCCCGGGTGCTGCTGGCCCAGCGGCACCGGGACTCCGCGCTGCAGGTCCTCGACGAGGTGCCCACGAGCTCCAGCAACTTCGTGGCGGCGCGGCTGGCGGCCGTGGCGGCGGCCGTACGGGAACGCGCCCCGGCGTCGCTGAACGCCGCCACGCTGAGCGCGGCCGGAGAGCGGCTCGGCGATCTCGGCGACCTCGATCCCCGGCGACGGTCGCAGATGGCCGCCGAGATCCTGGAGCGGGCCCTCGAATGGCTCGACTCCGGCTCCGGCACGACCTCGGGGAACGGAACCCTGCTCGGGACGCCGTTCAGCGAGCGTGATCTCCGCCGGGAACTGGAGCGCCTCTACCGCGGGCTCGCGCGCTCGGCGGCCACCGTCACCGAACGGCACGCGCTCATCGACCGGGCCAACGCCGCCCGCCCCAGGACGCTGCTGTGACGGCCCCCGACGACGCCGTGGCGACCCCGGAGGCGGGCGTGGGCGAGCCGGACGACGCGGTGACGCTCCCGGTGGCCGCGCGCCGCCCGGCCGCGACGCCCGAGGCCGGGGAGAGCACGCCGGACACCGGGGACGTCCCGGACGCGGGGGACACCGCCGGGACGCCGGAAGCCGGGGACACGGCGGACGCGGCGGACGCGGCGGACGCCTCGGGTGCCTCGGACGCCTCGGGGGTGGAGGCGGGCGCGGGCGAGGCGTGTCCGAGATGCGGTTCGAGCGTGCACCCCGGCGAGTTCTTCTGTGAGGGCTGCGGGCAGCCGCTGGACGGGGCCGGCTGCGTGCGGTGCGGGCCGGCGCCGGTGGATCCGGAGGGCTACTGCGAGCTGTGCGGCCTGCGGCAGCCGTCCGAGAGCGACCACGCCGAGACCGAGGCGGGCGGCGCCGCCGGGGTGAGCGACCGCGGGCTGCGGCACAGCCGCAACGAGGACGCGATGGCGCTGGTGGCCGCGGACGGCGTGACGATCGGCGTGGTCTGCGACGGGGTGTCCTCCTCCCCGCGGCCGGAGACCGCCTCCTCGGCCGCCGCGCGGACGGGCGCCACCGTGCTCCTGGAGGCGCTCCGCTCGGGCGCCGACCCGGTGACGGCCACCCGCACGGCTCTGGCGGGGGCCGCGACCGCGGTGGCCGCGCTGGGCTCCTCGGTGGACGACGCGCCCGCCTGCACCTACGTCTCCGCCCTCGTGGGAACGGACCGCGTCACGATCGGCTGGGCCGGTGACAGCCGCGCCTACTGGCTCGGCGCGGCCCCCACGCCACCGCCCGTCCCCGGCACCGACTCCGACACCGGCCCCATGCCCGTCCCCGACTCCGACTCCGACACCGGTCCCATGCTCTCGCCCGTCTCCGGATCCGACCCCGGTCCGGTTCCCCTGCGCGGTCCCGCGTTGCTCACCGAGGACGACGTCGTCTCGCCCGGCCTGCTGTCGGCCTGGCTCGGGGTCGACGCGGGCCGGATCACGGCCCACGTCGGCGAGTTCGCGCCCGAGGGTCCCGGAGTGGTCCTGGTCTGCAGCGACGGGCTGTGGGGCTATCTGGAGGAGGCCGCCGACCTGGCCCCCTTCACCGCGCGGGACACGCCGCTGGAGGCGGCCCGCGCGCTGGTACGGCACGCGCTCGCGGCCGGGGGTCGCGACAACGTCACCGTCCTGGTGATCCCGTTTCATCCGCCGCCGGTGTAGACCGGCACCCGCCGACAGAGGAGGAACGCGTGAGCGACCAGCCCCTGTTCACGCTGGACATCGACCAGAACAAGTACCTGCCCACGGGCGGCCGGGAGATCCACGCCATCCTCACCGTCGAGGCCACCGGCCCGGCGGA
Organism: Paraplanobispora takensis; assembly: GCF_016863195.1. Classification (GTDB taxonomy): domain Bacteria; phylum Actinomycetota; class Actinomycetes; order Streptosporangiales; family Streptosporangiaceae; genus Planobispora; species Planobispora takensis. The sequence goes on along the minus strand of NZ_BOOK01000067.1, from coordinate 18,337 downwards.
ACGGGTGGCCGCGGACGTCGAGGCCGCCGAAGTGATCATCGTCGACGCGTCCGGCTCGATGGGCGGCTCGAAGATCGTCGAGGCTCGCCAGGCCGCCCAGGCCGCGGTGGAGACCCTGCGCGACGGCACGTACTTCGCCGTCGTCGCCGGGACCCACGAGGCGACCAAGATCTACCCCCACCGGGCCGGGCTGGTCCGGGCGGACGGGCGCACGCGCAAGGACGCCGCCCAGGCCCTGCGCGGGCTGCGCGCCGACGGCGGCACCGCGATCGGCAAGTGGCTGAGACTGGCCGCCGAGCTGCTGGCCGACCACCCCCGGGCGGTCCGTCACGCCATCCTGCTCACCGACGGCCAGAACAACGAGAGCGCGGAGGTGTTCGACGCCGCCCTGGCGCACTGCGCGGGCACGTTCGTCTGCGACAGCCGGGGCGTGGGCACCGACTGGGCCCCGGCCGAGCTGCGCAAGGTCGCCGACGCGCTGCTGGGCACCTCCGGCTTCATCCGCGACGCCAGGGACCTGACGGACAACTTCCGGATGATGATCGAGAGCATGATGGGCAAGGCGGTCGCCGAGGTCGCGCTGCGGGTCTGGACGCCGCAGCACGGCAGGGTGAAGCACCTCAAGCAGGTCTCGCCCACCCTGTCGGACCTGACCGGCATGCGCGCGGCGGCCGACCCGCTGACCGGCGACTACCCGACCGGGTCGTGGGGCGCGGAGACCCGGGTCTACCACCTGTGCGTCGAGGTCCCCGCCGGCGCGGTCGGCCAGGAGGTCCGCGGCGCCTGGGTACGGCTGGTGCGCCCCGACACCGGCGAGATCCTCGCCCGCGGCAACGTCCTGGCCCAGTGGACCGACGACCTGGCCCTGTCCACCCGCGTCAGTCCCGGGGTGGCCCACTACACCGGGCAGGCCGAGCTGTTCGACCTCATCCAGGAGGGCCTGGGCGCCCGGGCGGCGGGCGACCTGGACACCGCGACCGCGCGCCTCGGCCGGGCCAGGCGGCTGGCCGAGGAGTCCGGCAACGACGACACCGCCAAGCTGCTGGCCAAGGTCGTGGAGATCGACTCGGGGACCGGCACCGCCCGGTTGCGCCGGAGCGTCGACAAGGCCGACGAGATCGCGCTGGACACCGGATCGGTGCGTACGGCGCGCATGCGGAGGGACCCGGGCGAACCCGGCTCCTCCGACGGCCGGAGCCCCGCGGGCTGAGAGGAGGAACGCGATGGCCACCTGCCCTCAGGGGCACGACCCCGGCGAGGCCGGACTCGCCGACGGGTACTGCGACGTCTGCGGCAGCCGCCTGACCGGCGCGGCCGGGACGGCCGTGCCCCCGTCCGCCGGATCCGCCCACGCGGGCGGCGGGAACGGCGCCGCGGTGACGTCCGCGCCGCCGGCCCCCTCCCCGTACCCCGCCGGGGACCCGGCCGCCTCCGGAGCGGCGGCCTCCCCCGCCGAGTGCGCCGCCTGCCGGGCCCCGATCAGCGGGCGCTTCTGCGAGGACTGCGGCCACGACCAGACGGCGCCCGTCCCCGACCGGACCGCCGGACCCTCCGGGCCCGCAGGGCCGGGTCCGGCGGGCCGGGGATCGCCGGGCCGGGGATCGCCGGGCCGGGGATCGCCGGGCGCGCCCGGCCCCACGGGATGGGCCCCGATCGGGAGCGGACCGGCTCATGGGACCGGGCCGCCGTACGGAACCGGGCCTGCGCACACCGGCGGGCCCGCGTATGGAAGCGGGCCGCCGTACGGAACCGGACCGGCGCACGCGAGCGGACCGGCGCAGCCGGGCCCGGGGGCCGCGCCCGCCCGGGAGTGGGAGGTGACGATCCAGGCCGACCGCGCCCACTACGACCGGATGATCGCGCAGGGCGGGCCGGACGCGGAGCGGGTGCTGTTCCCGCCGTACTGCCCGCGGCGCGACGTCCCGCTGACCGGCGCGGAGGCCCGGATCGGCCGGATCAGCCGGTCGAGGAACCTGGTGCCGGAGATCGACCTGAGCGGCCCGCCCGAGGACCCGGGCGTCTCGCACCTGCACGCGGTCCTGCTGCCCGCGCCCGGGGGCGGGTGGACGCTGATCGACCCCGGCTCCGCCAACGGCACCCTGGTCAACGGCCGGCAGATCGCGGTCAACGAGCCCGTGCCGGTGGGGGACGGCGATCGCATCCACCTCGGCGCGTGGACCCTCATCACCCTGCGGCGCAGGAGGGAAACGTGACACCCGTCCCGACACACCAGGCGGCCACGCCCCAGGCCCCCGCCCCGCCCGTCACCGCCTCACCGCCCCCGGCCGCGCCGGGCGGCGTCCCCGTCCCGGCGTCCGCGCCGGCCGCTCCCCCGGCGTTCCCGCCCCGGGCCGGTCGGCTCTCCCGGCGCCTGCAGAGCGTGCCGGGCCGGGTCCTGGTCATCACCACCGCCGCCGTCGTGGCGCTGGCCCTGCTGTTCGGCGCGCTGTCGTCGTCCTTCCAGAGCGTCAGGGACGGCCTGGACGTCATCGGCCACGACGCCGGCCCGCAGGTCGTGGCGACCGCCGACCTGTACTTCGCGCTCAGCGACATGGACACCCAGGTCGCCAACGTCCTGCTGATCGGCGACGAACACGGGCTCGGCAAGGGGCGGCAGCGCGCCCTCGACGTCTACGAGCAGCGCAGGAGCGACGCCGGGCGGGCGGTGCTGCAGGCCTCGGCGCTGGCCGGCGCCGACCCCGCCGAGCGGCGGACCGTCCGGGCGGTGCTGGACGGCCTGGGCCGCTACGAGCGGCTGGCCGCCCGGGCGATGCTCCTGGACGAGCAGGCGCGCCACAGGGCGGGCCCGCCGCCGCAGCGGGTCCTGGAGATCTACCGGCAGGCGACCGACCTGATGCGGCTGGAACTGCTGCCCATGGCCTACAACCTCACCCTGGAGAGCGGGACCATCGTGCGCCGCGCCCACGAGGGCCAGAGCTCGGCGGTGCGGCTGGGGCAGGTGCTCGTGGCCGGGGCGGGGCTCCTGGCGCTCGGCGGTCTGCTGTGGCTGCAGATCTTCCTGGCCCGGCGCTTCCGCCGGGTGTTCAACCCGGCCCTGGTGGTGGCCACGGTGATCGCCGGGATGTACACGCTGACCGGCTTCACGGTCCTGGGCAACGAGACCGGCATCCTGCTGGAGGCCAAACGGGACGGCTTCGACTCCGTGCTCACCCTCGCCCGGGCCCGCGCCGTCGGCAACAGCATGCACGGCGACCAGAGCCGCTACCTGCTCGACCCCGAGCGGGCCGACACCTACGAGCAGACCTATCTCGACAAGTCCCAGGCTGTGCTCTTCGCGCCGAGCGGGAACCTGGGCGCGTACTACAAGGCGGTGGCCGCGGGGGTGGACGACTATCCCGGCCGGCAGCCGTTCCTCGGCCTCGTCGGCCAGGAGTCGGCCCGCTCGGGCCTGCCCGGCCATGAGGCCGCGGTCGTCGAGGTGCTGCGGCGCTATGAGGAGTTCCAGCGCGCGGACCGCACGATGCGCGGGCTGGGTCCCCGGCAGGCCGTCGAGCAGCGCGTGGACGCCCTGGAGCAGCGCTTCGGGGACTACGACGCGGCGCTGGTCGAGCTCGCCGGGCTCCACCGCACCGCGTTCGACCGGGCGGTGCGCGGCGGCGAGGAGCAGGTCGAGGAGCTGTGGTTCCTGCTGCCGCTGGCCGTGATCTCCACCGCCGTGCTGATCGTCGCCGGGGTCTGGCCCCGGCTGTCGGAATACCGTTGAGGGAGAGGGTCATGCGACCTGTGACCAGAGCGGGGCTCGCCGTCGCGGCGGGACTGGCGGTCCTGCCCGCCGCGGCGTGCGGGACCGCCGGGCCTCCGTCGATCCTGGACCGCGAGACCCTGGTGGTCGGCGTGAAACCCGACCAGCCGGGGCTGGGCATGCGGCTCGGCGAGGACCGCTACGAGGGCTTCGACGTCGACGTCGCCACCGAGGTGGCCCGCCGGCTCGGGATCGAGGACGTCAGGTTCGTCACCGTCCTGTCCTCCAACCGCCAGCAGTTCATCCAGAACGGGCAGGTCGACATGGTCGTCGCGACCTACTCGATCACCCCGGTGAACCGGTCGAAGATCACTTTCGCCGGGCCGTACTACGTCGCCCACCAGGACACCCTCGTGCGCGCCTCGGACCGGGACATCAGGAACGTGCGCGATCTGAAGGGCAGGAAACTGTGCCAGGCCGCCGGGTCGAACTCCTGGCGCAGGGTCAAGGAGGAGCGGCAGATCGCCGTCGAACTGGTCCCCGCGGCGTCCTACGGCGAGTGCCTGGCCAAGCTGCGCCAGGGCGCCGTGGACGCCGTCTCCACCGACGACCTGATCCTGGCCGGTTTCTCGGCGAAGGCCGGCTCCGCGCTCAGGATCGTCAACGCGCCCTTCACCGACGAGCGGCTGGGCATCGGCATGCGCAAGGGCGACCTGGACGGCTGCGAGGCCGTCAACCGGGCGCTCACCGCCATGTACCAGGACGGCACCGCCGAGAAGCTGCTGAGGAAGTGGTTCGCCGCCTCGGGGCTGGCGCTCACCTTCACCGTCCCCCAGTTCGAGGGCTGCGCCTGAGCGGCCGGCCCCGGGATCCCGGGGCCGGCGGCCGTCACGAGTAGGCGGCGACCATTCCGGCGACCGTTCCCGCCAGGCCCGCGACGGTGATCAGGGTCCCGGCGACCACGGAGGTACGGCGGCCGCGCCGTACGCCCAGGAAGTACAGGATCACGTACGGCAGGAAGCCCAGCATGCCGATCCCGAGGAAGGGCAGGGCGAGGGCGGCGATCACGCCCGCCGTGCCGGCCTTCACCGCGCGGTCGCCCTCGGGGGCGAGCTGGGCGCGGGTGACGTCGCCCGCCTCGGAGTCCGGGGAGGCCGCCACCGCGACCGCCGCGCCGCCGCCGTCGGGGGCGAAGCTGCCCTTGCAGTCGTAGCGGCCCCGGCCGAGGTCCTCACACGAGACGACCGTGAGGGTGCCGGGCGTGCCGGCCTCGCCCGTCGCCAGCCGGAGGTCCCCCACCGCGAAGAGGATCGGCATCAGGCAGACCGCGAGCCAGCACAGGACGAGGAAGACCCGGGCGAAGGGCCCCGGCAGGCGGCCGGGCTGGGGCTTGACCCCGGGCTGGAAGGCGTCCACGACATCGGCGAATGAGTCACTCATGGACATATGGTGCACCACGCCACTTGCGACCCACCTGACGCCGGCTTGCGGCGGGCCCGCAAGCCCGCGCAGGTCAGGGGATGTCCGGATCCCCGCCACGGCGAAGATCCGGAGAACGCCCTACGAGCTGCGCCGGGCCGCGGCCTCGGCGGCGTCCATCTCGGCCGCCTCCTCGGGGGTGGGCGCGGTGCCGCCCAGGTGGCGGGGCTGCCACCAGACGCCCTGGGGGATCTGCGGGTAGCCGCGCTGGGCCTTGTCCAGCAGCTCCGCCATCCGCGTGCGCAGCTCGACGGTGGCCGCGTCGTAGTCGTCGCCGCGCTTGGGGTTCATGGGCTCGCCCACCAGGATGGTGACCGGCACGTGGCGCTGGGTCAGCTTCCTCGGGCGGCCCTTGGTCCACAGGCGCTGGGTGCCCCACAGCGCGATCGGGATCATCGGCACGCCGGCGGCGACGGCCATCCGGACCGCGCCGTTCTTGATGTCCTTGATGGTGAAGGACCGGCTGATCGTGGCCTCGGCGAAGACGCCGACGACCTCGCCGGACTTGAGCGACTTCAGCGCCGCGCCGAACGCCGAGGCGCCCGCGGCCCGGTCGACCGGGATGTGGTGCATGCCGCGCATGAGGGGACCGGAGATCCTGTGGTCGAAGACCTCCTTCTTGGCCATGAACCGCACCAGGCGCCCGGCCGGGCGGGCGGCCAGGCCGGCGAAGATGAAGTCGAGATAGCTGATGTGGTTGCTGACCAGCACCGCTCCGCCGGTCCGGGGAATGTTCTCCGCGCCCTCGATGCGGATCTTCATGTCCAGGACGCGGAACATGGTCAGCGCCGCCCCGATGACGGGGGGATACACGATCTCAGCCATGGCTGAACCGTACCTCAGGACGACGTCGCGCCCCGACCGGCGCCGGGCGCCTGGCCGGTGCCGGACAGGTCAGCCGGACCGGCCGGTGAACGCGGTGATGCGGTCACGCATCCGGTCGGCCGTCTCGTGGTGGGAGTGGTCGTCACACAGCAGGGCGGAGGTGACGGTCCGCTCCGGGCGCTCGCCGAGGGTGGCGTGCAGGGCGGCCAGCCGCTCGTGCACCTCGGCCAGGCCGGCGCAGGTCGTGCGCGCCTGGGCCAGCATCTTCTCCCGCGCCGCCTCCAGCTCGGACTTCAGGCGCGCCGCCCTCTCCAGGATCTGATGGCTGTCGCGGGGGGAGGCGACCGGCACGCGCTCCCGGCGCGAGCGCGACGACTGGCGCAGGTTCCGCAGGGAGGGCACGTGCCTGCGCGGCGGAGGCGGCACGGGGGCGGCCTCCGGTTCGCGCCGGTCCTGGGAGCGGAAGACGGCGGGACGGTCTGGAGAGGAGCCCGGCCACATCAGCTCCGCCAGCTTGTGCACGGCCTCGGGGGCGGTGATCACGATCTCCCCGCCCACGCCGCGCAGTTCCCGGTGCACGCGGCTCAGCATCCGCATCGCGTTGATGTCGCAGAATCGCACCCCGCCGGCGTCGACGAGGATGTGCAATATGTCCTCGGCGAGCAGGGATCTCAAGACGGACTCCACGTGCCCGCAGTTCAAAGCGTCCATCTCGCCGACCACGATCACGACGGCGGTGGACGTGGCCACGTCGCGGTGAACCACGCGTGCTGTCAACTCCATACCCATCCCATACCCCATCACAGGGATTCGTGCCAGCGTTTACCGAATGCCGGGTGGCCGTCCGCATGAATCCGCCGGATCTGGTTAAGACGCTTATGTGAACGGCTTCGCCGGACGGGACCTCGTGGTCGTCGCCGCCTCCGCGGGAGGCGTCGAAGCCCTGCGCGCCCTGCTGTCCGAGTTTCCCGACGGTCTGGCGGCGTCCGTCCTGGTCGTCCTGCATCTGCCCCCCACCGGGGGAAGCGCCCTGGCGGGGATCCTCGACCGGGCGGGACCGCTGAAGGCGGCCCCCGCCGTCGACGGCGAGCCCCTGCGGCACGGGCGGGTCTACGTGGCGCCTCCCGATCACCATCTGCTCGTGCACGACGCGGCGGTGAGGCTGTCGCGGGGACCCCGGCACAACGGGCACCGCCCCGCGGCCGACCCGCTGTTCCTGAGCGCCGCCCTGGAGGGCGGGCCGCGCACGATCGCGGTGGTGCTGAGCGGCATGCTCGACGACGGCGCCGCGGGATCCGCCGTCGTGGAACGCTATGGAGGCGCCGTCGCCGTCCAGGATCCGGCGGAGAGCACCTTCGCCGGGATGCCCAACGCGACGATCGGCACGACGGGGAGCCCGCAGGTGCTGCCGGTCAGGGAGATCGCCAGGTGGATCGTCCGGCAGACCCGTACCCCGGTGAACGGAGGCGAGCAAGTGGCGGATCCCCAGCTCGAGCGCGAGGTCTCCCTCTTCCTGCGGACCACCCTGCCCGGCCCTCCGGCCGGGGACCTGACCGGTTTCACCTGCCCGGAGTGCAACGGCCCGCTGTACGAGACGGAGAACGGGTCGACTCCGCGCTACGAGTGCGTGGTGGGGCACGCGTGGTCGGCCCAGAGCATGGCCGACGGCCAGGCCGAGGCCGTGGAGCGGGCGTTGTGGGTGGCGATCCTGCGGCTGGAGGAACGGCTGCGCGTGCTGAACCGCATGGTCGAGGGGGCGCAGCGGCGCGGGCAGCAGCACTCGGAGCGCCACTTCCGGGAGCAGGCCGAACAGATCAGTGAGGCGCTGGAGACGATGCGGATGCTGCAATCGCGCATCGGCCGCGACAGTGACGACCGTCTTTCTTCATGAGGCGCCGGGATCGGAATATCCTTGGGAGCCGTGACACCTGGTGAGGAACGTGAATTCAACGATCTTCTTCTCCTGCTGAAGGAGACTCGCGGTTTTGACTTCACGGGATACAAACGCACGACCCTCATGCGCCGCATCAGCCGCCGCCTGGAGGCGCTCAAGCTGCGCGACTACGGAGAGTACCGCGACTACCTGGAGCTGGAGTCGGAGGAGTTCGGCCTGCTGTTCGACAGCCTGCTGATCAACGTCACCAGTTTCTTCCGGGACACCGCGGCCTGGCAGACGCTCCGGGAGACGATCCTTCCCGCTCTGGTGGCCGCCAAGGGGCCGGGCAAACCGATCCGGGTCTGGAGCGCGGGCTGCGCCACCGGCGAGGAGGCCTACAGCCTGGCGATCGCGCTGGCCGAGGAACTCGGCCTGAACGAGTTCCGCGAGCGGGTGAAGATATACGCCACCGACCTGGACGAGAAGGCTCTTCAGGTCGCGCGCACCGCCGTCTACACCGAGCGCCACCTGGCGGAGATGCCGGCCGAGCTGAGGGAACGCTACTTCGAGCCGGTGGAGAGCGGTTTCGCCTTCCGGCGCGACCTGCGCCGACAGCTGATCTTCGGTCGCAACGACCTCACCCGCGACGCCCCCATCTCCCGGGTGGACCTGCTGCTGGCCCGCAACACGCTGATGTACTTCAACACCGAGACGCAGCTCAACATCGTCCGCAGGTTCCACTTCGCCCTCGCCGATCCCGGCTACCTGTTCCTGGGCAAGGCCGAGATGCTGCTCAACCACGGCGACAAGTTCGAACCCGTGGACCTGCGCATGCGGCTGTTCAGGAAGATCGGCTCCTCCACGGCCGGCATGCGCGCTCCTCTGACGACGGACAACCCGACGAGCGGGCCGTACACCGGCAACGCCGAACTGCAGAGCGCCGCGCTGGTCTCGGGACCGGTCGCCCAGATCGTGCTCGACCGGTCGGGCAGCCTGGCCATGATGAACTCCCGGGCCGAGATGCTGTTCAGCCTCAACCCGCGCGACATCGGGCGCCCCTTCCAGGACCTGGAGGTCTCCTACCGGCCGGTCGAGCTCCGCTCGGTGATCGAGCAGGTGGAGACCGAGCTGCGCACCGCCGAGCTGCAGGACGTCACCTGGCGCCGCCCCAACTCCGCCGAGACCAGCGCCTTCGACATCTCCGTCGTCCCGCTCCTGGCTCCCGGCGGGGAGATGCTCGGCATCGGCATCAACTTCAACGACGTGACGCGCTACAGCAGGCTCCGCGACGAGCTGGAGCAGGCCAACAGGGAGCTGGAGCACGCCTACGAGGAGCTGCAGTCGCTCAACGAGGAACTGGAGACCACCAACGAGGAGCTGCAGTCCACCAACGAGGAACTGGAGACCACCAACGAGGAGCTGCAGTCCACCAACGAGGAACTGGAGACGATGAACGAGGAGCTGCAGTCCACCAACGACGAGCTCCAGCAGATCAACGAGGTGCTGAACACCCGCAGCGCCGAACTGGATCGGGCCAACGACTTCATCTCCTCGGTGGTGCGCAGCCTCGGCGACGCGGTCGTCGTGGTCGACAGCGACCTTCGCGTGCTGGTCTGGAGCCCGGGGGCCGAGGACCTGTGGGGGCTGCGCCCGGAGGAGGCCATCGGCCGCCAGCTCACCGGTCTCGACATCGGCATGCCGGTCGAGGACGTCCTCCCCCACCTGCACCGGGCCCTGGAGAGCGCGCAGAGCGCCGGCAACGGGCGCGTCGGGGGCGCGGTGGTCAACGCCGTCAACCGGCGCGGCCGGGTCACCCGGCTCGACGTCGAGTTCTCCCGCATGAACGCCGAGGGAACTGCCCTGCACGGGGTGATCATGGTGATGAACCTGGTCGCCGAGGAGTGACCGGACGCGGTGGGGACGACGCGGGTGACCGGCGCCGTCCCTCCGCCGTCCCTGCGTCAGCCGGGTGAGCGCGATCCGACCGCCTCGTCGGATCTGGGGATGGACAGCTCGCCCTGGATGAGGGCCCGGCTGGCGGTGGTGAGCTTGAGGTTGTGCGCGCGGGCGTAACCGCGCAGCACGGTGAAGGCCTGCTCCGGCGCCAGGTCCAGCCGCCCGGCCAGCAGCCCCTTCGCCTGCTCGATCATTATCCGGCTGTTCAGGGCGAGCTGGAGCTGCTCGGTGACCGACTCGTGGTGCCGTACGGCGCGGCGGTGCAGGATGCCGATGGTGGCCATGTCGGCCATGATCTGGCCGAACCCGGCCGCCTCCGGGTCCATCGGGCCCGGCGAGGCGCGGAAGAGGCTCATGGCGCCGATGGCCTGGTCGCGCAGGCGCATCGGCAGGGTGTCCACCGCGGCGAACCCGGCCTCCGCCGCCGCGGGGGCGAAGACCGGCCAGCGGCCGCCGGCGGCCGGCAGGTCGGGGCAGTGCACCGGGGCGCGGCCGCGGTAGGCCTCCAGGGTGGGACCCTCCTTCCGGTTCAGCTGGGACAGCCCCAGGACCCGGGCCTCCTCGCTGGAGGCGGCCACCATGCTCAGCGGACCCTCGGGGTCGGCGAGCAGGACCGCGCAGGCGGTGACGCCGAGCAGGTCCACGCTGTGATGGGCGAGGGCGTCCAGGAAGTCGATGATGTCGAAGTCATCGACCAGGGTGTCGGCCAATTCCACGAGGACTCGGCCCGCACGCCGGTCGGAGAATCTCATCTCGTCTCCTCGGGAGCTGAGGCTGGAGGGGTACGCTCTATGTACCCTCAATGAAACCGGATGCAGCAGCCTCTTGCACGAAACGTGCCGATCCTACGTCGGCATCTGTGGCAAATGTCAATATCAGCGCATAAAATAGGGTTTTCAAAGTAAATTCAGGATGTTATGCGACAATTCGCACCATTTGGATGATTGCGAAGGTCGCACCCTTGGAGCCGTCCAGACCCCGCGGCGTCGAGGCGATGCGGTCATGGACGGACCCGGCGTGCCGGATCCCACAGCCCTTCCATGGCCGCTTTCAGAGCCTCCACTGAATGCCGGCGAGGAGTGGCGCTTCGATGACCAGCAAGCCGACCGTCCGGGTCCAGGACCACGCGTCCGGACGACAATCGAGGACATCCGTCCGCGACGACACCTTCCCCCACGATCTCCGTGACGACGCCCTCCCGCCGGATCCCGACCTCCATGCGACGTCGCCGACGCGCATGCGCGGGATCCCCTTCGTCTTCCGTAGGAGCGACCACGCCGCCGAACGGCTCGTGACCGGCGACCTGCAGGCGTGATCGCGCAGCCGGATGCCCCGCGGGGGCGGGCATCCGGCCCGGCGCCCCGCCCCTTCGGACGAGCGTGGACACATGATCGCCTACACGGTCACGACCTGGGAGTTCACCCGGGAACAGATCAACACCGTGCGCGGCTCCGTCACCGACTACGCCTCGGCGCACGGACTGAAAGGCGTGCGGCGCGGAGACTTCGTCCTGGCCGTCTACGAGGGCATGACCAACGCCGTCAAACACGCCGGCGGCCGGGGCCTGATCCGGATGTGGGCGGCCGACGGCATCCTGGTGTGCGACATAGCCGACAGCGGCCCCGGCATACCGGTCACCTCCTTCGACGACGACCCGCCCTCCGACCATGAGCCCGGCGGCCGCGGCATCTGGCTGATCCGCCGCCTGAGCGATTCGGCCGACTTCACGACCGGGCCAGGGGGGACGACCCTGCGCATAGCGTTCTGGCTGGACGGTCCCCCTCCGGATGACCTGCGAGTTCCGGCCTGACGGAAAAGCGTCAAATCGTTGCGAGGTTTCGTGGAATGGCTGGCCGATCCGACCTGGACTCCTTATACTCCGTTCCGGAGCTAGTTGATTACTCAATGCGATAATTTGCGCGTTTCAGTGCATTCCAGACATCGCAACCCCTCAGCCGTCCAGACCCCGCGGCCTGCAAGCGACGCGGCGAGACGAGATCGCCATCCGGGATGGGTGCCCGGAGGTCCTCTCTCCAAGCGTCTTCACCCTCAGTAACACGCGGGGACATGCCCATGGAAACCTTCCGGATGGCGGCGCAGCACTCGGACGGCTCTGTTCTGGTCACGATCACAGGCGAGCTCGACATCGCCACCAGGCCCGAGCTCTGCGACTACGTCGATCGCCTGCTCCGGCCCCGCCCCGGCACGCTCGTCCTCGACCTCAGCGAGGTCACCTTCATGGACGCCTGCGGCCTGGGCGCGCTCATCATCCTGCGCCGGCACGCCACCGAGCGGGGCACGCGGCTGGCGATCTGCGGCGCCTCATCCGCCGTCTCCTCCGTCATCTCCATGACCGGGTTGACGCCTTTCTTCCCCGTGTCCCCGGAGGCCGCCGCCCCGTTCGACGGGCCCCAGCGCCGCCCTCCGCCCGAACACGTCTCCACCGGTACCGGCGGATCCGGCTTGTACCTCATCGTCGGCGGAAACAGGTTCAATCTGTGAAGAAGCTCATCAACAGCGCAGAGTCGGTGGTCGCCGACGCGCTGCGCGGGATCGCCGCCGCGCATCCCGACCTCCGGGTGGACCCGGGCAACCGCATCGTCTTCCGCGCCTCCGGACCGCGTCCCGGCAAGGTCGGCCTGCTCTCCGGTGGCGGCTCCGGGCACGAGCCGCTGCACGCCGGCTTCGTCGGGTACGGCATGCTCGACGCGGCCTGCCCCGGCGAGATCTTCACCTCCCCGGTCCCCGACCAGGTGATCGAGGCCGGCGCGGCCGTGGACGGCGGGGCCGGAGTGCTGCACATCGTGAAGAACTACACCGGCGACGTCCTGAACTTCCAGATGGCCGCCGAACTGTGCGCCGAGGAGGGCGTGCAGGTGGCGAGCGTGCTCGTGGACGACGACGTCGCGGTCCGCGACTCGCTCCACACGGCGGGCCGCCGCGGGACCGGCGCCACGGTCTTCGTGGAGAAGATCGCCGGCGCCCTGGCCGAGACCGGCGCGCCGCTGGCCGAGGTGGCGCGGGTGGCCGGCGAGGTCAACGCCCGCAGCCGGTCCTTCGGCGTGGCGCTGAGCGCCTGCACCACCCCCGTCTCCGGCAAGCCCACCTTCGAGCTGAGCGAGAGCGAGGTCGAGCTCGGCGTCGGCATCCACGGCGAGCCCGGCCGCTCCCGCGGCCCCATGCGCGGGGCCCGGGAGCTGGTCCGCCTGGCCGTGGACGCCCTGCACGAGGACCTGCCCCTCTCCGGGGACCTCCTGGTCATGGTGAACGGCATGGGCGGCACGCCGCTCATCGAGCTCTACGTCGCCTTCGCCGAGGTGGCCGACGCCCTGGCGGACAGGGGGGCGCGGGCCGTGCGGAGCCTGGTGGGCAACTACGTCACCAGCCTCGACATGCAGGGGTTCTCGGTCACGGTCTGCCACCTGACCGAGGAGCTCACCCGGCTGTGGGACGCCCCCGTCCGGACACCGGCCCTGCGCTGGGGCCGCTGAGGTGGACACCGAGCCCTTCCGCGTGTGGATCGAGGAGATCGCCGGATCCGTCCGGGCGGAGAAGGACACGCTCACCCGGCTCGACTCCGCGATCGGCGACGCCGACCACGGCGCCAACCTCGAGCGGGGCTTCGACGCGGCGCTCCAGGCGGTGCGGGACCGGGCTCCGGCGACCCCCGGGGCACTGCTGACCCTGGTGGGCACCACGCTCATCCGCAAGGTCGGCGGGGCCTCCGGGCCGCTGTACGGCACGGCCTTCCGCGAGGCGGGCAGGGCGCTTGGCGAGGCGCCCTCCGTCTCCGCGGCCGATCTGGCCGGGGCGCTGGAGGCCGGGCTGGCGGGGGTGGTGAAGCTGGGGTCGGCCGCCGAGGGCGACAAGACCATGGTGGACGCCCTCACTCCGGCGGTCGAGACGCTGGCGCGGGCCGTACGGCAACGGGAGGACCTCACCGGGCGGGAGCTGGCCGAGGCCCTGCGGGCCGCCGCCGAGGCGGCCGGGGAAGGGGCCGAGGCCACGATCCCGATGCAGGCGCGCAAGGGCAGGGCCAGCTATCTGGGCCCTCGCAGCGTCGGCCACCAGGACCCCGGCGCCACCTCCGCCGCCCTCATCGTCTCGGCCCTGCACCGGGCGGTGGCCCGATGAGTAGCCGTCCCCACGACCCCCACGCCGTCCCGGCGCACCACCGGAACGGCAACGCCCCGAAGGGCCGCCTGAACGGCGACGGCCCTGGGCACCATCTGAACGGCGGCACTCCCGCTGCGAACCATCTGAACGGCGGCACTCCCGCTGCGAACCACCTGAACGGCGACGCCCCGGCGGATCCTCCCCGCGGCGGCCCGTCGGGCTCCGTCTCACGGGGGCCGGAGCACCGGCGGGCCGCCGCGGCGGTGGGCATCGTGCTCGTCTCCCACAGCGGCCCGCTGGCCGTGGAGGTGGCGGCGCTGGTGGCGGGCATCTGCGGCCTGGACGTCCCGCTGGTGCCCGCCGGAGGCACCGAGGACGGCGGGCTCGGCACCAGCGCCGACCTGGTCGCGGCGGCGGTGCAGAAGGCCGACCGGGGCGACGGGGTGGTCCTCATCCCCGACCTGGGCGGCTCGGTGCTGACCGCGCGGCTGTTCGAGGGACCGCGGACGGTGATCGCCGACGTGCCGTTCGTGGAGGGCGCGATCGCCGCCGCCGTCGCGGCGGGCTCGGGCGCGCCCCTGCAGGCCGTACTCGCCGCCGCACAGGAGGCCCGGACCTTCCGCAAACTCTGACCCGCCCCCCCTTTTCAGACCCCGGCCCACGCCTGACCCGGAGGGCGTGGGCCGGATCACTTGTAGCGGAAGAAACAGGGCACTCTGTAGACCTGCGTCGATATCCTGAGACGTTGCCCTGAGCTGGATTCCGCCCCTTGGTGGATCTCAGTGTTTCTCGCTGATTCCGCGCCTCGTGTGCCCTGATTGTGCCCTGCGCGGACGCGCACGCCTTCCCCTGACTGATCTTCCCGTCTGCCTCGTCCCACCCGAAGGGCAGCGGGCCGACGACGGAGGATCAAGCCCGTCTTCGCGTGTCCCTTCACCGATCGCCATTCCTCGATCATTAGATGCCAACGAGTACGGACGGGCTTGAGCCGGAGGAGTCGGGCTGCTGGGCTCTGCCTGGGACGTGGCAGGCTGGACGATCAGGCTCCCTCAGCCATCTACGGCCATCGGCTCGGTAATCGCGATCATCCCGGAGCCGAGGCCCCCGCCGGAGGCAGGCTTTTCGACCACTGCTTTCGGTGGCCTATCCTTCGGGTGCCGTCACGGGCAAAGGCGAATGGGAAAGTTCGTATTAGCTTCGCGCTAACACCCTTTGCGGGGATGAGCCGGTTCGAGTCCGGTAGCCCGTGGCGGCTTTCGCGTGTCTGGGGGAGCGGAGCGGCCGGCGCCGATCCGAAGGACGCCGTAGGCGCCGCGTAGCGGTCGGGGCCGGTGGTCGAAGCGACCTGGGCGGCGGCGTGGGCCTGAGTGCGGCGGATCGCTTGGATACGGCGTGGTGGGTGTGCGGCGGGCGGCCCGAGTGCGGCCCGGCCGTGACCGGCCCCCAGGCCGCATGCGCGGCCGGGGTCCGCGACGTGGGGCCGTGGCGGCGGCGCGGCGCGCGCCGCCGCCCTTGATCCTCACAATGGCAATTCGGCAAGAGATCCGGTTACGGGGTCCGCGTCTCAGCTTTGATCCAGCGTAGATAATCAGGGTTGCCCTCGGCGATGGGCATCGCAATGACGCACGGCACCTCGTAGGGATGCTCAGCCTTGACACGGTCGATGATGGCGGAAACCAGCGAGGTACGCGTGTGGAGTGCTACGCGGGCTTCTGAGGTGTCCTCGACCTTGCCTTGCCATCGGTAGATGGAGCGGATTTCGGGGATGTTGTGGCCACACGCGCAAAGACGATCCTCGACAAGGCGGCGAGTGAAGTCGGCCAACCAGGTGGGATCTGGTGCAGTGATGATCACTTCGCAGGTTTCCGTCATGACATAGCCGTTTCCAGGGCTTTGGCTGCGGCAGGATCGCGCTTCAGCTCTTCGATCAAGGCGCGAGCGTCCTCCTCGTTCTTGCCTATCGCGCCCCATCCAGTCATGATCTCGCCGTCATAGCTGAGGCCGACCCAGCGACCTTTCATGCTGACGCCGTGCGGGTGGAGGACGAAGTACATCGTTCCCTTGGAGCGGACGGCCCCGTCTGCGGCGGCGTACCACCCCATGAGGATCTCGTTGTCCCACAGGCGTAGTTCTCCGCGCCACATGTAGCCGCCCTCTTCAACGTCGATACCACGCGTGATGGTCTCGACATGGATGAGTTCGCCCTGCTGGCGGAAGAGAACCTCTTGGGCCGTGATGACCTCCTGGCCCTGCATGGAGGTCTGCCAGGAAGCCCACCACTGGCCCGAGAGATCGAGGCGGTGGCTCTCTTCTCCCGCGAGTTGATCGAGAGTGATTCCGAGAGCACGGGCGATGGCCTTTCCGACCGAGAGGGTTGGCTGAGTGTCGCCTGACTCGTACCGGCGAATCTGACGCTTGTCTACGCCGACTCGTGCAGCGAGGTCCGCCTGAGACATCCCTTGCTCTGTGCGTCGCTGTCGGATGATCTCGTGCATTTCCATGGCGATGGCCCCGATTCCTTGATCCTTATAAGGACACTCTAGTCCCCACCGGGGGCAATGTCTGTCCCCAAGATAGGGACTAATAAGTCCTTGACAGAGGGTTGATTAGTCCCTATCTTGGGGACATAGAAGTCCACAAGAAGGACTCATAGGTCCTCAACAGTAGCCGGTGCAAGCCGGACAGAGCAAAGAAGGAGGGTACGAAATGGCTCTTTCAGGAGGTCACAGGTTCTCGGTTCGCTTCGAGGACGTGTTCCCGGCTGGCTGCGTGCTGGTGCCGGGAACGATCGCCCAGGCGGAGGACTACGACGAGAAGACGGGCAAGCGGTCCCCGTCCAAGGACAAGATCACGCAGGGTCGCGTCTGGCAGTGCCGGGTCATGGACCTGGACCCCGAGCTGGGCGCGCGCTCCCGCGAGGTGGCCGTGAAGATCCTGGCTGAGGTCCAGCCGGTTCCGCCGACGAACGGCATGTTCGAGCCGGTGGAGTTCACCGACATGACGGTGACGGCGTACGTCGAAGAGAAGACCAAGCGGCTGAAGTACTCGCTGCGGGCGTCCGGGATGGTCAAGCCGAACGGCTTCAAGACGGCTCCGGCTCCGGCTCCCAAGGACGGTGCGTGATGGCGCGCAAGGGCGGCTCCTGGCAGCGAACGGCACTGCATGTGGACGGCAAGGGACAGGCCACCTGCACCACCTACCCGGACCGTACTCCGGTCCTGGCGCTGGGGGCCGGTAACTCAATCGTCAGCGTGTGCCTGCACGCCGACACGGTCACCGCCGAGTCGGTGGACTTCGCACGAGAGCTGGCCAAGGCGGCTGCCGACTTCGCGATGGAGATCGAGCGGCGCTGGCGCGGGCTGGCTCCGGCTCGTCGGGACGCGGTGTGAGGACGGTTGCCATGGCCACGAGGTACGGATTTGAGACGCTCACCGGTCAGCGCGTCATCTGGACTCCGGACAGCCCTAGATGTCGCTTCGGTGAGCTGGAGTGCGCAGGCTGCGGCCAGCGAGGAAGGGCTGATCGCGCCGAAGCCAACCAGCACGCCGCGATCTGTCGCGGAATCGGTCCGCAGTAACGATCAGGCGGGGCCACTGGAAGTTGCCGCTCCCGGTGGCCCCTGATCTCCACCCCAACCGCTCCAACGGATCAAGGAAGAGGTGTTCAGTCTATGTTCCGTAAACTGCCCGGTGACCCCTCGCGGGACCTGGTGTCCACGACACCGGATACCGCCGTGGTCTTCCGTCCCTCGGTGGTGCAGGTTCCCGCCATCGTCACGATCATGATCGCGCTGTGGCGCTTCGGCGTCGGGACCGTCCGCACGATCTACCGTCACCCGATCGCCTGCCTGGTGGCGATCGTCTCCGTCGTCGCCGGCGGCGTGTACGGCTGGCAGCAGGCGGCGGGCCTGCTCGGCTTCCTGCTGCTGTGGCTCATCGCCTGGCGACTGATCGACCGGGAGACCTTCTCCCCGATCGTCGGCCGTCGGCTGCTGGCCTGGTGGCGCTGGATGTGGATCTACCGGCGGCACTGGCAACCGGCCATGGTCATCTCCGGCCTCGGGCGCTCGGTGGGCGGCCGGGAGTACCTGCCGCGCCTGCGCAAGGTCACCTGTGACGGCTGGGCCGATGCGGTGCGGGTCAAGATGCTGTCGGGTCAGTCGCATGAGGAGTGGGAGAAGAAGGCTCCGAACCTGGCGCACACCTTCGGCGCTGCCTCCTGCCGCATCACCGTGGGCAAGCCGGGATGGCTGGTGCTGACCTTCCCGCGGACCGATCCGCTGGCCGTCCCGCTGCCCGCCATCCCGATCAAGAGTGCCCCTGATCCGGAGTTCGCCGAGACCGGCCTGCGAGAGGACGGCCGGCCGCTCATGCTGCGGGTGC
>NZ_BOOK01000066.1 GCF_016863195.1 Paraplanobispora takensis | reverse complement strand
GCGAAGTGTCACTGGAGTACTAAGCGGATTTCCGCACGGCGCAGGCGGACGTAGTCTCGAACCATCCCGTAGGACACCTGGTCGGCCTGATGCTCTTCCAGCAGCCGGTCGAAGATGCGCTGGGCGGTGTGCCGCTGCTTGCGCGGGGCGTCCAGATCGGCCCGCAGCATCTGATCGATCAGCGGTTTGAACGGATCCAGCCGTGAGGAACGAGGCGGTATCGGCTTACGCGGTGCTGGCCAGACCGAGGCCAGGGCCTTTCCGGTCGTACGGAAGCCCACCCCGTACTTGCGCCGCAGGGCCCGAGTGGCCAGGCCTGCGCGGGAGTCGCGGCGGATCGCCGCATACAACTCGACCTTGGTCTTTGGTTGCACCAGCGCCCCCTCACCTGCGGAGCACACTCATCGTCTCACCGCAAGCCCAAGAGCGCTGCTATTTCTCACCGACATCGACTCTCGGCCTAAGCGATCACCTGGACGCTGCCGGAGTCCGGGTGCGGAGGGCCAGGTGCCGCCCGGACGGTCTTGGAGCGGAACACGACCGTGCACGTCCGGCCGTCCGCGGCGACGATGAGTGCGCCGGGCCATCCCCAATCCGTCGATGCCGGGGAGCGTCACGGGGGGAGTATCGCAGCCGGACGGCCCCGCCGGGGTTTGTCCTGGCGAGGCCGCAGGTGATTCGGCAAGGGCGCTGTGGCCGCTCGGCCGGTCAGACGACGGCGGCGCGGGTCACGTCGTAGGGATCCCAGTCGAGCTCCCAGAAGGCTTTGACGCCGTTGTCCTGGATGAAGCGGCGTTCGCTGGAGTGG
This sequence comes from Paraplanobispora takensis, assembly GCF_016863195.1. Lineage (GTDB taxonomy): Bacteria > Actinomycetota > Actinomycetes > Streptosporangiales > Streptosporangiaceae > Planobispora > Planobispora takensis. Next base: position 50,311 of record NZ_BOOK01000066.1, on the reverse strand, counting down.
ATGGGGTAGCAGCCGGTGATGTTGACGGGCAGCTCCTCGCCGACGTCGACGCCCAGGAAGTCGTCCTGCTCCAGGGCGGCGGGGGCGAACAGCGCGAAGGAGTCCATGCCGCTGTCTTCGGAGACGCGCTCCCCGAAGCCGATGATGTCGCCGTAGCCGAAGTGGCACTCGCCGCCGCGCAGTCGCTCGGCCAGATGCGCGATCGCCCAGGCCCAGGCGTCGTCGGCGGAGCGCACGGTGATGCACAGCTCCGGGGTGCTGCGTCTCCAGGCGGGGTGGCCCGACAGCGACAGGCCGTAGGTCAGGCCGGTGATGAATCCGGGTTCGGGGTGATCGCGGTAGACGATCGCGGTGATGCCGCGCAGTCCCGGTTTGGTCGAAGGGAAGGGGGTGAACGTCGGCTTGCGTCCGCCGGACAGCCGGTCCAGGTGCGCCAGATAGCGTTCAACACGAGTGGGCATGCGCCCGATTCTGCCCGGTGATCAGCACGGGGAGACGATCGGGCCCACTGCGCATGTGTGAGCGATGACTCCTACGGCACTGCCGGCACCGTCACGATCTCGATCCACCCGTCCTCGATGCCCGTCACATAGCCGGGGATCTGCCCTGCCTGGCCCACCCCGATCACCGGTTCCTCCGTCGCGGCGACGGCCCGCAGGAACAGCGTTGCCTGCTCGGAGGCGACGGCGCGCCACCGGCCGTAGGTCCGGAAGTTGTCAACCGCCGAGTCCTCGATGAACCCGACCAGCTGCTTGCGGTAGTACACGGGGAGGTCCATAGGCTCCTTCCGAGGGGGATGGCGGGCTCTTCGCCGCGGTGATCCGGGCCGCCAGATCACTCTCACCCAGCCGCGCCGCGTCCAGAGCCAGGATCTGCCGGCGGTCGGCCTCGGACATGACCGGCAGCATACCCAGACCGATCAAGGACGCCGCGGCGTCAGGCCCGGCCTGAGGTGATCAGGAGTCCAGTCCGTAGCGCCCGAGGTTGTCGGCCACCTCGGCTCTGGGCGCGGCCAGGTCCTCGGCGTGCATCGTCACCAGACCGCACGAGGTTCAGGCCGTCGCGAACAGGCCGGTGACGTCCCGGCTCTTCCGGCGGCGCACCCAGGCGAGCCTCAGCCGGTCCCCCTGGGGCGCCCATCGATGCCCAGCCATGCCGGAAACGGATATGACGTTTGTCATCGATCGATCATGTGAAGTGCACACAAACCGGTGACTCCCCGCACTGACGCGCAGCCTCCGTCGCCGGGACGCTGGAATCATGACGAGATTCGATCAACCTCGCACCGGTTCGAGGCCGGGCGATTCACGACGTGCCGGTTCGCGCGGGCGGAAGCCGGCGCTGCTGTCTGGCGCCGCGCTGGTGTCGGCGCTGGGGCTGGTGCTGGCCGCCGGTACCGCGGCCGCCGGGGTGAGACCCGCTGCGCATGCCTCTTCCGCAGAGCTGTCCTCCGCCGTGCAGGAGGGACTCGGTCAGGTCAAGCCGGTCCGCCTCACGCTCCCGGAGCCGACCGGCCCGTACCGGATCGGCACGCTCGCCCTGCACCTGGTCGACCACTCCCGCCGTGATCCGTGGAAGCCCGCCAAGCCGGCCCGGGAGCTCATGGTCCAGCTGTGGTACCCGGCCCGAAGCGTCGCCGGGCACGCCCGGGCTCCGTGGCTGTCTGCGGGCGTGGCCGCACTGCAGCTGCGCGGCCTGCCCGCCGGGACCGTACGCCTGCCCGACAGCCACGGCCACCTCGGCGCGCCGGTGGAGCGCTCGCGCGGCGGACGGGTGGTGGTGCTCTTCTCCCACGGATTCGGGGCCGACCGGGCCTCCGGGACCGCTCTGGTGGAGGACCTGGCCAGTCACGGCTATGTCGTGGCGGCCATCGACCACACCTACGACGCGGGGGCGGTGGAGTTCCCCGACCGGCGGGTGGAGACCCACGCGGCCAGTTCCCCGCCGCCGAACTTCGACGACCCTCAAGATCCCGTCGCCACCAAGGCGGTGGCCGCCCGCCAGGCCGACGTCCGCTTCGTCCTGGACCGGCTCGGCGCGCTCAACCGCGGGCGCGATGTCCCGCCCGGTGCGCATGCCCTGCCCAAGGGGCTCAAGGGCGCGTTCGACCTGTCGCGCGTCGGGGTGTTCGGCCACTCGCTGGGCGGCGCCACGAGCGCGGCCGCGATGCACGCCGACGCGCGGATCAGGGCGGGGGCCAACCTGGACGGCGGGATGTTCGGGCCGGTCCTGCGGGCCGGGCTCGACCGGCCGTTCCTGCTCATCGGCTCTGCGGGACACGGGCGGGACAACGACCGCAGCTGGGCGGCCCTGTGGCCGCGGCTGCGCGGCTGGCGGCTGCAACTGCAGTTGCAGGGGTCGGCGCACTCCTCCTTCACCGACCTTCAGGTGCTGCTCAGACAGCATTCGCTGGGACTGCCGCCGGAGCAGGTCGAGGAGATGATCGGCACCATCGACGGGCCGCGTTCGGTTCTCATCCAGCGCACCTACCTGCGCGCCTTCTTCGACCGGCACCTGCTGGGCTCGCCGGGCCGGTTGCTGGCCGGGCCGTCGTCGCGCTGGCCGGAGATGCGGTTCGTACCGTGACGGCGCTCCCCGTTGTCGCGGCCGCCTTGTGCCGATGGCCACAATGGCGGATGGAGAAGTCGGGGCAGGGACAGGGCGGATGATCCGGCTGTCGCAGTGGCGCCGGCGCGGTCAGGCGGAGCGTTTCGATCTGTGGGCCCGCGCCTCGTCGTACACGATGTTCGCCTTCGAACCGGTGGCCCTCGCCGTCGTGGTCGGCCCCGAGGTGGCCGCGGCGGCGCTGGGGGTGATGACGGCCGGCGCCGCCGTACACGCCCTCGTGTGCGCGCTGCTGGTCTCCGCCGGCCTGGAGCGCTATCTGGGCCGTGAGCACCGCGGGCGTGGATCGCGGCCGACCGGGTTGATCACCGTCGCCGCCGGGCTCACCGTGGCACAGGTCGCGATCGGCGCCCTGGCCTATCCCGAGGCGACACCCGGCCACCCCGACGGCCCGGCCTCGGCGCTGCTGGTGGTCACGGTCGTCGCGTTCGTCACCGCCCTGTCATCGGCGGTGCCCTACCCGCTCACCTTGGCGATGATCGTATCGGCGGGCCTGGCCAGATGGGTCGTGTCCCGGGTGGAGGGCGCGCCGGCGCAGGCCGCCGTCCCCGCCGCGATCGCGCTGTCGGTTCTCCTGCTCGTGGTGGTGATCGCCTTTCGCAGCTCGATGTGGACGCTGCGGGTGGTGTGGGAACTGGATCGGGCGCGCAAGGCCCAGGCCCGCCTCGCGGTCGCCGAAGAGCGCCTGCGCTTCGCCCGGGACCTGCACGATGTGATGGGCCGCAACCTGTCCGTCGTGGCGCTCAAGAGTGAACTCGCCGCCCAGCTGGTCAAACGGGGCAAGCCGGGAGCGGCTGAGGAGATGCTCCAGGTGCGCCGGCTCGCGCAGGACTCCCTGACCGAGGCACGCGCGCTCGTACGCGGCTACCGCACCGCCGACCTGGAGGCCGAGCTCGCCGGCGCCCGCTCGGTGCTCGCCTCGGCCGGGATCGGCTGTGAGGTGATCGGTGACGGGTACGGCCTGCCCGCCGACGTGCAGGGCGCCCTCGGCTGGGTGGTGCGGGAGGGGGTGACGAACGTGCTGCGCCACAGCCGGGCGCGGGTGTGCACCGTGTCCTTGCATCACACCTCCGAGGCCGGCACCGGACGACTGACACTGATCATGGAGAATGACGGGGCCACCGGTCCGGACGGGGAGCGGCCGGCGGGGACCGGCACCGGTATCCCCGGGCTCACCGAGCGGCTGGCCGCGCGCGGAGGCAGGCTCGTGGCCGCCTACGAGCGGCCCGACCGGTTCCGGCTCACCGCCGAACTGCCGCTGCCCGCCCTCGCGCACGAGGACCTTCGATGACCGCCGAGACGATCCGCATCCTGCTGGCCGAGGATGAGCATCTCATCCGCGGCGCCCTGGTGGCGCTGCTCGCGCTGGAGGAGGATCTGAGCGTCGTGGCCCAGGCGGCGACCGGTGCCGAGACGCTCGCGAGGACCCGCGCCGTCCGCCCGGACGTCGTCGTGCTCGATCTGCAGCTGCCGGACACCGACGGCGTGAGCGTGGCGCGAACCCTCCACGAGGAGCTGCCCGGATGCCGGACGATGATCGTCACCGGCCATGGCCGGCCGGGGCACCTGAAGCGGGCGCTGTCGGCCGGCGTGCGCGGGTTCCTGCCCAAGACCGTCTCCGCCGAGGTGCTGGCCCAGGCCGTGCGGACCGTCCATCGAGGCGGCCGCTACGTCGATCCGCAGCTCGCGGCCGAAGCGATCAGCGCGGGCGACAGCCCGTTGACACCTCGCGAGGCCGACGTGCTCGAACTGGCGGCCGAGGACATGCCGATGGAGGAGCTCGCCCGCCGGGCGTCCCTGTCACCCGGCACCGTGCGGAACTACCTGTCATCGGCGGCCGCCAAGCTCGGGGCGGCCAACCGGCACGAGGCCGTACGGATCGCCCGCCGCCACGGCTGGATCTGACCTCGGCCGATCTCGGCGAGGCCGGACCGGCGCTGGAACGATCAGAAGCCGGACCAGCCCTGCCCCTTGGCCGTGACCGCGGCGCAACCGCCCGGGACCTTCAGCGGAAGGATCGGCGGTAGGCGGCCGGGGTGGTGCGCAGGGCGGTGTGGAAGCGGCGGCGGAGGTTGACCGCCGAGGACAGGCCGACACGGGTGGCGATGGTCTCGACGGGCAGGTCGGTCTCCTCCAGCAGGGCGCGGGTGGCGGCCAGGCGGCGTTCCAGCAGCCAGCGGGCGGGCGGGACGCCGAGCTGGTCGGCGAACTGGCGGGTGAGGGTGCGGGGGGAGACGCCCGCGTGGGCGGCCATGTCCTCAACCGTGATCTGCTCGGGCAGGCGGGACAGGAGCCATTCGAGCAGGGGGGCCAGGGAGTCGGGCATGGGGCCGGTGGTGGGCAGCGGAGGGTACTGACGCTGGCAGCCCTCGCGGTGCGGGCCGGCGGCCAGCTGGCGGCCGATGCGCATGGCGTGGGCCGCGCCGTGCTCTCGCAGGACCTGGTGAAGGCAGAGGTCGAGGGTGGCGGCCGAGGCTCCGGCGGTGGCGACGTCGCCGTGATCGACGTAGATGACGGTGTCGTCGGGGACGATGCGGGGATGGCGGGCGGCCAGTTCGGCGGACAGCTCCCAGTGGACGGAGGCGCGGCGGCCGTCCAGCAGGCCCAGGGCGGCGGGGATGAAGATCCCAGCGCAGACGGCGACGATACGGGCGCCTCGGGCATGGGTCCGGGACACCGCGTGCAGTACGGCGGGCGAGGGAGTGAGGGTCCAGCCCGCGATGAGGACGGTGTCGGCGTCGTCGAGGGCTTCGAGGCCGCGGTCCACCTGGAGAGAGCCGCCGAGTGTGGTGGGCAGGGAGCCGGGGTGCTCGGCGCACAGGCTGAAGCCGTAGTGCTGGGCGATGTCGGGGCCGTGATAGCCGAAGACGGCCGAGGCGGAGGTGACCGGATAGAGCTCCTGGCCCGGGGCGATCAAGGCGACGACGCGATGCGGATCGGGAGGCGTCGGGGGCGTTTCCGGGCAGTCCAGGGGCATGGCGCAAATGTACCCAATGATGTCATTTGGGACACCGGTGCTCTGATCTGGAAAAATCCAGAATTGGGGCTCATGTGGACGAGGAACTTCACCCTCTATTTCGGAGCCCGCACGATCTCGCTGCTCGGGGATGCGATGATGCCCGTCGCCTCGGCGCTGGCGATCGGGAAAGTCTACGGGATCGCGGGCGTCGGCTACGTGCTCGCACTCTGGACTTCCTCGGCCGTGCTGGTCATGGTCTTCGGCGGGGTCGTCGCCGACCGGATCGGCGCCCGGCGCCTGATGATCGGCGCAGACGTGATCAGGATCGGCACGCAGGGCATCGTGGCAGCGGCCTTCGCAGACGGTGCTCCGCCGTACGCCCTGTTGCTGGTGACGGCGTTCTTCTCCGGCATGGCCGCCGGGATGTTCGAACCTGGCGTCAACGGCATGGTCCCCCTGGTCGCCGGCGATCCGCAGCGGGCCAACGCGACACTGAAGATCGCCGAGGCGGTCACCCAGCTGGCGGGTCCCGCACTGGCCGGAGTCCTCATCGTCGTGGCCGGGCCGGTCGTCGTCTACACGGTGGACGCCGCGACGTTCGCCGTCAGCGGGGTGTGCCTGCTGCTGGTACGGGTCACCGTACCCAGGCCGGAGCCCTCCGACGTGCTGAGCGACCTGCGCAGGGGCTGGGAGGAGTTCAGGGCCAGGAGCTGGATGTGGTCGGTGATCCTGGTCTGGGTGTTCTGGGGCGTCCTGGTGGTCGGGCCGTACGTGCCGCTGTCGTCGCAGGTCATCGGGGCCGACTACGGCTGGGTGATGGCGGCGCTCGGCCTCGGCACCGTGCTGGGCGGGCTGGTGGCGATCCGGCTCCGGCCGCGCAGGCCGCTGGCGGCCGGGGCGGTGGCCTTGAGCGGGTACGTGGCGGTGCCGCTGACGGTCGCGCTCGGGCTGCCGCTGCCGCTGCTGATGACCGGGCATCTGCTCGGGGGGTGTGCGTGGGCGTTCTGGTCGGTGATGTGGTCCACCAGCGTGCAGACGCAGGTGACGCCGGAGGTGGTGAACCGGGTCAACGCCTACCAGGTGGCCGGGTCGGTCGCGGGCATGGCGGTCGGGCAGGCGCTGGCCGGTCCGGTCACCGCGCTGGTCGAACCGCGGGTCTTCATGCTGGGCTCGGCCGTGGTGACAGCCGGAGTGGTGGCGGCGCTGCTGCTGATCAAGCCGGTCAGGCGGCTGGGCAGGGAACCCCGGCAGGTCGAAGGCCGGCCGATCCCCGTCCCGGCCTGCTCGCTGACATAGCGGGTCATCACCTGCGGGCCGGCCGTACGCGGCTGCAGGGGGAGAAACCCGGTTCTCACCCCGGCGGGTCCATCCGGGCCTCCGGGTCTCCCGCCCCGCGTCATGTCCGGGGAAAACGCTCCTCTGCAAATCCTCCAGAGCTCCTGCGGGCGGCCGATGGGAGGGCTACAACGCCTGCGCAGTCATCCATGGAAGGCCCCGCGCACGGCTTCACGGCTCAAGGAGGAGCTTTTTCATGAACACCCCTGTTTCGCCGCGCTTCGGCATGCCCCGCCGGCGTCGTGCGGTCTCCCTGCTCGCGGCGGCCGCCCTCACCTCCGGCGCGCTGGCGGCCACTGCGGCTCCCGCCTCCGCCGCCACCACCTGCAAGCCCGGATTCGCCCCCGCGGTCAACTACCGCACCGCGAACCCGTCGCTCTACACGGCGACGGCCGACTTCAACGGCGACCACAAGACCGACGTCGTGGCGTACGGCCCCGGCGGCACCGCCGAGGTGCTGCTGGGCAAGGGCGACGGCACCTTCCGCCCGGCCGTGATCGCGGGTACCAGCTCGGCCGCGGTGAACCTGCCCGCCGTGGGCAGCGTCAACTCCGACGACGACAGCACCGTCGACATCATCACGACGGATCCCATTGCCGGCATGATCCGGGTCTTTCCCGGCAACGGTGACGGGACCTTCGACACGGCCATCGACAGCCTGGCGGTTGCGAACGTCCTCACCGCCACCCCGGGTGACTTCAACGACGACGGCCGTCTCGACGTGCTGGTGGCCAGCGGCAGCAACGACAACTCGATCATGCTCGGCAACGGCGACGGCACCTTCCAGGCGCCCGTCGTCACCGGCTTCACGGGATACTCCTACCTCGCCGGCGTGGCCGACTTCGACGGCGACGGTGACGACGACGTGGCGTTCGCCGACGGCGGCCCGAGCGGCAGCGGCGCGCTCCAGGTGATCCTCAGCAACGGCGACGGCAGCTTCGGCCCGGCCACCCCCTTCGCCCAGGGAACGAGCCCCGTCCTCGCCGCCCCGGCCGACTTCAACAACGACCACAAGGTCGACCTGATCACGGTCGGCATGAGCGGCGGAGCGGTGCTGCTCGGCAAGGGCGACGGAACCTTCCTGGGCGCCCTGCCCTACACCGGCAGCGGCGCCATGAGCTGGCCCACGCTCGGCGACTACAACGGCGACGGCAAGCAGGACGCCGTCTACGCGACCCCGACCGGCGGCTCGCTGCTGTTCGGCAAGGGCAACGGCACCTTCCAGGCGCCCGTCACCTTCAAGGCCCCCATGCTGGGGATGATGGCCAGCGGCCGCTTCAACGCCGACAGCAGGAGCGACCTGGTGCTGCCGAACCCGGTGGCGCACGGCGTCTCGGTGATGCTGGCCGGCTGCGTGACCCCCGCCGCCCCCAAGCCGACGGTCAAGCCCAAGCCGGCCGTCGAGCTGAAGTGGAAGACGAAGGTCAAGCTGGAGAAGCCGAAGCTGAAGAAGATCAAGAAGGTCCGCGGCGGCGGCGTCAAGTAAGCACCCCGGCTCCACCACGACAGGCCCCTCCCGGCTCCCAGCGGGCCGATGGGAGGGGCCTGACAGTGCCCGGCCAAGCCGGGGCAGGGGATGGCGCTCCCTTTGCGTGAGGCCGTCCAGGGTGTCGTGTTCCCGGCGTCCCGGGGCCAGGAGTTGGGTGACGACCTCCGGATCGAGGACGGTCTCGCCGGAGGCGATCCGCGCCAGCGCGTCCATGAAGTCGCTCACGTCGGCGACGCGGTCCTTGAGCAGATAGCCGACTCCGTCCGCGCCCGCCGCGAGCAGCTGCGAGGCGAATCTCGTCTCGATGTACTGGGAGAAGACCAGAACGCCGGGTCTGTGAGGTTCCCGGCGCAGGAGGAGGGCCGCGCGCAGACCCTCGTCGGTGAAGGTGGGAGGCAGGCGGATGTCGACCACGGCGACATCGGGCCGATGCTCGGCCACGGCCGCGCACAGCGCGTTGCCGTCGCCCACGGCGGCCACCACGTCGTGACCGTAGGCGCGCAGCAGCTGGGCCAGGCCATCCCTCAGGATGACGGCGTCTTCGGCGATGACGATGCGCATGGGCAGGCGGCTCACAGGTGCAGGGGGAGGTCGACGGTGACCGCCGTAGGGCCTCCGGGAGGACTGTGGATCATCAGATGCCCGTCCACGGTGCTGAGCCGCTCGGCCAGCCCGGCCAGGCCGCCGCCTGGCCGGATGGTCCGCCGCCCGCCCCGTCGTCGTGGACGGTGATCCGCAGCACGCCGCCGTGCGCGGACACCGTGACCGCGGCCTGCCGTGCCCGGCTGTGCTTCGCCGTGTTGGCCAGCAGTTCGGCCGTGCAGAAGTAGGCGATGCTCTCGATCACCGCCGTGGGCCGCTCGGGCAGGGTGACCCGAAGGCGTACGGCACACTGCCGCAGGCGGCCAGTGTGGTGAGCGCGGCCTCCAGGCCGCTGTCCAGGATCGGGGGGTGGATGCCCCGCACGAGGCTGCGAAGCTCGACCAGCGCGTCCTTGGCGTTCTGGTGTGCTCCACTGATGAGCCCCTCCAGCGCCGGGTCCACCTCGGGCAGCTCCGCGAGCCGCTCCTTGGCCGCGCCCAGATGCATGGCCAGCGTCACCAGCCGCACCTGAGCACCGTCGTGCAGATCGCGCTCGATCCGGCGCAGCCGTTCGGCTGACTCCTCCACCGCGTAGGTCCGGGTCTCCTCCAGGTGGCGGATGCGGCGGGCCGAGGCGGTCGGGCCGAGCAGAGCCCGCAGCAGGGCCATGTCGAGGAGCAGGACGGCACGGACCGCCCACGGCGCGGCGAGCAGCATCGCGGCTCCCAGCACGGGGTTGAGGAAGGGCCGGAGCCAGCCGTCGAAGGGGAGGTCCCCGATCAGGATCGGGTAGCCATCCGCCTCGGTCGGGGACGGCCCCGCCGGTCGCCACAGCGGATGGCTCAGGTAGGCCAGGCCGTACCCCCAGGTGGTCAGGGCGGCCATGGCTTCGGCTATACCGAGGGGGCCTTTCAGCAGCAGATAGATCAACGTCCGCCAGGCGGCGACGTCACGCAGGTTCGAGGTGATCCACCCTCCGACGCCGGGCCGGCGCGGTACACCCTCGAAGGCCGTGACCATGACGCCGAGCAGGCGGGCCGCCAGCCACCGGTGGACGGCTCCCAGTCGCCATGCTCCCGTCAAGGCGCCCGCGAGCAGCACCGGGCCGAAGGAGACGAGGCCCAAGACGATGCCGCCGACAGTGGTGAGCCAGGCGTAGAAGAACCCCGCAACGGCGACGGGCAGACTCACCGCAACGTAGGCGAGCTCCGCACGGGCCCGTCCGTTGAGCGGTGACCACCGCGCGATGTTCACAACTGTCGGCTCCTCCTCCAAGGCGGGCGACCAGTTTGTGCTACGCCCGCCTTGTGGGCAATCTGGACGGCCACCCGGTGCTCTTCCGGTTATCCGCAAATTCGGCACACCGTCCGGGAGCCCTGTGCGGGCGTGCGCGGGGTCAGCTCCCACTCGTGCCGGCGGGCCTGTCCCTCGTGCACGTGGTGTCGGCGGAAGGCAGGGCACCGCCGAGGAGATAGCGGTTGACGGCGGTGTCGACGCAGGCGGCGCCGTGGTAGCCGAGGTAGGCGGCGTGGATGTAGGCCTCGGTCAGGGTGAGCATCCGGGAGCCGCTCAGCGCGCGGTGCATGGCCAGCTGACCGGAGTAGGGCGTGGCCGTGTCCCCGGTGGCGCCGACCATCAGGACCGGCACGTCGTTGCGGATCTCGGTGGGCGGCTCCGCCGGGCTCGCCGGCCAGAAGGCGCACGGGGTGAGGTTGCGGCCGGGAGGGCCGTAGAAGGGTTCGTCGGCGCGGTGCGCCCGGATGTCGCGGTAGTAGGTCTGCGGATTGCGGGAGACCGCCCGGTCCGCGCACATCACGGCCTGCGTGGCGCTCGCCCCGGCGGAAACCTCCTCGGAGGTGGTCAGGTCCAGGAACCGGTCCTGCGCCGGCGTGGGCGTGGTCTTCCGCCCTGGTCGGCCATCCGCCGGTAGCGGTCGACGGCGGCCAGGACCCGGGCGGGAGTGGTGCCCAGGTGATAGCGGTGATCATGTCGCGGGCGATGCTGCGGGTGGAGATGTGCGGCAGCAGATCCTTGTCCGTGGCGCAGCGCGCGGCCAGGTCCCTGTTGAGCGCGACACTGCGCTCGAAGCTGCGCCGGCCCCGTCCGCCGCGGCCATGACCGCGCCCGTGGAGAGCGTTTCGGCGGCGAGCGCCCCGGGCTGAGTCCCGATCACTCCCATGGCGGCCAGCACCGCCGTCGCGGCCCCGGCCGCCGCCATCCTTCGGCTGCGCATCGATGCTCCTCACCCCGGACATGTCGTGCCGGTCGCGGATTCATCGTCCGGGCGGCTCCCGGACGGCATCCCGAAACCGTAGGGATCAGAGGCGTGTCACCACGACAGAGCTGGCCACCCGGCCGACGGCGGCCATCCGGAAGCCCGCAGTACGGCCGACCTCAACGGCGCCCGGTCAGGGCCGATGCCCCGGAACCCGGTGGAACGGAATGGAACGCCGCACTGATGAGCGGGTCGCGTTCCGGTTCCCGTGAACACGACCCGCCACATCCCATGCCCCTCAATCGCCCGGCCGCGGGCCCGGCGACCGCAGAGCGGAGAGACACCCCATGAACAGGATCCTCACCAAGCTGGCCACCGCGTCGGTGGCCGCCGTCACCGCCATCGGACTGGCCACGACGCCCGCCCAGGCGGCGACCGAGATCACCGCCCAGCTCGAGATCGGTTTCAACACCGGCGTCCCCGCCGCCCGCACCATCACGCTGAGCGTCCACGTGCCCATGAACGAGTACGACGCGAACGGCTATCTGATCCACGGGGGCAGGATCCAGGTGCGCTTCTACGGCAGCGACCCGGGCACCGACCAGGTTATCTACGGCCCGATCACCTGGTATCGGGGGGACCACGGCCTGACGGCGGGACCGGACGGCATCCGGCTGAACTACACCTGGGAGGTGCCGCAGGGATCGTTCCTCAACGAGGACGACAGCTTCGGCAACAGGGGTGACGAGGTCTACATCAACGCGAAGTTCATCGACGGCGACGGCGGGACCATCAGCGACGACTCCAACATCGAGGAGGGCATCTTCTAGCCCGGCCCGCTGCGGCGGCCGGGCGCGACCGTCCCCCGGTCTCGGTTGCCCGGCGCCGGCCGCTTTCAGCGCGGGTTGTCCGCGTGGGTGAGGGTCTCCCAGCCCAGGAAGTGGCTCACCCCGGCCGGCCGTCCCTGTTCGACCAGCCGCTGGGTGCGCGACATCGGCACGCCCATCCGGTTGTGCAGGGCGTTGAAGCCGACCTCGAACGTCGGGCCGAGACCGAGCTTGACCTTCCCCCCGCACAACGATGACGGCACCGGCTCGCCGAGCTGCAGTCCGGAGTGGAAGCCCATCGCGTGCCGGAGCCGGTCCTTGCCCTCGGCGTACAGGTCGAGCCCCTGATGGCGGGCGGTCTCGGCGACGTGGGCCGCGGCGGCGATGCCCCACCCGGTGTGCCCGAAGTCGCGGCAGGTCTCCTGGGACAGGCCGTTGACGAAGGTGGTCTGGCCGTGCCAATAGCGGATGATCTCATCCTCGGTGTCGTACTTGCCTCGCGCAGGCACCTTGGGCAGGGGCCCGTCGGAGGTGAGGTAGACGTAGGCGGGCAGGCGGCCCCGCCAGGTGTTCACCGCGCGGTCGAAGGAGGCGCGGTCGTCGAGGAAGACGGCGATGCCGATCGCCGCGTCCGTCATGATCAGTTCCCAGTTGCCGTTGCTGTTCGGCCGCCCCGCGATGACCGTGGGGAGATAGATCTTGCGCAGCATGGTGCTGAAGCGACCGGCATCGGCCCAGCCGGAGTAGGCGTGCTTGATCAGTTCCGCGGCGCGCGAGAACGACGCCCCCGCCCAGCCCGTCTGCAGCGGTGCGTTGCTGCCCGTGTGGGTGGTGATGACAGCCGACCAGGCGTCCATGATCTCGATGGATTTCCTGGCGTACGCCTCGTTCTTGGTGAGGTACCACTGCAGGGCGTGGGTGTAGGCCGCCATGGCGTCTTTGCGCTCGTCGCTGCAGCCGTTGTCGGGGTTGGAGCTCGGCCCGCACTCGACGTTCGCGCGGGGCTTGGGTTTCCACGACAGCGATGCGTACGGGCTGGCGCGCAGTGCGCTCCAGGCCGACTTCCACGGTTCGGCCGTGAGGTTGTCCCGGACGAAGTCCAGCTGGGCCTTGCTGACCAGGACTCCGGGATGGGTGAACGCGGCGGGAGCGCTCTGGGCGGAGTGAGAGACGGCGGCCCGGGGTGCGAGCGCCTGGGCGGAGTGGGGGACGGCCAGGACGGTGACGCCGAGGAACCCGGCGGAAAGAAGACGACGACGCATGGTGGGGAGCCTTACTGCTGCGGGGGTTCAGGCCCGGTATCAAACCGATGCGGAGGATCTCGTGTCAACTAATTGGTAAACCTTCCTAACTTAAACCTGTATTAAATTGCCCTGCCGCCGGCCCGGCCGGGAATCAGGCCACCCGGAGAGAACGACGGCCCCGGTCAACCGGCAGGGTGGGTCAGGTGGTACTGCGCGGTGGTGAGCGCCACCTCGACCTCGATGCCGAGTTCGCGGACCGCGGCCGCGTAGGCGCGGGCGGCGTCGGTGAGACGGGCGGTGCGTTCGGCTTCGGACAACCGGGGGATTTCGCGCACCACGGTGCCCTGGCCGGCCCGGCCGCGCAGATATCCTTCGGCCTCCAGTTCGCGGTAGGCGCGGGCGACCGTCCCCGCCGCCAGCCCGAGGTCGCGAGCCAGTTGCCGGATGCTCGGCAGGCGGGTGCCGACCGCCAGTCCTCCGGTCCGGATCAACGCGGCGATCTGGGTCCTGAGCTGCTCATACGGTGGCGTGGCCGCGTCCGGATCGATCTCGACGATCACGCCGGGACCTTCGGGGCGGGGCGTGGGCGGGTGTGGAGGCCGAGCCAGGAGTACAGCGCCGCCAGCACCGTTGCGAACCCCGGCACGCTCATGACCCAGTTGAAGGGCTCGGGGGCGTCCAGGTCGAGCAGCATGGCCCACATCGCGTCGAGGGCGGCCAGGAGTAGTGGTATCCGCTGCCGGAGGTGAACACGCCGGCCGCGAGCCAGCCGATCGCCCCGCCGCAGGCCCGCCACCTGCTCGTCCGCCTCAGATAGGCGCGGACGAGCGGTCTGGTGTCGGCGGTGAGGGGGATGTCGTATCGGGCGGCGAAACGGGCGAGCCGTCCTGCCGACACCGGTCGCAACCCCCTCAGCACTGCCAGAACGGGTACGGCCAGCAGTTCGACGAGCATCGCTGTCATCGGTGACATGGTAGGCCTCCTTCACTCCTAATGTATCAATATGGCAGTACATTTGGTACGGCGAGCCTCACAGGATCAGCGTGATCACCGGTTCGTGACCTTGGTCCCGCACGCAGGGGCCTTTGCGCAGCATTGGGCGGGCGGGGCGGTGGCCCACAGTGGAGCCGAGAGCACCCCCGAGCTCAAGAGGTGAGTGAGATGACCGACTCCCGCGCGGGAGCCGCCCCGTCCGCCGACGTCCGGAGCGCGATCGACGCCCTGGTGGGCAACGCGCTCAAGGCCCTGGCCGAGTACGACTCCTTCACCCAGGAGCAGGTCGACCACATCGTCAAGAAGGCCTCCGTCGCCGCGCTGGACCGGCACGCCGCGCTCGCCGCCCTGGCGGTGGAGGAGACCGGCCGCGGCGTGTTCGAGGACAAGGCGGTCAAGAACATCTTCGCCTGCGAGCACATCACGCACAGCATGGCCGACCTCAAGACGGTCGGTGTCATCGCCCGGGACGAGATCGACGGGATCGTGGAGATCGCCGATCCGGTCGGCGTCGTCTGCGGCGTCACCCCGGTCACCAATCCCACCTCGACGACCGTCTTCAAGGCGCTGCTGGCTCTGAAGACCCGCAACCCCATCGTGTTCGCGTTCCACCCCTCGGCGCAGCGCTGCAGCGCGCAGGCGGCGCGGATCGTCCGTGAGGCGGCCGTGGCGGCCGGGGCGCCGGAGCACTGCGTGCAGTGGGTGCAGGAGCCCTCGCTGGAGGCGACGGCCGCGCTCATGCACCACGACGGTGTCTCGGTCATCCTCGCCACTGGCGGGAACGGGATGGTCAGGGCGGCGTACTCGGCGGGCAAGCCGGCCCTGGGCGTCGGTGCGGGCAATGTCCCGGCCTACATCGAGCGCAGTGCGAAACTGCGCCGCGCCGTACATGACATCGTGCTCTCCAAGACCTTCGACAACGGCATGATCTGCGCCTCCGAGCAGGCGGTCATCGTCGACGACGAGGTCTACGACGCCGCGCTCGCCGAGTTCCGGCGGCTGCACGCCCATGTGGCCACCGCCGCCGAGAAGAAGATGCTGGAGGAGTTCGTCTTCGGGGTGAGCGCCGGCGGGGAGGGGTGCTCGGGAGCGAGGCTCAACCCCGACGCGGTCGGCCGCTCCCCGGTGTGGATCGCCGAACGTGCCGGGTTCGCCGTACCCGAGAAAACCTCCGTCATCCTCGTGCCGGTGCAGGGGGTCGGCCCGGCCGAGCCGCTGACCAGGGAGAAGCTCTGCCCGGTCCTGGCCGTCCTGCGCGCGGCCTCGCGGCAGGAGGGGCTGGCCTACGCCGAGCGGATGGTGGAGTTCCACGGGCTCGGGCACAGCGCGGTGATCCACACCGAGGACGCCGCGCTCGCCGAGGAGTACGGCCGGCGGGTGAAGGCGGTGCGGGTGATCTGGAACGCCCCGGCCTCCCAGGGCGGCATCGGTGACATGTACAACGCCTTCCTGCCCTCGCTGACCCTGGGGTGCGGCAGCTACGGCCGCAACTCGGTGTCGGACAACGTCTCGGCCGTCAACCTGATCAACATCAAGAGGGTGGGGCGGCGCAACAACAACATGCAGTGGTTCAAGGTCCCGGCGAAGATCTATTTCGAGCCGAACGCGATCCGTTATCTCGCCGACATGCCGGACGTCCACCGTGTCACCGTCGTCACCGATCCGGTCATGACCCGGCTGGGTTATGTGGACCGGATCATCGATGTCCTGCAGCGCCGTGCCGAGCGGGTCGCCCTGCAGATCATCGACGATGTGGAGCCGGAGCCGAGCGTCGTGACGGTGGATCGGGGAGCCGGGCTGATGCGTGCCTTCCGGCCCGACACCATCGTCGCGCTGGGCGGCGGGTCGGCGATGGACGCGGCGAAGGTGATGTGGCTGCGCTACGAGCACCCGGAGGTCGTCTTCGCGGACATGAAGGAGAAGTTCTTCGACATCCGCAAGCGCGCCTTCCGGTTCCCGACGCTGGGGGAGCGGGCCCGTCTGGTGTGTGTGCCGACCACCTCGGGGACCGGGGCGGAGGTGACCCCGTTCGCCGTCATCACCGACTCGGCCACCGGCAAGAAGTACCCGCTGGCCGACTACGCGCTCACCCCGAGCGTGGCGATCGTGGATCCGGTGCTCGCGGCCGAGTTGCCCCGGGTCGTCACCGCCGACAGCGGCTTCGACGCGCTGACCCATGCCATCGAGTCGTATGTGTCGGTCTACGCCAACGACTTCACCGACGGTCTGGCCCTGCAGGCGATCAAACTGATCTTCTCCTATCTGGAGCGGGCGGTGACGCGGGGTGCCGCCGACCCCGAGGCCAGGGAGAAGATGCACAACGCCGGCACGATCGCCGGCATGGCCTTCGGCAACGCCTTCCTGGGCATCGTGCACGCGATGTCGCACACGCTGGGCGCCACCTTCCACGTGGCACACGGCCGTACCAACGCGCTCCTGCTGCCGCATGTGATCCGCTACAACGGCACCGTGCCGGCGAAGCTGTCCGGCTGGCCGAAGTATGAGGACTATCGCGCCCCGGAGCGCTTCCAGGAGATCGCCCGCGTGCTCGGCCTGCCGGCCGGGACCGCCGGCGAAGGTGTGGAGTCCCTGGCGGCGGCGGTGGAGCGTCTGCGTGACGCGGTGGGGATCGAGCGGTCGTTCGAGGAGATCGGCGTCGAGGAGCGGGCGTTCTTGGAGGCGCTGCCGCAGCAGGCGATCAACGCCTACGAGGACCAGTGCGCCCCGGCCAACCCGCGCATGCCGATGCTGGATGACATGCGGCAGCTGATGCGGGCCGCCTACTACGGCCACCGCGACGGGGAGAGCGCGCGGGCCGCGTGATCCGCGACGGGCTGGTCGGCCGGCACGCAGGTGTGCGTGTAGCGTCTCACCCGACGATTCGATCATGAAGGGTGCCGGGTGTTGAGGCTGCCGGATGCACAGGTGGGCATGTCCCAGGCCGAGCGTGTCAGCAGATACAGCGATGTGGCCGGCGCGCTGGCGCTGCGCAGTGATCGGCAGCTGGCCGAGTCGCTGGAGCGGGCGCGGATGCTGGGCTCGGGGATCGGCGGTACCTCGGTGCTGCTGGAGGTCGACGGCGTGCCGGTCTTCGCCAAGCGCATCGCGCTGACCGACCTGGAGCGCCGGCCGGGCAACGTGATGTCCACGGCGAACCTGTTCGGGGTGCCCGCGTTCTGCCAGTACGGAATCGTCGAGATCGCCGGGCCGGGTTTCGGTGCCTGGCGTGAGCTGGCGGCCTGCGTCATGACGACCGACTGGGTCCTGGCCGGGCGCAGTGCGGCCTTCCCGCTGCTGTATCACTGGCGGGTCCTGCCGGGAGCGCCGCCGCCCACCGAGGAGCACGCCGACATCGAGGCGGTCGTGCGGTACTGGGACGGATCACCGGCGGTACGGGATCGTCTGCACGCCCTTGCCGGCGCCTCGGCCGGCATCGTGCTGTTTCAGGAGTTCATCCCCCACACCCTCGATGACTGGCTCACCGCCCGGCTGGCCGCAGGCCGGGACGCCGCCGTAGCGGCGAGCGCCATGGTCGAGTCGTGCCTGCTCACCGATGTGGCCTTCATGAACAACCAGGAGTTGATGCACTTCGACGGCCACTTCGGCAACATCCTCACCGATGGCGAACGCCTGTACATCGCCGATCTCGGGCTGGCGACCTCCCGGCGGTTCGACCTGTCCGAGCAGGAGGTCGAATTCCTGGAGCGCAACCGCACCCACGACATCGGGTACGCGCTGATGCGGCTGGTCAACTGGCTCGTCACCAATGTCTGCGGCGTGGAGACGCCGCAGAGCGGCGGACCGGCACGACGCAACGACTACATCCGCGCGTGCGCGGACGGCGCGGACCCCGTCGGTGCCCCACCGGCCGCCGCGGCGGTGATCCGCCGGTACGCACCCGTGGCAGCGGCCGTGAACGACTTCTACTGGGACCTGTTCGGCGTCGATCGGGCGACGCGCTATCCGGAGGAGAGGATCGAGCGTGCCCTGAGCGCGATGCGCTTGCGGTAGCCGGCCCGGTTGAGGCCGATCACCTGGCACAACCGCTTCACGCCGAAGCGGTGGAACCCCTGTTCCCCGAAGCTCCTCGCCGAAGAACGGCGAGGAGCTTTCTCGTTGTGTGCAGAACGGCACAGACTCGTCCGCCTTTTGTCGTTTCAATTCTGCTTCGACAGCACTGGAACTCTCAATGAAAGGAGTCGCGATGGAGCACGGCACAGCGCTGATGGCCTCCCCGGCCGAGCAATTCCTGATGCTGACCCAGACCGACGACGGACTCAGGGCGCAGCTCCGGGGAATGCCGAGCGAGGACCTGGCGGAGGCGGCGGTGAAACTCGCCGCCGAGCGGGGCCTCGTCTTCTCCAGCGCCGAACTCGAGGACGAACTGGCCAGACAGCTCGGCCTCGAGGAGCACGACCTGCTGCAATTCGCGCCGCCGACGAACTGCTCGTCGGCCAGCGGTTGCCGCACGCCGTCCCTGTACTGCAACTACTAGTCCGATAACGGGGGATGCGATGTTCGGGGATTTGCACTTGTCGCTGAACAAAGGCGTTTCGATGAAGTCGGAGGGCGACGTCGTGACGCTGGAGCGCGACGGGCATCGCATCTCCATCGCCGCCGCGGGCCATGAGCTCGCCGCGGCCGTGAAGGAGCTGTCCGCCGGGGGCGTCACGCTGGCGCAGCTGACCGGGGATCCCGTACGGCTGCCGATGATGATGCGGCGGCTGGCGCGTGGCGGCTGGCTGCGTTACTCGATCATGGACGGCGCCGTCGTGGCCACACCGGTGGCGAGGCCCGAGACCGAGTGGCCGGCTCTGGACCCTGAGGCTCGTTATGTGCTCTCACGCTTCGCCTACCTGCACCGCGACGGGGACACGCTGCTGCTCAGGTCGCCGCTGTCGTACCTGGAGGTGGCCGTCGCCGACCCCCGCGCGGTCGCGCTGGTGGCACGTCTGGCCGCGCCGCGTCCGTACGACGAGCTCGTCGAGACGGACCTCGACGCACAGGTCATGCGCCTGCTCAGGCACGCCCGCCTGGTCTGCGAGCCGGACGGCGAGGACGGCGACCCGGCGATCAGGCAGTGGGAGTTCCACGACCTGCTCTTCCACACCTCCACGCGCGACGGGCGGCACGAGCGGCCCACGGGCGGCACCTACAGGTTCCGGGGCGAGATCGACCCGTTGCCCGCCGTACGGCCCGCGATCGGGGAGCTCGTCGCCCTGCCCGCGCCCCGCGCCGAGCGGCCGCAGGCGTCGCTGTTCGACGTGCTCGACCGGCGGCGGAGCATCCGGCGGCACGGCGGGCGGCCCCTGACCAAGGAGGAACTCGGCGAGTTCCTGCACCGCTCGGCCAGGCTGAGCGGGGTCTTCAGAGCGGGGGAGGAGGAGGTCGGCCGGCGGCCCTATCCGGGTGGTGGCGGCCTGCACGAGCTGGAGATATACGTCGTGGCCGGGAAATGCGCCGGCCTGCCTGCCGGCCTTTACCATTATCGCGCCCGCGAGCACGCGCTCGGCCGGGTCGGCGAAATGACGGCACCGGCCGAGGCGTTGTTGCGCGACGCCGCCTTCGCGACCGCCAGTCCGGAGAGCCCGCAGGTGCTGATCGTCATCGCCGCGCGTTTCCAGCGGCTTTCCTGGAAATACCAGCGAATCGCGTACTCGCTGATCCTCAAACACGTGGGCTGCCTCATCCAGACCATGTATCTGGTCGCCACGGCCCTCGAACTCGCGCCGTGCGCGATAGGCGGCGGCAATTCCGAGCTGTTCACCAGGGCGCTCGGAGAATCGTATTTCACTGAGACGTCCGTCGGAGAGTTCGCCTTGGGTACCCGGCCGGACCGTGACGCTGAGGAGTGAGCCGGATGCTTGAGCGCCCACAGTTCAAACCGCATTTCCAGGTGGAGGTGTTACCGCCTGACACGGTGTTCCTGCTGAGTGAGGACGACGCCTTCTCCCTGACCGGATCGGTGTACGTGCTGCTGGCGTCCCTGCTGGACGGCACGCGGGACAGGCAGGAGATCCTCGAGGCCGTGGCCGGGCGCTATTCCGAGGTCGCGGCGCACTTCGCGCTGTCGCGCCTGGAGCGCAGGGGATACCTGTGCGAGCGGGTCCAGGGCGACCCCGCCGAGGCGGCCTACTGGTCGATGCGGGACGTCCCGCCGGCGGAGGAGGGCCGTGGGATCGCCGTGGCGGCGCTGGGCTCCGTACCCGCCGCCGAGTTCGAGACCGCCCTGAAGGCGCTGGACGTCCGGGTCGAGTCCGACCCCGAGACGGCCGACCTGGTCATGGTCGTCGCCGACGACTACCTCGACCCGCGCCTGGCCGAGTGGAACGAGGCCGCACTGCGCACCGGACGCCCCTGGATGCTGGTCAAGCCGGTGGGCCGGGTGCTGTGGCTGGGCCCGATCCTGGTCCCGGGGGTCACGGCCTGCTGGCGGTGCCTGTCAGAGCGGCTGGCGGACAACCGGCCGGTCGAGACGTTCGTGGCGCTGCGCACGGGCCGGCCGGGCCCGAGCCCGGTGGCGGCGCTGCCGTCCACCGTCCAGACGGCCGTGCACGCGGCGGCCACGCTCGCCGTCGACTGGCTGCGCACCGACGCCGACGACCTGCGGGGCACGCTTGTCTCGCTCGACTCCGCGGGGCTGGACAGCCGGCGGCATCGGCTGATCCGCGACACGACCTGCCGCGCGTGCGGTACCGGCGAGGTGGAGCCTGACCGGCGGCCGATCGTGCCGGCGAGCAGGAAGAAGACGTTCACCACCGACGGCGGCCACCGTACCGTGTCCCCCGAGGAGACGCTGAGCCGCCACGAGCACCTGATCAGCCCGATCACCGGTGTGGTGCGGGACCTGCGCGCGTTCGAGACCGGCAGTCCGCTGATCACCGTGTACGCGGGCGCGCACAGTTTCGGCCGCCCCGGCCACGACCTGGCGAGCCTGCGCCGCCTGCTCGTCACCGAGAGCGCGGGCAAGGGGCGCAGCGACGCGCAGGCCAAGGCCAGCGCCCTGTCGGAGGCCATCGAACGGCACTCCGGCGTCTTCACCGGCCGCGAGCCGCGCCTGTCGGCGACGTACGCGGGCCTGGGCGAGTCGGCCGTGCATCCGGCGGCCTGCCTGCAGTTCAGCGACGAGCAGTACCGGGGGCGCGAGCGGTGGAACCGCGAGCACTCCGGCTACGCCTGGGTCCCCGAGCCCTTCGACGAGTCGCGCGAGATCGAGTGGACGCCGGTGTGGTCGCTGAGCCTGGGCCGGTGGCGGTACCTGCCGACGGCGTTCTGCTACTACGGCTACCCGCTGCCGGACGGCCACCGGTTCTGCGTCGGCGACTCCAACGGCAACGCCTCGGGCAACAACCTCGAAGAGGCGATCCTGCAGGGGTTCATGGAACTGGTCGAGCGCGACGGCGTGGCCGTGTGGTGGTACAACCGGCTGCGCCGTCCCGCCCTGGACCTGGACAGCGTGGCCGATCCGTACCTGGCCGAGGTGCGCGCCGAGTACACGCGGCGCGGGCGCGAGATGTGGGTGCTCGACCTCACCGGCGACCTCGGCATCCCGACGTACGCGGCGGTCTCCGCGCGCGTCGGCCGGCCGGACCAGCACATCATCCAGGGGTACGGCGCCCACCTCGACCCCAAGATCGCCCTGCTGCGCGCCGTGACCGAGATGAACCAGATGATGGCCCTGACCATGAACGAGCCGCTGGACTTCACCGACGATCCGGACAACCGGTACTGGTACGAGCACGCCACCCTCGCCAACCAGCCCTACCTCCTGCCCCACCCCGGCCTGGAGCCCGCCAAGCTCTCCGACCATGCCCGCCGGTGGAGCGACGACCTCAGGGACGACATCCAGACCTGCGTGGACATCGTCGCCGCGCACGGCATGGAGACCCTGATCCTCGACCAGACCCGCCCCGGCATCGGGATGAACGTGGTCAAGGTGATCGTCCCCGGACTGCGGCACTTCTGGGCGCGTTTCGCGCCCGGCCGTCTGTACGACGTGCCCGTGAAGCTGGGGTGGCTGCCGCGGCGGCTGCGCGAGGACCAGCTCAACCCGTTGCCGATCAGCTCATGAACGCCATGGAGCGCTCCTTCACGGACGTCTTCACCGACGCGCAGGTCGCGGCGCTGGTACGCGAGGCCGCCGCGGCGTACCCGGGATCGCGGCAGATGCTGGTCGAGGGGTACCGGGTGAACGGCGCGCAACTGCTCTCGCCGACCCGCTACCGCTACGCGCGTACCGGCCCGGAACTGGACGGGCAAAGGGGCGGGGTGCTGGCCTCGCTCGTACAGGAGCACTTCGGGGCCCGTCTGACGGCGGTGACCTCCTCGTACAACTTCTACGGGGTCGGCGACCACATCGGGATCCACCGCGACGCGCCCGACTGCCGGTACGCCGCGCTGATCCCGCTGTCCAGGGACCTCGGACCGCTGGAGGTCTACCCGCACCTGGCCGGGCACGACGGCGGTGAACTGCTGAAACGGGTCGAGAACGACGCGGTCGGCGTCCCCGTGCGGCTGCCGATCCCGTACGGCGGCGTGGCGGTCATCCAGGGCAGCGTGCTGCCGCACGCCCGGCCGCCGGCGACGCTCCCGTGCGCCGTGGCGACCGTCTGCTTCGGCTGACCACGCACGCGTCAGCGCATCCTGCTCAGCCGCGTGACGTCAGTTCTCTGGTCTCAGCCACAACCGCACCGTGTGATCGCCGCCGCCGAGGTTTCACGGTCTCCCGCCTGATCCGGGGCCCTTGGCCGGGCCTGGCACTCCCCAGGAGGACAGCTCGGTGAGCATCTGCCGGATCTGCTCCGAACGGGACCGGTCGATCCGCCGCGCCAGCTCCATCACCTGCGGATTCCGACCGGTCCGCACCTCGGTGCGGGCCATGTCCACCGCGTTGTGCTGATGGGCGATCAGCACGTTGAGGAAGCGGGTGTCGAAGGCGGCCCCGTGCAGCTCCGCCAGCGCCACGGCCTCCTCGGGCGAGGTGGCGTGCAGGCCGCCGTGCGCGTCGTGGGCGTGCGGCTCCGCCTCCGGCGGTTGTCTCCAGGCCCGCAGCCAGCCGGCCATGATCCGGACCTCGTCGCCCTGGGTGGCCGCGATCGCCGCGGCCAGCGTGCGCACCCGCTCGCGCGCCGAGCGGGTCTCCGCCAGGGTGGCCAGCTCCGCGCCCTGGCGATCGTGCGGGATCATCATCTGCAGGAACATCACATCGGCGGCGTTGAAGGGACCGGCCGCTGGAGCCGTACCACCGGCCGCTGGTCCGGCGTGGCGGTGCGATACGGCACCGGCACCGCAGGCGGAGGTCCCCAGCACGCCCGCGACGGCGAGGACCAGGGCCAGGCATCTCATGGGCGTCCGGTTCATGGGTGTGTCATGGGCGTCGCGGTGGGCAGGCGCCCGTCCCGGAGGCGTCAGCTCGGGACGGGCGTCTCACCGCCTCTCCTTCCGTGTCAGAGCCGCTGCCAGAGCGCCGGGACGTTCGGCGGCTCCCAGCCGGCCAGGGACGTGTGCGCCTGGAGGCAGCGGTAGCTTGCGCCCGCGTAGGTGACCTGGGCGCCCACCGCGTACGCGGTGCCCGCCCGCCAGGTTCCCGAGGGGGTCGTCGAGGTCGGGGTGGGGGTGGGCGTCCGGGTGGGGGTCACGGTCGGCGTCGGGGTGGGTGTGGGGTCCGGGTTGCCGCCGCCGATCTGCAGGTCGACGCAGGCGTAGAAGGCCATCGCGGTGTCGGCGATGTTCCAGATGGCCAGGACCTTCTGCCGCCCGCTGTACCCGGCGAGGCTCACGTTGTGCGACACCGTCGCGCCGGGCTGTCTGCCGTTGTCGTTGAAGAGCGCGATGCGGTTGTTGCCGATGTAGTACTCCCAGGTGCTGGTCGCGTGCCGCGCGGTGAGCACCCAGTTGAACGTGACGCTGGTGCCGACCGAGGTGGCGGGCCAGGGCTTGCTCTCATCACTCAGCTGGGCGAACCGGGCGACCCCGCCGTGGCAGCTGCGCTGGCCCTTGGGGCCTTCCACGCTCTGGGGTTCGTAGATGATGTCGCCGCAGTTGGGGACCTTGCCCTGGGCGCACATGGCCTGCCGGCTCGGCGGTGAGGAGATGTAGCCGTGGGCCGAGGCGGGTGAGGCGGTGAGCACCGTGGCTCCGAGGGTCATCAACGCCACCGCGATGAGCATGATCGTTTTTCGCACGTCCTACTCCTTTGCTGGGGGTTGACAGAAATGTAAAAGAAAGTTTCCTAACAGTAAATGGCGGCATGACTTTTCTGTGGCCTCCTGTCAAGGAAAAGGGACGGCGGCGTGCGATGAAACCGCAGCTGGAATCCCACTGGAACGGGACATCCCCGGGGCCGGGCGGGAGGTGTTGCCGGCGGGGTGGGCCACCGCCTACGGCCCGCACGCTCGGCCTGGGGGTGGGCCGAGGATGTTCCGCCTGGCTGAGACGGCCTCGATCCGGCGGTGGTTAAAGCGTGGCGAGGAACGCGCGGACCGCGGTGGCGAAGTCGTCCGGGGCGCTGGTGGGGATCAGGTGGTCGGCGTCCAGTTCGGTCGAGACGGTGCCGGGGCGGCGTTCGACCATGGCGCGGACCTGCTCGGGCGGGATGACGCCCTTGATGCCGTGGATCAGCAGGGCCGGGCAGGTGGTGGCCGTCCAGTCGGCCCAGTGGTCGCCGTGCACGTGCTCTTCTGACTGGTACATGTCCTGGGGGTGGAAGGGCAGCCGCCAGCTGCCGTCGGGGTGCTGGCGCAGCCGGTCGGAGAAGTGGGGTGCGGCCGGGCCCAGGCCGGCGATGAGCGCGTCGCGGGTGGGTGCCTGGTAGGGCAGGGTCAGCAGGAAGCCGAAGGGGTTGTCGCCCTCCAGTCCCAGTGCGGCCGCGCCCTCGACGTTGATCAGGGCGCTGACGTGTTCGGGGTGGCGGGCGGCGAACTGGTAGGCGTTGATGGCACCCAGGGAGTGGCCGAGCAGTACGACCCGCTCCAACTGCAGGTGCTCCAGGAGCGCCAGGATGTCGGCGAGGTAGCCCTCCCGTGAGTAGTCGGCGGTGCGCTCGGAGGCGCCCTGGCCGCGCTGGTCGGGGGCGATCAGCCGCCACTCGGGGCTCAGTGCCTGGGCCAGGCGGGTGAAGGCGGCCCCTTCCGACAGGTGCCCGTGCAGCGCGACCAGCGGGCGGCCGGTGCCGCCGAAGTCGAGGTAGGACAGCCGGCGGCCGTCCAGGAGCAGTTCGGCCCGGAGGGCGGCGTCCTTTGTGGTCGTGTCGTTCATCGCAGATTCCTTCGCTCGGTGTCGATGAGAGGACCATACGAAGATTTGGGCGCTTGCGCAAGACGATTGCCTAATTCATTCGCCTAATTCGTATGCCTAGCGCGTCTGCTCTACGACCGGCTAGCATCCGCCCATGGGAAATCGCGAAGACCTGCTCGCCGGAGCCCGCCGCTGCCTGGAGGAGAAAGGGTGGGCACGCACCACCATCCGCGACATCACGGCCGCCTCCGGCGGCGTCAGCATGGCGGCCATCGGCTACCACTTCGGCTCCCGCGAAGCCCTGCTGAACGCGGCGCTCATCGCGGCGATCGATGATTGGGGCACGCACATCGGCCGCACCCTGAGCGCCTATGGGACGGATGCGGCCACCCAGGACGAGCGCTACGAGGCGATGTGGGACAGGGTGATCGAGTCCTTCTCCACCCATCGCGCCCTGTGGCTCGCCTCGATCGAAGCACTCGTCCAGGCCGAGCACTCCACCGACCTGCGCCGCTATCTGGCCGGCGGCCAGGAGCAGGGGCGGCGAGGGCTGGCGGCGATCCTCAGCGGCACCGAGGAGAGTCAGGTCGACGACACCACGGCACGCACGCTGGGCGCCGTCCAGTCGGCCCTGCTGGTGGGCCTGATGACGCAGTGCCTCACCGATCCCGACCATGCCCCCACCGGTGCCGACGTCGTCGCCGGTCTGCGCTCGCTGGCCCGCATCGTCGGTCCCGAACAGCCCTGATCTCGCTGGTGGCGCGGCGTCTGCTGCGCGCTGGCGGTCTCCCACGACATGCTTCTGCTCCGAGTTCGTTTTAGGACTAGTCGCTTCGCGAAAATATGGAACAACCTGGACCACCCCGTTTCGCGCCGTCCGGATGGCGGATCGCAGAGGGGAGACGGCCATGGTCACGGCCCCGGCCCGTGTACCGGTGGAGCGAGCGGACTGCGCGTCGCGGGACATGGGTGAAGTGGTCGAGCTCATCGGGCGCCGCTACGTCCAGATCCGGACCCGGCAGAGGGACAACAGGGACTTTCTGTTCCAGCCGGTATCGGTGTCCGGAGCGCCGGTCTCGGACGCGATGAACCGGCAGTGGCCGGCCACCTCGGCCTACCTGTCCCGCAGCTTCGCCGGGCCGGAACCCGCCGTCGCCCATCCGCCGCTGCTGGCCGGCATGGTCGAGACCGCGGCCGCGGCGGTGCCGGCGGCCTTCCCCGACACCACGATGAAAGTCGACTACCTTCCAGGTCCAGGCCAGGTGGCGCCCGCCGTCGTACGGTGAGCGGTGGCGTTCATCGACATCACCGCATCAGCACCGCCCACTTCGCACTCGACACCATCGAGCAGCCCGCTGACCCGTCCTTCACCGTCGACGGATTGAACACCCTGGTCGTCACCTGCACCTCGACCTCTATCATCGAGCGCTCCTACGGCAGTATCAGCCAACGCCACGGCCCAGGCGGGCTGTGCCTCACGGTGGTGGTGCACGACCACAAGCGCCTCGGCCGCGGCCTCGACCCGGCCGCCCTGGCCGAGCAGTTGCGCCGCCGGCATCGCCCTGGGATTCCTCGGCCAGGTGGGCGACCATCACGGCGCCGTACCGGATGAGGGAGACCGACGACGGGCCACGGTAGGCGTAGCTATAGCGGGTGCCCATCGCCGACGGCATGCGGGGGCGGGGCAGGCATCCCCTTTCCGGCCAGGGGGACGATCTGCCGCACAAGATCAGCGGCTGGCGTGCGGGTCACTGTGTCGAGAGGCGGAAAGCTCCCGGTCCCAGCGGCAGATTCGTTTCGATGACCGGCCATCCCTCAGCACCGGCTGATACCGGCCGATGGGAACAGCACCCCTGCCAGCCCGTGGTCGTTGTCCTGCCGTTTTCACCGTGAAGGAATATCCATGTCATCGGCTCCTCCTCTGCCGGGTACGCCGACGCGGCGGTCGCTGGCCGCCCGCGGCCGCGACCTGCCCCTGACCGCGAAGATCTTCGCCGCCGTCGCCGCGGTGGCCGCCGCCGGCCTGCTGGTGATCGGGGTGAGCCTCAGCGGTCTCAACACCGCCGATGACAAGGCCTCGGCCATCTACACCGGTGGCGTGCGCCCGATCGAGACGCTGGCGCAGCTGCACGCCGAGGTGCTGCAGGTACGCAACCTGGTGCTCAACTACTACCTGTCGGATGCCGAGTACCGCAAGACCAACGCGGCCGACATCCACGCGCTCGACGCCGCCATCGCCAAGAACGCCGAGGCGTTCGCCCCGATGACGGCCGACAAGGCGGCCTCGGATCGGCTGTACGCCGACTGGGTCGCGTACGTGAAGATCCGCGACGAGAAGATCATGCCCGCCGCCGACAGCGGGAACCTGGATGCCTTCTGGGACGGCTTCAACGAGGCCGAGCCGATCACCGAGCGCATCGATGAGGGCTTTGTCGACCTGCGCGCCGCCCAGGCCAAGGCCGCCGCGGCCAATGCCGCCGATGCCCGCGACACCGTCGGCGACGTCGTCACCCAGGTGGGCGTCATCGGCGCTCTCGGCCTGGTCGCCGGGCTGGGGCTGGCCTGGCTGGTGGCCCGCGGCATCGCCGGACCGCTGCGCCGGGTCACCGGCGTGCTGGACGCGCTCGCCCGCGGCGATCTGACCCAGCGCGCCGAGCTGGAGCGGCGCGACGAGGTGGGCACCATGGCCACTGCGCTGAATCGCGCCGTCGACACCATGCGCCAGACCATTTCCGTCATCCACGCCAACGCCACCGCCCTGGGCACCTCCTCGGCCGGCCTGAAGGCCGTCAGCGACCAGCTGGCCGGCACCGCCGACGGCACCGCGGCCCAGGCCGGCGGCGCCAGCGAGGCCGCCCGCGAGGTCACCGAGCACGTCAGCACGCTGGCCGCCGCCTCCGAGCAGATGGGCGCCTCGATCCGGGAGATCTCCGCAGGTGCCTCCGACGCCGCCACCGTGGCCGGCCAGGCGGTCGCCTCCGCCGAGCAGACCACCGCGGTGGTCGGCAAGCTGGGCGTCTCCTCCGCCGAGATCGGCAACATCCTCAAAGTGATCACCTCCATCGCCGAGCAGACCAACCTGCTGGCGCTGAACGCCACCATCGAGGCCGCCCGCGCCGGCGACGCCGGCAAGGGCTTCGCCGTGGTCGCCTCCGAGGTCAAGGAACTGGCCCAGGAGACCGCCAAGGCCACCGAGGACATCGCCAAGCGGATCGAGACCATCCAGGCCGACACCGCCGACGCGGTCGGGGCGATCGAGAAGATCTCCACCATCATCGGCACCATCAGCAGCTACCAGACCACCATCGCCGCGGCGGTGGAGGAGCAGACCGCCACCACCGGCGAGATCAGCCGCAGCGTCTCCAACGCCGCCCGCGGCGTGCACAACATCGCCGACACCATGACCGCGGTGGCCGGCGCCGCCCAGCAGACCACCGAGGGCGTGGCCACCTCCCGGCAGGCCTCCGAGCGCCTGGCGGCCATGGCCGCCGAGCTGACCCAGCTGGTCACCCACTTCCGCCTCTGAGCCGGTACGGGCCTGCCCCCATCGTGATCACGATGGGGGCAGGCCCGTACTCGCCGAAGACGCAGCGCTTGCCGGGAATCCGAGGCGTGGTGAGAGCCCAGTGAAGATCGATCGACTGATACGGGCACACAGACACCTGCTCAGGCCTCCCGGCCGCGGGAGGACGTATGAACGGCGCCGGCCCGGCTGACCTTCCCGCTCTCACAGGACATCACCATCGGGCCTCGGTTCCCGGCACGCCGTACCGGATGGGCGAAGGCAGGCGCCCGGTGCTGGGCGCCGGTGTGCTGTCGCTCGGCCGTGGTGCGCTGCTCGTCCACGGCGTTGACCACGGCCGCCCGGCGGCGTTGAGGACGATGACTGCGAGGATGATCGCAGAAGCAGGCACCGACGACATCCACAACAACCAGGCGGCTATGACTCCTCTCACATCCGGGCACCGTGGCCGATTTTGCGGCGTTGACCTCGACACGGGCTCCCCACGGCAGAGCGATTCCACGCACTGGGCTACCGTGGCGCCCACGATCGATGGCCTCTGGCGGCAACGCGATGCCGGAGACCGGGAAACGGCCCCGCCGGGCCGCGAGGAAAGGAATGAGGTGGTGGTGTCCGTGCCGTCGGACCCCAGCCATAGCACCACCCGCCCGAGATGGGATGGAGCCCTGCGATGAGCATCGCTTTGGGCCTGCTGGCCGTTTTGCTCCTGACGTTGGCCACCGGGTACTTCGTCGCCCAGGAATTCGCCTACGTCACCGCTGATCGGCTGGTGCTGTCGCAGCAGGCCGCCGCCGGTGACAGAAAAGCCGCCCGCGCGATCACGGTGATGGAGCGGTTGTCGTTCATGCTCTCGGGCGCCCAGCTCGGCATCACCGTCACCGCGCTGGTCGTCGGCTTCATCGCCAAGCCCGCGCTGGCCGAACTGATCGCGCCCGGTCTGGAGGCGCTCGGCCTTCGCGGTGGCGGCGTCGACGCCGTCGCCCTGGTGCTCGGGTTCGTCCTGGCCACCGTCATCCAGATGGTGCTGGGCGAGCTGGCACCCAAGAACCTGGCGCTGGCCCGGCCCGAACCGCTGGCCCGCGCCCTGGCCGCCTCCACCCTGGTCTACATGACGATCGCCGGGCCGATCATCCGGCTGTTCGACTCGGCGGCCAACAAGCTGCTGCGCGCCGTCGGCATCGAGCCGGTCGAGGAGCTGCACCACGGCGCCACCCTGGAGGAGCTGGGGCACATCATCGGCGAGTCCGAGGCCTACGGTCACCTGCCGGGTGAGCAGGCCGACCTGCTGGAGCGCGCGCTGGCCTTCGCCGACCACACCGCCGCAGAAGTCATGGTCCCGCGTGCCGATCTGGTCACCATCGCCGGCTCGGCGCCGGTGACGGAGCTGGATGAGCTCATCGCCCGCCACGGCCACACCCACTACCCGGTGCTCGGCACCCGCCCGGATGAGGTGATCGGTGTGGTGAGCCTGCGCGAGCTGGTCCCGATCCCCTCGGCGGAGGCCGCGAGCACGGACGTCGCCAAGGTCGCCTGTGAGGTGCTGGTGGTGCCGTTCTCGATGCCGCTGCCCGATCTGGTGGCGCAGCTGCACACCCGCGGCCAGGAGGTCGCCTGCGTGCTGGACGAGCACGGCGGCCTGGCCGGGCTGGTCACCTGGGAGGACATCGCCGAGGAGCTGGTCGGTGAGATCGCCGACGAAAACGACCTGGAGATTCCCCCGGTCGCCGAGGTCGACGGAGGCTGGGAGATCGACGCGGGCCTGCGCCTGGACGAGGTCGCCCTGGCCACCGACCTGGAGCTGCCGGATGCCGACGACTACGACACCGTCAGCGGCCTGATCCTGCAGCGCCTGGAGCGCTTCGCCGTCATCGGCGACCGCCTGACCGTCGAGCTGGTGCCCTCCCTGGCCGAGGACGCCCCCACCCACCTGGAGATCGAGGTCGTGAGCCTGGACCGGCATGTTCCCGGACGGGTCCGGCTGCGCGGCGTCCGCGCCGACGACAGCGCCCGCATCGAAGGAGGCGAGCAGGCGTGAACCTGCCCCTCGGCCTGAGCCTGACCATCGCCCTGCTGATCGGCAACGGCTTCTTCGTCGCCGCCGAGTTCGCGCTGGTGGCCGCCAAGCGCCACCGGCTGGAAAGAGCCGCCGCCCAGGGCAGCCGGGCCGCCGCCGCGGCCGTGAGCGGCATCCGGGAGCTGTCGCTGATGCTGGCCGGCGCCCAGCTCGGCATCACCTTGTGCTCCCTGGGGCTGGGCGTGGTCTCCGAGCCGTTGATCGCCGGATCGTTGACCCCGCTGTTTCACACCCTCGGCCTGCCGGAGAGCGCCGCGCACGCCGTGGCCTTCGTCATCGCGCTGGCCATCGTGACGTTCCTGCACATGGTGATCGGCGAGATGGCGCCCAAGTCCTGGGCGATCGCCCATCCCGAGCGCTCGGCCACCATCCTGGCTCTGCCCTTTCGCGGCTTCACCGTGGTGGTGCGGCCGATCCTGCGGCTGCTCAACGGGGTGAGCAACGCCCTGCTGCGCCTGGTGCGGGTCCGGCCGCGCGATGAGATCTCCCGCCCGCGCACGCCCGCTCAGCTGCAGCACCTGGTGGAGGAGTCGCGCCGCTTGAAGCTGATCGAAAGCGACGAGCACGCCGTGATCACCCAGGCCCTGCACGCCCCGACCACCGGCATCGGCCCGCTGGTGGTGGCGGTGGCCGACATCGTCGGCGTGCCCGCCACCGCATCCGCCGAGGAGATCGTCGAGGTCTCGGCCCGCACCGGCCATACCCGGCTGGTGGCCTGGGAGGGCGATCGTCCGGCCGGCGTGGTGCATGTGCGCGATGCCTATCTGGCCCACCGGCGCGGCGCGGCGAGGTCGGCCCGGGAGCTGGCCTACCGGCTGCCCGAACTGCCCGCCGACACCTCGATCTCCGATGCGGTCGCCGCGCTGCGCGCCGCCCGCAGTCAGCTGGCGCTCGTGCGGACCGGTGACGGCGCGCCGGCCGGGCTGGTCTTCCTGGACGATCTGCTGACCCGACTGCTGGTCACGGCGTAGACGTCCTGCCCGAAGCCGCCGCCAAGAGGCGATCTGCGGCCGGTAACGAGCGCGTTCGTCGCCGGCCGCAGATCGCGGTGCGCGAAGGTCGGGGTCAGGCGGTGGGGAAGGGACCGGCGTACTCGGTGTAGTCGGAGACGCCGTCGCCGTTGAGGTCGAGGTAGACCACGTCGGTCACACCGTCGCCGTTGACGTCGTAGCGCTCCTCGTCGGCCACGTGGTCACCGTCGGCATCGATGAGCTGGGCATCGGTCACACCGTCGTTGTCGGTGTCGTAGTAGTCGGTGGTGACGGTGAAGCCGCCGCTCATCGTGGTTCCCGCTTCTCTCATCGTGTCGGTTCGTCAGATAAGAGGGGCCGCGCCGACGGATTGTTACAGCGATCCGGAAAATTTTCCGGCCTCTCCCCGCGACGGGGAGGTTCTCGGGTTGCGAGC
This sequence comes from Paraplanobispora takensis, assembly GCF_016863195.1. GTDB lineage: Bacteria > Actinomycetota > Actinomycetes > Streptosporangiales > Streptosporangiaceae > Planobispora > Planobispora takensis. The sequence continues at coordinate 17,803 of NZ_BOOK01000066.1, read as the reverse complement.
TGCGGAAAACCAGCCGATGCGGCTCCATACGCGGCGCACTCGGTGCCGGTTGGAGCGCTCGCCGGTAACGCCGCGTGGGGAACGGTCATGGCGCGGCGGGCGCATGCTGCACGATGCGCCGCCAGCCGTGCGGGCTGAGGGCGTAGGCGGCCACGCTGCCCGAGGCGAACCACCGCCACAGCGCCGGGCGCGCGAGGGTGGCGCCCGCGGCGAGGGCGAACAGCAGCATGCTGCGGGCATCGACGCCCGCCATCGGCTCTTCCCTGCTGCCGGCGTAGCCGCGCCGGCGCACAGCGGCGGCGGCCAGTTCACCCAGTACCGCCCGGCGCCGACCGGAATGCTGAGCCGCGCCCAAAACGGCCAGCAGCAGCTGATGGCTGGCCACACCGGGCTTTCCCGGCGGCTGCGGGGCGGGGGTACGGCCGCGCGCGAGATCGAGCATGGGGGTCAGCAGGTCCACTCCGGACAACAGCGCGTTCATCGGCTCGACCAGCCGCGGGTTGAGGTCGATGAACACCGGTCCGTCGGAGCCGAGGATGACGTCGGCCGACAGCGCGCCGTGCCACCCAAGCTCACGCCCCAGCCTGCCCAGGTGCTCCCGTACGGCAGGCAGCTGGACGCTCCGCTTGTGGCCAGCGAGGCAGCCGGGCGCTTTGCCCGTCATCCTCAAGACGTACGGGATGCGGATTTCGCCTGCCTGCTCACCGCCCTGCACACGGCCATCCACGCGGCCGCCCATCCCGGCTCGGGGGAGACCCGATAACGGCGGGCCGCCTTGGCGCGGACTCGGGCTTCCGCCTCCGGTGATGGCTGTCAGCCGGTGCCGAGGTTGGCGAGCCGCTCCTGGTACTCCTCGGTGGAGATCTCGCCCTGGGCGTGCCTTCGTCCACAAACGAATCTACAAAGTAAAGGAAATCGATCTGTTAAAAATCACACAGAAACATCAAAAACACAAAAGGCGCCGCCAGCTATAACAGCAGTGTGCCCACGAAGTTATCCGGCTGGCCGAAGTGTGAAGACTATCGTGCTCCGGAACGCTTCCAGGAGATCGCCCGCATGCCCGGTCCGCCGACAGAGCATTGAAATGAACCTCATATCCCGCGGCCGTCGGCAGGGCCTGCGCCCGGAGGCAGGCCGACGGTTTGTCTCTCCGGATCCCCCCGCCCGCCTTTCGCCGCCATGTGGCGACTGACAAGGCCATCAGGGCCACCGCCCAGCGCAACGGCGAGCTTCCGGACCACGTCCGCGGAGGAGGGCAGTGTTTCACCGGTGAAATAGCGGTGAACAGAGGAGTCACTGAGATAGGTGATTTCCGCAAGGCTCTCATAGGTCTGCGGTGATCCCCGTTTCAGCCTGATGAGCTCAGCTTTGAATGACTGACGGGCTGTCGCTCCGGCGGTCGGATCCGGCTGGTCTGGATTCCCCATGGATTTGGGATAGCAGCAGCAGTCAGCAAACCGGGCAAGGCGGCATTGCGGGGCTGTATGTAGCTTATTGCGGCAGTCATCCCACCTGTCCCGCCCTCATCCCGGGATGATTCACCACTGGCCCGCCCCTCCCGCACGGTGCTCTGCTGGAAGCCACGAAAACCCGGAGACCGCGAACGCGGATCGGAACCGAAGGAGGGCACATGAAAACCGCTCGATGTACCTCGCTGGTGGCGTTGGCCACAGCGCCACTACTGCTGTGGCCGAGCAGTCCGGCCCAGGCGGCGCCCAGCGACAAATGCACTCGCTCCGGCCACGTGAAGATCTGCATCTCCGTGGTGAACGATCGCGTGCAGGGGTATGCCCAGATCGGTCGCGGCCATTTCAAATGGGCCACCATCTTTGTGCAGCAGTGCAGCTCTCCCAAGAAATGCAGAGTAATCGCGGCCAACAGCGTGCTGAGCGGTCCCCGGAAGGTGCGCACCGTCGGCACCACGGTGAAGCCTGCGCCACGGGGTCACATCTTCCGGGCAGGCGGCTCGTGGATACCGGACTCCGGTCGGCGAGTCGTCCGGAAATTCAGCCCGTTCAAAGCCAACCCCTGCCCCTGCTGAGCAGCAAGGCCCATCTGGCGCGGGTCACAGATGAAGGCCAGGGGCTCCATTCCGACGCCGATGGCGGTCCTCATCATGGTTCGTGCCGTACGGCCGTGGGCCGCCTCATTTCCGGTCGGAGAACCAGGACCACGATCGTCTCATGAAGAAATGCCGAGACGCCTGTCACTCCGTTTCCGCGCCTGCCGGCTCCTCGGGCTTCACCGTGTCTACCGGCCCGGTTTCCACCCGATACGGCTCTCGTCTGGGCGGCAGTACCCCGGCCGGCAGCGGATCCGGCAGCAGCGGAGGATGCGACCAACGCCGGGCGTCACCGAAGCTTACTGTGCTGCCGGAGAACACCGTATGGGTGAAGTCTGCGCCGTCAAAGACGACTCCAGTGAAGTCGAAGTCGTAGCCCTGCCAGGACACCGCGGCGTCGTCGCGTAGGTGGGAGGTGATGATGCGGATGATGGTGTGGCGTACCTCGCGCAGTCCGGCGAACAGCAGGCGCTCGTCGGCGTCGCCGTCATCGCCTGGGTCGGGTCGGTAGGGCATGCGCAGGTAGGCCACAGCACATCGATCACCAACGGAACCCGCCATGGAGGAACGGGCGACGGCATACCGATGGTGGCCCACCGGATGCGGACGGTCCCGTGCGCCGACCGCCTCGCCTTCCTGGACGGTGACCGGGTCGTCGAGGAGGGTGATCACGAGGAGTTGGTACGCCGCGGCGGCCGCTACGCCGATTTTCTCCACGTCGGTGCGGTAAGCTCCCGATAACAGCTAGCCAAATTTGGCTAGCGAAGCACGGAGGGTTCGATGAAGCCGGTACGGCTGCTGGTCCTGGGCGCGCTGCGCAGACGCGGGCGTGCCCACGGCTACCAGGTCCGCGCGGACCTGGAGTCGTGGGGCGCGCACGAGTGGTCGACCGCCACCTCGGGCTCGGTCTATCACGCGCTCAAGAGCATGGCCGGTCAGGGCCTGCTGGTGACGCACGAGACGGTCGCCTCCGAGGCCGGGGGGCCGCCGCGGATCGAGTACGAGCTGACCCGGCAGGGCGAGCGGGAGTACCTCGACCTGCTGGGTCGGGCGCTGGCCGACCGCGAGCCGAGCCTGGACGTGCTGGGCGCCGCCATCGGCCTCATCGAGGACCTTCCCCGGGAGCGGGCCCTGGAGTTGCTGCGCGAGCGGGCCCGCGCCATGCGCGAGTGGCGCGCGAGCATCACCGCTTACCTGCCCGAGGGCACGGATCTGGCGACCTGGGGACCGGTGGGTGAGGTGCTGTCCCTGTGGCTGAGCACCGCCGACGCCGGCGCCCAGTGGACCGACCGGATGATCCGCCGCCTGGAAGAGGGCGCGTTCACCATGGCCGGCGAATAGGAGTCCCCGATGGCCAACGAGATCGCCATACCGCTGCTTCCCTGCCGCTCCATCGACGAGATGGTCGACTTCTACGCGATGCTCGGTTTCCGCCGGATCTACTACCAGGTCCGGCCGAACCCGTACGTGTTGCTCAAGCGCGAGGATCTCCAGCTGGGTTTCTTCGGCATGCCGGAGGCGTTCAAGCCCGAAGACTCCTACGGGACCTGCGTGATCGTCGTGCCGGACACCGGAGAGCTGTTCGAGGCGTTCGCCGCGGGCATGCGCGCGGCGCACGGCAAGCTCCTGGTCTCCGGCATCCCCCGGATGACCCGGCCGCGCAGGCGGAAGAACGACGGCAACCACTCCGGCTTCGCCGTCATCGACCCCGGCGGCAACTGGATCCGCTTCATGGCCGCCCGCCCCCTGCCGGAGGAGGAGGCCACGAGCAGGCTCACCACCTCGCTGAACCGGGCGGTCGTGATGGGCGACTCCCACGGCAGGCACGAGCGGGCCGCCGAGATCCTGGACGGCGCCCTGGAGCGGGACAAGGACACCGCGTCGGCGGCCGAGCTGCTGGAGGTGCTGGTCTACCGGGCCGAGCTCGCCGTCCGCGCCGAGGACCACGCCGCCGCCGGACACGCCCTGGCCCGGGCGCGCGCCCTCACCCTGACCGAGGCAGAACGCGAGCAGTTCGCCCAGCCCTTGGCGGCCATCGACGACCTCGAGGCCGCGCTAGGTCTCTGACCGGGTACGGCGCTTGCGCGGGGCCGCCGAGCGGGGCGGCTGCGCGCGCATGTGGTCCGCACGCGGGTCATGATGCCGCCGGGGTAGCGCATGTCCTCCTTGAGGACTGCACCGTAGGTCGGGGTCTGTGCTCAGCTCGGCGGGCCCGTGTTCGGGCAGGCCGTGTTTCACAGGTGACCGCCTGTGAAACACGGCCGGCGAGAGGCGATCATGCAGGGTGAGCCGCGTTGCACGGGTGGGTGCAAACACCCTGTGACAGGAAGGCGCGTTCCAGAGCCTATTCGATCTTGCCTGTGGGACCGGACATTCTTCCCCGGCTCCAGTGGAGCCGGGCTATGCCGTGTCCGCATCGGCCACCCAGGCCTGCAGCGCGTTCTCGGTGGTGGGGTGGATGTCGAAGGCCCGGGTCAATCCGGTGATCGTCAGTACCCGGGCCACGATGCCGTGAACCCCGCTGAGCGCCAGGGCCATGGCGAGCTCTTCGCAGCGCCGCAGCACCGCGATGAGCTCGCCCACCCCGGTGGAGTCGATGAAGGACACCTCGCCCATATCCAGCACCAGCGCACGCACGCCCGAGCAGCCCCAGAGCGGGTGCAGGTGCCGGCGCAGCAGCGGCGCCGTACTTTGATCGACATCACCGCTTACCCGTGCCACCAGCACGCCGGCGTGCTCGCTCACGGCAACGGTCAGAGGCTGGCGGCGCTCGGGGCCGAACAGAGTGCTCATCATGGGCAGCACGCGGGGGACAGGGCCTGCATGTGGTCTTTCATACCAGGGATCGGCCGCCGCCACGGTACCGCGCATCCGCGGGAAAAGCTCATCCCGGGATGGGGAGGGCCGAAGAGAGACAGGGCTGCGCTTCGGGCTTCCCATTCACTCTGGTTCTACGAACGGGTGCCGACACCAGGTCGGCACGAACAGCGCGTGTTGGGAAAGACGTTGAGGGCGATGGCCGCGGCCAGCTGTGAGGCAACGGAGATCGTCAGGGGAGAGTCCTGCACGGCCGTGCCGGTCAGGACGTGATCACGCAGGTGGGTTTATGAGGCTGCGCAGCTGCCGGGCGGCCGCTGGTGAGACGGGCAGATCCCCGGTCAGCTGAACCTGCTCCAGCCGGTGGCCGGGTCGTGCGGGGCGTACATGAGCACGTCTCCGGCACCGAAGGCGCCTTCCGTTCCCTCGGCGTAGCGGCGCACGCTGCCCCCGGTGCGCACGCTGCGCAGGCACGCCATGCCCATCGGCGGTTGCGCGTCATGGGCCAGGTCGAGGTCGAAGGCGGGCTCCTCGACGTACAGCGACCCGGCGGTCTCCCGCCGCACCTGGGCCCTGGTCTGCTCGGCGTGCCCCCAGACGCATCTTCGTGCAGGCCATGCTGAGGAACTCCTCGGTCTGGCCCAGATCCGTGCTGCCGAAACGTAACGAGCCCATCAGGCTGTCAACTCCCATCGTCCGGGACGCGTGAGGAGTCGCTGGGTGCCGGGCCGGCCGGTGGCCCGGTCGTGCCGGATCGCGGCCATCAACGCCGAGATCGCTGGGTGATGCGTCCGCTGCACGTCACAGGGACGGGCTTGATGGCACCGGCGGAAGGTCCATGGAGATGACGTGGAAGGGGGCGGCCGGTTCGGCCCGGGTGAGCTGGGAGTTGACCACGAGCAGCCGTTGTTGCGCGAGGGTGATCGTCGTCGGGGTGTCGAAGCGGGAATCGTCCCACGTGCCTGCCGGAACGGCCGTTCGGGCGGCGGCGTCCAAGGCCACGACGGCCAGGGAGAAGACGAGCGTGTCCCGACGGGTCTGGTTGACCACGCCGGCAAGCAGATGATCGTCAAGCAGTAAAAGCCCATCCGCGCCAAAGCGGTAACCCTCCGGTAGCCGCACCTGCTCGACCGCGCCGGAAGCCGTCTCCACTCGCCACAACGTGCCGGTGCCCTGCGCGGCGACCAGCAGCGCCGTCCCGTCGGCGGTGGCGGTGATCCCGTTGAGGAAGGCGCCGGCTCCGGCGCCGGACAGATCGGCGAAGATCTGTGGTTCGCCGATGTCCTGAGGCGTGGCGCCCAGAGGGAGCCGCCACAGCACCGGGCGGGCCGAGTCGGTGACGAATGCGGCCTCGCCCACGGTCCACACGTCGTTGAGCAAGGTGCTCGTCGCCGGAACCGTGCGCCGGGCGAGCAAGGCGGCCTCGGCCATGTTGTAGACGAACAGGTGACCCGTCTGACCGCCGCACGCGACCAGCCATTGATCTCGGTGCACAGCCAGGCCCAGAACGCAGGTGCGGGCGTCTTTTCCGGGCGGCTGCCACACCTGGGCCAGCTCATCGTCGAGACAGCCGCGGAAGATCGTGCCGTCGGTGCTGCTCCCGGCGTAGAAGCCGTGATCGGAGCTGTAGGCGATGCCTTCCGGCATGACGTTCTCACCGGGCAGCGTGTACGCGGAAATGATCGCCACGGACGCCATCCTATGGCTGTCCCTTCTGACATACACCTCGGTGTAGACCAGCCTGAAGACGCTGCCTCCGCTGACCGTGAAGGCGGCCTTGCCCACCAGGACGGTCGTGTCCCCGTACGCGCGCACCGAGGCCTCTTTCAGGTCTGATGCGGTCGTAGACGAACGCACGCGACCGCAGTTGGCTCATCCACTCCTGTTTGGAGGTGATGTAGCCGACTCGAACGCGAGCTCATGCCCCACTGACGATCACCATTTCGTTGCCTTCGGGGTCGGCGACCCGCCAGCGATCCTCCGACTCCTCAAGGAGCCGGCCACCGGCTGCGACGATCGTGGCGAGGCGTGTCTGCGCGAGATCCGACGGCACCGCGAGCTCGAAATGGATGCGGTTGCGCTGCTGGCGTCGCTCCGTCTCCGAAGCGTCGAGCTCTTGGAACACCAGCACCGGGTCCAGCCGCCGCGGATCGTAAATGTCGCTGACCCCGGCTCGCTGGTCGTGGGTGTATCCGAGTGCGGCAGCCCAGAATGCGCGGATCGCGGCGACGTCGGCGGCGTCGAGGAAGAGCTGGGCAAAACGCGGCAGCCCCGGATCCGCAGTGGCCCCGAGTTCGCGCGCAGCGGTCTGGAGGTTTTCGGCGAGGTCGGTGAAGTCGAGTTTGAGGCCGTGGGCGTGCTCCTCCCACTGGTCCTTACCACTGTCGATGATCACGAGCCCGGGGCGCAGGTCGACCAGCAGCGGGAAGCCCGTGTCGTCAGCCAGCGCCGCTGCTGCGGCGGCCAGGTCACGCTGCTGCCTCGGGGAGGTGATGCGGTAGCACGCCATCGCGCCGAACACCGCCTGCCAGTCGGCTGTCCCGGTCCTCTCGCTGAGCACCGCGCCCGGCACCAGGTCGACCTCGTTGCCGTCGGGGTCGGTGTGACAGAACCCGAACGGTCCCGATGCCTCACCAAGACTCGCCTGCCCGACCGCTGCGGCCGGCCGCACCACGTCGAGGTGAATACGGTTTCGCAGCGGCCGTGGCTCGGTCGACTGCCGGATCCGTATCGCGGGGTCGCGCCGTAACGGATCCGCCAAACCGCCGTCCTCCCCAGGCGCGTAGTCGAGCACGCGCTGCCAGAACCGCCTCACCACAGGGGGGGTCGCGGATTCGAACACGAGGCTCAGGCGCTGCAGCACGGCAGGGTTCGCGGCCAACTCCAGATCCCGCGCGGCCGCCGAGACCGCCTCGGCGTGCTCGTCTGAGTCGAGGCGCACCCGCAGGCCCGTCGCGCGCAGGTCGACCACGATCTCGGCCGACAGCTCCACGATGTGCCCGGCCAGCGCAGCCCCCTCAGTCAGCGAAGGCGCGTTGAACCATGCCGTCGCAACGCCATCGACCACCCGCCAATCCGCTCCGATCTCTGTCATGCCCGACACTGTAGAGCCCAGTTCCCCGTCCGTGTAGTGATCGTGTCCCCGGCCCAGGCATTGCAGGCGCGTTCCAGATCAGGGGTGTTGCGGATCGGGAAGATCGGAGCGCAGGAAGCTGTACAGCACGCCGTCGTGCCATTCGCCCGCGCGGAAGCCGGCGCCGCGCAGGACACCCTCGCGGGTGAATCCCGCCTTCTTCAGCGCCCGCTGTTCGGCCACGTTGGTGACCTCGGTTCCGGCCTGGATGCGGTGCACCGTCGAATGGTCGAACAGATACCGCACCAGGAGCTGTTGCGCCTGCGTCCATAGCCCCGGCCCCGGAACTCCGGGGCCAGGATCAGCCCGATCTCCCAGCAGTGACCGGCTCTCGTGATGATCGCCTTGCTCCATGAGACGAAGCCGGCCCGCTCGCTTCCCCGGACGACCAGGAGAACCCCGCCGTCCGCTCCCAGCAGCCCGTTCTCCTCCCAGCGCCGGCGGTGCCGGTGGGGGTCGTGCCAGCCGTACCACTGGTGGACGCCCGCCCCGTCGGGGTCGTCGGTCAGCCGGCCGAGGAAGGGCAGGTCGTCTTCTGCAACGGCGCGCAGCTCGATCGTCATGATCGAGATGCTATGCAGAACGTCGGCGCCGCCGGCCTGTCACCGATGTCGCCGGCGATCTCGGCGTGGCGCGGCCCGGTGCCGAGCATGATGTGCACGATGGTGCGCTCCCGCAGCGGCCGAGCGGGGCCGAGCGGGTGGTCAGCGGGCGACGTAGCCGCCGTCGACCGGTAGGGCGACACCGATCACGAAGCCCATGTGCCCGCCGGGGCGGGTGGAGCGCAGAGCCTGCGTCATCGACTCCTGGGTGCCGACCGCCTCGATGACGCTGTGCGCGCCGAGACCGCCGGTGAGTTCCTTGACGCGGGCCACCGCCTCGTCGCCGCGTTCGGTGAGGATGTCGGTGGCGCCGAACCGCAGGGCCAGGTTCTGGCGTGGCTCGTGGCGGCTCATCGCGATGATGCGTTCGGCGCCGAACTGACGGGCGGCCAGGATCGAGCACAGCCCGACGGCTCCGTCGCCGACGACGGTGACGGTCTTGCCGGGTCCGGCCTGGGCGGCGAGGGCGGCGAACCAGCCGGTGCCGAGCACGTCGGAGGCGGCCAGCAGGCTCGGCACCAGGTCGGGTTCGGGGATGCCCGGCGTGGCCACGAGGGTGCCGTCGGCGAGTGGGAGCGGTAGGGCCACAGGTCCGAGCCGCACACGCAGGCCGCGGTCACGCGGATGATCGCGTCGGTCGGCTCGATGATCACCGGGTCCGGTCGCTGCTCGACACGGACGTCACCGGGGGCATGCAGGACGACGCCACGCATGGGGATCTCCTTCGTAGTGTTGAGGTCTGGTCGGAGCGCGACCTGCGCGTCTCCGTCACCGGCTCTGTTTCCTTGCCCGGGCACGGCCATCTGCGTCCACACAGAAGACGGAGCGTCCGCAGGGCCGACCTTTGCCTGATCGGCCGTGGCCGCTGTCCGAGCGAACAAGCCGGCTAACCGGCTTGTTCGCTCGGACGGGAGGTCGCGCTTGTCGGGGGGACAACCTCGACCCCCTTTCCCGGTCGGCGGCTCCTTCTGGCCGTCAACCGGCCCGGCCCCACAGCCGCCGGCCTGGCGGCAGGGAGAAGATCGGCTACCTGCCGCGCAAGCCCGACACCGAAGGATCACCCGGATCAGATCCCGAAGACGGCGACCTCATCTACAACGCCGCCGGCATCGGCCACTCCGACCAGGTCGTTCACCTGGGCGACTACCAGGCCACCCTGGAACGGCTCACCGAGCTGCAAGGCGGCGACGTCACCGTGACCCTGGCCCGCTGACCCTGCGGCCACTGGGCGAAGGCGGGCTCCTCCGCATCTCCGTCCACGACGGCTTGCTGTACGCCTGCTACACCGCGCACGAGGAGAACCGGATCGAGCGGGATGTACGGGACGCCATGGGCTATGCCGACCCACTCACCACCCGCGCCCACGACCGCGCCCGCTGTGCCCCGGACCGCCGTCCGGCCACCCGGCTGATGGCCTTCATGCAGGTCAGCGGCCCCGAGGACTGACCCGGCTCCTGATATCGCGGGCCATCCCAATAACGAAGAATCACTGACAGCAGTGACAAAGGCACCGTTCAGAGGTCTGCCTGTCTTCAGGCCGACCGGCGGGCACCCGTGCGACCAAGGCCAGCCAGCCGGGCAGCCACCAGTTCCATCGGCCCATCACCGCCACGAACGCCGGCAGCAGCAGCGCCCTGATCACGGTCGCGTCCAGCAGCACGCCCAGGCCCAGCCCCGTCGCGAACATCTTGATCTCCGGCTGCGGGGCCGCCGCCAGAGACCCGAACGCCAGGAACAGAATCAGTGCCGCGCTGGTGACCAGCCGCCCGGTCCGTCCCAGGCCCTCGACGACCGCCTCGTCGGTGGAACCGGTCCGGTCGTAGGCCTCACGCATCCTGGCCAGGATGAACACCTCGTAGTCCATCGACAGCCCGTACAGGAACGCGAAGATCATGGCCGGGATGAACTCGGCGATGGAGCCGGTTCCGGCCAGCCCCCAGACCGGCTCGGAGCCGTAGCCGTACTGCCAGACCAGCACCACCGCGCCCATGGTGGCGCCGAGGGAGAGCAAGTTGAGCACGATCGCCTTGACCGCCAGCAGCAGCGAGCGGAAAGCCCGTACGAGCAGCAGGAACGTCAGGACGGAGATGAGCGCGAGCATGGCGGGGAAGCCGCCGTAGACCGCGGTCACGAAGTCGATGCTCTGCGGCCCCTCGCCCGAGACCTGGGCACCTGCGGGTACGGCCGCGCGGACCCGGGCGATCGTGGCCCGGCCCGCCTCCGTGCCCGTCTCGTCCGTGGGGATGACGGTGATCAGGGACGTTGCGCCGCTCCGCCAGCCCTGCGGGGCCACCGCCGTGCGCACGCCGGGCAGCTCCGCCAGGCGCGCCGCCTCCGCGGCGGGATCGGCGCCGTGGGGGAGGATCACGTCGAGCGGGGTGAGTACCCCGGCGGGAATGCCCGCCCGCCGCAGCTCGGACAGCCCTTCGTAGGCAGGGCCGGTACGGGGCAGTGAGCCGCTCACCGGCTGGCCGAGCTGAAGCGAGAACGCCGCGCCGCCGAGCACCGCGAGCAGCGTGCCGGACACGACCAGCCCGGCCCAGCGCAAGCGGACCACGCCCCGTGCCCAGGCCGACCACCGGCCGGGTCCGGCGGAGAGGCGGCGGCGGGGCCGGTCGAGCCGCGGCCCGCCCTTGGCCAGCAGGACCGGCAGAAGAGTCAGTACGGCCAGCACGCTGACGAGCGGCACCAGGATGCCGCCGTACCCGACGCTGCGCAGGAACGGCACCGGGATGACCACCATGGCCAGCAGGCCGATGCCCACGGTGACGCCGCTGACCACCACGGAGCGGCCCGCCGTCGCCATGGCGCGCTCGACGGCCGCCTCGCCCTCGTACCCGAGCGCGCGCTCCTCCCGCCAGCGGGTGATGAGCAGCAGCGAGTAGTCGATGGCCACGCCCAGCCCGACGAGGGAGACGATGAACTGCACGATCGTGTGTATCTCCGTCACGGCGGTCAGGCCGTACACCGCCAGGAAGGTGACGGGGATCGACACGGCCGCCACCAGGACGGGCACCAGCGCAAGCACCGAGCCGAACACGAATCCGAGCACGATCAGCGCCCCCAGCCCGCCGATGAGCGTCTCCGCGAGCACGTCGAGGCCCTTCGCCTCGGCATCGGCCAAGGCCTCCATCCCGGTGACGCGCAGCGTCGCGCCCTCCATCAACATCGGCCGCATCGCCTTGTCGAGCGGCCGGCTCAAGTCGGCGTTCATGCCTCGGGTGGGTTCGGTGAACACCAGCCCGTACGTGGTCCGCCCGCCGTCGCCGACGAATCGCGGGTCCGCCGTGTCGGCGTAGGACACGACGCGCGCGTCCATGGCCGAGGCGGCGGCCGCGAACAGCTCGCCGATCTCCGTGCGCTGCCCGGCCGCCGTGCTGCCCGCCGGCAAGGTGACGACGACGACAAGAGGTGGATCGTCGCCGCCGGTCCCGTAGAGCCGATGGATGGCCTGGTTGGCCTCGTACCCGGGCTGTCCGGGCTGGGCGAAGTCCTCCGTCAGCCGGTCGCCCACACCGACGGTCGCGAACACCCCGGCCACCGCGGCGGCCAGCCAGGCCAGCACCACCACCAGCTTGTGCCGCAGCACGAACCGTCCGAGCCGTACGGTGAACCGGTCACCTTGATGAGTCATGCGCCCAGTGCAGCAGCGCGCCCTTCAGTATCTCTGTGACAGAAATTCTTAAGGACTCCACGGCAGACTGGCCGGGTGAGCGCCCGCATCCTGGTCGTGGATGACGACCCCCATCTCGCCGACCTCGTGGTCATGGCCATGCGTTACGAGGGCTTCGAAGCGGAGGCCGTGGGATCGGGGAGCGAGGCGGTCGCCCGGGTGGCCGGACACGCGCCGGACCTGCTCGTCCTGGACATCAGGCTGCCCGACGGCTCCGGGCTGGAGACCTGCCGGCGGCTGCGGCGGCTGGGGCATCGGTTCCCGATCATCTTCCTGACCGCGATGGGCCGCACCGAGGACAAGATCACCGGTCTGCGGTCCGGCGGGGACGACTACCTGACCAAGCCGTTCAGTCTGGAGGAGCTGATCGCGCGGACCCACGTCGTCCTACGCCGCACCATGCCCGCCGACCGGCTCTCCTACGCCGGCCTGGAGATCGACGACGGCCTGCGCGAGGTACGCCGCGACGGCCGGCTGATCGAGCTGAGCCTGAAGGAGTACACGCTGCTGCGCTACCTGCTGGCCAACGCCGGACGCGTGCTCACCAAGCAGCAGATCCTGGACCATGTCTGGGAGTCCGGGGACGGCGGCAGCGAGGGCCTCCTCCACACGTATGTGAGCTATCTGCGCAGGAAGATCAGCGACCCGCCGCTCATTCACACCGTCCCCCGCGTCGGCTACGTGCTGCGCCTGCCGCGGTCGTGATCCGCATGCGGTCGCTGCGGGCGCGCCTGACCCTCACCGTGCTCGCCCTGCTCGTCACAGGGCTGGTGGGGGTGCCGCTGGTGACCTGGGGCATCACAAGAGACGCCGGCGCGGAACGCGCCCGCGGCCGACTCGACCGCTTCGCCGCGGCCGTCACTCCGCTCCTCACCGAGGGCCGCTGGCCGGATGAGGAGACGGCCCGGTTGTTCTCCGCCGCGGCGAGCCCGTCCTTCCTTGAGGTACGGGACGCCCGCGGCAGCGTGATCAGAACTGTTCTGCCCGCTGAGGTGCACGCCGGCGGCACCTCGCCGCGCCGGCCGACCCCCGCCGACCCCGACGGGACCGTCTACGTACGCGAGGACGCCGCCCCCGATCTGGGCGGCCCGTTCGCGAGCGAGGACCAGTGGTGGCTGCGCTATTCCTGGCTCCCTGACGGCCGGATCCTGGTCAGCGGCATCCGCACGGCCGAGTACGACGCCATCGCCAAGCGGCTGGCCGGCGTCTTCGCGACCATCACTCTGCTCGCGCTCTGCGTGCTCGCCCTCGCCGCCTTCCGCGCGATCCGTCATGCGCTGCGCCCTCTCGACGACATCGCCGAGACCGCCCAGGCCATCGGCGGCGGCGATCTCACCAGGCGGGTCGAGCCGGCCGAGCCGCACACCGAGCCGGGCAGGCTCGGGCTGGCGCTGAACGCGATGCTCGGCCAGATCGAGGCCGCCTTCCGCGAGCGCACCGCCTCGGAGGAACGGCTGCGCCGCTTCATCGCCGACGCCTCCCACGAGCTGCGCACGCCCGTGGCCTCCATACGGGGGTATGCGGAGCTGTTTCGCCGCGGCGCCGCGAGCCGTCCCGATGACCTGGCCAAGACCATGGCCAGGATCGAGGCCGAGGCCGAGCACATGGGCGTACTCGTGCACGAACTCCTCCTGCTGGCCGACCTCGACGAGCGGCGCCCGCTCGAACGCGAGCCGGTCGACCTGGCAGATCTCACCGCCGAGGCCGTCGCCGCCTCCGCGGCCGTGGACCTCGGCCGTCCTTTGACCCTCCGAGCGGCCGGACCCGTCCTCATCTGCGGCGACCGCACCCGCCTGCGCCAGGCCCTGGACAACCTGCTGGCCAACGTGCGCGCGCACACCCCTGCGGGTACGGCGGCGACGGTGACCGTCCGGGCGGAGGACGGGGACGCGGTCGTCGAGGTGCGCGACGAAGGTCCCGGGCTGAGCGCTGTGCAGGCGGCACGCGCCTTCGAACGCTTCTACCGCGCCGACCCCACCCGCCGCTCCGGCACCGGCCTCGGGCTCGCCATCGTCGCGGCCGTCGCCGCCGCCCATGACGGGCACGTCCGCGCCCTGCCGTCCGACTCGGGCGGCGTGTTCGAGCTCCGACTCCCGCGTGGGTGACCACTCGGGCCTTCCCTCGTAACGTCCCGGAACACGGAGCCGGTGCCCCGCCCAACGCCGAACCAAGATCGGCCGCCTGGTGCAGGACGGCCTGCACCCGCAGACGCAGCAGGCCATGGATGTGCTTCGCGTGGTCGGCAACAACGCGGTCCATCCCGGGGAAATCGGTCCCGATGATGACCCCGAGCTGGTTCCTGGCCTCTTCATGCTCGTCAATCCGGTGGTCGAGCAGATGATCAGCAGGTGCGGCAGAGCCACTGACTGGACACACCCGTATCTGTCATCGCACGCGGGTCATCTCCCGCATCTGGGCGTCTTGCGCTGACCGGCCGTCGGGCGCTGCGTCCGCTTCCCGGCGCAGGTCGCCGCCTTCGGCGTCGAGGCGTGGCAGCACCCGATCGAGCCGGCGGGGCATCCACCTGGCAGCCTGGCCGAGCAGGGCCAAAGCGGCGGGCATCAAGATCATGCGGACAATGAAGGCGTCGACGACGACGCCGATTGCCAGGCCCAGGGCGATCGAGCCGACCAGTGACGATGGGCTGAGCGCGAAGCCGACGAAGACGGCGGTCATGATGCCCGCGGCGGCGACCACGAGCACCGCGGATCCAGGAGCCGCGCCCTCACTTGGCCGATTCCAGTGGTGCACAGGGGTCCAAAGTCCCCAGCACCCACGCCCTACGGCTCTGCTCGATTCCGGTGCGGCGGTGGATCGTGGAAGGCCCCGAGGGGAGGAGGCGCCATGTCCGCGGTAATCGTCGAGGATCTGCGCAAGCACTACGGGCCGGTGCGCGCGGTGGACGGGGTGAGCTTCACCGTCGCCGAAGGTGAGGTGTTCGCCCTGCTGGGCCCGAACGGCGCCGGCAAGACCACCACGGTGGAGATCCTGGAGGGCCACCGGAGCCGGGACGGCGGCACCGTCTCGGTGCTCGGGTTCGACCCGGCCACCGGAGGGCGGGATTATCGCGAGCGCATCGGGATCGTGCTGCAGGAGGCCGGGTTCGAGGAGGAGTTCACCGTCGCCGAACTGGTACGGCTGTATGCGGTCTTTTACCCCCGCTCCCGCGACTCGGGCGAGGTGATCGACCAAGTCGGTCTGGCCGACAAGCGGAACGCCCGGGTGCGCACCCTGTCCGGTGGGCAGAAACGCCGCCTGGATCTGGCGCTGGGCTTGGTGGGCCGACCCGAGCTGCTGTTTTTGGATGAACCGACGACCGGCTTCGACCCCTCGGCCCGGCACCGTGCCTGGGAGCTGATCGACGGCCTGCGCGCTGGGCACCACGATCCTGCTCACCACGCACTACATGGACGAGGCCCAGCACCTGGCCGACCGGGTCGCGGTACTGCGCGAGGGGCACCTGGTGGCCATCGGCGCGCCGGACACGCTCGGCGGGAGTGGCCGGGGAAGTTTATTGTCCTTCCGGCTTCCCGAGGGAGCGGTCCTGGCCGACCTGCCGCCGCTCACCGGCGAGATCGAGGAGTACGGCGAGGCGGTGGGCGTACGGACCAGGCAGGCCGCCCGCGACATGCACGCTCTGACCGGATGGGCACTGGAACGGGGAGTGGAGCTGACCTCGCTGAGGTTGTCGCAGCCGAGCCTGGAGGACGTCTACCTCGATCTCGTCGAGCAGCCAGAACCGTCACCCGAGCCCGGACCGTCATCGGCGGCCGGTCGGGAACCGGCCGCCGATGACGAGCTCGCACCCGGGAGGCGGTCGTGAACACCCGAGCCGCGGATGTCCGGCTGGTGAGCCGCCTGGCCTGGCACGAGACGGTCTCCTTCCTGCGCACGCCGATCGCGGCCATCTTCACCATCGCGATGCCGCTGCTGATGATGGTGATCGTCGGCGCCGCAGTGGGGAATGAGACGGTCGATCCCGCCACCGGTGTGCGCGTGATGCAGTTCGTCGTCCCGGCCATGATCGTGTTCGGCATCGCCCAGGGATGCTTCGGCGCCCTGGCGATGCACCTGGTCGACCTGCGCGACCGCGGCTGGCTCAAGCGCATGCGCGGAACCCCGGTGCCCGCCTGGGCGGTGACGGCCGCGCTGGCCGGGACGTCCCTGGCGATCGCGCTGATGACGGCCGTCATGCTGTTCGGCGCCGGAGTGCTCTTCTACGACGTGCAGGTGGTGGGGCGCACGCTGCCGGCGCTGCTGCTCACCCTGCTGCTGGGTGTGGTCTGCTTCACCGCGCTCGGTTTCGCCGTCGTCGCGCTGGTGCGCAACGCGGCGACGGTGCAGCTGATCGGCACCGGACTGCTGCTGGCGCTGGCGTTCATCTCCAACATCATCCTGCCTGACGCCCGGATGCCCCTCTGGCTGGAGACCATCGGCTGGATCTTCCCGCTGCGGCACTTCGGCGAGGCCGTACGCGATGATTTCAACCCCTTCCTGCCGGGCCCGGGGTTCCACGGCGATCACCTGGCGGTGCTGGCGCTCTGGGCCGCCGGGGCCGCGGCCGTGGCGGTGTGGCGTTTCCGGTGGGAGCGGCCGCCTGCCGGGGCCGCGGCGGCGGGAACGGCGGAGGCGGAGCCGGCGGCCCGCACGGTGTCCGGGGTCTCCGGGTCCGGGGCCTTCGGGTCCGGGATCTCCGGGTCCGGGGCCTCTGGCGGTTCCCATCGCTCCGGGGACCGTCCCTCACCACGGCGGCTGCTCGGCGGTCAGAGCGCACACGCCATGCTCCGGCTCCGCCGGGACCCCTCCACGGCGTTCTTCACGGTGGTGCTGCCGGTCCTGCTCCTAGTGATCATCTCGCTGGTCTTCGGCGGGTCGCAGGTGGAGGGGGTACCACTGCCGGTGTTCATGCTGGCCGCGATGATCACCTACGCGGTCGGAGTGTCGGCCTACGTCGACCTCGCCGAGGCCGTCGCCACCGACAAGGAGCGGGGCGTGCTCAAACGGCTGGCCGGCACGCCGCTGCCGCGCTGGGCCTATGCCACCGGCTGGGTCGCCTGCGCGTTGCAGGTCACGCTGGCCACCGCGGTCGTGCTGGCGCTGGTGGCGGTGCTCGGCTACGACGTCCGGATCGCGCTGCCGGCGATCCCGGTGATGCTCGTGGCGGCAGTGCTCGGAGTGGCGTGCTTCGCCGCCCTGGGAGCGCTGGTGGCGACTCTGACCACCCGCTCCCCGACCGCGAACGCGATCACGCTGGGCACCTTCCTGCCGCTGGCCTTCATCTCGGACGTGTTCGTCATCGGCGGACCGCTGCCCGCCGTACTGGAGACGGCCGGAGACCTTTTCCCGCTCAAGCACCTCTCGCACGCGCTGCTGGCCGCGCTGGATCCGGCGGGCCGTCCCTGGCCGTGGACGGACCTGGCGGTCGTGGCCGCCTGGACGCTGGCCGGGGCACTGGTCCTCGCTCTCGTAAACGGTCGCCGCTTCAGGCGAGGTGCGCCAGCCTGACCAGGATGGCA
>NZ_BOOK01000065.1 GCF_016863195.1 Paraplanobispora takensis | reverse complement strand
AGACGCAGCCGGAAGCGGGGTTCGGCCCTCGCTGACCGTGCTGATAAGGAAGAGGTCCCAGGTTCAAGTCCTGATAGCCCCACCCAGATCAGAGGCCATTTCCCACAGCGGGAAGTGGCCTTTTTGATCTTTCTGGTGACTGAGTGAGTGACTAAGCCCTCTTGGCCTCACCGGGAGAGATCAGGTCCATCGCCTTCTTCACGAAGGCTGCCGCCCGTCGAGCCCGAACTCCAGCCGGTCCCGTACGGCGTCGCCCACGGTGTAGCCGGGTGCTGCGAGTATGACGGGGTGATCGCGACTCCCGACGACTATTCCTGGTTCTCCCGTGAGCGCTTCCCCGAGCTGGCCGATGCCCACTGCTTCACCTACGTTCGCGGTCTGACGCCTGAGGAAGTGGTGAACCGGCTCGGCGTGCGGGTCGAGGCCTGCTCGCGCATGACGCTTGACGAGCTGATCCGGTACTCCCATTCCGGCTCTCACGAGCGGGACGCCTTCGGTGTCGTCGCCGTCGGCGAATGGGCGCTCATGGTCGAGACCGGCGACATGCTCGGCACCAGCGAAGGGGCCATCCGGCCACTGTCGGCGGGCACCCGCCTCGTCTGCCATTTCTACCTCGAGTCCAAATGGATGGACTACTTCCACTGGATCGACGACGGGGAGATCCGGTTCGAGTTCCTGCACGAGGAGGGGTACTCCCACTGGACGGAAGACGGAGAGATCCGGTTCGAGTTCCCGCATCGGGAAGGTTACTCAGAGGAGATGCCGGACGAACTGGCGGAGACCATGGAGCGGATCGACTCCCTCCACCCGCATGGTGCCGACCCCCACGAAGGGCCGTCGTTCATGCTGGCCGAGCGTCTCACCGGGATCACGATGACGCCGCAGCTGCTGGAGGAGTCGATCTATCTGTGCGGAGGCATCCCCAGACGCAGGTGAGCAGAATCCCCATCCACGTCCCCTCGCGGGTTGGCTGTGTGATCCCGTATTTCGCTTCTTCGATGGTCCTTGACAGAGCAAAGCTCGCGGACGCCGCCTGCTGGACCGGATCCACCGACGACGGCTTCGCCGCCCTGAGCCGGCTGACCGGTCCGGGCAGCTCTTCCGCCCAGAACTGACCGCTCTCCTCAGGTCACCCACGTGGGGCGTACATGATGACCAGCACGCCGAGCATGCAGACGGCCGCGCCGATGATGTCCCAGCGATCCGGCTGGAACTTGTCCACCACCATGCCCCACACCAGCGAGCCCGCGACGAACACGCCCCCGTAGGCGGCCAGGATGCGGCCGAAGTTGGCATCCGGCTGGAAGGTGGCCACCAGTCCATACAGTCCCAGCGCGATGACCCCGGCCCCCACCCACAACAGCCCGCGCTGCTCTCGCACCCCCTGCCAGACCAACCAGGCCCCCCCGATCTCAGCCAGGGCGGCCACTACGAACAACAGCAGGGAACGCGCGACAGTCACGGCCGTGACTGTAGAGGATCGACCTCGATGTGCCGGCGCATGCCGCCCCGGCAACCGCAACCGGTCCCACCCGCACACCCGGAAGTCTTCTTCCGGCGACGTGCCGTCCAGGCCAGGCCCCACGCCGCAACGGCCAGAGCCGCCAGCACCACGGCCACGGTCGGCATGATGTCGATGATCGCGACCGCCCCGGCTCCGCCGATCACTCCAGCGGCCAGCAGGAGGGGAAGCGCGCAGCACGCCGCGCAGGCCAGCGCCGCCATGCCTGCCAGCCCTGCCGGTAGCAGCCGCCGACGCTGTTTCGGGTCAGTCGACGTCGGCACGTCGTCCTCCTTCGGTCAGCTCGGCGAACGGCAGCGGACAGCATGAACTGGCCGCGCACGCCATCAGGTCGTCACATCCGGCATCCACCGCCTGAAGCAGCGTCTCCCGGATCGTCTGAAGGTCGGCGATCTTCTGCTCCACCTCGGTCAGCTTTGCCACCGCCCGCGCCTGCAATCCGCGGTCAGGCCTGCCGTGGCGGTGCCCGCCCGCCTCGACCAGGTCGGCCACCTCATCCAGGGTGAAGCCCAGCCGTTGCGCCGCCTTGATCACGCGCAGGGCGGTCACGGTCTCCGGCGGGTACAGCCGGTGCCCGCCGTTGCTGCGCCGCGGTTCCCGTAGCAGGCCCCGCCGGTGGTAGTACCGCAACGTCTGGGCGTTGACGCCCGCGGCCTCGGCGACCTCGCCGGTCCGCAGCCAGGCACCGGTCATGACGCCACCTGCGGAGCTGCCTCGATCGCCCGCGTCGCGAGCCCGTCGAGCACCTTGGCGTGGACTGCCGGCACCTCGACGTCCAGGGCCAGGCGCTCACCGCCCGGGGTGAGGGTGAAGGTGAAGAACGAACAGCAACCGCTCTCCCGGGCCGTCAGATCCCGCGCCGTCTCCTCCACCTGCACTCCGCCGTCGAGGACCAGCCGCAGGTGCGTCGGAGCCACCCGTTCCAGCCCGCGCAGCGCCGAGGCGAACAGCGTGTCGAACTCCGCCAGCCGCAACGGCCGCTCCTCGGTGGGCAGGGTGCATTCCGCCGGCGCCCATTCCATGAGCCCTCCCAGTGCCACAGCCGCCCGTCTCCGCCGCGAGCGGCCCCTACAGCTCGACGGTAAGCCTGTACCGGGGTACAGGATGCAACCCCCTGCGACCCATCGCCCTTACGATCAGAGGCCTCAGGTTCAAGTCCTGATGGTCCCACCCAGACCAGGGGCCGTTTCCCGCGGTGGGATGCGGAAAACGAGCACCTCGTCCGGCGCCGGCTGAGTATTCCTACTCACGGCCGGGGGCTTCGGGGCGAACAGACTCGGAGCATGCGACTCACAAGAGCACTGACCCGCTACGTCACCCGTTACGACCGGGGGACCTTCGCCCTGTCCGTCGCCGGTTCCTACGCGCTGATCGTTCTGGGCACGGTCGCCTACGTGGCGATCACCGCGCATCAGTCGGGCAGCCAGGGGCTGGAGGCGATCGTTCTGTTCGCCGTCACCGCTCCTGCCTCGCAGCTTCTCATGCTCCTGCCGATCGACGTGTCCGGCGTCCTGTTCACCCTGCCGGGGCTCACGGCGATCGGGCTGCTGCAGGCGTGGTCGCTGTGGCTGATCGCGCGGGGACGCAGGACGACCGGGTTTCCGGTGGGGGTTCCGGTCCCGGGTTGATCACTGAGCTGGGCACGGCCGGGCCCTCCGTCCTTCTCCGGACGGGGGGCCCGGCCGTGCTCAGCTCTCCGGGCGGCCGCCGTTCCGGGTCCGGTGGCGCAGGAGGAGGAGTCCCGTCCCGCCGAAGAGGAGGATCGAGAGGACCGAGTTCGGGGCGATGCCGAACAGCACGTCGCCGTGCCCCTCGAAGCTCAGGTGCCCGTTGATCAGCAGGGGGGTCACGAGCGCGTTGCTGACCGTGTGGAGCACCACGCCGGGCCAGATCGAACCGGTCCGCACGCGCATCTCGCCGTAGAGGACGGCCAGCGCCATGATGCCCGCGAAGAAGATCGGCAGGTACCACGCCCACGGCAGCGACGTGCTCTGGCGGAAGTCCGCCGGGGACATCCAGACCGCGTACAGCGGGAGGTGCCACAATCCCCAGACCAGCCCGACGAGCAGGTGCGGGGCGATGCCGCGCAGGCCGAGGGCCATCGCGGTGCGCGTGCCGTACCCGCGGAAGATGAACTCCTCCAGCAGGTTCTTGACCAGCAGGAAGCCGAGCGTGGTGACGAAGGCTTCGGCGAAGGGCGGTTTGCCGGCGAGCGGGGTGCCGGAGAAGGTCGCGAGGCCGGTCACGACGGCCGCCGCCACCGCGACGGCGGTCGTGACCGGGGAGAGCCCCGCCGCGAACCCGAACCAGCGGGCCCGGTCCGCGAACCGCAGCGTGAGACCCAGGGGCCCCGCGCCGTCCCGGCTGACGAAGTGGAGCACGAGCGCGGTCAGTGCCGGGACGGCGATCCACAGTCCCTGCCCGTTCGTGCCGCCGCTGGTGGAGGTCACGCTCCCGGTGCCGACGATCTGCCCGGTGGCCCGGTCCATGGCGGCGAAGAGCCAGCCACCGCCGACGGCGACGGCGGAGAAGACGGCGAAGTTGATCCGGGCGCGGAGCCGCGAGACCGGACGGCGCTGCCCGGCGACGTCCACGGGATCGGCCTGCGTGGTCATCATGACTCTCCGTCCGTGGGGGTGGCGTCGTTCGTGGAGTCGTCCGCGGGGATGCCGGCGAGCATGGCGAGGGCTTCGTCGGCCCAGGCGATGACGCCTTCGGCTCCGTGCCCGCCGGCGGAGACGGTCATCAGGACGTACGGAAGGTCCGGGGAGCCCTCCTCCTCGGCGGAGAGCGTGCGGGCCAGGTCGTCGTACTCGGCCAGGCTCCGCTCGGCGTCGGCCTTCGCCTCCAGCAGCAGTTCCCGGCACTTCCGCACGCCCAGGGTCCGGCCGAAGAACAGGCGCAGCAGGAGCCCGTTGCGCGGGGGCGATGCCGCGATCGGCTCGCTCAGCAGCTCGCGCAGGCGCGCGGTGCCGGAGGCGGTGATGACGAAGGTCGAGGAGCCGGAGCGCGGCCCCTCGCGGCGTTCCACATGGCCCTGCTGTTCGAGGGCGTTGAGCGTCGGATAGATCTGCCCGAAGCTCTCGCTCCAGAAATGGCCGAGCACGTCCCGGATGGCCTCCCGCAGTGCGTAGGCCGTCATCGGCTGCATGCTCAGTCCTCCCAGGACCGCCGTCTCCGTCTGGCTTCGCCGTGCCATCGGCACCTCCTTGTCTCTGTCAGAGATATCTAACAGATATATTAGGCGAGGGCAATCCTCCGCCCTGTGGAAAACCGGCGGGACTCTAGACGGCGGCCGGGCCGACGGCGTGCTCCAGGGCCTCCGTCCACGGCAGCCAGCGCGGATCGGGGCCGGCCGCCGGGTTCCAGGCCATGTTGGTGCACAGGTAGGCCACGGCCGTACCCGTGCGCGGCTGGGCGTAGGCGAGGCGCCCTCCGGCTCCGGCGTGACCGAAGGAACCCTCGCCGAGCATCGGCAGGCCGGGGCGGGGCAGCTCGTAGCCGAGCCCGAAGCGGGAGGACTCCGTGGCGGGCAGGCGGTGGAAGGGCGGTGGGGCGGGCAGCTCGTCGGTCTGCGGCGCGACGGCCCGTGCCACGCCGTCCCCGTCGAGGAGACGGACGCCGTCGACCTCGCCGATCGTCGCAGCGTACATGCGGGCGAGAGAGCGGGCGTCGGCGACGCCGTTGGCGGCCGGGATCTCGGCGGCCCGCCCCTCGGGCCGGTTGAACGCCTCCATCGCCTCGGTGATGCCGTGGAAGGTCGCGGCGGTGCTCCGCACCAGCCGGTCGGTACGGTCGAGGCCCAGGTCGGCGAGGAACGCGAGCACCTCCTCCTCGCCCGGCTGGGGCCGCAGGGAGAACTGCGGCAGGAAACGGGGCTCCTCGGACTCGGGCATGCCGATCCACAGGTCCAGCGCGAGCGGGGCGGCGACAAGATCGGCCAGGACGGTCCCGGCCGTCCGGCCGGTGGCGCGCCGGATGACCTCGCCGACCAGATAGCCGTAGGTGAGGGTGTGGTACATGACCGCGGTCCCCGGCTCCCACAGCGGCTCCATCGCCGCCAGCGCGGCCACGCAGGCGTCCCAGTCCAGATAGCTGGCCGGGCCGATCCGCGTCTCCGGATCGAACCCGGACAGCCCGGCCCGGTGGGAGAGCAGGTCCGACACGCTGATGTGGGCCTTGCCCGCGGCCGCGAACTCCGGCCAGTACGCGCGGACCGGGGCGTCCAGGTCGAGCTCGCCGCGCAGGGACAGCAGGTGGGCGCAGGTGGCGACGGCTCCCTTGGTGACCGACATGACGACGCCCAGCGAGTCGCCGCCGACCGGGCGGCCGCCGATCGGGTCGGCGCCCGCCCACAGGTCCACCACGAGGTGCCCGTCCTGGTAGACGGCGAGCTGGGCGGCGCCCTCGTCACCCTCCTGCCCGCGCGCGAATCCGTCGCGGACGCCCTCGAACCCGGGCCGTACGGTGCCGTGAACCTCGGTCATGCCCTGTCTCCCGTCGCGTGGGGCGCCTTCCAGGCGCTCCCCTCACGCGGGGTGGCCTGACACCTGAAAACCGTACGATGCTCGGTTTTCAGGTGTCAACGTGTTCCCCGGGCGAGGGCCTGAGCAGTCCGAGCACGTCGGCCATCGGCTCGCGCATGTCGATGGATCGGTCCGACAGCCACTGCAGCTGGATGCCGTCGGCGACGGCCAGAAGGAGTACGGCGACGCGGTCGGCGGGGACGGCGGAGGTGATCCGGCCGGCGTCCATCGCCTCCTGGACGCGGCGGGTCACCGCCTCGCGCAGCGTCGCGTAGCGGGAGGGGAAGAAGTCGTGCGCCGGGTGGGAGGCGTCCCCGGCCGTGGCCGCCATGGAGACGAACAGCTCCACCAGGCCGGGGGTGCGCATGCCCTCGCCCAGGGTAGCCAGAGCGTCCTCCAGCCCGCGGTACTCCGCGCGCCGTTCCCGCTCGACGTCGTCGCGCATCCGCAGGACCTGGATCAGCAGGTCCTCCTTGGACTCGAAGTAGTGCATGATCCCCGGCAGGCTCAGCCCGCACCTGGCGGCGACCTTGCGCAGGGAGGTCCCGCGGTAACCCTCCTCCGCGAAGATCTGCAGCGCGACCTGGAGGATCTCCAGCCGCTTGGCCTCGCCTTTGCGGTAGGGGCCCCGCTTCGTCATGGCCACACCCTACGGCCTGCCCCGCGGGCCCTCGGTGAGGAGCCCGCGGGGCAGGACGACCGCTGTCGCAAGACGTCATAAGACGTCGCAAAGGGTGTCCTCCGGTCACGCGTCAGGGGCGGCGCCTTCCGCGGGCGCGTTCCGGACCGCGGAGACCAGTTCGGTGACGACGTCCGAGGTCAGCCCGATGCCGAAGGTGGAGAACTTGATCAGCGGGATCCCCAGCGCCAGGTTGATCAGCGCCGAGTGGCCGCCGGAGGCGTCGAGCAGGCCGGCGGCGCGTCGCATCCGGGCGCCGAGCAGCTCCGCGCCGACGGGGTGGGCCAGCCACTCGCCCAGGGTGGACATCGGCCCGAGCTCGTCCGTCAGCCCGTCCCCGGCGGTGGACACCTCGGCCCGCAGGCGGATGTCGCGCGAGGACGCGCCCACCTCGACGACGAAGCTGCCCGGGTCGATCCGCCAGCCGCGCCGGGACGGCGACCAGCGGGCGACGTCCCGGCCCGTCAGGGTGAAGGAGACCCGGCGGGACTCGCCGGGCTCGAGCCCGACCTTGGTGAATCCGCGCAGCTCGTGCCGGGGCCGGGACGGGGCCTGCTCCTCGAAGGCCACATACAGCTGCACGACCTCGTGGCCGGACCGGCCGCCGGTGTTGGTGACGGTGGCCTCCACCGTCCAGGTGTTCCCGCCGTTCTCCACGACGGCGAGGTCGTCGTAGGAGAAGCGGGTGTAGCTCAGTCCGTGCCCGAAGGGGTAGGCCACGGGGACGTCGAGGGTGTCGTAGTGGCGGTATCCGACGTAGCGGCCCTCGCCGTAGACCACATGCCCGTCCCGGCCGGGGAAGTTCAGGTGGGAGGGGACGTCGGCGAGCTTGACCGGGATGGTCTCGGTGAGCCGGCCGCAGGGGCTGTGGAAACCGAACAGCAGGTCGGCCAGCGCGGTCCCGGCGGCCTGGCCGGGCAGCCAGCCCTCCAGGATCGCGGACGCGGCGTCCTGCCACCGCGCCACCCCGACCACGCCGCCGTTGGCCAGGACCACCGCGACCCGGGGGCAGGCGGCGGACACCGCGCGCAGCAGGGCGATCTGGCCGGCCGGAAGGTCGATCGTGGTGCGGTCGAACCCCTCGGACTCGGCGGCCTCGGGCAGGCCGAGGAACACCAGCGCGGTGTCGGCCGACGCGGCGGCCGACACGGCGTCGGCCACCAGGGCGGCGTCCGGCGTGCCGTCCAGAGTGAAACCGGGGGCGAAGGACAGCTCGGTGCCGGGACCGGCGGCGGCGCGCAGCGCGTCCCAGGGGGTGTCCAGGCGGGTGGGCACCACGTGCGAGCTGCCGTGGCCCTGGTAGCGGGGGGTGCGGGCGAACTCCCCGATGACGGCGATCCGCTGGGAGCCGGCCGGGTCGAGCGGCAGCAGGCCGCCGTCGTTCTTCAGCAGTACGGCACCGGCCCGGGCGGCCTGGCGGCACAGCTCATGGTGGGCGTCCTCGTCCCAGTCGTCGAAACGCCGCGGCTCCTCACCCTGGCCGTCGAAACGCGGCGTCTCCTCGTCCCGGCCCGCGGAGCGCCGTGCGTCCTCCACCCGGCGTACCAGCCGGATGACGCGTTCGGCGGCGGCGGTGACCGCCGACTCCTCCAGGCGGCCGGCCGTGACCGCCTCGACGATCTGCCCGTCGGTGCCGGTCGGGGGCATCTCCAGGTCGAGCCCGGCGGCCAGGGCGGCGACCCGGTCGTTGACGGCGCCCCAGTCCGACATCACCAGGCCGTCGAAGCCCCACTCGCCCCGGAGCACCTCGGTCAGCAGCCAATGGTTCTCGCTCGCGTAGACCCCGTTGATCCTGTTGTAGGCGGTCATCACCGCGTACGGCGCGGCCTCGCGCACGATGCGCTCGAAGGCGGGCAGATAGATCTCGCGCAGCGTCTGCTCGTCGACGTCGGCGCTCACCCGCATCCGGTCGGTCTCCTGGTTGTTGACCGCGAAGTGCTTGACGCACGCGCCGATCCCCAGCGACTGGATCCCGGCGACCACGGCCGCGCCCATCACCCCGCTGACGAGCGGGTCCTCGGAGAGGTACTCGAAGTTGCGGCCGCACAGCGGGGACCGCTTGATGTTCACGCCGGGACCGAGCACGACGTCGGCGCC
Organism: Paraplanobispora takensis; assembly: GCF_016863195.1. Taxonomy (GTDB): domain Bacteria; phylum Actinomycetota; class Actinomycetes; order Streptosporangiales; family Streptosporangiaceae; genus Planobispora; species Planobispora takensis. The sequence goes on along the minus strand of NZ_BOOK01000065.1, from coordinate 42,324 downwards.
CAGCGCCGAGGCCTCCCTGGCCAGGGCCGCGCCCACCCGCCGGGCCAGCTCGGGGTCCCAGGAGGATCCGAGTGTGACGGCGGGCGGGAAGCACGTGGCGGGAAGGCTGGCGTTCAGCCCGAGGGCGTCACCGGCCGCGGGGTCCTGGCGCCGGATGCCGTGCGGGCCGTCGGTCAGTGTGATCGCACGGACCCGCCCGTCGACGGGGGTGGTCTGCCAGGTGCTGCTCCCGGAGGTCAGCGACGCCTTCTCGGCCAGGGTGAGGTCGTGGGGGAGGTTCATGTTTCGGCCTCTGCGCTCATGATGGACGTGGGGGACGGCTCCGGATCGGAGCGGTGGTCGGGGAGGGGCGGGGCGTCGCTGAAGTCCAGTCCGATCCGGGCGCAGAAGGCCACCACGGCCGCGTGCATGTCGACCGTGGCGGGGGCGAGCAGCCACTGGGTCTGCAGCCCGTCCATCACGGCCAGGAGCATCTGGGCGGTCAGCTCGGGGTCGTAGTCGGGCCGGGGATCGGTGCGGGCGGCCAGCGCCGTGAAGGCCGCGGTCAGCTGGCCGCGCAGGAGCGCGTAGCGCCTGACGAAGTAGGTGTGCGCGGGGTGGGCGGGGTCGACCGCCTCGGTGGAGATTTTGGCGTAGAGGCTGACCAGGCCTGGGGTGCGCATGTTGCGGTGAACGACGCCCACGATCAGCCGCAGGAACTCCTGCGGGCTGTCTTCGGGGTCGACCCGGAACAGGACCTTGGCGTCCTCCCGGTCGCGATGGCTCAGCACCTCGATGAGCAGGGACTCCTTGCCGGGGAAGTGGTGCAGGAGCCCGGCGTGCGTGAGGCCGACGTGCGCGGCGATGTCGCGCAGCGAGACGGCGTGGAATCCGGACGCGGCGAACAGCTCCGCGGCGGAGGCGAGGATCCGCGCGCGTGTGCGCTCGCCCTTCGACGGTCGCACGGCGGGTGCCTGGGTCTGGTCGCTCACGGAGGTCTCTCCTGGGGGTGCGGCTCGGGGGTCCTTCGAGGGCCGCTGTCAACGGTACGGCGTCGCCGCCTCACCCCCGCCGGGCCGAAACTTACCACCTGGTAGATTTCGGTGCGGTAAAACCTACCACGTGGTTAGTTTCGTGTGTATGCTCCCGACATCCCCCCGGCGGAGCCTGTCTTCCGCCCCCTCATCGGGAGTAGTGACATGCGGAAATATGCATCGACCGTCACGGCCGCCCTCGTCTTGGCGCTCTCGGGATGCGCCGGCGCGCAGGGTGGCCCGGAGAGCGGCACGTCCGGTGCCCCCACGACGCTGAACATCGCCACGCTGACCAAGACGACCAGCATGGATCCCGCGACCGCGGTCGGCAGCGGCCTGCCGTTCTTCCAGCCGGTCTACGACACGCTGATCAAGCGGGAGCCCGACGGCTCCTACAGCCCGATGCTCGCCACGGAGTGGGCCTACGACGACTCCAACACCGAACTGGCGCTCACCCTGCGCGGCGGCGTGACCTTCCAGGACGGCACGGCGTTCGACGCGGCGGCCGTCAAGGCGAACCTCGACCGCTTCAAGAAGGCCGGCGGACCGGACGCGGCCAACCTCGCCGGTCTGAAGTCGGTCGAGGTCGTCGACGCCACCCACGTGAAGCTGACCCTGGAGCGGCCCGACCCCGGACTGCTGTTCTATCTCAGCGACTCCGCCGGGCTGATGGCGAGCCCCGCCGCCTTCGCCAAGGCCGACGAGCTCAAGACCAAGCCCAACGGCACCGGCCCCTACCGGCTGGACGGCGCCAAGACGGTCATCGGCACCAAGTGGGTCTACACCCGCAGGTCCGACTACTGGGGCGCCAAGCTGCCCTACGACACGATCACGATGAGCGTCTTCGACAACGAGACGGCCATCGTCAACGGCATCAAGACCGGCCAGATCGACACCGCCGTGCTCCAGGACGTCGGCCAGCAGGCCGGCATCAAGTCCGACCCGGGCGTCACCGTCGCCGACTACCCCTTCGACTTCCAGGGGCTGCTGCTGTTCGACCGCGGCGGCAAGGTGACCCCGGCCCTGCGCGAGGCCAAGGTCCGCCAGGCGCTCAACCACGCCCTGGACCGCGAGACCATGCTCAGCGCCATCCGGCAGGGCCGCGGCGAGATCACCGCCCAGGTCTTCGGGCCCTCCAGCACGGGATACGTCAAGGAGCTCGACGGGCGCTATCCCTACGACCCGGCCAAGGCCAAGGCGCTGCTGCAGGAGGCGGGTTACGGGGACGGCTTCACCATGCACCTGCCCCGCATCACCGCGATCGTCAACGACGCCCTGGCCGCCTCGATGCAGACCGACCTCGGCAAGGTGGGCGTCAAGCTCGTCTGGGACCAGGCGGACACCTCGGTCATGAAGAAGATCTTCATCGACCGGGAGTACTCGGGCATGGTCATGAACATCGGCCAGTCCTCCAACGACTGGATCGTGGTCCGCACGCTGGTGCTGCCCGGTACCTTCAACATGTTCGGCACCACCGACGAGACCGTCGGCAAGCTGGTCGCCGAGATCCAGGGCAAGAGCGCGGAGGCGGCGAAGGCCGACTTCCAGGAGCTCAACACCCACCTCGTCGAGGAGGGATGGTTCGTGCCGTTCTTCCGGATGACGAACCTGCTGGTCTCCGACAAGGACGTCAAGGCCGTGCCCCAGGCGGGAATGGCCGTCCCCTCCATCTACAACTACGCCCCCGCGTAGCCGTACCGGACAGAGACGGTCCCCATGCCGATGTTCATCGCACGCCGGCTCTCGGCCGGCGTGCTCCTGCTGTTCGTCATCTCCCTGCTGTCCTATCTGCTGCTGTCCCTGCCCGACCTGGACGTGGCCCGCCAGCTCCTGGGCAACAGCGCCGGCCAGGCCGCGATCGAGACCAAGAACCACGAGCTGGGACTGGACCGTCCCGTCATGGTCCAGTACACCGACTGGCTCGCTCACGCCCTGCGCGGCGACTTCGGCACGTCCTGGTTCAGCGGTGAGGACGTCACCCAGGCGATCATGAACCGGCTGCCGGTGACCGCCAGCCTGATGATCTGCGTGACCCTGGTCACCGCCGTCGTCTCCCTGCTGCTCGGCGTGTGGGCCGGGGTGCGGCGCGGCGCGGTCGACCGGGTGGTGCAGGTCCTCGGAGTGGCCGGCTACGCCCTGCCGGGCTTCCTGGTCACCCTGGTGATCGTCGTGGTGTTCGCCGTCCAGCTGCGCTGGTTCCCCGCCATCGGCTACGTCGACCTCGGCGAGTCGTTCTCCGGCTGGTTGTCCACCATCACGCTGCCGGTCCTGTCGCTGTCGATCGGGTCGATCGCAGGCGTCTCCCAGCAGGTGCGCGGCTCCGTCATCGACGTGCTGCGCCAGGACTACGTGCGCACCCTGCGGGCCCGCGGCCTGCCGTCGTCGCGGATCGTCTTCCGGCACGTGCTGCGCAACGCCTCCGCCCCCGCCCTGTCCGTGCTCGGCATGCAGTTCGTGAGCCTGCTCGGCGGCGCGGTCCTGGTGGAGCAGATCTTCGGCCTGCCCGGTCTCGGCAGCATGACGGTCAACTACACCACACGGGGCGACATCCCGGTGATCATGGCGCTGGTCGTGTTCACCGTGATCGGCGTCGTCCTCATCAACCTCCTCGTCGACATCCTCATCGGCTGGCTCAACCCGAAGGCGAGGACCGCATGAACGAAGGCGAGGGCCGCGTGAACGCCCCCTCCACGGTACGGCGGGGCGCGCTCGGACGGCTGGCGCGCAACCCCCTCGGGCTGGTCTCGGCCGCCGTGCTGGCGCTGATCGCGCTGGCCGTACTGCTTGCGCCGGTGCTCGTCTCCCAGCCGCCCGACGCCTCCGACCTGCGGCACGCCTTCGCCGGGCCCTCCGGCGGGCACCCGCTCGGCTTCGACTCGGCCGGACGCGACATCTGGTCGCGCCTGCTGTACGGCGGGCGCACCACGCTCAGCGGCGCGCTGATCTCCCTGGCCGTCTCGCTGCTGCTCGGCGTGCCCTCGGGGCTGGTGGCCGGGTACCGCGGCGGGCGGCTGGACGGCCTGGCGAGCTGGATCGCCAACCTCGTCATGGCGCTGCCCGCCATGATCGTGCTGCTCGCCTCCCGGGCGGTCCTCGGCTCCACTGTCTGGGTGCTCATGGTCGTCCTCGGCGTCCTGGTCGCCCCCGCCTTCTTCCGGCTGGTCCGGGGCATCGTCGTCCAGGTGCGCGGGGAGCTGTACGTCGACGCGGCCCGGGTCTCCGGGCTCGGTGACGCCAGGATCATCGCCAGGCACGTCCTGGTCGTGGTGCGGGGGCCGATCATCATCCAGATCGCCCTCGTCGCGGGCATCGCCATCGGGCTCCAGGCGGGCCTGGAGTTCCTCGGCATCGGCAGCGGCGACACCCCCACCTGGGGCGCGATGCTCAACGAGGCGTTCCAGAACATCCAGCGCTCACCCGCGCTCATGCTGTGGCCGGGACTGGCGCTGGGCCTGACCAGCGGGGCGCTGGTCCTGCTGGCCGGGGCGCTGCGCGACGTCCTGGAGGACCGGACCGGCGGCGGTTCCGGCCGGGCGCGCCGCCGCGCCGTCCCGGTTCCCGCCGCGGCGCCGGTCCCCGCGGACACGGTCCCTGCGGACCCCGCGGACGCGGCCTCTGCCGACCCGGCGGCCGCCGCCGCCGAGGACCACGGGCCCGCCGGACGCGCCACTCTGCTGTCGGTGCGCGGCCTGGCCGTCGGCTACCGGCTGCCCGACGGAAGCGACCGCGAGGTCGTGCACGACGTCGATCTGGACGTCGCACCGGGCGAGATCGTCGGGCTGGTCGGGGAGTCCGGCTCCGGCAAGACTCAGACGGCCTTCTCCGTCCTCGGCATCCTGCCCGAGGGAGGCAGGATCCTGCGGGGCGGCATCCTGCTGGACGGGCAGGAGGTCGTCGGGCTGCCCGAACGCCGGCGACGCGCGCTGCGCGGCGGCATGGTCGCCTACGTGCCGCAGGAGCCGATGAGCAACCTCGATCCGGCCTTCACCGTCGGCAGCCAGCTCGTCGAGCCGATCCGCGTCAGGCTCGGCCTGTCGCGCAAGCAGGCCGTACAGCGCGCTCTCGACCTGCTGAGCCTGGTGGAGATCGCCGACCCCGAGCGGACGTTCCGCTCCTACCCGCACCAGATCTCCGGCGGGATGGCACAGCGCGTGCTGATCGCCGGGGCGATGTCGTGCGAGCCGCGCCTGCTCATCGCCGACGAGCCGACCACCGCGCTGGACGTGCGGGTCCAGGCCGAGATCCTGGAGCTGCTGCGGCGGCTGCAGCGGGAACACGAGCTCGGCGTCCTGCTCGTCACCCACAACCTGGGCGTCGTCGCCGACCTGTGCGACCGGGTCGCGGTGATGCGGGAGGGCCGGATCGTCGAGACCGGAACCGCCGAGCAGGTGCTGCACGCCCCCGCCGATCCCTACACCCGAACGCTGCTGGAGGCGGTGCTCGACCACGTCCCGGCCCGCGAGCCCTGGCAGCCCAGGAAGGTCGTGGTCCCATGACGCAACAGCAGCCGACGCAAGAGCAGCCCCTGCTCGCGGTGGCGGACCTGGAGGTCTCCTTCCCGGGCCGGCGCCGGCGCGACCCCCGGATCCGGGTCCTGCACGGCGTCTCCGTGGACGTCCGTCCGGCCGAGACGCTCGGCCTCGTGGGCGAGTCGGGGTCGGGGAAGACCACGCTCGGCCGGGCCGTCCTGGGGCTGGTACCGGTCCAGTCGGGGTCGGTCACCTTCGACGGCGAGCGGATCGAGCACGCGACCGCGCGGCGCAGGCGCGAGCTCAGCCGCGACCTCCAGGTGATCTTCCAGGATCCGTACACGTCGCTGAACCCGTCCCTCACCGTCGGCGACACGCTGTCGGAACCGCTGCTCGGGCAGGGGATCCGGGCACGCGAGGCGCGAGCGCGGGTCGGCGGGCTGCTGGAGCGGGTGCACCTGCCCGCCGACGCCGCCCAGCGGCTGCCGCGGGAGTTCTCCGGCGGCCAGCGCCAGCGTGTCGCGATCGCCCGGGCGCTGGCCCTGCGGCCGAAGCTGATCGTGTGCGACGAGCCGGTCTCGGCCCTGGACCTGACCACCCAGCGCACCGTGCTGGAGCTGCTGCTGGAGATCCAGGAGCAGACGGGCGTGTCCTACCTGTTCGTCTCGCACGACCTGTCGGTGGTCCGGTTCATGAGCCACCGGGTGGCGGTCATCCGCGGCGGTGAGATCGTGGAGGTCGGCGAGGCCGACCAGATCACGGCCCGGCCCGAGCACCCCTACACCCGGGAGCTGATGTTGTCGGCGCCGACGGCCGACGTGCACGAGCAGCGCAGGCGCAGGCGGGAGCTGGCCCGCACGGCCCGCTCATGATCCCCACCGGCCCATGGAGCGGGGTGCGCATCCGGGCGGATGCGCACCCCCGTCCGGTGTTCAGCGCCAGTCGATCTCGGTGGACAGCAGGGCCGTGATCCCCCGTTCCCGCCACAGCCGGGACTGGCCGGCCAGGCTCTCGCGATGCGCCTCCCAGGCGGGCGGCGAGCCCGTCCAGGCCGTCTCGGCGATCCCGGCCAGGCGGGGCAGCAGCAACGTGGTCAGATCGTCGAGGCCGCGCAGCGACTCGCCGAAGAGCGTCGCCTCGATCCCGGCGATCCGGTCGGGCGCGAGGCCGTAGGCGGCGGGATCCCAGGCGGCGGCGTGCCGTACGTCCCGCGGGCGGTAGGAGAAGCCGAGCCGCGCGGCCGCCTCGGCCTGGCCGGGCGGGACGATCGACGCGTCGTAGGGGCGGTCCAGGTAGAGGTGGGACTGGGGGGAGAGCAGGACCCGGCCGCCCCCGTCGACGATGCGGGCCAGGTCCCCGTCGGCAGGGGCGAAGAACCGGGCCACCGCGGTGAAGAAGGCCAGCGGCCGGCCCGTGCCGGCCAGTTCGGGCCTGGCGGCCAGCTCCGCCTCGTCGGCGGGCAGGTCCATCATGGGGACGTCCACCCACCACTGCGCGATGTCGCCGGGCCCGATGCCCGCGCGGGCCGACTCCTGCCAGCCCAGCGGCCGCTTTCCGGCCACCCGGACGGTCTCGCGCGCGAACCGGATCGCCTCGGCGAAGGAGGCCTCGTCGATGCCGAACGCCTCGTCCCCGCCGATGTGCAGGTAGGGGCCGTCGGTGAGCCGGGCGACCTCGGTCAGCACCTCCGCCAGGAACGCGCGGGTGCCAGGGTCGCAGGGGTCCAGCGGCGGCGAGAAGGGGGCGTCCGCGGGCAACCAGGCGGGGCGCGGCACCGTACCGAGCTCCGGATGGGCGCGCAGGACGGCCGCGGTGTGACCGGGCAGGTCGATCTCCGGGACGATCGTCACGAACCGGGCGGCCGCGTACGCCTGAAGCTCCCGGTACTGCGCGGCGCTGTAGAAGGAGCCGTCCTCCGCCGCGGTCAGCCCGGGCCGGCCCGCGATCTCCAGCCGCCAGCCCTCGTTGTCGGTCAGGTGCAGGTGCAGCACGTTCAGGTGGTACAGCGCGGCCAGGTCGACCAGGCGCAACAGCTCATCGAGGGGCAGGAAGCATCGGGCGGGATCCACCATGAGTCCCCGCCAGGCATAGCGCGGCCCGTCCTCGGTCCGCCGGCACGCCAGGTCCCCGCCGGGGGCGGCGGAGAGCAGGCGCACCGCCGCGACGGCGCCGCGGAAGACGCCCTGCGGCGTGCGGGCCCTGCAGACGATCCCGTCCGGAGTGATCACCAGCTCGTGGCACTCGTCGGCGTGGCCGTCCCCGCGTGGCGGGACACCCAGCGCGTCCGGCCGCCGCCCCACCTGCCCGAGGACGAGCCGGAGGGTGCCGGGTGAGCGGTCCTGCGCCCCCGCGGCCAGGGCGGCCAGATGCGGTGACAGCAGTTCCCGCAGCGTCTCGGCCGTCTCCTCCAGGGCCGGTTCGGCGGTGCCGATCCGCCAGGTCCGCGAGGTGGCGCAGCGTGTTTCCGACGTCATGCGAGGACTGTATCCCGAAAACCGATCGATGTATGGTTTTTGTTCTGTCACAGGTCACAGAGATGAGGGACGACCATGCCGACCGGTGGTTTCGTGTTTCCCGAGGGCTTCCTGATCGGGGCCTCGACCTCCGCCCACCAGATCGAGGGCAACAACGTCAACAGCGACTGGTGGGCGTTCGAGCACCGCCCCGGCAGCCCGGTCCGGGAGCCGAGCGGGGACGCCGTCGACGGCTACCACCGCTGGCGACAGGACCTGGACCTCCTGCGCGACCTGGGCTTCACCGCCTACCGCTTCAGCGTCGAGTGGGCCAGGATCGAACCCCAGCCCGGCCACGTCTCCCGCGCCGCGCTGGAGCACTACCGCCGCGTGATCGAGGGGGCGCGCGAGCGCGGCATCGAGCCGGTGGTGACCCTGCACCACTTCACCTCGCCCCGCTGGTTCACCGGGTTCGGCGGCTGGGCGGCCCCGCAGGCGACGGAGCGGTTCGCCGCCTACGCCGCCGCGGTCGCCCCGATCCTCGACGGCGCGGTCCGCTACGCGGCCACCGTCAACGAGCCCAACATGGTGGCCCTGATGCACACCCTCATCCGCAAGGGCGGCGCGGACACCGACTTCGCGCGCCTGGAACCCGACGACGACCTCAGCGCGGGCCTGATCGGCGCGCACCACGCCGCGCGCGAGGTCCTGCGCGCCGCCTGCCCGGATCTGCGGGTCGGATGGACCGTGGCCAACCAGGTCTACCAGCCCGAACCCGGAGCCGAGGACGCCTGCCGGGCCCACGCCTGGCCCCGCGAGGACCGGTTCCTGGAGGCCGCCCGCGGCGACGACTGGATCGGCGTCCAGTCCTACACCCGCACCAGGGTCGCCGCCGACGGCCCGCTGCCCGTCCCCGAGGAGGCGGACAAGACGCTCACCGGCTGGGAGTACTACCCCGCCGCGCTCGGCCAGGCCGTGCGCCACACCGCCGGGGTCGTCGGGCCGGACGTCCCGATCCTGGTGACCGAGAACGGCATCGCGACCGACGACGACGACCGGCGCATCGCCTACACCGGCGCCGCGCTGGCCGGTCTGGCGGACGCGATGCGCGAGGGCGCCGACGTCCGGGCCTACCTGCACTGGAGCGCCCTGGACAACTACGAGTGGGGCTCCTACCGACCCACCTTCGGCCTCGTCGCCGTCGACCGCACCACCTTCGCCCGCACCCCCAAGCCGTCGGCCCGCTGGCTCGGCGCCATCGCCCGCGACCGCCGTCTCCCGGCGGGACCGGGCGGCGAGGAGTGACGGCTCCCGACTCGCGGGGGCGGAGGCGGGAGCCTCCGGCCGGGTGGGTAGGATCCGGCAGCGTCGACAGGGGCGCCGTGCCGATGGCGCGTCCCCGCCGACCCGCGGGCCGTCGGGGGTTGCGGTGGTCGACCGGGTGTGAGTGGAGTCCTTGCGGGATGTCGGAGGTCGTCGGAGCCGTCGCCACGTTGGTGGCGGTCGCGTTCCTCGGCTATCTGGTCGGTGTGGGCGGCGCCCTGCGCCCGCAGGACGAGCTGGCCCTGTCCCGGCTGACCTTCCTCGTCGCCACGCCCGCCCTGCTGTTCACCACGGTCGCCGGCGCCGACCTGGGGTCGATCTTCTCGCCGGTGCTCGTGACGAACCTCGCCGGCGTGCTGTCGGTCCAGGCGGTCTTCCTGGTCGTGGCGGGTCTGCTGTGGCGCCGGGGACGGGCGGAGCTGGTCATCGGCGCGTTGTCCACCTCCTACGTCAACGCCGGCAACCTCGGCATCGCCGTCAGCGTCTACGTGCTCGGCGACGGCGCCCTCATCGCGCCGGTCCTGCTGTTCCAGCTCCTGGTGATGGCGCCGGTGGCGTTCCTGCTGCTGGACCGGGAGGCCTCGGGCACGACGTCCGTGCGCAAGGCGCTCATGCGCCCGCTGCGCAACCCGCTCACCGTCGCCACGGTGCTCGGGCTGGCGGTCGCGCTCACCGGCGTGGAGATGCCGGTCATGCTCATGCGGCCGGTCGAGCTGGTGGCGGCGGCCGCGGTGCCGGTGTCGCTGATCGCGTACGGCCTGAGTCTGAGCAGCGCCCGGCGGGTGGAGGAGAGCGGGCACTCCCGTGACGTCGTGCTGGTCGTCGTGCTCAAGTGCCTGGTGCAGCCGGGGGTGGCCTGGCTCGTCGGCCGCTTCGCCCTCGGCCTGGAGGGCGGGGCCCTGTTCGCGGCCACGCTGCTGGCAGCGCTGCCCACGGCGCAGAACGTCTATGTCTACGCGGTGCACTACAGCGCGGCCAAGCGGCTGGCCCGCCATGCCGTACTGGCCAGCACCATGGCCTCCATCCCGCTGATGATCGCGATCAGCGGCCTGCTCGGATGACGGGGACCGCGAACGAGCGAACCGTCGTACCGCTCCCGGGATTCGAACCCGGACCCTCCGCGCTCTGAACGCGGCGTCTCTCCCAGTTGGACCAGAGCGGCGAGTGGGCGACGGGACTCGAACCCGTCCTTCGACCTCGGCACGGTCGCGTGCTTCCGCTGACACCTCACCCACGGGCGCGTGGCTGCCGGAGAAGGGATCGAACCTCCGTTTCCCGATCCAGAGTCGGGTGTCCTGCCTGTTGGACGATCCGGCATCACGCATGCTCGCGCCGGGCGCGAGAACTGCACGTCCGATCCGGCCGGCGTAAGCCGTACGGACGCGGGGTGGGCCGTGAACCCGGCGGGGGACGCCACTCCCGTCGCCGAGCACGCAGCCCGTTGCCCTCTCCTTTCAGGGCAGAGCCGCAGCGGGGACTCGAACCCCGTCCTGCTGGGTGGAAGCCAGCCGCCTTACCGGTTCGGCTTCTGCGGCGCGGGCACCCCGAGTCCGAGTGACAGGATTCGAACCTGCGATCTTCTGCTCCCAAAGCAGACGGGCCGACCAAGCTACCCCACACTCGGAAAGGTCGCGCGGCCCGGCGGCCGCGCGGGGTGCCTCGTGGACAGACAGGGAATCGAACCCTGAACTCCTGCTTGCAAGGCAGGCGTGATCCCGTTTCACCATCAGCCCGAGGAAATGTTTCATCGCACTATTGAATTGTCATGTTGGCATGCCTGTGGATTTCTTTTCCAGGCATGGGGGATTTCCGTTTCCGATGCCGTTCGAACCGGGGGAACCGGGCCCCCGGAACACCTTCGGAACACTCCCGGAACGACGAAGCCGCCCGTCGGGGTGGTCTCCCGGGGCGGCTGCCGTGTGCGAAGCGATTACACGGAAGCCTCGGGAGGGGCGAGCCCGCCGACGCCGGTGGCGGGTCGCGCGGGCAGACCGGGCTGCGGAAGCAGAGTGGTCCGGTATGCGCTCATGACTCGTCCTTCCGGTCGTCCGGCTGTTCGCTGGAATGCTGTTCTCTGGAATTAAGAGTAGGTCGCCCCCGCGAAAAGGCCAAGTGGTTTTTCCGATAAAAAAATCGCGCCCTCCCGGGAGAGGCGCTTGCCCTGGAGCCGACTCCAGCACCTAAGGTACGCCGCATGATCGTCGCTGTCCGCGACAGGCAAGGAGCATGACCATGCGCTATCGCGTTCTCGGCGGCACCGGCATCGAGGTGAGCGTCCACTGCCTGGGCGCCATGATGTTCGGTGCCGTCGGCAATCCCGACCACGACGAGTGCGCCCGCATCATCCACGCCGCCCTCGACGGGGGGATCAACTTCGTCGACACCGCGGACATGTACTCGGCGGGTGAGTCGGAGGAGATCGTCGGCGAGGCCCTGCGCGGACGCCGCGACGACGTCGTACTCGCCACCAAGGTGCATTTCCCGATGGGCGAGGGCCCCAACCGGGGCGGCAACTCCCGCCGCTGGATCGTCAAGGAGGTCGAGGAGAGCCTCCGGCGGCTGCGGACCGACTGGATCGACCTCTACCAGATCCACCGCCCCGACCACACGACGGACATCGAGGAGACGCTCTCCGCGCTGAGCGACCTCGTGCGCCAGGGCAAGATCCGCGCCTTCGGCTGCTCCACCTTCCCGGCCGAGGACATCGTGGAGGCGTACCACGTCGCCGAGCGCCGCGGCCTGATGCGCTTCAGGACCGAGCAGCCGCCGTACTCGCTGCTGGCCAGGGGGATCGAGACCTCCGTGCTGCCGGTCTGCCGGCGGCTGGGGATGGGCGTGCTGACCTGGAGCCCGCTGGCCTCGGGATTCCTGACCGGCCGTTACCGCAAGGGACGGCCGATCGACCTGACCACCGGCCGCGCGGCGCTGATGCCGGCGCGCTTCGACCCCGCCATCCCGGTGAACGCCGCCAAGCTGGACGTCGTCGAACGGCTCCTGGAGGTCGCCGACGACATCGGGTGCACGCTTCCCGAGCTGGCCGTCGCCTTCGCCGCGGCGCACCCGGGCGTCACCTCGGTGATCACGGGGCCGCGGACGACGGAGCAGCTGGAGTCGCTGCTGAAGGGCGCCTCGCTCACCCTCGACGACGCGACCCTCGACCGGATCGACGAGATCGTTCCGCCCGGGACGAACGTCTACCAGCCCGACGGCGCCTGGCGCCCGCCGGTGCTGACCGATCCCTCCCTCCGCCGCCGTCCCGTCGGGGAGCGCTCCGCCGCCTGACAGCCCGGCGCCCGCGTTCTCTCCGGGTCCGGTGCACGCGGCGTCCCGCGCGTCCGGCGCCGGGCGCCTTTTCGCCCGCTGCGGGGGACGCCCGTGCGCGGTGCGGCGGTGACCCTTCCATCAGGAGGTGCCATCAGGAGGTGGCGGTATGGACGGGCACGGGGACGGCGACCTGCCGCGGCGGGTCCGGCGGCGGCTGGTCCTGCGCGCGGCGCTGCGATCGGCGGGGATCGCGGCCTGCCTGCTGACCGGCTACTTCACGTTGCCGATGGACGGGGAGTTCACGGTCGTCTCGCTCTTCGCGCTGGTCGCCGGCCTGCTGCTGCTCTGCGGGATCGTCGCCTGGCAGGCGTACGCCATCACGCGCGCGGACCATCCCCGGATGCGGGCGATCGAGGCGCTGGTGACGTCCGTCATGCTGTTCCTGCTGTTGTTCGCCACGGCCTATCACCTCATGTCGATGGAGGATCCCAGCAGCTTCTCCGAGCCGCTGACCCGTGCCGACGCCCTGTACTTCACCGTCACCGTGTTCGCGACGGTGGGCTTCGGGGACATCGTCCCCCGCACGCAGCTCTCCCGGATGCTGACGACGACGCAGATGATCGGCGGCCTGATCCTGGTCGGGCTGGTCGCGAAGGTGTTCCTGGAGGCGGTGCAGCGGGGCCTGCGCCGGCGGGACGACGACGCCGACGGGGACGGGTGAGACTCCTTCGGGCGGCGGGGCGACTTCGGCGGGCGGGGCGACTTCGGCGGGCGGGGTGGCTTCGGCGGCGGGGAGCGCCTTCAGCGGGCGGGCGGCGGGGCGACCGACGAGCGCACGATGAGGCGGGAGCGCAGGGTGTGCATCTCGCGGCGGGGCTCGGCCCCGTCGATGGTGTCGAGGAGCACCTCCGCCGCCTTCGCGCCGAGCCCGTGCACGGGCTGCTCGATCATCGTCAGCGGCGGGTCCATGACCGCCGCCCACGCGCTGTCGTCGAAACCGATCAGCGCGACGTCACGCGGATAGGACAGGCCCGCCGCGCGCAGGGCGCGCAGGGCCCCCGTCACCGCGTCGGTCTCGGTGCAGAACACCGCGGTGATGCGGTCGGGCAGCGAGAGCATGCGGGCGACCTCCTGGGTCGCCCGCTCCTCGGTCTTGCGCCCGACCATCACCAGCTCGGGGTCGAAGGGGATGCGGGCGTCGTCGAGCGCGTCGAGATAGCCGCGCAGACGCTCCCCGTCGGTCCACAGGTTGCGGGAGGCCTCGGCCAGCAGACCGCGCCGGGTCGCGGGGACCCCCGCCGCGGGCGGTCCCCACACGAAGCCGATCCGGCGGTGCCCGGCCGCGATGAGCGTCTCGACCGCCTCCCGCGCCGCGTCGCGGTTGTCGATGACGACCGCGTCGAGGTCGAGCGAGGACACCGCGCGGTCGACGAGCACGACGGGGATGCCCCGGTCCATCGCCGCCCGGATGTGGGCGACCTCGCCGCGGTCGACGGCGGCCGAGGCGATGATGACGCCGTCGACGCGCTTGTCGATGAGCACGTTCGTCGCCGCGACCTCCTCGTCGAGGTTCTCGTAGGTGCTCAGCACGATCGTGTCGAAGCCCCGGGCCCGGGAGGTGTCGCAGATCCCGCGGACCACCCCGGCGAAGAAGGGGTTGCCGATGTCGGCGACGATCACCCCGAGGGTGTGGCTGACCCCCGTCGACATGCTCCGCGCGAGCGCGTTGGTGCGGTAGCCGAGCTTCTCGGCCGCCGCGAGCACCCGTTCCCGCGACTCCGGGCTGACGTATCCATACCCGCCGAGCGTCCGGGCCGCGGTCGCGCGGCCGACCCCGGCCTCGGCGGCCACCTCGGAGATCGTCGGCGGCCCCGGCGCCTGGTCCCGATCAGCTGGCATGGATCGCGTCCTCATTTCTCGCGTTCGGAGGCTCGCCACATGCTAGCCACGGGCGGTCGTCCGGTGGGCCGGCCGCAGCCGAACGCGCCCTCGACCAGGCACTGCCCGTACGCCGTCTCCGCGCCCTCGCGCAGGGCGTTCTCGATCATGCCGGGCCGCGGCGGGAACCCCGCGGACCAGCCCTCGCGCAACAGCGACACGGCGAACCCGGTGAGGAAGGCGTCGCCGCAGCCCATGGTGTCGACGATCCGGCCCGGGTCCTCCACCCGGCGGGCCTCGACGGCGAGGGTGGCGCGGCCGTCGTGGGCGATCGCCCCCGCCACGCCGCGCGTGGCCAGCGCGAGCCCCGCGCCCCGCCGTACGGCCTCGGCCAGGAGGGCGTGCGTGGCCGCCTCGTCCAGGTGGGAGCACGACAGCAGCACCAGGTCGGCGTGCGGGCAGACGCGGTCGAGGTAGCCGGGGGTGCGGTACTCCTCCTCGCTGGACAGGTCGAAGCTCACCAGCGTGCCGAGCCCGGCCAGCTTGGGCAGCTCGGTCTCGCTGCGGGAGTACACGCTGGAGTGCACGAGATCGAAGGACGCCGCGTAGCCGAGCAGTTCCTCGTCGAGGACGAGCGGCTCGCGCACCGTGACGCCGCCGCCGTTCCAGCCGAGGAAGACGCGGTCGCCGTCGTCGACGCGCAGGGTGGAGACGCCGGTCTCACCGGCCCGCACGACGCAGCGGTCGACGGCCACCCCCTGGGCCGCGATCGACCCGGCCAGGAAGCGGCCGAGATCGTCGTCGCCGAAGACCCCCAGATAGCCGGCCTCGACTCCGAGGCGGCGGGCGAAGACGGCGACGTTCACGCTGTTGCCGCCCGGATAGTCGACACCGCGGTCGACGAACCGGTCGACGATGTTGTCGCCGAAACCGAGGACTCTCATGGATTCTCCTGTGCGCGGGCCCCGCGCGGCACGGCGCGGGGCCCGGGAAGGGGGGAAGGGAGACGGGCGATGACCCGGCAGCCGGCGGCCCTGTGGCCGGCGACTCAGCGGTCCATGACTCAGTAGTCCATGACGCGGTAGTAGCGGCGCAGGTCGAGGGAGTGGTCGCGGACCCTCTCCAGGTGCTTGCTGACGCGGCCCATCACGGTGTCGAGCACGATCGGCGCGACCAGGCCGCGGAAGCGCGGGCTGATCCCGTCGAGCGCGTAGTCGCGGGTGTCGAAGACGGTGACGTCCTTGGAGACGCGCCGGGCGAAGGCCTCGGCGCGGTCGGTGAGGGAGCGGGCCTCGTCCTCGCCCTGGAAGACGATCACGCTCGTGTCCTCTTCCAGCAGTTCGAGGGAGCCGTGGAAGAACTCCGCGCTGTGCACCCGCGTGGTGCGCAGCCACTGCATCTCCTCCAGGATGCACATGGAGTACAGGTAGGTGAACCCCCACAGGTTCCCGCCGCCGATGAGGAAGTGGTAGTCGGTGTCCTTGTGCGCCTCGGCGAAGGCGGCGGCCCCGGCCTCGGCCTGCCTGGCCACCTCCAGCATGATCTGCGGGAGGTTCGCGAGCTCGTCGGCGAACGCCTCGTAGTCGTCGAACTCGCCCCTGCGCGAGAGCAGCCGGCCCGTGAACAGCAGCATCTGCATGTCGAAGGGCCAGGTCTTCGGCTCGGAGATGAGGGCGACGTCGACCTTCTGGGCGATGGGCGAGTCGGCGTAGCCGGTGAAGCCGATCGTGTAGGCGCCCTTCGAACGGCAGTACTCGATGGCCCGGATGCTGTCGTCGGTCGTGCCGGAGACCGAGGTGAAGATCACCACTGAGCGTTCGCCGAGGGACGCGTCACCGGAGGCGACCAGCTCCGCGGCGATCACGGCGCGCACGTCGAGTGAGGAACGGCGGCGGGCCAGGAGCTCGTACGGCCACATCTGGGCGTAGGTGCCGCCGGCGCCGACGAGGAAGAGATTGCCGAACCCCTCCTCCACGAGTCGATCGACGAGTTCCTCGATCTGAGGGCGCAACGCCACCGCGCTCTCCATCTGCTTGAGGAATTCCGGCTCGTTGAATCGGAGCATCTTGCGTCCTTTCGGGAATGCTTGCGGCCGGTGCCGCCCTGCGGCCTGATACCGGTATCACGCGGGGGTCACGCTGGCACAGGAGTCGCCCCGCGTCAACACCGGAACCGTTACATGCGCTGTTCTATCCCTGTTGAACTGGGATTTCTCGACCTGGAAGCCGCTGCGGCCGTACCGGCAGAAGAAGATCTTGCTTTTAGCTCTGGTACCGGTATCAGAAGCTCTGTACAGTCAGCCGACACCAGCGGTTCGTGTCACGGACACCCCCACGGCGGATCTGAGGTGCCTTCGCACCGGCGGTCCCCTCTCCCCCCGAGAGAAAGGAGAGCCCATGCGCTCTCGCGCGCTGACGACGTTCGCGGCCCTGGCCGGGACGTCGGTGCTCGTCCTCGCCGGCTGCGGCGGCGAGCCGGCCAAGGCCCCCGCGGCCGACATCGCCGCCGCCCCGGAGTTCTCCGGCACCCTGAGCATCCTCACCAAGTTCGCCGGAGAGCCTCTCAGCTCCTACTTCGAGGATGTCGCCGCCGAGTACCAGCGGCTGCATCCCGGCGTGAAGGTCGAGCTCATCCAGGAGACCGACCAGAGCATCAAGGACAAGACCAAGACCCTGACCGCCTCCGACGCCCTGCCCGACGTCTACTTCACCTGGACCGGCAACTGGGCGGAGAACTTCGTGCGCGGCGGCCGCGCCGCCGACCTCACCGAGGTGATCGGGCCCGACACGCCGTGGGGCAAGACGTTCGGCAAGGCGGCGCTGTCGGCCTTCGCCTACGACGGCAAGTACTACGGGATCCCGCTGTACAACAACGGCAAGTTCATGGGCTACAACAAGGCCGCTTTCGAGGCGGCCGGCGTGAAGGTGCCCACCAGCTTCGAGGAACTGCTGGCCAGCTGCGCGCCGCTGCGCAAGGCGGGGTACGAGCCGATCACCTTCGGCAACAAGGACGGCTGGCCCGCCCTGCACTATCTGCAGCAGCTGTTCGCCTACACCGTGCCGAGCGCCACCCTCCAGGCCGACTTCAGCCCCAAGACGGCCACGCTCGACCACCCCGGCTACGTCACCGCGCTCAAGCAGTTCAAGACCCTCGTCGACCAGTGCACCGACACCCGTGAGGGAACCAACGGCGTGCTGTACAGCTCCGCGCAGGAGAAGTTCCTCAACGGCAAGGCCGCGATGTACTACCAGGAGATCCTGGAGTTCGCGAACGTCACCGACGAGCGGGAGCTCAAGCCGGAGAACTTCGGCATCTTCCCGCTGCCGGTCCCCCAGGGCGCCGCGGGCGACCCCGAGGCGATCGAGGGCGCGCCCGAGGGCTATCTCATCAACGCCAGGTCACCGCGCGTCGCGCTCGCCGTCGACTTCATGAAGTTCGCCACCGGCGCGGAGAACGCCAAGACGCTCTCGGCCGCCCCGTACGGCCAGCCCAGCACGGTCATCGGCGCCGTCACCGCCGAGACCTCCGGCAAGGCCGTGTTCGAGGGCATCGAGATGGTCAACCAGGCCTCGCAGCTGGCGATCTGGCTCGACACGGTCACGGTGCCCGAGGTCGCCGACGCGTGGCTGGCCGGCGGGGAGGCGCTCATCAGCGGCGGCTCGACCCCCGAGAAGGTGCTCGAGAGCGTGCGCCAGGCCTCGGCCTCGGCCAAGTAGCCGCAAGGGCCGAAGGGAGAGCATGCCGGTGCGCGCCATCGTGCGAAGGACGCTCGGGCTCGGGTGGGTCGTCCCGGCCCTCGTGCTGGTCGGAGTGTTCGTCTACCTGCCGCTCGCGCAGAACCTCGGGTTCAGCACGCTCGAGTGGGACATCTACAGCGGAAGCCAGGAGTTCGTCGGGCTCGACAACTACAGCAGGCTCCTCGACGACCCGGTCTTCTGGTCGTCGTTCGGCAACAACCTGCTGTACGCGGTGATCTCGATCGTGTTCCAGGTGTTCGGCGCCCTCGTGCTGGCCGCGCTGGTCGAGAGCGTCCGCAGCGAACGGTGGCGGCGCGGCCTGCGGGCGATCTACTTCCTTCCTTCGGCCATCTCCTTGACCGTCGCGGGACTGCTCTTCTACTTCATCTACGAACCGAACCTGGGCCCGCTCAACCACCTGCTCCGGGCGGTGGGACTGGAGCAGTTCACCCAGGCGTGGCTGGGGCAGGAGGGCACCGCGATGCTCGCGGTCATCGCGATGAGCCAGTGGCAGGGCTTCGGGTACTCCGTCCTGCTGTTCTCCGTCGCGATCCAGCGCATCCCCGCGGAGATCCACGGCGCGGCGGCCATCGACGGGGTCGGCCCGATCGGCCGCTTCGTGCACGTGACGCTCCCCCTGGTCCGCGAGATGACCGGGCTCATGGCGATCGTCACCATCTCGGGCGCCTTCCAGGTGTTCAACGAGGTCATGGTGATGACCGGGGGCGGGCCCAACAACTCGACCCAGGTGCTGGGGACCTGGCTGTACCGCAGCGGCTTCGTCCGCAACAACTTCGGCTACGCCGCCGCGATCGCGACGGTGCTCTTCGTGATCACACTCGGCGTCGCCATGGCGCAGCTGTGGGTCACCCGCAGGAGAAGGGTGGAGTGGTGAGTCGCCTGGGCTTCCTCGGTGTGATCGCCCGCGTGTTCGTGTGGGCCTTCCTCCTCGGCCTCGCGGTCGTGGTGCTCTATCCCCTGCTGTGGATGGTGCTCAACGGGTTCAAGACCAACGCCGAGCTGTTCGGCGACCCGTTCGCCCTGCCGGTCGACTGGAGCTTCGACAACTACCGCAAGGCGTGGAACCGGGGGGTCAGCGACTATCTCACCACCAGCGTGCTGGTCACCGTGACCTCGACGGCGGCCACCGTGTTCGTCAGCGCCTGGGCCGCCTACGGCCTGACCCGCGTGGACATCCCGTTCAACAAGACGATCACCGCGCTCATCCTCGGCGGGCTCATGCTCGCCCCCACCGTGGCGCTGGTCCCCCTGGTGAAGATGTTCCAGGCGATGGGCCTGTACAACAGCTTCTGGGCGCTGCTCATCCTGTACACCGCCTTCCGCATCCCCTTCACCACCTTCCTCATCCGCGCCTACATGATCGATCTGCCCCGCGAGGTCGACGAGGCCGCAGAGATGGACGGCGCCGGCCGCTGGACCGCCTTCTGGCGGATCACCCTGCCGATGTGCAAGCCGATCATCACCTCGACGGTGCTGCTGCACATCCTGTTCACCTGGAACGAGTACCTGTTCGCGATGGTCTTCACCAGCGGCAGCGGCGTGCAGACCCTCCCGGTCGGCCTGACGAGCCTGATGAGCAAGCACGGCACCGAGTTCCCCGTCGTCTTCGCCGGCATGGTGATCGCGGCGGTCCCGGTGGTGCTGCTGTTCTTCTTCGGCCAGCGCTATATCGTCAGGGGCCTCGCCGACGGAATCGGAAAGTGACCCCTCTCGACCGCAGCGCGCGCCACGTACGGCAGGAGCCCCGATGACCCTCTCCACCCGGCAGATCACCGCCTCGAACTTCGCCTACCAGCACCAGCCCTTCGAGCGCTTCCTCGACGACGCCGCCGAGCTCGGCCGTGAACGGCTGGAGCTGTGGGGCATCGCGCCGCAGCTGCACATCCCCCGGCTGAGCGACGCCGAGGCGCGGGCCGTGCGCCGCGGCGCCGAGGCGCGGGGGCTCGCGGTGCACTGCCTGACCCCCGAGCAGGTGATGTACCCGGTCAACGTGGCCTCCCCCGTCACCTGGCTGCGCGCCGAGAGCATCGCCGTGTTCCGCCGCGCGGCCGAACTGTGCGCGGAGCTCGGGGCGGAGCTGCTCCTGCTCACCCCGGGCCGCGGCTTCGAGAACGAGCCGGTGGAGGCCGCCTGGCGCCGCTCCGTCGACGCGATCGGCGAGATCGCCGCCTACGCCGGGGCGCTCGGGGTGACGTGCGTGCTGGAACCCCTGCAGCGCGTGGAGTCGAACCTCGTCAACGACTGCCGCACGCTCGCGACGATGATCGACGAGGTGGGCGCCGCCAACCTCGGCGCCGTGCTCGACACCGTGGGCATGGCCGTCGCGGGCGAGAGCGTCGACGACTACTTCGACGCTCTCGGCGACCGCGTCCGCCACGTGCACCTCGTCGACGGCCGCCCCGCCGGGCACCTGGCGTGGGGCGACGGCGAGCTCCCGCTGGCCGGCTATCTGGCCGACCTGGACCGCCGGGGGTACCGGGGGCACATGACCTTCGAGCTGTTCGGCGACGGCACCTACGCCTTCGATCCTCGGCCGGTGGTGGAGCGGTGCCTGGCGGCGGTGCGCGCCGTACTTAAAACCCCTGCCGGGACCGCCTGACAGGGGAGTGTCTACTCCCCGCCCCGGTCCTCGCCCTCCCCGTCCGGGTCCCCGCTCCCGGGCTCGGTCATCCGCCGGGTCATCTTCGCCTGGGCGGACTCGGGCATGATCTTGCCCGCCACGGCCTGCACCACGTTCTTCTTCGACCCGGCCACCACGTGGTCGTCGCCGGACATCAGCGCCTTGAAGCCCTGGCGCGCCACCTCGGCGGGGTCGTCCTTCTGCCCCGCGCCCACCTTGGTGTCCTCCATGTCGGCGCGGCGGAAGAAGTCGGTGTCGGTCGGGCCGGGCAGCAGGGCGGTGACGGTGACACCGGTGTCCTTGAGCTCCTCGCGGATCCCCTCGGAGAAGGAGTACAGGAACGCCTTGGAGGCCGCGTACACCGCGTGGAACGGCCCGGGCATCGTGCCCGCGATCGAGGAGGTGAACAGGACCCGTCCCCGACCGCGCTCGACCATGCCGGGCAGGACGAGCTTGGCCAGGTGCACCGAGGAGACCACGTTGAGCTTGATCAGCTTGAGCTCGGCGTTCAGGTCGGTCTCCCGGGCGAAGTCGCCGCTGACGCCGATGCCCGCGTTGACGGCGATCGCGTCCACCGGGCGGCCGGAGGCGGCGATCCGGGTGTGGAGCTCCTCGACGCCCTCGTAGTGGGCGAGGTCCACCTGCACGCTGGAGACCGCCGCGCCGAGGTCCTCCAGCGACCGGGCGGCGGGGAAGAGACGCTCGTCCTCGGCGGCGACGACGAGATCGAATCCGTTCTCGGCGAACTGCCTGGCGAGCTCGTAACCGATGCCGCTGGACGCGCCGGTCACGACGGCCAGAGGTTTCGTCCCATTGGTGTTGTCCATACGGGTCCCGTTCCCCTGACCGGCCGGATGACGCACCCGGCCGGTCAAAAGCGGGCCCCGCCCGGCGTGCCGGTCAGCTGGCCAGGGCCGGGGGCTCCATCGCGTCGGGCCCGCGGCGCGGCAGGCGGGCCTCCAGCATGACGGCCAGGTCGCCGGGGGACAGCGGCCGGGCGAAGTGGAAGCCCTGCGCCAGGCGGTAGCCCATCTGGTACAGCTTCGCCGCCTGCGCCGTGGTCTCCACGCCCTCGGCCACGGCGCCCAGCCCCAGGGCGTGGGCGATCTGCGCGATCGAGGTGGCGATCGCCGCCTCCTCGGCCGTGCCGGCCACCCCGTCGACGAACAGCTTGTCCACCTTCAGGATGTCGACCGGGCAGGTGCGCAGCAGTCCGAGCGAGGAGTGCCCGGTGCCGAAGTCGTCCAGGGCGATCGCGACCCCCAGGGACTGGATGGCCTGGACCGTCTCCACCGCGGGACCGCCGTCGAACACGGCCGTCTCGGTGATCTCCACCAGCAGGTCGCCCGGGCGCAGCCCGGTCTCGGCCAGCACGTCGGCCACGGTCCGGGCGAACGCCGGCTCGCGCAGTTGCCGGGCCGAGACGTTCACCGCCACCCGGGAGGGGGCCGCGACGCCGTAGTCCCGCTGCCACTCGACCATCTGCCGGCACGCCTCGCGCAGCACCCAGTCGCCGATCTGGACGATCATCCCGTTGCGCTCGGCGACGGGGATGAACTCCGCGGGCGAGACCAGTCCGCGCTCCGGGTGGCGCCAGCGGATCAGCGTCTCGACGCCGTAGACGTCGCCGTGGGGCAGCGTGACCACCGGCTGGTACAGCAGGAACAGCTCCTCCCTGGCCAGGGCCCGCTGCAGGTCGGCGCCCATCCGGGCGTGCTCGACGGCTCGGGCGTCCATGCTCTCGCTGTACCAGCGGTAGCCGCTCTTGCCCTGCTCCTTGGCGGCGTACATGGCCACGTCGGCGCGGCGCAGCAGCTCGCTGGCGTCCATGCCCGCGCCGCCGTCGACCAGACCGATGCTGGCCTGGGCGAGCAGCTCGTGGTCCGCGGCGTGCACGGCGGTGCCGAGGGCGACCATGACGTCTTCGATGACCTGCTCGATCTCCGGCCCGCGGACGCTGCGCAGCAGGATGGCGAACTCGTCGCCACCGAGCCGGGCCACCAGGTCGCCGGGCCGTACGCATCCCCTGAGGCGGTCGGCGAGGGCGACCAGGAGGGCGTCGCCGACCGCGTGCCCGAGCCGGTCGTTGATCGCCTTGAAGTCGTCGATGTCGATCAGTGCCAGCACGACGTCGTACCCGGCGGCCAGCTCCTCGGCAGTCCGCTCGGCGAACAGGGTCCGGTTGGCGAGCTGGGTCAGCGCGTCGTGGGTGACCTGGTGGGCCAGCTGGTCCTGGAAGCGGCGGGTCTCGGTGATGTCGCGGGCGTTGCTGACGATGCCGCCGACGCTGGGCTCGTCGAACCGGTTGGTGGCGAAGACGTCGAGCCAGCGCCAGGACCCGTCGGCGTGGCGCATCCGGGCCTGGCACGAGGCGGTGGCGCCGACGCGCTCCATCAGCCTCTCGCGGAAGTCCTGCATCACCGGCAGGTCGTCCGGGTGGACGCACTGGGTGACCGGCCGGCCGAGCCAGTGGTCGGCCGGCATGCCGAGGATCCGCTCGACGCTCGGGCTGATGTAGGTCACCCGGCTCTTGAAGTCGGTGATCAGGGTGATGTCGGAGGAGTTCTGCACCAGCGAGCGGAAGCGCCGCTCGTGCCGGCCCAGCTCGGAGATGCTGGAGTCCAGGCGGTCCAGCAGGCGGGCGTTGTCGTACAGGGCGGTCAGCTGCCGGATCACCACCAGCGCGGTCAGGGCGATGACGCCGATCACGACCAGCCGGACCGTCGTGTTCGCCTCGCGCGTGGACAGCAGCAGCAGGACGTAGGTGGCCGCGACCGCGACGTACGGCAGCGGGCTGAACGGGCGCCGCGCGGTCGGCCTGGCCTCGGAGGCGACGGCCCGGCGCTGCCGCTCGGCGGCCAGCGCCATGACCAGGCAGCCGATCGGGAGGGCGATCTGGGAGGCGTAGACGTTCGGGTTGTCGCCCAGGATCGGGGTGAGCACGCTGCTGACCGTGGCCGAGATCAGGATCGACAGCGTCAGCAGCCACAGGGCGCCCCGGTCCAGGGGACCCACGCCGGTCAGCGCCAGCTTGGCGGCGGCCAGCATCACGAAGCAGGACAGCGCGACGATGCTCGCCAGCGACCACCACGAGCCGGTGACGGCTACCAGCTCCGTGCCGCCCACCAGCGCGTAGTGGCCGATGAACAGGCTGCCGGCCAGCAGGAAGACGGCGGTGTCGAGCCCCAGCCGCAGCCACTGGCCGGGGGAGCGGCTCCCGACGGGCGTGCGCAGCAGCGCCCACAGGACCACCATGACGGTGACGCAGTAGAAGCCCACGGACAGCGGGCGGACGTACGGCCACGCCTCGCCGGGCCCGGCGGTGTCGATCGCGTCACCGATCACGCCGAAGGCGACCAGCACCAGCGCCAGCGCCAGGCGCCGCCACAGCAGGCGCACGGGCACGGCGAGCGTGGAGAGCCGGGAGACGCTCCAGGTGGCGTAGGCGGTGACCGCGGCGCACACCGGCAGCGGCACCCAGGCCAGCACCGGCGCCACGGTGCCCGTCAGGTTGACGGCGCACCACGCGATATTGAATACGGCCAGTACGGTGATAACGACCACCGGCCATACCGGACCCCGGTTCGAAGCGGAACCGGACGGTACGGCGAGCGTTGCCTGACCTTCCGACATTTTCCGCTCCCTCATCTCCAACAACGTCATCGCATGTCCATCGGCCGGTGGGACACGGTTATGAGGATTTCCCCTTGCAACCCGCTGGCACCTGTTTTCTTCCCCTCCGCGCTGGTCACGCCCATGACGTTGCGAGCGGTATGTCCGTAATTCGTGTTGTCTCAGCAGTACCCCGGCGCAGCGCAATGGTGCCGATCCCCGGATCAGCAACCCGTAGGACCGGGGAAAGCTCCGGTCAACGGGACGCCCTTTTCCACAAGCCCCGGTAAAGAGAGATAGGGCTTTTCCCGCCCGTCCCGGACGGGTGATCGGAAAAGGCGCGACCGGGTGATCGGGGGAGGGATGGACGGGGTGATCTGGAGATGACCGGAGGGGGTCCCCGCCCGGCGCGGGCCCGGACGCACCGGTTTATTGATGCGACATCAAGGACGAAAAGCGGCAAGATGGACTCCTTCGTGACTTCCTGAAGGAGCCATCCGGTGAACAGCTACCGCCGCGATCTCGCCATGCTCGCGGATCACCGTTTCGCCCTGCTGCTCACCGCCCGGACCGTCTCGGTGCTGGGTACGGCCTTCGCCCCGGTGGCCCTGGCCTTCGGCGTCCTGGGGATGCCCGGCGCGACCGCCACGACGCTGTCGGTGGTGCTCACCGCCGAGGCGCTGCCGACGGTGCTGTTCATGCTCGTCGGCGGGGTCGTCGCCGACCGCCTCCCGCGCCAGCGGGTGATGATGGCCGGCGAGATCCTCAACGCCGTGGCGTTCTTCGGCCTGTCCGCGATGCTGCTCACCGGCTGGACCCCGCTCCCCGTCATGGCGACGGCGGCCGCGATCAGCGGCGTCGCGATGGCGGCCATGTACCCCGCGCTGACCGGCATCATCCCCGACGTCGTGCCCGCCGACCGGCTGCAGACCGCCAACGCCCTGCTGGGGCTGGGCGCCAACATCTCCCGCGTGGCGGGACTCGTGCTGAGCGGGGCCACGGTGGTCCTGGTCGGCGGGGGCTGGGCGCTGGCCATCAGTGGCGCCATGTTCACGGCGGCGGCCGTACTCCTGGCGGCGCTGCGCCTGACCCCGGCGGAGGCGCGCTCCGCGCAGGCGACCCCCTCCGTGCTGGCCGAGCTGCGGGAGGGCTGGCGCGAGTTCGCCTCCCGGCAGTGGCTGTGGGTGGTCGTCGCCCAGTTCTCGGTGCTGGTGATGGCCGTGCAGGCCGCGCACGGCGTGCTCGGCCCGCTGGTGGCCAAGGAGAGCCTGGGCGGGGCCGCCGCCTGGTCGGCGATCCTGGCGGGCGAGGCGGTGGGCATGCTCGGCGGAGTCGTCTTCGCGCTGCGGTTCCGGCCCCGCCGCCCCATCCTGGTGGGCACGATCCTCACCATGTTCGCCGCGCTGCCGTACCTGCTGCTCGGCGTGGGAGCCCCGCTGTGGGCGGTCGTGCTGGGGGCCGTCACGATGGGCGTCAGCTTCGACGTCTTCGGAGTGCTGTGGAGCACCACCATGCAGCGTGAGATCCCCGCCGAGGCGCTGTCGCGGGTGAGCTCCTACGACGCCCTGGGGTCGTTGATGTTCGGCCCGATCGGACTGCTGGTGGCCGGACCGGTCGCCATCCTGATCGGGCCCAGGCCGGCGCTGCTGGCGTGCGCCGCGCTGGTCGTCCTGGTCGCCCTCGCCGCGCTGCTCTCCCCCGGGGTGCGCCGGATGCGGGCTCCCGAGGCCGCCGAGGAGGCGCTGGCCCACTGACGTCCCGGGCCGTCCGGGGTGCGTTTCCCTCATTCGGGGATCTTCCCCCCATACCTTCTGAGGCCGGGGCGGAACATGGGCGTTTCCTGTGAGTCCGCAGGTGCGAACACACAGTGAACTGACAGGAAAGGCGAGTAGCCTGCCTCGGCATGAACTGGCAGCGCACAGTCAATGACGCTCTGATCAGGTTCACCGGGTTCCGGCTCGCCCGGGCGGACAGGACTCTCACGGCCGTCACCGCCTCCGCGCCGGTCTCCGCCGCTCCGGAGGAACTCGTCCGGCCGCCCGCCGATCCGCAGACGGACCGGCTGCTGACCGCGCCGATCTTCATCCTGTCGCCGGTCAGGTCGGGCTCCACGCTGCTGAGGGCGGTGCTGGGCGCCCACTCCATGCTGCACGCCCCGCACGAGCTGCACGTGCGCCGCCTGACCGTGGGCTTCGGCACCTCGCTGTCGCGCAAGGCGATGGAGGCGCTCGGGCACAACCAGGCCGATCTGGAGCACCTGCTGTGGGACCGGGTGCTCCACCGGGAACTGGTGCGCAGCGGCAAGTCCTTCATCGTGGACAAGACGCCCGCCAACGCCTTCGCCTTCGGCCGCATCGCGACCTGCTGGCCCGACGCCCGCTTCATCTTCCTGCTGCGCCACCCGGCCTCCATCGCCGCCTCCTGGCACGAGGCCAGCCCGGACAGGCGCACGGCGCACGAGGCCACCCTGGACGCGCTGCGCTACATGCGGGCGGTCCAGCGGGCGCGCAAGGCGTTGGCCGGCCTGACGGTGCGCTACGAGGACCTGACCGGCGACCCCGAGACGGAGACCCGCCGCGTCTGCGAGTTCCTGGCCATCCCGTGGGAGGCGGGGATGCTCTCGTACGGCGAGCAGGAAGTGATCGCCAAGGGCCTGGGGGACTGGAAGGAGAAGATCCAGTCGGGCACCGTGCAGCAGGGCCGCGACCTGCCCGGCGAGGACGGGATCCCCGAGGAACTGAAACCCATCTGCCGTAGCTGGGGCTACCTGGCGAAGCCATGAAGATCCGCTACATGCTCCTGCACGCCTACGGCATGGGCGGCACGATCCGCACCGTGATCAACCAGGCGGAGGCGATGGCCGAGGCGGGACACGAGGTCGAGATCGTCAGCGTGGTCCGGCGCCGCGACGAGCCGCGCTTCCCGTTGGATCCGCGTGTCGCTCTCACCGCCCTGGTGGACCAGCGGGACGGGACCCGGCCCGACTCCTTCGGCCGGCGGCTCTGGCGGGTGGTGCGCGGCCGCATGGTCCCGCGCGGGGAGTTCGCCGCGGGTTACTTCACCGAGCGCGTGGAGAGGGCCGTCATCGACTACGTCGCCTCGCTGCAGGACGGCGTCCTGGTGACCACCCGCCCCGCCCTGAACCTCATCTCGGCCCGCTGCGCCTCCGGGAGCGTGGTCCGGGTCGCCCAGGAGCACATGAACCTGGCGACGCACCGCGAGGCCGTCCGCCGGCAGATCATCCGCCACTACCGGAAGCTGGACGCGGTCGTGGTCCTGACCGGCACCGACCGCCGGGACTATCAGCGCGTGCTGCCGGGAACCCCGGTCCTGCGGATCCCCAACGCCATCGACACCCTCGGCCTGCGCCTTTCCACCCACGAGAACCGGGTGGCGGTGGCCGCGGGACGCCTGGTGACGCAGAAGGGCTTCGACATGCTCGTCCCGGCCTTCGCGCAGGTCGTCCGCGATCATCCGGACTGGCGGCTGCGCGTCTTCGGCACGGGGCAGAAGAAGGCCGAGCTGCGGGCGCTGATCAAGAAGTACGGGATGGACGGCGTCATCACCCTGATGGGCCAGAGCGACCGGCTGGCCGACGAACTGGCGGACGCCTCGCTCTATGTGCTCAGCTCCCGCTTCGAGGGGCTGCCCATGGTGATGATCGAGGCCATGTCGCACGCGTTGCCGGTGGTGGCCTTCGACTGCCCGACCGGTCCGGCCGACGTCCTGATCGACGGGGTCGACGGGCTGCTCGTCCCCCCGGAGGACGTGGACGCCCTGGCCGCGGGGATCCGCCGCCTCGTCGCCGACCGGGAACTGCGCCGCAGGATGGGCGCCGCGGCCCTGGTGACCGTGCGGGAGTACGCCCCGGACAGGGTGATGCCGCACTGGGAGAACCTGTTCGCCGAACTGCTCGGGGAGAGGTGCGAGGCCTGACCGGGCGGGCGGGGTCGAGCGGTGCCGGGTGGGCGGGGTCGAGCGGTGCCGGGTGGGGCGGGGTCGAGCGGTGCCGGGTGGGGCGGGGTGAGCGGGGCCGGAGTTTGCCTTCGTCGTGTGGGGATAGGGGATCTCACTGTTGCCAGTGAACGCCTCGTATGACGAAGGAGATCATCATGGGAACCGACGACAAGATCGCCAACAAGGCTCAGGAGCTCAAGGGCCGTGTGAAGGAGAACGTCGGCGACGCCACCGACGACCGGGACCTGCAGGCCGAGGGCCGCGCCGACCAGACCGAGGGCAGCCTCCGGCAGGCCGGCGAGAAGGTCAAGGACGCCGGCAAGAAGGTCAAGGACGCCTTCACGAACTGACGACCGGCCACGGCCTCCGGGAATGAACGCCCCGGAGGATCGGCTGGCTGATCTGTGAGGAGAAGACGGAAGGAGGCCACGATGACCGTCAGGGTCACGGCCGTACCGGAGATGAACCTCTTCGAAGCCGAGATCGACGGCAGTCACGTAGGCCAGATCGAGTACGTCCGCAAGGACGATGTGATCGTCTACACCCACACCGAGGTGGACAAGGCCTTCGAGGGCAGGGGGATAGGCGGCACGCTCGTCCGGGCGGCTCTGGACGCTGCGCGGGTCGAAGGATCGAAGGTGATCCCCCGCTGCTCGTTCGTGAGGTCCTGGATCGACCTCCACCCCGAGTACAGCGATCTCCTCGGGGAGAGATGACCCTCTCCGACGGGTGATCCTCCTTGAGGAGGAGCGGCCACGGCGGGCTCCCGGCTCCGGCTGGGAGCCCGCGGACGGCTCAGGCCGGAAGCTCCGGACGGCTCAGGCCGGGAGTCTGCGGATCGGGCGAATCATCTCACCACACCACATACCCATAAGATCCTGAGGATCTCGGGGGAGACGGTGAGTGAAAGACGCCCGGTCTCCCTGCTCGTTTCCCGGTACGCCCCACGCCCGGCTCCGGCGCCTCCGCCGTACTCCCCCCAGGCTCATGCCGTACCGCCCCGTGCCTGCGACGCACTCCCCTGCACCCGTGCCGTGTCTGCCCGCTCCCGCGCTGTGCTCCCCCGCCGGTGCGCTGTGCGAGCCGGGCAGCGGACAGCGTTACGCGGGCTGGGGGCTGACCACGGTGAAGGACTTCCCCGACGATCTCAGCTGCGCCGACCTCACCGGCGTGAAGGCGGACGGGGTCGATCTGATCTCCGTACGGCTCGACCGCGCGATGAGGAACGCCCTGGCCCGGCCCGCCCGTTAGCCGGGCCCGGTCCGGCAGGCTGGGGTCATGTTGCATCACGTCGAACTGTGGGTCCCCGATCTCGGCCGCGCCGTCACGTCGTGGGGATGGCTGCTCGGCGAGCTGGGATACCTGCCGTTCCAGGAGTGGGAGGCCGGCCGGAGCTGGGCGATGGACGGGGTGTACATCGTCGTCGAGCAGTCGCCCGCGCTGAGCGCCCCCGTCCACGATCGATGCCGACCGGGGCTGAATCACCTGGCCTTCCGGGTGGCCGGGACGCGGCGGGTGGACGACCTCGTCGCGGCGGCCCCGCGGTACGGCTGGAGCCTGATGTTCGCCGACCGCCATCCCCACGCCGGCGGAGCCGGCCACTACGCGGCCTATCTGGAGAACGAGGACGGGTTCGAGGCCGAGCTCGTGGCGGATCGTGATCATGCAGGCGCGAGCCGTACCGAAGAGTGACGGAAATCACGGTGTGAACGGAGATTCACCGCTCCCGTATTGTGCGCATACCGG
Source organism: Paraplanobispora takensis (assembly GCF_016863195.1). Lineage (GTDB taxonomy): Bacteria > Actinomycetota > Actinomycetes > Streptosporangiales > Streptosporangiaceae > Planobispora > Planobispora takensis. Next base: position 12,231 of record NZ_BOOK01000065.1, on the reverse strand, counting down.
GTCATCGGCCGATCCCTTGCTAGGCTGCAAGGAACCGTTGGAACCGGGCGTCGTCTCACCCCGGCAGGTGAGACCGTCGAAGAAGTGGGGTCACACCGTGAAGAAGCTGCTCGTTCTGGCGCTTGTCGCTCTCGGGGGGCTGCTGGTCTGGCGCAAGGTCCAGGCCGACCGCGCCGAGCTCGATCTCTGGACCGAGGCGACCGGCAGCGAGAACTGATCAACGCGGCGACCGACTCGGGTGCTCACATGGTCCTAAGCAAGGTTGGAGGGATGACTCCCATCAAGCTTGCCTGTCTGGATCTGGCAGGCACCACGATCGGTGACGTCGCCATGGTCGAACGGGCGTTCGCCGAGGCGATCGCCACGCAGGGCATCGTGCCCGGGACCGGTGCGTACGCGCGCGCCATGGTGCATGTGCACCGGTCCCGGGGCTGCCCCAAGATCGATGTGTTCCGGGGCATCTTCCCCGACAACGAGGCCCAAGCCCAGGCGGCCAACCTGACCTTCGAGCGCTCCTACGAGGGCGCGATCGAGCGCTCGGGGCTCCTGCCCCTGCCCGGCACCGTCGAGGCGCTCGACAAGCTCCGCAGCGCCGAGGTCAAGGTCTGCCTCATCACCGGGTTCAGCCGCTCGACCCTCGGCCGCGTCCTGTCCGCCCTGAGCTGGTCCGACAAGATAGACCTCGCCCTGTGCCCCGAAGACGCCGGCCGCGGCCGTCCCATGCCCGACATGGTCCTCACCGCGGTCCTGCGCCTGGGCGTCGAGGACGTCCGCCAGGTCGCGGTCGCCGGGGACTCCGAGAGCGACATGCTCTGCGGCCGCCGCGCCGGCGCCTCGGTGGTGGCCGGCGTCCTGACCGGAGTCCACAGCCGCGATCGCCTCGTCAACGGCGGCGCCACCCACATCATCGACTCCATCGCCGACTTCCCCGGCCTCATCCTCGGCAGCGACCAGACCGAACCCCCGCTGCCGGCCTCCGTCCACTGACCCCGCCCCGAGCGCCGAGTGGCGGGAACGCCCGGCCTGTTGCTACGGTGTACGACTGAAGCGAGCCGGTCACCGCCATCCTCACAGCTCACCGGCTTGCGTCTCGGGGCCTTAGCTCAGTTGGCAGAGCGCCTGCTTTGCAAGCAGGATGTCAGGAGTTCGAATCTCCTAGGCTCCACCATCCAAAACGCCTTCCATCTGGCTGTCGTCCAGATCTCCAGGCCATCGACTCGCCGGAACCGGCACATCCGAGGCTGAGAGCGGGTACGGCGCGCGTATCGATCGGTGAGCCCGTCCGCGAGGCACGTCCTGCCCACCCGTGAGGCACGTCCGTGGCAGGCCAGGTGTTGCCCACCCGGGCTGCGCCTCCCGGCAGCCCGGTGAGCGTGGCCCGGCGCTCGCCGGCCTTACTCGTCTCGTCCCCGGGTATGGCGAGAAAATGAGGCTGACCGTGTGGCGACGCGGTCGAGATGGCAGCATGAGACCGAGGGAGGTGTCATGGGCATTGACTTCACGACCGTCCACGAGCGCCTGGTCGAGCTGTGTGAGAAGTACGGCATTGCCGAACTGGCCGTATTCGGCTCGGTCGCCCGCGGAGAGGACCGGGACGACAGTGACATCGACTTCCTCTATGTCCTGAAGCCGGACAGTGACATCGGCATCGAGTTCTTCGCCTTCCAGGAGGAACTGGAGAACCTGCTGGGTCGTAAGGTTGACGTGGTCTCCAAGGAAGGTCTCCACTGGGTCATCCGCGATCAGATTCTCGACGATGCTCAGGTGCTGTATGCAGCGTGAGGGCCTCTATCTGGTGGACATCGTGGAGGCTGCCAGGAAGATCGCCTCGTACCTCGAAGGTGTCTCACCCGAGGTGTGGGCGGCCGACTCGATGCGTCGTGATGCGGTCATATGGCAGCTTTCGATCATCGGCGAGGCTGTCGGGGGAATCTCTGAGGAGACTCGGGACGTGACCCCTCAGATCCCCTGGAAATTGATCAGAGGACTGCGCAACAACGTGGTCCATCGGTATTTCAGTGTCGACTGGAAGATCGTGCACACTGCCGCCACAGTGAACGTTCCCGAACTGGAGCGGCAGGTGCGTGATCTTCTGCAGCGTGCTCACCCGGACCTTTTCAAGCGTCTGGAACAGCAGGAATCACGCGAGTCCATCGACTCTTCTGATGTCGGGCCCACAGATTCCTCGCCCGATACGGATCTTCACTGACTTCTTCCTGACACAGTCACGGAAGATGCCGGACGGCTGTGGATCACTCTGAGACGAGGCAGACGGGAAGATCCGGCAGGGGAGGGATGTGCAGGTTCCCGAAGGGTGGACCCGTGCCCGCTGTGTGCCCGTCAGGAGGGTTGTTCACGGGGAATCGCGTGGAGCCACGGGGAACGCGATCAACTACCTGACCAGCGCCGTAGCAGGTCACAAGATTCCATACTGGAGTCGTCCAAACCGGTCGTCAGGTACGGAGGAGGGAGATGGTGATCAACCGCGTCGCAGCAGACAGTGAAACCACTATGTCGGCGGCACTCGACCTCGCCGGGCCTTGGGCAGCAGTAGAGGCTGCCGGGCCATTAGCGGGCCATTATGGGCGGTCAACAGCGGCCAGTCACGGTCACTCGCGGGGAGCCCTCCGTCCAGCTCACGGCCCGTACGGCCGGAGATCGGACCGATTTGCAAGCAGGATGTCAGGAGTTCGAATCTCCTAGGCTCCACCACTCTCACGACACAAAAAGACCAGGTCAGGCACGGTTGCCTCGCCTGAGCTTCGATCTTCATTCGGTCTCGTCCTGCTTGCGTGCCCGATCGTTTCCCGAGTGCCCCATGGGCGAGGCCGTCGAGCTTGCGGGCGACCTCTCGTTGCCGATCGCGGGTGGAGTGCTGATCAAGGGCGGCGCGTCGCGCCGCCATCACGGCTCCCGCTATGCGAGAACCGTTCGGGCATGCGGCTATGCGAGAACCGTCGGGCATGCGGCCTGGGGATCGGTCCCGGTCGGCCCCGCCTACCGCATATCCACCGCGCCGTACCCAACCTGCCCGCTACCGACCCGCCGCCGCTACACGCCGTCAGCTTCTTCCGCCTCACGCTTTTGAGCCGCTCTCTCCGCCGCTACGCGCTCCTTCAGCTCTGCATCCGCAACCTCTCGCGCCCGGTAATTGCGATCATGTACGAGCGCCAGCCGTATCGCTCCGTAGATCACGAAGAAAAGTGCCGCCAGCAATACCGCCAGCGAGAACAACCACGGCAGTACCTCGCCTAACCATACGAAAAGGTCTCTGAACCCACTCACTTAGAACCACCTCAGTTCCCGGTCATGATCCCGAGCAAGCCTGCCGAACCTAGCCCGTACTGTCCATAACCTCTGATGAAGGTTGCAGGTTGCGCCCTTACGAGCACCCGGTGGCGGCTGATCTCCGTACAGGGTGGGGGCGATCACCGGTCCGGGACTTCGTTCCTCAGCCCCGACCCGCCGGATGCCGGGGCGACAAGCGAGAAGATTCCCGTGCCCGTCGCGTGCCCGACGGGGCGGGACCAGCAAGGACGACGGCTACCTGCTCACCATCGTCAGCGACCTCAAGGCGAGCGCCTGAAGAAGGCGGCCGAGAACGCCTGAAACAACGTTTCCCGACGCCGCGCCGTTCGCGAACGGCGCGGCGTCCTGCCTCCCGCGTAGTGCGCTTCGCGGAGCGCCCGCCCGGAGCCGGGCAGAAGCGACGGGCCGGCTTCACGGCTGGGGTGGTCGGCGCTGAAACGGTGGTGCAGGTGTTCGGGCCGCCTGGCCGAACCGCGGCGCATCACCAGCCGCCCTCGAAGAAGGCCAGGAGGGCAGGCGCCGGGTCCATGGCGGTGGCGGTGTTCGCCATCACGACCACCCCCATGAACAGCGGAAACACCGCGGAGAGCACCCCGTAGGACCCCAGCACGCGTCTCGTGCGCCTGTCGGAGCGCGGCGTTCTCGCCAACCACCTCCACGACGCCACGCTCAGGCCCGCGAAGACGGCCACCACGACCGCGCCTGCCACGGCCATCGCTGCGTGATACCGGACGAAGTCGCTGATCATCACCTCGAGAGGGCCGGTGGTCGAGGAGTCGGCCAGCCGTTGCCTGACCTGGCCGAGCGTGTCGCCGAGCCTTCCGCCGCTCCCGCCGGCCGCCAGCATCGGCAGCAGCGAGGCGAAGGGTGCCACAGCACCCTGGATGTTGGCCACCACCAGCAGCACGCAGGACAACGCGAGCATCGTGACAAGAACACCGGCCGAGGCGAAAGCGGCCGCCCGGAGACCGCCGGACCTCGAAAACGCCTTCCACACGACAACCCCGAGGACGATGAGCACGATCAGCAAGATCACAGCGATTGCGGCCTTGACCAGGTGGTAGCGGGACCAGTAGTCGATGACCGTCTGCAAGCCCGGGGTCGGGTCGCGCTCGCCTGAACTCCAGTACTCGGCGAACGCCTGGCGGAGGGTCCGGCGGAGAGTGCTCACCTCGGAGAAGCCACCGGTCGCTCGTGTGGCCGCCAGCGTGTGCGGGGCGAGGACGAAGGCGGTGGCGAGGACCGCCACGAGGGTGGCGAGCACGGCGAACAGGCGGCCGGACGGCTGGGCTGAAGGAGTGTGCAAGGGATTTCCCGACTCGATCGAATGGGTGTGTACGGCCCGCCGACCTGCGAGGTGCGCCGGTGCCGTACCGATCACCCTTCCGCGCGACCGCTCACCCGGTCACCGGGGCGGACCGGACACTTGCAGGTGGGGCCTGCCACACCTTGCGGGCCCGCAAGAGCCTTTTGATCCGGAGCGCGAACCACCGCTGACGCCTACGCGCGCCCGATGCTCGCTGCGTGCGGCCGGGGCCCGATTCGTCCCGGCGCCCGCAATAGGCTGAGGTCATGACCGAGACGCCCACAGGTCGGCGGTCGGGTGTCAGGTTCGTCCTTCGCCTCGGCCGTCGTACGATCGTGGACTCGCTCTACTTGCTCACCGCCCCTGTGACCGCCGCGGCCGGGCTGCTGGTGGTGCTCGCCGGCTTGTGTGCCGCCGTGGCCGGCCGACTGGTGCCGGGCAGGCCGTCCGTCCTGGCCCGGGGGCCGGCGTCGGTGCGGTGGCTCGGCGTGGCGCACGCGGTCGTCGCGCTCCCCGTCGCCCTGGTCACCTCGACGGTGACGGCGATGTGGTGGTTCGTCAGCCTCGGTGCGGCCACCTCCGCCCTGCGCGGTTCCTTCCGGCCCGCTGGATCGATGCGCCCGATCACGCTGACCGTGGGCGGCACCGAATCCCATCTCGCCCTGAGCCTGGGCCTGACCTCACCGGCCGAGCGGTTGACCTTCGGAACCGTGACCGGCCTGGCGATGCTGTGCGCCATGCCGCTGGTGACCCGTGCCTGCGTCGCCGTACAGGCCAGGCTGGGGCGAACGCTGTTGTCGGAGGTATCCCCTCTGCACCGCGGGGTCAGCGGGCTGGAACGGGAACGCGACACCGCCCGCGCGCAGAGCGTCGCCGCGGTCACCGCCGAGGCGGCGGCGCTGCGCCGGCTCGAACGCGACATCCACGACGGCCCCCAGCAGCGGCTGGTCCGCCTGGCTCTCGAACTGGGCCGCGCCCAGCACAACTTCGTCAGCAGGCCCGAGCTGGTCCGCACGGCGCTGGCCGACGCGCTCGTCCAGACCGAGGAGGCGCTGGAGGAGCTGCGGGCCCTGTCGCGCGGCATCGCTCCGCCGATCCTCATCGACCGCGGCCTGCACGCGGCCCTGTCCGCTCTGGCCGCGCGCTCGACCGTGCCCGTCGAGTTCGACGCCGACCCCCTGGAGCACCGCCTGGACGCCGCCGTCGAGGCGGCCGCCTACTTTGTGATCGCCGAGGCCATGACCAACGTGGCCAAGCACAGCTATGCCGACCGGTGCACCATCGGAGTACGCCACGGGGAGGGAAGGATGCGCGTCTGGGTGACGGACGACGGCGTGGGCGGCGCGGCGGTGGCCAAGGGCCACGGCCTGCGAGGGCTGGAGGAGCGGCTGCAGGCGGGCGGTGGCAGGTTGCTGGTCACCAGCCCGTACGACGGCCCGACGACGATCACCGCGGAACTGCCGTGCTGCTGAACCCGCACGAATCAGCGGCGCGCGGCGCGCTCCGGATCGTCTTGGCCGATGACGCCGTCCTGCTGCGTGAAGGCCTGATTCGGCTGCTCCACGAGGACGGTCACCACGTCGTGGCCGCGGTCGGCGACGGCCCGGCCCTGGTCGAGGCGGTGCTCCTGCATCGCCCGGACGTGTCGATCGTCGACGTGCGGATGCCGCCGACCTATACCGACGAGGGCCTGCGCGCCGCGATCGAGGCCCGCTCGCGGGTGCCCGGCGCTCCCGTGCTGGTGCTCAGCCAGTACGTGGAGGCCTCCTACGCGGGCGATCTGCTGGCCGATGGCTCCGGCGCGGTCGGGTACCTGCTGAAGAACCGGGTGGCCAGGGTCCAGGAGTTCCTGGATGCACTGGATCGGGTCGCCAGAGGCGAGACGGTGCTTGATCCGCAGGTGGTCGCGCAGTTGCTGGCCGGTCAGCGCCGGGACGACGTCCTGAGGTCGCTGACCGCACGTGAACGGCAACTCCTGGCACTGATGGCCGAGGGGCATTCCAACACGGCCATCGCCGAACGGCTGGTGGTCTCCGCCAGCACAGTGGAAAAGCACATCGGCAACGTCTTCGCCAAGCTCGGCCTGCAACCCGACGACGCCCTGCACCGCCGCGTCCTCGCCGTCCTCGCCTACCTCAGAGCCTGACAACGGTGGCGACGCGGCCGGGCTCGGCCGATCACCCCCGTGGTCCAAGGCGTCCAGCCCGATTGCCGCCAGCGAACTTGGCTGGTTAGGCTGCCCGCGTGCCGGAAACGATCACTTTGCTGGACCTTCTCGACGACGCGGCGATACTTTCGCTCGAACACCAGCTTCACCTCATGGATCTGGTCGGCGATCACAGCTGGAACGTTGACATGCATCAGCAGCGGTTCGATTTCATCGGCCCCCGCGCGACCACCTGCACCGGCTTTCAGCTGCTCGGAACCGCCGCTCCCGGTCCGCGATCGTGGCTGTGGGCGTGGGCGAACCCGTCCGGGTTTCCCGAGTCGCTGGTGGCGGCGTCCGCGGCTCTGCGCGACTTCGGGGAGCGGCACGGCATAGCCGAACTCGCCTCCGCGGAGGTCCCGTTCGACGCGCTGCCCGGTTCACCCACCGAACCGGCTACGGTCGTCGGGTTCTTCATCGACGCCGCCAAGGCCGTGACGGGCCGCTGGACCTCCTACAACGGCGATGCCGGAGGCGGCACTCGTGCCGCCTTCCTCATCGAGCATCCGGACTTCCAGCTGCCGCCGCCCAACCCGCCCCGCACGATGCGTGTCATCGCGCAGGCACTCACCGACATGTGGGTGACGGACCACCGGCGCGCGCTGCACAGCTATGGCCTGCGGCGACAGCTCAATCCTGTGTTCAGTCCCGACTTCGCGAAGCTCACCTTGTCCGGGCCGGGCTTAGAGGCGACCGTGGAGTTCGACCGGTACGACCGCGTCGCCGACATCGACGCCTCGATGTCACCGCACTAGGCAGCCGGACATCGGAGCCGCTGTGCCGAGGGCACTCGACCGCGCCGGATCGCGGACAGCAGCAGCTGCCTGAGCAGCCGCAGCCGGAGAACTCCGGAAGGTCGTCGGTCGCGGCTACTCGCGGGGGTCCTCCGTCCTGCTCGCGGCCCGTACGGCTGGCCCGGCGCCCGGTGGCGTTGATCGCCGCGATCCGGCCCGGCCACGCCACCGGCCGACAGGACCGGTCATCGGCATCACCGAATGGTCTCCGCTGTGGTGACCACTCGGTGAGCGCACGATTCGCCCTCAGACGAGCCGGAGGAGACGGGAGGATTCCGCTCTGCGCGGATCCGGCCGAACTCGAACGCGTCGTCTACCTAAAGTGAGACATGGCCTCTTCTATCCCACCGCTACGTCCGGCGATCGATAGGACCAGCTCCAAGCCGTCTCCGGCTCGCGAGCCGCTGTGGCGGCACGCGCTCGGTGAGTGCCTCAGAGGCCTCCGTCACGAACGGGGCGAGAAGCTGAGCGAGACGGCACGTCGCGCCGGAGTCTCGCCGCAGTATCTCTCCGAGATGGAACGAGGCCTCAAAGAGCCGTCGAGTGAAATGATCGCTGCGGTCGCCGGCGCGCTGGATGTGACCCTGGTCGATCTGACCCTTGCCGTCGCCGAGAGCGTGCGGTCTGCTCAGAGCAGCGCGTCGAGAGGTGTCACCTGCTCGGCGGCGTACGCTCTGGCCGCGTAGCGTGGCTTGCCGGGATTATCGCCGGCCTATGAACGCTCCTCGATGATCTGATCGAGGAGCCCGTACTCCAAGGCCGTGGCCGCGGTGAACACGCGATCGTGATCGGTGTCGGCGCGTAGGGTCTCGATCGTCTGTCCGGTGTGCCGCGACAGGATGCGCTCGATGTCCGCTCGGACGCGGACGACCTCGTCGGCCTGCAAGATGAGATCGGGGATCGTTCCGCGTCCCTGAGCGGCTGGTTGGTGCAGGATCACTCGTGCGTGCGGGAGAGCGGCACGTTTTCCTTCGGCACCCGCGGCCAGAAGGACGGCACCCACCGCGACGGCCTGTCCGACGCAGGTTGTCGAAACCCGTGGGCGGATATAGCGCATGGTGTCGTATATCGCGAGCATCGCGCTCGGATCCCCGCCTTCACAGTTGATATAGAACTGTATTTCGCCGTCGGGGTTGTCCGACTCCAGGAAAATCAACTGCGCGATGAGCGCGTTCGCGACGCCCGCGTCGATCGCGGTGCCCAGATAGATGATCCGCTCGGTGAGCAGGTGCGAGTAGACATCCATGATCCGCTCGCCACGAGAATTCTGGGTAATGACGTTCGGAATAGTATACGAGGTCACTGGCCGACTCCTTCGGTGACGCCGAATCCGAGCCGTTGGCGATTGCGCGGCGCGATTTCGTCGAAATCTTGCACGATCGCGTCTATGAAGCCGTAGTCCAATGCCTCTTGTGCTGTGTACCAGCGATCGTGCAGAGAGTCCTCGAATATGCGCTCGACGGGCTGCCCCGTGTCCTCGGCGATGAGACCGAGCACCGTGTCGCGAGTATGCCGGAGGTCCCCGGCCTGCAGTTCGATGTCGACTGCGGTGCCGCCGATTCCCGCCGAGCCCTGGTGCATCAGGACACGTGAGTGCGGAAGGGCGCGGCGCTTCCCCCGGGCCCCCGATGACAGCAGGAATTGCCCGGCGCTGTAGGCGATGCCCAGGACGAGTGTCGATACGTCGCAGGGAATGATTCGAATGATGTCGCGGATCGCGAGCATCGAGGGAACCGACCCGCCCGGCGAGTGAATCCACAATGCGATATCCGCCGACGAGTCCTGCGCGGCGAGTGCTATCAGTTGCGTGGTCAGCAGCGTCCCGTTGTCATCATCGAGAGGGCCGTCGAGAACGAGGACACGCTGGTCGTAGAGTTCGCGCCTCACCCGCTCGTTGAACAGTGGGATATTCGATTCTCCGCTCATGCGTCCATCATGTGAGGCGATCAGGACCGGCGTCGACACGATCTGCCTGGGGCAGATCTGCTCTGAGCAGATGGAAATCGGTTTCCGGCCGGTTCACAGCGTTGCGGTTGAGAATCGGGTGGGCGAGAGAGCCGACGGGAGCCTCGGTCTCGATCCCGTCATGATCGGCGGCGCGCAGCCCGTCCGATCCAGCCGACGGGCTGTAGTGGCCGCGGCGAGCGAACTCAAGCAGGTCACCACCCATGGCCGGCTTACCCCCCCGGCACAACGGCACCGCCCCGATTCCGGTCTGCGGCGGCAACGGCGACCGCCATCGGCTCAACCGCGGCGGCGACCGTCAGCTCGACGCCGCCCTGCACCGCATCGCCATCACCCAGGCCCGCTGTCACGCTGGGGCCGGCGCCCTCAGAAGCGAGATCATCTCGTCGACCGGCAGTCCTGGAGCGCGGCACCCGATCTTCCATGCGTGGGCCGCCGGGCGGGGCGGATTCGTGCTGCGCGCACCTCGCACCATGGTTTCGTCCGGATCCAGCCCGATCCGGGCCGCCATGTCCTCGGCGTCCATGATCTCGCTCTTCACGGCGAGGTAGACGTACTGGCGGATGCGCACATGCCGACCCTGAACGATCTCCGAGTCTCACCCGCTTGACATGGGAGCGCCAGGCAGGGCGGGGTGGGCGGCGCGGCGCTCCGGCATTCGCCTAATCTTGCGGCATGTGCCGGCCCGGCTTGGCGAGCATTGAACGCCGTCCTCTACGCGGGGCTGGACTTCCACTCGTGCGGTTGCAACGGTCCGGGCTTTCGACCGCGCACGCCCCGAGAGGTTCGGGAGCGTCTGCAGGTCGCAGCCCGCAGGGAGATCTCCGTCCGTGAGGCCATAGCTCTGCCTGACCCGTACGAGACGTGAAATCCCAGGTCACAGACTGATAGCGGTGCGTGTTGCGGGTCCTGGCCGAAGGGGAGAAGCGGCCTGTCGACGTCGAGGAAGAGCAGCGGGCGTTCAGCATGAGAGGGGTCTCTTCCGGTCACGGCCGGACCCTTCCACATCCTGTCCGCGGCTTCGTTCCCGAAGACCGGGGACGGCTTCGCTTGTCGTCCAAGATCGGCGTACGTTTTTGCAAGCAGGATGTCAGGGGTTCGAATCTCCTGGGCTTTACCACTCTCCCAGCATGAAAAGACCGGCTCAGACATTGTTGCCTCATCCGGGCTTCGATGCGGGCTTCGATCTTCATTCGGCCGGCCGCCTTCCGGGTCGTCACCGCATCGGGCGCCTGCCGTGCCCAGCGAACTCGCCTTCATCGTCTTCGAGGCTCGGTTCGTAGGCGGGATCAAAACCCACCTCCCGCATCGGATCCATCAGACGATCCGGATCACTCCCCCATCGCCACCCGGGAAGCAGCGGATCGAAGGCGGTCGCCAGTTCTCCGTCAACGGCGTACGCGAAGCTGTCAGTCGCGTGATCATGCCGTCGCACCGAAACGGCCTCCGTCCCGGCCGACAGTGCCTGAAAAGCGTCCAACGCCGCCCAGGCACACACCTCGATGAGCACGGTCCAGCCACCCAGACGTCCCGCCAAGACCTTGTTAGGGGTAGGGGGAAACTGCCACTCATCCATCAGCTCCCCGTGAGTGAGCGGCCGGACGCTCCCTTCCTCGATGCCCACGCGCTGCAGTGCCTCAACCTCGTCGAGCCCTCGCACGAAAGTCAGGCACCATACGCCGAGGAGCGCGTCGCCATGGGCGAGCCAGTCGACATCGGCATACATGATCTCCATATGCGCACGCTCCCCACCGGTCTATTGGGACGGTTATCGTCCTAGCTCGGGAACCGGCCCAAGGCGGCTGCCGGCCGTACAGATCGCCGAGAATCGGATCATTGCTCCCTGACCGCCGCTCCCAGCAATGTCAGGTCCAGCACCTCCTTGGAGAGGCTGATGCCGGTGATGATGCTCGCCAGAGCGAATGCGCTCGCGATGCGATCATCGGGAATGGAGTCGTCGAACGTGCGCCGGTCGAACCCGACGTCACGCATCTGGGTGACCCAGCGCTCGGAATCGCTCCCCGAACGGAAACGTGGTGTCAGCGGGTCGAAGGCCACGATCACCTCGCCGTCGATCGCGTGGACGAAGCTGTCCGAGGCGTAGTCGTGCCGGTTGATCGACACGACTTCGGTTCCCCGTGAGACACGCTCCAGCACACCGGAGTCGACCGCGACTCTCCAGCCGGAAGGCTCGATGAGCACGGTCCAGTCGTCCACTTTCACGGCGCCGACGTAACCGATGTCCTCACCTTCCGAGCTCAGTGCCTGCTCTGTCACGAGCTCGTCCAACTCGTCGAAGGTCGTCTCCTCGATCGCGCCCGTGTCCACGCCCAGACGGATGAGCACCTCGTGAGGGGAGAGGTCACGGATGAAGGACACACCGTAGATGTCGTGCAGCGGACCGTCGTTTCTGGAGAGCCAGCCGAACCTACGGATGTCTGACACAGTGACCTCCTCGATCAATTGCGGGTCATCATGGCAGGCGGCTCAGACAAAGTGATCACCTTTCCGGAAGCGTCGACGGCAGGCCGGAAAGCTCGATGAGTTCCGTTCGGCCTCGTCCGGCCTACGTGCCCGATCTCCTTTCGAGCGCCCCGCGGGCAACGCCGGGTGGCGGGACATCCGTAGCCGACACCTGCGAGCCCAGCCGG
>NZ_BOOK01000064.1 GCF_016863195.1 Paraplanobispora takensis | reverse complement strand
AGGCCCGCCTGACGATCCAGCCCAGCCCACGGCACGCCAAGATTTTCAGTGATCTTCTAGCCGAGTAAGTCCTGAGGCTGAAAGCGGGTACGGCAGTGCGGGCCAAGCGGGCGATCGCCGAGGCCGAGCGGATCGCACCAGTCCGGGTCCGGCCCGCCCGTCACTCGTTCGCTGAACTGCAGGCCGCCCGGAACCGGTACACCGACGCTCTGCACTCCGGCGCCCTGGACGCGGTCCGGACAAAGCCCGACGGCAGCGGCTTGATCCTCGGCGCCGCACCGGATGCCGGCAGGCGAGCACCGGCTTCCCCGCCGAACGCCGACGTCCCGGTGGAGGTCACGCTTCTGGGGCGGGGTCAACGACACGACCGCCGCCGCGTCCCGCGAGCACGTCACCTTCGACCTTCTGTTCACCGCCCACGCGTCGAACCTGATCTACGACGGCGGGGTAGGCGAGGGTGAGTTCACCAAACGCGTCATCAGCATCACCGGCTGCTGTGAGGTCATCGCCAAGGGCACGCACACGGGAAGAAACGGTGACACACGCGTTTCCCAGGACTTCCGCAGCGCGCGTGACGCTCTCGGCCTCGCACCGGTGTCCTGATCTCAACCGGCCGTCGGCCTGATGCCACACCGGTGAACCAACGCACCACGTCCGAGCTCGGAGGTTCACGCCCTGCGGGCTCGGACCGGTCATGCCCGGATCACCTGATGAACCTGCCGGCAACCCGACCCCGCTCAACCCGGGACAGTCCCGGGCCTCCGTCGAAACCGGAGCGGTTCAGTCCAGCCGTTTCGAGAACGGCCCCACTGTGGAGCTATGGGGATTCGAACCCCAGACCTCCTCCATGCCATGGAGGCGCGCTACCAGCTGCGCCATAGCCCCTTGCGGTGTGGAGCGTCCCTCGCGGAACGCGGCACAGAAGAATCCTAACCGACTCCGCGACCGCCTCGCGCCATCATTACGGGCGGCCTCCGCCCGGGGATGTCACGCGGGACGGGGCGTGATACGTCCTGGGTCCATGTCCGTCGAGATGACCGTCGAACGCTTCGAACGACACCGCGACCTGCTGACCGGGGTCGCCTACCGGATCCTGGGCACCGTCGCCGACGCCGAGGACGTGGTGCAGGAGGCGTGGTTGCGCTGGTCGGGGGTGGATGTCGGCGTCGTCGAGGACGACCGGGCCTACCTGATCAGGGTGACCACCCGGCTGTCCATCGACCGGCTGCGGCGGATCGGGGCCCGCCGGGAGTCCTATGCCGGGGAGTGGCTGCCCGAGCCGGTCGCCACGGGCGCGGACGTGGCCGAGCGGGTGGAGCTGACCACGTCGGTGGAGCTGGCGCTGCTGGTGGTGCTGGAGACCCTCTCGCCGCTGGAGCGGGCGGTGTTCGTGCTGCGGGAGGCGTTCGGCCTGCCGTACGCGGAGATCGGGGAGGCGATCGGGCGCACCGAGGCGACGGCCCGGCAGCTCTCGCGCCGGGCGCGGCGGCACGTCGAAGAACGGCGCCCGAGGTTCGAGGTGGACCGGGCCAGGCGCCGGGAGATCACCGAGCGTTTCATCGGCGCCGCCGTGGACGGCGACCTGGAGGGGCTCGTCTCGATGCTGGCCGCCGACGCCACGCTGGTCGGCGACGGCGGCGGGAAGGTCAGGGCACCGCTGCGGAGCATCGTCGGCGCCGACAAGATCGCACGCCTCCTCGTCTCGATCGCGTCGGAGACGGGCGCCCGGCGGTTCCTGGAGTCCATCGGCCTCACGGAAGCCGACGGCATCACCGTGGAGTTCCCGGAGATCAACGGCGCCCCGGCGGCCGTGATCACCGCCGGCGGGCAGGTGATCACGCTGCTCTCCCTGGTCGTCCGGGACGGGCTGATCGAGACGATCTACCTTGTCGTCAACCCGGACAAACTCTCCCGCCTCTGATGCCGGAAACCGAGCTGGAAACCGAGCCGGAAACGATGTCACGAACGCCGCGGCGCCTCGCGTCGTGAGGGGCATGAGACGAGAAATCACCATCATCGGCGGTGGCCTCGCCGGGCTCACCGCGGCCATCGCGTGCGCCGAGGGCGGCGCCGCCGTCACCCTCCACGAGGCCCACCGGTCGCTCGGCGGGCGGGCCCGCTCCTCCGCGGCGCCGTACATCGCCAACGACGGGCCGCACGTGTTCTACTCCGACGGCGCGCCGTGGCGCTGGATGGCGGCCCGCAGGCTGGTCCAGCCGTTCCGCAAGCCCACGCTCGGCGAGATCGCGCGGAGCCGGTTCCGGTACGGCGGCCGCCTGACCCTGACCCCTCCCTGGCCGCTGGTGAGCGCGCTCACCAGGCGCAAGGCCGTGGCCCCGGTGGATCAGGACTTCCGGAGCTGGGCCACCGAGCGCTTCGGCGCGGAGGCGATGCGCGCGGCCTGCGGGCTCGTGGGCGTCATCACCTTCGACGCCGACCCCGGGCGGCTGTCGGCCGCGTTCGTCTGGGAGCGGGCGCTGCGGGCGAGCGCGCCGCAGTATCCGGCCCCGCGCTACGTCGTCGGCGGCTGGCGCAAGGTGGTCGAGCGGATGGCCGCCCACGCCCGCGGGCTCGGCGTGCGGATCGAGACCGGATCGCGGGTGGACCGCCTGCCGGAGGACACGCCCGTGATCGTCGCCACCTCGCTGGACGCGGCCAGGCCCCTGCTGGGCGAGGAATCCCTGCGCTGGGAGAGCGGCCGGGCGGTCCTGCTGGACCTCGGGCTCACCCGCGGCCCGCGGGACGTGTTCTTCGCCTCGGACCTGGACGAGGGCGGGTTCGTCGAGCAGTACGGCATGGCGGACCGCACTCTCGCCCCGGCCGGGCATACGCTCGCGCAGCTGGAGATGCCGCTGCGGGCGGGTGAGGCGAAGGCCGACGGGCTCGCCCGGCTGGAGCGCCTGGCCGGCCTGGCCCTGCCGGGCTGGCGCGAGCGCACGGTCTGGCGGCGGGAGTCGGTGTCCAACGGCCGCAGCGGCGCCCTGGACCTGCCCGGCACCTCGTGGCGTGACCGGCCGGCGATCGACCGGGGCGAGGGCGTCTGGCTGGCCGGTGACTCGGTCGCGGCCCCCGGCATGCTCAGCGAGGTCTCCACGCACAGCGCCCTGGCGGCGGCCCGCGGCGCGCTGCGCGCCGCAGACTCGGCCGTGGCGGCCTGACCGGCGGCTTCCCGGTTTCCCACAGCCCCGGGCAGCCGATCAGGCCGGGAAAGCGCAGGCCGGTCCGGCCGGGAAGCACAACCCGGCCAGGCCGGCAGAGCACAGGCCGCTCAGGCCGGGGACACCGCGGTGAGCATGGTCAGCTCCGAGCCGTCGGCTGACAGTTCCAGGGTGACGGTGGCCGTCCCGAGTTCGGAGGTGCGCGACAGGTGCGTGCCCCCGCACGGGATGCCCACCGACCCCTCGGGCAGGTCGCAGTGCCAGGTACGGCGCGCGGTCAGCCCGGGGCCGGGGCTGTCGATCCGGACCGGGGCGTCGGCCGCGATCCACTCCTTGAGCCGGTCCTCGGCCCGGCGGGCGATCTCCGGGAGCTCCTCGGCCAGCCCGTCGGCGGTGAAGCCCTTGCGGCGCAGGGACTTGCCCAGCCGGTAGACGTCGCGGCTGCCGCAGGGGGTGATCTTCGAGGAGGTGATGGCCGTCTGGTCGAAGTCGGGACTGCCCAGCCCGTCGGCGGGGATCTCCTTGCGCCAGCGGCCGGCCAGCGCGGCGTTGAGCGCCAGGGCGGCCAGGTGGCAGGCGGTGTGCCCGGCCGACAGGTCCCGGCGGTGCCGCGCGTCCACCACCAGGTCCACCTCCCCTTCCAGGGGCGTGCCGGTGATGTGGACCACGAGCCAGTGCCAGCCCTCGGCCCCCCGGCGGACCGGGATGTCCTGGCCGAGGTGGACGGCCTCCTCGCCGTCCCGCACGGCTGCGGTGACGCAGTCCAGGACCGGGGCGCCGCCGATCGTGCCGGTGTCGGCGGGCTGGTCCGGCCAGGTGTGGTCCAGCGGGTGGAAGGGGGTCTCGGCGACGATCACGCCGTGCCGGTCCCCCACCGGCACGACCCCCACGACGGCCGAGCGTCCCCCCACGTCCCCCGCCGGATAGGTGACCAGCGTCGATGCCTCGATCTTCATGCCCTCATGATGCCAGTACGGCCTGCGCCGCCCCCGAGGAGGCGCAGGCCGTACCCCGCCTCGGGACTCAGCGGGACAGGGCCCGCTCGTCCTCCAGATAGCGCGAGCGGCCGGCGTACCAGCCGACGGCGAGCTGCACCGCGACCACCGCGAACAGCAGCGTGAAGGGCGCCGTCCAGCCGCCTGTCGCCTCGTGCATCACGCCGACCACCAGCGGACCGGCGCCGGCGATGAGGTATCCGGCGCTCTGCCCGAAGGCGGACAGGGCGGCGGTGGCCTCGGGGGTGCGGGTGCGCAGGGCGAGCATGGTCAGCGCCAGCGGGAAGGAGCCCATCCCGATGCCGACCAGGACCACGAACAGCCAGGCCCAGGCGGCCGGGGCCAGCCACAGGCCGAGGAAGCCGGTCACGTAGAACACCACGAACGCCGCCACCACGGGACGCTGGTCGGAGAACTTCTCGGCGACCGACGGCACGACCAGGGAGACCGGGATGCTGATGGCGGTGAAGACGCCCAGCAGCAGACCGGCCTGGCCGGTGGTGAGGCCGCCGTCGGTGAGGATCGTCGGCAGGAACCCGAACATGATGTAGGCGACCATGCTCTGGGTCCCGAAGTAGGCGGCGACCGCCCAGGCCAGCCTGCTGCGCAGCAGGGTCCGCATGCCGAGGGTGCGGGTGCCGGCGCTCTCCGGCTCGGCGCGCAGCAGCATCAGCCACGGGAGCGCGGCGACGGCGGCCAGCGCCGCCCACACCCCGAGCGCGACGTGCCAGTTGCCGTCGGCGGCCCGCTCGATCGGGACGGTCGCCGCGGCGGCGAGCATCGTGCCGACCGCGAGGGCCGTGGTGTAGACGGTGGTCATGGTCCCGGCCCGGCCCGGGAAGTGGCGCTTGATCAGGGTGGGGATGAGCACGTTGCCCACCGCCCCGCCGGACAGCGCCAGGGCGCTGCTGAACAGGAAGACCTC
Source organism: Paraplanobispora takensis (assembly GCF_016863195.1). Classification (GTDB taxonomy): domain Bacteria; phylum Actinomycetota; class Actinomycetes; order Streptosporangiales; family Streptosporangiaceae; genus Planobispora; species Planobispora takensis. Next base: position 46,197 of record NZ_BOOK01000064.1, on the reverse strand, counting down.
CGCCGAGTCCACCATCGCGCGGATCAGCAGGCCCGCGCCCAGCGCGAGCAGGGCGAGCAGCAGCAGCCGGTGGTCGCCGAGCTTCCTGGCCATCGCGGGGGTCACCGCGCCGACCGTGGCGAAGATGAGCACGGGAAGGGTGGTCAGCAGCCCGACCCCGGCCCCGGACATGCCCAGGCCCGCCGAGATGTGGTCGAGGACCGGCCCGACGCTGGTGACGGCGGTGCGCAGGTTCAGTGCGGCCAGGACGATTCCCAGCACGAGCAACCATGCCAGGGGTCCCGGCCCTGTCTGGGTGCGGCCCCGGGCTTCCTGGGTGAGCACGCTCATGCGGGTTCAGTCCTCCTGATGTCAGCGTCTATTCATGGGATGATTGGTCGACCCTGACTGTAACAGGACTGAAATGCGGATTTGTTCCTGACGTCGAGAACCCCTGACAAGGTGAAAGCCCGGCCCCCTCTCCGTTGACAGAGAGGAACCCGGGCCTCCGGTGACCTGCGGGGTACGGCTCCGCGGAGCCGTACCTCCGCGAGACGGAGCCGTCCTTAGAGCTGCCCGCCGGGGAGCGTGCCCGTGCCCCGGTCCTGCGGGCCGGGGACGTCGCCGCGCCAGGCGCCCGTCTCGGCGCCGCGCGCCTCGATGAACGTCTTGAAACGCTCCAGGTCACCGCGGACCCGCAGCCGGACGATCTGCAGCCAGTCGCCGACCGTCTCGGCGAAGCCCTCCGGGTCGTACTCCATCTGGAGCGTGACCCGGGTGGTGTCGGGGGTCAGGTGGTGGAAGGTCACCACACCGGCCTGGTGCGGCCGGTCGACGGACTTCCACGCCACCCGCTCATCGGGGTGCTGCTCGGTGATCTCCGCCTCGAACTCGCGGCGGACGCCTGCGATCTCCACGATCCACGCGGTACGCGTGTCGTTGATCTGCTTGACCGACTCGACGCCCTCCATGAACTCGGGGAAGCTCTCGAACTGGGTCCACTGGTTGTAGGCCGTGCGAATCGGCACGTTCACATCGATGGACTGCTCGATAGTGCTCACGATCCTGCCTTCCTGTTGGGGTCGGGGAAGGCAGGACTGCCCGAGTCGGCGCGGGACTAACACCCCGGTATGTCGAAAACCCGTCACACACGACGTCGGAGCGACTTTTTTACGCCTGCTTGCGACGCGACAACCAGTACAGGCCGATCAGCGGCAGGACCATCGGGATGAAGACGTATCCGCTCCCGAAGCCCGACCAGACCGTGGCCTTCGGGAAGGCCGCCGGATCGGCCAGGCTGAGTGTGCCCACGATCAGCACCCCGGCCAGCTCGATGCCGCAGGCCACCAGGGCCAGGGTGCGCCTCCCCGTGGCCAGGGCCACCGCGAGCAGGAGATAGACCACGGCGGCGAAGGCCGACAGCGAGTAGGCCAGCGGGGCCTCGTCGAACTGCCGCGCGATCTGCACGGCCGCCCGCGACCCGGCGGCGAGGGCGAAGACGGCGTAGACCGCCACCAGGACCCGGCCCGGCCCTGAGCCGATGCCGTGCCCGTCCCCGGAGGAGGGGACGGCCGCGCCCGCCTCGTGACCGGAGTCCGTGTCCACGGGCGTGTCGTGCCCGTCGGCCGTCTCGTTCATGCGACCCCCTGCCAGATCTGCATCATCCGCCCGACCATGCCCGGGATCGCGAAGCCCGCGACCGCGATCACCGCCGGGCCCCAGCGGGAACGCTCGCCCACCCCCCAGAACGCCGCCACCGGCGGGATCACCACGGTGCCCAGCATGTAGCCGATCAGGGTCGCCGTCTCCGCCGGGCCCTCGCCCCGCACCAGCGCGGCGATCAGGAACCCCGCCTGGACGAGCAGGCCCAGTTCCAGCACGCCGAGGGCGACGAGGAGCACGTTGCCCATCGCCTTGTTCAGCGCGGTCGTCAGCAGACTGACCAGCGCGATCACCAGCGCCAGCACGATCAGACCGATCGCGAGCGGATCGATCATCGGGACCTCGGGAGGTTTGCGGACATGGGCAGTAGGGTACTGCCCGCCCGCCCCGCCCCCTGATCCGAGGCGCATAGGCTGGGGACGTGGAGAGAATCCTGGTCAGCGCCTGCCTGATGGGGCGGAAGGTCCGTTACGACGGGGCCGCCAAGACGAGCGGCGACGCCCTGCTGGCCGACTGGCGCAGGGAGGGACGCCTGGTCCCCTTCTGCCCGGAGGTCGAAGGCGGCCTGCCCGTCCCCCGCCCGGCCGCCGAGATCGAGGCCGGCGCCGGGGGCGCGGCAGTGCTCGCGGGGGCCGCCAGAGTGCTGGCCGCCGACGGGAGCGACGTCACCCAGGCCTTCCTCGCCGGGGCCCAGTCCGCGCTCGCCGTCGCCACGTCCTTCGACGTCAAGATCGCCATCCTGAAGGAGGGCAGCCCATCCTGCGGCAGCCTGACCATCTACGACGGCGGTTTCCGCGGCCACCGCCTGCCGGGCCAGGGCGTCACCACCGCCCTGCTGGGACTGCACGGCATCGCGGTCTTCTCCGAGGACCGCATCGCCGAGGCGGGAGAGCTGCTGCGGGAGATCGAGAACGGCTGACCCGCGCGCCGTACGCCCGCGCGACCGTGGTCCCGAACGTCCGCGCCGGTCAGTACTCCCAGGTGTCGGTGCGGTTCTCGTGCCCGATGCAGAAGGCCGAGGAGCCGTGGTCGCCCTGGAACAGGTCCACCCGGATCCAGCCGTCGGCCTGGGAGATCCTGGTCTGATAGCCGGAGACGGGCACGGCCGACACCAGGCGGCAGGCGCCGTTCTCGATCGTGAACGAGACGGTGCCGCCCTTGACCTGCACCACCCGCACGTTCTGGTTCGCCGCCGCCTGGGTGGCCGGCTGAGGCGCGGAGGTGGTCTGAGCGGCCTTGGGGGCCGAGGTGGTCCGGGCGGGCCGGGGTGCCGAGGTGGTCCGGGTGGTCGTCGGCGAGGTGCGCGCCGGGACCGGCTTGATCCCCGGGCTGCTCGACGAGCGCCTGGGGCTCGGCGACGTACGCGGTCGCGCGGAGGTGCCGCCCGCCTGCTCCGAGCGGGCCGGGCGCGGCCGGGCGGCGGGGGTCGGCGTGCCGCTCTCGCCGGGGCTGGGCGAGACCGCCGGGGTGCCGAGGAAGTCCGCCGGCTCGATCGGCGGCGGCGCCTCGCCCGTCCGCCCGTCCGCGGCGCTGAGCGGCTCGATCTTCACGTCGTCGAAGACTCCGCGGTGGAGCACGTCCCGGACGCCGAACCAGGCGACGGAGGTCGCCATGACGGTGGCGCCCACCCACACCGCTACGAAGCCCAGCTTTTGCCGCATGCGGTGAATTATTACCCCAGATGTCTCTTTGTTCACTACGGTTACCTCTCATGGCGACCGTTCTCGTGGTGGAAGACGACGAGTATGTGCGCTCCGCGATCATTCAGGAACTGAGCAGGCGCCAGCATGCCGTGCGCAGCGCGGGGCGTGCCCTCGACGCGTTACGGGAGATCACCCAGCATCCTCCGGACGCGGTGATCCTCGATCTCGGCCTGCCCGATCTGGATGGGTCCGAGGCGCTGAAGATGGTCCGCAGCGTCTCCAGCGTCCCGGTCATCGTCGCGACGGCCAGGGACAACGAGGCGGAGATCGTCCGCCTGCTGGAGGCGGGGGCGGACGACTATCTGGTCAAGCCGTTCTCCGGCGACCACCTCAACGCCCGGCTGGACGCGGTGCTGCGGCGGGCCCGGGCCGCGAGCCCTCCGCAGATCGTGCGGGTCGGCGAGCTGGCGGTGGACCTGAACCGGCGCGAGGCCACCGTGGGCGGCACGCCCCTGACCCTGACCCGCCGGGAGTTCGACCTCCTGGCCTACCTCGCCGCCAGGGCCGACCGGGTGGTCTCCCGCAAGGAGCTGCTCACCGAGGTGTGGCAGCAGTCCTACGGCGACGACCAGACCATCGACGTGCACCTGTCGTGGCTGCGCCGCAAGCTCGGCGAGAGCGCCTCGTCCCCCCGCTATCTGCACACCGTCCGGGGCGTCGGGGTGATGCTGGTGGCCCCGTCGTCATGAGCCGGCCAGTGTGGAGCCCGTCAGCGTGGAGCGCGTCCCGGTGGGGCCTGTCACCGTGAGGTCCGTCACCGTGAGGTCTCTCGCTGCGCGCCCTGTCACTGCGCGCCCTGTCACTGCGGGGTTTGTCACTGCGGGGTTTGTCACTGCGGGGTTTGTCACTGCGGGCCCTGTCACTGCGGGCCCTGTCACTGCGGGCCCTGTCACTGCGGGCCCTGTCACTGCGGGCCCCGCGGCTGTGAGCCCGTCATCATGAGAGGGCCGCGATGAGGAGGACCCTCGCCCTGCTCGCGCTCGCCGGGGCGTCGATGATCGCGTTGGCGTTCCTCGTGCCCCTCGCGCTCTTCATCAGGGAGAGCGCCGAGGCCAGGGCCATGGCGGAGGCCGAACGGCAGGCCTCGGCGCTCGTCCCGGTACTGGCGATCACCGTGAACCCGGCCCGCCTGCCCCACGCCCTGGCCAGCACCGGGGCGCAGGACCGCATCGCCGTGCACCTGCCGAGCGGGGGCTCGGTCGGCACCGTCCGGGCCCCGGCCCCGACCGTGGCCGCGGTCGCCCAGCGGGCCAGGGCCGTCACCGCCGAGACCGGCACCGGGCGCCTGCTGCTGCGCCCCGTCGCCCTGGACGGCGGCCGCACGGTGGTCATCGAGGTCTTCGTCCCGGCCGAGGAGCTCACCCGGGGCGTCACCTCCTCCTGGGCGGTGCTCACCGGCGTCGCCGTGGTGCTGGTCGCCGGTTCGGTGGTGGTCGCCGACCGCCTGGGCGGGCGCGTGGTGCGCGCGGCCCGCCGCCTGGGCCGGGCGGCGGGCTCGCTGGGCGCGGGCGACCTGACCGTCCGCATAGAACCCGAGGGTCCGCCGGAGCTGGTCGCCGCGGGAGAGGCCTTCAACACCATGGCCGACCGGGTCGTCCAGCTCCTGGCCGCCGAGCGCGAGATGGCCGCCGACCTGTCGCACCGGCTGCGCACCCCGCTGACCGCCCTGCGGCTCAGCCTCGACCACCTGGGTCCGGAGGCGGAGCAGAGCCGCCGCTCGCTCAGCCGGCTGGAGTCCGAGGTCGACCAGATCATCGCGGCGGCCCGCGAGCCGTCGCGCGCCCCGGCGTTCGTCTCGTGCGACGCGGCCGAGGTGCTCCGCGAGCGGATAACCTTCTGGTCCGCGCTGGCCGAGGACCAGCAGCGCCCGTGGCAGCTGATCGGCGCCTCCGCCCCCGTCCGGGTCCCCGTCGCGGCCACCGAGCTCAGCGCGGTGGTGGACGCGCTGCTCGGCAACGTCTTCCGGCACACCCCCGAGGGGGCCGCCTTCACCGTGACCCTGCACCAGGGCTCCGGAACGGTCGGCATCCTGATCGCCGACGCCGGGCCGGGCATCCCCGACATCGATGCGGCGCTGCGGCGCGGCGCCAGCGGTTCGGGCTCCACCGGTCTCGGCCTGGACATCGCCCGCCAGCTCGCCGAGTCCTCCGGAGGCGACCTGCGGATCGACGGCTCCTCCATGGGCGGCGCCAGAGTGCAGCTGTGGTTCAGGACCGACCAGCGCGACCGCACCCCCCGTACGGCCCGCCGCCTGGTCCGCAACCGCTGGTCCCGCGCCGCCCGAGCCCGCTGACGCAGGCGCCCGGCCCCCTCACGTACCGCCCGAGCCCTCCGAGACGAGTACGGCCCAGGCCTGCTCGCGGGTCGCCGACGCGCCGTGCTCGAAGGCCTTGTCGAACGCCGTGTCCCCGAGCCGGGCGCGGGCCGCGCTCTCCAGCCGGACCGCCTCGGCGTCCGGGGCGAGCGCCGTACCGCGCAGCGCCGCGGCGGTGCCCAGCAGCAGCGCCGCGCGTTCGTCCTCGCCCTCCAGCAGCGCGACCCCGCACAGCGCCCCGGCCACGGCCGCCGCCAGCGTCATGTTCCGGTGGGCCACGGCGGTGCCCAGCACCTGCCGGTGCCACGCCAGCGCGGCCGCGCCCTCCCCCGCCGCCTCGCAGAGGAGCCCCAGGTCGAGCATGATGCCGGCGCGGGTCTCCTCGAACCCGAACCAGCCGGTCGGGCAGGCGGCCAGCCCCTCCTCCAGCAGCCGCCGGGCCCGGCCGGTGTCTCCCCGGGCGCGCGCGACCCGGCTCAGAGCCTGGTGCGCCTGGGCCAGCACCTCCGCCGCCCCCGCCCGGCGGGCGGTCTCCATCGCCTGCTCGGCGTCCCGCGCGGCCCCCTCCGCGTCTCCGGCCTGCACCCGTACCAGGGCCCGGCGGCACAACCGCTCGGCGATGTCGTCGTCCGCGCCGAGCTCGCGCGACAGCTCCATGCTCGCCTCGATCAGCGCCAGCGCCCGGCCGGTGTCGCCCCGCCACTCGGCGATCCTGGCCAGCTCGGACTGGGTGAGCGACAGGCCCCACCTCTCCCCGACCATCTGGAAGCCCTCCAGCGCCGCCGACAGCGCCCGCTCTCCCTCCTCGACCCGCATGGCGTGCACCATCATGAGCCCGTCGCCGAGGAAGCCCAGGGCCCGGCTCCAGGGGTCCTGCCCGATCAGGGCGCGCTGCTCCTTCTTCGACGCGGCCACGCCGGGCTCGGGGATGCCCATCGCCATGCCCCACAGCATGGTCAGGAACGGCTGCCTGGGCGGCCGTCCGATGGCGACCATGGTCTCGATCACGCTGTCCAGGTGCTCGCCGAACTCCCCTCGCGGCCCGCCCGAGACGATGCTGAACACGCACATGGCGTATTCCTCCTCCAGTCCTTCGGGGATCCGCGTGCCGATCGACCGGATGATCTCCTCGGCCGGGCCCGTCCCCTCGCCGCGCGCCCCGCGCATCCACAGGTAGGGGGTCAGAGCCGCGAGCAGGCGCAGCGCCCGCTCGGTGTCGCCGGCGTCGGTCGCGCGGCGCAGCGCGGCGTGCAGGTTGTCCCGCTCGGCGTCCAGCGAGGCCAGCCGGCGCAGCTGATCGGCGCCGAGCAGGTGCGGCCCCGCGGCCAGCGCCAGGCCGAGGAAGTGGTCGGCGTGGGCCCGCCGCATCCGCTCTCCTTCGCCCGCCTCGGCCAGCCGCTCGGCGCAGAAGGCACGGATCGTCTCCAGCATGCGGTAGCGGTCGCCGGCCACCTCGACCAGCGACTTGTCCGCCAGCCCGGTCAGCCACTCGACCACGTCCTCGCCGGGCAGCCCGCACACCGCCGTGGCGGCCTCCAGCGTGGCCCCTCCGGTGAAGACGGTCAGCCGCCTGGCCAGGACGCGCTCGTCCTCCTCCAGCAGGTCCCAGCTCCACTCCACCACCGCGCGCAGCGTGCGATGGCGGGGCTGGGCGGTACGGCTGCCGCGCGACAGCAGCCGGAAGCGGTCGTCCAGCCGCGCGGCCACCTCCCCGGCCGTCAGGGACCGCAGCCGGGCCGCGGCCAGCTCGATCGCCAGCGGCTGCCCGTCCAGGGCCCGGCAGATCCGCACGACCGCGCCGGCGTTCGCCCCGTCCACGGTGAACCCGGGCCGTACGGCGGCCGCCCGGTCGGCGAACAGCCGGACCGCCGGATAGCCGAGCGCCTCCTGCGCCGGTGTCCCGGCGGGCGGGAGGGCCAGGGAGGACAGCGGGCACAGGCTCTCCCCGGTGATCCCGAGCGCCTCCCGGCCGGTGGCCAGGATCCGCAGCGTGGGACAGGCGCCGAGCAGCCGGGCGGCGAGCCCGGCGGCGGCCTCGATCAGGTGCTCACAGTTGTCCAGGACGAGCAGGACCCTGCGCCCGGTGAGGGCCGCGATCATCTTCTCCGCCGCGCCGGGGACGGGCCTGCCGGGCATCGGCGGCGCGAGCCCGGTCTCCCGCAGGCCCAGCGCGCCCAGGACGGCCTGCGGGACCTCCGCACCGTCGGTGACCGCGGCGAGGTCGGCGAAGTAGACCTCGCCCGGCGAGCGCCCGGCCGCCTCCACGGCCAGCCGGGTCTTGCCCGCGCCTCCGGGGCCGGTGAGCGTGACGAGCCTGCCCTCCGAGAGGAGACCGCCGACCCGTTCCAGCTCCTGCGAGCGCCCGACGAAGCTCGTCAGCTGCGCGGGCAGGCCCGTACGCGTGTCCCCGGCCGTCCCGCTCCCCGCCGCCCCCTCCTCGACTGCGGCCCCTGCGGTCCCGGTGCCGGCATCCGGCCCGGTACGCGGCTCCCTCTCCGCCGGCGGACCGGACGCGCCCGGCAGGGGATCGGACCGCAGCATCGCCAGATGGAGGGCCGCCAGGTCGGCTCCCGGCTCCGCGCCGAGCTCTTCGGCCAGGACGCGCCGGGTCTCCTCGTAGGCGGCCAGGGCCTCGGCCTGGCGGCCTCCGCCGTACAGCGCCCGCATGAGCTGCCCGCGCACCCGTTCCCGGAGCGGGTGCGCGGCCACCAGGTCCCGCAGTTCCCCGACCAGCGCCCGGTGCGCGCCCAGGGCGAGCTCGGCCTCGATCCGGTCCTCGACGGCGCCCAGGCGCACCTCCTCCAGGCGGACGGCCTGCCCGCGCGCGAACGGCGCGTCTCCCACGTCGGCGAACGCCGGTCCCCGCCACAGGCCGAGGGCCTCGCGCAGGAGGGCCGCCGCCTCCCGCGCGCGACCGGCGGCCAGCTCCCGGCGCCCGGTCTCCGCCAGGTGCTCGAAGCGGTGCGCGTCGACGTCCTGCGGCTCGGCCGGGAGCCGGTATCCCGCCGGGTGCCCCTCGACCGCGCCGGTCCGCCCGAGCTGGTGACGGAGCCGGGAGATCTGGGACTGCAGCGCGTTGGCGGCGTTGGCCGGAGGATCGTCGCCGTACAGGCCGTCGATCAGCCGTTCGGCGGTGACCACCCGCCCGGCGTCGAGCGCCAGCATCGCCAGCACCCCGCGCACCCGCGGCCCTCCGACCGCCAGCACCAGCCCGTCGGCGCTCCGCGCCTCCACCGCCCCCAGCACGCCGAACCACATGCGCTGAATTCTCCCCGTTCCATGGTCATGTGGCGACCGCCCGGCCTCCCCCGCCACGGCTCGGGCGTCCTAGGCGTCCCGGTGGGGAGGCGTGCTCCACAGCCGCACCGTGCCGCTCGCGTCGGGGGCGGCCAGCAGGTGCCCGCGGGGGTGGAAGGCCAGGCAGGAGACGTACCCGGTGTGACCGCCCAGCGCTTCCCCTTCGGGCCGGACGGTCGCGGCGTCCCACAGCCGCACCGTGAGATCGTCACCGGCGGTCGCGAAGAACCGGCCGCCGGGGTGGAAGGCCACCGCCCAGACGTGGTCCCCGAGATGACCGCGCACCGGCTCGCCCACCGGGCAGCCGGTCGCGACGTCCCACAGTTTCACCTGGTTCAGGTCGTAACCGGCGGCGGCCAGCAGGCGCCCGCCCGGGTGGAAGGCCACCGCGTGGACGGACCCGCTGTGGCCGCTCCTCAGGTGACCGTCAGACCGTCCGGTCGCCACGTCCCACAGCCGCACGGCAGGGCCCGAGGCGCCGGCCAGCAGGCGCCCGCCCGGGTGGAAGGCCACCGCGTGAACGGGACCGCCGGCGCCCAGCGGTTCACCGGCGGGCCGGAGGGTGCCGGTGTGCCACAGCCGTACCGTCCCGTCCTGGCCCGCACTGGCCAGCAGGTGGCCGCCGGGGTGGAAGGCCAGTGCGGTGACGCCTTCGGTGTGTCCGTCCGGCGGTCCGACGGCGGGCCGCAAGCCGGCGGTGCGGTACGTCCTGATCGCGCCGTCCGACCAGCCGGTGGCCATCAGGTGGCCCCGGGGATGGAAGGCCACCGCCCAGGCCTCTCCGGCCGGACCGGCCGGGGAGCGGGCGATCTCGTGACCGGTGGCGGTGTCCCACAGCCGCACCGTCCCGTCCTGGCCCGCGACGGCGAAACAGCCGCCGCCGGGGTGGAAGGCCGCGTCCGCCGGGCCGCAGCGCCCGATGCGGACGTCCCGGAAAAGGGGAGGCGGGACCGGAGGGCTCACGACCAGGAGCGGACGGGCAGCCCGGCGCGGAGCCGGTCGAGGAACCTCTCCACGACGATCGAGCCGCGGCCGGGGTCGACCACCTCCGGGACGAACCGCTCGGCGATGTCGTCCCTGGTGAACTCCGCCTCGGAGGAGGACCCGTAGTTGTCCACGTGCCGGGCGCCCGGGGCGGTGATCCGCAGGTCGTGATCGTAGTCGATCACCCACGGCGTCTCGACCCTGCCCGCTTCCAGGATGCCGTGGTTGTAGTGGCCGTAGACCAGATGCGTGAAGACGCCGTCCTGGATGTAGATCTCGGCGTCACCGCCCTCCAGCGTCTCGGCCCTGGTGGTGCCCTCCACGTAGAGTCCCGGGGTGTCGTCGTACAGCGCGATCGGACCGCTCACCGTGAGGTCCCCGGTGATCGCGACGATCCCGGCCTCCCGTCCGCCGAGTCCGGTGAGGGCGTCCAGGAAGTCACCGCTGAGCACGACGTCGCCGTCGAAGAACAGGACCGTGTCGTAGTCGCCCTGGAAGCAGGCCGACAGGGATCCGTCCAGACGCGCGTCGGCGTCGGCGAAGGTGAGGCGCTCCGGGGAGGCGGGGTGTCCGGAGGATGTGAGGTGTTCGGGGGACGCGGGGCGCTCGGGGGGCACAGGGGCGTTCACGCCTGCAACCGTAGCCCTTCCCCCCGACCGGTACGGCCCGCGGGAGACCCTGCGCGAGCGACCGCGCCGGAGGCGGAGAACGACGAGATCCCGCCCGATCGGGGATCGGACGGGATCTCGGCTGCTTCACGCTGTGGAGCTATGGGGATTCGAACCCCAGACCTCCTCCATGCCATGGAGGCGCGCTACCAGCTGCGCCATAGCCCCTGGTCACCGCTCCGAGTGCTCTCGTTGCGGCGCTCCGGAAGCATATAGGGACAACGTCCCGTTCACCTAATCGACGGACGTACAGCCCGCGCGCGCCATCCGCGGCGCGGGTGACGGCCGCTCTCAGGAGGCTGTCAGAGGGCTGTTCAGGAGGGAGTGGCCTCGGGGCTGTCGTCGCTCTGGACCGGCTCCGGCAGGGTTCCGGCGTTGTGCTCCAGCAGACGCCAGCCCTTGCGGCCCTCCTGCAGGACCGACCACGAGCAGTTGCCCAGGCCGCCGAGGGCCGGCCAGTGCTCCTGCGGCAGCCCCATCAGCCTGGCGATGCCGAGCCGGATGGCGGCGCCGTGGGAGACCACCACCAGCAGCCCGTCGGGGTCGATGCGGTCGGCCCAGCGCGTGATCGCGGAGGAGACCCGCTTGGCGACGTCGGCGACGTCCTCGCCGCCCGGCGCCTCCCAGGCGGCGAACTCCCGGGGCCAGCCCGCCGAGATCTCCTCGCGGGTCAGGCCCTCCCACTCGCCGCCGCCGCGCTCCCGCAGGTCTTCGTCCACGGCCACGTCCAGGCCGGTAACGCGGGCCAGCGCCCGGGCGGTCTCCGAGGCCCGCTCCAGGTTGGAGGAGACGATCAGGTCGGGGCGGAGCGTGGCGAGCATCGAGGCCGCCCGGGCCGCCTGGGCGATGCCCGTCTCGTCCAGCGGGATGTCGGTGTGACCCTGGAAGCGGCGCTCGACGTTCCACAGCGTCTGGCCGTGCCTCAGGCAGACGACGCGACGGCTCATGCTCCGCCCTCGCCCCGCACCGCGACCCGTGCGTCGAGGTCCCTCACGAGGCGTCCTCCACGCCGGTCGGCCGGGCGCGCTGCGCGGCGACCTGGGTCACGCTGTCGGGCAGGGAGATGGAGGGACAGTCCTTCCAGAGCCGCTCCAGGGCGTAGAAGGTCCGGTCCTCCTCGTGCTGGACGTGCACGACGATGTCGACGTAGTCCAGCAGGACCCAGCGGCCCTCCCGCTCCCCCTCGCGGCGGACGGGCTTGGCGTCGGCCTCGATCCGGAGCCGGTCCTCGATCTCGTCGACGATGGCGCGGACCTGACGGTCGTTGGTGGCGGAGCAGAGCAGGAACGCGTCGGTGATGACGAGCTGCTCGCTCACGTCGTAGGCGAGGATGTCGTCGGCCAGCTTGTCCGCGGCTGCCTCTGCGGCGATCCTCACGAGCTGGACGGATCTTTCGGTTGCTGTCACGGTGTGGACTAATCCTCCGTAGTCGGTGTCGTCACCCCTAAGGATGCCCGGTGCGGCCGCGTTGAAGAGCAGGCCCGGACAGATACAACGCCTATCCTCCGCCACCCGATTCCACCCTGCAAACAGATTCACACCCGTGCCCCTCCCCGCCCACCGGCCGTTCGCCCTCATGAACCGTCACGACACGGGAGGGACCGGCGCGGCGGGACGGCCGCCCGCCGTACGGGACGAGGCCAGCTCCTCCAGATGGGGCCACCAGCCGGGATACCGGCGCATCGCCTCCTGCAGGGGTCCGCAGGTGTCGAGCATGTGGACGACGTACAGACTCCATGAGCTCAGGCCGTCCTTGGCGGAGGGAATCTGGCCGGTCATCTGCAGAGCGGAGCTCAGGGCATCGGCCAGCATCTCCGCCATCACCTGGACGCGGACCCGGTCCTTCCCCCTCCGGGGCACCGGCTTGCCCTGGTAGAAGTACGGATACAGGTCCGGGTGGTCGACGAACACGCGCAGGAGCGGGTGCAGGAGGCCGAACACCCCGAACGTGGTCGAGACCCCCGCGAAGCCATTGCCGGTCCTGACCTGTTCCGCGGCGGCGGCGGCCTGCCGGGCCGCGAAACGGATCGCCAGCATCGCCACCAGGAGGCCGACGACGGCCACCACGAGGCTGCACACGGCGACGGTGACTTCGGTCACGGGCCCTCCCAGGGGAGCGATCTTGGGCATTCGCCCTGAGAACGCGCGCCGGGCGGGATTTTCTCCCGGACGCCGGGAATTCCCGGTCCGCCGTTTCCAGCGCCGGAAGGGGTCGCGCCGAGAGGCGGTCAGGAGGGGCCGCTGAGGCGGCGCTCACCGCGGGTGGTGATCACGAACACCTGCCAGTTGTAGTAGGTGTAGTAATTGCGGATGTCCCGCTTGATCTGGCGCGCGTGCCGCTGCACCGCGTTGACGTAGGCCCAGGAGTGGTTGTAGGCGTACAGCGCCCGCCGGTAGTTCCGCGGCGCCCCCGAGGCGTGCAGATAGTTGGCCGCGGCGAGGATGGCGTCGCCGGTGTCGTGGACGTCGCCGCCCATCCCGTAGGCCTTCCAGGTGCCGGGCATGAACTGCATGGGCCCCTTGGCGCCGGTGTGGCTGGGCGAGCGGACGCGGCCGAACTTCGTCTCGACGAACATCACCGACGCCAGCACCTCCCAGTCGACGCCGAAGCGGCGCTCGGCCCGCCGGAAGTGGCCGAGCAGCACGTCGGCGGGCTTGGCCTGGGTGACGCGGAACTTCGCGGGCTTGCTGACGGGGTGGGCGAGGCTGAGCAGTTCGCGGATCGCCGTCACGTTCTCCTCGGCCGGTCCGGCCAGGGCCTTCGGCAGCGCGGCGTAGGTGCGGGAGGCGATCTCGCGGTTGCGGGCCATGAAGCGGTAGATGCGCTGCTGGTGCAGGGCCAGCAGGACCACCGGCTCGGGGGCCTGCCCCGTGGCGGGGTCCCCGGCGCGCCGCCACTCGTCGACGGCGCTCCGCAGCCGCGTCGTGGTGCCGGCCAGGGCACGGGCCAGCCGGGCGGGATCCCTGGGGATGGCCACGTCCGGATCGGGCAGGGCGGAGGCCGTACGGCCCGCGGGATCGGCCGTCGGAGTCGCCGAGGGGCTCGAAGCGGCCCGCCCCGACGCCGGCTGCTCCGCGGCCGACCGCATCGGCGTCCGGCCGGACGCCGCCGTGGAGGCGGAACCCTCCGCACCGGCGCAGCCCGACAGGAGCATCGCCAGACCGACGAACGAGGCGGCCAGCGGCCTGCCGCGCAGCCGTCCGGCGCGCGCTCCCGGCGGCCCGGCGGCCGGGTCGTCCCCGGGTGCGGGCGTCGTGCGGGGACGCCCCGGACGGTGCTCACGCTTCAGTCGGGCAGCTCTCGCGCGCTGATCCTCCATCCGGCCAACGTACCCGAGGGCGCGGTCTGCTCGCCGTGCGGAACACGACTCTCCAGGTGTTCTCCGGCGCAGCAGCCTCCCGCGAATTCCGGGGTGCCCGGCCAGGGCTATGGTGACCGGAGTGGACGTCGATACCTGGTGGAACATCATCGAGCGGGCTCGGGCGATCGCCGGCGACCGGGCCGACGACCGCGACCCGCCCGACGACCCGCTGGTGGAGATCCTGACCGGCCTGATCTCCGAGCTGGAGCCCGTAGAGATCATCGCGTTCGAACGGATCTTCGCGCAGATGCAGGACCTCGCCTATCGGTGGCCGCTGCGCAACGCCGCGCAGCTCATCGAGGGCGGCTGCGGCGACGACGGCTTCATCGACTTCCGCGCCGGGCTCATGCTTCTCGGTCGCGCGGTGTTCACCCGGGCCGTCGCCGACCCCGACTCGCTGGCCGAACTTCCCGTCGTGGTGCGGATGGGCCGTACCGGGGAGGGCTGGATCGGCTGCGAGGACGCCTCCTACGCGGCGAAGCGCGCCTACGAACGCGTCCAGGGGGAGTCCGAGTCGTTCGACGAGGTGCTGACCGCCGCGATGGCGGCCATGGACCGGCCCGACCGCCCGGCCGGCGAGGACTGGAACGTCGAGGAGGAGGAAGAGACCCGCAAGCACCTGCCCCGCCTCAGCGCCCTGTTCCTGGATCCCGAGGACTGAGCCCGGCCCCTGCCGTCCAGGCCGCAGCCCGGATGCAGCGCGGCCGGATGCAGCGCGGCCGGATGCGAGAACCATGCGGACCGCATGCGGAATGCATTCCTCCTTCATGCCGAATACATTCCGGGACCGTCTACCTTTTATCCGGAAATGACCTTCGGGGATTCACCTGCGGCCGGGACGATGCCGCGGCGTCTTTCCCGCACCCGAACGCATCGGGCGTTTCTTTCGCTGGACGGAGAGGGATAAATGAAATCGACCGTGTCTGGAAAGACTTTCTTCCGTACGGCTCTGCTGGCCACCGTGATGACGGTGGCCGGCTTCGCACCGGCAGCCCCGGCCGACGCCGTCGCCGCGGACTTCGAGCTCCAGGTCACCTGGAAGACGCTCTCCCTCAGCGACCGCATGAGCTGCGACCCGACCGGGCCGCCGCGGCGCGGCGGCGGCAGGGGCGCTCCCAGCATGAGCTACAGCTACGAGTGCGGCGGCTGGGAGCGGGTCAACGCCTCGATGAGCGTGGAGGGGGGCTCCCCCGTCACCCCCCGGGTCCGCAACCTCGGCACCTGGAACCGCGCGGCCCGGTCGTGGGACCGGAAGGAGAACTGGGCCGGCGAAGAGTTCCCCGACCACCCGGTCTTCATCGGCACCGGCGACGACTACGACCTGGCCCGGCGCCCGCTGTGCACGACCGACACCTACCTGCGCTGCCTGACGGACTATCTGAAGGACAACAACACGGTGACGGTCCGCGGCGCCTTCGGTGAGCGGATCAGGTTCGCCGCCCACCTCCAGACGACGGACAGGAACGACGACAGGCGCAGGCACACGGGCACCGGGGAGTGCAAGGTGGAGGACTTCACCGACTGGGACGAGGCACAGGTCGACAGATACAGGGCGGGGAACCCTCGGAGGATCACCATCCTCGGTTCCTACGACGGGCGCGGCGTCTGCGCGGTGCGGTACGAACTGGTGGCCAAGCGGCTCCGGTGACGGGCGGGTGCGTACAGGGCGAGGGCCCTACAGCGGCCCCGCGGAAGGGATGTACGGCGAGGGCGCGGAGTGGGCGACGGCGTCGGCCGGTGACGGAGCCGGGCAGAAGCGGTCCCGTTCCGGCAGTGCCCCGGTGGCGAGAAAGGAGCTCAGCGCCTCGTCGGCGCAGCTGCCCAGCCCGGTGACGCCGTGACCGCCCTGGTCAACCGTGATCATGACGGCCCGCCGTCCGAGTGCGGCGCGCAGGCCGCGCGCGCTCACCAGGGACGTGGAAGGGTCACGGGTGTTCTGCAGGATCAGCACGTTGCGCGGCCCGTGGCCGGTGACCGTCACCGGCGGCTCCACCGGCCGGGTGGGCCACGCCACGCACGGCCAGAGGTTCGACGGCATGCCCGCCGTCACCGGCCACGCCCTCCGGTCGGCTGCGACCTGCCGGGCGTACGGCGCCACACTGCGCGGCCAGGCGACGTCGTCGCAGAGCACCGCGTAGAGCGCGGCGGTGCTGTTGTCCGCCGGCACCTCCGCCGTCCCGGTGCCGCCGCCCCTGCCGAGAGAGCCCAGCCGGTCCAGTCGCGTCAGGATGGCGGTGCCGGCGGTGCCGGCGGCGGATCCTGAGACGGTGGCCGCGAGCTCCTGCCACACCTCGGCCACGAGGGGAAAGTAGCCGTCGAAGTACAACCCCGATCGGGTGATCTCGCGCAGCGCGTTGCCGTCGAGCACGGGGCCGTCCGGGACCGGCAGGGGCTGCCGGTCGAGGGCCGCGATCAGCCGGTCGAACGTGCGTCTGACCTCGTCCGGCGTCGCACCGAGGTGGTAGACGGCGTCCCGCCCGGCCACGAAGGCGAGGAAGTCGGGCAGGCGCACCGCGACCGCCTCGTTCCAGGTCCGCCACATGTCCCGCCACACCAGGCCCGGATCGACGGCGCTGTCCAGCAGGATCCGATCGGCGCGTCCCGGGAACATCGAGATGTAGACGGCCCCCAGATAGGTGCCGTAGGAGAGGCCGAAGTAGGACAGTTTCGGCTCACCGAGCGCGGCTCGGATGCGGTCCATGTCCCGGGCCGTGTTGGCCGTGGTGATGAACGGGAGCAGATCGCCGGAGTGCTCGGCGCACGCGGCCGCGGTGTCCCGCGCGAAGGCGATGTTGCGCTCGATGCCGCCGTCCGGCGCCGGGTAGGGCAGCAGCAGCGTGAGCTGCCTCACGGGATCGAGGCCGCAGGTGACCGGGGTGCTGTGGCCGACCCCTCGCGGATCGAAGCCGATCAGGTCGTACCGATCCAGGACCTCGCGCGGCAGTACGACCGCCAGCCGGCTGGGCAGGTCCAGGCCGCTCTCGCCCGGACCGCCCGGGTTGGACAGCAGGATCCCGCGACGCGACCCGGGTTGCGCCGTGCCGATCCGGGAGATCGCGATCTCGATGCTCCGCCCGCGCGGGGCGCGGTAGTCCAGCGGCACCCGCAGAGTCGCGCACCGCTGGCGCGGGTCGCGCGGGATATCGGGTCTCCCCGGCGGGCACTCACCCCAGACCGGAGCCGCTCCCCCGGCTCCGGCCACCGCCGGCTCCGGCGCGCCGATCCGGGCCTCGACCGGCGGGGGCGCGCCTGCCGCCATGGTGGCCGCTGTCGCCGCGGCGAGGAACACCGTCAGAACTGATCGCAGAACTGATCGCAGAATTGATCGCACCGCTACCCCTTTTTTCGAAAGGAACAGATGCTTTCTCGATGACCACGAAATCGGCGCCGGGCACGCGAGTCTCCTCGCTCCGTTCGCCATCCGTGATTCGACCGCCCTCGGCAGGTCACGGGATTTGATCGGCCATGGAACGGCCGGTGACGTCGGCGGGCCGGCGCGGGGCGGAATCGCCGCCGTCCGCCGTTCCGGCCCCGAACTCCCACGGGTACGGCGAGCCGCCGTCCGGATGAATCGATTGTCGGACGCCCGTGCCTTTCACGGGCCGTGACACCCCCTTTGTCGCAATGTTTGTATCAGCATAGTGCGTCATACTTTGCGACAAAGTCAACGCCCGGCTCGGCGGCGACGACCTGGAGCGTCTACGCGCGTATGCACGCCGACGACCGCACGCGGGCCGCCGACGCGCCCTCCCCCGAGCGACCGATGACGGAAAGCCCTGGTCAGTCGTCCTTGTCCTGGTAGAGGCCGCGCTTGTTGATGTATTGGACGATGCCGTCGGGGACCAGGTACCAGATGGGCTCTCCGGCGGCCACTCGCTGGCGGCATTCGGAGGAGGAGATGGCCAGGGCCGGGATCTCCAGGAGGCTGACGCGGCCTTCGGGGAGACCGGGGTCGTGGAGGTGGTGGCCGGGGCGGGTGGCTCCGACGAAGTGGGCGATGGTGAACAGTTCCTCGGCGTCGCGCCAGCTCAGGATCTGGGAGAGTGCGTCCGCGCCGGTGATGAAGTACAGGTCCGTTTCGGGGCCGTGCAGGTCGGAGATGTCCCGCAGGGTGTCGATGGTGAAGGTCGGGCCCGGCCGGTCGATGTCCACCCGGCTCACCGAGAAACGGGGGTTGGACGCGGTCGCGATGACGGTCATCAGATAGCGGTCCTCGGCCGCGGAGACCACCTTGTCGGCTTTCTGCCAGGGCCTGCCGGTCGGCACGAAGACGACCTCGTCGAGGTCGAAGTGGTGCGCGACCTCGCTGGCGGCGACCAGGTGGCCGTGGTGGATCGGATCGAAGGTGCCACCCATGACGCCCAGACGGCGCTTCCCCCGGCTGATCGGCGCGTTCGTCATGGAACGGACCATACGCGCAAGCCGTACGGGGCTTTTAATCACCCCCCGCGCGTGACGGGCGTGCCCGACGTAGCATGCCGGACATGACCACCACCCCGGATCGCAACCGCGTGCAGCTTCCCGGCATCAGCTCTCGTGCTTACGAACATCCCGCAGACCGGTCCGCGCTGGTCGCCCTCCGGTCGCTCAGCGGATTCGACACGGTCCTGAAGCAGATGTCCGGCCTTGTCAGCGAACGCCGCCTGCGCCTGATCTATCTCGCCTCCGCCGTGCGCACCGGCGACACCCAGTTCCGCGCACTGCACGACATGGGCCGTGACGCGGCCTACGTCCTCGACCTCCACCGCATCCCTGAGGTCTACGTCCAGCAGAGCCCGCAGGTCCAGGCCAAGGCGATCGGCTTCGACGACCCGTTCATCGTCGTCACCACCGGCCTGCTGAACCTGATGGACGAGGAGGAGCAGCGCTTCGTCATCGGCCACGAGACCGCCCACATCCTGTCCGGCCACGCGGTCTACCGCACCATGCTGGACATCCTCACCCGCCTGGCCGCCCGCGTGGCCTGGATCCCGCTGGGCTACATCGGCCTGCGCGCGATCGTGGCGGGCCTGGAGGAGTGGCACCGCAAGTCCGAGCTCTCCGCCGACCGCGGCGGCCTGCTCGTCGGCCAGGACCCCGACGCCGCCCTGCGCGCGCTGATGAAGCTCGCCGGCGGCTCGCACCTGCACGAGATGAACATCGAGGCCTTCCTCGACCAGGCCCGCGAGTACGACACGGCCGGCGACGTGCGCGACGGCCTGCTGAAGGTGCTCAACCTGCTGGGCACGACCCACCCGTTCGCCGTCTCCCGCGTCGCCGAGCTGGACAAGTGGCGCCGCGGTGGAGAGTACGAGGCGATCCTCGCCGGCACCTACCCCCGCCGCGCCGACGACTCCAACGCCAAGATCTCCGAGGAGGTCAAGGCCGCGGCCCGCTCCTACCGCGAGTCGTGGTCGCAGTCGCAGGACCCGTTCATCGGCGTGCTGCGCGACGTGGCCGAGGGCGCGGCCAACGCCGGTGAGCGGATCTTCAACCGCTTCGCCCGCCGCGACGGCAACTAGATCTCCATACCTTCACGTGAAAGGCCCGGGAGTTCATCTCCTGGGCCTTTTGTACGCCCATGGGTAATGCTCTACTGTGCCGGTCCATGAGAATCCGCACGATCATCGCTCTGACCGGCGTGGCAGGGCTCCTTCTGACGGGTACGGCGCACGCCTACCCGATCAAGGACAAGGAGTTGACGAAGAACGCGCTCTACGAGTCCGGCGAGATCGCCGAGACCGAGTGCGAGGAACCGCCGATCAACGACGGCGATCTGACCCTGGCCAGGAAGTACTGGGCCGGGATCCAGGACTGCCTGAACACGGCCTGGGAGACGCACCTGACCCAGGCCGGGCTGCCGTTCAGCGAGCCCACCCTGAAGTTCGGGAAGATCCCCAGGAAGTTCTGCGGCTACACGATCGCCAAAGAGAGCTCGATGATGTACCACTGCCCGGCCTCGAACACCATCGTCGTGCAGATCGGAAAGGACTGGGTCAGACAGACGGACACCCTTTGGGAGTTCTACGTCATCGCCCAGATGTACGGCTATCACGTCCAGGACCTCGTCGGCGTCGAGAAGGCCTACCAGAAGGTGCCGTACGCCAACAAGAACGAGATGAACGAGCAGATCCGGCGGAATTTCCTGCAGACCAGCTGCCTGAGCGGCGTGTTCATGCGGAGTGTCTGGCCCTCCCTCGACCGTTCGGACAAGGACTGGAAGGAGTTGCAGAGCATGCTGAAGCGCAGCGGTGACGTCAAGGGCGAGCCCCGTGTCTACGGCAAGGGCAGCACCATGGCCTACTGGACCACACGCGGCTACACCACCGGCGACCCCGCCTCCTGCAACACCTGGGCCGCCCCCGCCTCCAAGGTCGCCTGACCAGGTCGAGACACGACCCGTCCTGTGAGGAACGCCGCCTCGCCGCCCTCACAGGACCAGCGCCACCACCCGTACGGCCGCCGTGCACAGGGCGACGAACCCGCCCAGGACGGCCAGCGCCCGCAGCCCCTCCTTGCGCAGGTCGGGCAGGCCGGAGCCGACCCGCTCCACCTCGCGGCCGACGATCCCCCCGCACACGACCCCGAACACGACGCCCGCGACGGCGACCGGGGCGGGTCGCTGCCACCACTCGACCGGCAGCGACCCGCCCAGGGCCAGCCAGAGGGCGACGGCGGCCAGGCCCGCGGCGGGCAGGCCCGGCCAGATAACGGCGGTCGCCAGCGAGCCCGTGAACGTCAGCGGGAAACCCAGCACCCGCAGCGCGCCCCGTACCCGGGCGGACTTGCGCTTCCTGACCAGCCAGTGCCCGGTCCAGACCGTGCGGGCCAGGACGGCGAACAGCCCGGTGACCGCGAAGGTCGCCAGCGGCCAGATCACCGAGGCCACCACGCAGGGCACCGCCAGCACCGCGAGCAGGACCAGGGCCATGTTCCCCGGGGGCAGCGGTCCCCGGGAGTCGTCCGGCACCGCCTCCGCCGCCGAGGCGACGTCCGCCCGCCGGACCTTGGAGGCCACCCGGGCGGCCGCGGCGGGCCGCCGTGCCTCCTTGGCCTGCACGCGGGCCGCGCGCGGGGACTCCTTGTCCGCAGGCCGTACGGCGGGCGAGGGCTCCTTGTCGGCGAGGCGGCCCGCACGCGAGGGCTCCTTGTCCGCGGGACGGGCCGCGCGTGAGGACTCCGGCCGGGTCTCCGGCTTGGCTCCCGGCTCCGCCCGGCTCTCCGTCTTCGCCCCGGTCTTGGCCCGGGGCTCCGTCTTCCTGGCCGTCGACGGCCCCGTCTTGCGCGAGCCCGCCTTCTCGGGGAGGGGCGCGGAGACCGGCTCGGCGGGGGGCGGCACCGAGGGCTTCACCGCCGCCCGGCGGGTGGCCGCCGGCTTCGCCGGGGTGGCACGTGCCAGCCGCGCCAGGCGGGCCGACAGCAGGGCGGCGGTGGGGCGCTTGGCGGCCTCGCGGTGCAGGGCGGCGCGCAGCAGGGGCAGCAGGATGGCCGGGACGCCGCTCAGGTCGGCCTGGCCGTTGAGGACGGCGTACATCTGCGCCTCGACCGTGCCCCGGCCGAAGGTGGGGCGGCCGGTGGCGGCGAACGCCACGGTGGCGGCCCAGGCGTGCACGTCGGCCGGTTCGCCCACGGGCTCGTCGGCGAACAGCTCTGGGGCGGCGTAGCCGGGGGTGCCGAGGAAGGTGCCGGTCATGGTGAGCCGGGTGGCGTCCAGCACCTGGGCGATGCCGAAGTCGATCAGGACGGGCTCGCTCGACGGGCCGACCAGGATGTTGGCCGGCTTGAGGTCGCGGTGCACGACCCCGGCGGCGTGGATGATCGCCAGGGCGGCGGCCAGTCCCTGGGCCAGGATGATCAGGTCGGCGCCGCGCAGCGGGCCGCCGCGCCGTACCCGGTCGAGGAGGGTGTCCCCCTCGATGTGCTCCATGACCATGTAGGGCCGGTCGCAGGTGAGGTCGGCGTCGAGGACCCGGGCGACGTAGGGGCTCTCGACCCGGCGCAGCGCGCGGACCTCGCGTTCGAGCCGGATGCGGGCCTCGGCGTCGGCGTCGACGGCGTCATGGAGCATTTTGAGCGCGACGTGCTCACCCCGCCGGGTCGTGGCGAGGTAGACCTCGCCCATCCCGCCCCTGCCGAGACGTTCCACCAGTGTGTACGGCCCGACGCGCCCGAGCCTGCCCACCCGCCCTCCAGCCATAGGAGACCACACCTTAGCGGGCGGGGACGGCCGATCTCCCGGCGGCGCGCCGTACGAGAAGGAAGATCAGCGAGAGGAACGGCGGGGGAACGCGTCACGACCGGCCGGCGGGCTCCCGTTCCGGGGACGCCAGCATGCTCTCCAGCTCGGCGACCGGCTCCGCGTCCAGGTCCCGGCGCTTCCTGTGCCTCCAGTACACGTGTCCCCGGCTCTCCAGGAACACCATCACCCGGTCGGCCCCGAACAGCACGGCGCCGATGAAGAGCAATGCGATCGCGGTGTCCATGCGGGCCAGTCAAGCCACGCCTGCCACGCCCCCCGGGTGCGACACGCGGTCACATACCCTGAGCGGCGAGGCGCTTTACCTGTTCATGGCCGCGCTGCGCACGGCGGCTCGGGGGCTGTGTCCATGGCCGCGCTGCGCACGGCGGCTCGGGGGCTCCTCGATCCGGCTCCCGCCCTCGTCACGTCCTCGCTTCGCTGCGGGCGTTCCTCGGTTGGTTCACCGGCGCCCCCTCGCGGGCTGCGGGCGTTCCTCGGTTGGTTCACCGGCGCCCCCTCGCGGGAGGCCGTGATCGTGGAAGAGGGCGCCGGGCGGCTCCCGGCGCCCTTTCGCGGTCAGGCGTTGGGGCAGGAGGCGATGATCGTGCCCGAGGACGTGCGCAGGTGGCCCTCGCCGGTGTAGACCCACTTGGTGGAGGTCAGCTCCGGCAGGCCCATCGGGCCGCGGGCGTGCAGCTTCTGGGTGGAGATGCCGATCTCGGCGCCGAAGCCGAACTCGCCGCCGTCGGTGAAGCGGGTGGAGGCGTTGACCGCCACGGCCGCGGAGTCGACCAGCGCCACGAACCTGCGGGAGGCGGTGACCGACCGGGTGACGATCGCGTCGGTGTGGGCGGAGCCGTACTTCCTGATGTGGGCCACCGCGTCCTCCAGGGAGTCGACCACGGCGGCGGCGATGTCCAGCGAGAGGTACTCGGTGCCGAAGTCCTCCTCGGTGGCCGGGACGACGCCCTCGCCGTGGGAGGCGATCCGCCCGTCGCCGTGCACCGTGACGCCCGCCTCGGCCAGGGCGGCCAGCGCGCGCGGCACGAAGGCGTCGGCGACGGCGGCGTGCACCAGGAAGGTCTCGGCCGCGTTGCAGACCGAGGGCCGCTGCGTCTTGGCGTTGAGCAGGATCTCCAGCGCCAGGTCGAGGTCGGCGTCGGCGTCGACGTAGACGTGGCAGTTGCCCACGCCGGTCTCGATGACCGGGACCGTGGACTCCTCCACCACCGAGTTGATCAGCGAGGCGCCGCCGCGCGGGATCAGCACGTCGACCAGGCCGCGCGCCTTCATCAGCGTCTTGACCGAGTCACGGGTCTGCCCGGGCACGAGCTGTACGGCTCCCGCCGGGACCTCGGTGCCGGCGAGCGCCTCCTGCATGATCCTCACCAGGACCGTGTTGGACTCATAGGCGCTGGAGGAGCCGCGCAGCAGGGTGGCGTTGCCGCTCTTGAGGCAGAGCGCGGCCGCGTCGACCGTGACGTTGGGGCGGCCCTCGTAGATGATGCCGATCACGCCGAGCGGCACCCGGACCTGGCGCAGCTCCAGGCCGTTGGGCAGCGTGCTGCCGCGGAGCACCTCGCCGACCGGGTCGGGCAGGTCGGCGATCTGGCGCACCGCCTCGGCGATGGCCTCGATCCGCCCGGTGTCCAGGCTGAGCCGGTCGATCATGTATGCGGAGGTGCCGTTCTCCCGGGCCTTGGCCACGTCGAGGGCGTTGGCCTCGACGATCTCGGCGGACCGGGTCACCAGCGCGTCGGCGATCGCCCGGAGCGCGGCGTCCTTCGGCGCCCGCGGCAGCGGGGCCAGCTCGGCGGCGGCCTCTTTAGCCGCCAGGGCTACCTTCAGGAAATCCTCGGACATGTGCGCTCCAGGGAGGGGACTAGTAGGTGGGCTCCAGTATGACGATGTCGTCACGGTGGATCAGCTCGCGTTCATATTCCGGACCGAGAGTGCTGGCCAGCTCGCGGGTGGAGCGGCCGAGCAGGTCGGGGATCTCCGCGGCGTCGAAGTTGACCAGGCCGCGGGCGACCACGTGGCCGTGCGGCCCGCACAGGTCCACCGGGTCCCCGGCGGCGAAGTCGCCCTCGACCGCGGTGACCCCGGCCGGCAGCAGCGACTTGCGCCGGGCCACGACGGCCTCGACCGCGCCCTCGTCCAGGTGGAGCCGGCCGCGGCCGGTGGTGGCGTGGGCCAGCCAGAGCAGCCGGGTGCCGGGGTGACGGCCGTCGGGGTGGAAGTAGGTGCCGATGTCGGCGCCGGCCAGGGCCTGGGCGGCGTGCGCGGCGGCGGTCAGCACCACGGGCACCCCCGCGCCGGTGGCGATCCGGGCCGCCTGCACCTTCGTGATCATCCCGCCGGTGCCGACCGCGCCGCCCTTGCCGAGCTCGACGCCGGCCAGGTCCTGGGGGCCGCGCACGTCGGCGAGCCTGCGCGCCCCGGGACGGCGGGGATCGCCGTCGTAGAGCGCGTCCACGTCGGACAGCAGCACCAGCGCGTCGGCGTGCGTCAGGTGGGCGACCAGCGCGGCGAGGCGGTCGTTGTCGCCGAAGCGGATCTCGTCGGTGGCCACGGTGTCGTTCTCGTTGACCACCGGGACGATGCCCAGCTCCAGCAGGCGGTTCAGCGTGCGCTGGGCGTTGACGTGGTGCGCGCGGCGCATCATGTCGTCGGCCGTCAGCAGCACCTGGCCGACGCGCAGGCCGTAGCGGGCGAAGGAGGAGGTGTAGCGGGCCACCAGCACGCCCTGGCCGACCGAGGCGGCGGCCTGCTGGGTGGCCAGGTCCCGGGGCCGGGCCGACAGGCCCAGCGGGCCGAGACCCGCCGCGATGGCGCCGGAGGAGACCAGCACGATCTGCGTGCCGGCCGTACGTCGGGCGGCGAGCACGTCGACCAGGGCGTCCACCCGGTCGACGTCGATCGTCCCCTGCGGTGTCGTGAGCGAGGACGACCCGACCTTCACGACGAGGCGCGAGGCCGTACGGATCCGGTCGCGGGCGGAGGTCGCCGGAGTCACAGGACGCACCTTTCAGGGACTTCGAGAGGGTGGGGCGGGCGTGAGCAGATTATCCAAGTCGGTCCGGGTCCGTCCGAGCCGTACGGCCCCGCAGCCGCCCGCGCGGACGCGAGACCGGCCGCGCGGACGCGAGACCGGCCGCACGGACGCGAGACCGGCCGCACGGACGCGAGACCGGCCTCGCGGGCATGAGAGCTAGCCGAGCCGGTTGTCCGTGCCGCGTGGCCCCTGGTGCACGGCCTCGGCGTTGAGCGTGGGCTGCCAGTCGAAGACGTAGCCGCCCTCCATCGGGCCGATGACGATCTCCGCCCCGGCCTTGGCGCCGGCCTTGGCGAGCTCCTCCTCGACGCCGAGGCGCTCCAGGCGGTCGGCCAGGTAGCCGACGGCCTCGTCATTGGTGAAGTCGGTCTGGCGGATCCACCGCTCCGGCTTGTTGCCGGTGATCTGGAAGGTGTTCTCGCCGACCTTCCGCACGGTGAAACCGGCCTCGCCGAGCTGCCGCGGCTTGATCACCAGACGGGTGGGCTCGGGGACGGGGGCGGCGGCGCGGGCCGCGGCGACCATCTCGCCCATGGCGTAGGTCAGCTCCTTGAGACCCTCGTGGGTGGCCGCGGAGATCTGGAAGACCCGCAGGCCCCGCTCCTCCAGCATGGGCCGGACGATGTCGGCCAGCTCGCGGGCGTCGGGCACGTCCGCCTTGTTGAGCACGGCCAGCCTCGGCCGGTCCTCCAGCTTGCCGTACGCCGCCAGCTCGGCCTCGATCACCTCGTAGTCGCTGATCGGGTCGCGGCCCGGCTCCATGGTGGCGCAGTCGATCACGTGCACGAGCGTGTTGCACCGCTCGACGTGGCGCAGGAACTCGTGGCCGAGCCCCTTGCCCTCGGAGGCGCCGGGGATCAGGCCGGGCACGTCGGCCACGGTGAAGACCGTGTCGCCCGCGGTGACCACGCCGAGGTTGGGCACCAGGGTGGTGAACGGATAGTCGGCGATCTTCGGCCGGGCCGCGCTGAGCGCCGCGATGAGGGAGGACTTGCCCGCGCTCGGGAAGCCGACCAGCGCCACGTCCGCGACGCTCTTCATCTCCAGCATCACGTCGAGCGCGTCGCCGGGCTCGCCGAGCAGCGCGAAACCGGGAGCCTTGCGCTTGGCGGAGGCCAGGGCCGCGTTGCCCAGACCCCCGTGGCCGCCCTCGGCGATGACGTAGCGGGTGCCGGCGCCGACCAGGTCGACGATGACCTCGCCGGTGGCGGCGTCCTTGACCACGGTGCCGTCGGGCACGGGCAGGATGACGTCCTCGCCGTTGGCCCCGTCGCGGTTGGAGCCGGAGCCCTGCTTGCCGTTGTCGGCCTTGCGGTGCGGGCGGCGGTGGTAGTCCAGCAGCGTGGCGGTGTTGCGGTCCACCTCCAGGATCACGTCGCCGCCCCGGCCGCCGTTGCCCCCGTCGGGCCCGCCCAGCGGCTTGAACTTCTCCCGATGGACAGAGGCGCAGCCATGCCCCCCGTCACCGGCCTTGATGTGCAGGACCACCTGGTCCACAAAGTCCGGCATGTCTGCTTTCCTACCCCCATCTACCGGGATCTCGCCTGCCGGGATCCCGTCTCACAACACGAACAGGGGCGGACCGCGCAACGCGATCCACCCCTGTCCTCAACGTCTTGCGGTGCGGATCTACTCCGCGACCGGGACGATGCTCACCGCGCGGCGACCGCGCTTGGTGCCGAACTGCACGTGACCCGCGGCCAGCGCGAACAGCGTGTCGTCACCGCCACGGCCGACGTTGTCGCCCGGGTGGAAGTGGGTGCCGCGCTGGCGGACGATGATCTCACCGGCGTTGACCAGCTGGCCGCCGAAGCGCTTCACGCCGAGCCGCTGGGCGTTGGAGTCACGGCCGTTCCGAGTGGACGACGCGCCCTTCTTGTGTGCCATCTCGCAAAACTCCCGAAACTCAGGCCTGGTTGATGCCGGTGATCTTCACCTGGGTGTACCGCTGACGGTGACCCTGGCGCTTCTTGTAACCGGTCTTGTTCTTGTACTTCAGAATGCGGATCTTCGGACCCTTGGTCTCGCCGAGGATCTCGGCGGCCACCGTGAACCGGCCCGCCTCGGTGGTCACGTCGCCGTCGTTGACGACGAGCACCGTCGGCAGCGTAACCGTGGAACCGACCTCGCCGGCGACCTTGTCCACCTCGAGGACGTCACCGACGGAGACCTTCTGCTGCCTGCCGCCGCAACGAACGATCGCGTACACCGCGGAACCCTTCTTCTGACTCAATGCTCGCTGGATGCTGCGCCCCGCATCCGGCTGCGGTCACTTGTCTGACCGACGAACCGGGTAGGCGCGCGAACAGGGCGCG
Source organism: Paraplanobispora takensis (assembly GCF_016863195.1). Classification (GTDB taxonomy): domain Bacteria; phylum Actinomycetota; class Actinomycetes; order Streptosporangiales; family Streptosporangiaceae; genus Planobispora; species Planobispora takensis. The sequence goes on along the minus strand of NZ_BOOK01000064.1, from coordinate 18,640 downwards.
CCACGAGCGCACCGATTCATCAGGGTACCGGACTACGGCGGCCTGGTCGAACCGGGCGGAACGTCGGGGTGCCGGCGCGACCCGCGCGCCGACGGTCACCGGACCCGACCTGGTCGTGCCCCGCGGCGCTCTGGCGCCGCGGGGCCCCGATCGGTCGGCCGGTTTTGGCCTTGATCAGTCGGCCGGCTTGGTCTTGCGGGAGCGTCGCCGTCCCCGGCCGGAGGCCTGTGCGCTCTGAGCGTCGTCAGCCTGGACGTCGACGAGCGCATCGGTCACCGTATCACGCCCGGACTGGTCCCCGGCCGCGACGGCGCTCGACCCCTCCTTGCCGCCCAGCTTCTCGGCGACGCTCTTCTCCACGGCCATCTTGCCCTGGGTGCCGCGCGGTTCGGGCTTGCCGTCGACCGGCTCGGTCGAGATGTGCAGGCCCCGCCCGTTGCAGCACTCGCAGACGGTCGAGAACGCCTCCAGCAGGCCCTGACCGACCCGCTTGCGGGTCATCTGGACCAGGCCCAGGGAGGTGACCTCGGCGACCTGGTGCTTGGTACGGTCCCGGGCCAGGCACTCCAGCAGCCGCCGCAGCACCAGGTCCCGGTTGCTCTCCAGCACCATGTCGATGAAGTCGATGACGATGATGCCGCCGATGTCGCGCAACCGGAGCTGGCGCACGATCTCCTCGGCCGCCTCCAGGTTGTTGCGGGTGACGGTCTCCTCGAGGTTGCCGCCCTGCCCGGTGAACTTGCCGGTGTTGACGTCGACGACGGTCATCGCCTCGGTCCGGTCGATCACCAGCGAGCCGCCGCTGGGCAGCCAGACCTTGCGCTCCATCGCCTTGGAGATCTGCTCGTCGATCCGGTAGGCCGAGAAGACGTCACCCTCCTCGTCCCACTTGGTCAGGCGGTCGGCCAGGTGCGGGGCGACGTAGCGGACGTATTCGTCCACCGTCTCCCACGCCTCGTCGCCCTGGACGACCAGGGAGGCGAAGTCCTCGTTGAAGACGTCGCGGACCACCCGGACGGTCAGGTCGGGCTCGGAGGACAGCAGCTCCGGCGCGCTGGCCGACTTGGCCTTGCGGCGGATGTTGTCCCACTGCGCCGAGAGCCTGGCCACGTCGCGGCCGAGCTCCTCCTCCGAGGCGCCCTCGGCGGCGGTCCGGACGATCACACCGGCGTTCTCGGGCATGACCTTCTTCAGGATGCCCTTCAGCCGGGTGCGCTCCTTGTCGGGGAGCTTGCGGCTGATGCCGGTCATCGAGCCGTCGGGCACGTAGACCAGGTAACGGCCGGGGAGGCTGATCTGGGAGGTCAGGCGGGCGCCCTTGTGCCCCATCGGGTCCTTGGTGACCTGGACGAGCACGGACTGCCCGGACTTCAGGGCCGCCTCGATCCGCTTGGGCTGGCCCTCCAGGCCCGCGGTGTCGAAGTTCACCTCGCCGGCGTACAGCACCGCGTTGCGGCCCTTGCCGATGTCGACGAACGCCGCCTCCATGCTGGGCAGGACGTTCTGCACCTTGCCGAGGTAGACGTTGCCGACGTACGACTGGCTCGCCTCGCGGTCGACGTAGTGCTCGACGAGGATGTCGTCCTCCAGCACCGCGATCTGGGTGCGGCCGCCGGTGCGGCGGACCACCATCATGCGCTCGACGGACTCGCGGCGGGCCAGGAACTCCGACTCGGTGATGATCGGAGGACGCCTGCGGCCGAGCTCGCGGCCCTCGCGGCGGCGCTGCTTCTTGGCCTCCAGCCGGGTCGAGCCGCGCACGCTCTGCACCTCGTCCATCGAGGTGCTGCGCCCGGCGCGGGGCGCGCGGATGCGCACCACGGTGTTCGGCGGGTCGTCCTGGGCCTCGACGGCGTCGTCGGAGCCGCGGCGGCGCCGGCGGCGGCGACGGCGGGAGCTGCCGCCCTCCTCCGCCTCGCCCTCGGCCTCCGCGGAGGTCTCCTCTTCCTCCTCGGCCGGCTCGGCCTCGGTCTCCTCGGCCTCGTCCAGCTCGCGCGCCCGGCCGCGGCCGCGGCCTCCCCGGCGGCGGCGACGGCGACGGCCGCCGCCCTCGTCGCCCTCGATCTCCTCGTCCTCGGTCTCCTCCGGCTCCTCGGCCGTCTCAACCTCCGCCTCGGCGGGCTCGGGCTGCCGCTCCGGAGCGGGGCGGGCCTGCGGCTGCTCGGCGCGGTAGGGGTCGGGGGCCTGGAAGAGCGGCTGGAAGACCGCGGCGGGCGCCTGGAAGGTCACCGACGGCACCTCGGCGCGCCGTTGCGCGGTCAGCCCGAACGGGTCGGTGAACAGGTCGCCCGGCTCCTCCACGATGTCCTCGCCGGCCGGCTCGTCGTCGAGCGGCTCGTCGGCGGGCATGGCCAGCAGCAGGGACGCGGCGACCTCCTCGGCCTCGGCCTCGGTCAGGTCGAGCGACGGGTCGGGCTCCAGCGGCACCGGCTCGGTGCGCGCAGGCTCCTCCTGGACCGCCTTCTTGCGCGAGCGGGTCCGCTTGGCCGGAGCGGGCGCGGGCGCCTCCTCCTGCGCGGCCGGGGCCTCGCTCTCCGGCCGCTCCGTCTCCGTCTCCGTCTCTGCCGCCGCCTCGGCCTCGGCGGGCGCGGCGGTCACGGGAGCCTCGGCCTGCTCGGCGTCGGCCTTCTTCGTACGGCCGCGCCGCGTGGTGGTGCCGGCGGCGGCCGTCGTCCGGCGCCGGGCGGCGCGCTTGGGCGCCTCCTCGGCAGGGGCCTCCCCGGCGGGCGTCTCCTGCTGCCCGGCCGTGCTCACCGTGCTCTCGGCAGCCGCTGCCGCCGCGGTCACGGTGACGACCGGCGGTGCGCTCCCGGGCTCCGGATCCTCCGGCGGAGGACCGGCGGGCCTGCTGGCGGCCCTGCGACGGCGCGTCGGCTGGGCTGGCTGTTCTGTTGTATCCCCGGCAGGGCCGTTGGCCCCGGCATTGGGCTCGTTGTCGAGCATGCGGGCGTTCTCCCGTCAGCTCCCGGGCGCGTCTCCGCGCCGCGCGGGAGCTCTCGTCTCTCGCTGTCCGCCGGGCGTGCGCCCGGCGCCAAGTCCTATAGGTCGCCGTCGACGTGCCCGCCCGCCGGTCCCGTTTCGCCGCCGCGCGAAGTGTCGCGGTCAAGGTCGAACGGGTCGACGGGGCCACCGATTCGCACGTCCAGCGGCCCCTGCGCCAGCCTGGTCACCTCAGGGGGTGACGGCGGCGCGAAGTCGGCCACGAGACGCAGTCCGGTGAGGACGTCGTCGGGTCGAACGGCAGGAGTTGCGTGCCGTACAACCATGCGAAGTATGACACATGACTGACTGATCGCCTGACCTGCTGTTGTCCCGCTCCCCTCGGCCGTGGTCAGGCTCAGCACCGCTTCCCGCGCGTCGAAGCGGCGCATCCCCTTCTTGGTCAGGCGCTCCACCTCGATCCGCTCGGCGGCGTTGAACCGCTCGACCGCGACCGCGGCGAGGGCGAGGTCGGCTCCCGGCAGACGCAACTCCCACGCCGAGCACTCCAGGCGGTCGGCCAGGCTCCCCGAACCCGCCTCGACGACGTCGAGAACGTCGAGACCGGGTGGCAGCGAGCCGTCCAGGGCGGCTTTGAGCCGGCCGGGATCGCACTGCCGCGTCACGCTGATCTCGAGGTACTCGGCCTCGCTGGCGACTCCGGTCGGGGCGGCCGCCCCCACGTAGGAGATCTTCGGATGCGGTGAGAAGCCCGCGCTGAACGCCACAGGGACCTCGGCCCGGCGTACCGCCCGTTCGACGGCTCGGGAGATGTCACGGTGGCTGGTGAAGCGCAGGCGCCCGCGCTTGGCGTAGCGCACGCGCAGGCGCTGCACCGGGGGCGCGGGCGGAGGGCCGTCGGGAGCGGGTTTCAGAGCTCTACCGTCCTTTCTGAATCGCGACTGTCATTCCAGAATAGGTCGTGCTCACGCACCGTCCATCCGGGGCGACCGCCGGTTACGCACGCGCGGCCCCGGTGGGGCGCCGCGCGGGGACTATACGACCGTCAGCGGCAGGAGCTTCCTGCCCGTGGGGCCGATCTGGATCTCGGTGCCCATCGAGGGGCAGACCCCGCAGTCGTAGCAGGGGGTCCAGCGGCAGTCCTCGACCTCGACGTCGTTGATCGCGTCCTGCCAGTCCTGCCAGAGCCACTCGCGGTCGAGCCCGGCGTCGAGGTGGTCCCAGGGCAGGACCTCGTTCTCCTCGCGCTCGCGCGTGGTGTACCAGTCGACGTCGACGCCGGCCTTGGCCGCGGCGTCCATCCAGCGCTGGAAGGAGAAGTGCTCACTCCAGCCGTCGAAGCGGCCGCCGTCCTGCCACACCGCGCGGATGACCGCGCCCACCCGGCGGTCGCCCCGCGACAGCAGCCCCTCCACGATCGAGGGCTTGCCGTCGTGGTAGCGCATGCCGATGGCCCGGCCGTACTCCTTGTCGCCGCGCAGGGTGTCCTTGAGCGCCTTGAGCCGACGGTCCACCGTCTCGTGGTCGGCCTGGGCCGCCCACTGGAAGGGGGTGTGCGGCTTGGGCACGAACCCGCCGATGGAGACCGTGCAGCGGATGTCCCTGGAGCCGGTCGCCTCGCGGCCCGCCTTGATGACCTTCCTGGCCAGGTCGGCGATGCCCAGGACGTCGGCGTCCTCCTCGGTGGGCAGCCCGCACATGAAGTAGAGCTTCACCTGCCGCCAGCCCTGGGTGTAGGCGGTGGTGACGGTGCGGATCAGGTCCTCCTCGGTGACCATCTTGTTGATCACCTTGCGCATGCGCTCGGACCCGCCCTCGGGGGCGAAGGTCAGGCCGGACCGGCGGCCGTTGCGGGAGAACTCGTTGGCCAGGTCGATGTTGAAGGCGTCGACCCGGGTCGAGGGCAGCGACAGCGAGGTGTTGGTGCCCTCGTAGCGGTCGGCCAGGCCCTTGGCGACGTCGCCGATCTCGGAGTGGTCGGCGCTGGACAGCGAGAGCAGTCCCACCTCGTTGAAGCCGGAGGCCTTGACGCCCGCCTCGACCATGTCGCCGATCGTGGTGATGGACCGCTCGCGCACCGGACGGGTGATCATCCCGGCCTGGCAGAAGCGGCAGCCGCGGGTGCAGCCGCGGAAGATCTCCACGCTGAACCGCTCGTGCACGGTCTCGGCCAGCGGGACCAGCGGCTTCTTGGGGTAGGGCCACTCGTCCAGGTCCATGACGGTGTGCTTGTGCACCCGCCACGGCACGCCGGAGCGGTTGGGCGCCACCCGCCGGATGCGGCCGTCGGGGTGATAGTCGACGTCGTAGAACTTGGGCACGTAGACCCCGCCGGACTCGGCCAGCCGCATGAGCAGCTCGTCGCGCCCGCCGGGCGAGCCCTCGGCCTTCCACTCGCGGATGACCTCGGTGATCGCGATGGCGATCTGCTCGCCGTCGCCCAGCACGGCGGCGTCGAGGAAGTCGGCGATCGGCTCGGGGTTGAAGGCCGCGTGGCCTCCGGCCAGCACGATCGGGTCGTCGTCGCCGCGGTCGGCCGCCTCCAGCGGGATGCCCGCCAGGTCCAGGGCCGTCAGCATGTTGGTGTAGCCGAGCTCGGTCGAGAAGGAGAGGCCGAGCACGTCGAAGGCGCGCACGGGCCGGTGCGCGTCGACCGTGAACTGCGGGACGCCCTCGGCGCGCATGAGCGCCTCCAGGTCCGGCCAGACCGCGTAGGTCCGCTCGGCGAGCGTCCCGGGCATCTCGTTGAGGATCTCGTAAAGAATCTGGACGCCCTGGTTGGGCAGTCCGACCTCGTAGGCGTCGGGATACATCAGAGCCCAGCGGACGGTGGCCTCGTCCCAGTCCTTGACGGTCGAGTTGAGCTCACCGCCGACGTATTGGATCGGCTTGCTCACCTTCGGCAGCAGCGCTTCCAAACGCGGGAACAGAGACTCTACAGGCTGAGACTCGACAGACATGTGTCCAAGGGTATCCGCTAAAAAGGATGCCACAGGCGGTCGTCACCCGCTCGCAGGGAGTCAAGCCGGTGCCGCAGCTCGTCGCGGGCCACCGGGTCGCGGTGTGCGTTGCGCAGGATCGCGGTGAGCGTCTGCAGCTCCCGCATGTCGCGCATCACCGGGTACCCCGCCCAGGCGGTCAGGTCGTGGCCGTAGGCCCGGACGAAACCGGCCCGCTGCTCCCCGGTCAGCCCGAAGCGCACCCCCTGCAGGGTGGGGATCAGGTCGGTCTCCCGCGGCCCCGCGCACACCGAGTCCCAGTCGCACAGCAGCAGCCCGTCCGGGGTTCGGATCAGGTTGCCCCGGTGGGCGTCGCCGTGGATGAGGCCGTACGGCAGCGCGAACCGCGTCCGCTCGTAGTAGGTCTCCGCGAGCTCGTCGCAGCGCCCGCGCAGCCAGTCCAGCTCCTCCCGCCCGAGCACGCGGCAGGCGTCGATCGCCCGGCGCACCGGCCCGAAGGGGTCGTGGGTCGGCAGCTCGAAGGGGACCGGCGGCAGCTCGTGCAGCCGCCGCAGGATCGTCCCCAGCTCCACCGGGTCCGGCGCCGGTCCCACATGCCGCTCGTGGTGCCAGAAGGTCACCAGGAACCCCTCCGCGGCGACCGGCTGCCCGACCTCCAGCGGCCGGACCGTGGGGAAGCCCTGGTCGGACAGCCAGCGGGTGATCCGGACGGAGGTCGTCAGCCGGTCGTACTTGCCCGGGGCCGCCGCCTGCGCCAGCCTGACCACCGCCCCCTCGGCGGGCAGGTGGTAGACCGCGCTGGCGAAGTCGCGCAGGAGCCTGACCCCCCGGGTGTCCAGCCCGGCCCTCTCACAGGCCAGCCGGAGCGCCTCGGCGGGGGTCCGGCCGAGGATCTCCCCCTCGGCGGCGATCGTCATGTCATCGGCTCCTCTCTGAGATCGCGTGCCGGGCCTGCTGCGGCAGTCCGACCTCGCAGAAACTCTCGATCCGCCGGGCGATCCGCTCCCCGTCCGGCCGGCCGGACACCAGCGCGCGGCCGGTCTCCAGGGTGGTGCCCAGGCTGCTGATGCGCCGGTCCGGAGGGAGCGCGAGGATGGGCGCCATGGCCTCCTCCGCGCCCTCGGCGTCGCCCTCCATCAGGTGGGCGACCACCAGGTGGGCGCCGGCCATGGACTCGCAGCCGTAGGAGCGGTTCTCCGGCTCCCCCGCGGCGTACAGGGCCAGCGACTCCCGCGCCGCCTCGACGGCCCGGGCCGGGTCGCCCAGGTGCAGGTGGGTGACGGCCGCGTAGTAGCGCTCCTTGGCCGGGGTGAAGGCGAACTCCCCGGAGATCTCGTCGTGCAGCTCGTCGACCCCGGCCACGCGGGCGTCCCGCGCGCGGGCGAGCGCCTCGACGGCCTCGCGGGCCCGGCCCAGCAGGGCGTGGCACCGGGCCCTGAGCATGTGCAGCCGGGTCGCGCCGGAGCCCGCGCGCAGGTGGGTCAGCCCCTCCTCGGCGTAGCGGGCCGCGTCGCCGTAGCGCCTGTCCCACATCGCCACCGACGACTGCATGCCGCGCGCCCAGCCCATCAGCGCCGGGTGCCCGGCCACCTTGCCGTAGGTCCACGCCGCCCGGGCGAGGGTGTCGGCGGGGATGCGGCGGTCCATGTCCATGCTGACGTTGGCCATCAGCCCGCTCAGCGCGCCGGTGAGGAAGTACAGCTCCCTGGCCTGGCCGGGATGGATGCGCTTGTCCAGCGCCCGGCGGGTGCGCTCCTGCAGCTCCCGCATCTCCACGAACAACGGCAGCGGGGCCTCGGAGACGTAGCGCTTGCCCACCCAGACCACCTGGGTGCGCAGCCGCTCCAGCGCGCCGGAGCCCAGCTCGCTCGCCTCGGCCTGCTCGGCGTGGGTGCCCGCCTCGTCGGCGGCCGCGGCGATCAGGTCCACCGCGGGCGGCGGCGCGGCGCGCAGCCCCTCGGGCGTGTAGTCCTGCGCGAAGCCGAGCTGGACGGGCCCCGTCTCGAAGAGCCGGCACAGCAGGTCGGTGTAGTCGCGGTCGGGCCGTCCGCCCGCCTCCCACTCGCGCCAGGAGCGCTCACTGAGCCCGCGCCGCCGGATCCCCTGCCGGTCGCACATCGCGTGGAAGCGCTCGATGGCCTCCTCCACGGTCCAGCCGTGCGCCAGCCGCCAGCACTTGAACCTGCTCTGCTGCGGGGCGCAGGCGTGGATCTCCTCCACCATCCGCTGGATGACGGCCGCGGAGGGCGGGCCGGACAGGCCCGTCAGCGTCCTGTTGCGGATGATGGTGGCGTAGGCCAGCGTGGCGCGGTCTCCGCCACGCGAACTGTGGGTCATCGGCGCTCCCGGCCGTCTGTGCGAGGGATCGTCTTCACGCTAGTGGTCCGGCCGGTGCCGGGTGGGCTGAGAGCCGGCCTCCGCCGCGGAGGCCGTCCCCTCATGAGGCGGCGCCGCCCCCGCCGATGGGCACGATCGTCCCGCCGTTGCGGAGCTGGGCCTGGAAGAGCTGGCCGCACAGGCTGCCGGGGGTCGCGGCGAACCACACCGCCGGCGGGCTGCCCGCCGACACCGCGGCCCACCGGCCTCTGCTGAACACGATCCGGTAGTCGGGGAACGCGGTGCGCAACAGCTCCAGCGCGCGCTGCCGCTCGGCGAGCTCGGATGTCACGGCCCCTCCGTCATCACGGGTTCCGGCGTCGTTTCCACAATGTTCGCCCGCGGCGCGCAATACCAGTGAGAGCGCGGGACCGCGTGCATGCGGGCGGCTCTCATGTCAGGCCCGAGTCGGAGCCCGCGGTCAGACCGGGTGCCGCTCGCGCATGTGGATCGCCTGGAGCAGCCCGACGGCGATCATGTTGGCGAAGGTCGCGGTTCCGCCGTAGGAGACGAACGGCAGCGGCAGACCGGTGATCGGCATGATCCCGATCGTCATGCCGACGTTGATCAGCGTCTGGAAGCCCAGCCAGCACACGATCGCGCCGGCCACCAGCATGCCGAACCGGTCCTCGCACTGGCGCGCGATCCGCAGCCCGCGCAGCAGGACCACGCCGAGCAGCATCACCACGGTGACCGAGCCGAGGAAGCCGAACTCCTCGCCCGCGACGGTGAAGACGAAGTCGGTGTGCTGCTCGGGGACGAACCGGCCCATGGTCTGGCCGCCGCCGAACAGGCCCTTGCCGAACAGGCCTCCCGACCCGACGGCGTTCAGCGACTGGGTGCTGTTGTAGCCCACGCCCCGGGGGTCGGTGGCCGGATCGATGAAGGCGGTGAAGCGCGCGACCTGGTACGGCTTCAGCACGCCCAGGAACCACACGGCCGCTCCCGCGGCGGCCACGGCCAGCGCCAGCAGGATGATCCAGCGCTTGCGCAGCCCGCCGAGGATGAGCACACCGGCCGTGATCACGGCCAGGACCATCGTCGTGCCGAAATCGGGCTGCATCATGACCAGGCCCATGGTGAGCGCGGCCACCGCCAGCGCCGTCATCACGCCCAGCCCGCGCGGCCGGTCGTCGCCGTCGGCGGGCTGGGCCAGGAGCATGGCCAGCATCAGCGCCAGGCCGAGCTTGGCGAACTCCGAGGGCTGCAGGGCGAAGCCTCCGCCCAGCATGATCCAGGAGTGGGCGCCGTTGACCTCGGAGCCGACCGGTGTGACCACCAGGATCAGCCCGAGCAGGGCTCCGCCGTACACCAGCGGCGTGTAGGCCCGCAGCACCCGGTGGTCCACCGTGGCCGCCGCCACGGCCAGCGCGACGCCGATGCCGACGTTGAGCAGGTGCTTCTTGACCAGGCCCGTGGCCCCCGGCGCCCAGGTCCTGCTGGAGGACCAGACCAGCAGCGTGCCGATCAGCAGGAGCGCGGCCACCGCGACCAGCAGCAGGCCGTCCACGCGGTGCACCGCCGAGGAGGCCCCGGCCGCCCGGCGCGTCGAGAACCGGCTCCGTGCGGCCGTCACCCGGCTCACCATGTGGTCCCCCCGCCCGTGCTGACCTGGCGCGCGACCGTCCCGTCCGGCTTGATCGCCGGCGGCTTGGCCGCGGGGACCCTGGCCTTGAGCGCGCGGGGAGCGGGCGCGCCCTCGGGGGTGAAGCCGTAGATGCCCTCGTAGATCTTGCGTACGGCCGGGGCCGCGCTCTCGCTGCCCATGCCGCCCTGGGACACCATGACGACGACCACGAACCGGGGGTCCTCCACGGGCGCGAACGAGGCGAACCACGAGGTGTCGGCCTTGCCGTACACCTCGGCGGTACCGGTCTTGCCGCCGATCCGCACCTTCTTCATCGGGAACCCGATGAACGCCCCCGCCGCCGTGCCGTCGGAGGCGACCTGGCTCAACGCCCCCTTGATGTAGGCCCGCTCCTCCCCGGAGAGCGGCAGCTTGCCGCGGACCGGCACCTTGATCTCCTTGACCTTGGTGCCGTCCGGCCGCACCAGCATCCAGCCCACCCGGGGGCTGCGCAGCCTGCCGTCGCCGACCAGCGCCGCGTAGGCCGTCGCCAGTTGCAGCGGCGTCACCAGCACGTCACCCTGTCCGATGGAGAAGTTGGCCGCGTCGCCGGGGCGCAGCCGGTCGCCCTCCAGGCAGTTGTCACGCGCCAGCGCCTTGAGGAAGCCGGCCCGTTCCTTGTCCTTCCTGGCGACCTCCGGATAACCGGTCTTGGCCCGGCGGCAGTTGTCCTCCTTGGTGGCCGTCCACACCTCCTTCTTCCAGGCGCGGTCGGGGATCCTGCCCGGGGACTCGCCCGGCAGGTCGACGCCCGTGCGACGGCCGAACCCGAAGGCCCTGGCGGTGTTCGCCATGACCTCCTTGGGCTTGCCCTTGGGCTTCATGCCGCCGTCGCGCACCCACTGCTGGAACGCCGCCCGGTAGAAGATCGTGTCGCACGACTTCACCAGCGCCGTGTGCAGGCTCATCACGCCCAGCGCCCGGCCGCGGAAGTTGTTGAAGGTCCGGCCGCCGACCTTGAAGGAGCCGGGGCAGTTGTAGCTGCCGTACATCGGGTATCCGGCCCGCAGCATCGCCGTGACCGACGACATCTTGAACGTCGAGCCGGGGGCGAACTCCCCCTTGATCGCCCGCGAGATCAGCGGCTTGCCCGACTTGTCCGACAGCAGCCGCCGGTAGCCCGCCTCGGTGATGCCCCCGGTCCAGATCGCCGGGTCGTAGGTGGGCGCGCTGGCGATCGCGATGATCCGCGAGGTCCGCGCGTCCAGCACCACCCCGGCCGCGCCGTCGGCGTGCGGGGCCTTCTTCATCGCCTCGGCCAGCGCCTTCTCGGTCACCGCCTGCACCTTGGCGTCGATGCTGGTGATGAGGGTGTGCCCGGGCACCGAGGGCACCTCGTGCTCGGTCCCCAGGACCCGGCCCAGCCGGTCCACCTGCACCCGCTTACGTCCGGGCGTGCCGCGCAGCTCACGGTCGTACACCGACTCGAGTCCGTCCCGGCCCGCCACGTCGATGCCGGAGAACTCCGTTTTGAAGCCCTCGCGGCGATCCAGTTCCTCCTGCGTGACCGGCTGCAGGTAGCCCAGCGCCTGCACGGCCTCGCTCTTGCCCGGATGATCCCGTACGGCCTGCTCCTTGGCCGTGACCCCCGGGAAGTCCTCCTGGTGTTCCAGGATCTGCAGGGCCTGGCGGGTGGTCACGTCGACGTCGATGGGGACCGGCTGGTGGGGCGAGCCCGCCCAGCACGGACGGGAGACCGAGGGCCCGCACGGCCTGATGCGCAGGCTCAGGTCCGCGGGGTCGCGGCCGAGCACCGCGCCCAGCCGCGCCATCACGGCCGCGCCCTTGTCCTTCATCCGGCCCAGTGCCGTACGGTCCACCGAGACCACCAGCGCCGTCCGGTTGCGCACCAGCGGCCGCCCCGCGGAGTCGAGGATCTGTCCCCGCACGGCTGGTACGACGACCTCGCGCGTGCGTGTCTGCGTCGCCGCGGCCACGTACTTCGCGCCGTCGGCCACCTGCACCTGCCAGAGCCGGGCGCCGAGCATCAGCAGCAGGGCCAGCGTCAGCGCCTGAAGCACCCGCAGCCGTCTCCGTATGAAGCTCACGGATGGCTCCGTACGGCGTAGCGGGCCCACGACACGGTCCGCGGGTTGCCCCGGACGACCCTCGTCACCGCCCACACCACCGGCGGCGCGGCGACCATGTTGCACAGCACCGCCGCGGGCAGCACGTCCCCGAGCGTCTCCGGGATGATCCGGATCTCGCCCAGCAGCCCGCCGGCCGCCACCATGACCGGCGGACCGGCCGCCGCGCAGACCAGCGCCACCATGGGCCCGGCCTCGGGACGGATCTCCGCCACCCGGCCGGCGACGAACCCGATCAGGCACAGCACCAGCGCGTGCTGTCCCATCACGTGCGCGACCGGCGGCAGCAGGTCGCTGGCCAGTCCGGCGGTGAACCCCATCACCGTCCCGGCCTCGGACCCCCGGACCAGCGCGTAGCCCACCACGCCCAGCAGCGCCAGGTCCGGCGCGACCTGCCAGGGCACCGGCACCCTGTTGACGATCATCACCTGCGAGACCATCACCGTCAGCAGCAGGCCCAGGGACATCCAGTCACGTCCCGCCATTCGGATCTCCTCCCGTAGCCCCCGCCGCCGGCTCCGGCAGCACGGGCAGGACCCCGTCACGCGGGTCCCTGCGCGGCGGCTCGACCACCACGCCCACCACCCCCAGCGCCGTCAGGTCGGCGAACGGCCGCGCGTAGGCGATCCGGGTCAGCTCACCCGGCGTCGCCTCGACCTTCTCGATCACTCCGATCGGCACCCCCGCCACGTACGGCACGCCGCGCTGGGAGCCGAAGCTCACTATCCGGTGGCCGGGGGTGAGCGGCGCGGTGGAGTCGAGCAGGCGGAACCTGAGCAGGCGGCCGTACTCGCCGGCGCCGTTCACCACCCCGATCTCATCGCCGCCCTCCAGCCGGCCCCCCACCGCGGAGGCGGGGTCGCTGATCAGCACCACGGTCGAGGTGGACGGTCCCACCCGGATGACCCGGCCGACCAGGCCGTCGCCGTTGAGCACCGTCATCTCCGGCCGCACCCCGTCGGCCTCGCCGACGTCGAGCTCGACGGCCTCCTCGAAGCCCGGCGCACCCCGCCGGGCGATCACCTGGGCGGGCACGACCTTGTATCCCCCTGCGCCCGCCGCGCCGAGCATGTGCTGCAGCTCCTGGGATCTTCTGCGGTCCAGGGCCTGGGCCGCCAGCTCCTGTTTGAGCCGGTCGTTCTCCCTGCGCAGCTGCTCGATCTGCCGCTGGGCCCCGGGCGCCTCCAGCAGCGCCTGCAGGAACCGGCCCACCGGCTGCACGATCCCGGATCCCACCTGCTCGACGCCGCCCAGCACGGACGTACCGGCTCCCTTGACCGGGGCGAGCGGAGAGCCGTCCCCGGTGCGGTGGTCCACGGTCATGATCACCAGAGCCGTGGCCAGCAGCAGCCCCAGAATCGCCCGCGCCCGGCGTGTGTCCTTCATCTCAGTGCCGCGGTTCCGGTACGAGGACCTGCTGCAGGGCCTCGAAGTCCTCCACGCACTTGCCCGACCCCAGCACGACGGAGTCGAGCGCGTTGTCCACCCGGTGGATCGGCATCCCCGTCTCGTCCCTGAGCCGCTCGTCCAGGCCCGCCAGCAGCGCCCCGCCCCCGGTGATCGCGATCCCCCGGTCCATCAGGTCGCCGGACAGCTCCGGCGGGCACTTGTCCAGCGTGGTCTTCACCGCGTCCACGATCGCGTTCACCGGTTCCTCGGTGGCCGCGCGGATCTCCGACGCCGTGACGATCACCGTCTTGGGCAGGCCGCTGACCAGGTCGCGGCCCCGGATCTCGGCGTGTCTCTCCTCGGAGAGCGCGCAGGCCGAACCGATCGACATCTTGATCTCCTCAGCGGTGCGTTCACCGAGCATGAGGGCGTACTCCTTCTTCGCGAAGTTGATGATCGCCTGGTCAAGCTCGTCGCCGCCCACCTTGACCGACTGGCAGGTCACCACACCGCCCATCGAGATGATGGCGACCTCGGTGGTCCCCCCGCCGATGTCGACCACCATGTTGCCGGTGGGTTCGTGCACCGGCAGGCCCGCTCCGATCGCCGCGGCCATCGGCTCCTCGACGATGTAGACCCGCCGCGCCCCGGCCTGGTATCCGGCCTCCTTCACCGCGCGCTGCTCGATGCCGGTCATCCCGCTCGGCGCGGCGATGACGATGCGCGGCTTGGCGAAGGGCCGGCGCTTGTGCACCCGCTGGATGAAGTAGCGCAACATGCGCTCGGCGACGTCGAAGTCCGCGATGACCCCGTTCCGCAGCGGGCGGACGGCGACGACGTCGTTGGGTGTTCGGCCGATCATCCGCTTGGCCTCGATGCCGATGGCCAGGATCTTGCCGGTGCTCGTGTTGATCGCCACCACGGACGGCTCGTTGAGGACGATACCGCGCCCCCGGACGTAGACGAGTGTGTTGGCCGTGCCCAGGTCGACCGCCATGTCACGGCCGAGGAACGCGAATTTACTGCCCATGGAAGGCGCCCCTTCCTTCCGTCAGGTCCCCGGAAAAACTACGGAGAGAACGTGAACCGCTACCTGACGTACCCACCAATGGGCGTTATGCGCAGATTCGCCTCACAAAAATCTCAGGGGCACACGAACACCACGGGCCCCGCCATCCCCAGGGAATGACGAGGCCCGGTGGCGCCGGGAAATCCGGTGCGAACCTCAGAAGCGGTCCGGGAAGAAAATCTTGATCTCACGGGCGGCGGACTCGGGCGAGTCGGAGCCGTGGACCACGTTCTCGCCGATCTCCAGGGCGTGGTCGCCGCGGATGGTGCCGGGAGCGGACTTGACCGGGTCGGTCAGGCCCGCCAGGGCGCGGAACGCCTCGACGGCGCGGGGGCCCTCGAGCACCAGCGCGACCAGCGGGCCGGAGGTGATGAACTCGACCAGCTCGCCGAAGAACGGCCGCTCGGAGTGCTCGGCGTAGTGCGCCTTGGCGGTCTCGGCGTCCAGGGTGCGCAGGTCCATCGCCACGACCTTCAGGCCCTTGCGCTCGACGCGGGCGATCACGTCGCCGATGAGACCCCGCGCGACGCCGTCGGGCTTGATCAGGACAAGAGTGCGCTCGGACACTGATGTTCTCCTTCGAACATGGATGACTCGCAGAGTGCGGTGAACGGGCGAAGTTTATCGTCCTCGGCGCCGCCCCCCGTGCTCGGCGGGCTCACCCGCCGGCCGGCCTGTCGCCGATGGAGTCCTCCGGCGAGGCCATCGGCGAGGGCACCACCGGCGAAGTGTCGGATCCATCCGGCTCGCCGGACTCCGCTCCGATCTTCGCCTCGGCCGCGCCGGGCCTCACGACGGGCAACGCCTCGGTCATCGCCGCGGCCACCGCGTCGGCCTTCGCCGCGGGCGTGGCGGGCGTCACGGGTGTCGTCGCGGTCTCCGCCGGGGCGGGCGCCACCGGGGACGCCGTGCCGGCCGCTGTGTCGGACTCCGTCCCCGTCGCCGTGTCGGCTTTCGCCGCGAACGCCGTACCGGTCTCCGGGACGGGTGAGCGGCGGGCCAGGACGGCGCCGAGCACGATCACCGCGACGACCAGGACGCCGCCGATCAGCGCCCACAGGTGCAGGGCGCTCACGAACGCGTCGACCAGCCCCTGCGGGGTGTCGGCCTCCTTCAGCCGGGTGAACTGGATTCCGCTGCCCAGCAGGAAGCCCGCGAGCACGCCGGGGAAGAACAGCGACATCCCGAAGAGCGCGGTGCCCACGCCGGACGGGCGCAGGACGGAGGCCAGGGCCGCCGCGGTGCCGACCGCGAGCAGCACGAACGGGATGATCAGCGCGGGCCCGTCGGTGGCGGGCAGCAGGAAGCGGACCGCGCACAGCCCGGCCACCACCGCCACCAGGCCGCCGGCCGCGACCGGGGGCATGAGCGACTCGCTCACCCGGTCGGCCAGCAGGGCCGCGGCCAGGGCGGCGACCCCCGCGATCAGGAAGGCCGGCCAGAGCCCGGACAGCCCGGGACCGCCCAGCCCGCCGAGCTCGACGTAGGTGACCTGGGCCGCGGTGGGCAGGACCACCACGCCCACCGCCACCATCGTGTAGGACAGGGCGCGCCCGCCCAGGCCCTCGAAGGTGCCGACCGACGCCAGGCCCAGCAGGGCCACGACCGACAGCACGGCGGCGAGGATGACGAGGTCGGGAGGCCAGTCGAAGGTGGTGCCCAGCCCGAGGAGGGCGATGCCCAGTGCCGGCGTGGCGGTCATCAGCAGCCGCCCGCGCTCGGCGCCCTTCGGGCCCGCGGCGGCGCCGTCGCCGCCCTTGAGCCAGAGCACGAGGTAGAGCCCGGCCAGTCCGAGCGCGATGCCGGTCAGCAGCGGGTACGGCTGGAGCGTGATCTGCCACGAGGTGGCCTCGTCCAGCGGCCAGAGCGCCAGCGCCTGGGCCGACAGCAGGCTCACCGCGAGCGTGCCCGCCCACACCGCGCGCAGGATCCGGGGCCGCTCCCACACCGCCACCAGCGTGGCGGGAACCAGGAGACCGGCGCCGATCCCGTGCACCGTGCGCAGCAGCGCCACCACCGTCGGGGAGTCGGCGTATCCTCCGGCCACGTCGGCGACGGCGAGCAGCGCCAGCCCGCCGACGAGGATCGGGGCCGCTCTCAGACGGCGTACGGCCACCGCGGCCAGCGGGACGGTCAGCACCATCGCCGGCAGGGCCAGCCCGTGCGCCCGGATCATCTCGATCTGGGAGACACCCGGCGGGAGCAGTGCCGCCACCACCGAGACGGTGTTCGGGATGGCGACGATCGCCAGCGGAAGCGCCACCGCGACGAGCAGTCCGAGGACGACATCGAGCAGCAGGGACAGACGGAACGTGCGCGACGGGGCGGTGGACCCTGTGGCCACCGCCTGCGTCGGCTGCATAGGGGGGACGGCCATGTAGGCCGACTTTAGCGGGAAGTCACGCCTTCGACACGGCGAGCGACGAATATCGCGGTAATCCACAGAGCCGCGAAGATCACTCCGAGGAAGAACATGGTCGGCACGAGGAAGCCCGAGGCGATCGCGAGCACCTGCACGACACTTCCCGCGATGTAGGCGAGAGGGCGCTTGAGCATGCCGATGACCAGCACGCACAGGATCGCCAGGCCGATGCCGACGGTCACCGCGACCGGCGGCTCGACACCCTGGACGTTGATCGCCACCGGGGTGATGAGCCCCACGACGATCGCCTCCATGCCGAGCACGCTGGCGCACAGCCGCCGCATGCCCGGGGTGACCGTGATCATCTCTCGTTTTCCCTCCGGCGGCCGGTCGTCGCTCACCTGGCCTCCTCCACCTTGAGCAGGACCCGCGCGTCGCCCGCGGTGACCACCGAGCCGGTGATCAGCACGCCCGCCCCGGTGTGCTCCCCCGCCTCGTCGGCCAGTCCGACGCCGATGTCGATGGCGTCGTCCAGCCGCTCGGCCCGGTTCACCCGCTCGGGCCCGAAGACGTCCTCCGCCAGCGCGGCGAGCGCGGCCACGTCCATGGAGCGGGGCGAGGAGTTGCGGGTCACCACGATCTCGTCGAACATCGGTTCCATCAGCTCCAGGATGCCCTGTACGTCCTTGTCCTCGAACACGGCGACCACGCCGATGAGCCGGGAGAAGCCGAAGGACTCGTGGACGGCCTCCAGGGTGGCCTGGACCCCGCCGGGGTTGTGCGCGGCGTCCAGCAGGACGGTGGGGCCCCTCCGGACGACCTCCAGCCTGCCCGGCGAGCGCACCTGCAGGAACGCCTGACGGACCAGCTCCGGGTCGAGGGGATCGTCCCCGGCCGTCAGCGCCTCCACCGCCGCCAGCGCGCAGGCGGCGTTGCCCGCCTGGTGCGCGCCGTACAGCGGGAGCAGGACCTCCTCGTAGTCGCCCTTGAGGCTCTTCAGGTGGAGCAGCTGCCCGCCGATGGCCAGTTCCCGGCCCAGCACCCCGAACTCCAGGCCCTCCCTGGCCACCGTCGCCCCGGCCTCCACGGCCTTGCGCATCAGCACTTCGGCCGCGGGAAGCTGCTGCTGGGCCAGCACGACGGTCGCGCCGGGCTTGATGATGCCGGCCTTCTCCCCCGCGATGGTCGCCACGTCGTCGCCGAGGTAGTCCGTGTGGTCCAGGGAGATGGGGGTGATGACCGCCACGTTCCCGTCCGCGACGTTGGTGGCGTCGAAGCTGCCGCCCATCCCGGTCTCGACGACCGCGACGTCCACGGGCGCGTCGGCGAAGGCGGCGAAGGCCATCGCGGTGAGGGTCTCGAAGAACGAGAGCCGCCTGCCCCGGGCGTCGATCATCTCGAGGTAGGGAGCGATGTCCTCGTAGACCTCGGCGAAACGCTCCTCGCTCAGCGGGACCCCGTCGACGCAGATGCGCTCTCGCATGGAGACCAGATGCGGGCTGGTGAAACGGCCGACCCGGAGGTTGCGCTCACGCAGGATGGTCTCGATCATCCGCGTCGTGCTCGACTTGCCGTTCGTGCCGGCGACGTGGATGACCTGGTAGGAGCGTTGCGGGGAACCGAGCACGTCCATGAGTGCGGCGATCCTGTCGAGAGCGGGCTCGAAGTTCCACTCGACGCCGCGTTTCATGATTTCAAGTTCAACCGCTCGATAATCCACGGCTCCAGCCTACTGACCCCGCCCGCCCCCTCCCGACCGCCGTCCGCCCCTCCCGGCGCCGGGCTGCCGCTCCGGCCGGGGACGACCCCTGGGGAAAACCCCCGGAAACA
>NZ_BOOK01000063.1 GCF_016863195.1 Paraplanobispora takensis | reverse complement strand
GACACCCGAACAGAGAAGAGGCCGGTCCCCCGAGGGGACCGGCCTTTCTTTCCTTTCCGCGCGGCACCACCCGATTCCGAGAACGTCCGGCCGGGCCGATCTCGATCCGGTCCGGGCCGGGCTGGGCGCGGGTGCCGGGTGAGCGCGCCCGGCCGGTTCAGTCCACGTCGACGTCGTCGAGGAGACGCAGGAGACGCGAGAGCACGTGGACGCAGGCGGCGATCTCGGCCTCGGTGAGTTCGCCGTCGATCTGGCGCAGCACCGCGCGCTCGCGGTCGATCACGGCGGTGATGGCGGCCCGGCCCCGCGGGGTCAGGCGGATGAGCGAGGACCTCTTGTGCGCCGGGTTGGGGACGGCCCCGACCAGGTCCTGCGCGGTCGCGTCGTTGACCATGCGCTGCACGAACTGGCGGCTCAGCGCCTGGGCCCGGCCCATCTGGGGGACGGTCATGGGCCCGTGCTCGCGGAGCATGTTGAGCACGGCCCGCACCCCCACCGACAGGCCCTCGATCGGCGCCTCCTGCTCCACCTTGCGCTGGGCGCGCCGGTACAGCGGGCCCACCAGGTCGAACACCTCGATGAGCCGGTCGGCCGGTTCTGCGGGCACCGGGCCCCGGTCTGTCTCACTCACCCCACCATGATGACACCTAGGTTGTCATTCTGTGCAAATAATGACACCTTAGTTGTCATGACTGATCTGTTCTGGCTCGACACCGGCACCGGCCGGCCGATCGTCCTGCTGCACGGCGGCTTCGTGGACCACGGCATGTGGGAGGACCAGATCCGGACCCTCTCCTCGCGCCATCGCGTCATCGCGCCCGACGCCCGCGGTCACGGCCGCTCCCCCAACGCCACCGGACCGTACCGGCCCGCCGACGACGTGGCCGCGCTGCTGGGACACCTCGGCACCGGGCCCGCGGTCCTGGTCGGAGTCTCCATGGGGGCCTCCACCGCGGTCGACACCGCGCTGGAGCATCCCGGCCTGGTGGGCGCCGTGGTCGTCAGCGGCGCCGGCACCAGCGAGCCGTACTTCACCGACCCCTGGACCACGCGGGCTCTGACCGCCTGGCACGCGGCGATGGCCGCCGGCGACCTGGAGGCCTCGATCGAGGAGTTCATGGCCTTCGCCGCCGGCCCGCACCGCACCCTGGACGACCTCGATCCCGAGGTCGACGGCCGCCTGCGCCGGATGGCCAGGGCCACCATGTCCAAGCACACCGCCGACGAGGCCAACCCGGTCGTCCCGGTGCGCGACACCTGGGAGCGGGCCGCCGGGATCGGCGTTCCCGTGCTGGCCGTCAACGGCGCCCTCGACTCCCCCGACCACATCGGCATGGCCGAACGCCTGACCCGCGTCGTCGCCGACGGCCGCGTGGCCTCGATCGAGGCGACCGCCCACTATCCCAACATGGAGCGCCCGGAGGTCTTCGACGAGATCCTCGAGGACTTCCTGCGCACCGTGTGACCGCCGGCGACCGGGCACCCCTGCGGACCGGCCGCCGGCGGCGGATCCCACCCGCTCCCACCCGCTCTCGTCGGGGAACGGTGACCACGGGCCGGATCAGAGCGTGCCCCACCGCGGGCCGACGCCGGCGCCGGCCCGAACCGCCGCCGGCACGCCCGCCGGGTCGTCGAGCGTGTACGAGTAGTAGGTGCGCGGCTCGACGACGCTGCCCGCCGTCTCGGGGACGCCGGAGTTCACGAAGACGTTGTCGCGCCGCACGGCCCGGCCGGGCCCGCTGTCGGCGTAGCCGCTCGCCGAGAAGAGCGGATGGGGCACGTCCTGGAAGTAGTTGCCCTCCACCAGCACCCCGGCGTTCTCCGTCGAGGCCACGCCGTACAGCTCGTTGCCCAGGAAGTAGTTGTTGAAGACGTGGACCGGCTCGCCGAACCGGACGCGGGGATGGCGCTGGCGGCTGTTGTCGAAGAAGTTGTGGTGGATGGTCACCTTGAGCCGCCCGGCGTCGGTGCCCGCGGCGCCGTCGGAGTGGCTGATCAGCATGCTCTTGTCGGAGTGGTCGAAGTGGTTCCACGACACGGTGACGTAGTCGGCGCCGCGCACCACGTCGATGGAGCCGTCGACCGCGCCGGAGAAGGTGTTGTGGTCGATCCAGATGTGGTGCGACTCGCGGCCGACGTTGACGGCGTCGTCCTCGGCGCCGGTGAAGCGGAGGTTGCGCACGATCACGTTGTGGGAGCGGTAGAAGTCCAGGCCGCCGCCGGTGATGTGGCCGGAGGTGCCGACGCCGATGATGGTCTTGTCGGGCCGTACGCCCTGCTTGCTGGTGATGGCGATGGTGCCCGCCACCCGGATGACGAGGGTCTCCTTGCTGTCGATGTACTCCAGGAACTCCCCGGCGGTGGTGGCGGTGACCGTGCGCCCGCCGGCGCCCCCGGTGGTGCCGTTGCGGCCGATCGGACGGGTGGCAGGACCGGTCGGCCGGGCGGCCGGGTGGATGGTGCGACGGGTCGTTCTGACGGTGACGGTCCGGAGCATGGGCCTGCCTTTCGGATGGGGGCGCCCCGCCGGGAGAGGGTGATCTCGTGGTGCGGAGCGGTCTTTCCTGGCGGTACGGCGGGCGGACGCGGGCCGCAGGGGTGGCCGGGACGGCGGCCGGGGAGGGGAGATCGGTCCCGCCGAGGAGGGGACCGGTGAGACCGATCCCGCGGGGTGCGCTCAGAGGCCGATCTTGCCGACGCCCGCCCCGGCGGTGACGATCGCCGGGACGCTGCCGGGGTCGTCGACGGTGTAGGCGTAGTAGGTGCGCGGCTCGACGACCGTGCTGGCCGTCTGGGGCGTGCCGGAGTTCACGTAGCGGTTGCCGCGCTCGACGACCCGGCCGGGGCCGCTCTTGTCGTAGCCGACGTAGACGGGGTGGGCGACGTTCTCGAAGTGGTTGCCCTCCACCAGCACCCCGGCGTTCTCCGTCGAGGCCACGCCGTACAGGGCGTTGTCGCGGTAGTAGTTGTTGAGGACGTGCACCGGCTCGGCGAAGCGCACCCGGGGGTGGCGCTGGTCGGTGCCGTCGAAGAAGTTGTGGTGGTAGGTCACCCGGAGCTTGCCGATGTCGGCGGTGTAGGTGTCGGAGTGGCCGAGCAGCAGCGTCTTGCTGTGGTGGTGGAAGCGGTTCCACGAGACCGTGACGAAGTCCGACTCCCGCTTGATGTCGAGCAGGCCGTCGTGGCCGCCGGAGAAGTCGTTGTGGTCGATCCACACGTGGTGCGCCTTGTTGGTGACGCTGACGGAGTCGTCCGAGGCGTCGGTGAACCTGATGTTCCGGATGATCACGTTGTTGCCCGGGCGGGTCGTCGAGCCGAGCTGGAGGCCGCCGCCGGTGATCTCCGCGGTCGATCCCACCCCGAGGATGCTCTTGTCGGCGACCACGGTGATCATGTCGTCGACCGTGATCCGCCCGGAGACCCGGATGATGTACGGCCCGCGCCGCCCGGCGTAGTCCTTCAGTCCGGCGGCCGTGGTGACGGTCACGGTGGGCCCGCCGGCACCGCCGGTGGTCCCGTCGCGGCCCAGGGCGTCGACGGAGGCGAAGCCGACGGGACCGTCGGCCGAGAGACGAGCCGTGGCGGCGGCCTCGTGTACGGCGGCATGGGCGACGGGGGCCTGCTGTACGGCGGCGCGGGCGGCGGGGACCGCGGACCCGGCGAGGAGCGCGACCAGGGCAGTCACGCCACCGGTCAGCGTCACCGCCGGCCGGTGGCGGTACGGGGTCCGGGGCGCCGCGAGTCCTGCTCGGCCTGCCGATGGCGAAACGGATGATCTGGATGTCATGGATCGCTCTGCTTTCTGGGCGTTCGCCGTACATGCCGCGGCCGTTCCATGGCGGTCCGGCCACGACGCTTCGGTCCATGGCTGTTCGACCCGCGGCCCTCCGGCCGTGGTCGCCGCACACGGCGACGACGGCGGGGCACCGCCTCTTTCTCACGGGAGAACTCTTCTCACCGGGAAAAGGGGAAAGCGCTTTCCTTGACTAGCGCGAACGTACTTTAACAACCCATGCCAGTCAACAGTGAAGTCCCCAGAAAATCCCGTCTTGACTCCGGAGAGACGGCCGACCCCTTCCCCTCCGGCGATTCACCGATCCCAGACCACCGCTGCCACCTGCGAGGACGACCACTCCCCAGCGTCGGCGGCGATGCGGTCGCGAACGGGGTTCTTGACCCGCCACGCCCTGAGGCGTACAAGTGCGGAAGACCCGGACAGCGCTTTCCCTGACTTCGTACCAGAGCGTCCGGCCGGGCTCGCGCACGGCCGGACGCACCGGCGGAACGGGAGGTTCCACAGTGCGAAGAAGGAGAGAGCGCGGAGCCGTCGCGCTGCTCGCCGCGTTCACGGCGGCCGTCGCGGCCATGCTGTTCGCGGCGCTGACGCTGGCGCCGGTGTCCAGCGCGTTCGCCGCCACGCTGTTCGGCGACGACTTCGAGGACGGCGACGCCGGCGGCTGGTCCAGGTCCGGCGGCAGCTGGTCCGTGGTCGCCGACGGCTCCCGGGCCTACCGGCAGTCCGGCACCAGCGCGGACGCCCGGGCCCTGGCCGGCGCCGGCTGGGCGGACCAGGCGGTGCAGGCACGGGTGAAGCCGATCGCCTTCAACGGCGCCGGCCGGTACGTCGCGGTGGCGGCCAGGGCGCAGAGCACCAGCGGTTACTACTTCCTCGGACTGAGCAACGCGGGCTCGGTGGTCCTGGGCAAGCGGACCGGCGGCGCCCCGGTGATCCTCGACTCGGCACCGGCGACGGTGACCGCGGGCACGTGGTACACCCTCAGGCTGGAGGCGTTCGGCACGACGCTGCGCGGCTTCGTCGGCGGCGCGGAGGTCGTCTCGGCCACGGACGCCTCCATCGCCTCCGGCAGGGCGGGCCTGGCCGGTTACTACGCGAGCGCCTCCTTCGACGACGTGCTGGTGACCGACGTCGCCGGGCCGACCGGGCCGCCGCCCTCCCCCACCGTCACCCCGACCGTCACCCCGACCGTCACCCCCACGGTCACGCTGCCCCCGGGCTCCTGCGCCGCCTCCGGCTCGCCCCGCGGCTTCGCCTCGGTGAACGCCTGGGGCCGCAACGGCACCACGGGAGGCGCGGGCGGGCCGACCGTCGAGGTCGACACGGCCGGCGAGCTGATCTCCGCGATCGGCCGGAGCGGCCCCCTGAACATCTGCGTGCGCGGGATGATCGCGGTCCCGGCGGGGATGCACGACGTCACCTCGGACAAGACGATCGCCGGCATCGGCTCCGACGCCGGCATCAGCGGCGGCGGGTTCAACATCGGTCTGCCGGCCGACAACGCGGTCACCTCGCCGCCCGCCGACGCGGTGCGCAACGTCGTCATCCGCAACCTGACCTTCCGCGGCGCGACCGACGACGCGATCAACGTGCAGATGTTCTCCCACCACGTCTGGATCGACCACAACGACCTGTGCTGCGGCTACGACGGCCTGGTGGACATCAAACGCGGCTCGTCGTACATCACCGTGTCGTGGAACCGCACGCACGACCACACCAAGAACATGCTGCTCGGCCATGACGACGGCAACGCCGCACAGGACACCGGCCGGCTGAAGGTCACCTACCACCACAACTGGTTCGACCGCACCCCGCAGCGCAACCCGCGCGTGCGGTTCGGCGAGCCGGTGCACGTGTTCAACAACTACTACGTGTACAACACCGACACCGGAGTGGCCTGCCAGGCCGATGCCGGCTGCCTGGTCGAGGGCAACTACTTCGAGCGGGTCGAGGAGCCGGTGACGAACTCCTACGCCGGTCCGGCCGGCAGGTGCGTGGCGCGCGGCAACGTGTTCGCCGAGGACTCGGGCGCGCCCGACTGCAGCGGCAGCGTGCAGGAGGCCTCGGCCTACTACTCCTACACCCTCGACGATCCGGCCTCCGTGAAGGCGATCGTCACCGCGGGCGCCGGAGTGGGCAAGATCGGCGGCTGACCCCTTCACCCCTGGCCGGGCCCCGGATCGCCCGTCTGCCGGAGCCCGGCCGGGGCCCACAGCCCGGCCGAAATCACTTTGACTCGTGCTATATCTGCATCGCTTTGGGCAGGTGAGCGTGCATGGACGACACCGCAGATCACTTCGAGACCGGCGCTTCGTCTTCCGAGCAGCGCTGTAGCCGGACTCCGAACGAGATGGCCATGGGCGGCGCCATGGCCGAGGCCCTGGCCCGCCACGGCCACCACGCACTGGTGGAGGCCCATGAACGCGCGGCCGACAATCATCGCAGGCTCAGTCAGGCAGGGGCCGGCGATGTGGACGAGCACCAACGGCTGGAGCAGTGGCACCGCTGGTGCGCGGTGGTGGAGGACCAGCTCGCCGCCGAGGCCGACGTCAACCTACCCCGCCCTCCGGGGCCCTCCTGACCGCCCGCCCCCTCGCCGTCGCGCCGCGGGAGCCGGCGTGAAGGCGTAGAGGGTGAGGATGTCGGGGATCGGCGCGAGACCGGGGCCGCCGGCGCGGATCCAGGCCGCGATGTCGTCGGCCGCGTCCGGCTGGTTGACCAGGCCCAGCCAGACCGGCCGGCCGCCGGCGGCGCGTCCGGCCGGTGAGGGCTGCACGACGACGACGTTGGCCCGCTCGCACACCTTCAGGCAGTCGGTCACCCGCGTCTCGGCGACCTGCGACAGGCGGTGGAGCTGCCCGTCGTGATCGAGCCCGGGCACCGTGCGGGAGGTGCCGCAGCAGCAGCCGCGGCAGACGGTGATCCTGCTCATGCGTGTACGGCCCCGCCGGCGCGCTCCAGCGGGGCCGGACCCCGGGTGAGAGTGTGGTTCATCAGGCTCCTCGGGAGTCGTTCACGGCGCGTGCCCGCTGCGCGCGCCGCCTGGCGGGGTCGAGCAACGCGCAGTCGCCGCACATGCCGCCGCCGGGCAGGCGGTAGTACAGGCAGCAGCTGCGCCGGACGAAGAGCAACCGGCCCGCGGCGGGCTCGGACGGCTCGCCGGTCCCGCGCAGCGGTCCCCGGCCGAGCAGGTCACGGGCCAGCGCCGCGGCGGCGGCGGCCGTCCCGGGCCGCTGGAGGGCCATGACCCCGGCGGCGCCCACCAGGGCGGAGGCCGCGTTGCCCCACAGCAGACCCGGAGCGATCCTCACGATCCGCCGGACGGTGCCGGCGAGCGGTTCGAGCAGCCCGGTGACCACCGTGCGGTACAGCGGCCCGGCGGCCGCCGCGGGATCCGGGAACCACCGCCCGGCCGGGCGGGACAGGCGCAACGGCAGCGGCCCGCCGGCGTCCGCCCGCCAGTGCACGGACTCCGGGTCCAGGCCGACGAGCAGGCCGTGGGCCACCACGGCGCCGACGGCGGGTGACCACAGACGGGCGGCGAGTCCCTGGAAGCAGATGGAGGCGGCCACCCGGATCTCGCCGGTGCCCAGCCTCGCGGCCACATCGATGATCATGTCCTCCAGCACGGCCGGGCCGGTGAGCAGGTCGGCCAGGGGACGCCAGCCGCCGTCCGCCGCTCCGGAGCCGGAGGACGACCCGGTGCCGGAAGGCGACTCGACGCCGGAGGACGACCCGGCCTCCGAACACGGCCCGGCGCCGGAGGACGGCCCGATGCCGAGGTGGAAGTAGCCGCCGATCGACGAGACGTCGGCGACCGCCCGGGCGACGGACGCGCCGGGAGAGCCGCCCGCCGTACGGGCAGCCGGAAGGCCGGCACGCCGGTCCTGCGGCATGGTGGCCACCGTCCTTTCCCGGGGGATCCGCCCCGATTCCCTGAGGAGGCGACCGCACCGGGCATACTCCCACAGACCACACCGAGCGCGTATCCGCCCGGGGTACGGCCCGGGCCGTGGAGAGGAGCGACCGATGCCCGACCCGATGCCGTGGCTGCCCGGTCTGCCGGTCATCCAGGCGCCGATGGCCGGCGGGGCGTCCACCCCCGAACTGGCCGCCTCCGTGTCCGGCGCCGGAGGACTGGGGTTCCTCGCGGCCGGATACAAGACGGCCGCGCGGATGCGGCAGGAGATCGAGCGGACGCGCGGGCTCACGCCCCGTCCCTTCGGGGTGAACGTGTTCATGCCCACCGCCGACGAGGCCGACCCGGCCGAGCTCGACGCCTACGCGCGGGTCGTCGAGGGAGAGGCGCGGCGGCTCGGCACCGAACCGGGGGTCCCGCACGGCGGTGACGACGACTTCGCAGCCAAGATCGAGGATCTGCTCGCGGCCCCGCCCGCGCTGGTGAGTTTCACCTTCGGCTGTCCCGAAGAGGCGCTCATCCGGGCGTTGCGGAGCAGGGGCGCCGCCGTGGTGGTCACGGTGACCTCGCCGGCCGAGGCCAGGCTGGCCGCGTCCGCCGACGCATTGTGGGTCCAGGGACGGGAGGCGGGCGGGCATCGGGGCTCGTTCGCCAACAACGACGACGAGGCGGCGGACCTGGACACCCTGCTGTCCCGGATACGCGAGGTGTCCCGGCTCCCGCTCATCGCGGCCGGCGGCATCGCCTCGGCGTCCGACGTCTCCCGGGTCCTGTCGGCGGGAGCGGTCGCGGCGGCGGCGGGCACCGCCTTCCTGCTGTGCCCCGAGAGCGGCACCGGTGCGGTCCACCGCGCGGCGCTGACCGACCCGCGCTTCACCCGGACCGGCGTGACCAGGGCCTTCACCGGACGTCCCGCGCGCGGCCTGGTCAACCGGTTCATGACGGAGTACTCCGGCCTGGCCCCCGCCGCCTACCCGCAGGTGCACCACCTGACGGCGCCGCTGCGCAGGGCCGCGGCGGCGCAGGGGGACGCCGAGACCCTGCACCTGTGGGCCGGAACCTCCTGGACCCGGGTACGGCCCGCCCCGGCGGCGAGCGTCACCGCGGACCTGGCCGCGATCTGAGGCGCTCCGGGACCGGCTCCGGCCGGTCTCTAGTCGGCGATGCCGATGGTCTGCTTGATCGTCTCGGGCCGGTCGAGGGCGTGGAGCATGCAGTGGGCCACGTCGGCGCGGGAGACGAACAGGCCGCGGCGCAGGTTCCGGCCGTAGGCCGTCCGGTAGGCGCCGGTGAGCGGCCTGTCGGTGAGCCGCGGCGGCCGTACGACGGTCCAGTCCAGCCCGCTGTCGCGCAGGAGGTCCTCCATCCGTGCGAGATCGGCGTAGTGCTCACGCAGGATCGCCTTGACCAGCGGATAGGCCAGGGTTCTGACCAGGAACCCGTCGCCCGGGTCGTGCCGGGGAGGGCGCGGGCGGCCGGGCGAGGGCACCGTGCCGATCGGCGCGGCGCTGACCACGACGAGGCGGCGCACCTCGTTCGCCTGCATCGCCGAGACGACGGCCCGGGTGCCCCGCTCTGCGACTCCGGCCTCGGACCTCGCCCGCGGGCCGAGACCGGACAGGACCGCGTCGGCTCCCTCGAGCGCGGTCCGCAGCGCCCGCGGGTCGGCGGCCTCCAGGTCGACGGCGACGACGCGTGCCCGCGTGAACGGCAGTTTGCGGGGGTTCCGTACGACCGCCGTGACATCGTGGCCCGCGGCGACGGCCTGGTCGAGGAGCTGCCTGCCGATACCGCCGGTCGCCGCGAAGATCGCGAGTTTCATCCGCCGTCTCCCTCCTGTGAGCCGTGGCCGTCCCGTCACATCTGCCGGGTCCGGTTCGTCACCGTTATGACGAAACACAGCGAGAGGATGTGACCGATGGGCGGAGACGACTTCCTGGCCGAGCGGTTCGAGACGCACCGGCCTCAGCTGCGGGCGGTGGCCTACCGGATGCTCGGCTCGCTGAGCGAGGCCGACGACGCCGTGCAGGAGGCGTGGCTGCGGCTCAGCCGTTCCGGCACCGGCGGCGTGCAGAACCTGGCCGGCTGGCTGACCACGGTCGTCGGGCGGGTGTGCCTGGACATGCTCCGCTCGCGCGCCACGCGGCGCGAGGATCCCCTGGACGAGCCGCCGGGCGCGCGCCTGCCCGACCCGATCGTCGGCCGTGACCCCGGGAGCGATCCCGAGCACGAGGTCCTGGTGGCGGACGCGGTCGGCATCGCGCTGCTCGTGGTGCTCGAAACGCTGGCCCCCGCCGAGCGGCTGGCGTTCGTGCTGCACGACATGTTCGCCCTGCCCTTCGAGGAGATCGCGCCGATCGTGGGGCGCTCCCCCGTCGCGACCCGGCAGCTGGCCAGCCGGGCACGCCGCAGGGTGCAGGGGTCGGTCCCGGCCCCCGAACCGGATCTCGCCCGCCAGCGCGCGGTCGTCGACGCCTTCCTCGCCGCCGCGCGCGGCGGCGACTTCGACGCGCTGGTGGCCGTCCTCGACCCCGAGGTCGTACTGCGCGCCGATCGCGGCGCCGTACCGGCGGGCGGGCTGCGGAAGGTCCGCGGCGCGGCGGCCGTGGCCGGGCAGGCGCTCACCTTCCGGCGGCTCGGCCGCTCCGCCCGGCCGGCGCTGGTGAACGGGGCCGCCGGGCTCGTCACCGTCGCCGGGGGAAAACCGGTGGCGGTCATCGGCTTCACCATCACCGGTGGCCGGATCGTCACCATCGACGTCCTCGCCGACCCCGACCGCCTGCGCCGTCTCGACCTGGCCGTCCTCGACGGCTGACCGCCGGCCCGCCGGTCCACCGCCCGCTCCTGCGGGACGGGCGGTGCAGGCCCGTCCCGCAGGAGTCCGGTCAGAGCGTCTTGTAGTAGACGGCGATCGGGAGCAGGGTGCACCCGAGCCTCTCGTAGAGAGCTCTGGCGGGCGCGTGGAAGGCGTCGCCGCCGGTGCCGATCTCGACCACCTCGGCTCCGAGGGAGCGCATCTCACCGAAGGCGTGCTCGCACAGCGTGGTGCCCGCGTGGTGCCGCCGGTGCCCGGCGGAGACGGCGAGGTGCGTGACGGCCCCGTTCCTGCGAGCCGGGTCGACGCTCCAGGCCACGTACCCGGCGACGGCGCCGTCGATCTCGGCGACCGCGACGTACTTGTGCCGAGCCGGGTCGTGGAGTCCGGCGACCTGCTCGCGATAGTCGCCGCGCCAGTCGCCGTGCTGGTTGGCGAAGACGACCTCGCCCACCAGGGGGCGGAAGTGGTCCTCGTAGAACGGCCCGAACGTCTCGATGGTCAGCTCGATGAGCCGCGCCAGGTCGTGCTGAACGAATGAGCGGATGAGCATGGAAGTGCGCCTTTCAGGCTGAGGGCTTGATACCGAACGGAAAAAGGGCGTCGGTCGGCCCGCTCACGGCCCGATGTCGGCGGTGAGCCGGCCCTCAGCGGCGGATACGCCAGGCGGCGAAGCACTCCACGGACACCACGATAGGTCTGCCGGACGGCGGCGTCGACTGCAATATCCCGGCCCCGCGTCGATAGCATCCCCACCATGATCCATGACGATCTGGCGGCCCTGCGGGGGTGGTCGACGCGGCAACCGGGGGTACGGCTGGTCGAGGGCCCGCCGCTCACCGACGAGGAGATCGACCGCCTGCCGGATCTCATCGCCGATCGATACCCGTACGAGCTGTCGGTGCCGTTCCGGCCCGAGGACTTCCCCGTTCCCCGCAGCTACCGCGAGTTCCTCCGGGCCTGCTCGCATCTGCGCATCGAGTATCAGGGCGACGGCGGCCGGGCGGTGTACCAGCCGGTCAACATCTTCCCGCCGCAGGAGGTGGCACGGGGGCACGCGTTCATGCCCGGCGGCACGCTGTACGACGACGAGGAGATCCACACGACCTTCCTCGTGGCCTTCGCCACCGCGGGCTACCGGGCGGAGGCCGGCCACTGGTGCTTCTATACGGGTTCCGACGTCGAAGGCCGCGAGGGCGAGCTGCCGATCATGTCCGAGAGCAACGACTTCGGATGTGATCTGGCCAAGTTCGTCGACACCGGGCTGTGGGTGCCGGACGCGTTCAACCAGCCGGCGACGCTGTCGTTCGAGGACTGGTTCCATCGGCTCGTTCGAGTGGTGACACGAGGCCCGTTCGATCCGGAGCTCACCGACGAGGTTCCGAACAGCTTCTATCCGCCGTCCGCATGACAGATGACGTCCTCTAGGCCGCGTAGTTGCGCAGGACCCGGAGGGCGGCGGCCGCGTGGGGGCCGGTGGCCCGCAGGCCGGTGTCCCGGGGTGCCAGCCTGCGCGCGCCGACCCGGCAGAACTCGGCCGCGGACCCGCTGATCAGGGAGGGGGCCTCCGGGTCGCCGAACCGCCACGGCTCCCCGCCGGGGCCGGTGAGCTCGCACCGTACCGGGCCGCCCTCCTCACCGGCCACCGCGAACGCGTAGGGCAGGGTGCGCTGCGCCAGCCGGGCGATGTGCCACAGCCGCGCGGTGTCGGGATAGTCGATGCCGAGCGGGACGGTGATGTCCAGGGCGTGGGCCCAGTGCTCGGCCAGCCGGGTCGTGGCGAGCGTGCGCGGGGACAGCGGGACGGTGGCCCACGGCAGCCGGTCGCCGGGCGCGCAGCCGGCCAGGGCGGCGGGTGTCGCGGCGGTGGCCTTGCGCCATCGGTCGAGCACCAGGTCGGGCGGGGTGTCACGCTCTTGGGCGACCCACTGGCCGGCGAGCGCGTCCATCGTGACACCGCCCGGCCGGGTGAAAGCGCCACGCTCCCCGGCGGCGTCACCGTCCCCGGCCGAGCCGCGGTCTCCGGGTCCTCCGGCGGCGTCACCGTCCCCGGTCGTGTCACCGTCTCCGGCGGCGCCGCGTTCCCCGGCGATGGACGTGAGGACGAACTCCTCGGTCTGGGCCAGGTGCAGGACCACGTCGCAGACGCTCCACCCGCTCGCGGCGGACGGGCGCGCCCACATCTGCGGGGTCAGGGCCGCCAGCACGGCGTCGAGCCGCCGGTACTCGGCGGCGAGATCGTCAAGGATGTCCGTTCCCTGCGCCATACCCGTGACTGTATCGAATTTTATTCTGTTCCGCCGGACGGAGAGGCCCTGCGGCACCGGAGGCGGCGGCGGGCCGAGGCGATGGCCGCCGCTGGAATTCCGTTAACCGAAGTTTTACGGCAGAGAACCCCGAGCGGGATTCGGTCTTCTTCGGCCGTCCTGCGCACCGCCGATGTGGGAGACGTCACCCTTATTCGAAAGGTCCATCATGATCTCCCTGATGCGCGCGGTGCGCCTCCGCACCCGGCTCCTCGCCGCCTTCGCGGTCCTGTGCGTCCTGCTGTCGGGCATGGCCGCGATCGGGATCGGCCAGTCCGACACCCAGCGCCGGCTGACCGAGCGGGTGGGTGAGATGCAGGTCCTCACCCGCGAGGTGATGGAGCTGAAGTTCCGCGACGCCGACGTCAGCGGATGGCAGGTCGCCTACGCCTGGGACGTGCCCTTCATCGGGGGCACGGCCGCGACCGCGGACGACTCGCCCAACCGCAAGGGCTTCCTGGACTCGGCCGCGGCGCTGGAGAAGGATCTGGCGGCCGTGCACGCCGACTATCTGTCGCCGGGCGAGAAGGCGCTGTTCGAGAAGATCACCTCCAGCTTCCGCACCTTCCTCGACTACGACACCCAGGTCGTGGCCCTGTTCCGCAAGGACAGCGCCGCGGGGACCAAGGAGGGCAACGCCCTCATCATCGGCGAGGGCTACAACGCCTACTACGAGATCATGGAGTCGACGACCGAGCTCATCGACTCGGTGAAGTCCCGCGCCGACGCCGCCCAGGCCGAGGCCGAGGACGCCGCGGAGCGGACGCGCACGCTCCTGCTGATCGGCGTGGGCCTGGCGCTGGTCGTCGCCGTCGGGCTGACCTTCCTCATCACCGCCAGCGTGGTGCGCCCGGCCCGGCAGGTCGCCGACGGGCTGCGCACCCTGGCCCGGCGCGACCTGTCGCACACCCTGCCGGAGGAGGGACGCGACGAGATCGCGGAGATGGCCGTGGCCTTCAACCAGGCCGGCGGCGCGATGCGCGAGGCGCTGACCGGTGTCGGCGAGCGTACCGAGACCCTCACCGCCGCCGGCCGGCAGCTGTCCTCGCTCGCGCAGCGCCTGGACTCCCAGGCCTCCGGCACCAGCGGCAAGGCCGCGGAGGTGTCGGAGTCGGCCGCCGAGGTCTCCAGCCACGTCACCACCCTGGCCGCGGCGGCCGAGGAGATGAACGCCGCCATCGACGAGATCGCCCGCGGCACCTCCGCGGCGGCGAGCGTGGCGGCCGAGGCCGTCACCAGCGCCCGGACCACCTCCCGCACCGTCGGGCACCTGTCCGAGGCCAGCGCGGAGATCGGCCAGATCGTCAAGACGATCACCTCGATCGCCGAGCAGACCAACCTGCTGGCGCTCAACGCCACCATCGAGGCCGCGCGCGCCGGCGAGGCGGGCAAGGGCTTCGCGGTCGTCGCGGGCGAGGTCAAGGACCTGGCCCAGGAGACGGCCCGCGCCTCCGAGGACATCATCTCCAAGATCGCTTCCATCCAGGACGAGACCGGCCGGGCCACCCAGGCCATCACCGAGATCTCCCGGGTCGTGGAGCGCGTGTCGGAGATCCAGTCGACCATCGCCGCCGCGGTGGAGGAGCAGTCGGCCACCAGCAAGGAGATCAACCGCAGCGTCGCCGAACTGGCCGGCGGATCCCAGCGGATCGCCGGTTCCATCGCCGATGTGGCGCAGACGGCCTCCGCCACGACCGGCGAGGCCGACGCCACCCGGCGGGCCTCGACCGAGCTGGCCGGCATGTCCGGCGCCCTGCAGGAGATCGTCGCCTCCTTCCGGTACTGACTTCCGGTACTGGCTCCCGATACCGGCCGGGCCGCCCTCACCGACGAAAATCGATGGACGGTCGCACCGGGGGGTGGAATAGTCCCTGCGTGACCGAGACCGCCGTTTTCCCGCCCACCGCACTGGCCGACGGCCTCATCCTGAGGCAGGCGCGACCGGCGGACCTGGAACAGATCGGTGCGCTCCTGGCCGAGCGGGGTGAACCCGCCGACGCCCTCGACCACCGGCTGGTCATGACGGACCCCGACGCCGGCTGGCCGTCCTGCGCCGTGGTGGCCGACGGCGACCGGATCGTCTCCACCGCGACGCTCCTCGACGAGGAAGTGCGCGTCGCCGGCGTCCGGTTCCCCGCCGGCCAGGTCGAGCTGGTCGCCACCGACCGGGAGTACGAGGGGCGCGGGCTCGTTCGGGCGCTCATGGGATGGGCCCACGAGCGATCCGCCGCCCGGGGCCACGTCGTGCAGGTGATGATCGGGATCCCGTACTTCTACCGGTTGTTCGGGTACGCGTACGCCGTCGACATCCCGCCCACGCCGGTCGTGCGCGCCGTACCGGACGGTGACGGGATCCCGGCGCTGCGGGCCGCCCGGCCCTCGGACCTGCCGGCGGTGGCGGCGCTGCAGGAGGCGGCGCAGAGCCGGTTCGACGTGGCCGTGCCCCATTCGGCGGCGCGCCTGCGGTGGCTGCTGGCCCACGAGGCGAGCAGCAGCTGGGTGGTGGAGCGCGGCGGCGAGGTCGTCGCCACCGGGCGCACCACTCCCCCGGACGACGGGATCCTCCTGGCCGATGCCGCCGCGCGCGACGAGGCGGCCGCCCGGGAGCTGCTGCGCGGCGTCGCGGCCCTGGCGCCCGGCGAGCAGGTGCGGGTCGTCGAGCGGGCGGGCACGGTGACCGCGGCGGCGTGGCGGGAGTTCGTCCCCGACGAGCCGCGGACGCAGGCCGAGCAGTACTACGTCCGCATCCCGGATGCGGTGGCGCTGCTGGAGCGGCTGCGCCCGGTGCTGTGGCACCGCCTGGCCTCGGCCGGGATCGACCGCACCGGCCGCGACGTCGTCGTCTCCACCTTCGGCGCGCACTACCGCATCCCCGTCCACGCCGACGGCCTGGGCCCGGTCACCGCCGGCGGCCCGATGCAGGGTCCCGGGGCCGAGGGCGGCGCCGGAGTGGCCCCCGACTATCTGCCCGCCCTGCTGTTCGGCCCGCACGGGATCACCGGGCTGACCCGGATCCGGCCCGACGTCTATCCCGGGCCCGACGCCGAGCTGTTCGAGGCGCTCTTCCCGCCGCTCACCGCCGACGTGCTCAGCTACTATCTGCCCTACTGACGCCGTCAGCGCGTCCCGGGCGGCCGGACCAGGCCGTGCCGGTAGGCGAGCGAGACGAGCTGGGCGCGGTCCCGCGCGTCGAGTTTGCCGAGCGCCCGGCTCACGTGCGTCTTGGTGGTCGCCATGCTGATGTGCAGCCGCTGCGAGATCTCCTCGTTGTCCAGGCCCTGCGCGACCAGCTCCACCACCTCGCGCTCGCGGGCGGTGAGCCGGTCGAACACGGTGTCGCCGGCCGCGCCCGACGGGAGGGCGAACCTGGCGATCAGCCGGCGCGCCAGGCCGGGCGCGAGCAGTTCCTCCCCGCCGGCGACCACCCGGATCCCGTGCAGCAGCTGGGCCGGATCGGTGGTCTTCAGCAGGAATCCGGCGGCGCCGGCGTTGATGCCCTCGATCGCGTAGGCGTCGTCGTCGAAGGTGGTCAGGATCAGGATCCGCACGGCCTCCAGGCCGGCGTCCGCCACGATCCGGCGGATGCCCTCCAGGCCGTCGGTGCCGGGCATCTGGATGTCCATGAGGACCACGTCCGGCCGGGTGCCGCGGGCCAGTTCCGCCGCGGCGGCCCCGTCCGCGGCCTCACCGACCACCTCCATGTCCGGTTCGGAGTCGATGAGCATCCGGAACCCCGCCCGCACGAGCGACTGGTCGTCGGCGATGAGCACGCGGATCGGCCCGGACATCAGGAGATCCCGCCGACGGGCAGCGAGCACCGCACCTCGAACTGCCCGTCCGGGCCCGGGGCCGCGCTCAGCGTCCCGCCCAGGGCGGCCGCCCGGGCGCGCATGCCGCCGATCCCGCTGCCGCCGGCCGGCGTCGGCGGGCCGGCCTCGGCGACGCCGTCGTTGCGCACCACGATCTCCAGCATGTCCTCACCGTAGCCGAGCCGCACCTGGACGCAGGCGGCGCGTGCGTGCCTGCGCACGTTGGTCAGCGACTCCTGGACGATCCGGAAGGCGGCCAGGTCGACCGGCGCGGGCAACGGCCTGCGCTCGCCCCGGACGGTCAGCTCCACCGGTGTGCCGGTCGCCCGGGTGACGTCCAGCAGCCTGTCCATGTGGGCCAGACCGCCGTGCGACGGCGTCTTGTCCTCGACGCGCAGCGCCCCGAGCAGGATCTGCACCTCGGCCAGGCCTTCGTCGCTGATCGTCTTGATGGTGGTCAGCGCGTGCGCCACCTGGTCGGGGCGTCGGTCCATCAGGTGTGCCGCCACCCCGGCCTGCACGCTGATCGTGGCCATGGTGTGGCCGAGGACGTCGTGCAGTTCGCGGGCGATCTCGAGGCGCTGCTCGGCCGCGCGTGCGCGGGCCCGTCCGGCGCGGGCCTCGGCGGCCTGTTCGGCCCGCTCGCGGGCGCCGGCCGCCGCCGCCCGGTGATAGTGCACCGAGGCGCCCAGGGCGACGGCGGCCAGTTCCAGGGACAGGGCGTTGACGGCCCGGTCGTCGAACCACCGCACGTCGAAGGTCGTGTGCACCACGACCGTCGAGACCGCGGCGGTGATCGCCCAGCCCGCCGCGCCCCACCACCGCCCGCGCTCGGCCGCCAGCGTGTAGCAGGCGATCAACGCCGCGAGTGTGGCCAGGCGGCCGGGATAGTCCAGGAAGTACCACGCGGCGGTGATCGCGTTGGCGGCCAGCAGCACCGTGAACGGTGCGCTGCGCCGTACGCTCAGCACCGCGGCGATCGCACCGGCCAGGACGACCGCGCCGGCGTCCAGCGCTCCGGCCGGGCCGAGCGGGCCGAGCCCGGTCACCCCGGCGGCCAGCACGAGTACGGCCATGCCCGCGCCGATCGCGACGTCGGCGGCGGGGACGCGTGGTACGGGCACTGACATGATCCGGGACAACCGGGCCTCCATCACGGAGTCGAACCGTCGGCGGGAATGATGTTCACCAGTTCGCGCATGCCCTCCTGCGCCAGCATCCGGCCGGTGCGCAGGTTGCGGACCCAGGTGACCAGCGCGTACTCACCGGGGGGCAGCGCGGTGGTCAGGAGCGCGGCGCGCGAAGGCGACATCGGCACCACCCCGGTCGGTCCCGCGGTGAACGGGTAGCCGCCGGTCCCGGCGAAGAACGCGTCCAGGTCGGCCGGAGTCGTGCCGGGGCGCACCGGCATCAGCATGGCCTCGTTGAACTGGCTCGACCTGTTGACCACCAGCACCGGCGACCCCGAGACGAGCCGGCGGGGCGCCACGAAGCCGGAGTCCGTCGCCTTGATCACCGCGGGTGCCGGGGACGGCGTCCGCGCCCCGGCGGCGGGACCGACGACCCGCAGGGACCGGACGCGCCGGGCGAAGTCCGGCTCCTGGACGTCGCGGAAGTCGACCAGGTGGTACCGGCCCGGTGCGACGACCGTGGTCACCGCCGCGGGCACGTGCCCGGCGGCCGCCCCGCCCAGCATGACCACGTCCTCGGCGACCGCCCGGCCGCCGGCGACCGAGGTGGCCGGGTCGTCGTCCATCGCCTGCCTGAGATGCTCAAGATACTGTTCGAGCCCCACTCCCGGGCGCAGCCGTACCAGCCCGATCCAGGCGCCCTGCGGGTCCTGCGAGCGCACGTTGAGGGTGAGGGCGCCGGCGCGGACGGTCTCCGGCGCGGTGAATCCCGAGGGGGTCACCGTGATGTCGACGGTGCCGCCCACCACGGCTCCGGCGTGCGCCGGACCGGTGATCACCGTCGCGGCGAGGACGGTCATGAAGGCTGTGATGCGAAGACGTCGTTTCATGGGGACGACTGTGGCCTCCGGAGGGGGTGCGCCGCGTCATGCCGGAACGGTGACTTGACGACCCTACCTCCGCGGTAGGCCTCTACCGTCACAGGATGACGCTACCTCTGTGACAGATGAGGCATATCGCGATTTGTCGTCTACCTGCCGTACGCTCCCCCGAAAACCGATCGAGGGAAGAGGCGGAAGATGGCGTCGCAGAGCACGTACCTTGAGCTGTCCGAGGACGGCGGCGGCTCGCACAAGTTCTACGAGGTCGTGCTCGACGGGACGCAGGTGACGATCACCTACGGCCGGATCGGGGAGTCCGGGCAGACCAAGACCTCCTCCTTCACCACCCCGGAGAAGGCTGCGGCCGCCGCGGCCAAGAAGGTCGGCGAGAAGGTCCGCAAGGGGTACGAGAGCGCGGTCCGGGGCGCGCGGCAGGCCCGGCCGGTCACCCGGCGCAGCATCGTCAGCTCCCGCTCCACCGCCCGCCAGGCGCCCGTGCTGTGGCGCTTCGCCAGCGGCGCGGCGGCGTTCGGCATCTTCGTCGACGCCGAGCGCTGCTGGGTGGGCAACCAGCGGGGCGACGTCTACACCCTCACCCACGACGGCACGGTGACCGGCCGCTTCCGGCTGCCCGACGGCGTCAAGTGCATCGTCGCCGACGACTTCTGGATCTACGCCGGCGCCGACGACGGCAAGGTCTACGACCTCAGCGGGAAGGTCCCCCGGGTCGCCTACGAGATCGCCGAGGACGTCGACATCTACTGGCTCGACATCCACGACGGCGTGCTCGGCGTGTCCGACCGGGCCGGGCGGATCACCACCATCGACCACGAGGACGAGTTCCAGTGGGCGCGCACCGGCCAGGGCGACTCCGCCTGGATGGTCCGCTGCGACGACGAGGCCGTCTACCACGGCCACTCCGCGGGCGTGGCCCGCTACGACGCCGCCGACGGCGCCCCCGTCTGGCAGAGCGGGGTGCAGGGCGCGGTGCTGTTCGGCTGGCAGGAGGCCGACTCGGTCTACGCGGGCACCTCGCGCGGCGCCGTGCACCGGCTGCGCAAGTCCGACGGCCGCACCGAGGCGGTCTACCGGTGCGACGCCACCGTCTTCTCCTGCGCCACCGCCCCCGGTGGCCGTTACGTCTTCGCCGGGGACAACCACTCCTCCGTCTACTGCTTCGACGCCGACGGCACGCGCCTGTGGAAGCTCGCCACCGGCTGCGGCTCGGCCTTCTCCATGCAGTACCTCGACGACCGTCTCTACATCGTCACCACCGACGGCACCCTGGCCTGCATCGACGCCACCGAGGCGGCGATCAGGGCGGCGCAGGAGGGCACCGTTCCCGAGCCGGTGGACGTCAAGGCCGCCGCCGGCCTGGCCGCGGTGGAGCCGGCCGCGACGGTGGAGATCGTCTCGCCGGAGGCGCAGGTTGACGGCGGGGTCGTCGTGGAGTGCTTCCAGGAGAGCGGACGCCTGCGGGTCCGGGTGATCAGCGAGGGCTACGAGTCCGGATGGAACGTGCAGTTCCCCAAGAACGTGCGCGAGGCGGGCGCCCGCTATCTCGTCGAGGGCGTGCGCTCCTCCGGCCGGGGCGGGTTCTACCGGGCCTACGGCGACATCCGCCGCCTGCTCTGACCGGGCCCGCGACGGCGTACGGCGTGTGCTCCGACCGGGCCCGCGACGGCGTCCCGCGCGGGATCCGGGTGACGGGGTCCCGTCCGATCATCCCGATCGGGCGGGACCCCTCCCGCTCATCCGGCGTGCGCCGGGCGCGGCGACAGGCTCCAGCCGGGCAGGTCCGGCAGCGGCCCGGACGGCCCCGGCCACGACCTCTGCCGGGCCTTCGCCTCGGCGGGCGGTACGGCCGGGCAGCGGGTGCCGCGGGCGGGCAGGGTGAGTGCGACCAGATAGCCGTCGAAGGCACCGAGGGTGCACTCACTGCGGTTGTAGATGCCGTGGCCCCAGCCCTCGTAGGTCAGCAGCACCGCCTGACGGCCGAGCTGCCGGGCCGTGCCGAGCGCCCAGTCGTACCCGGTGGCCGGGTCGTGCAGCGCGTTGCCCAGCAGCAGCGGCGCGGCGCCGTGGACCCGCAGCCGATGCTGGGGGTCGGGGATCGGGGCCGGCTGGCCCAGGCAGACCGCGGTCATGCTGAAGGCCAGCGGGTTGTAGCGCATGTCGGGCGCGATCTTCGCCGAGCGACGCAGGAGGGCGGCGTACTCCCGGTGGTCGCGGATCGGCAGGCGATAGTCCAGGCAGAACACCTGGGACGGGAACTCGCCCACCTCCTCGCTCCGCGCCGCGGGCCGGGACGGGATCCCGGTGGGCGGCTCGGCGCCGGTGTCGATGGCGACGAGCAGCTCGGCCAGCCGCGCCCAGTCGGGGCCGTAGAAATGGCCGAAGGCGAGGCTGATCAGGTCCAGCTGGGTCAGCGGCGGTACCTCCTGCGGGACTCCCGGGAAGCGCAGCTCGCCCCGTTCGGCCCGGGCGAGCAGGCCGGCCCAGAAGGCCCGCAGGTCCCTGCCGTGCAGCGCGCAGCCCGCGTCCCGCCCGCACCAGGCGGCGAACTCGTCGAAGGAGTCCTGCGCGGCGGCGCTCTCGGTGTCCAGGAAGGCCCGGGTGCCCAGGCTGTGGTCCATGTTGCCGTCCAGGGCCAGGGCGCGGACCCGGTGCGGGAAGGTCTCGGCGTACAGCTGCCCGATCAGCGTGCCGTACGAGCGGCCGTAGTAGGTCAGCTTCCGCTCGCCCAGGGCGGCGCGGACGGCGTCCATGTCACGCACCACGCTGAGGGTGTCCACGTGGTCGTAGAGGGGTCCGGTGCGGGCCCGGCAGTCCTCGCGCAGCTGCCGGTTGTAGGCCAGCCATCCGTCGAAGTCGGCCTGGTTTTTCATGATCGGGTACGGCGCGCGGGCGAGCAGGTCGGCCGAGCACACGACGGGGTGGCTGCGGGCCACCCCGCGCGGGTCGAAGCCGACGAGGTCGAAACGGCGGGTGATCTCCTGGCTGAAGTAGTCGGCGCCGGCCAGGGCGAAGTCCACGCCGGAACCGCCGGGGCCGCCCGGGTTGATCAGCATGGCGCCGA
Source organism: Paraplanobispora takensis (assembly GCF_016863195.1). Taxonomy (GTDB): domain Bacteria; phylum Actinomycetota; class Actinomycetes; order Streptosporangiales; family Streptosporangiaceae; genus Planobispora; species Planobispora takensis. The sequence goes on along the minus strand of NZ_BOOK01000063.1, from coordinate 33,114 downwards.
TCCGGGCCGCGGGATCGGCGGCCTTGCGCCGGGCCAGGGCGATCTCGACGGTCGGGCCGCCCGGAGCGGCCCAGTCGACCGGGACCGCCAGTTCGCCGCACTCGACGGCCGGGTCCTCGGGACAGGGGGTCCAGGTGATCCCGCCTCCGCCCGGGGTCCCCCTGTTCCCGGCACCGGTGGCGGCCCCGGCGGGGGCGAGGGGAAGCAGGGCGGTGGCGGCGAGCAGGATCGCAGCGAGCAGGGGGACCTTCCTTCGCACACGGTCTCCAATCGTCGGGTCCCGGGCCGGGCGTCGGAGTCCGCGCGGAAGGCCGGTCATCCCGGCGGTGGTGCCCGGTCCGGGCTGCGGGTGGCGGGTGCGACGGCTCCCGGGGTACGCGGCTCTGGTGTGCGAGCCGATTCGATTGTCAAGCGGGCCGGTCGCCCTGCCCATCGGGAGAAAGGACGAGAAACGACGGCGCCGATCATCCGGGCGTAGGATAGGCGTCTCCGCCCCGGGGAGCGGCGAGACATCTCTCACAGTCCCCGGCCGGCGCCGGCGGGCACCGGGCCCGCGGTGGCCCGGCCACCGGCGCCGACGGGACCGCCACGACGTGATCGCGGAGCGCCCGTCCCGGCCGCGAACCGGCTCCGCCGGTCGGCGCATACCGCTCTAGCTGCAATAATTCCCCGGTTCCCCCTCTCACGAAGAACTGGCACATGTCTCACGTCGATCACTTCTCCTCCGGTCTGCTCACCCCCGTCCTGGCCTACCTCATGTCGGGCGTGGGCTGCATGCTCGGTCTCATGCTCACCACCCGCGCGCGGGCGTCCGAGGGATCCGCGCGGATGCGCTGGCTCGTCGGCGCCGCGCTGTCCATCGGCGGCACCGGCATCTGGGTGATGCACTTCGTCGCCATGATGGGCTTCTCCGTCGACGGTGCGCAGATCCGTTACGACGTGCCCCTCACCGCCGGCTCGGCGGTCCTGGCGATCGTCGTGGTCGGCCTGGGGCTCTTCCTGGTCTCCTACGGCGGACTGAAGGCCGGCCCGCTCCTCGGCGGCGGCCTGCTCACCGGTCTGGGCGTGGCCGGCATGCACTATCTCGGCATGGCGGCCATGAACATGCAGGCGCACGTCTCCTACGACCCGGTGATCGTCGGCGCCTCGGTGGCGATCGCGATCGTCGCCGCCACGGTGGCGCTCTGGTTCACCCTGCGGGTGCGCGGCGTGCCCGCCACCGCCGGCGCCGCGCTGATCATGGGCGTCGCGGTCTGCGGCATGCACTACACCGGCATGCTCGCCATGGAGGTGCGGCTGTCGGACTCGGCGGCCCCGATCCCGGGCGCGCGGGGGATCGACTTCCTGCTGCCGATCCTGGTCGCGGTCAGCCTGATCACCCTGGGCCTGCTGCTGGCCACCTTCCTGGCCCCCTCGGAGAAGGAGATGCGGGAGGACGCCGCGCTGATGTCCCGGCTGGAGGACCACCACACCGGAACCTTCGCCGCCGTCCAGGTGCCCGTACCGGCCGCGGAGCCGCGACGGCCCTCGCTGTTCGACGCCCCCGAGTGACGCGGCGTCCCCGAGCGACACGCCGTCCCTGAACGACGCGGCGACCCCGTCACCGGCCGAGAGGGGTCAGCACGGCGATCTGCCATCGCCCTCCGGTCTCGACGAGCTGGTAGAGCAGCCGTTCGGCGGTCCCGTCGCCGTGGCGCCAGGTGACGTCGGCCCAGAGGCTGTGCCCCGTCTCGGCCAGGAGCGTGATGTCGGTCGCGGTGTCCTGCACGCCGTCGTACTGGCCCCAGGCCCCGGCGAAGAACTCCTCGGTCTGCCCGGCGCCGGACACGGCGACGGAACGCCCGGGGAACAGGATCAGCGACGGCACCGCGTACATGCCGGCCACGGCCTTCGCGTCCCGGGCGAGCAGGGCGCGGGCGTAGCGGTCGAAGAACTCCTCCACGATGTCGCGTGCACTCATGTCCGCCACGCTAACCACGAACCCCGACACGCCTGTGTCATGGTTACGATCTTCTCCATGAGCCCGTCCACGCAGCCGGCGGCCTCGCGGGACAACCACCTGACGATCCGCCGCGTCGAGCGCCAGCAGCACCTGATCGAACGGCTGCACGCCAGCGCGCACCGGATCACCTTCGCGGCGCTCGCGCGCGACTTCGGCGTCTCCGAGCGCACCATCGCCCGCGACGTCGAACGCCTGCGTCTGTCGGGGGTCCCCGTCGAGGTCACCGCCGGCCGCAACGGCGGCGTCCTCATCGGCCACCGCGATCACATCGGCCCCATCGCCTTCGACCTCCAGGAGATCGCCGCCCTGATAGCGAGCCTCACCGCGCTCGGGCCCACCGCGAGCCGGTCGGCGGCGTCGGCCATGCGCAAACTCACCGCCGCGCTCACCGGCCGGTCAGGTCGGTCCGGGGTCGGGGAACCAGGAGCCGTGGAAGCCGGTCGGGACCGCGCGGGGCAGCTCCACCGCGGCCACCGGCCCGGCGGGCAGGTCGGCGGCGTCGAGCACGATCAGCCTTGAGGCGCTCCCGTCGCGGCGGGTGGTGACCGAGACGAGCCAGCCGTCGTCCTCCCCGCGCCGCCCGTCGCCCGAGGCGACGAACACGGCCTCGCCGATCACCGTGTCGGCGTCGAGGTCGTGGCGGTCGGCCGTGCCGGAGACCAGGTCGTACTTGACGATCGCGCACCTGCCGACGCTGCGCGGATCGGTGCCGGTGACGGTGTACAGATAGCGGGCCCGCCGCCCGATCCGCTCGTCGTCGAGGGTGGGGAACTCCACCTCCTGGCTGTCCAGCGCCTCCTCGGTGACGCCGCCGGTCGCCGGGTCGAGGGTCCAGCGGTGCAGCAGGGCCCGGCCGGCCACCGCTCCCGCGCCGGTCAGGGCGCCGCTGCGGGTCAGCAGGCTCCACAGCGAGGTGAACTCCTCCGGGGAGTAGCGCACGGCGTCGAGCACGACCCGGCCGGAGTCGTCCTCATAGGCGTTGCCCACGTGGAAGACGAAGCACGGCTCGATCTCGAACCAGTGCACCGGCGCGTCCGGCACGTCGCGGCGCATCAGGCCCAGCCGGGCGCCGTGGCCCTCGTCCCAGCCGTACGGCATGCCGCCCCGGCCGGCCGGTTCGAGCCGGAAGGTGACCGGCAGGTCGAGCCAGAGGGCGTAGTGCTCGGTGATCGCGAAGTCGTGCATCATGGTGCCCGCCGCCACCGCCACCTCCCGGCTGTGCACGAGCTCCCCCTTGGCGTCCAGGCGGTGGTAGGTCAGGTACGGCGGGAACATGCCGTACCCGAAGAAGTGCAGCTCGCCGGTGGCCGGATCGCGTTTGGGGTGGGCGGTCATCGCGGTGGTCAGGCGCCCGCCGAAGTCGCAGGGGCCGACCGTGCCGAGGTCGGGTGTGACCTCGTACGGCAGGCCGACCTCGACCAGCGCGAAGATGCGGTCGGCGTGGTGGACCACGTGCGTGTTGGCGGACACAGCCGTCCGGTCGATCCCGGCGGGGCCGACGAACGGACGGCCGTGGAAGGCGCCCGTGCGCACCCACCGGTTGCGGTACCACTCGGCCCGGCCCTCGCGCAGCCGTACCCCGTGCAGCATCCCCGGCCCGGCCTGGAAGAGCCCGGTGCTCTGGCCCGGCAGCGCGTTGGGGCCGTTGCGGACGTAACGGCCGGTCAGCTCCGGCGGCAGGACGCCGGTGACGGGCAGGCCGACGGCGTCGATCTCGTCGGGCACCGATCTCAGATGGCCGGGCAGGCCGTACCGCTCGACAGTGACTGCGTCGATCATGAGGACTTCCCGGAGGCGGGGCGGCGCGGGACGCGCCACGCGATGTCCTCACAGTGCGCCGCCGTCGCCCTCCTGTCATCCGCTTTCACCGGATCCGCCTTGCCGCGCCTATCGATTATCGATATATTTTAATCGTTAATCGATCGAGGAGTCGTCATGGGAAAGCTGACGGTGCACGCGCTGCGCATCGTGCTCGCACTGCTGTTCGCCGGTTCGGTGTTCGTGCAGGCGGTGATGGTGCCGCTGCTGGCGAGCGACATGGAGGATCTCAGACCGGAGTACGCCTATCTGCGCTTCCCGTTCCTGCTGATCATCGTGCTGGGCGTCCTGGCGGGCCAGGTCATCCTGGTCTGCGTGTGGCGGCTGGTGACGATGGTGCGGCGCGGGACCGTGTTCTCCCACGCCGCCTTCCGGTACGTGGACATCGTGATCGGTTCGCTCGTGGCCGCCGCCCTCGTGGTGTTCTCGCTCGCGGTCCTGCTGGCGCCGGGCGAACCCGTCCCGCCGGGCATCGTCCTGCTGATCTGCGGGGCCGCCCTGGCGGTCCTGGGGGGCGCGCTCGTCGTGCTCGTGATGCGGATGCTGCTGGCCCAGGCCGTCGCGCGCGACGCCGAGGCGGCGCAGATGCAGGCCGAGCTGGACGAGGTGATCTGATGCCGATCACCGTAGACATCGACGTGATGCTGGCCAAGCGGAAGATGTCGGTGGGCGAGCTCGCCGACCGCGTCGGCATCACGCCCGCCAACCTGGCGGTGCTCAAGAACGGCCGGGCCAAGGCGGTGCGCTTCTCCACGCTCGCCGCGCTCTGCGAGGTGCTCCAATGCCAGCCGGGAGACCTGCTGCGCTGGGAGGCCGACACCGCCGGCGGGTGATGTCACCCGAAACGCTCAGGTTCCGCCTCCGGCCGCCGATCCAGGGATCGACGTATCTCATCGGGTGGCAGCAGGAGGCGCAGGGTGGCCGACCCCAGGATCGTTCCGGCCGCATCTCACCGGTCGCGGGAGCGCGGGGCCGTCGGGCGACGACCCGCGAAGCGTTCGGTGCGGGGCGCCCTGGTGGCCGGGCTGCTGGCCGTCGGCCTCCTCACCCCCGCCCACGCCGCCGTGGCCGCCGCCTCGCCGCAGGGACCGGCCGGCGAGGCGGTCACCGGCACCGTCAGGGCCGTGGTGACGGAGAACCGCGAGGAGGCCCCCGCGGAGGTCACGCAGGTCCTCGACACCGGGGAGGGCCTGCTCCCCCTGGCCGGCGAGCCCCTCCCGCCGAGCACCGAGGTGACGGTCGAGGTGGCGCAGGCCCCTTCGGGCGACTATCAGGTCACCGAGGTCCTCGACATCGCGCCCGCGGAGGTGTCCTCCCCGGCGGTGGCCCGGCACCAGGTGTACGTCGCGTTCGCCAACCCCGCCGGTACGGCGTCCGACGACCCGGCGCCCTCGCTCTCCCAGGTCACCGGCCGGATCGCCGAGACCGACGGCTTCTGGTCCGATCAGACGGGCGGGAAGGTCCGCTTCAGCCTCGCGGCCTCGGCGGCGGAGTACTCCAGCTCCTACACCTGCGACCAGCCGTTCGCACTGTGGAACGAGGCGCGCTCGAAGTTCGGCCAGCTGAGCGCGGGGGTGCCGGTCGGCTCCCACCTGCTGCTCATCCTGCCCGGCACGGCCGCCGCCCTCGGGTGCTCGCACGGCCTGGGCACGATCGGCGACAACTACGCCGACGGCGGCTACGCCTACGTCGCCGCGGCCGATCCGCGCACGGAGGTGTTCGCCCACGAGTTCGGCCACAACCTCGGCCTGGAGCATTCCGACTCGCTCAGCTGCGACACCCGGCAGGACTCCGCCTTCCGCGACGACGGCGTGTTCCCCGACGACCCGGAGTGCACGCGGCTGGAGTACGGCGACTTCATCGACGTCATGGGGATCGACGACGGATCCCTCGGGAACCTGAACGCCGTGCAGCTCGACCAGCTCGGCCTGAGCCCGGAGGCGTTCACCACGGTCGCGCGGGAGACGACGAGCACGGTGACCGTCCCGCCGCTGTCGGCGGGGATCGCCGGGCGGCCCGCGGTGCGGATCCCGGTCGACGAGCAGGTCTCCTACTATCTGCAGTACCGCACGCGGGCGGGCCGGGACGCGACCGCGAGCCAGTTCTACCACTACGGCGTCCAGGTCTACCGCGGCCGTCCGGCCGGCGGGCCGTACGGCACCCGGGCGAGCCTGCTCCTGGACCCGACACCCGAGGTGAACGACTACGTCAACAGGTCGGCGCTGCCGCAGGGGGCGACGTTCACCTCCGCGGAGGGCGACGTCACCGTCCGCGTGCTGGCCCAGGACGCCGGCGGGGCGACCGTGGAGGTCGTCAACGCGGCCTCGCAGACCCCCGATCCCCCGGTGCCGGTGGGCGAGCTGACCATCGCCGGGCCCGCCTCGGCGGTCAAGGGCGCCCAGGTCACCTACTCGACGGTGGTCACCGGCACCGACGGCACACCGCTCGCGGACCGGCTGGTCGAGCTCACGGCCGACTACGGCGACGGCGGCGACCCGGTGGTCGTCGGGGCCGCGGTCACCGACGAGTCCGGCCGGGCGTGGGCGACGATCGTGGCCACCCGGCCGATGGGCGTGCGGTGGCGGACCGCCGGCGACGCGGATGAGGCCGCCGTCGGCAGCGGGGTGCGATACCTGCAGGTGACCGCACCGCCGGCGCCCGCCCGGCCGACGGCGGTGCGCATCATCGCGCCGGCGTCGAAGGTGAAGACGCGGCAGGCGTTCACCGTCTCCGCGGTCGTCACGGACCAGCGCGGCACGGCCCTGCCCCGCTGGCCGGTCCTGCTGCAGAAGCAGGTGCGGGGCACCTCCCGCTGGGTCACGGTCGCGGCCCGCACGACCGGCGGCGCCGGCACGGTGGCCTACCGCACCAGCGTCCTCAAGCCGACCTACTACCGCTGGGTGACCGTCGCCAGGACGGGCGCGCCGAGCAGGGTGAGCGCCCCGAAGCTGGTCCGGACCAGGTAGCGTCTCTCACCCGCCCGCGCCCGGCGACCGCGCCGGTCGTCAGGTGCGGGTGAGACGCAGGCGGACCTGGGTGCCCCGCGGCCCGCTGCGGATCTCCAGCAGGTCGCACAGCTGGCGCACCACCCACAGACCGTGGCCGTGGGCCGCCCCGGAGTCGGGCGGCAGATAGCCGACCAGCGGGGTGTGTATCCGGCCGGGGGCGATGACGTCGCAGCCGACGCCGTCCCGGTCGGCCCACAACCGGATCCGGCCGTGCCCTCCACCGTGCTGCACGGCGTTGGCGGCGACCTCGTGGACGGCCAGCAGCAACCGGCCGATCTGCTCCTCCGGCAGGCCGAGCGCCACCGCGCGGGCGCCCACCTGCCGCCGCATCCGCCTGAGATCGGCGTCGAAACGGATCTCCGTCACCGCCCCGGCGGGCGGTGACGGCAGCGGCAGGTGGTCGGCGGCGTGCATGAACGCGGCCGGGTCGGTGTAGGCGTCGCTGGTCCGCTCGATGGAGCCGGACAGCAGGCCGGGGTGGGTACGGCGGGCGTCGGCCACCACCCGCTCCGGCAGCACCCGCTCGTCGTAGGGGCATATGATCCAGGCCGGGCTGCCGGCGAACGCGGCGTTGATCACCGACTCGTACCGGGTCCACTCGGCCTCCTCGGCCGGGCTGCGGCCCTCCCAGAGCGGCTCTCCGACGACGCGCACGCGCGGGTGGTGCTCCCGGTGGGTGTCGACGTAGCGGGCATAGGCGGCCAGCGTCCGGCCCGGAGTGCCGTACCACTTGCGGGTGGTGACGAACTCCACGTCGGCGGCGGCCGGGCCCAGGCTGCCGGTGAGCAGTCCGATGTTGGCCTCGCCGGTCACCACCAGCACCCTGTCCCCACCGGCCAGCCCGTCCAGGCAGAAACCGGTGGTGGCCGCCAGGAACGCCTCGTCGCTGTCGTAGATCAGCGCGTGGTGCCGCAGCTCCGGCTCGGCCGGGGGGCGCCGAGCGTCCGTGGTTCTCACGAGCGGATCACCGTCCCTCGATGACCAGACCGCGGGTCCGGTCCCAGCCCACCATGCGGATGACCTCCCTCAGGGCCGGCGCCAGTTGCAGAACGTGCAGGCACCGCCCGGCCGGCAGGGCGGCGGCCGCGTCCGCCAGCGTGCGCAGGCCCGCCACGTCGATGAACTCCAGCTCGCTCATGTCGATGCGCACATCGCCCTGTCCACCGGTCACCGTGCGCAGCGCGGTGCTCCAGGCGGTCGTGGTGCTGCGGTCGATCATGCCGGAGACGCGCAGCACCGGCTGCCCGCCGGGATCGACGCCCGGCGTGATCCGCAACGGCCCGTCCTGCAGCAGCGCGTCCGGCTGGACCCGTTCGGGGTGGCAGCCGATCAGGGCCCGCAGTCGCTCGGCGGGGAACACCCGGGTGTCGTACTGGCAGATCGCCGCCGACATGCCCTCGTCGAACAGGGCGGTGACGCGCCGTTCGTACTCCTCCAGGCGGCCGGCCCCGGCCACCTCGCGAAGGGCCCAGCTCATCTCGCCGCTGACGCGGAACCCGGTGAAACCGGCCCTCAGGCTGGCGTCGGCCTCGCTGCGCAACGCCGCGATCATCGCGTCCGGATCGAACCGGTCACCGGCCAGGTAACTGTCCTCGGCCGCCCGGACGCCCAGCTGCCCGTCCGCCGTCGCCGCCGTGACGTCGACACCGGCCTCCCGCAACCAGCGCCCCACCCGATCGACACCGGGCCCGTCGGTGAGACACAGCACCCGCTCGCCACGGGCCAGCCCGGCGACGACGAAAGCACAGGCCACCTCACGCTGCTCGGCCTCGTGCGCGAACGCCAGACACAGGTGATCACCCAGCTGCACGTCCTTGACCTGACGCACCGATCCTCCCATCACCGGTTCGCCTGAGATCTCCCGCGTCCTCACGCTTCCGGGCCTCAGCGTACTGTCACCCCTTTCCCCTGCCCATACCGCCGGTGCCCCCCGGGCCCCGGCGGGCCGACTGCTCAGGATCGGCCGGCGGCGGCCGATGTGAAGGGCGCCACCCCGGATTCCCCTGCCTCGTTCTCCTCACCGTGAAGGAACGCCATGTCGCCCTCCACCACTCCGGTGCCGAGCCCGTCCGCGCGGCGGTCGCTGACCGCCCGTGGCCGGGACCTGCCGCTCACCACGAAGATCATGTCCGCCGTCGCGGCGGTCGCCGCCGCGTGCCTGCTCGTACTGGCCGTCAGCGTCAGCGGGCTCAGCACCTCGGGCGACAAGGCCGAGGAGATCTACCGGCACGGCGTGCGTCCGATCGAGACCCTGGGCCTGATCCACAGTGACATGCTGCGGGTGCGCTATCTCATGCTCAACTACTACATGTCCGACGATCAGCACCGGCTGGAGAACGCCGAAGCCCTGCGCGAGGCCGACGCGAGCATCGCCGGGAACGCCGCGGCCTTCGCCGCGGTCACGGCCGACAAGGCCGCCTGGCAGCGCCTGTACGCCGACTGGACCGCGTACGTGAAGATCCGCGACGGGCAGATCATCCCCGCCGCCGACGCCCGCGACCTGGCCGGCTTCTGGAAGGGCTACAACGCGATCAAGCCGATCGACGACCGCATCGCCGAGGGCGTCGCCGACCTGCGCGCCCTCCAGTCGAAGACCGCCGTCGCCAGCGTCGCCGACGCCCACGACACCGTCGGTGACGTCGTCACCCGGGTCAGCGTCATCGGCGGGGTCGGCCTGGCCGCCGGGCTCGCCCTGGCCTGGCTGGTGGCCCGTGGCGTGGTGGGCCCGCTGCGCCGGGTCACCGCCGTGCTGGACGCCATCTCCCACGGAGACCTGACCCAGCGCGCCGAGCTCGATCGCCGCGACGAGGTCGGCGCCATGGCGACCGCCCTGTCCCGGGCCACCGACAACATGCACCAGGCCATCGGCGTCATCCACGCCAACGCCACCGTGCTGGACGCCTCCTCCCACGAGCTGGAGACCGTCAGCGACCAGCTGGCCGGCACCGCCGACGGCACCGCCGCCCAGGCCGCCACCGCCAGCGAGGCCGCCCGCGAGGTCACCGAGCACGTCAACACCCTGGCCGCCGCCTCCGAGCAGATGGGCGCCTCCATCGCCGAGATCTCCGCAGGTGCCTCCGACGCGGCCAGCGTGGCCATCGAGGCGGTCGCCTCCGCCGAGCAGACCACCGCGGTGGTCGGCAAGCTGGGCGTCTCCTCCGCCGAGATCGGCAACATCCTCAAAGTGATCACCTCCATCGCCGAGCAGACCAACCTGCTGGCGCTGAACGCCACCATCGAGGCCGCCCGCGCCGGCGACGCCGGCAAGGGCTTCGCCGTGGTCGCCTCCGAGGTCAAGGAACTGGCCCAGGAGACCGCCAAGGCCACCGAGGACATCGCCAAGCGGATCGAGACCATCCAGGCCGACACCGCCGACGCGGTCGGGGCGATCGAGAAGATCTCCACCATCATCGGCACCATCAGCAGCTACCAGACCACCATCGCCGCGGCGGTGGAGGAGCAGACCGCCACCACCGGCGAGATCAGCCGCAGCGTCTCCAACGCCGCCCTGGGCGTCACCGACATCGCCGGCACCATGACCGCGGTGGCCGGCGCCGCCCAGCAGACCACCGAAGGGGTGACGGCCTCCCGTCAGGCCGCCGAGGCGCTGGCGAAGATGTCGGCCGACCTGACCCAGCTGGTCGCCCGGTTCCGCCTGAGCTGACCGGCCGCCGTCCGGCCCGGCACCCACCGGGCCGGACGCGGACGCCGCGGGGCCGCCGCCCGGCCCGGCTCACCTCGCTCTGTCACCGGCGTATCCGCAAGCGGTGATTGGGCCTTGCTGACGTGTGAGGGCAGGGTTACGATCCGGCCAATTGTTAGGAAACTTTCCTAATAGAAAGGTTTCCACATGCGCCGTACACCCCCCATCCTGTTCGCCCTCCTCCTGGTGGTGGCCCTGACCGCCGCCCCCGCCGCGGCCGCCGCCCGTCTGACCGCCGTGTTCACCCTGACCGGCAGCCAGGGCAAGTTCGTGGTGAGCAACCCCGGCACCACCGCGGTCACCGGCTGGTCGATCACCTTCGACCTGCCCGCCGGGGTCACCGTCGGCAATCCGCAGAACGCCACCACCACGCAGAACGGGACGCGGGTCAAGCTGACCCCCGCGTTCTACATCAACACCGTGCGGGCGGGCGGGAACACCGAGCCGTACAGCCCCGTCTTCACCCTCAGCTCCCCGTCCCAGCCGACGGGCTGCACGATCAACAACGCCAGCTGCGACGGGAGCGGCGATCCCCCGCCCCCGCCCGCGCCGGTCACCGCCACCTACACCGGCAGCGGGACCCGGGGCGGGTTCACGGTCGCCAACAACACCACCGCCGCCCTCAACGGCTGGTCGATCACCTTCGACCTGCCCGCGGGGATCACCGCGAGCGGGGCCCAGCACGCGACGCTGAGCCAGAGCGGCCGCCAGGTCACACTCACTCCCGCCCACTACAACACCACCGTGCCCGCGGGCGGATCGACCGAGCCGTACAGCCCGGCCTTCACCCTCAGCGCGTCCGCCGAGCCGGAGAACTGCCGGATCAACGACGTCCGGTGCGACGGATCGGCGGACACGCCGCCCGCCGCGCCGGGGAACCTGCGCTCCCCGGTCAAGACCACCAAGACCGTCTCGCTGGCCTGGGACGCCTCGGCCCCGGGCAGCCTCCCGGTCACCGGCTACGAGGTCTACAACGGCACCGCGCTCGCCGCCACGGTCACCGGGACGAGCACCACCCTCACCGGTCTGACCCCGAACACGGAGTACACCTTCAGCGTCAAGGCGAAGGACCGCAAGGGGAACACCTCCCCGGCCGGCCCGGCGCTGAAGGTCAGGACCAACGACCCCGGTGAGGACCCGCAGCCGCCCACCGCGCCGACGGGCCTGCGCAGCACCGGCAGAACCCCGGCGAGCGTCTCGCTCGCCTGGACGGCGTCCACCGACGACAAGGGCGTCGCAGGCTACGACGTCTATATCGGCGGGACCCTCAAGACGACCGTGCCCGGCACCACGGCCACGGTCAACGGGCTCTCGCCGTCCACCGAGTACACCTTCACCGTGCGGGCCCGCGATCTGTACGACAACGTCTCACCGCCGAGCAACGAGCTGAAGGCGAGCACCGCCGACATCGTCGGCGACGGCTACGCCAGGGTCGGCTACTTCGTGCAGTGGGGCATCTACGGCCGCCAGTACTTCGTGCGCAACCTCGACACCACCGGGGCCGCGGCGAAGCTGACCCACATCAACTACGCCTTCGGCAACATCGACCCGGTCAACCTGACCTGCCTGCACGGGGTCACCAAGGGCACCTCCTCCAACCCGCAGGACCCCGACCAGGGAGACGGAGCGGGCGACGCGGACGCCGACTACGGCCGGCCGATGAGCGCGGCGCAGTCCGTGGACGGGGTCGGCGACACCGGCTGGGAGAAGCTGCGCGGCAACTACAACCAGCTCCGCAAGCTCAAGGCCAAGCACCCCCACCTGAAGGTGCTGATCTCCCTGGGCGGCTGGACCTACTCGAAGTACTTCTCCGACGTGGCCGCCACCGACGCCGCCCGGCGCAAGTTCGTCAGCTCCTGCATCGACGTCTACATCAAGGGCAACCTGCCGGTGTACAACGGCGCGGGCGGGCCGGGCACCGCCGCCGGGATCTTCGACGGCATCGACCTGGACTGGGAGTGGCCGGGGGCCGAGGGGCACCCGGGCAACCACGTCAGCACCGCCGACAAGCGGAACAACACGCTGCTGATCGCCGAGTTCCGCCGGCAGCTCGACGCGCTGACCGAGGAGACCGGCAAGCGCTACCAGCTGACCGCCTTCACCCCGGCGGACCCCGCCAAGATCGCGGCGGGCTGGGAGCTGGCCGAGGTCGCCAGGCACATGGACATCTTCAACGTCCAGGGCTACGACTTCCACGGCTCGGGCAGCGACAACTCCTGGGAGCCGAACCGGACCGGTCACCAGGGCAACCTGTACGCCGACGCCGATGATCCGTACTCCTTCCACTTCAGCGTCGAGAACGCGGTCAAGGAGTATCTGGACGCCGGGGTGAACCCGAGGAAGATCACCGTTGGCCTCGCCTACTACGGGCGCGGCTGGCAGGGCGTCGCCGACGGCGGCAGGTACGGCGAATGGCAGTCGGCCACCGGCGCCGCCCCCGGCCAGTTCCAGGAGGAGGCGGGCACCCGCGGATACAGCAATCTCGTGGCGAGCGTGCCGGGGTGCACCGTACGGCACGACGAGCAGGCGGTGGCCACCTACTGCTTCACCGGCAACGGCGGCCAGTGGTGGACCTTCGACGACACCTGGTCGATCGCCCGCAAGACCGCGTGGGTACGGCAGAAGGGCCTGCTCGGCGTGATGATCTGGGAGATGTCCGGCGACACCGGCACCCTGACCACCGCCGTCGACGCCGGCCTGAGGTGATCTCCAGCCGCTCCGCAGGTGCACAGTGATCACCGGCGTCGCCGGCCCGTGCGGATTGCACGCGGCCGGCGGCGCCGGTAGGAATGTGGTGTGCGTGCGCGCTACGGGCTGGACGCTCCCCCGGTGCTGGCCGGGCTGCTCGCCGGAGGGCTGGCGGAGTCGGCGCTCGCCGCCGTCTGCTTCGCCGCCGGATGGACCGTTCTGGCGGTGATCCTCCTGGCGGGCGGTCTCATGCTGGTCGCCGGGGCGGCGCTGTTCGCGCACACCACGTTGCGCGGCAAGTTCCGCGTGTGGGACGACGAGCTCGACAGGCTGGGCCTGGGCGGCGACGAGCGGGTGCTCGACCTGGGCTGCGGCCGCGGTCTCGTCCTGCTCAAGGCCGCCCGGCGGGTGCCTGCGGGAAGCGCCACGGGGATCGACCTGTGGACCGGCGACCAGTCGGGCAACAGCACGGACGCCACCCTGGCCAACGCCCGCGCCGAGGGCGTGGCGGACCGGATCGAGCTGGTCACCGGCGACATGCGCGACCTGCCGTTCGGCGACGGATCGTACGATCTGGTGGTCTCCAGCCTGGCCGTGCACAACATCCCCGACGCCGAGGGCCGGGCCAGAGCGGTGGCCGAGGCGTTCAGGGTGCTCCGGCCGGGCGGCCGGCTGCGGCTCGCCGACTTCCGGCACGTCGACGACTACACCGTGGTCCTGCGCGGGCTGGGCGCCACCGACCTGGAGGTACGCGATCTCGGATGGCGTTTCTGGTACGGCGGGCCGCACGGCCGCACCCTCATGATCAGCGCCGGCCGCGCGTAGCCGCCCGCCGCGACCGCCGTACCGCCGTCCCCGCAGGGGTGCCCCTGCGACCGCGGCGGAGGAGCATGGGGGCAGGCCCGGCATCCGGCCGCCCGGCGATCGCGGCCGGCAGCCGCTCCGGAGTGTGAGGAGGCACCCATGGCCCCGCGCGACGCGATGCAGTTCATCAACGAGCAGGACGAGGCGACCTTGCAGCGGTTCGTCGACCGGCTGGAGGCCCGGGGAGCCGATCCGGCCTTCACCGGCTACCGCGAGGAGTACCTCGCGGCGCTGGGGCCGGAGACGGTCGAGGTCGTCGCGGAGATCGGCTGCGGCACCGGGCTGGTCGCCCGGGCTCTGGCGCGCCGGGGCAATTTCACCGGGCACGTGATCGCCGTCGACCAGAGCCCGGTGCTGCTGAGGGCGGCGCGGGAGCTGGCCGCGGCCGACGGCGTGCTGGAGCGCATCGATTTCCGCCTCGGGGACGCGCACGCCCTCGATCTGCCCGAGGCCTCCGTCGACGCCGTCATCGCGCACACCCTGATCAGTCACGTCGCCGCCCCCGGGCGGGTGCTGGCGGAGGCCGGGCGCGTCGTCCGGCCGGGCGGGACGATCGCGGTCTTCGACGGCGACTACGCGTCCCTGACCTTCGGCTGCTCCGACGACCGGCTGGGCCGGGAGATGGAGGCGGCGCTGCTGGCGGTGGTCGTCAGCCAGCCCCGCGTCATGCGGGCCATGCCCGCGCTGCTGGACGCCCTGGATCTGGAGGTGGTCTGGAGCCGGGCCCACCTGCGCGCCGAGATCTCCACCGGCGCCTTCTTCCTCGGCCTGGCCGAAGCCTTCGCTCCGCTGGTGGCCCGGGAGAAGCTGCTGCCCGCCGTACGGGTCGAGGCCTGGCTGGCCGAGCAGCGGCGTACGGCCGAGCAGGGCACCTTCTTCGCCGCCTGTGCCTACTACTCCTATCTGGCCAGGCGTCCCCCGTCCGGCTCCGCCGGATGACGCCGGTCGTCCCGGGTCATCCCGGCAGGAGCTCCCGCGGTGCCGCCGGGGGCCCGCCGAGGGTGCTCCGCAGTCGCGCGGCGACGGCCACCGCGGGCCACAGGCGGGTGGCCAGGTTCCGCATCAGGATGCCGCCCCGGGTCGCGGGGACGATGAGCGCCGACGCCTGCCCGATGTTGCGCTGCTTGGGGTCCACCAGGCGCCGGTGCGCGGCCTCGTAGCGGCGCAAGGCCGCCCGCGGGTCGTCCGGCGCGGACGCCAGCTCCCCGGCCAGGGTGAACGCCCCCGCCATGGCCAGGGTGGAGCCGTCGCCGAACAGCGACACGCACGACGCGGCGTCGCCCAGGAGCGCGACCCGGCCGTTCCACCAGCGGGGCAGGCGCACCTGGCTGACCGAGTCGAAGTAGAGGTCCCCGGCGGCGCGCACGCGCTCCAGCAGCTCGGGCGCCCGCCAGGACACCTCGGCGAACGCCCCGGTCAGCAGCCGCTTGTGCTGCTCGGTGTCGCGGTGGTCGAAGCCGGGCTCGGCGGGGCTGCGGTAGAGGAAGAACGCCAGGTCACCGCTGGGTGTGGGGCTGACGGCGACCGCCTTGCCGGGCGTGTTGTGCATGAGGACGTCCCGGCCGGATCCGGCCTCGCCGCCGAGCGGTGTCGTGGCGACGTAGAGACCCATGTGGCGCACGAGTCCGTCTTCCGTCCCGAAGGCCAGCCGGCGCGTCGTCGAGTGCAGGCCGTCGGCTCCGACCACCACGTCGAAGCGGCGGGGCGCGGCGCGCTCGAAGGTGACCTCGACCCCGTTCCCGTCCTGCTCCAGGGTCGCGATGGAGTCGTCGAAGAGGAACTCGGCGTGCTCACGGCCGGCCTCGTACAGGATCGAGGCTAGGTCGCCGCGCGGCAGTTCGACCTCGCCCGCCTGCTGTACGGCGCGCATGTCCATCCGGCCGACCCGTCTGCCCGAGGCGTCGACGAAACTGAGCCCCGTCGTGCCGGTGGCGGCCTCCCGGAGGCGGGACGCGATGCCCATGCGTTCGGCGACGTTCACGGCGGGTCCTCTGACGTCCACCGGGTTCCCGCTGGAACGCAGCCCGCGGGCGCACTCGACGACGGTGACGCGGAAGCCGTACCGGGCCAGCCAGTAGGCCAGCGTCGGCCCGCCGACGCCGGCCCCGGAGATCAGCACTGTCCGTCCGCTCATGACGCCTCCCTAAGTGGATGAATTTCCTCCGCTTATTTGACGATATCCTAAGCGGAGGGAAATCGTCCAGTTGTTGGTTGGAGGAACAGTGGAGGCGCACAGACCTGCGGAGAAGACGGAGTTGCGCGCCGACGCGCGCCGCAACCGGGACCTGATCCTCGCGGCCGCCCAGAAGCTGTTCCTGGAGCAGGGCGTCGACGTGCCGCTGGAGGAGGTGGCACGTCAGGCGGGTGTCGGCGTCGGCACGCTGTACCGCCGTTTCCCCGACCGGGACGCCCTGCTGCGCGCCGTCGGCGAAGAGAGCCTCCGCCGCCTGGCGGACCTGGCCGAGACCGCCCTGCTGGAAGAGCCCGACGCCTGGCACGCGTTGTGCCGCTTCCTGCGCGCCTCCGTCGAGATCCAGCTGGGCGCGTTGCCGGCGAAGCTGGAGCCGCATCTGCACCAGCGGCTGCGGCTCGGTCCCGACCTGCACGAGATGCGGCAGCGGGTGATCGCCGCCGTCCTGCGGATGACCGAGCAGGCGCAGGCGGACGGGACCCTGCGCGGCGACATCGGCCCCGGCGACATCGCCCTGCTGATGACCCTGAACGTCTACACGCCGCAGAGCATGCCCCATGAGCAGGCCATGGCCCGCGTGGTGGAGATCATGCTGAACGGCCTGCGCGCCGGTCCTGAGCACGCCCTTCCCGGCGCGCCGCTCACCGGTGACGACCTACGCCGCTACACGGCCGTGGAGGTCGCTTCCGGCGTCCGGGACGAGTAGCCCGCCGGATCCTTAAAGTCCGGCCGCGCGGCGCCGATAGATGTTCTGTCAAGATCAGGACTCGTGCGATGGGCGGGGTGGCATGGCGCCGAAAGACCGGAGCGCCGGACGGAACGAGCACGACGACCCGGCCGTGCTCATCCGCCGGGTGCTCGCCGAGCGCGCGGTCTTCCCGCTGTACCAGCCGATCGTCGACCTCGCCACGGGGAACGTCGTCGCCGTCGAGGCGCTGGCCCGCGGCCCGGCCGGCTCGCCGCTGGAGTTCCCGGACGCCCTGTTCGCGGCGGCCGTCCGGGCCGGGGTGATGCCGCCGCTGGACCAGCTGTGCGCCACCCGGGCCATGGAGATCGCCCGGGACTCCGGGGAGGAGGTGCCGCCGCTGCTGTTCTTCAACGCCGAACCGGCCGCGCTGAACCAGCCCTTCACCCCCGAGCTGATGGCCGTGGTGCTCTCCGAGCGACCGTACCGGGCCGTGCTGGAGTTCACCGAGCGGGCCCTGGCCGACCACCCGGCGGCGCTGCTGGACATCGCCGCCGCCGTGCAGCGGACCGACGGGGCGCTCGCCCTGGACGACGTCGGCGCCGATCCGCTGTCGCTGGCCTTCCTGCCGCTCATCGAGCCTGAAGTGATCAAGCTGGACATGCACCTGCTGCGCGACCCGTACGCGCCGGGCACCGTCGCGACCGCCGCGACAGTCGGCGCCCACGCCGAGCGCACCGGGGCGGTGGTGCTCGCCGAGGGCATCGAGACCGAGCAGGACGCGGTGAACGCGCGGGCGCTCGGCGCCCGCTGGGGGCAGGGCTGGCTGTTCGGACGGCCCGGCCCGCTCGGCGCGATCGCCGGCCGGCCGATGGACCGCCACGCCCGGCTGCGCTCTCCCCGGCCGGACCTGCACCTGCCCGAGGGGACCCCGTTCAGCATGGCCGCGGTGCGCAACCACAGCCGGACCGGGGATCAGCCGATGATCGACGGTCTCACCGGCTACCTGCTGTCGATGGCGGCCGAAGCCGGCTCGCACGCGGTGGTGCTCGGCGCGTACCCCGACCCGGCGGCCGGCCGGGCCTGGCTGCCCCGTCTGGCGTCGCTGGCCGGCGGGGTGGCCTTCACCGGCGTCGTCGGCCCCGGGCCGATCGCCGCCGCCCCGCACCCGGTGCGGATGGCGGTGGCGCCCGCCGGCGGCCCGTCCGCCGCCGAGACGGTCCTGGCCGTGGTCGGCCCGCACACCGCGGCCGCGCTGTGTGTACGACCCGCCCCGGACGGCGGCGTGGACTTCGTCCTGACCCACGAGCCCGACCTGGTGTACGCGATCGCCCGCATGCTGATGCGGCGCCTGGACACCGCGGCCGGGCGGCCGGCCCAGCCCGTCACCGGATGGGCCGACCCCGCCACCGTGGCCAGGTGAGCCGCAGCCCGGCAGGTCACGGCCCGGCGTTGCGTGCCCGCCTCCGCCGCGGCGGGCGCGTCTAGGGTGGAGTGACGGGTCCGCATCCGGACGGAGGCTGTCATGGCGGAGGCGACCGGGGAACCGGGAACCGCGGGGCGGGACGGGCGTTACCTGCCGGTCGCCGATCACGGCCTGATCGGCGACCTGCGGACGGTGGCCCTGGTGGGCACCGACGGCACGATCGACTGGTACTGCTGCCCGTCCTTCGACGCGCCGAGCGTCTTCGCGTCCATCCTGGACGCCGGGCGGGGCGGCTGCTTCGAACTGGGCGCGACCGCGACGGCGAGGACCAAGCAGTTCTACTTCCCCGACACCAATGTGCTGATCACGAGGTTCTTCACCGAGGAGGGCGTCGGCGAGATCCAGGACTTCATGCCGGTGTCCGGCGAGGGCGCGCAGGACGACGGCGAGGGCGCGCAGGACGACGGCGAGGCCGGCCGGCACCGGCTGATCCGGCGCGTGCTGTGCGTGCGCGGGACGATGTCGTTCCGGGCCCGGGTGGCGCCGAGGTTCGGGTACGGGGCCGAGCCGCACACGCTGCGCGCGGCCGGTGACATGGCGGTCTTCGAGTCCGCGGGCCTGACGCTCGCGCTGACCGCCACGGTGCCCCTCGAACACGACGGCGCGGACGTGCGGGCGGAGTTCAAGCTCGGCGAGGGCGACTCGGCGGTGTTCGCGCTCGACCGGGTCGGCGGCGAGGTGGCACCGCGCGGGTGCCCCCGCGCGGAGGCCGAGGACCAGTTCGCGGCGACGGTGGCGTACTGGCGGCGATGGCTGTCCGCCTCCCGCTACCGCGGCCGGTGGCGGGAGATGGTGCACCGCTCCGCGCTGACGCTGAAGCTGCTCACCTACGCGCCGACCGGGGCGATCGTGGCCGCGCCCACCACCAGCCTGCCCGAGCAGATCGGCGGCGAGCGCAACTGGGACTACCGCTACGTGTGGATCCGCGACGCCGCGTTCTGCGTCTACGCGCTGCTGCGGCTCGGGTTCGCCGGGGAGGCCGGGGCGTTCATGCGTTTCCTGACCCGGCGCGTCAGCCCGGGGGCCGGCGGCCCGTCCGGTCCGCTGCAGATCATGTACGGCATCGACGGCCGGACCGAGCTGCCCGAGCGGGAGCTGGAGCATCTGCAGGGCCACCTGGGCTCGGCCCCGGTGCGGATCGGCAACGCCGCCGCCGGTCAGCTGCAGCTCGACATCTACGGCGCGCTGATCGACTCGATCTACCTCTACGACAAATGGGCGCAGCCCATCTCCAGCGACCAGTGGGACGACGTGTGCGCGCTGACGGACTGGGTCTGCGACAACTGGGACCAGGCGGACGAGGGCATCTGGGAGACCCGCGGCGGGCGCAGGAGATTCCTGTCCTCGCAGGTGATGTGCTGGGTGGCCGTCGAGCGGGCCGTCCGCATGGCCAACCGGCGCGGCCTGCCCGCGGACCTGCCGCGCTGGCTGCGGGTCCGCGACACGATCTACCGGCGCGTCATGACCCGCGGCTGGTCCGCCTCCCGCCAGGCCTTCGTCCAGCACCAGGACGGCGACGTGCTGGACGCCGCCGTCCTGCTGATGCCCCTGGCCAAGTTCGTGGCGCCCACCGACCCCAAGTGGCTGTCCACCCTGGACGCGCTCGCCGCGGAGCTGGTCGCCGACTCCCTGGTCTACCGCTACGACCCCCGGGCGAGCCCGGACGGGCTGCGGGGCGAGGAGGGGACCTTCTCGATCTGCTCGTTCTGGTACGTCGAGGCGCTGACCCGGGCCGGGCGGCTCGACGAGGCGCGGCTGGCCTTCGAGAAGATGCTCACCTACGCCAACCACCTGGGCCTGTACGCGGAGGAGATCAGCCGAACCGGCGAGCAGCAGGGCAACTTCCCCCAGGCGTTCACCCATCTGAGCCTGATCAGCGCGGCGTTCAACCTGGACCGTGCCCTGGGCTGAGGAGACCGTCGGGGGTCAGGCGCCAGTAGCCGTACGGGTTGTGGAAGAAGCTCTCCTCGTCGTCGTGGCACGGGTGCCTCCTCAGCACCCATCGCGGGCCGTCGGGAGACAGCCGGAACCCTTCGCCGTCGACGATCGTCATTGCCCGGTCCTCGGTCAGCAGGTAGAGCGCCAGGTTGTCCATCAGCTCCACGGCGTCGTCGACCTGCCGGCCGGACGGCCGCCGCGGGTCGGGCCAGTCGACTTCGAGCTCCACGTCGGGCGCGCCCAGCAGGTGCATGCCGCAGCTGCGGAGCAGGTTCGCGGAGGAGATCGGCCGTTTGACCCAGGCTTCGAACAGGACGACCGCCAGCTCCATCCAGTCCGTCGCCCCGGCCGCCCCATCCGCCAGGAAGAGCCACCGGTCCCGGCCGTGGGTCAGGCCGCTGCTCTCGTTCTTCACGGCCGTGGCGCCGGAGCGCAGCAGCGCGCCCGCCACCGCCAGCGTCCGCCGCGAGACGTCGAGCACCTCGTTCCACGCCCCTCCGGGCAGCTTGTAGCCGTGCTCCTCCCCGATGATCACGCTCCGCCGCGGGTTGAACGCGATGTGCTGCGGCATCGGCGGCGAGAGCACGTACACCACGGAGTCGTGGGTGCGCACGGCCTCCTCGTCGGACTCCTCGAAGGAGTCGTTCATCAGACAGGCCTCGAACGACCTGGGCATCCGAGGATCGTGGACCCGCCGGAAGGCTTCGCGGTCGACGATGAAGCCGGGCCCGCCGGCCTCGCCGACGACCTCCTCCACCGTGCGCGGATCCAGGCCGGAGCCGAGCACGCAGAGCACGTGCCGCGGCAGTACGTCGTAATTCTGGTGGAACATGCGCAGGACCGTACAAGGAGTGCGCCGTCCTGGAGTCACCCGCCAGGATGACTGCGCCGCTCATCGAAGCCCCGAGGTTCACCGGAGTCTCGAGGGTCGCCGGAGTCTTGAGGTTCGCCGGGATCCACCGCACTATGGGGCGGAACAAAGTTCTACAGGCGGGAGCGGGCATGACGGCCACCACGCGGGACCACACCCTCCTGGAACTGATCGGAGCCTTGATCGAACCGGCGGCGCGCCCCGACCCCTACCCCGTCTACGCCCGCATCCGGGATCTGGGACCCGCGATGCTGGACCTGCCCGTCTGGGAGACGCCGGGAGCCGTGATCTCCTCCTATCGCGAGTGCGAGGCGGTGCTGCGGGACCCGCGGATGAGCAGCCAGCGCGGGCGCGACCGGAGGCTGGCCGAGCTGATGCCGCCCGGCGCGCCGTCCTCGGTGGGGCAGCGCTGGTTCCTCTCGCTCGATCCCCCGGACCACACGCGACTGCGGCGGCTGGTCTCGGCGGCGTTCACGGCGCGGCGGATCGCCCGGCTCTCGGGGCGGATCGGGGAGCTGGTCGACGGGCTGCTGGACCGCGCCGCCGAGCGGGACCGGCCGTTCGACATCGTCGAGGATCTCGCCTACCCGCTGCCCATGACGGTGATCTGCGAGACGCTCGGCGTCCCGGCGGCCGACCACGAGCAGGTACGCGAGTGGTCGTCCCGGCTGACCCGGCTGATCGACGGGTTCGGGGCCGGGCCGTCGGAGGAGTCCCTGAACGGCCTGCTCGCCCTGAACGTCTATCTGAACGAGCTGATCGCGAGCCGCCAGGCGGACCCGGGCGACGACCTGGTCTCCGAGCTGATCGCGGTCCGGGAGGGCGGTGACTCCCTCAGCCACGACGAGCTCGTCTCCATCGTCGCCCTGCTCCTGGTGGCCGGGCACGAGACGACCGTGAACCTGATCGCCAACGGCGCGCTCGCCCTGCTGCGCCACCCGGCCCACTTCGCCGCGCTGCGGGAGAACCCCGCCCTCGCGGAGGCGGTGGTGGAGGAGACCCTGCGCTACGACCCGCCCGTGCACATCACCGCCCGGGTGACCACCGAGGACGTGGAGCTGCCCGGCGTACGGCTCCGCCGGGGCGCCACCGTGGTCCTCCTGCTGGCCGCCGCGCACCGCGACCCCGCCGAGGCCGAGAATCCCGACGTCTTCGACCCCCACCGTCCCGAGATCAAGCACCTGGCTTTCGGACTCGGCCCGCACTTCTGCCTGGGCGCCCCGCTCGCCCGCCTGGAGGCCCGCCTGGCCCTGACCCGCCTCACCCGGCGCCTGCCCGAACCGGCCCTCCTCCAGGACCCGCCGCCCTACCGGGACCACGTCAACCTGCGAGGCCCCCTGAGCATCACGGTGCCCCGCCCCGCACCCCCCACCTGATCGCGCTCGTCCTCTCCGTCCCCGGGTTGATCGCATGCGCCCGGCTGAGCCCTTCATCACCGGTGCATCGTGGGCGCATAGCGGATGTATCAATCCGGGCGGCCATGATGATCCCAGCACTTCTTACGGGCATCCCTAGCAGATGGAGACACGATGAGCACGACCACGAGGGCGGGCGCGCACTCGCCTGCGCCGCACGTCGCCGACAGCCACGATGTGATCCGGGTGCACGGCGCGCGTGAGAACAACCTCAAGGACGTCAGCATCGAGATCCCCAAGCGCCGGTTGACGGTGTTCACCGGCGTCTCCGGCTCGGGTAAGAGCTCGCTGGTGTTCGACACGATCGCCGCGGAGTCGCAGCGGCTGATCAACGAGACCTACAGCGCCTTCGTGCAGGGGTTCATGCCGACGCTGGCGCGGCCCGAGGTCGACGTACTCGAAGGGCTGACGACCGCGATCATCGTCGACCAGCAGCGGATGGGCGCCGATCCCCGCTCCACCGTCGGCACCGCCACCGACGTCAACGCGATGCTGCGCATCCTGTTCAGCCGGCTCGGGCAGCCGCACATCGGCCCGCCCAGCGCGTTCGCCTTCAACGTCCCCTCGGTCCGGGCGAGCGGTGCGATCACCGTCGAACGCGGCGCCGCCACCAAGACCGTGAAGGAGACCTTCAACCGCACCGGCGGCATGTGCACGCGATGCGAGGGCCGGGGCTCGGTCTCCGACATCGATCTCACCCAGCTCTACGACGACTCCAAGTCGATCTCCGAGGGCGCCTTCACCATCCCCGGCTGGAAGTCGGACAGCTGGTGGACCGTACGGCTCTACGCCGAGTCGGGCTTCTTCGACCCGGACAAGCCGATCCGCGAGTTCACGGGGAAGGAGATGCACGACTTCCTGTACCGGGAGCCGACCAAGGTCAAGGTCGAGGGCGTCAACCTCACCTACGAAGGGCTGATCCCGAAGATCCACAAGTCGTTCCTGTCCAAGGACCGGGAGGCGATGCAGCCGCACATCCGGGAGTTCGTGGACCGGGCGGTCACCTTCACCACCTGCCCCGAGTGCGACGGCACCCGGCTCAGCGACATCGCCCGGACGTCGAAGATCAAGGGGATCAGCATCGCCGACGCGTGCGCGATGGAGATCAGGGACCTGGCCGAGTGGGTCCGCGGCCTCGAAGAGCCGTCGGTGGCGCCGCTGCTGACCGCGCTGCAGCAGACTCTCGACTCGTTCACGGAGATCGGGCTGGGCTACCTCTCCCTCGAACGGCCGGCGGGCACGCTGTCGGGCGGCGAGGCGCAGCGCGTCAAGATGATCCGCCACCTGGGCTCCTCGCTCACCGATGTCACCTACGTCTTCGACGAACCCACCATCGGCCTGCACCCCCATGACATCCAGCGGATGAACAACCTGCTGCTGCGCCTGCGCGACAAGGGCAACACCGTGCTCGTCGTGGAGCACAAGCCGGAGACGATCGCGATCGCCGACCACGTCGTCGACCTGGGTCCCGGGGCCGGTACGGCGGGCGGCACCGTCTGCTTCGAGGGCACCGTCGAGGGCCTGCGGGCCGGCGGCACCATCACCGGCCGCCACCTCGACGACCGGGCCGCCCTCAAGGAGACGGTGCGCACGCCCACCGGCACGCTGGAGATCCGCGGTGCGACGGCGAACAACCTGCTCGACGTCGACGTCGACGTCCCGCTGGGGGTGCTGACCGTGGTCACCGGGGTCGCCGGTTCCGGCAAGAGCTCCCTCATACACGGGTCGGTCCCCGCCGGAGCGGGAGTGATCTCGGTCGACCAGGGTGCGATCCGCGGTTCGCGGCGGAGCAACCCGGCCACCTACACCGGCCTGCTCGACCCGATCCGCAAGGCGTTCGCCAAGGCCAACGGCGTCAAGCCGGCGCTGTTCAGCGCCAACTCCGAGGGTGCCTGCCCCACCTGCAACGGCATCGGCGTCATCTACACCGACCTGGCGATGATGGCCGGTGTCAGCACCACCTGCGAGGACTGCGAGGGCAAGCGGTTCCAGGCGTCGGTGCTGGAGTACCACCTCGGCGGCCGCGACATCAGCGAGGTGCTCGCGATGCCGGTGAGCGAGGCCCGGGAGTTCTTCGGCGCCGGCCCGGCGCGCACACCGGCCGCGCACGCCGTCCTGGAGCGGCTCGCCGACGTCGGCCTGGGCTATCTCAGCCTCGGCCAGCCGCTCACCACGCTGTCCGGCGGCGAGCGGCAGCGCCTCAAGCTGGCCACCCACATGGCCGCCAAGGGCGGCGTCTACGTCCTCGACGAGCCGACCACCGGCCTTCACCTCGCCGACGTCGAGCAGCTGCTCGGCCTGCTCGACCGGCTCGTCGACTCCGGCAAGTCGGTCATCGTCATCGAGCACCACCAGGCGGTCATGGCGCACGCCGACTGGATCATCGACCTCGGCCCCGGCGCCGGACACGACGGCGGCCGGATCGTCTTCGAGGGCACGCCCGCCGACCTCGTCGCCGCCAGCTCCACCCTCACCGGCGAGCACCTGGCGGCCTACGTGGGCGCCTGAGCGGCGCCTTCACCGGCCGGCGCCGGACCGGGACCCTCACCACGCCCCGCCCGGCCGGGATCCTCGCCGACATGCCTGACGCCGGTCAGGGTGTCGGCGAGGCCGTCCCCGCAGCGGGGATGCCGTAGTCGTCCGCCAGGCCGCACACCTGCGCCAGCCCGGCCGCCGCGGCCAGGAGCCTGCGGGCCTGGGCGGCGGCCTCCGTACTGCCCGCCCGGGCGCCGGTGTAGGCCTCCGCCGCCGCGATGCCCTGCTGGATGTGCTCCAGCGTCGGCTCGACCGCGGCGGGAGCGGCGTCGAGCAGGAGGGTGAGCCAGCGGGAAACCGGCGCGTCGGCGTTCAGGCCGCTCGCGTCGGAGTGCCGCGCGACCTCGCCGAGGAAGGCACGCAGGTCCGGATCCTCGCAGGCCGACCCCGGCCCGGTGGCCGGGACCGGGGTGGGCGCCGGGACGGAGGACGGCGGCGCGGCGGACGAGGCCGGCGCCGTGGTCGGAACGGGTGCGACCGGCTCCGAGCCGGAGCAACCCGCCGCGGCGAGGGCCAGGATGACGAGAGCCAGGACCCGCGATGTCACGCAGTGCTTTCGATACGACACATACAGTAGACGCAGCGTGACGCCACCCGGTTGCTCCACGGCCCTGCCACAGCGCGAACACCTCGGTCTCCCCGCTCCTCACCGCTGTCTCCTCCGCCCGCGCCGGCCTTCGCGGTCACCGGCATCCGCTGATGCCGCGGAGAGGTGGCGGCGGCGTCCGGTGTCAGTCCATGCCGCGCCGTCCCGGTGCCCAGAACGGTTTCACCACGACGTCCCGGCGCGACCAGCCGCGCTCGCTCACCAGGTGGCCCCGCACGGCCTGGCAGGTGCGCGCCTCACCGGCGAGGTAGGCGACGCCCGGCGCGTCGGGCAGGTCCATCGAGCGAACCGCCTCCAGCAGCCCGTCCGGCCGGTTGACCCAGGCCAGCCGATCACCTCGGGTGACGGGGAGCCGGTCGCCCGGCCCGCCGACCGAGATCGCGCCGAACGCGAGGGCCGGTGAGGGCAGGGCGCGCATCATCGCGCCGAACGCGACGGCCGCGGTCTCGTCTCCGGCAGCACGCAGGAGCCGGCCACGCGGGTGACCGCGATCGATGTCTTGATCATGCCATCACCGTGCCGGTCAATGTACACATGAAGTCAAGCGAGGAGCTGGCCATCGGCGAGCCGGCCCAGCGGTTCGGGCCGGCCACGAGGTCCGGGACGGCCGACGGTGAACGCGCGGGGGCGCCATCCTCTGGCAAAACGGCATGTCGCCCGGACGGGATCGGCGCCCGCCCGCCTAGCCTCGCCGTTATGACGGCAGACGGCGGCGACGGGGCGGTACGGCGGTTCCTGGACGGGCATCGCCAGGAGTTCCTGCGCGAGCTCGGTGACTGGGTGCGCATCGCCTCGGTCTCCTCCGAACCCGGGCACGGCATGGACATGCTGCGCTCGGCCAACTGGCTGACCGGCCGGCTGCGCGAGATCGGCTTCCCCTCGGTGGAGCTGTGGCAGACCGAGGACGGCGCCCCGGCGGTGTACGCCGCCTGGTGCGCCGCGCCGGGCGCGCCGACCGTGCTCATCTACAGCCACCACGACGTGCGCGCCGTACGCGCCGACGTCTGGGGGGAGTCGCTGCCGTTCGAGCCGCAGGTGCGCGACGGCATGATGTACGGCCGCGGCGCCTCCGACGCCAAGGGCCAGGTGCTGGCCCACCTGTGGGGGCTGCGCGCCCACCTGGCCACCAGCGGCCTCGGCGCGCCGCCGGTCAACCTCAAGCTGCTGGTGGAGGGCGAGGAGGAGATCGGCTCCCCGCATCTGGCCGCGCTGCTGGACGACCACCGCGACGAGCTCGGCGCCGACCTGATCATGCTGTCCGACACGCTGCTGTGGTCGCTGGAGGCGCCGGCGCTCTGCACCGGGCTGCGCGGCATGCTCAGTGCCAGGCTGGAGGTGTTCGGGCCGTACCGGGACGTCCACAGCGGGGCCGTCTCCGGGGTGGCGCCCAATCCCTGCGCCGAGCTGTGCAAGCTGCTGGCTCAGCTGTACGACGAGCGCGGCCGGGTGACGCTGCCCGGCTTCTACGACCGGGTGGTCGAGCTGTCGCCGCAGGAGCGGGATGCGATCAACGCCCTGCCCTACAGCGACGCCGACTGGCTGGAGCGCACCGAGACCCGCACGGTCGGCGGCGAGGACGGCTACAGCGTGCTGGAGCGGGTCTGGACCCGCCCGGCGGTGGACATCCTCGCCTTCGTCGGCGGCGACCCCGACGGGCCCTCGCGGGGCGCGATCCCCTCGGTGGCCTCGGTGGATGTGAACCTGCGGCTGGTGCCGGAGCAGAAAGCGGCCGAGGCGGCCGAGCAGTTGAAGACCTGGGTCGCCGAGCGGATCGGCGACAAGGTCGCCTATGCCCTGAGCATCTCGCTGGATGCGGCGCAGGAGCCGTACCGCACCCCGCCGGACCATCCGGCGCTGGACGCGCTGGGCCGGGCGATGGAACGCGGCTTCGGCGCCCCGGTGGCCGGGTGGATGCGCAACGGCGGCAGTGGCCCGGCCAGCCTGCTGTCCGGCGCCCTGGGGGCGCCGGTGATCTTCTTCGGCACCGGCCTGCCCCAGGACCGCTGGCACGACAGCGACGAGCGGGCCGACATCGACGCGCTGCTCAAGGGATCGGCCACGATGGCGTTCCTGTGGCCCGAACTCGCCGAGACCCTGACGGGCGGGCAGGCCGGGCCCAGCCGGGCTCAAGCCGTTCACAAGACGCCATCACCATGATCGCTGCATGACCGGCAAGGTGACGACAGGCCGCGCAGGCACGGGTGACGGGACGGGGAGGAAGCCGACGGGCACGCACGGCGAGACGGAGGCCGGCTGGAAGAAGATCGGCCCGCTGCGCCTTCCCTGGCATCCGGCCTGGTGGCTGACGGCGCTGCTCGTCGTGGTGGCCGGGGTCGCGTTCGCGGCCGAGATCCCGAACGCCTCCGAATCGACCGCGACGGGGTTCGTCTCGCTCGCGCTGGCCCTCTACTTCTGGGGCTACGGCCAGCCGTCCCCCTGGCGGTCTCGACGGCGATCGATCGCTCGCTCAGCGAGTAACCCCGGAGGTTCCCGGTCCTCTCCTACGGGTTCGGTGAGCCAGGACACGACTTAATGCAACCGATGGTTGCGCAATGGCGGTCCGTCGCATAGCCTGATATGCAACCAAAGGTTGCAGGAGGGTGTCATGGAGCTCGGAACCATCGAGCGGGAGATCTACATCGAGGCGTCGCCGGAGATCGTCTTCGCGGTGGTCAGCAGTCCCGACCACCTCAGGCGATGGTGGCCGGACGACGCCCGGTACGAGCCGGCGCCCGGGTCGGCGGGCGAGATCGTCTTCGGTGACCGCGACGCCGACGGGACGGTGGTGTCCTTCACCGTCGTCGACGCGCGACCGCCGCGGACGTTCTCCTTCCGCTGGACGCACCCGGCCGGAGAGGTCGCGGTGGAGGGCAACTCGCTGCTGGTCACCTTCGATCTGACCCCGTCGGGCGGGGGGACGCTGCTCAAGATGACCGAGACCGGCTTCCGCGAGATGGGCTGGGAGGCCGCCCTCCTGGAGCAGCAGTACCGGGAGCACGTCACCGGCTGGGACTTCTATCTGCCGCGGCTGGCGCCGTACGTCGCGACACTGCAGGTGCGGTCGTGAGCACCGCGGCGGCCGAGACGGTCGACGACGACCTGTGGTCCGCGATCGGGGACCCGACCCGGCGCCGGATGCTCGATCTGCTGCTCATCGAGGGCGCCGGCACCGCGACCACGCTGAGCCGGCATCTGCCGGTCACCCGTCAGGCGGTGGCCAAGCACCTCGGCGTCCTGGACCGGGCCGGCCTGGTACGGGCGACGCCGGCGGGCCGGGAGAAGCGTTACCGGGTGGAGGAGGCCCAGCTCACCCGCGCGGTGGCCCAGCTGGCGTCGGTCGGGTCGGCGTGGGACGCCCGGCTGCAGCGCATCAAGCGGATCGCCGAGGCGATTCAGCGCGCACAACAGGACTGACGAGAACAAGGAGAGCCGAGATGGCGGACATCCTGCACAGGATCGGAATCAAGACCCCGGCACCGGAGAAGGTGTACGACGCGCTGACGACCGTCGAGGGCCTGGCCGGTTGGTGGACCGACGACACGAAGGGGAGCGGCGGCGACGTCGGCGGCGTCCTGGAGTTCCGTTTCCCGGTCGGCGGCTTCGACATGGAGGTCGTCGAGCTGCGGCCGTCCGAGCGGGTGGCCTGGCGGGTGGTCGACGGCCCCGAGGAATGGATCGGGACGACGATCGACTGGGACCTGCACCAGAACGGCGACTACACGATCGTGCTGTTCAAGCACCGGGACTGGAAGGAACCGGTGGAGTTCATGCACCACTGCAGCACCAAGTGGGGCTCGTTCCTGATGAGCCTGAAGTCCCTGGTGGAGACGGGCGAGGGCGCACCGGCGCCACGGGACGTGCGGATCGGCGACTGGCACTGACCCGTCGGGGCCGGCCCCGGCCGGCCCCACCTCCGGCTCCGGAGAACGGCCCGCCCGGCCAGGAGCGGGTCCGGACTCGGAGCAGAGCCTACTTCTTCGGGAGCGGAGGCCGGTTGTACAGCTCCACTACGTAATCCTGAAGCTGTCCTCCCAGGAAGTTCATGCAGGCGGTCACCCCCAGCAGGTCCGGTGTGCTCAGCTCTCTGAGCATCTCCTCCAGGGTGAGAGTCTTGGCCCCGCCGGGCAGGAATTCGTTGAATTCGTATTTGCGCTTTTCGCGGAGGATCTCGGCTGCGGAATTGTCCGTATCGGCCTTGCTTTGTAGTGTTTTGAGTGCGTCGAGAGCGTGCCCGAGTCGGCGGGACAGCCGTATGCTGCCGTCCGTGCTTTCCGCGTGGATCGCTTTCAGCATCCGCCGGACTCCGGCCTCGTTGCCCATACCACTCAGCTCCACCTGGATGTTCTCCGGAATGTGAGGGGCCATGAACGGGCCGATATTGAACTCTCCGAGGTCACGCAGGTAACCCGAGATTTCCATCAGCCGACTCAGGACGAAAACGGAAGGACGATAGCGAACCGGCTCCATAAGGACACCCCTCTGGTCCAGGACAGGGTCGCCTAAATGTAAACCATTCAGAGTCACCCCGATGGATACAATTTCCCATCCGCCGAACCGGTGGATTCGGGGAAGGGGTCTCTCCGCGGCAGCAGGGGCACCCCGCTGCCGGCGTCCGGCACCACGCGGCAGTCCGTGGTAGGTACTGTCGACATGGAGTTCTTCTGTTATCACCGCGATCGGCCCGGTTCCGCGGCACTGCGCGAGGAACTGCTGGAAGAGCACTGGTCCTACATGGACCGGTACGCGGCGGAGATGATCGCTCGTGGCCCGACCTTCGGCCGTGGCAGCGACACGGCCACCGGCAGTGTGCACATCGTCGACCTGCCGGATCTCGCCGCCGCCCGTGCGTTCGTCTTCGACGAGCCCAACTATCAGGCGGGTGTGTACCGGGACGTGATGTTGCGCCGGTGGAGCAACGTGCTGGGGCGCACCATGTGGGATTTCCCCGGCGGCCGGGACGGCGGCGACCGGTATCTGGTTCTGGGCCTCGGCTCCGGGCAGGCCGCCGACCTCGTCCCGCCGCCCGGCCGGGAGGAGCTGATCGCGTACGGGCCGTTGCTGTCCGACGACGGCGCGACCTGGCTGGGTACGGCGCTGCTGGTCCGGGCGCCGGACCCGGATGCGGCACGCGCCCTCCTGTCCCCGGACCGGTACGCCGGCATCGAGGTCCACGACTGGGAGTTCGGCGGGCGGCGGTGACGGGTGCGGGCGTGCCACCCCGCCACTCACCGCAGTCGCTTCCATGACGCCCGCCGGCCTCGGCGCCATGTGATCATCGCCACTGTCGGCCCATCCTTCTTCGCGGCTTTCCGCCGTTGCCTATGGTGATCCGGGTGAGCATTCTGGCGATTCGCGCGGAACGGGTGTTCGACGGGGAGCGGCTGCTCGACGGGGTCACCGTGGTGCTGGTGGAGGAGGACCGCGTCGTCGGCGTGCAGGCGGGACCGGCGGCGCCGGAGGGGTGGCCGGTCCACGACCTGCCCGGCGGCACCGTGCTGCCCGGCCTCATCGACGCGCACGTGCACCTGTGCGCCGACAGCGGTCCCGGTGCGCTCGACCGGCTCACCGAGGCCACGCGGGAGCAGCTGGAGGCCACAATCGAGGCGTCGCTGGGGCTCCACCTGGCCGCGGGCGTCACCACCGTGCGCGACCTGGGCGACTACCGTGACGCCGTACTGACCTGGCGGCCGAATGCCGGAGCGGGTCTGCCGGCGGTCGTGGCGGCCGGTGCGCCGATCACCAGCGAGGGCGGCCACTGCTGGCCGATGGGCGGCCAGGCCCGGGGCGCGAGCGGGCTGCGCGCGGCCGTACGGCAACGGGCCGATCGCGGCGCCGACGTCGTGAAGATCATGGCGAGTGGTGGCGTGCTGACCCCCGGCACCGACACGATGCGCCCGCAGTTCACCGACGGGGAACTGCGGGCGGCGGTCGCCGAGGCGCACGCCCTCGGCCTGCCGATCACCGCCCACGCCCACGCGCTCACGGCGGTACGGCAGGCGCTGGAGGCGGGTGTCGACGGGATCGAGCACTGCACGTGCCTCACTCCTGAGGGCGTCCGGCTCGACGACACGCTGCTCGCCGAGCTGGCCGAGTCCGGGGTCGCGGTCTGCGCGACCCTGGGGTCCGATCCGCGGGTCGTGGTGCCGCCGCAGGTCGTGGCGATGGCCGAGCGCGCAGGCATCACCGAGGCCGTCCTGCAGGAGGCCCTCGCCCGTCTTCACCGGGGCGGCGTGCGCCTGGTGGCCGGTTCGGACGCGGGCATCGGCCCGGCCAAGCCGCACGGGCTGCTGCCGGCCACCCTCGAGGAGTACGTCCGCTCCGGCCTGCCGGCGGGCGCGGTCCTGACCACGGCGACCTCGGCCGCCGCCGAGGCCTGCGGCGTGGGCGGGCGCAAGGGCCGCATACGGCCCGGCTACGACGCCGACCTGCTGGTGGTCGACGGCGACCCGACCCGTGACGTCACCGCGGTGGGCCGCCCCCTGGCCGTCTACCTGGCCGGTCAGCCGGTGGCCGGAGTGGGGAAGACCGCCTGAGCGCGGCACCGCTCACCGCGGGAGCCGCAGGAGCCGCGGGAGAGGAGCCGGGAGCCGCTGCACGCGGGAGACGGGAGCCGCTGCACGTGGAAGGCGGGCGCGGCGGCACGCTGGCGTGCCTCAGCTCACCGCCTGCTTCAGCAGGGTGCCGATCCACCCCTCCACCTCGTCCGTCATCTCGATCAGGGCGAAGGAGGTCGCCCACATCGCGCCCTCGTCCAGCTTCGCCTGGTCGCTGAAGGTGAACGTCGCGTAGCGCGTCTTGAACTTCTCCGCAGGCTGGAAGTGGCAGACGATCTTGCCGTCCAGCGCGTAGGCGGGCATCCCGTACCAGAGCTTCGGCGCGAGGCCCGGGGCGTTGGCCGCGATGACGGCGTGGACGCGCTCGGCCAGGACCCGGTCCGCGTCCTGCATCTCGGCGATCTTCGCAAGCACGTCCCGCTCCGCCTGTGCCGCCTTCTCCGCCGGGCTGCGCCGCGCCGCCGCCTTCAGCTCCTTGGCGTGCTCCTTCATCGCGGCCCGCTCCTCGGCCGTGAATCCCTCGTATGCGTTGCTCATCGTGCTCTCCTTCGTCGTTCCGGTGTGAGACCAGAGTGCCCGTCGGCGTTGATACATCCGCTATGCGATGACGATGCGACGACGGTGCGACGGCCGTGTCTCACGGACCCGCATCCTACGAACCCGCCGGGATGCGCGGGCTCAGCGGGCCGGCGCCCCGTCCCGGGACTGGCCGGTCACGTCGTCGGCGGGGGCGTACACGGTGGCGTCCT
>NZ_BOOK01000062.1 GCF_016863195.1 Paraplanobispora takensis | reverse complement strand
CGAGATCGCCGCCAACATCGCGGGCGTGGCCCAATCCACCGCGGTGACCACCGAAGGCGTCGCCCAGTCCTACCAGGCCGCGGCCGAACTGGCCGAGATGAGCCGCTCGCTGCGCGAGCTGGTGGAGCGTTTCAGCGTCTGAGCGGGCGCTGCCCGAGCAGGCGCTTCAGGCGCAGCCCGTAGCCGGCCTGCCGCCCGTCGGCCTGCTCGGTTTCTTCGTCGAAGTCGATGAGCCGGCCGCGAACGTCGTGCACGCGGTCCGGTACTTTCCCGATGCGTCGCGCTTGCGGGAGTGCACGCCCCCGACTACCCGGTTCCGCAACGACGAGCTGACCGCCTTTCCCGCCTGCGCGTTGCGCGTGCGGGCGACGGTGAGTCTGCCGCAACGGCTGCTGTGGGACCTGGGTGATCTCGGTGAGCGGCTGCGGAGGCTGCCCCGTCCCGCGCCTCCCGGCCTCGAGGGCCGAAGCCGCATCGGCGGCCATCCTCAAGACGGCACCGGCCGGGACGCCTGTCGGCGGTGTCCCGTGGGCCGGTCGCCTCACTCACGGTCACCCCGTCATCGAGAGTGGGCCGGAGCCCGGATATCTCACCATCCGGCCGGTCCGGTCTCGGTTCTCCTCCGGTCTCGGGGCTCAACCGGTCTCGGGGGTGGCGATGTGCACGACCTTGGTGTGGGTCATCTCGTCGAGCAGCTCCGGGCCGTAGCCGAAGCCCTGGCCGCTGGCGCCCAGGGGCTGGGCCGCGCCGCCGGGTGCTCCGCCGAACACGGCGTTGATCTTCACCGTGCCGGCCCGCAGTTCGCGCCAGGCCCGCTGCATGTGCGCGAGTGAGGGCGTGAGCACGGTCGCGGCCAGGCCGTACTCCCCGCCGTTGGCCAGCGCGAGCGCCTCGTCGAAGCTGTCGACCACGCGGACCGCCGCCACCGGCCCGAACGTCTCCTCCCGCATCACGGGCATGTCGTCGGAGCAGCCGGCCAGCACGGTCGCCGGGTAGAAGGTGCCGGGCCCGTCGGGGACCTCGCCGCCGGTCAGCAGCTTCGCGCCCGCGGCCACCGCCGAGCGGACGTGCTCGTCGACGAGATCGCGCTGGCGGCCGTCGACCAGGGGGCCGAGAGCGGTCGACTCGTCGAGCCCCGAGCCCATGCTCAGCCCCTCGGCCTCGGCGACGAGCGCGGCGGTGAACGACTCGGCCACCGCCCGGTGCACGTAGATCCGCTCGATGGCGACGCAGATCTGCCCGGCGTTGGCGAAGCAGCCGAGTGCGGCCTGCCCGGCCGCCCACTTCGGGTCGACGCCCTCGTCCACGATGAGCGGGTCCTTGCCGCCGTTCTCGCGGAGTACCCGTCCGCGGGCGACGGCGGCGATCTGGCGGCCCGCCTCGCTGGAGCCCACGTGGGCCACCAGGTCGACGTCCGGGTGGGCGGCCAGCGGCCAGCCGGCGCTCTGGTCTCCGGCGACCATGGTGAGGGTCCCCGGGGGCAGGTCGGCGGCGAGCAGCTCGACCAGGCGGGCCCCGGTGTGCGGGGTGCGCTCGGACGGCTTGTGCACCACCGTGTTCCCCGTCACCAGCGCGGCGCCGATCAGGCCGCACGCGATCGCCACCGGGTCGTTCCACGGGGTGATGACGGCGACCACGCCCAGCGGCTCGCGGACCATCAGGTCGGTCGCGCCCCAGCCGCCCTGCAGGGTCCGGCCGCCGTGCAGGGGGCCCAGCTCGGCGTACTGTTCCAGGGTCCCGGCCCCGGCCTCGACGCCGCCGCGCGCGTCGGCCAGCGGCTTGCCCATCTCCCGGGTCACCAGCCGGGCCAGCTCGTCGGCGTGCTCCCTGACCCGGGCGGCGGCGCGGCGCAGGATCGCCCCCCGCTCGGCGGGGGCGACGCGCGCCCAGCCGGGGGCCGCCCCGCGCGCCGACCGTACGGCGGCCCGGACGTCCTCCTCGCACCCGCGCGGGCATTCGCCCACCCGCTCGCCGGTGGCCGGATCGTCCACGGCGATCACGTCGTCGCCCGCGCTCTCGCGCCATTCGCCGTCGGTGAAAAGCCAGAGCGTTCTCATCGGGGGTTCACGCCTCCACTCCTGCGGACCGGGTCGCGGGACACCGGTGGGCGATGAGGCAGTGCCCGTGAACGGGCTTGCGGAAACGCGCCGCCCGGGTCCCGGCCGGATTCAGGCCGGGACCCGGGCGGGGACGCGGTTCAGGCGCCGCTCTCCGCCAGGGTGCGCTGGGCGACCGCGAAGGCGGCGTTGGCGGCGGGGACCCCGCAGTAGATCGCCGTCTGCAGGAGCACCTCCTTGATCTCGTCCGGCGTCAGGCCGTTCCGCAGGGCCGCGCGGACGTGCATGGCCAGTTCCTCGAGGTGCCCGCCCGCCACGAGCGCGGTCAGCGTGACGCAGCTGCGGGTGCGCCGGTCCAGGCCGGGGCGGTTCCAGATCTCGTCCCAGGCGTAGCGGGTGATGAGGTCCTGGAAGTCCTCGGTGAAGGCGGTGGTGCGGGCGATCGCCCGCTCGACGTGCTCGTCTCCGAGCACCTCGCGACGGGTCCGCATCCCGGCGGCCCGGCGGTCGTCGTCGTCCCGCGTCCCCGCGATCGGCCGCTCGTCCCTCCGCGGGGAGGACCCGCCCGCGGCGGACGCCCCGCTCCGGCCGTCCCCCGCGGACGGCCCATTCCCGACAGATGATCCGGTTCCGGCGGGGGAGCCGGTCCCGCTATCCGTGGGCACTCCGGTCTCGTGCAGGTGGCGGGTCACCGCGGAGGTGACCGCCGCCGCCCGTTCCACGCTCGCCAGGTGGGCGCCGGGCACCACGGTCAGCAGGGCGCCGTCGATGCCCCGGACCAGGGTGAGGGCGTGCTCGACCGGGGTGGCCGGGTCGCCGGCTCCCGCCACGACCAGGGTGGGCGCCGTGATCGCGCTCAGCCCGCCGGTGAGGTCGTAGCCTGCGATGGCCTCGCAGCAGGCCGCGTAGGAGCCGGGGTCCACGGCGTGCAGCATCTCCAGGACCCAGGAGATCCGGCCGGGGTCGCCCTCGGCGAAGCGGGGGGTGAACCACCGGCCGACCAGGGTCGGCGCGAGCTGCCGCATGCCCTCGCGCCGTACGGCCGCCGCCCGCTCCCGCCACGGCCCGGGCTCGCCGAACCGCGCGGAGGTGCAGCACAGCACCAGGCCGGTCACCCTGCCGGGGACCCGCGCGGCGACGGTGGCCGCGATCGCCCCGCCCAAGGAGATGCCGCCGATCGCGAACCGCTCCTCGCCGACCAGCTCCAGTACGGCCTGCGCCAGTGCGTCGACGGTCAACCCGGCGGCGGGAGCGGCGGCGATCGATCCCGCGACGGGTTCGACAGCCTCCGGTTCCACACCGGACACGCCGGCAGACGGTTCCGCAGCAGACTCGTCAGCGGACGATCCCCCGGCGGGAGCGCTGCCGCCGTGGCCGGGCAGGTCGTAGCGCAGCACCCGCCAGGAGGCGGTCAGCGCCTCCATCTGCGGTTCCCAGATCTCCAGCGTGGTGCCCAGCGAGGGTCCCAGCACCAGCAGCGGCGCGCCGGCTGGGCCGTCGAGGCGGTGATGGAGCCGCACCGCCGTACTCCCCGCCCCCGCCCCCGCCCCCGACCCCGACTCCGTACCCGTCTCCGCCTCCGCGCCGTGCCGTACGGCCGCCGCCCGCTCCGCCCCCGGCGCGTGGTCAGAACTCAAGGAAGACCGTCTCCCCCTCGCCCTGGAGGCGGACGTCGAAGCGGTAGACCTCCCCGTCGCGCTGCGCGATCAGCGTCGCCCGGCGCCCGGGCTCCAGGCTGTCGAGCAGCGGGTCGGGGCCGTCCTGGAGGTAGACACGGGTCGAGACCGCGCACAGCAGGCCCCGCGCGAAGACCAGCAGCGCGAGGTACGGTCCGGCGGGGGGCGCGGTGCGGAACCGGTAGGTGCCGTCGGGGGCGGTGGCGCAGCGCCCGAAACCGCAGGCGCCCTCTCCCTCGCGCCGCAGCACGCCGCGGGTGCCGGTCTCCCCCGTCCACAGCTCCAGCATCGCGTCCGGCACGGGCTCGCCCGCCCCGTCGAGCACCCGGCCGGTGACGGTGATCGCCCCCGGGTGCCCCTCGGGCACCAGGTCGGGGCCGCCCTCGTAGGGCAGGGCGTGGCCGAAGAACGGCCCCACGGTCTGCGAAGGTGTGAGCATCAGTCCTCCATCGGGGTACGGCCGAGCACGACGTCGAAGCGGTAGCCCAGCGCCCACTCCGGCTCGGTGACGTCCAGGTCGAAGGCGGCCACGAGCCGCTCGCGGACCACCGGGTCCGGGACGGACTGCATGATCGGGTCGAAGGGGAAGAGCGGATCGCCCGGGAAGTACATCTGGGTGACCAGGCGCTGGGTGAAGGCGGTGCCGAACACCGAGAAGTGGATGTGCGCCGGCCGCCAGGCGTTGGGGTGGTTGCGCCACGGATAGGCGCCCGGCTTGATCGTGACGAACCCGTAGCGGCCCTCGTCGTCGGTCAGGCACCGCCCCGCCCCGGTGAAGTCGGGGTCCAGCGGCGCCGGGTGCCGGTCGAGCTCGTGGGCGTAGCGACCGGCCGCGTTGGCCTGCCAGACCTCCACCAGCGTGTTCCTGATCGGGCGCCCGGAGGCGTCGAGGATCCGCCCGGTGACGATGATGCGCTCGCCGATCGGCTCGCCCTCGTGCTGGCGGGTCAGGTCGGCGTCGAGCGGGCCGACCTCCCCGTGGCCGAAGACCGGGCTGGTCAGTTCGATCGCGTCCGGGTCGGCCTTGAAGGCGACGGCCGGCTTGGACGGCGCCCGCAGGAGCGTGCTGCGGTAGCCGGGGCTCAGGTTGGGGGGGTGGATCATCAGCTTCCTTCGGGGACGGGAGGCGGGGTCCGTCATCTCAGTGGCCGCCGTCTCGGGGGGCGCGCCGGCTCCGGTGGTCTCGCTCACCGGGCCGCCTCGTACGGCAGGCCCACGTAGTTCTCCGCCAGCGTCGTCGCGGCCGCCTCCGAGGAGGTCACGTAGTCCAGGTACGACAGCTGCAACCGGCGCGCGTAGGCGTCGTCGGAGTCGAAGGTGTGCAGCAGCGTCGTCATCCACCAGGAGAAGTGCTGGGCCCGCCAGACCCGCTTGAGGCAGATCTGCGAGTAGCGGTCGAGCAGTTCGGTGGAGCCGTCGGCGTAGAAGCGGGTCAGCGCCTCGGTCAGCACGCGCACGTCCGCGACCGCCAGGTTGAGCCCCTTGGCCCCGGTCGGCGGCACG
Organism: Paraplanobispora takensis; assembly: GCF_016863195.1. GTDB lineage: Bacteria > Actinomycetota > Actinomycetes > Streptosporangiales > Streptosporangiaceae > Planobispora > Planobispora takensis. The sequence goes on along the minus strand of NZ_BOOK01000062.1, from coordinate 51,023 downwards.
ATGTGCGAGGCGTCCCCGGCCAGGAAGAGCCGGCCGTACTGCATGGGCTCGGTGACGAAGCTGCGCAGCGGGGTGACGCCCTTCTCGATGATCTCCCCGGTGGCGAGGGTGAAGCCGGGCACCGTCTCCAGGCGGGCCTTCAGCTCGGTCCAGATCCGCTCGTCCGGCCAGGCGTCCGGGTCCTCGTCGGCGGGCACCTGCAGATAGAAGCGGCTGACCTCCGGCGAGCGCATGCTGTGCAGGGCGAAGCCGCGGTCGGTGCAGGCGTAGATCAGTTCCTCGGCCGAGGGCTTGACCCGGGCCAGGATGCCCAGCCACGCGAAGGGGTACTCCCGCTCGTAGGCGGTGAGCACGCCCTCGGGGATCGACGGCCGGGACACCCCGTGGAAGCCGTCGCACCCGGCGATGACGTCGCAGTCGAGGCGCTCGCCGCCGAAGGTGATGTACGGCGCGTCCTCCAGCGAGTGCACGGCCACGTCGTCGGCCTCGAAGCGGATGTCGCCTCCGGCGGCCAGGCGCGCGGCGATGAGGTCCTTGACGACCTCCTGCTGGCCGTACACCGTGATGGTCCGCCCGGGGACCAGCTTCTCGAAGGCGATCCGGTGACCCGCGCCGCCGTAGCGCAGCTCGATCCCGGAGTGCGGCAGCCCCTCTCCGAGCATCCGCTCCCCCACCCCCGCCTCGATGAGGGTGTTCACCGTCCCCTGTTCCAGCACGCCCGCGCGCACCCGCCGCTCCACGTAGTCGCGGCTGCGGCGTTCCAGGACCACCGAGTCGATGCCGTTGAGGTGGAGCAGGTGGGAGAGCAGGAGCCCGGCGGGGCCCGCCCCGACGATTCCGACCTGAGTTCGCATGGAGGAGAGCATTCAGCTCCGGGCCGGGAAAACCGAGCCCGGTCTTCCGCTCAGTGGAATACCGGGGCAGGATTCTCACCGGGACCGCAGGTGCGGCCCGGGCGCGGAGGCCCGTACGGATCTCCGTGCCCGCCGCACGCCGGACACGGGGAGACGATCATGGCGGGTGGGGCGCGCGAGCCGGGGCGCTCGGTCACGTCCAAGGTGCTGGCGGTCCTGGGCGCGTTCGATAGCGCCCATCCGCAGCTCAGCCTCTCCGACATCGCCCGCAGGAGCGGGCTCCCGCTGACCACCGTGCACCGGCTGGTCGGCGAGCTGGAGGCGTGGCAGGCGCTGAGCCGCACCTCCGACGGCCGCCTGCGCGTCGGCATGCGGCTGTGGGAGCTCGGCCAGCTCGCCCCCGCCCGGCTGCAGGACCTCGCCCACCCCTGGCTGCAGGAACTGTTCGTCACCACCGGGGAGAACGTGCACCTCGCCGTCCGCGACGGCATGGAGGTGCTGTACGTGGACAAGGTGCACGGCCGGCGGGCCGTGCCCATCGTCTCCCGGACCGGCGCGCGCCTGCCCATGCATCCCACCGGCGTCGGCAAGGCGCTGCTGGCGCACGAGCCGGAGTGGTTCGTCAGCTCCTACCTGGCGCGGCGGCTGGAGCGGCCGACCCCGCACACCGTCACCGAGCCCGGCAGGCTCGCCCGCGAGCTGGCCGCCGTGCGCGCCCAGGGGTACGCCCTCACTTTCGAGGAGATGACCCTGGGCTCGTGCTCGGCGGCTGCCCCGATCCTCGTCGGGGGCCGGGCCGTGGCCGCCATCGGTCTCGTGCTGTCCTCCCGGCGGGCGCGCGAGCTCAAACGCCTGGTGGAGCCGTTGCTGGCCGCGGCGGACCGGATCGCGCACGACTACGCCCGGGCGCACGCGGCCTGAGCCGCCCGCCGGAGGGTCATTGCAGCCGGTGCTGCAGGGCCGGGGCCAGCTCGGTGGTGGTCAGCAGGAAGGCCACGACGTAGTCGACGAGGTGGTCGCGACCGGTGTCCAGGTCGCCGCGGAACCAGGTGGTCAGCAGGTCCCACAGGCCGGCGGTGACGGTCAGGGCGGTCAGGTGGAGGTCGGCGGCGGACAGGGGGACCTCCTCCAGCAGTTCGTGGACCTGGGCGGTGAAGATGGCCGCCAGGGTCTGGATGATGTGGCGGCGGCGCTGTTGCAGCAGCGGATGGGCCGAGAACTCGTGGGCCAGGATGCGGCCCCGGCGCGGGTCGGCGGACAGGAAGTCCACGATGGCCTCCACCACCGCGTGGGCGCGGGCGCGCAGGCGGGGGGGCGCGGACCCGGCCGCGGCCAGGATCACGGCGGTCCCCCGGGCGGCCTGGTCGTCGACGACGGCCAGCAGCAGGGCGTCCAGGTCGGTGAAGCTCTCGTAGAAGTAGCGGTCGTTCAGACCGGCCTGCCTGCACACGCCCCGCACGGTCGCGGCCGCCCAGCCGTGGCGGCCCAGCACCTCCAGGCCGGTCTCCAGCAGTGCGGCGCGGCGCTGCGCCCGCCGTTCTTCGGCCGGCATCCCGCGGTAGGGACGCGCGGAGGAGGTTGAGGAGGTCACGGCATCCGATTGTGCCTCAGCCCTTGACACCTTGGCTAAATCTGGTGATGGTTGACACCAGAATTTCTGGTGTTGGTAAGCACCAGAAAATGCGTCCCTCGACCCGAGCAGGGAAAGGCGGTCGCCTGTGACCACGCAAGAGTCGACATCCCCTCCTCCCCTCACGCCGGCCTCCATCGACCTGAGCGACCTGAGGTTCTGGGCCCGGTCACCGGCCGAGCGCTCCCGGGCCTTCGCGTTGTTGCGCGCCCAGCCGCACCCGTTGTGCTTCCGGTTGCCGAAGGTCCCCTTCCTTCGGCGCGACCCCGGCTCCTGGGCACTGGTCAGGCACGCCGACGTGGTGGAGGCCGGCCGCCGTCCCGACGTCTTCAGCAGCGAGCCCAGCGCCACCAGCCCCACCGACATGCCGGGCTGGATGAGCGGATACTTCACCTCGATGATCGACATGGACGATCCGCGGCACGCCGAGATCCGCCGGATCGTCTCCCGGGCGTTCACCCCCAGGATGCTGGCCGAAGCGGAGGACGACATCGCGCGGCGGGCCGCGCGGATCGTCGACGAGCTGATCGCGGCGGGGCCGGGCGACTTCGTGGCCCGGGCGGCGACGCGGCTGCCGGTCGAGGTGATCTGCGACATGCTCGGCATCCCGCCCCGCCACCACGCGCGGGTGGTGAAGCTGACCAACGTCGTGGTCGGCTACACCGATCCCGAGTACGTCGGCGCGACGGCGGACTACTCCGGCGCCGAGGCGAAGGTCTCACCGCTGCGGGTGATCCGCGTGCTGAGCACGGTGGCGCTGGCCGGATGGCGGCTGCACCGGCTGGCCGCCCGGCTGGGCCGCCGCCGCCGGCGCACGCCGACCGGCGACCTGACCTCCGCGCTGGTCAACGCCAACATCGACGGAGAACGGCTGAGCCCGCGCGAGTTCGCCGCGTTCTTCCTGCTGCTGGTGGTGGCCGGCAACGAGACCACGCGCACCGCGATCGCCCACGGCCTGAAGCTGTTCACCGACCATCCCGAGCAGCGGAGCCTGCTGCTGGCCGACTTCGAGGGCCGCATCGCCGGCGCCGTGGAGGAGATCGTGCGCCACAGCAGCCCCGTCATCTTCATGCGCCGCAACGTCACCCGCGACATCGAGATCAACGGTCACCACTACCGGGCCGGGCAGAAGGTGATGCTGTTCTACGCCTCCGCCAACCGCGACGAGACCGTCTTCACCGATCCCGACTCCTTCGACATCACCCGCTCCCCCAACCCGCACGTCGGTTTCGGCGGACCGGGACCGCACTTCTGCCTGGGAGCGCACCTGGCCCGCCGGGAGATCACCGTGATGTTCCGCGAGTTGTTCACCCGCCTGCCCGACATCACCGCCGGCGAGCCCGACCGGCTGCTGTCCAGCTTCGTCAACGGCTACAAACGCCTGCCGTGCACCTTCACCCGTCCGGCGGCCGGAACCGGCGACCGGCAGGCCTGAAACGGCATCCGGCCGGCGGAGGCCGGTGCCGGGACACGGCCCGGACGCCGGGACACAAGCCGGTGCCGGGGCGGCCGCCCCGGCACCGGCACGGTCAGTACTGCAGCGAGGTCATGTTCGTGAACTCCTCGATGCCCATCGCGCCGAGCTCGCGGCCGTAGCCGCTCTGCCCGAAGCCGCCGAACGGCGCGGTCGGGTTGAACACCCCGCCGTTGACCGCGACCTGACCGGTGCGCATCCGCCGGGCGAAGGCGGTCGCGCGGTCGGCGTCGCCCGCCCACACCGCGCCGGACAGGCCGTACGGCGTGCCGTTGGCCACCTCCAGCGCCTCCTCGTCGCCGCCGTCGTAGGGCACGACGGTCAGCACGGGCCCGAAGACCTCCTCCTGCTCGATGCGCGCGCCTGCCTCGGCCACCAGGACGGTGGGCCTGATGAAGAACCCGGACGGGGTGGTCTCGGGCTGCTCGGGCCCGCCCGCCACCAGCCGCGCCCCGTCCTCGATCGCCTCGCGGATGTAGGTGCGCACGCGTTCCTGCTGGACCTTGCTGACCAGCGGGCCCTGCTGGGTGCCCGGGTCCATCGGGTCGCCGACCGTCGCGAACTGCGTGAACAGCTGCAGCAGCTCCTCGGCCTCGGCCAGGCGGGCGCGGGGCACCAGCAGCCGGGTGGTGGCGCTGCACGTCTGCCCGCTGTTGATCAGGCATCCGGTCAGCGAGCCGGCCACCGCGTTGCCGAACTCCTCGGCCGACAGGTCGTCCAGCAGCACACTGGCCGACTTGCCGCCGAGCTCCAGCGAGGTGCGCTTGGGCGCCGCGGCGGCCAGCTCGGCGACCCGGCGCCCGGCGCGGGTGGAGCCGGTGAAGGAGACCATGTCCACGGCCGGGTGGGAGACGATCGCCTCGCCGACCACCGGGCCGGTCCCGGTGACGAGGTTGAACACGCCGGGCGGCAGGCCCGCCGCGTCGACGATCTCGGCGAGCAGGTAGGCCACGCCGGGCACCAGCTCCGACGGCTTGAGCACGACCGTGCACCCGGCGACCAGGGCCGGGGCGACCTTGGCCGCGATCTGGTGCAGCGGGTAGTTCCACGGAGTGATGGCGCCCACGACGCCGACCGGCCTGCGTACCAGCACCGAGTTGCCCGAGCGCCGCTCCCACTCGACCTGGCCGGCGACGTCCTCCATGGAGGCGAAGTCGATCACGGGCAGGCCGGCCTGCACCATGACGGCCAGCTGCCAGGGCGCGCCCATCTCGCGCGAGGCCGTCAGGGCGATCTCCTGCGCGCGGGCCTTGAGTCCCTCGGCCACGGCCGCGCACATCTTGAGCCGGTCGGCCAGGGGCGTCTGCGACCAGCCGGGCAGCGCCCGGGCGGCGGCGCGGGCGGCCTTGTCGACGTCCTCGGGAGTGCCCTCGGGCACGGTGCCGATGACCTGCTCGGTGAAGGGGTTGACGACCGGCAGCGTGCCGGTGCCGGTCGAGGGGATCCAGGCGCCGTCGACGTAGATGTGCTCGCGGGTGTGCTCGATCTCCGGAGTGGTCATCTCTCGCTCGCTTTCAGGCCGCGGTGATGTGCTCGGCGGTGCGGTGGGCCAGGGCCATGCACGTGAGCATCGGGTTGGCGCCGGAGGGCGTGGGGAAGGCACTCGTGTCGCCGATCCAGACTCCGGCGACGTCGTGCAGCTCGCCGGTCGGCTTGGCCACGGAGGTCTGCGGGTCGGTGCCCATGCGGGCGGTGCCCATCTGGTGGGCGCTGCCCATGAACAGCCCGCCCGCCCCGATGTGGATCGAGTCCAGGCAGGCCATCCAGGCCTCGAAGTCGTCGCCGCGCCGGAAGACCGGCGGGGTGGCGCCGAACCACAGCTCCTCGGCCCCGGCGGCCAGGTGCAGCTCGGCCAGGGCGCGCAGGCCCCTGCGGTAGGCGGCCACGTCGCGCTCGTCGGTGAGGGCGTAGGTGTGCACGGCCTCGCCGTCGGCGTCGATCGTCACCTGTCCCCCGGCGTGCTCGCGCAGGACGAACAGGAAGTCGGCCATGCGGCCGAGCTTGCTCATCGCCTCCTTGGCCTCGCGGCCGTCGCGCCGCGCCAGCTGGAAGGCGAAGACGCCGGTGTAGTACTGCGAGCCCTCGATCAGCAGGCCGTACCCGTCGCCCAGGTCGCGGTACTCGTCCACGATCCCGGCCTGCGGCGGCCCCCACCACGCCTGCTGGTCCTCGGGGTAGACGCCGAAGATGCCCGCGCTGGGGTGGAGGTAGAGGTTGTGGCCGACGGCGGGCCCGCCGATGCCGGAGCGCAGCAGCAGCGCCGGGGTCTCCAGCGCGCCGCAGGCCACCACGACGTCGGCCGCGCGCACCGTCACCCGGCGGGTCTCGCCGCTGCCGGGGTCGGTGTGGACGGCCTCGACCCCGACGGCCCGGCCGCCCTCGGTGAGGACCCGGTCCGCGCGGGTGTGGACGAGTATCTTCGCGCCGTGGTCGAAGGCGTCGCGCAGGTAGGTGTTCAGCGTGCCGCGCTTGCTGCCGCTCGGGTCGCCGAACTGGGTGTAGCCGGCGGCGACCGGGTCGTAGGCGGCCTCGTCGACGTTGCGCACCGCGGTGTGCATCGACCAGCCCAGGGCCTTGGCGCCCTCGGCCATGCGCTGGTGCGGGCCGTTGAAGTCGCTGCACCGGTCGTTGGCGCCCATGCGGGTCAGCACCGCCTCCAGGTGGCGGTCGAACTCCTCGGTGTCGAGGCCCTCCAACCCGTGCTCGCGCGCCCACTCGCGGCGCACCGCGTCGCTGGGCCGTACGCAGTTGTGCCAGTTGACGGTGGTGCCGCCGCCCAGGGTGTGCCCGGCGAGCAGGCCGATGTTGCCGTCGGCGGAGACCGACAGGCCGCCCCGGTACATCATCTGCCTGCCCTCGATCTCCAGCTGGCGGTAGTCCCGCTCGCTGGTGGCCCCGCCCGCCTCCAGCACGACGACGCGCCGGCCGCGGGTGGCCAGCACGCCGGCGATCGTGCCGCCGCCCGCCCCGGAGCCGACGACCACCACGTCGGCCTCCAGCACCTCGCCGTCGGCCGGGACGTGCGGGGTGATGTACGGCTCCGCCTGCGGCGGTGTGATCTGCGGGCCGGGATAGCCGTACTGCGCCCAGAAGGGGTTGCGCCCGCTCTCGTCGGTGACGGAGTGGGCCAGCATGCACGCTCCCGCGCGCAGGGTGGAGATCGCGACGAGCGCCTCGGGCGCCAGCGCCATGGCCGTGGCGAGCATGCCCTCGCGGGTCGCCCGCCCCTGGTGCTGGAAGCCGAGCATCGCCAGGCCGTCGAGCAGCTGCGCGACGCCCGTCTGGTCCGCCTCCGGCAGGGTGTCCAGGTACTGGGCCAGCGCCTCGTCGGCGCCGACCGCCGAGCCGGGGGTCGCCCAGAACCCGTGGGGATCGTCCTCGGCTTCCAGCGCCGGGACGGCGGTGTCCACCAGCGCGCGCAGCACCTGGCGCTGGACGGGGGTGAGAGCAGGCACAGGTCCTCCATCGGAAATGGGCGGACGCTCGCCCGCCCGGCGCATGTGACCACCGGTCACATTAGAACTTGATTCTGTGACGTGCAACACTCCGGGCAAATGGAGTGACCTGGGCGGTTGTGCGCATTCCACTCACCCAGCACAGTGAGCACATCCTCACCTCCGGCTCACCTCGGGAGCGATCGATGGACATCGTGGAGTACGCGGACCTGGTCTGGAGCGGAAAGGCCGACGACAGCATCGTGCAGGGCGGCCTGGCCGGGCACGGCGTCGTCGACGTCGTGGACGGCGTGGGCTTCCGCAGCGGCTTCGGCAACACGGTCGTCGTCCGGGACGCCGGCCGGGCCGCGCTGTTCGACACCGGCAACCCCTTCGACGCCGCGCGGCTGCACCGGGAGGTGCGGGAGTGGACGGCCGACCCGGTGACGGAGGTGGTCTACTCCCACGGGCACATCGACCACGTCTCGGGGGTGGGCCCGTTCGACGCCGAGGCCGAGGCGGCCGGGCGCCCACGCCCCGTGGTGAGCGCCCACGAGGCGGTGGCCGCGCGCTTCGACCGCTATCTCATGACCCTCGGCTACAACTCGGTGATCAACCGCAGGCAGTTCCAGATCGACGACCTGAGCTGGCCGTCGGAGTACCGCTATCCGGACGTCGTCTACCGCGACACCCTGACCGCCGGCCCGTTCGAGCTCTTCCACGGCAAGGGCGAGACCGACGACGCCAGCGTCGGGTTCCTGCCCGGGCAGCGGGTGCTGCTCCCCGGCGACCTGTTCATCTGGGTCAGCCCCAACTGCGGCAACCCGCAGAAGGTCCAGCGCTACCCGCGCGAGTGGGCGATCGCGCTGCGCCGGATGGCCACGCTGAACGCCGAGATCATGCTGCCCAGCCACGGCGCGCCCGTCTTCGGCGCCGACCGGGTCGAGCAGGCGCTGATCGAGACCGCCGAGTGGCTGGAGAGCCTGGTGGAGCAGACCCTCGCCATGCTCAACGACGGGGCCAGGCTCGACGCGATCGTGCGGGAGGTCCGCCCGCCCGCGCGGCTGGCCGACCGGCCGTATCTGCGGCCGCACTACGACGAGCCCGAGTTCATCGTGCGCAACATCTGGCGGCTGTACGCGGGGTGGTACGACGGCAACCCGGCCAACCTCAAGCCCGCGCCCGACGCCGTGCTGGCCGCGGCGGTGGCCGGGCTCGCGGGCGGTGCGGCCAGGCTCGGCGAGGCGGCGCAGCGGGCGCTGGAGGCGGGCGACCTGCGGCTGGCCGGGCACCTGGCCGAGATGGCCGTGCAGGCGGCCCCCGAGGACGCGGACCTCCACCGGATCAGAGCCGAGGTGTTCGCGGCCAGGGCGGCGGCCGAGGCCTCCCTGATGGCCCGGGGGGTGTTCTCCTGGGCCGCCGCCGAGTCCCGCCGGGCGGCCGGACCGCAGGGCGGGTGACCCGGTTCCCGGGATCAAGGCTCGGTACGGTGCCCGGGATCAAGGCTCGGTACGGTGCCCGGGATCAAGGCTCGGTACGGTGCCCGGGATCAAGGCTCGGTACGGTGCCCGGGGTCAGGGCTCGGCGGTGACGCGGGTGCCGAAGGCGGCCTCGAACACGTCCAGCAGCCGCATGGCCGCCGCCTCCACCTGGGCGGGGTCGCCGCTGCTCAGGCCCAGGACCGGGTCGAGCCCCGGATAGGACGGCGCCAGCGCCAGGTGCGGCAGGACCATCAGCAGCAGCGCGAGGCAGGCGTCCAGGTCGGCGTCCGGGCGCAGGTCGCCGGCCTCGCGCGCCCGCTCCAGCAGGGGCCGCAGGTCCCGCAGGTAGAAGCGGTTGACCACCTCGCGCACGGCCAGGCGCGCCGAGGGCTCCGGTTCGAGGTTCACCGCCGCCGTCAGCGCCAGCTCCACCGGATGGGTGCGGAAGTACTCCATCCACACCAGCACCAGCTGCCGGTAGGCGGCGAAGAACCCCCGCTCCCACGGCATCCGGGCGATGTGCCGGCCCATGTGCGCCGAGATGCGCGCGCAGGCCAGCTCCGACAGGTGGGTGTACAGGTCGATCTTGTCGGTGAAGTACTGGAACAGGCTGCCCTTGGCCACCCCGGCGTTGCGGGCGATGACGTTGAGGCTCCCGCCGGAGAACCCGTGCGCCGCGAACTCCTCCTCCGCCGCCCGCAGCACCGCCGCGCGCCGCGCTTCGGGAAGCCGTTCCCACGTGGCCGTCGGCACGGCCCACCTCCTCGGGTCCCGGATGACCGCCGATCATCATCATGACCCATGCGCGGCGCGGCCACCCGCCGGTCCGGTGACCGGCGGGCGGCCGGTGCGGGGGCCTCCGCGCCGATTCCCCCGCGGTCTCAGCGGCCGTCGGCCAGCTTGCGCAGATAGCGCAGTTCCTCCTCGCGCTGGAAGCCGCCCCCGCCCTCGTGGCCGTTCCACGGCCACACGGTGATCTCCTTGGGCCCCTTCCAGTGGTTGTGGGCGGCGAAGACCGTGGAGGGCGGGCAGACCTCGTCCATCAGCGCCGCCGAGTAGAGCGCGGGGACCTGCCCGCGGGCGGCGAAGTTGAGCCCGTCGAAGTAGGACAGCGTGCGGAAGACCCGCTCGGCGCCGTCGCGGTGGGTGGCCAGGAAGCGCACGATCTCCTGGTACGGGTCCCTGCCGGTGATCTCCACGGCCCGGCGGAAGTGGGTCAGGAACGGCACGTCGATCAGCGCCGCCCGCACGTCGGGCCGGAGCGCGGCGACCGCCTGGGCGATGCCCCCGCCCTGGCTCCCTCCCCCGACCGCGATCCAGCCGGCGTCCACCGCCGGATGCGCCGCCGCGACGTCCACCCCGCGTACCGCGTCGGTGAACACGCGCCGGTAGTAGTACTCCTCGGGATCGAGGATGCCGCGGGTCATCATGCCCTGCGCCTCGGCGAAGCTCCCGCCGTGCGGGTCCCCCGTGACACCCGGCCGCTGGTTGTTCTGACCGCCCTGCCCGCGGGTCTCCACCACGAGCACGGCGAAGCCCGCCGCGGGCCACATGAGGTGGTCGTGCGGGAACCCCCGGCCGCCGCTGTAGCCGATGTAGTGCACCAGGCACGGTACGGGACCCTCCGCCTTCGGCGTCACCAGCCAGCCGCCGATCCGGTGACCGCCCCATCCCGCGAAGGAGACGTCGTAGACGTCGACGGCCCTCAGAGCCGTGTCGTACGGCGTGAACACGGGGTCGAGGTCGAACGCGCCCGCCTCGGCGAGGGTCCGGGCCCAGAAGCCGTCGAAGTCGGCGGGCTCGTCACGCTGCGGGAGGTAGTCGCGGAGGCTCTCCGGGGGCAGGTCGAACAGGGGCACGGGGTCTCCTCATGGGTGGGGGCCACTCGCCGCGATGGGCTGCGATCAGGTTCGATACCTTACTTCCGTGATCCCCAGTGATCACTTCCCGCTCCCGGTCCCGCGGCCCCGCGCCGGTCCCGGGCGGCGGGGCCCGCCGTTCCCGATCCTGTGACCGGAAGGACCGCTCGTGAGCGCCGTCGATTTCCCCGTCCCCGCGACCAGCGGCTACAGCGCCGTCGCGAGCGTCGCCCCCGGCAGCCGGCTCGTCTGGACCTCGGGCCAGGTCCCGATCGCCCCGGACGGCACGGTGGCGCCCGCCGGCGACTGGGAGGCCCAGACGCGCCAGGTCATGGAGAACGTCGGGGCCGCGCTCGAGGCCGCCGGCGCGACCTGGGACGACGTGTTCAAGCTGACCATCTTCGTCGTCGACACCTCGGCGCTGCCCGTGGTGCGCGCCGTACGCGACGAGTTCGTCAACACCGCACGCCCCCCGGCCAGCTCGCTCGTGCAGGTCGCCGGTCTCTTCCGGCCGGACATCCTGATCGAGGTCGAGGCGGTCGCCGCCGTCTCCCCCGCCTGACCGCCGCCACCAGGCCATCGCTCCCCCTCCCATCAGCCCATCCTCAGCGCGAGCGCCGGGCACATCTCCACCGACCGGCGGGCCAGGCGCAGCAGCTGCGGCGGTACGGCCTCGCGGGAGAAGACCGGGAACCCGTGCTCGTCGAGCCTGACGAGATCGGGGGCGAGCTTGGCGCACAGGCCGTGACCCTGGCAGCGGGTCCAGTCGATGGTCAGCCGGATCTCGGGCTCCTTCTCCTTCTCGGGAAGGGGGAGGACCCCGGTGATCGGGCGCCCGCAGGTCCCGCGCAGCAGGTGCTCCTGAACGTCGTCGGGGAAGGCGGTCAGGGCCGACAGCACGAACTTGGACGTGCCGTCGGGGTGGAAGCACGCGCCCCTGCCCCGGACGGCGGCCGCCCTGCGGCGCAGCTCCTCCAGGGCGGCGGCCGACCCGTCGACGAGGTCGCCCATGGTGCGGGCGAGGTCCGGCAGGCCGAGCCGGCAGGGCCCGCACTGCCCGGACGACTCCGCGGCCAGATAACGCGCCACCCGGAGCGTCTCGCCCAGCGGGCAGGTCTCGTTCCCCAGCGGCACCATGATCCCCGCACCGAGGCTCCCGCCCGCGTCGGTGATGCCCTGCCGGGACACCGTGGCCAGGGCGGCGGCGTCCGGGTGGATCCACGCGCCGTGGTACCCGCCGATCAGCACGCCGTCGCCCGACGTCGCCCGGCAGGCGTCCATCACGGCGTACAGCGGCGTCCCCGCGGCCACCTCCACCACCGCCGGGTCGCCCGCCGCCCCGCCCACGGTGAGCAGGACCGTGCCGGGCTCGCGCGCGGTCCCGACGTCGGCGTAGCTCTCGGGTCCCAGGGTGGCGAGCACCGCGAGCTGGGCGAAGGTCTCGGCGTTGGACAGCAGGGTGGGGCGGCCGTCCACGCCGCTGTCGCTGGTCCTGGTCTTGCGGCCCGAGGGCCCGCCGCCCTGCCCGTTCACCGCCCTGACCAGGGTGCTGCTCTCGCCGGAGATGAACCTCTCCTTGATCCCGACCACGCGGACCTGGTCGCCCGCGCCCCGCTCCTCGATCGCGGCGGCCACCGACGCCTCGCCGAGCCCGCCGGCGGCGGTCGCGACCACGATCTTGCGCGCGCCGAGCGCGCCGGCGGCGATCAGGGCGCCCTCGATGACCAGGTGCGGGGTCCGGGTGAGCAGCATCGCGTCCTTGCTGCTGGCCGGCTCGCCCTCGGCCCCGTTGACCAGGACGACCGGTTCCGTGCGGTTGGCGCTCACCGCGCGGACCTTGCGGGCGAAGGGGAAGGCCGCGCCGCCCCTGCCCCGCAGGTCCACCGAGTCGGCCAGTTCGGCGAGCTCCTGGGCGTTCATCCGCGGCCCCGTGCCGTGCATGGCCCGGTGGGCGGACAGGTTCATCCTCCGGGTCTCGTCCAGTCCCGCGGTGAGCCTGGCCGGTCCCAGCCGCTTGATCGAGGGAACTCTGTAGGGAATCATCCGATCCCTCCTATCCGGCGGACGTCCGCCAGGCTCTCCGTTCCGTTCTCTGTCACATCGTCGGGCGCGACCCTGATCCGTGCCGCGTCGTCGGGCACGACCCTGATCTGCGCCACGTCGTCCGGCACGATCTGGATCTCTCCCGTGTCGTTGGGCACGATCCGGATGCCGCGCTCCCGGCGCGGGACCCGGCCGACGATGCTCGTGGGCGTGTTCGCGCCCCCGCTCGCGGGTGCGGCCAGGTCGTCGGTCCCGGTGCGCGCCGCCACGACCTCGACGGGCCGTCTGAGGTCCTCGGGCCGCTCGGCCGCGACGATCCGCTCGGCCGCGGTCTCGGCGAAGGTCGGCGCCTGCCTGGGCCGCAGGGTGCTGGCCACCCTGATCAGCAGCGCCACGCCGACCGCGACCAGGCAGAGCACATAGCTCCAGGTCACCCACGAGGCGGGCGACCGGCCCGCGCCCAGTCCGTGCATGATCGCCGGAGGCCACGCCAGGTAGGCGGATCCGTGCAGGATCCGCCAGACCCACGGCCTGCCGCTGTCGGCGAAGCCGGCGCGGGCGATCCCCGTGGCGAAGATCAGGATCATCACGTCGGAGGCGAAGGTGCCCAGCCCCAGCACCACGGTGGTTCCGGGCATCGGCACCACGGCGGCCACGGCCGGGGCCCGCCCCTCCGAGATCTTCATCAGTATGTGGGTCGCCAGGAACGCCATGCCGACCATCGCCGTCGCCCGGTGCAGGAGCTGGGTCCTGACCCTGCCCATGGCGGGCAGCACGACCCGGTCCGCGGACAGCAATCCGAGCGCGACGGTGGCCGTCAGCGAGACGAGCGCGAAAACGCCGGCGAAGAAGGAGAGGAACCCCCACAGCCTCCCGGTCATCTGCGCGCCCGCCTCGGTCCTGGTCAGCATCAGCAGCCCGACCGTGGCCACGGTGATCCCCGCTCCGACCGCGATCCGGGTGAGCCGCCGGTCGAGGTGGGACACGGGCTCCTGACGGGAGTGCCGTGCCTGGCCGCGTCCGGGTCTCTCCGTCTCGCGCGGGGTGTTGTCCATGGTGTTGCGCACAAAGCCTCCTCGTCGTCCAAGCGGAGAGGGTGCCGCTCAGGATGGAGAAGACGGCGTCGGTGGAGAAGACGGCGTCAGCAGCGACGGCCTCGGTTGATGCAGTCCACCGCGAAGCGCATGAGCCTGTCGGGCATCACGTTCGCGAAGTCCGCGTGGTCGGTCACCGGATTGTGGAGCTGCTCGGGGAAGGCGTCGACGGCGAAGGAGGCCGTACGCGGCACGGAGTAGGCCAGGGTCATCCGCAGCTGCGGGATGGGCCGCGTGCCGGCCGGGCAGGCGCCGTTCCCGTCGGGGAACAGCACGTGGGTGCGGTGGTTGGCGCTGTCGGTGTTCTGGCCGTCCCAGCAGCTCGGGAAGTCCAGGATCCGCATGAGCAGGCTGCCCCGGGGGCAGAGCGGATACTTGTCGGTCAGCACCCGGTTGGTGAACCCGCTGCAGGTCCACTGGGCCCTGGCGTTGGCGCCGCCGTTGGTCGCGGCCTTGGCGTCACCGGTGATCAGCCGCAGGAACCGCGGCATCGCGGTCACCCTGGCCACCGGGTTGCCCCGGAACTGCATGGTCGCCACCCGGGGCGTCAGGATCTGCCCGACGTTCCCGTCCGCGTCCTGGGTGTTGACGTCGGCCGTACGGTCCCTCATGACGGGCCAGAAGTAGGTCGAGCGGTCACCGAAGGCGCACGTGGTCCCCGCCGCGGCCAGGCTGGCGTCGGTGGAGAAGCCGTCGGTGGACAGGTTGCCGACGTAGTCGTGCACGTGGTGGGCGCCGTTGCTCACGCCCGGCGCGACGATGAAGTTGTCGGAGTTGCGGTGGCCGTTCTGGTTCCTGCCGCACCGCGAGACGAAGGCGCCCCTGGAGCCGCCGCGCTGGAAGCGGGGCGTCTGGACGTTCGGCTGCACCTGACGGATGTCGACGAAGTCCTGCGGGAACGGGCCGAGGTCGGCGCACGCCTCTTCCTCGCCCTGCTCGTCCTGACCCTGACCCTGCTGGTCCTGGTTCTGGTCCTGCTCACCGGGGTCCTGCGGCGCCGGGTCCTGCTGGTTCTGACCTTGCCGGCCCTGCTGGTTCTGCTGACCCTGCTGGTCCTGGTTCTGCTGACCCTGCTGATCCTGCTGGTTCTGGTTCTGGTTCTGGTTCTGGCCCTGCTGATCCTGCTGGTTCTGCTGGTTCTGCTGGTTCTGGTTCTGGTTCTGGCCCTGCTGGTTCTGGTCCTGCGCCTGCTGGTCCTGGCCCTGGCCCTGCTGATCCTGTTGGTTCTGGTCCTGCTGGTTCTGGTTCTGCTGCTGACCCTGATCCTGGCCCTGCTGATCTTGCTGGTTCTGCTGGTTCTGCTGGTTCTGGTCCTGCTGGTTCTGGTCCTGCTGTCGGTTTTGCTGTTGGTTCTGCTGCCCCTGCTCAGCGGGGTCGCAGTGGTCGGCGGCAGCGGGGCCCGCTCCGCTCAGGACTCCGGCGACCAGGGTGAAAGCGATCACCGGGGTGTACAGCCGTTTCATCCGTTTCATGGATCTGTCTCTCCTCACTGTGGCGCGGGCGGTTCGGGAAGGGTCGTGTAGTCGACGAGACCCGTGCTCTCCAGCAGGGTCATGTGCTTCATGACCACCTCCACCGCCCGCTGGGCGAAGGATCGGACGAGGTCGTTCCGCGTGCCGGCGCGTACGGCGGCGACCACGTTGAAGACCTTGCCGTGGGCCTGACGGAGCCGGGCGGCGAAGACGCGGTCGTAGTCGGCGCCGGACTTGGACGACAGTTCGGCCATCCAGCGCCGCTGGTCGGCGCTCGCCTGGTCGGGCAGCTTCACGTCCAGCTGGGCCGCGACCGAGCGGACCTGCACGTCGAGCTTCTGGTGGTCGGTCACCAGGTGCATGCCGACCTCCTTGACCCGCTTGCTACCGGCCCGCTGCTGGGCCTGCCGGCCCGTGGGGATCTCCCACAGACCGGCCTGGCGGACCTTGACCAGGAAGTCCCGGTCGGCCGGGCTGAGCGGGCCGTACTGGGTCTGGGTCCAGCCCTGGGGGGTGGCCGCCTGCGAGGCGGGCAGCCCTCCGGACGGGGTGATCAGTACGACCGCCAGGCCGGCTACCGCCAGGAACGTCCCGAACAGCAGCAGCTCTCCGTTGCCGACACGGCCGAGCAGCGATCTGCGCATCGCCCGTCCCGGCAGTGATCTGCGCATCGTCCGTCCCGGTTCAGTAACCGTCCGGAGCCTGCGGTTCCGCACCATCCGGTGCCTGCGCCTTTCTGCCGTCCGGGGCGCTCGCGAACCAGGCGCCTCCCGCACCGTGGCCCTTGACGTCCCCGGGAATCTGATCTCCGGAGAATCGGTAGAGTGGCCAGCCACCCAGGGTGACCTGAACGGTGCCGTCCGAGCGTTCGGTCGTGCCGACGAGGCTCTCGTCGATGCCCTCGACCATGACCTGGTCGGGGGTGGTGACGGGCGGCCACTCGGCCGCGCACTTCTCGTCGCAGTTGGACACCGACGGCTCGTCCCTGTCGAAGCGGTAGAGCGTGCGGCCCTCGGCGTCGAGGACGGTGCCGAGGTCCGACGCCTGGAGGAAGGCGTGGCCCTCGTGCTCCTTCACCGCTTCGGAGGTGGCGTAGGCCTGGCCGGAGGAGTTCTGGGCGGAGGTGGCGTCCATGCCGCATCCGGTCAGGGTGACGAGGGCGAAAACGGTCCCGGCCAGCCAGGGGGCGTACCGTACTGCCATGATCGTTCCTTTTCCCAAGAGCCCGCAGGTGCGGGCGCACTTGGTGGGAGGTACGCGCCCATCTCAGAGGTGGTTCACCACAAGTTCGGAGATAGTTAGAAATAACTGGAGTTGCGAGAGTTGCACACGGGACCATAACGATGGTGTAAAGATGTGCTCGTGCCTCGTCATCTCGACAGCCGGTACGAGAGCGCGGAAACCGACGATGATGATGTCCTGATAGAGGTTCTCTACCAGGAGTTCGGTGCTCCTCTGCTCCGGCATGTACGCAAGGCCACCGGCAACGATCTGCAGTGGGCCGAGGACGTCGTCCAGGAGACGATCGTCCGGGCCTGGCGAAACGCGGGGAGATTGCACCGGGAACCAGGCCTTTTGTGGGCCTGGTTGCTCACAGTCGCCCGCCGCATCGTCATCGACGGCCGCCGCCGTAGGGGGGCTCGACCTCAGGAGGTCGAGCCCGCCGACGCGGACGCCATATCCGTCCCCGACGGATCAGAACAGGCTCTGGAGGCGATGCTCGTCGCTGAGGCTCTTCGCGATCTGTCCGAAGAACATCGTGAAGTCATCGAGCACACTTACCTACGGGACCGTACGATTAGTGAGGCGGCGGAGATCCTCGGGATCCCGCCCGGCACGGTCAAGTCCCGGCTTTACTACGGGATCCGGGCTCTCCGGAGGATCCTGAAGGAGAGAGGTGTGGCGAGCTGATGTCCCCCTCCTCACGCGACGTGCATGAAGACGTGGCGGCGTACGCCCTCGGCGTGCTCGACGAAGCCGACCACGAGGCGTTCGAAAGCCATCTCATGTCGTGTGAGGCGTGCCAGGTCGAGCTCCGGGAACTGAGCGAGGTTCCCGGCCTGCTCGACGCGGTGCGGCGGGACCGATCCAACTCCCTCGACGACGACCGGACCTCGCGCTGAGGCCTCGCACCGAGACCTCCGGCTGAGATTCCGGGCCGAGGTTCCGGACCGTGGTTCCGGACCGTGGTTCCGGACCGTGGTTCCGGGCCGCACCCGGCCCCGCCGCGCAGCCGCCCGGACGGCGGCCCGCCGCGCCCCGCTCAGCCCTCGCGCCACTCCCCGGAGGTGAGGGCGCCGGCCGCCTGCGGACCCATGAGGACCAACCCTCCGTCCACGAACAGGGAGGCCCCGGTGACATACGACGAGGTCGGGCCCGCCAGGAACGCCACGGCGGCGGCGACCTCGCGGGCGTCGCCGGGCCGGGCGATCGGATAGCCGGGACGGCTGCCGGGCTTCGGCGGCTGGTCCTCCTGGCCCGTCATCGGGGTGGCGATCTCGCCCGGAGCGACGGTGTTCACCGTGATCCCGTGCGGCGCCAGCTCCAGCGCCAGCACCCGGCTGAGCATCCGCAGGCCTCCCTTGGCCGCGCAGTACGGCCCCGCCCCGACTCGCGGATACTGCTCGTGGACGCTCGTCACGTTGACGATGCGCCCTCCCCTGCCGGCGTCGACCATGCGCCGCGCCGCCCGCTGGGCGCACAGGAAGGCGCCGTCGAGGTCCACCGACACCACCGACCGCCACTCCGTGAAGTCCATCTCCAGCAACGGGCGGCTGCTGCCCGTCCCGGCGTTGTTGACCAGGACGCCGAGCCCGCCCAGTTCCCCGGCCAGCTCGTCCACCACCAGACTGGCCCGCTCGGGATCGGTCAGGTCATGGCGGCGTACGGCCGCGGCCCGGCCGTGGCCGCGCACCAGCTCGGCGGTCTCCTCGGCGCCGGACTCGTCGGTGTGGAAGGTGATCCCCACGTCGAAGCCCTGCTCGGCCAGGGCCACCGCGCTGGCCTTGCCGATGCCGGAGTCCGCCCCGGTGACGATCGCGATCCGGTCGTATCCGGAGTCGGAGATCGGTGCCTCGCTCATGCTCGTCCTCTCCCGAAGGATCCCTCGCCCGGCGGGGACTCCCCCGCGGCCCCGTCAGGCCCGGACCCCTGTCCGTCCCGGCCCGCGACGAGCGGGTATTACCCGTGCCCGCGGCCGTCATGCGATCCCCGGGGACGCGCGGCGCCGGTCCCGTCTTGCCCGGAGCGCCCATCCGGCGAGGGCCGCGGTCCCGGCCAGGCAGGACCAGGCGAACCAGTCGCCCCAGCCGGTGTAGAGGGTGCCGGTTCCGCCGACCGGGACGGCCGCCGTGACGGTCACGATGTCGCGGCCCCCGGTCGCCCGCTCGGCGAGGACGCGCCCGTACGGGTCGCTGACCGTCAGGTTGCCGTCCGCCCCGGTGCGCACGACGGCGAAGCCGTTCTCCACGCCGCGCGTCACCGCGATCCGGGAGTGCTGCCAGGCGTCGAGCTCGAAGTCCAGGGAGGGCACGAGCATGACCGCGGCCCCGCTCCGCCGGTTCTCCCTGGCCAGGGCGGGGAAGTCCAGGTCCTTGCAGATCGCCACCCCCGTGTCGCCGAGGACGAGGGTCCGCTCGCCCGGCTCGTACGGCTCGACGCCGGGCACCATGTGCCGTTTGCGGTAGACCTCCGGCTCTCCCCCTCCGGCGGGGAAGAGCATGGCCGTGTTGTGGCCGGCGTCGGTGACGATCACTCCGGCGACGATGTCCATCCGGCGCTCGCGGGCCAGCGCGGCCAGCGGTCCGGTGATCTTCGGCAGGTCCGCCCCGTCGGTGACGAAGGCGGCCTCCGCCAGCACCGCCACGCCCGTCTCCCGGGGCAGGGCGCGCAGGCGCGCCAGCATGTCCCGGAGCTTCTCGGCTCCCCGGGGCGTGTCCACCGGGGCCCAGTCCCCGTGCAGCCCGGCGGCCAGCAGCGCCACGTTCCGGTGCGGGCCCGCGGGGGCGGCGAGCCGTACGGTCCCGTACCCCACCGCCGCGGCGAGCAGCGCCAGCGTCGTGAGGCCCACGCCCAGGCGCGCGCCTCCGCCCGTCCCCGGCGTGAGGATCGCGGCGACGGCCGCCGGGACCGCCATCAGCGTGAACGTGATGCCCCACACGCCGGTGAGCGAGGCGAGCTGGAACACCGGCAGCACCCCGGCCTGGGTGTAGGCCAGGCTCCACAGCGCCCCGTCCGGCCCGAGGACCGAGACCAGGTACTCCCCGCTCACCCACACCGCGGGCACGGACACCACGGCCGCGACCGGCCTGCCCCGCCGCAGCAGGGCCCGCAAGAGGAGCACGGCCGCGACCGCCAGCAGGGCCGGGACCACCACGCTGAGCAGCGCCACCGGCAGCGGGACCTCCAGCCGGTCCCGCTGCAGGCTCCACAGGTTCAGCCCACCGGCGCCCCAGGCCGCGAACGCCGCGACGGCCGCGACGGGCGCGGAGACCCGGGGCGCGAGCAGCAGCACCGGCAGGGGCGCCAGCCAGGTGAGCCACGGCAGCGGGGTCAGACCGGTGCCGGAGAACAACAGGACGGCGGTGGCGACAGTGGAGACGGCGGCGGCGGCGAGGACGACCGGCAGGCGCACGCCGGCGGGAGGAGACGGCACGGTGGGGCCGGAGGACTCGGGAGGGGACGGGGGCGGCGCGGTGTGGAGGGGGGATGCGTCGGGACCGGGCGGCGGGTGCATCGGAGCGTTCTCCTCACAGAGTGGACCTCAGGCCCGGGAGGGGCGCAGGGCCGGTACGGGCTTCGAATGCTGCCCGTGAGGAGCGCTCGGGGGATCGCCGCGAGGAGTGAACCCGCCCTCATTCCCAGGAGTGAGCCCCCGCCACGACGAGGCCCGACTCGTAGGCGAAGACCACCGCCTGCGCCCGGTCGCGCAACCCGAGCTTGGCCAGCAGGTTGCTGACGTGGGTCTTGACGGTGTGCTCGCTCACGTACAGCGCCGCGGCGATCTCGGCGTTGGACATCCCCCGCGCCACCCGCTCCAGCGTCTCCCGCTCCCGGGCGGTCAGCTCGCCGAGCCGGGCCTTCAGACCTGGTACGGCACCGCCCCGCCGTACCAGGTCGGAGATCAGCCGCCGCGTCACCGTCGGGGCCAGGAGCGCCTCCCCCGCGGCGACCACGCGGACGGCGGCGACCAGCTCGTCCCGGTGGGCGTCCTTCAGCAGGAAGCCGCTGGCTCCGGCCCGCAGCACGGCGTAGACGTACTCGTCGAGATCGAACATGGTCAGCGCCAGCACCCTGGCGTCGCTGCTCCGGCAGATCCGGGTCGTCGCCTCGATCCCGTCCATGCCCGGCATCCGGATGTCCATCAGCACCACATCGGGCCTGAGCTCCACCGCCTTGCGAACGGCCTCGGCGCCGTCGGCGGCCTCCCCGACCACGGTGACGCCGGGCTGGGCGTCGAGGATCAGGGAGAAGCCACCACGGAACAGGTCCTGGTCATCGACGACGAGCACGCGCACCATCGGCGCTCTCCTCCCGTCCACTCGGCGGCATCACGACGGCCGCGGACTGTTCCCGTCCGGCCGGGGTCCCGGTCGGTGACGTCCCGATCGGCAGGGTCGCGGTGACGGTGAACCCGCCGCCCGTTCCCTCGCCCCGTCCGGGATCGCCCCGTCCGGGATCGCCCCGTCCGGGATCGCCCTGTCCGAGGTCGCCTCGCCCCGGGCCCGTCCGCAGCACGCCCCCGCACGCCTCGACCCGCTCCCGCATACCGATCAGGCCGTGTCCCGCCACAGTCCCCTCCGGCCTCTCCGGGGCCGGGCCGCGACCGTCGTCGGTCACCTCGATCCACAGAGCATCCGGCGACCAGCGCAGCCGTACCCACGCGGTGGTGGCCCCCGCGTGCCGGAGCGTGTTCGTCAGCGACTCCTGGACGAGCCGGTAGACCGCCAGGTCGACATCGGCGGGCACCGGCCCGGCCTCGCCGAGGGACTCGACGACCACCTTCAGCCCGGTGCCCCGGACCTGCCCGGCCAGGCGCCCCAGCTCACCGAGCCCCGGCGGCGGCGCGTTTCCGCCGTGGCTCCAGCCCTCACGCGTGCCGCCCATGACTCCGTCACCGTCACCCGACCGCAGCGCACCCAGGACACGGCGGAGCTGGCCGACCGCCTCCCGCCCGGTCCGCCCGATCGCCTCGAAGGCGGCCTCGGCCCGGTCCGGGTCGGCCCGCACCACCAGCGAGCCCGCGTCCGCCTGGACGACCATGATGCCGACCGAATGAGTCAGGACGTCGTGCATGTCGCGCGCGATGCGCATGCGCTCCTGCGCGGCGACCGCCGCCCGCTCCTCCTCCAGCCGGCGGGCGCGCTCCTCCAACGCGGTGATCTCCGCTCTGCGCGCCCGCACTCCGGTCCCCAGCGCCCAGGCGGCGGCGAAGGCCATGCCCACGTACCCGAAGGACTCCGGCGACTCACCCGGCGCCACGAGGGACACCACCAGCAGCACCGCGCCGGCGGCCCCGCTCAGCAGGCGCACCCGCCGCGCGCTGAGCGCCGCCACCGTGTACACCCCCACCAGCGCGCCGTACGGCAGCGGCGGCAGCGCGTGGGCCATCGCGAGCCCGGTCGTCGCCGCGCACACCGCCGAGGCGGCCAGGACGGGCGCCCTCCTCCGCCACAGCAGCGGAACCGACGCCCCCAGGGCCAGCACCACCACCCCCGGCCCTCCACCGGCCCACCGCACCCCGGACCAGAGCGTGGCGACGGCCACCGTGATGACGATCACGGCGTCGACGGCCACCGGCGAAACCCCCCGGAACCCGGCGGCCCACCCTCGCACGGACGTGGTCCTCCGCACCGGCACGATCGAGGGGATCGGCAACGCGCACCTCCTGAGGCGGGATCCGCCCCCAGTATCCGATGACCGCCCGGCCTTCCGTCCGGCGGACCGGTCGTCGAACCCCTCACCGGTCCGCCGGGAACCCCTCCGGGGAACCGGCCTCCGGCGGGCCCCGCAGGGGACCGGCCGGGGAGGTGCCGTTCAGGAGGCGGGCCGTCGTGTGTCGTTCGGAGCGGAGTTCCCGGATCGTCACGCCCACGTAGCGGAGCAGGCCGTACCGGTCGGTGCCCGGCCGCAGCAGCGCGCGTGCGGTCCAGCCGGCCAGGCGGCGGAGGGTGAGCGCCTGGCCCGGCCGCACGGTCCGGGAGTAGACGTCCAGGAAGGCGGTCATCAGGGCCGGGTCGGCGCGCAGGGCGCGGTGCATCTCCACATCCAGCGGGCCGACCGGGTCGGCGCGGCCCATGCGGGCGGTCCAGTGGAAGGTCTCCAGGCACTCGCGGTCGCGGCGGCGCTGCCACGCGGCGACCGCCCGGTCCACCGCCGCGTCGTCCGCCCCCGCCCCGATCGCCTCCGCCAGCGTCTCCCCCAGCAGGCGGCCGAAGCGTACGGCGTCGCGGATGCCCTGGGCGGTGACGGGGTCCTTGAAGTGGCCGGAGTCCCCGGCCAGGGCCCAGCCGGGTCCAGCCGACCGGCGGAAGAAGGACTCCAGGTGCGCGGCGCCGAAGACCTTCGAGCGCCGGGTGCACCCGGCCAGCCGGGCGTGCAGGCCGGGCAGGAGTTCGGCGATGGTCCGGTCGTACTCGCGCCCGGGATCGCCCCGGAAGTCCCCGGCCCGGGAGTCGGGCGGCATCAGCAGGACCAGGGTGAGGTCCCCGTCGCAGGGGAAGGCGGTGCCGAGTTCCCTGCCCTGCCGCCACTGCGCGGCGACCGGGCGCAGCTCCGGATGGGGGTCGTCGAAGTAGGCGTAGTAACAGGCCCGCCCGTCCGGACCGGACAGGTACGGCGGGCCCGCACCGGCGAGCCGGGCCACGGTGGAGCGCCGCCCGTCCGCCCCGACGACCACCGGGGAGTGGATCTCGTAGGTCCGCCCGTCCCGCTCACGGACGACGACCCCGGTGACCCTGCCGTCCCGGTCGCTCCCGTCACCTTTATCGCTCCCGTCACCTTTATCGCTCCCGCCTCCCCCGCCGCCCGCGCGGAGCAGGCCGACCACCCGCGCCCCCTCGCGCACCTCCGCGCCCGCCTCCCGGGCGGTCTCGACGAGCGCGAGGTCCAGCCCGGTACGGCGCACGCACATGGCGTAGTCGACGCCGCCGACCGGGCTGTAGCGGCCGGACGCCGTGATGCCGGGGACGGCCACGGCCGCGACCGGGAGCCGGGGCGCCCCCAGGGCCTCGACCCGCTCCAGCGCCCCGATCCCGGCCAGCTCCGCCAGGCCGCCGGGCCAGAGCAGGTGGGTGGAGACCACCGGGGAGGGGAAGCGCGCGGAGTCGACCGCGATCACCTTCCGGCCCGCGCGGGCCAGGGCGACGGCCGTGGCCGACCCCGCGCATCTCGCGCCCACGATCACCGCGTCGGCGCGCTCCCCGTTCACGGCCACCGGGTGTCGAGGACGTCGAACTCGTTGGGCAGGCCGAGCCGGTAGCGCACCCTGTCGGTGTTCTTGAACGGCTCGAAGATCGGCGAGCGGTAGAGGCTGTGGACCCGGCAGCGGGAGGCCTCCGATCCGGCCGCGTCGAGCAGGGCGTTCACCGCCTGCCTGCCGCCCTGGTTGGCCCCCTCCATGGTGGTGACGTTGATCGGGGTGCGGACCCAGTCACCGGCGAGGAACAGGTTGGGGATCGCCGTCTTCGACTCCGGGCGGATCCGCCACGAGCCGGGGTGCTGGATGAACAGCGGCTCGTCGTTGGTCACGTTCGCGGTCCCGGAGCCGGTGATGGCCGGGTCGAGGAACCAGGAGTGCAGCATGTCGTCGGTCAGGACGGTCTTGCCGCCGTCGTTGAGGTGGGCCTTGATCTGCGCCCACGTCTCGGCGGCGACCTCCTGGGGCGTGCAGTCCCTGGCCTTCTTGCCGTTGACGTTCCCGGCCGTGAACCAGTCCGAGATGATCGTGGACAGGCAGTCCCGGACCGTGCCGTCGCCGTACGCGGCGAAGTCCCGGCTCCAGAACTGCGCCTGGCTGATGGAGGTGACCGCCCAGCCGGAGTCCATGTAGTTCACGTGGCCGGGGGTGAGCGGCAGTTCCTTCCTGAGGAAGAACATCAGGCCGTTCATCCAGTCCTGGCGGAGCTTGGCGATGTCGGCCAGCTTCGGGTCGGCGGCCACGAGGGCGGGGCTCATCAGCTTCGCCGCCTGCTCCGACGGCATGGAGACGATGAACCAGTCGGCGTCGACGGTCTGGGACGCGCCGCGCGGGTCGCGCGCCGTGGCGCCGGTGATCCTCCCGCCGGAGACGTTCAGCGCGTCGACCGTCCAGCCGACGTCGAACCGCACGCCCCGGCCGCCGAGATGGCTCACCCAGGGGTCGATCCACATCTCGTTGGTCGAGCCCGAAAGGACCCGGTCGACCGAACTGCCGGGCTCGTTGCCCAGGCCGAGGATGCTCCACACGGTCGCCTCGCCCACCAGGCCGATCGAGTGGGTGCTGGCGTCCTTGGACTTGGTGGCGGCCAGATTGCGGATCTGGCCGTCGGCGAGGAACTTGTTGTACTCGTCGGAGAACCGGTCGGACCGGATGAAGTCCGCCCAGGTGATGTCGTCCCACTGGCCGAGCCTGCGCTCGTCGCAGCTGGTGAAGTAGACGACGATCTTCTGGGCGAAGAAGGCGATCTCGACCGCCGAGAGCCTGCCGAGCGTCTGCAGCCCGGAGGTGATCGTGGAGAGCAGCGTCGCCGGGGAGTAGATCCGCGGGTTGGGCGGGAGCGGGAAGGGGAAGGGCGCGGTCAGGTCCGGACGGCCCTGCCGCGACATCATGTAGGACGTGGCGCGGGTGAGGTTGTCCCAGCAGCCGCCCGCGTTGCCGGGGAACGGCGTGCGCCGCATCGTGTCGGTCAGGTCGAAGTAGAAGCCGGGGAAGAAGCGGAACCCGTGCTCGCCCGGCAGGTCGGCCCGGCCGCCGGTGCCGGTGGCCGGCACCGGGATGCTGCGGGCCTTGCCGCCCAGCGCCTTGCGCTCGTAGACGGTGACCTCGAACCCCCGCTCGGCCAGTTCGTGGGCCGCCGACAGGCCCGCGACGCCGCCGCCCAGCACCGCGACCCGCCTGCCCGCCGCCCCGCTCCGCCCGCGCCCTGCCCGTTCTCGGGCCGCCCACGACGGCCTCGTGCCCCCGAGGATCCCGGCGGTCGCCGCCGCGCTCCCCGCGGCGATCCGGAGAAAGTCCCTGCGCGTCTCCTCACTCATCTCGCCTCCATGGCGTGAGGGGCTGTTGATGTGATTCGTAGCACGCTATTGACGGACCGCCAATAGTTTTTGGCGGTCCGCCAGTTTGCCTCCGGGCGGTACGGGGAAACAGGAGAGAATCATGGGTGTGGAACGCATGGACCCGGACGAGCGCCGGGGGCAGATCATCTCCCGCGCGCAGGTCCTCTTTCGGGAACGCCCGTACAGCGAGGTGTCCAACACCGAGATCGCCGCCGCCGCCGGGGTCAGCCGGGGGCTGCTCAACCACTACTTCGGCACCAAGCGGGAGCTCTACCTCGCCGCGGTGGCCGAGATGCTCAGCGTCCCCCCGGTGCCGGTGCCGGAGTACCTGCCGGGCGCGAGCGTGCGCGATCGCACCTGCCAGAGCGTCGAGGGCTGGCTGGAGCTGCTGGAACGCAACCGGGAGACCTGGCTGGCCGCCATCGGCATGGACGGTCCCGCCGATCCCGAGCTGGAGCGCCTGCTCGACGCCGCCCGCGACCGGCTGGTGGACCACATCGCCGAGGTCGTCGGGCTGGGGCCGTACGCCAGGGAGCACCCCGAGGTCCACGCGCTGCTGCGCGGCTTCAGCGGCATGGCGGAGGCGACGTCGCGGGAGTGGCTCAAGCGCGGGCGGCTCACCCGGCGCCAGGTCCACGTGTTCCTGGAGGAGACCCTGCTGCGGATCCTCACCGGCATCCTGCCCCGGGTCGTCGAGGACGACGGGAGCGGACACCACTGCGCCCACGCCGGCCGCACGACCACCGGAACGCCCTCACCGGACGTGCGATGACCGCGCCCCCCGATATCGCGGCACACGGAGAACGCGGAGTGCTCAGCCCAGGTTGAAGGCCACATCCGTCACCCGGACGGTCCGCACCTGCGGATCGTCGAGCAGGGCACGCAGATCGGCCAGCATCCAGGATTCGGCGACGAAGGCGTGCGCCACGCCCTTGCCCGCGGCTTCGGCCAATCCCGCCCGGGTCAGGGCCAGCTGCCGCAGGCCGGCCTCGTCCTCCGGGCGCAGCGCGGCGACCCAGGAGCGGAACGACGCCAGCGCCGCCTCCGGCTCCTTCTCGCACTCGTGCGACAGGCCGTCCGCCTCCGGGAACGGGTTCATGCCGACGTTCCAGCTGACCGCGTTCTCCACGTCCAGGCCGTTGCCGTGGCCGAAGGGCCGGTAGACGTAGGTGGTCATGCCGCAGCGCTCGTGCCGCCGGGTGAAGCCGACCAGCTGGGCCGCGGTCAGCGGGCGCTCGAACTCCACCAGCGCGACCGCGTTCATCGCGGCAGGCAAGGCGTCCAGGCGCTTTCGGGCCTGGCGCAGGGCCTTCTCCCGGCTCTGGTCGCGCTCACCGAGGGTCATCAGGCTCTGATCGAGCGCCGAGTCGCCGATGCTCAGGGCGGATCCGGCGTCGACCGTGCCGGAGGCGTCCCTGGTGACCTCGTAGGTGACACCTGGGCCGTGGATGTCCTCGGTGATGCCGTCACCGGCCGCCAGCGGCTCACCGGTCAGGCGCAGCCGGTCCGATCCGTCGTCGCCGTCGTTGCTGAAGCCGTGGAAGTCGTAGTCGGGGTTGGCGATCTGCACGGCGGTGTCCATCACCGCGGCGAATCGCTCGCCTGCCTGCTCCGGTCGACGACTGTCGGCGATCATGGAGAGCGCGACGGCGCCGAACATGAACAGCGACACGCTCAGGACGACGACCCGGGCCAGGGAGCGGATGACGAGCAGCCAGTCGGGCTCCCCCGGGGCATGGGGAGGAATTCTGATCACGGGCACGTCATACTCACAGGGCACCTAAAATCCGACAAATACCGACAAATACCGACAAATGGTATGTGGTGGCCTGTGTAGCCGCCTCCCCGCGCGCAGGCTCGTCGTCACGTGAACCAAACAATCGCTTGTGCATAGAGAGGGTCCGGACTAATGTCTGGACATGTGTCCGGAAAGTTGGTTGCAGAGCCCACCCGCCGGCGGCTGACCGAGCGTCAGGCGGACACCGTGCGGCGGCTGACCGAGGCGGCCGTGGAGGAGATCCGGGAGACCGGTTTCGACGGGCTGACCGTGCGCAACGTCGCCCGCCGGGCCGGGGTCGCGCCGGCGACGGCCTACACCTACTTCGCCTCCAAGAACCACCTCGTCACCGAGGTGTTCTGGCGGCGGCTGAGCGCCCTGCCACCGGTGGACAACCCGGTGGAGGCTCCCCCGGAGCCCTCGGCGGGCGCTCTCCCCGCGGGTTCACCCGGGACGGCGGCCCCGTTCCCGGCGGACACGACGGACACCGTGGCCGGGGCGCGTGAGCGCGTGGTCGCCGTGCTCCGCGAGATCAGCCTGCTGGTCTCGGACGAGCCCCGGCTCGCCGCGGCCTGCACGACCGCGATGCTCGGCACCGATCCGGACGTCCGGGAACTGCGCGCCCGCATCGGCCTGGCCATCCGCCGCCGCCTGCGGGCCGCGCTCGGCTCGCGGGCCGACCACCGCACGCTGAACGCACTGGAGTTCGCCTACGCGGGCGCGCTCCTCCATGCCGGGATGGGCTACACCTCCTACGGGGAGATGGCCGACCGCCTCGCCGACATCGCCGAGCTGATAGTGAGGTAGCCGCCGTGGACTCCTCCCTCCGGAGTACGCACGAGCAGAGCACGCACGAGCAGGTCGCGTACAACCCCTACGACTACGCGATGCACGAGGACCCCTATCCGACGTACGCGCGCCTGCGGGAGGAGGCACCGCTCTACCGCAACGACGAACTCGGGTTCTGGGCGCTGTCCCGGCACGCCGACGTGGCGGGCGCCTTCAGGGACCACGAGCGCCTCTCCAACGCCAACGGCGTCTCGATCGACCCGAGCGCCTGGGGTCCGCACGCCCGTCGCACGATGTCCTTCCTCGGCATGGACCCGCCCGGGCACACCCGGATGCGCTCGCTGGTCTCCAAGGGTTTCACCCCCCGCCGGGTCCGCGAGATGGAGGACGAGGTCCTGCGCCTGACCCGCCGCCATCTCGATCCCGCCCTGGAGAAGGGCGAGTTCGACTTCGTCGCCGACGTCGCGGGCAGGCTTCCGATGGACGTCGTCTGCGAGCTGATGGGCGTGCCGGAGGCCGACAGGGACGAGCTGCGGCGCCTGGCCGACCTGGTCGTCCATCGCGAGGAGGGTCTCAACGACGTCCCGCCCGCCGGGATGGAGGCCTCCCTGACCCTCGTCGGCTACTACCAGGACCTCGTGGCCGAGCGCCGCCGCAGGCCCGGCGCCGATCTCCCCTCCGCGCTGCTGACCGCCCGGGAGGGCCGTGACCGGCTGAGCGAGGAGGACGTCATCGCCTTCCTCTTCCTCATGGTGGTGGCGGGCAACGAGACCACCACCAAGCTGCTGGCCAACGCGCTCTACTGGGCCCGGCGCAGCCCCTCCCAGCTGGCCAAGCCCATGGAGGACCCGGCCCGGGTCGGCGACTGGGTGGAGGAGACGCTCCGCTACGACGCCTCCAGCCAGATGATCGCCAGAACCGTCGCCGAGGACATCGAGCTGCACGGCCGGGCGGTCCCGGCCGGCGACCGGCTGCTGCTGCTGATCGGCGCGGCCAACCGCGACCCCCGGGTCTTCCCCGCCCCGGACGTCTACGACCTCGACCGCGACACCTCCCAGATGGTCACCTTCGGCGGCGGGCGGCACTTCTGCCTGGG
Source organism: Paraplanobispora takensis (assembly GCF_016863195.1). Lineage (GTDB taxonomy): Bacteria > Actinomycetota > Actinomycetes > Streptosporangiales > Streptosporangiaceae > Planobispora > Planobispora takensis. The sequence continues at coordinate 21,766 of NZ_BOOK01000062.1, read as the reverse complement.
CGCCGGCCTGGCCCGGCTGGAGGCGCGCGTGGCGCTGACCGAGTTCGTCCGGCGGGTCCGGGACTACGAGGTGGACGAGGACGACGCCGTGCGCGTGCACTCGGTCAACGTCCGCGGCTTCGCCTCCCTGCCCGTCTCCGTCTCCCTCCGCACCCCCTCATGACCGCCCCGGACCGCACCCCGTCACGACCGCCCCGAACCGCGCCGCGAGCACGCCGGACCCCGGGCCCGTGATCGCACCCGGTCCTCCGCCCCGTCCTTGGAGAGCGCGCCCATGCCCCGATTCGAACCCCATCCGCACCGCCGCCCCGCGCTGATCGCCGGGGCCTCCTCCGGGATCGGTGCCGCCACCGCCGCCCTGCTGGCCGCCGCGGGTCACCCGGTCGCGCTCGGCGCGCGGCGGGCGGACCGGTGCGAGGAGATCGCCGAGACCGTCCGCAAGGACGGCGGCGAGGCCTTCGCCCACCCCCTGGACGTCTCCGACTCCGGCTCGGTCGCGCGCTTCGTCTCGGCCGCCGCCGCAGCGCTCGGCGATCCCGAGATCGTCGTCTTCGGGGCCGGGGACCTCGGCGCCGAGCGCGTCCACGAGCTGGACTCCGACGGTTTCGCGGCTCAGCTCCAGGTCCATCTCGTGGGCGCGCACCGTCTCGTCTCCCACGTCGTGCCCGGCATGGTCGCGCGTGCCCGGGGCGACATCGTGCTCGTCTCCTCCGACGTCGTACGGGCCCCGCGCACCCGCATGGGGGCCTACGTCGCGGCCAAGAACGGCGTGGAGGGCATGGCCAGGGCCCTGCAGATGGAGCTGGAGGGCACCGGGGTCCGCGCCTCGGTCGTCCGTCCCGGCCCGACCATGACCGGCATGGGCATGGGCTGGGACGCCGAGACGACCGGGGAGGTGCTTCAGGAGTGGGTGCGGTGGGGGCTCGCCCGGCATCCGTACTTCCTGCGGCCCGAGGACGTCGCCGCCGTGATCGCCGCCGTCGTCGCCACCCCGCGCGGCACCCACCTGACGCTCGTCGAGGTCCAGCCGGAGGCGGCCGTCGGCGCCGGAGGGGAGCGGACGCGATGAAGGCGATGAAGCAGCCCGCCGTCGTCTCGGGAGGCCCCGATCATCTCGAGGAGCTCCGTACCGATCCCATCGCCCTGATGCGGCGGGTCCGCCAGGAGTGCGGCGAGGTCGGGGAGTTCCGGCTGGCGGGGCGCGCGGTGGTGCTGCTGTCGGGGGCGGAGGCCAACGAGTTCTTCTTCCGCGCCCCCGACGAGGAGCTGGACCAGGCCGAGGCCTACCCCTTCATGACGCCGATCTTCGGCGAGGGCGTCGTCTTCGACGCCACCCCCGAGCAGCGCCGGGAGGCCCTGCACAACCAGGCGCTCAAGGGCTCCTTCCTCAAGGGCCACGCCGCCACGATCGCCGCCGAGGTGGACCGGACGGTCGCCGCGTGGGGGGAGGAGGGTGAGATCGACCTGCTCGACTGGTTCGCCGAACTGACCATCTACACCTCCTCGGCGTGCCTGATCGGCAAGCGCTTCCGCGAGCGGCTGGACCGCCGCTTCGCCGAGCTGTACCACGATCTGGAGCGGGGCACCGACGCGCTGGCCTACGTCGATCCGTACGCCGACATCGAGAGCTTCCGCCGCCGCGACGCCGCCCGTGTGCAGCTCGTCGCGCTCGTGCAGGAGATCATGGACGAGCGGGCCGCCGCGCCGCGCCCGCCGAGGGAGGAGCGGGACCTCCTCGACGTCCTGATGTCGATCCGCGAGGAGGACGGCTCGGAGCGGTTCTCGGCGGACCAGGTCACCGGGATGTTCATCTCGATGATGTTCGCCGGTCACCACACCAGCTCGGGCACGGCGGCCTGGACCCTGATCGAGCTGCTGCGCCACCCCGGGGTGCTGCGCGGGGTCGTCGAGGAGCTCGACGAGCTCTACGCCGACGGCTCGGAGATCAGTTTCCAGGCCCTGCGGGAGATCCCCCGGCTGGAGTCGGCGATCAAGGAGGCGCTGCGCCTGCATCCGCCGCTCATCCTCCTGCTGCGGGTGGCCAAGTCCGACCAGGAGGTGCTGGGGTACCGGATCCCGGCCGGGACGATGGTCGGCTGCAGCCTGGCGGTCTCCAACCGGATCGCGGAGGACTTCCCCGACCCGGACGCCTTCGACCCGGCGCGCTACGCCGTGCCCCGCGAGGAGGACGTGCTCAACCGGTGGACCTGGGTGCCGTTCGGCGCCGGGCGGCACCGCTGCGTGGGCGCGAACTTCGCGATGATCCAGCTCAAGGCGATCTTCTCGGTGCTCCTGCGGGACTGGGAGTTCTCCCTCGCGCAGGACCCGGGCTCCTACCGCAACGACCACTCGAAGATGGTGGTGCAGCTGGCCCGCCCGTGCGCGGTGCGCTATCGCAGGAGGCGGCCGTGACGAACCCGGGGAGGCCGCGTTGAGGGTGGAGGCCGATCTCGACCTGTGCCAGGGACACGCGATGTGCGAGCTGGAGGCGCCCGAGGTCTTCGAGGTCCCCGGGAAGGGGAAGGTCGAGATCCTGGATCCCGAGCCCCCCGAGTCCCTGCGCCGCGAGGTCGAGGCGGCCGTCCGCTTCTGCCCGACCCGGGCGCTGCGACTGGTCCCCAAGCCCTGACTCCCGAACCGCTGATCCCCGAACTCTGACCCCGAACCCCTGAGCCTGTGGAGAGGAGACCCCGTGCCCGCCTTCGACCGTGAGGAGCTGGACGAGATGGTGAACCGGTGGCTGGAGGCCAACCGGCGCTGCGAGGAGGCGGGCGACTGGCGCCCGCTGGCCGAGCTCTACACCGAGGACGCCACCTACGGCTGGAACGTCGGCCCCGGCCAGGACTTCATGGCGGTGGGCCGCGAGGAGATCCGCGACCTGGCGCTCGGCTCGGAGATGGGCGGCCTGGACGGCTGGTCGTACCCGTACCGGAGCATCCTCGTCGACGACCGCAACGGCGAGGTGGTCGGCTTCTGGAAGCAGGTCGCCGACGCCAGGCGCCCGGACGGCGGCGCCTACGAGGTGGCGGGCATCGGGGGCAGCTGGTTCCGGTACGGCGGCGGCTTCCGGTGGTCCTGGCAGCGCGACTGGTTCGACATGGGGAACGTCACCTCGCTGTTCGTGAAGATGATGAAGGCCGGTGTCCTGTCGGACGGCATGAAGCGCCGCCTCGACCGGGCCGCCTCGGGGGAGCCGGTCCCCGGTTACTACCGGCGCGGCGAGACCCCGGTCCCCCTCTGGTGATCCTCGCCGGCGGTCTCCTCCGGCGAGATCGCCGCTCCGGCCGACAGCAGCCTCTCCGCCAGCACGCGGCAGCGCCTCCTTAGCTCCGGAGGGTCGAGCACCTCGAAGTCGTGCCCCAGCAGGACCACGTGCATGAGCACGAAGTCGAGACTGCCGGCGCCGCTGAGCACCTCGCAGCTCCCGCTCCCCCGCTCCCGTACGACGGCCGCCGACGCCGGGATCTGTGCGCGCACCGTGTCGGCCGGCGCGTGCACGAGGAAACGCGCCCGGTGCGGGTAGACCCGGCTCGCCACGCTCTCCTGTACGTACGCCGCCGCGTCGGGCGTCGCACGCGGGCGGAAGCGCCAGGTCCGCGCGGAGACGCCGGTCATCCGGTCGACGCGGAAGTTGCGCCAGTCGTCGCGGTCGAGGTCGTAGGCCAGGAGGTACCAGCGCCGGTCGGAGGCGACCAGGCGGTGGGGCTCGGCCCGCCGCCGTCCCGCCTCGTTCCCCGACGGGTAGTCGAAGCCGACCTCGACCTCGTCACGGCAGGCCCTGGCCAGCGTCATGAGCGCCTCGGGATCGACCGGCGTGCGGCCTCCGTCGAAGGACTCCACCGAGCCGGACAGTGCGCGCACCTCCTGCCGCAGCCGGGTGGGCAGCACCCGGTCGAGTTTGGCCAGCGCCCGCAGTGCGGCGTCACCGGCTCCGGCGACCGCGCCGCCCGCGCCGGCGAGCAGCGAGACCGCCGTGGCGATCGCCTCCTCGTCGTCGAGAAGCAGCGGCGGCAGGTCCTTGCCCGCGCCGAGCCGGTAGCCGCCGCCGACCCCCTGGCCGGCGTGCACCGGATAACCGAGCGCGCGCAGCCGCTCGACGTCACGCCGTACCGTGCGCGGCGTGACCCCGAGCCGGTCGGCGAGTTCGGGGCCGGTCCAGACCCGGCGCCGCTGCAACAGCCCGAGCAGGGTGAGCACCCGTTCCGTCGTGCCCCGCTCGTCACCGCTCGCCGTGTCCACATCACCCACTCTGCCAGAAATAGCGGACCGATCCTGTCCGCCAGGGGTGTCAGGGTGGTTCCGCGGGCACAGGGAGGCTCCACTGGAACCGGACGCTGTGAGACCTCTGCCCGCACACGGAACCGATACGAACGGAGCAATCCGATGAGCCGTCACATCCAGGTCACCTTCGACGCCCACGACCCGCGGGCGCTGTCGGCCTTCTGGCGCGACGTACTGGGCTACGTCCACCCCGGCCCGCCCGGAGTCGACCTGCCCGAGGGCGCCGACCCGCTGGCCGCGTGGGACGACTTCCTCGCGCGGGCCGGCGTACCGGAGGATCAGCGCAACGCGGCGTCGGCCGTCGAGGACCCGGACGGGCGGGGCCCGCGATTGTTCTTCCAGCGGGTCCCGGAGGGCAAGACCGCCAAGAACCGCGTCCACCTCGACGTCCGCGCGGCTCCCGGGCTGCAGGGGGAGGAGCGGATGGCGGCGCTGGAGGCCGAGTGCGACCGGCTCGTCGGACTGGGAGCCAAGCGGGTGCGCCGTCACGAGCCCGAGCCCCCGATGAGCGCCGGCTTCATCGTGATGACCGACCCCGAGGACAACGAGTTCTGCCTGGACTGACGCGGGCCGTACGGCGGGCGTGGTCAGGCGGGGACGTGCGGGGTGCCGTCGCGCATCGGCGGGAAGCGGAAGCGGGCGGCCGTGGTGCCCCGGGTCATCCGGGTGATCTCGGCCTCCCCGACCGGCTCGGTCTCCTCGTCGATGACGACCTCCCAGCGGCAGTGCGGGACCCGCCCGGCCGGGTCCCGCGGCGGGCGGTGCACCGGGCGGATGCGGGCGCGCGGGTTGACCGCCTGGGCGGTCCAGTCGAAGGTGCCGTCCTCGATGTGGTGGCACATCCCGCGGATGGCGCGCTCCCCGAACGGCTCGACGTCCAGCAGCGCCCCGCACGTGCGGAGCTGGAAGAAGCCGTGGGTCTCGGAGACGAGCTCGTACTCCACGTCCATGTAGTGCTGGGCGAAGCCGGGGTCGAGCTGGAGGCACTTGAAGATGGCCGAGACCCCGTCGCCCTCGATCTTCATGATCTCGCGGATCCGGTCCGTGTAGATCGGGCTGGCCCCGCGCCACTCCTCGATGGCGATCTCCTCGACCACCTTCTGGCCGTACCGCAGGCCGACCGCGGTGAGGGCCGCGCGGTCGAGCAGATGGACGATCACGCCGTACTCGCGGACGAGACGGACCAGGGCCTCCTTCGACAGATCCTCGAAGCGGAAGCCTGGATCGAATTCTCCGGAATAGTCCTTGCGTTCCGTCATGGACCGAACTGTAGTCTGGACATGTGTCCAGAACAACCGATCGCTTGCTTGGCAATCTCTCGCCGCTGCTGATCGACGGGGAGCTCGTCCCCGCCTCCCGGCGCTTCGCGACGGTCGATCCGGCGACCGAGGAGGTCCTGGGCGAGGCCGCCGACGCCGCCCCCGCCGACATGGACCGGGCGATCGGCGCCGCCCGCCGCGCCTTCGACGACTCCGGCTGGGCCGGCGACCTCGGCCTGCGGGTGCGCTGCCTGCGCCAGCTCGGCGAGGCGCTCGCCCGCCACTCCGACGAGCTGCGCGAGCTCACCGTCTCCGAGGTGGGCGCCCCGCGGTTCCTGACGTACGGCGCGCAGCTCGACGCCCCCGTCGCCGACCTGGCCTGGTTCGCCGACCTGGCCGAGCGCTACGAGTGGGAGCACGACCTGGGGCGGGCCTCGCCCATGGGCATGGCCAGCGACCGCCGCGTCGTGCGCGAGCCGGTGGGCGTGGTCGGGGCGGTCACCCCCTGGAACTTCCCGCACCAGATCAACCTGGCCAAGCTCGGTCCGGCGCTCGCCGCGGGGAACACGGTCGTGCTCAAGCCCGCCCCCGACACGCCCTGGTGCGCGGCGGTGCTCGGCGTGCTCATCGCCCAGGAGACCGACATCCCGCCCGGCGTCGTCAACGTCGTCACCGGCGCCGACCACGCCCTCGGCGCGATGCTGTCCGCCGACCCCCGGGTCGACCTGGTCTCCTTCACCGGCTCCACCGCGACCGGGCGGGCCGTCATGCGCGACGCCGCCGAGACGGTCAAGAAGGTCTTCCTGGAGCTGGGCGGCAAGTCGGCCTTCATCGTGCTCGACGACGCCGACCTGCGCGGCGCCTGCTCCTACGCCGCGTTCGCCGGGATCACGCACGCCGGGCAGGGCTGCGCGATCACCACCCGGCTGCTCGTCCCGCGCGCCCGGTACGACGAGGCCGTGGAGATCACCGCCGCCACGATGGCGAAGCTCGGCGCCCGGGACCCGCGCGACGACCGCACGGTCTGCGGGCCGGTCATCTCCGCCCGGCAGCGGGAGCGGATCGAGGGCTACCTGGAGCTCGCGCGCGCCGAGGGCGGCGCGTTCGCGACCGGGGGCGGACGGCCGGAGGGCCGGGACAAGGGCTTCTGGATCGAGCCGACCCTCATCACCGGGCTGGACAACACCGCCCGCGCCGCGCGGGAGGAGATCTTCGGCCCGGTGCTGGTGATCATGCCGCACGACGGCGACGACGACGCCGTGCGGATCGCGAACGACTCGCCGTACGGACTCTCGGGCGCGGTGCACGGCGGCGACCCGGAGCGGGCGCGGGCGGTGGCCCGGCGGCTGCGGGCCGGGACCGTCAGCGTCAACGGCGGGGTCTGGTACGGCGCGGACGTGCCGTTCGGCGGCTACCGGCAGTCGGGGATCGGCCGGGAGATGGGCGTGGCCGGGTTCGAGGAGTACCTGGAGACCAAGGCGATCGCGGAGAGCGCATGAGTCACGGAGGGAGTCGGATGAGCCGCTTCGAGAACAAGGTCGCGATCGTCACCGGCGCCGCGCAGGGCATCGGCGAGGCGTACGCGCGGGCGCTGGCGGCCGAGGGCGCGAGCGTCGTGGTCGCCGACGTCAGCGAGAAGGGCGCGGCGGTCGCCGAGGAGATCGAGGGGTTGTACGTCCGCACCGACGTGTCCGACCCCGAGTCGGTCCGGGCGATGGCCGCCGCGGCGGCGGAGCGCTTCGGCGGCGTCGACCACCTGGTCAACAACGCGGCGATCTTCGGCACCATGCGGTTGGACTTCCTGTTCACCGTGGACTGGGACTACTACAAGCGGTTCATGGCGGTGAACATGGACGGCGCGCTGCTGTGCGCCCGCGCCGTCCTGCCGTACATGGAGGGGCGCGGCGGCGGGGCGATCGTCAACCAGTCGTCCACCGCGGCCTGGCAGTACTCCGGCTTCTACGGCCTGGCCAAGGCGGGGGTCAACGGGATCACCCAGCAGCTCGCCCACGAGCTGGGCGGGATGAACGTCCGGGTCAACGCCATCGCGCCCGGCCCGATCGACACCGAGGCCAACCGCGCGGTCGTGCCGGAGGGCATGGTGCGGAAGATCGTGCGCGACAAGCTGGCGCTCAAACGCATGGGCACCCCGCAGGACCTGGCCGGCATGTGCCTGTTCCTGCTATCGGACGAGGCGGCCTGGATCACCGGGCAGATCTTCAACGTCGACGGCGGCGAGGTGTTCCGCGCATGACCGCCGCGCCCGCGCCGCACGGGGCGGCGGAACCGCACGAACCGGCAGGACGTCACGAGTCGTCAGGGCTCCGCGAACCGTCGGGATCCCGCGAGCCGGCGGGGCCGTACGGCTTCATCGGGCTGGGCCAGATGGGCGCCCCCATGGCGGCGCACCTGGCCGGGCGCGGCCTCGTCGTCTACGACACCCGCCCGCAGGCCGTGGCCCCGCTGGCGGACAAGGGCGCCCGGGCCGCGGCGGGCCCCGCCGAGGTGGCCGCCGCCTGCCCGATCATCTCGATCATGGTCCGGGACGACGCCCAGGTGGAGGAGGTGACGGCCGAGATCCTCCCCGCCGCGGCCCCCGGCACGATCGTCGCGATCCACTCCACCATCCACGCCGACACCGCGGTACGGCTCGCCGAGCGGGCGCTGCCGTACCGGATCGACGTCGTGGACGCGCCGGTCAGCGGCGGCTTCATGGGCGCCGAGGCGGGCACCCTCGCGGTCATGGTCGGCGGCGCCGAGGACGCCTTCGCCCGCTGCCGGGAGCCCTTCGGGGCCTGGGCCGATCTCGTCCTGCACATGGGACCGGTCGGCGCGGGCACCCGGGCCAAGCTCGCCCGCAACCTGCTGCACTTCACCGCGTTCGCCGCCGCGGCCGAGGCGCAGCGGCTGGCGGAGGCGGCCGGGGTCCCGCTGCGCCGGCTCGCCCGGGTGGTCAGGCACTCCGACGCCGTCACCGGCGGGCCCGGCTCGATCATGCTCCGCTCCGCCACCGGGCCCCTCGATCCGGGTGACCCGCTCTACGCAATCATGGAGAATGTGCTCGCGCTCGGCGAGAAGGACCTGTCCCTCGCCCTCGACCTGGCCGCCGAGCGGGGCGTCGACACGCCCCTGGCCCGGCTCGCGCTCGACCGCCTCGCCGAGGGCCTCGGACTTCCCCCAAGGAGGCACGGTGAGTGACGAGCGGCGGCGGCGCGGACTGGAGATGATGCGCCAGGTGTACGGCTGGGAGGTCGGCGACGCCCCCGGCGACTTCTTCGGCATCACCGTGGACCACCTGTTCGCCGAGATCTGGACCCGTCCGGGTCTGTCCATGCGCGACCGGCGGCTGCTGCTCATCGGGGTGCTCGCCGGTCAGGGGCTCAACGACGTCCTCGACATCCAGATCCCGGCGGCCCTGTCCAACGGCGAGCTCTCCCCCGCCGAGCTCCGGGAGGTCGCCGTCTTCCTCACCCACTACGTCGGCTGGCCCCTGGGCGCCCGGCTGAGCGTGCAGATCGACACCCTCATCGCCAAGTACGACAAGCAGCGCTCACTCGACCCGGACGACTGAGGCCGGGGAGAGAACCGGCGCCCGCCCGCCCGGCGCCGAGACGGGATCAGCGCCCGCCCGCCAGTACGTCCCTCGCCAGGGCGTCCCGGGCGGCGCTCTCCCGCTCGGCCGCCTCCTGCTCGGCCAGCGCGCGGGCGTCGTAGGCCGCCCGGGCCGCCGCGATCTCGTTCTGGTGCTCCTCGGTCCAGGTGACCAGGGTGCGGATGGTGTCGTGCAGGGTCGCCCCCATCGGTGTGAGCTCGTAGTCCACCCGCGGCGGCACGGTCGGGTGCACCGTACGGCTGATGAGACCGTCGCGCTCCAGATGCCGCAGGGTGCGGGTGAGCATCCGCTGGCTGACCCCGTCGATCTGGCGGCGCAGCTCGGTGAAGCGCAGGCTGCGCCGGTCGAGCAGGGCGATCACCAGCAGCGACCACTTGTCGGCGACGCGGTCGAGGATCTGCCTGACCTCACAGTCCTCGCGGGTGTCCCACTGCAGAACGCCGTAGTCGTCGCCGGTATCCCCGCAGTGCCCGGGGAACTTCGAAGTGCCGTCTTCCACGGTCCCCGATGGTGCCCGACGATGCTGCTGGTTACAAGAGGGAACCGGCGCACATTTGAGAACCGAGCCGGTCCCGCGTTCTCCCGAGAGGAGTCGGCTCATGTCCACATCGAGCGTCCGCATGGACGGGCGCGCACGGGGCGTGCTGATGGTGCTGTGCGGGGCGATCTTCCTGGAGGGGATCGACGTGGCGATGCTGAACGTGGCGCTGCCGTCGATCCGGGCCGATCTGGGCCTGTCCACCGGGATGCTCAGCGGCGTGGTCAGCGCCTACGTGCTCGGCTACGGCGGGTTCATGCTGCTGGGCGGGCGCGCCGCCGACCTGCTGGGCCGCCGCCGGATGTTCCTGTTCTGGCTGGGCGTCTTCCTGGTCTTCTCCGGTCTGGGCGGTTTCGCCACCGAGGGATGGATGTTGCTGGCCGCCCGCTTCGTCACCGGGGTGGCGGCCGCGTTCATGGCCCCGGCCGGGCTGGCGCTGGTCACCGCCAACTTCCCCGAGGGTCCGCAGCGTGTCAGGGCGCTCGGGTTCTACGCCGGGACGGCGGCGGGCGGCTTCTCGCTCGGCCTGGTCGCCGGCGGCCTGCTGGCCTCGTTCGGCTGGCGGTGGGTGTTCTTCGCCCCGGTCATCCTGTCGGCGGTGATCCTGGTGGCGGCCGTGCTCCTGGTCCGGGACGACCGCCCGCCGCGGCGGCCGGCGGGCGGCTTCGACCTGCCCGGCGCGTTCAGCGTCACCGGGGCGATGCTGCTGCTGGCCTACGGGGTGGTCCGCCTGGAGCACCCCGGCGACGGCTGGGCCGGCACGGTCGCGGCGTTCGCCGGCGGGTCGGCGCTGCTGGCCGCCTTCGTCGTGATCGAGCGGCGCTCGGCCGCCCCGCTGGTACGGCCGGGCATCCTGCGCGCGGGAGCCCTGGCACGCACCGGCGTGGCCGCGCTGCTGTTCATCGGCGCCTTCGCCGGGTTCCAGTTCCTGGTCACGCTGTACCTGCAGGAACTGCGCGGCTGGAGCACCCTGGAGACCGGCCTGGCCATGCTGATCGTCGGCGTCGACACCGTCCTGGCCCCCACCCTGACACCGCGGCTGGTCGAGCGCTTCGGCAACGGCGCGGTGCTGTTCGGCGGGCTGGCGCTGGCGACCGTGGCCTACGGGCTGTTCCTGCCCGTGACCCCGGACTGGACCTACGCCGCCATGCTCCCGACCATGGCCCTGCTGGGCCTGGCCTTCTCGCTGGCCTACGGCCCGCTGACCATGGCGGCCACCGACGGCGTCGCCGAGCACGAGCACGGCCTGGCCGGCGGCGTGCTGTACACCGCCATCCAGTTCGGCACCGCCCTCGGCCTGTCGGCGGTGACCGCCGTCAGCGTGGCGGCGCTCGGCGGCGACGGCTCACCGCAGGCCCGGCTCGACGCGCTCCGCGCGGCCCTGGCCGTACCGGTGACCGCGGCGGTCCTCAGCGCGATCGTGGCCGCGTACGGCCTGCGCGCCCGCAGGACCGCGGCACCGTCCGGAGCCGGAGCGGCGACCGAAGAGCCCGCCGAAGCCGCAGGGACCGCCGAACCGGAATCCGTGCCGGCCGCGCCCTGATCCGGGAAGGCCCTGGGCCGGGAGCCTCGGTCCGGGGGCTCAGAGCTCCTTGAGGAGGCCGCCGTCGACGGTGGACTCCGCCCCGGTGGTGCTCGCCGAGCGCGGCGAGGCCAGCAGGGCCACCACGTCGGCGACCTCCTGGGGGTCGGCCAGGCGGCCGGTGGTCAGCCGCATCATCTCCGGTGCGACGGTCGCGAGGACGCCGTCGCGGTCGGTGCCGGCCTGGGCGGCGATGACGTCGGCCGCACCGCCCCGCCTGGTCCACCAGTCGGTGCGCACCGGCCCCGGAGAGACGGTGTTCACCCGGATCCCGCGCCCGCCGAACGCCTCCGCCGCCTCGTCCACGGCCCGGCCGGGCGCCTGCGGATCGGTCAGGTCGGCCGCCACGTGCACCGGTTCCGACCCGGCCAGGCCGTCGAGCTCCGCGAGCTCCGCGAGCTCCGGACTCGTCTTGCGCGAGACGGCCGCCACCCTGGCACCCTCGGCCGGCAGGGTGCGCACGACGGCCAGGCCGATCCCCTTGGACGCCCCGGTGACGACCGCGATCTCGCCGGTCAGCTGCAGGTCCATGGATCCCCCTTCGCTACAGATCAACTGCAGCCGAAGGTACGCCGGACGCGGGGCCCGCATCCGGCGGGATTCGGACCGGCTTCTCGCGCGGGAAACGGACCCGGAAGCGGGCGGGTCAGCAGACCCCGCGCAGGGTGCAGACCTTGGCCGCCATCTTCCTGGCGTCCTTCGCCTGGACGCGGAAGTCCGAGGTGCGCACCTTGCTGTACTCGCCGGCGCGCACGTAGATCGCCAGCGCACGGCCCTTGCGCACCACGACGGTCCGCTGGCCGCCGATGGCCGGAGCGCCGTCCGGGCCGTAGGCCTGGGCGGACACCCGGGCGGCCTCGTCGCCGGCGTCGAGGGCATGCGCCTTGACCTTGAAGACCGGCAGAGTGTCGATGCGGTCGCACTTGGCGACCTGCGCCAGGAGCCCGGCGAAGGCCTTGTGCGCGGCGCCCGCGGAACGGAAGACGACCAGTTGCTCCGACTTGTGGAACTCCGGGGCGGAGTAGGTGATCGTCCGCGCGCTCACCCGGCCGGAGCCCACGGAGCTGCGCAGCCCACAGGGGTTGAGCGTGAAGTTCTCCGTCCGCCTGTTACTGATCGTCCACTCCTCCTCCTCCGGGTACTTCACCGGCTTGCGGGCCTGCGCCTCGTACAGCAGGAAGTCACGCGGCAGCTTCCCCGCGGCGCCGCTCACGCCCTGTCCCGTCTGTCCCGTCTGTCCCGCCTGGCCCGTTCCGGCGTGGGCGGCGCCGCCCGCGAGCGTCCCGGCCACCAGCGTCCCCGCCACGGCCACCCCCGCCAGGCGCGCGGCCGTCCGCCCGGTCCCCGTCGTACCGCCGCCGCTCAGCTTCTTCAGTAAGATCCCCATGCACCATGAGACACGCGCCGGGCGTAGAAAGTTCGCCTCCGGCGGGGTTTCCGGCGGACCGGCCGATTCCCGCCGGCAGACTCTCCCCATGGAGATCAAGCTGATCCAGGGCGACATCACCGAGCAGGAGATCGACGTCATCGTCAACGCCGCCAACTCCTCCCTCCTGGGAGGCGGCGGGGTCGACGGGGCGATCCACCGGCGCGGCGGCCCGGCGATCCTCGAAGAGTGCCGCAGGCTGCGCGCCTCGCACTACGGCCGGGGCCTGCCCACCGGCCGGGCGGTGGGCACCACGGCCGGCGATCTCCCGGCCCGCTGGGTCGTCCACACCGTCGGCCCGGTCTTCTCCCCCGCGGAGGACCGCTCGGAGCTGCTGGCCTCCTGCTACCGGGAGTCGCTGCGGGTGGCCGACGAACTGGGCGCCAGCGGCGTGGCCTTCCCCGCGGTCTCCACGGGGATCTACCGATGGCCGATGGACGACGCCGCCCGCATCGCCGTCGGCACCGTGCGCGCCGCCGCGACGCGGGTGGCCGAGATCCGGTTCGTGCTCTTCTCGGCGCACGCGTACGCCGCCTTCGAACGGGCGCTCGCCGAAGCGGGATCCCCGTGATCGAGGCGGCACGGAGATCTCCTGGAAACGATCTCCTCAAACGCGACAGAGGTCACTAAGGTGGCGGCGAGGCACTCGCTTCCCCGTCGCCGCCGGAACGCCGGACCCCGTCTCCGCCGGACGCGTTCCCGCCCGGCGTGACCCGCGAGCCCGCGGCGACGCGACCACCCCTCAGGAGGCATGATCGTGCGAACCCGGGTGATCCCCGCCCTCGTCCTGTCCCTGCTCACCGCCGGCTCCCTCGCCCTGCCCGCCGAGGCACAGGTCCAGCCGGCCCCTCCGCCCTCCGCGGCGGCCGAGGACACCCTGCTGGCCAAGCTCAAGGCGATACCCGGCCTGAGCGTGGTCTCCGAGACCCAGCCGACCGGCTACCGGTTCTTCGTCCTCACCTTCACCCAGCCGGTCGACCACCGCGACCCCGGCAAGGGCACCTACCAGCAGCGGCTCACCCTGCTGCACCGGTCGGAGACCGCTCCGGTGGTGCTCTACACCGGCGGGTACGGCCTGCCCGTGAACCCGGCCCCCTCCCGGACCGAGCCGACGCGCCTGCTCGACGGCAACCAGATCTCCGTCGAGCACCGTTTCTTCCGCTCGTCCCGGCCGGACCCGGCGAACTGGCGCGACCTGAACATCTGGCAGGAGGCCGGTGACGAGCACCGGATCGTGCAGGCGCTCAAGACGGTCTACTCCGGCAAGTGGATCCAGACGGGCGCCAGCAAGGGCGGCATGACCTCCCTCTACCACCGGCGCTTCTACCCCGGAGACGTGGACGGCGTGGTGGCCTACGTCGCACCCAACGACCGGATCAACCCCCTCGACGGCGCCTATGACGCGTTCTTCGCCCGCGTCGGCGACGCCGCCTGCCGTACCGCGCTGGACGATGTGCAGAAGGAGGCGCTCAAGCGCCGCGACCGCCTGGTGCCCAAGCTGGAGGCGTACGCCGCGCAGAACGGCTACACCTTCACCCGGACGCTGGGCAGCGCCGACCGGTCGTTCGAGATGACGGTGCTGGACACGGTGTGGGCCTTCTGGCAGTACTCCACCACCGCCGACTGCGCGGACGTGCCGCCGGCCACCGCCACCGACGACGAGCTGTACGCCTGGATCGACTCGGTCGCGGGCTGGTCGTTCTACACCGACCAGGGCATCGAGTACTACACGCCGTACTACTACCAGGCCGCCACCCAGCTCGGCTGGCCGGAGCTGCGCTTCAGGCATCTGCGCGGCCTGACCCGTCACCCCGGCCTCTACCAGCCCAACTCGGTCCTGCCGGCCGAGCTGCGCTCCCGGCACGACGCGCTGCCGATGCTGGACGTGGACCACTGGGTGCGCCGGCATTCCGACCGGATGATGTTCGTCTACGGCGAGAACGACCCCTGGGGCGCCGAGCGCTTCACCCCCAGCAGGAACGACTCCCACCTGTACGTCGCGCCGGGCGCCAACCACGGGGCGAACATCGCCGCCCTGACCGAGGCCGACCGCCAGGCGGCGACGGCGACCCTGCGCCGCTGGGCCGGGGTGGCCGACGTGCCGCCGGTCATGCGCAGCGCGCCGTCGATCCCCGACGACGACATGCTCCCGGGCCGCCGGACGTTCTGAGTCCCGGTACGGACGCCTCCCGGCCGCCGGAGCCTCCGGGCCCGGTCAGGCGACCTGCTGCCACGGGGTGACCGCCAGCAGGCCGTCGACCTGCAGGGCGGCGACCGGCGGGGAGAACAGGTAGCCCTGCGCCTGCGGACAGCCCATCTGCTGGAGCAGGGCCGCCTGCTCGGGGGTCTCCACGCCCTCGACGATGACGTTCAGGCCGAGACTGGCCGACAGCTCCAGGATCGCCTTGGTGAAGGCGCGCATCTGGTGGTGGTCGGCGTGCCCGGAGGGCGGGAGGAACGACTTGTCGATCTTGAGGATGTCCACCGGGAGGGTGCGCAGGTACGACAGCGAGGAGTAGCCGGTGCCGAAGTCGTCCAGGGCGACCCGCACGCCGTGCTCCCGGAGCGTGGCCAGGGCCGCGATGATGCGGGCGGTCTCGGCCGGGGTGGTGGCCAGCAGCATGCTCTCGGTGATCTCCAGCACCAGCGCCTGCTCGGGCAGGCCGTGCCGGGCCAGGATGTCCAGCACCGTCTCGGCGAAGTCGGGCTCGCGCAGCTGACGGCCCGAGACGTTGACGGTCACCGAGACGCCGTGCCGCTCATACCAGCGGCCCGCGTCCCGGCAGGCCTGCTCCAGCACCCAGGTGCCGATCGGCACGATCAGCCCGCTCTCCTCGGCGATCGGGATGAACACATCCGGCGGCACCGGCCGTGAGCCGGTCGGGTTCCAGCGCAGCAGCGCCTCCACCTTGCGGATGTCCCCGCTGGCCAGGTCGACGACCGGCTGGTAGTTCAGGACGAGCTCCCCGCCGGCCAGCGCGCGGCGCAGCCCGATGGTCAGCCGGGTGCGCTCCAGGCGGTCCTCGCGCAGGGCGGAGGTGAACATCGCGTACTGGTTCTTGCCGGCGTTCTTGGCCGCGTACAGCGCCAGGTCGGCATCGCGCAGCGCCTCCGACGGGGTGGCCGTCGGCAGCCCGGCCAGCACGCCGATGCTGGTGGTCAGGTGCAGCTCGTGACCGTCGAGGAGGTACGGCGCCCGCAGCGCGGTCAGGATGCGCTCGGCCACGGCGACCGCGTCGCCGACGGCGGCGTCGGGCAGCACCAGCGCGAACTCGTCGCCGCCCAGGCGGGCCAGCGTGTGACCGGCGCCGCCGGCGACGTCCTGCAGGCGCGCGGCCACATGGGTGAGCAGCTCGTCGCCGACCGGGTGGCCGAAGCTGTCGTTGACGTCCTTGAAGCCGTCCAGGTCCAGCAGCAGCAACGCCGGGGGCCGCAGGCCGGGCAGGGCCATGCTGGGGATGATGGCGTGCTGCAGGGACTGGCCCAGCAGCGTGCGGTTGGCCAGGCCGGTCAGCGGGTCGTGCAGGGCGTTGTGCGACAGGCTGCGCTGCAGGACCTCCTGGCGGCGCAGGGCGGTGCCCAGCTCCTCGGCGTGCTCCTCGGCCAGGCGGGCCACGATGCTCAGCCGCGCCACCAGCAGGACGGCCAGCACCACGGTCAGCCCGATGATCCCGAACGCGTCACGGGGGCGGAAGGTCGTGCCGAAGAAGAACCACTGGCCGAGGATCGAGGTCAGCGGGCTGAGCAGCGCGAGCCCCAGGAAGACGGTCACCCTGGCCCTGCTGGAGACGGCGCCGGCCCGCAGCCGTCGCGCGTCGGCCATGGACGGGTGCATGGCCGAGACGGCCACCAGGACCGACCAGCCCAGCCAGCCGATCGTGGAGGCGACGCCGTAGTCGCGGCCCTCCGTCTGGTCGAGCAGGTAGATGCTGTCGGCCGCGAACACGCTGAGGTAGGCGAGGTTCAGCAGCGCCAGCCAGGGCGCGCGGCCGTTGTCGAGGGTCAGCCTCGTCATCAGCCCGATGATGAACAGGTCGATGACGGGCAGGAGCAGCACGAAGGGCATGTCGACGCCGGTGTGCGCGCTGCGGTCCAGGGCCGGCTTGATGACCAGGCTCCAGATCGGCATGGCCACGCCGACGGTGATGATGCCGGCGTCCAGCAGCGCCGTCCCCCGCGCCCCCGCGCCCCGCGTGCTCAGGGCGACCAGCGCGGCCAGCGACACGAGATAGGAGATCAGCGTGCCGACGTTGTACAGGGTCATCAGCAGGGGGATCTTCAGCCAGACCCAGCCGATTCCCCAGCCCACGGCGGTCGACACCCACGAGAGCACGAGGGCCAGGCGGATCAGCCGCCAGGGCCGCAGATCGGCCAGGCCGTACCGGCTGACGGCGTTCAGCACGGCCAGCGCGCAGATGCCCTGCAGCGTGACCCATGACAGCAGTTCCAGCAGCGCCGACCGGGTGGCCAGTACCGGCGTCAGGACGGCCAGCAGGCCTCCGAGCAGTAGATAGACCAGCCAGCCGCGCGGGTGCCCGGCGAACCGGGGGCAGGCGGAGACGACGGCCGCGATCGGCCGAAATCTTCTCATTTCCCCCCATTTCACCCATGCTGCGCCGATGAGTGGTGCAGGTGTCCTATCGACGCGCGCGGGGAGGGCATGAGCCTTTTCCGGACTCCCTTTCCGCACCGGGGCGGGGAAACGGGGCCGGCTCGCCGCCGGGGCCGCCCGGGCCCGTCAGTAGCGCCAGCGGCTGCGTTCGACGATGTCGTCCGGCTCCGCGCCGTCGAACAGCGCGAGCTCGCCCCGGCGCACCGCCACCACGGTGTCCGCCATCTCCGGCCCGAGCGCCTCGCCGAGGACCCGGTCGTCCTCGAAGGCGGCGACGGCCTCGGTCAGCGTGCCCGGCAGGGCGGCGATCCCCCGCTTGCGCCGGGTCTCCTCGTCCATGGCGGCCGGGTCCGTCTCGACCGGGTCGGGCAGGCGCGACCCGGCCGCGACGCCGGTACGGCCGGCGGCCAGCAGGGCGGCGACCAGAAGGTAGGGGTTGGCCGCCAGGTCGACGCACTTGACCTCGATGTTGGCCGCCCGGTCGCGCTCGCCCTCCGAGCCGGTGACCAGGCGCAGCGCCGCCTCCCGGTTCTCCCTGCCCCAGCAGGCGAAGGCGCCGGCCCAGTGCGAGGGCACCAGCCGCAGGTAGCTCGCGACCGCCGGGGCGCCGACGGCGAGCAGGGCGGGCAACCGCTCCAGGATCCCCGCCGCGAAGCCCTCGCCGTCGCCGGTCAGCCCGTACGGGCCGGGACCGCCGGACATCAGGCTCATCCCGTCGCGCCACAGGCTGAGGTGGACGTGGCCGCCGTTGCCGACCCCGCCGGCCAGCACCTTCGGCGCGAACGTGGCGCGCATCCCGTGCCGTGCGGTGACCGCGCGGACGGTCTCGCGCACCAGCACCGCGAGGTCCGCCGCGCCGACCGGGTCGGCCGCGGCGACGGAGACCTCGTACTGACCGGCGGCGTACTCGGGGTGCAGTTGCTCGACGGCGACCCCCTGCGCGGCCAGGGCCGTGAGCACCTCGCGCAGATAGCCGGCCAGCTCGGTGAGCCGGGTCATGCCGTAGGCCGGGCCCCGGCACGCGGGCACGAAGTCGTCGCCGGTGCCCAGGGAGACGCACCACTCGATCTCGAACGCCGCGCGCACCGCGTAGCCGTCCCCGGCCAGCCGGTCGGCCTCGCGCCGGGCCAGGCCGCGCGCGTCCAGCGGGTGCGGCCGGCCCTCCTGGTCGTAGCGGTCGGCCGGGGCCCAGGCCCAGCCGGGGGCGGCGGCCAGGCGGGTGAGCCGGCCCAGGTCGGGGTACAGCCGCAGGTCCCCGACCGGGCCGCCGGCGTACCGGCCGGACACGATCGAGTCGTCGAGCAGGAAGGCGTCGAACACCGGTGAGGCCCCGACGCCCCAGGCGGCGGCCTGCTCCAGGCGGGCGGTCGGCACCGCCTTGACGCGGGTGACGCCGCTGGTGTCCACCCAGGTCACCGCGACGCCGTCGACGCCGTCGGCGGACAGGCCGGCGGCGGCCGTACGGGCGTGTTCCGCCCGGCGGGCCCGTTCTGGAGCGGTCAGCGGCTCTGGCATCGGCACGGCCTCCTCTGTTCAAGATTAGACGCCACCGCCCTCGCCGGCCCGGCGCCCCGGACCGGCCGTGATAAGTCTTGTCGGTGGCCGGTGCCCGACGAGCCCGCGACCGGCCCGCCGATCGGAGCAACCATGCCGAGGCCCGAACTCCTGCCCGCGGTCGCCGGGCTCCGCCTGGTCGACCACCACTGCCACGGGGTCGTGCCCGAGGACCTGCCGCGTCCCGCGTTCGAGGCGCTGCTGACCGAGGCCGGGGGCTCCTCGCCGCTGGGCGGGAGCCTGTTCGACACGCAGGTGGGGTTCGCGGTGCGCCGCTGGTGCGCTCCCCTGCTGGACCTGCCCCGGCACGCCGAGCCCGAGGAGTACCTGGCCCGCCGGGCGGAGCTCGGCCACGCGGAGGTGACCCGGCGGCTGCTGGCCGCGGCGGGACTGGGCGGGTTGTGCGTGGACACCGGCTACACCCCCCGGCCGCTGCTGTCCCCCGCCGGGCTGGCCCGGGCCGCCGGGGCGCCCGCGTACGAGATCGTCCGCCTGGAACGGCTGGCCGAGGAGGTGGCCGAGTCGGGGGTCTGCGCCGGGGACTTCGCCGGCCGCGTCCGCGAACGCCTCGCCGAACTGTCGTACGCCGGGAACGGTCACGGGCGGCGCGTGGGGACGCGGCACCCCGAGAGCGGTCACGAGGGGCGTGCGGGGATGCAGCACGTCCGGAGCGGGCACCCCGCGGGACTGGCGCGCACCGGGGACGGCCGGGTGGTCGGGGCCAAGTCCGTGGCCGCCTACCGGGCGGGGCTGGCGCTGGCCCCGGAGCGGCCGGGGCACCGCGACCTCACCGCCGCGGTGGACCGGTGGTTCTCCGGCATGCGGCCCGGCGTCCCGGCCCGGCTGGCGCAGGAGGTGCTGCACCGGTTCCTGGTGTACGCGGCCCTCGACCTCGGCCTGCCGGTGCAGTTCCACGTCGGGTACGGCGACGCGGACGTGCACCTGTCCCGGGCGAACCCGGTGCTGCTGACCGACCTGCTGCGGGCGACCGCGCCGGCCGGGGTGCCGATCATCCTGCTGCACAACTATCCGTACCACCGGGAGGCGGGCTACCTCGCCCAGGTGTTCCCGCACGTGTTCGCCGACGTCAGCCTGGCCACGCACAACCTGGGCCGGCGGGCCGGGGCGCTGCTGGCCGAGGTGCTCGAACTGGCCCCGTTCGGCAAGCTGCTCTACGCCTCCGACGCGTTCGGGCTGCCCGAGCTGTACCACCTCGGCGCGGTGCTGTTCCGCCACGCGCTGTCCGGCCTGTTGCGCGCCGGTCTGGAGGAGGACTCCTGGACGGAACGGGACGCCGCCCGGATCGCCGGGATGGTCGGATCCGGCAACGCCCGGCGGGTCTACCGCCTGCCCGCCTGAGGATCTCGCGGCTTCCGCGCCGGACTGTTCTCCTCACGCAGCGAATCCGCGGGTATACGCGCGGGTGAGCACGGTGTCGCGCCGCGGGAGACTGATCGGTGCAGCGAAATGAGGTTAGATGGGTTCCACGGGCCGGCGTTCTGCCGGGCCGACTCACATGCACAAAGGTCAGATGGATGCCTCTGTCGCTTGAGCTCACCCCGGTGACCGATACCGTCATGGTGATCACCATGACGGGCGAGCTGGACGCCGTCACCGCCCCGACGCTGGCCGCCATGCTGCGGCCGTTGCACGCCTCGCCCATCCTTCAGGTGGTGGCCCAGGTCGCGGCGCTGCGTTTCTGCGACGTGGCCGGAGTGCGGCAGCTCAACGTCACCGACCGGGCCCTGCACGACAGGGGCGGCGCGCTGGTCGTCGCCGGGGCCGGTCCCGCGCTGCGCCGCCTGATCACCTTGATGAACGGGCACTCGGCGCCGCGACTGCAGATGTACGACGACCCGACCCGGGCCCTGGCCGCGCTCGGCCTCGACCGCCGCGACACGCCGCCGCAGCGGGCCGCCGGGCGACGGCACCTGCCGACCCTGCGGCGCCTGACCTCGCCCGGCGGCTGGGACCCCGCCCCCGACCGGCGTCCCGTACGGCCGTCATCGGCGCGCCGGACCACCGTCCCGTCCCCGGCCGCTTTCGACCTCGCCTTCCTGGCGGCGGCCATGGTCCGCTCCCGCCAGCTGCGCAGCCAGGCCGTACACCAGGTTCTGACCCTGCAGCAGCGGCGTGGCGAGAACGGCGAAGCGCGCATCGTGATGGACCACAACCGCCGGCAGTGCCGCAGCGCCCTGGCCGTCATGCAGAGCCACCGCGGCAACCCGGTCACGATCCGGGACTGACCCGCCGGGGCGTGCGGCGCGCCGTACGGACTTCCCGTCCGCGTACGGCGGCGCGTGACGCGGGCGCCTCAGTGGCGCATCAGTGACGCATGGCGGCCTGCGCCAGCAGGGCCTGGGTGCGCGTCGACAACTCCTGGAGGCTGAACGGCTTGGTCATGTAGTCGCTCACTCCGGCGCCGAACCCCCGCCGCATGTCGGCGGCCTCCCCCCTGACCGTCAGCATCAGCACCGGCACCTGTTCCATGCCGGGCAGAGTGCGCAGATAGCGGCACAGCTCCACCCCGGAGATGTGCGGCAGTATCCAGTCGAGCACCACCAGATCGGGCCGCAGGCTCTGCAGCAGCGTCATGGCGACGGCGCCGTCGTCGGCGGCGTGGATGGTGTGCCCGTCCTGCCGCAGCCGAAAGGCGATCACTTCTCGGATATCCGCGTCGTCCTCGACGACCAGCACTTCGGCCATAGCTCCCCCGACTTCCCCGCTCATGTCTGCAACTACCCAGGTGGCGGAAGTTCATCCCGTTGTCCCGGCGATACGAACAGAGCCCCCGGGGAGGCGGCGGCGTCCGGTGCGTCAGCTGACGGTCAGGGGCTGGGTGTCGTCGTCGGCGCGGCGGAACACGGCGGCCTGACCGCCAGCGAGGTCCAGGGCTGACCA
>NZ_BOOK01000061.1 GCF_016863195.1 Paraplanobispora takensis | reverse complement strand
AACGGGTGCCCAGCACGCTCAGCGCGACCGCCAGCAGCAGCGCCAGCGCAAGGGTGCCGTACAGGATCCGTTCGCTGGTGGACTCGACGTCGGCGATCTCCTTCTCCAGGGCGGCGACGCGCTTGTCGATGGAGGTCCGCAGCTCCGTGCTGATCTCCACGCCCAGGGCCCAGGCCTCGCCGGCGGCACCGTCGTTGATGCTGTCCATCGCCTCGACGCGGCCCTCACGGGTGTCCTCGGCGAGCAGCTTGACGATCTTGTCGTCCTCGACGAAGAAGTCCTCCCAGGCGGGCCGGAGCTTGTCGAACTGCGCCTTCTCGGCCGCGGTCAGGTACTGGACGTGGGTGGTGTCCAGGGTGGCGAAAAGGGCCTTCTTGGTCGCCATCAGCCCTTCGCGGTTGTAGGAGTCGGGCTGGATGGCCTCCCTGCCGCCGTAGGCCCCGGCGTCGGCCACCACCAGGCCCTGCCAGCTCGTGGCGTCGGCGACGTGGTAGGCGAAGGTCTGGATGTCGTCCTTGACCTGCTCCAGCTGGTCCATCCGGAGGTTGATGTCGTGCTGGCGCTTCAGGCCCCACTGGCCGACGGCGACCGCGGCGACGATGAGCGCCGAAACCAGCAGGAACGACAATCCCAGACGTTTGCCGACGCTGAGATTCCTCAACCGAGACACGATGTCTTCCCCAGTCACTCGCAGAACTGCCAACCGTCACATGAAGCCTCTTCTCCGATCGGCATCGCGGACGGCGAGTTGAGGACGTGGCGGCTCTCTTTTTACGGCAGGCCGAGTTCGGCGAAGACCGGGCGGTGGTCGGTGCCGGGCAGCGGGTGCACGCTGAAGGCGTACACCGCCATCCGCTCGTCGGCGAGCACGTGGTCGATCGTCACGCCGGGGACGGGCGACCACCCCTGCTGCGGCCAGGTCGGCGTCAGCCCCCGGCCCGTCACGTCCGCCGCGTCGCGGTAGCCGCTGTCCAGCAGGTCGCGGACCGGCCGGTGGTCGAGGGTGGCGTTGAAGTCGCCGGCCAGCACCCGCAGCTGCCCGCCCGCCCTGGGCAGCGCCGCGAGGCCGTCGGCCCAGCACTGCACCTTGTAGTCGTAGCGCGGCGCGCACGGGTGCACCGAGACGACCTCGATCTCCCCGGCCGGATGCGCGACCACCGCGCGCGCCTGCCGGAAGTCGCCCAGCTCGATCTGGGGCAGTTCGGTGAGGGGGTGCCTGGAGTAGATCCCCGACCCCGACACGCCGTTCTTCGACCGGTCGACCACGTGCGGCATGGCGGTGCGCAGCCCGGCCTCGTCCAGGCGGCCGAGTGCGTCGGGAGTGAGCTCCTGGACGGTGAGCACGTCGGGATCGAGGTCGCGCACCAGCCTCATCAGGGACGCGGTGTCGCCCGCCCCCACCGCCAGGTTCGCGGCGAGCACGCGCAGCCGCCGGTCCCCGGGCCGCTGCTCGCCGTCGGAGACATGCCGGGGGAGTACGGCGGCCGCCAGCGCCAGGCTCGTCACCAGGGAGACGACCGCCGCCGCCCGGCGCCGCAGCCCCAGTCCGAGCAGCAGCGGGAGCGCCGAGGCCGCCGCCACGTAGGGGGTGAACGCCACCAGCGGCACCCACTGCCACACCGGCGTCCAGCCGGAGATCCTCAGCACCGCCCACCCGGTGAACGGCAGCAGGATCAGCCAGACCAGCCCGCTCACCCATCTCGATTCGATCACGAGGCTGGAGCGTAGCCGGAGGGTGTGCAGATTCTGTGGAGATCCGTACCGTTCCCGGGGGAGATGCTCCCCCGGCCGGTCAGGCCAGCAGGCCGCGGCCGGTGACCAGCGGCAGGTCCAGGGCGGTGAGCAGGCCGGGCGGCGCCTCGACCACCGCCGGGACGGCGTTGACCAGCCGCATCGCGGTGGCCTTCAGGCCCGCGGTGTTGTGGTCGCCGTCGCTTCCCAGCAGTTGCAGGTCGAGGGTGTAGTCGGGCTCGCCCCTGACCACGACGCGGTAGCAGCCCTTGCCCGTCGGCTGCGGCCAGTCCGGGCCGAGGTCGTCGCGCAGCCGCGTCACGTGCTCCAGCACGATCGCGGCCCGGCCGTCCCGCATACCCCTGACCTCGAAGCGCAGCGCGGCGGCCGTACCCTCCTCGATCGTCCCGGCGGTGATCTCGAACGTCTCGGGCGCGGGCAGGCGGGTGTGCCACTCCTCGACGCCGTCGAGCTCCACGCCCAGGCCCGCCGCGAGCTGGCGGACCACGCTGCCCCACGCCATGGTCAGCACGCCCGGCTGCAACAGCGTCGGCACGTCCTCCAGCGGGCGGCCGAAGCCCATGATGCCGAACAGCACCATGGCCTGGTCGTAGGTGGCGTAGTTGAGGACCTCCATGCAGCGCACCTCGTCGATGCGCTCGCTGATGCCCGTCAGGGACAGCGGCAGCCAGTCGTTGGCGTAGCCGGGGTCGATGCCGTTGACCCAGATCGAGGCGCCGCCCTCCCGCGCCGCCTCCCGGATCGGGCCGTCCAGCGAGCCGTCGGGGAACTGCAGGAAGACCGGGCCGCTGGCCACGACGTTCGCGCCCGAGCGCAGGATCCGGGCCAGGTCGTCCAGGGCGTCGAAGATCCGGTCGTCGGCCATGGCGGTGTAGACGACGCAGTCGGGCCGCAGCGCCAGCAGCGCCTCGGCGTCGCGGGTGGCGGTGACGCCGAACGGCTCCAGCCCGGCCAGCTCACCGGCGTCGCGGCCGTCCTTGGCCGGGTTCGACACGTAGACGCCGGCCAGTTCGAGGTCGGGCCGGGCGCGGATGCCCGCGAGCGTGTGCCGGCCGACGTTGCCGGTGCTCCACTGCACCACCCTGTAGACCATGGCCCCTCCCTGGGGTTCTTCCGGGGCGGGGCCGCGCTCCCGCCCTGTGCCGTGCGACGGGCTCCACGCGGCCCGCCGCCGTCCGCGCTAGAGGTCGGGCAGCCCGAGGTCGAGGTTGGGCCGGTCGAGGCCGCCGTCCACCTCCAGCACCGTGCCGGTCATGTAGCCGCCCGCGGGGGAGGCCAGGAACAGTACGGCCGCCGCCACCTCCTCCGGCTCCCCGATCCGCCCGAGCGGGGTGTTGCGCTCCATCCGGGTGCGCAGGCCGTCGTCGCTCATGACGATGTCCAGAGCGGAGGTCGCGACCGAGCCGACGGCGATCGCGTTGACGCGGATCCGCGGCGCCAGGTCCTGCGCCGCCAGCCGCGTGTAGTGCGCGAGCGCCGCCTTGGCCGTGCCGTACGCCAGGTAACCCCGTCCCGGCACCCGGCCCATCACCGAGGAGATGTTCACCACCACCCCGCCGCCCGCCTCGATCATGTACGGCACGGCGGCCCGGGTCAGGTCGTGCGCTATCCCGACATTGAACTGGAACGCATTCTCAAGATGCTTTCGCCTGGTGTCGAGGAACGGCCGGGGAAGCGCGCCGCCCACGTTGTTGACGACCACGTCCAAGCGGCCGAAGGCGTCCACGGCCCGCTGCGCGAGCATCTCGGCCGCGTCCGGCCCGCTCAGGTCCGCGGGGACGACCAGGGCGCGCCGCCCGGCCGTCCCCACCTGCTCGGCGACCGCCTTCAGCTGCTCTTCCGTGCGGGCGGAGATCACCACGTCCGCCCCCGCCTGTGCCAGTGCGACCGCCGTCGCGGCCCCGATGCCACGGCCCGCGCCGGTGATGACCGCGACGCGGCCGGGAATGCGGAAACGGTCCAGGATCATTTCTCGGCCTCCAGTACCGCAGCCTAGAACTGATCTAGAACCTGTTTCAATATCACGGGCGATATTGATGGTGGGCGCACCGGTCACAGCGTGTCGCCGGCGCCTGACATACACCCGCCCCTCCCGGGCACACCTCTCGCACCGCGACGGGAGACACCGTCGCGACGAGGGACATCAGGAGGAAACATGTCGAACCCCGACGAGAACAGGCCGCTGGCCGACCGCCGGAACATCGACGAGGAGCACGACGTGCCGGATGTGGCCGGCGAGTTCTCCCCTTCCCCGACGGATCCGTCCAACCAGCCGGAGGAGGACCCGGACGACCGGGTCTACGGCCAGGCCGAGGGGTACGAGAAGCCGACCGAGGTGTGAGGGGACCGGGCGTCGGGGACGGGCGCGGGGGACACGCCGCAGGGTGCCGTGGGGGGACTCTGCGGGGTGCCGCGAGGTGAAGGTCATCGCATGGGCATCCGCGGGGAAAGCCTTGCTCCGCGGGCTCGTGTCCGCCCGGCCGGTCCCGTCCAGTTTGCAATCTTGTCGAGTAGATGGTCCCGTTCCGGCGCCGCCGTGATCGACGTGGCCGTCACCCGGGCCGATCCCGAGGCGGCCGATCACGGAGAGGAAAGCCCTGATGAGCACGATCCAGGAAACGGACGTCGTCGCCGTCCTGACACACGATCACCGTGAGGTCGAGCGGATGTTCGCCGAGCTGGAACAGCTGGCGACGGGGGACACCGGCAGGCGCCGGCAGCTCACCGAGAAGGTCATCACCGAACTGGTGCGCCACTCGGTCGCCGAGGAGGCCTACGTGTACCCGGCCGTGCGTGATCTCGTCCCCGGCGGCGACGCGCTGGCCGACCGGGAGCTGCGCGAGCACGCCGAGGCCGAGGAGACCATGAAGGAACTGGAGGAGACCGACATCGCCGACGCACACCACGGTGTCCTGCTGAACCGGCTGATGGCCGAGATCCGCGCGCACGTGAAGGAGGAGGAGCACGAGCTCTTCCCCAAGCTGCGTGCCAACGCCGACGCCGAGCAACTGGCCGAACTGGGCCGCAAGGTCCAGGCGATCAAGAAGGTCGCGCCCACCAGGCCGCACCCGTCGGCCCCGGACACCCCTCCGGGCAACAAGCTGATGGGACCGCTCACCGGTCTCGTCGACCGGGTGAGGGACGCGCTCAGCGGCCGCGGCCAGGACTGAGAATCCGGCCCCGGGCGCCTGACGGGGACGCGCCGGGCCGTACGCGGACGCCCGGGGCAAGGGGGTACGGCCGGCGGGCGGTGCGACCGGCTCCGGGCGTCCGCGGTCGCGGACGTCCTGATAGGTTCTCCGCGGGTGTGCCGGGAAGTCTGGTCGGCGCCCGCCGGGGCGTCCCGGCGGGGAAGTGCACGGGGCCGGCCCTGGGAGGTCTCCGGTGACCGCGATCGCCGCCGTAATGATCTTCGTCGTCTCCTACGGTCTCATCGCGACCGAGCGCGTCCACCGGACCGCGGCCGCCCTCGGCGGCGCGGGGCTGATGCTGCTGATCCACGCCACCGGCGGCCGGTCGGCCTTCTTCTCCGAGCACTCCGGCATCGACTGGAACGTCGTCTTCCTGCTGCTGGGCATGATGGTGATCGTCGGCGTGCTCCGGCAGACCGGCGTCTTCGAGTACGTGGCGATCTGGGCGGCCAAACGGGCCATGGGCCGGCCGTTCCGGCTGATGGTGATGCTCGTGGTCATCACCGCCTGCGCCTCGGCGCTGCTGGACAACGTCACCACGGTGCTGCTGATCGCCCCGGTCACCCTCCTGGTCTGCGACCGGTTGTCCCTGCCGGTCGCGCCGTACCTCATCGCCGAGGTGATGGCCTCCAACATCGGCGGCACCGCCACCCTCATCGGAGACCCGCCCAACATCATCATCGCCAGCCGGGCGGGTCTCACCTTCAACGACTTCCTCGTCCACCTGGCCCCGCTGATCGTGGTGATCATGGTGGTGTTCGTCGGGCTGTGCCGGTGGCTGTTCCGCCCGGCGTTCGTCTACGACCCCGTCCGCGCCGCCGAGATCATGCGGCTCAACGAGCGGGAGGCGATCAGGGACCGCCCGCTGCTGCGGCAGAGCCTGGCGGTGCTCGTCGTCGTCATCGCGGGCTTCGTCCTCCACCCGGTGCTGCACTACGAACCCGCGGTGGTCGCGCTGCTGGGGGCCGGCCTGCTGGTGGCGGCGACCAGGGTCACCGTCGAGGAGTCGCTGCGCGACGTGGAATGGGCCACCCTGGTCTTCTTCATGGGCCTGTTCGTCATGGTCGGCGCGCTGGTCGAGACCGGCGTGATCGACAGCCTGTCGAGGGCGGCCGCCTCGGCCACCGAGGGGCGGCTGGGCCTGACCGCGATGGTGCTGCTGGGAGCCTCGGCGGTCATCTCGGCCTTCGTGGACAACATTCCCTACGTGGCGACGATGAGCCCGATCGTGGCGGACCTGGTCCAGGCGGGCGGGCCCGACCACCAGGTGCTGTGGTGGGCGCTGGCGCTGGGGGCGGACCTCGGGGGGAACGCCACGGCGGTGGGCGCCTCGGCCAACGTCGTCGTCCTGGGCATCGCCGAGCGCAACGGCACCCGGATCAGCTTCTGGGAGTTCACCGGGTACGGGCTCGTCGTCACGGCCGTCACCGTGGCGCTCTGCGCGCCGTACCTGTGGCTGCGCTATCTCATGTGAGAGACGGAATCCCATGTGAGAGACGGCATCCCATGGGGACGCGGCGCCCGGCGGGAGCGGCGGCCCCGGTTAGCCTGGTCTCCGCACAGACCCGTCCCCGGACGGGCGTCCCGCTCGACCTCACGCAGGCGAAGGAGCCCACCCGTGCGCGCTCGCGACCTGGCCGCCGCGTTTCCCACGGTCACCCTCGGCACCTCGGCGCTGGCCGCCGCGCGCCTGCTGGCCGAGCAGGACCTGCCCGGCCTGATCGTCGTCGACGACGAGGGCCGCCCGTTCACGATCCTGCCGGGCACCCAGGTGCTGAGACTGGCCGTCCCCCCGTACTGCCGGGAGGACCCGGCGCTGGCGCGGGTGATCGACGAGGCCCACGCCGACAGGTTCGTCGCCGAGCTCGGCGGGCGGAGCGTCCGGGAGTGCCTGCCCGACCAGCCCCGCGAACTGCCGATCACCGACCCGGAGGCGACCATCCTGGAGATGGCCGCGCTGATGGCGCGCACCCGCAGCCCGCTGGTCGCGGTGGTCGGCGACGACCGCGGGCTGCTGGGCGCGGTCACCCTCCAGGCCCTGCTCGACCGCGCTCTGGAGACCTGACCCGGATACCCGGCTCCGGGGACCTGACCGGCGCCTCGCGTCCGCCGGTCGGGTCCCCGCGGCGGGGTCAGAGACCCCGGTCGGGGTCGTCCTCGCCTTCGAGGACGATCCGCTCCTTGCGGACCTGCTCCGAGATCGTCTCCTCGTCGGTGATCTGGTCCTTGGTCAGGCGGACCCGCTCGACCGGTACGGTCTCCGTGGTGATGACGGGGCGCTCCTCGTGCAGGGTGATCTCGTGCTCGGACTCGGTCAGCTCGGGCCCGCGCAGAGCCTCGTCCAGGTTGTCGCCGGTGATGGGCTCGCGCTCTATGCGCGCCTCCTCCCGGGTGACCGGGACGGTCATCTGCTGTTCCTCGGTGACGATGTACTTGCGCAGCCGTACCCGGCCGGTCTCCTGGGACTCGGTGCCGACGTCCAGGCGCTCCTCGGAGCGGGTCATGGCGTCGTCGGAGGCCGGGTGCGCGGCGCGCGAGGCGGCCTCACCGGTGGACAGAGCCGCCTCGGCCGAACCGGGGGAGCCGCTGAGCCCGGAGGTGGAGTCCAGGCCGCCGGAGGCGTCCAGCCCGGAGGAGTCGCCCAGGCCCGCGGAGGTGCCCAGGCGCTCGCGCTCCCGCAGGCCGCCGGAGTGCGCCCACCCGCTCTCGCCCGGCTGGTTGGCCTGCTGCCAGGAGGACTCCCAGTCGATGTCGTAGTAGCGGTAGAGCTCCCGTTCCTCCGCCGCCGACAGGTGGCCGCCGGCGTCCACGTCGACGTGGGGCGCGTCCTTGATGGTCTGCTTGTCGTAGGGGACCTCCACGTGGTCCTGGACCAGTACGGCGTCGCGGATCGGTACGAAGGTCTCGCTGAGGCCGAAGAGCCCGGTCTTCACGCACAGCCATTCGGGCCGGCCGGTGGCGTCGTCGAGATAGACGTGCTTGACCTCCCCGACCTTGTCGCCGTCGGCGGCGTAGAGCGTGTGGTCGATCACGAGCGGTATCTGCTCCTGAGTGATCATCTTTACCCCTCTCTCTGCTCGTCCGTCGGCTGTGCTCTACCGCCACTTCTACCGAGAAAACCTCACATAGAGGGATTTAACAGTCATTTAGCGTCAAATGACCAATCATTGGACGGAGCGCCAGACCACCTCCCCCTCCGCCCGCTCGTCCGTCGGCACGAGCCCGATGCGGCGGGCCACGGCCGAGGACGCGGCGTGCTCTGGATGGATCGTGGCCTCGAACGCGGTCACACCCCGCTCGGCCAGCCAGGTGAGCATGGCACGCGCGGCCTCGGTGGCTATCCCGCCGCCCTGCCACGGCGTGCCGACCACCCAGGCGACCGCGGCCCGCGGCGGGGTGACCGTCGCCTGGACGTAGCCCACCAGCGCGCCGTCCAGCCGGATCACCCAGTTGAGCCACTGTTCGCCGCCGCCGGGCGCCGGTCCGGCGATCATGCGGGCGTAGCGGTCGCGCAGTTGCCCGGCGGTGGCCGGGGAGCCTCCGATGAAGGTGTGCAGGCCGGGGTCGGCCAGCGCCTCTGCCATCTCCTCGGCGTGCTCGACCGCCAGCGGTTCGAGGGTGAGCCGGGTCGTCGTGATCTCTTCGGCGTTCGCGGGGAGGTCCATGGAGACCGCAGTGTGGCACAGCGGAAGATCGTCCGCCGCCCGGTTGCCCGGCTCCGGCGGCTACGCCTGGACGAAGGACTGGTCGACGCTGTCGGGGGACAGGACGTGCTCGATGACCATGACGGCGGCGCCGATCACGCCCGCCCGGTCGCCCAGCTCGCTGGCGGTGATGGTCAGGTGCTGGGTGGCCAGGGGCAGCGAGCGGCTGTAGATGACCTCGCGCAGACCGGCGAGCACCTGCTCCCCGGCCTCCGCGACGTCGCCGCCGATCACGATCACCGAGGGGTTGAAGAAGTTCACGATCGAGGCGAGGACGTCACCGATCTCGCGCCCGGCCTGGCGGATGAGCTGGACCGCCTGGGTGTTCCCGGCGCGCACCAGGCCGACCACGTCACGGCTGCCGGCCGCCTCGACCCCGACGGCGCGCAGCCGGGCGGCCATGGCGGCGCCGCCCGCCACCGCCTCCAGGCAGCCGACGTTGCCGCAGCGGCAGATGATGTCGAGCGCGGAGGCGACCCGGATGTGCCCGACGTCGCCGGCCGCGCCCTGGGCGCCGCGGTGCAGGCGGCGGTCGCTGATGATCCCGCAGCCTATGCCGGTGCCGACCTTGACGAAGATGAGGTGGTCGGCCCCCGGGCGGGCCGCCCAGTGCTCGCCCAGCGCCATGATGTTGACGTCGTTGTCGACCAGGACGGGGGCGCCCAGCCGCTCGCCGAGCCACTCGGGGACGGGGAAGCCGTCCCAGCCCGGCATTATCGGCGGGTTGATCGGCCGTCCCGAGCTGTGCTCGACCGGACCGGGCAGGCCGACCCCGATGCCGCAGACCTCCTCGACGGAGTGGCCGGTCTCGGCGAGCATCTCCTCGAAGGTGCGCAGGAGCCAGGTGAGCGTCACCTCGGGGCCGCGGTCTATCGGCACCTCGGCCGCCCGCTCGGCCAGGACCTCGGTGGCCAGGTTCGTGACCGCCACCCGGGCGTGGGTCGCGCCCAGATCGGCGGCGAGCACCACGCGGGCGGAGCTGTTGAAGGTGAAGGCGACGGCGGGACGCCCGCCCGAGGAGATCGCCTCCTCGGTGGGGACGATCCACTGCCGGCTGAGGAGAGCGTCGAGCCGCTGCGCCAGGGTGGAGCGGGCCAGACCGGTGAGCTGCACCAACTCGGCCCGGGTCCGGGCCTGCCCGTCGCGCAGGATCGTCAGGAGGGCCCCCGCGCCGGTGAAGGAACCGCTCGCCTCGCTCAGCATGCGCACAGTCAACACCCCTCGTTTTCGTCACGTCAACGCGACTTAATCCCGTCCCGTCCGCTCATTATGCCCTACCAGGTGTTACTTTTGTTTAGACGAAGTCATAAGTGAGAGATCTCGCCTCGAAACGTCGTCGAAATCGGTCGGCCACTGGCAGATTTCTTTTGAAAGCGTAGCGGGGATGTCGCATACGACCCGCCGCACGGGCATGAGGTCCGACCTATGCAGCGGTATTCCCGGAGATGCCTTGTCCGGGGCCGCTCCCGCCGGTTGAATGGTCCGATCACTTCCCAGGAAATCCGGAGAGGGCCATGATCGACGCGCATCATCACGTCTGGGACCTGTCCGTACGGGACCAGGACTGGATCACCGGTCCGGAGCTGGCCCCGCTGCGCCGGGACTTCGGGATCGACGACCTCCCGGCCGCGGCGAACGGCGTCACGGCCACCGTGCTCGTGCAGACGGTCGCCGTCGCCGGGGAGACGCCGGAGTTCCTGGCCCTGGCCGAAAGGCACGATCTCATCGCGGCGGTGGTCGGCTGGACCGACCTGACCGCGCCCTCGGTCGCCGACGACCTCGCCGCGCTGCGGGCCGCGCCGGGCGGCCGCCGCCTGCGGGGCATCCGGCACCAGGTGCAGGGCGAGGCGGACCCGCGCTGGCTGTGCCGCGACGACGTGCGCGCGGGGCTGCGGGCCGTGGGGGAGGAGGGGCTCGTCTACGAGCTGCTCACCCTGCCCCACCAGCTGCCCGCCGCGATCGAGACCGTGAGCGCCCTGCCCGGGACGGCCTTCGTGCTCGACCACTGCTCCAAGCCGCCGATCGCCTCGGGTGCGCTGGAGCCCTGGGCCGGGCTCGTCCGCGAGCTGGCCGCCCGGCCCAACGTCACGTGCAAGCTCTCCGGGCTGGTCACCGAGGCCGACTGGGAGAAGTGGACGGTCGAGGACCTGCGGCCGTACGCCGAGGTCGTCCTGGAGGCCTTCGGGCCCGGGCGGGTCATGTTCGGCTCCGACTGGCCCGTCTGCCTGCTCGCGGCGCCGTACGAGACCGTGCTGGAGAGCGCGCGGGCCCTCACCGGCGGGCTGTCCGCCGGCGAACGGCGGGAGGTGTTCGGCGGCGTCGCGGCCCGCGTCTACGGGATCGCCCGGCCTCCTCGGGCGGCCACGGGACGGCCCGGGCCCTCTGCGTGAACGTCCGCGGTACGGCTACGGGATCGCCTGGGCCTCCTCGGCGAGGATCGAGGCCGGGATCAGGGCGACCGCGCTGATCCCTCCGTAGGGAGAGGGGCGCAGGGCGACCTGCACGCCCTGCCGGGAGGCGAGCATCGCGACCACGAACAGGCCGAGCCGGTCGCTGTCGGCCAGGTCGAACTCGGGGCTGTCGGCCAGGCGGCGGTTGAGCTCGCCCAGCTCGGGCTCCGGGATGCCCAGCCCCCGGTCCTCGATCTCGACCGCCAGCCCGGTCGCGGTGACCTCGCTGCGGACGATCACCCGGGTCTGCGGCGGGGAGAACACCGTCGCGTTCTCCACCAGCTCCGCGATCAGATGGATGACGTCGGCCACGGCCGAGCCCGCCAGCGAGGCCGAGGGCGTCGGCAGCACCTGGACCCGGGCGTAGTCCTCGACCTCCGCGACCGCCGCGCGCAGGACGTCCACCATCGGGACCGGCTTGCGCCAGCCCCGGCCGGGCGTGGCGCCGGACAGGATGATCAGGTTCTCCGCGTGGCGGCGCATCCTCGTGGTGAGGTGGTCCAGCCGGTAGAGGTCGGCGAGCGTCTCGGGCTGCTCCTCCTTGCGCTGCATCGCCTCCAGCTGGGTGAGCTGCCGGTGCAGCAGCGACTGGTTGCGCCGGGCGAGGCTGACGAAGACCTGGCTGACGCCCCGGCGCAGCCGGGCCTGGTCCACGGCCGCCTCGTAGGCGGTGTGCCGGACCGAGTCGAGCGCGTGGCCGATGTCGCGGATCTCCGGGGCGCCGTCGATCGCGGGCAGGGACTCCTCGGGCGCGTCCTGGCCCCGGCGCAGCCGGGCCACCAGGCGCGGGAGCCGGACCTCCGCCAGATCCCTGGCCGAGTCCCGCAGCGCGCCCAGCTCGGCGGCCAGGCGCCCGGCGAAGCGCAGGGACAGCAGCACCGACAGGATCAGCATGATCAGGCCAAGACCGCCGGCCACCGCGATCTGGACGAGGATGGCGACCGCGGCCGGGGTGACCCGGGGGACGAGCATGTCGACCACCTCGGCCTGGTCGCGTTCCACCTCGGCCCAGAACCGGTCGACCGGCGACAGGTCGGCCGGCAGGTCGCGGGAGGCGGCGACGCGCGTCTCCAGCAGGGTGTAGGCGCGCGAGACCGCCGAGGCCGCGAGCCGGTCGTACGGCGCGCGCAGCTCCGCGTCGAGCCTGGCCATGGCCTGCTGGTACACCAGCCTGCGGGTCGAGACCATCCGAGCGAAGGCGGCGTGCTCGGCGTCGCCGAGCCGCCCGCCCCCGCCCACCGCCGACAGCAGCGCCCGCTGCCGGGCCAGGATCTCCTTGGCCTCGCCGAGCGCGGTGACCGACCTGGCCTGCTGGTAGATCGAGATGTCCGGGACCAGGATCATCCGGTCGTACATGCGGAACATCGAGTCGACGATCCGGTTGTAGGTGTCGATCACCCGGACGGTGTCCGCGGAGCGGGAGTCGACCAGGGCGCGGGCGGCGGGCAACTGGTCGACCTCGGCGAAGAACGAGGTCAGCCGGATCCGCAGTTCCTCGCCGGCCGTCTCCTGGACGTCGTCGGCGAGCGCGAGCCTGCGGAAGTCCGCCAGGGCCTGGTCGGACTTGAGCCGCTGGGCGACGAGGGCGTCCTGGTCGGACTTGGCGTTCAGATAGCGGGCCGAGTGCAGCCGCTCGTTCTGCAGCTCCATGACGGCCCTCTCCGAGGGGAGGGCCACGTTGCCGGCCAGGGTGTTGATCTCCAGGAGCCGCAGTCCGTCACCGGCGGTCAGGCTGGCGGCGAAGCTCCAGAGCAGCACCAGGGAGATGATCGGTACCAGCAGCAGAGCGGTGATCTTGAGTCGGATCGGCCGGCCAGAGTTGTCCATGCGTCGCCTTGGGGGGAAATTTCATGATGGAATGCGCGATCAGAGATCGCCTGAGGTTACACCTCCCGCGATCCCTCGGTCAGGCCCATTCTCCTGGAGGCACCCCGTGCGGCTACCGCGCACCCCGTCCGGCTGGACCATCGCCGTCTTCGGCCTGCTCGCCTTCCTGCTCGGCGTCCTCGGGCTCATCTCGCCCGACACGATGCTGGCCATGCTCGGCTTCGAGGTCCTGCAGACGCGTGCGGAGGGTGACTACACCCTCGTGTACATGGCGGCCTCGTCCATGGCCGCGGTGAACATGGGGATCTACTACATGCTCGCCGCGGCCGTGGACTTCCGGCCGTTCTTCCTGTGGACGGTCCCGTTCCGGCTGGTGACCTTCACCGTCTTCACCACGCTCGTGGTCACCGGCGCCGCGCCCGCCAAGTTCCTCGGCGTGGGCCTGTGGGAGGGCCTGGGCGCGCTGATCACCGGGGCGGCGCTGTGGTGGGAGTCACGCCGGACGCCGGCCCCGCAGGCCGCCTGAAGAAGGCCGCGATCGCGTAGGGGTCCACGGGATCGGCGAGCAGGGCGAGCATCTCGTCGCGGCGCGCGGGGTCGACCTTGAACGGATGGCCGAACACCCGCGGGCCGGTCCCGTCGTGCAGCACCCGGGTCAGCATCAGATCACCCGGCAGGGCCTGCCCGGACAGCAGCTCGTCGGTCAGGACCACCTGTTCCGCGCCGTCGTCGAGGGTCACCCGCCGTCCGGAGACGCCGACGACCTCCCACAGGCGCGAGGGCGTCGTCCGCCACGACTCCAGCAGCTTCACCTCGTCCTCGCGCAGCCACTCGCCCCGCGCGTCCAGGAACTCGCCGATCACGTCGTGCTCGAACAGCGCCAGGTCGGCCAGGGCGTGCTCGGCCACCCGCACGCTCCGCGCCACCAGCTCCTCCACCAGGCGGCGCCGGGCCGGCCGGTAGAGGAAGACGAGCAGCCGGTCGAACAGGTCGGCGGCCCGATCGGCGAGCTCCCGATGGGGGTCGGTACGGCAGGCGGCGTACTCCGCGGCGTCCCGCCGCGCCGGCTCCAGCCCGGGGTCCAGCGCGAGCGCCTCCCCGACGAGCCCGGCCGCCTCGAAGGAGCGGCCCTCGCCCTCGGCGGACCTGGCGGCCAGCAGCAGCGCGACGGGGTCGGTGCGGGGCAGCGCCTCGACCACCGCGGAGGGCAGAGGCTCCCGCTCCACCTCGTCGGCGACCCGCGCGAGGGTCTCCGGGGAGCGCGACAGGTTGGCGATCACCGTGGACAGGTCCGCGTTCTCGTCCCGGGGCATCAGTTCGCTCATCCGTCCATCATGTCCGCCCCGCGGCCCACGCATGACGGCGGCGCCGCCGCCCCGGGCGGGGACGGCGGCGCCGCGGTCGTCATGAGAGGTGCTCGCGCGGGTCTCCCGCGCGAGCACCTCGCGGGGTCACGGCCTGGTCAGGCCGAGGGTGTAGGAGCCGGAGCCGCTGTAGGCGTGGACCCGGACCCGGTAGGTTCCCGCGGTGCCGTTGTAGGTGAAGGCCTCGTCGGGGTTGGGGCTGGTGCCCTGGGCCACGGTGGTCCAGGTTGAGCCGCTCAGCCTCTGGAGATAGGCGTCGTAGTCGGTGCCGTTGGGACCGTCCAGGCAGATGCGCTGCGTGCCCGCGGCGGCGGTGTAGCCGCTGGTGCTGGGCTGGTAGGCGTTCTGGTTGGAGGTCAGCGAGCCGGTGTAGGTGTTCTGGTAGCCGCTGCAGCCGGTCGGCGGCGGCCCGCTGCCGCCTGCCAGGGTGAGCCCGTAGGTCGACAGGATCTCGTTGACCGGCTGGTGGTAGGTGGTGCCGCCGGAGGTGCAGTTGCCCGAGCCGCCGGAGGTGACGCCCTGCGCCTGGTCACCGGAGATGTAGGAGCCGCCGGAGTCGCCGGGCTCGGCGCACACGGTGGTGCGGGTCACGCCGGTGATGGTGCCCTCGGGGTAGGTGACGCTGGTGTTGTGCTGCTGGATGGTGCCGCAGTGGTAGCCCGTGGTGGAGCCGGAGCGGCAGATGGAGGAGCCGACCGCGCGCTGGGTGGAGCCGTTCACCGGCAGGAGGGTGGAGCCGCTGCCCTTGACCACGCCGACGGGGGTCCAGTTGGAGTTGACCTCGACCCAGGCGTAGTCGTTGCCGGGGAAGGACGAGCCGCGGAAGGTGCCCTGGGCGACCCGGTTGTAGCCCTGGGTGGCGGTGCCGACCCGGCCGCAGTGCCCGGCGGTGACGAAGCCGCCCTGGCTGCCGGTCCTGGTCACCGAGAAGCCGACTGAGCAGCGCCCGCCCATGTAGTAGGCGTCGCCGCCGCGCACGTCGTACAGCGCCCTGGGATCCTCGGTGGAGGCCTCGACCCGGACGAGCGAGGCGTCGAGGCCGCTGCCGCCGACGAAGTTCTGGGCCTCGGCGACGTCGCGGGCCAGCACGACGACGATGTTGCCCTGCAGGTCGACGTACCAGGAGGGGATGGACTCGGGTGCGCTGCCGGAGAGCCCGTCCAGGTGGGCCTTGGCCGCGTCGAGTGTGGCCAGCGAGTGCTTGACGAGCTTGGCCTGCGCTCCGGCCTTGAGGATGGCCGAGACCTGGGTGGAGTCGTTGGTGGCGACCACGAGTTCGGCGGTGGGGCCGGTCAGCCAGGCGCCGGCGAAGTGGTCGCCGAGCTGCCGGTTGAGCACCGGCTCGACCTTGGACGCGGCGGCCTCGTTGACCAGGCGTGCCCTGGCCTCCGCGCCGGAGATGCCGAGGTCGCGCTGGAGTGCCTCGATCATCCCGGGGTCGGGCTGGGCGGTGGCCGCGGCCTGCGCCTTGGCCTGGGCGTACAGGGACTCGGGGGCGGATGAGCCGCCGGGGCCCCCGTGGGCGATGGCAGGGGTGGCCACCAGCGTGAGGGCGAGTGCGAAGCCCGCCGTCACGGCACTACTGCGGAGCATGTGATCTCTCCTCATGTTGGGGGGTGCGCGGTCACCGTAACCGCGCGGGGAGGAGAGGCGGCTCTATCACTTCGCCCCTATCACCGTGTTATGGGGATTTGTCAGAAGGGACCCGTGCCGCGGGCGCGACGGCTTCCGGCGCGGGCCCCTTCGGGAGGACGTCCACGGACGTCTGCGGCGTGGATCAGGGTGAGGTGCCGAAGTGGGGGTGGCCCGCCAGCCAGGCGGCGTAGCGTTCGCTGCGCCGTACGGCGTCGGCGTGGGCGGCCTTGGCGTACCCGGCGACCATCGGGGCGACGCGGGCGATGGGCGCGTCCGGATGCCAGCCGAGCAGGTGCCGCCAGCGCAGCGGGGCCTCGGAGATCGGGACCATCGCCAGCCCGGCGGAGGGCTGGAAGGTCGCCTGGCACAGCACCGCGGCACGGCCGACCTTGGCCAGATGGACGCACGTGGCCACGTCGGTCTCGTAGATGGTCTGGGGAGTGAAGCCCGCCCGGGCGCACGCCGCGGCGAAGCAGTCCCCGAAACAGCCGTCGCCGGGGGTGACCGCCCACTGCTCGCCGGCCAGCTCGCCCAGCTCCACCTCCCTGCGGCCGGCCAGCGGATGGTCCTCGTTGAGCATGACGAAGACGGGGTCGGAGCCGACGGTCAGCCACACCGCCGGCCCATCCACGGGCGGCTGGCTCTCCCCGCAGGCGCCGATGAGCGCGAAGTCGATCACCCCAGACATGATCATCGTGGTGAGTTCCCTGGCCGACCAGGAGGTGCGGGTGGTCACCGGCGTCGACGGCCACGCCGTCGCGAGCCGGTCCACCAGCCCTCCCAGGATCGGGCCGTTGGTGGCGCCCACCCGGTAGCGGGGGACCTCCCCGCCGGCGTTGGCGAACCGCACGGCCTCCTCCTGGAGCTCCCTGGCGGCGGGTAGCAGCACCCGTGCCCGGGACAGCACCAGTTCCCCGAGGGGCGTGGGTCTCGCACCGGTGTGGTCGCGGTCGAACAGGGTCCCCCCGAGCACCCGCTCTATCCGCTTGAGCTGCGCGGTCAGCGCAGGCTGGGCCAGTCCGAGATGGGTGGCCGCCTTGGTGACGCTCCCGGCCTCCGCGACCGCGCGCACGATCTTGAGGTGTCGGAGCTCGAGATCCATACCGGGAACGTAAGGCTCTCGCGTTATACCCGCAATCTAAATCAGTCACGAAATCTGACTGAATTTCGTGGAATCGTTCCAAAGGCAAGCACCGCGGCGGAGGTGAGGGCGGCCCGCGACGGGGTAGGCGGACCTCATGACGATGGGAATCGATCCGAAGGACCTCACGGAGGACGATCTGCTGCGCGAACTGCGGCAGTTGCACGCGACACGGACCGACACCTTCCTGCACGGCTCCGGTGACGCGCTCGCCAACCACACCGAACGGACCCGGGAACTGGAGGAGGAGTACCTGCGGCGCCACCCCGAGCGCCAGGTTGACCCCGAGCGGCTGCGCGAGGGCGCCCGGCAGCGCTGAACCCCCCGGCCCCGGCACGCGGCGACGCCGGACCGCGTGCTCCGGGGACACCAACGACCGGCGGGCACGACCCAGGAGGTATGGCCATGTACGACGCCAACCGGGATGTCCAGACCATGTCCCTTGAGGACAACACCGTCTACGAGGCGGTGGCCGCACTGGCCACCGACGGCCACACCGCCCACACGGCGGACGTCGTCCACATGACGGGCCTGCCGGAGGAGGCCGTACGGCGCAGTCTCGCGTCCCTGGCCGGGAAGGGCGTGATCGAGACACGCGACGGCTTCCACTCCCTCGGCCCGCACGACTGGGAAGTGGAGTACTAGCCGGGCCACCGGGCGGCGATCCGCTCCGCCTGCTCGCCGGCCGAGGGGGCGCCGGGCCGGTTGTCGACCTCGGTGTACGGCACCGCCGGCGGCTCGTCCACCCGGATCGCCCGCAGATACCGCTCGAACCCGGCCAGCTTGCCCCGGTCCCTGTCCAGGCCGCGCCGGAGCAGGCGCTCGCGCAGGGTGGGGCCGTCGGAGCGCACCCAGAGCAGGTGGACCGGCGGCCCGCCCAGCTCGCCGACCCAGCGCGCCCACAGCTGCGCGTCGTGGACCTGGGAGGTGAAGGGGCCGTCGAGCATGACCGGGCAGCCGTGGGAGCGGATCTGCCGGGCGAGGGCCGTCAGGCCGGCGTACTCGTGCACCTTGACGTGCTCGTCGTACCAGGGGCCCTCGCGCTCGCCGGGCTCACGGCCGTGGGCGCGCAGGGTGGCCGCCACGAAGCCGCCGTAGGCGGTGTCCTTGTCCAGCAGCGCGGGCACCGGGCGCAGCCGGACCAGCAGGGCCGCCGCCACGGTCGACTTGCCCGCGCCCGGCGGCCCGCTGACGATCCACAGCGGAGCGGTCACGACCAGGCTTTGCCCACGGTCTCGACGACGGCGGGCGCCTGGGCCAGGCCGGCGTCGAAGGCCGGGCGCCAGAGCGCCGGGTCCAGGACGTTGACGCCGAAGACGGCCATGGCCGCCTCGTCGGGGATCACATGGGCGACCACGGCCTCGCCGAGCTTGGCGATCTCGGCCTCGAAGCGCGCCCGCGGGGCGACGTTGGCCATCGGCTCCAGCACCACGACGGCCGAGGAGCCCTGCGCCAGGTCGGCGTTGGTGGCCGAGCGGACCCCGCCGTCCATGTAGCGGCGGCCGTCGATCCCCACCGGCGGGAAGACGCAGGGGACGGCGCAGCTGGAGGCGACCGCCGAGACCAGGGAGGCCCCGGAGTCGCGGTCCCAGACGACGAACTCGCCGGTTTCGGTGTCGACCGCGGTGACCAGCAGCCGGCGCTCGGGCCACTCCTTGATCGGCAGGCGGTCGCCGATCGTCTCGATCCTGGCGCCGGTGTCCTTGACCGACAGGGCCAGCTCGCCCACCCGCCTGCGGGCCTCGCGCGGTTCCAGGGAGGGGTCGTACAGGATGCCGAAGGCCGCCATGACCGGCTCCATGTCGATGGCCGGGACGGTCGCCGTCGTCTCCGAGGTCGCCTGGGCCGCGACCGCGGTCTCCAGATCCGCCTCGGTGGTGACCAGCGCGCCCACCACCGACCCCGCCGAGGTGCCCACCACCAGGTCCGCCGTTCCCAGATCCACGCCCGCACGCCGGAGGCCGGTGATGATCCCGGCCTCCCACGCGATCCCGGCGACGCCTCCGCCGCCCAGCACCAGTGCTCTCGTCATGCGCCCATTCTCACTCGGGTCACCTGGAGCACATAAGGGAGGATCCGGCAATCACCGGGATCGGACGTCGCGTCCCCGCATGTCCTGCTGCGCCGGATCGACGCCCCAGGAGATGATCCGCTCCGGGTGGATGCGGATGATCTCCCTGCTGAGGTACGGCATGGGCGGCTCATGGTCCTCGACGGCCTCGGCCGTGCCCCTGATCTCCACGCCCCGGACCTGCCAGGGGTCGGTCGAGGCCAGGTCGTCCACGACGAACGCCACCCGCCCGGTCTCCCGGACGTTGCGGAACTTCTTCGTGGCGCCCATGGCGCGGCCGTAGATGTCGATCGTGCCGTTCCCGGGGTTGTAGTGGAAGCCGGTGGGGCTGTTCTGGACGGTGCCGTCGAGGCTCACCGTGGCCAGGCGGCCGAGCCGCTGGGTCGCGAGATAGTCGAGCTCCGCCTGGCTGAAGATCTGTGCGGAGATGTCTGCGGTCGTCATGGGGCCAGGTTGCAACCTCAAGCCAGGTTGAGGTCAACATAGGATGGGGCGTGTCCCAGAATTCGGAGCTCACCGTCGGCCAGGTGGCCACCCGCAGCGGGGTCGCCGTCTCCGCCCTGCACTTCTACGAGGCCAAGGGGCTGATCCGCAGCCGCCGTACGGCCGGCAACCAGCGCCGCTACACCCGCGACACGCTGCGCAGGATCGCCTTCATCCGGGTCTCCCAGCGGGTCGGCATCCCGCTGAAGGTGATCCAGAACGCCCTGTCCGCGCTGCCCGACGAGCGCACCCCGAACCGGGAGGACTGGGCCAGGCTCTCGGCGATGTGGCGCTCGGAGCTGGACGACCGGATCAAGCAGCTCCAGCGCCTGCGCGACGGCCTGACCGACTGCATCGGCTGCGGCTGCCTGTCCCTGGACCGGTGCGCGCTGGCCAACCCCGGTGACGTGCAGGCGGCCAGGGGACCGGGTTCGCGGCTGATGGTCGCCCCGCCCGCCGCCCCGCGCGCCGTGAACTGCGCCCCGTGCGAGGATCCCGGCGCGGAGGTCCCGGACGCCCCGGAGGCCGCGAGCGCCTGATAGCGGAGACCGGGGACGCCGTGAGCTCATGAACGTGGAGGTCCGGATGCCGTGGGCGCCGTGAGCTCATGAGCGTGGAGGTCGCGGATGCCGTGGAGGCCGTGAGCGCCTGGAGTCCGGGTCCCGCGCGTTCAGATCCCGTGCGCGCGGAGCCAGGCGCGGTTGGCGCGCTGGTCGTCGAGGATGCGGCCGAGGTCGCGGCCGGTGGCCGGGGCGTCCTGCTCCACCACCAGCCAGCCCTCGTAGCCGGACAGTTCCCGCAGGACGCCTGCCAGGTCGACCTCCCCGGCGCCGAGGGCGGTGAACGCCCCGGCGGCCACGGCCGCCGACAGGTCGCCGCCCGCGCCTGTGACCCGGTCGCGGACCTCCCTGCTGGCGTCCTTCAGGTGGAGCTGCCTGATCCGCCCGCCCCACTCCCGCGCGGCGGTCACCGGATCGCCGCCCGCCAGCCAGAGGTGGCCGGTGTCCAGGCAGAGCGAGACGTCGGTGAGGTCGAGCAACCGCTCGATCTCCTCCGGGGTCTCCACGACAGTGCCCAGGTGATAGTGGAAGACGGGTTCGAGGCCGCGCTCGCGGCAGCGGTCCGCCGCCCGCTGGACGCGCTCCGCGAAGGCGGGCCACCGCTCCGCCGGCAGCCCCGGGGCGGCGCCCGAGGAGAAGCGCGGGGGATGGGCCGGGCAGGCCAGGGTGGGCCGGGGAGCGAAGCGCCCGCCGGCCCCGGCCGCCGCCGTGCTCCCCGCTGTCGCCGTTCCCGTCGCCGCCGTGCTCCCTGCCGCCGTCCCCGTCGCCGCGGCCCCCACTCCCGCCGTTCCCGTCGCCGCCGTGAACACCTCCAGCGCCGCGTCCAGCCCGGCGAGATCGGCGGTGAAGGCGGCCTCGTCGTCGTAGCGCAGGTCGACCCAACCCCCGGCCAGGCCCATCCCGGTCGCGGCCAGCCGTTTTCCGAGCTCCTCCCCGAGACCCAGATAGCCGATCGGGCCGGAGTCGACGCCGTCGTAGCCGGCCTCGGCCAGAGCGCGCAGCAGCGTGCCGGGATCGGGCAGGGCGCCCTCGGCCCGGTAGATCCCGAAGTTGACGGGGGCGTTCGCGACCCGGATCGTCATGGCTCACTCCATGCCGGTCATCCAGCGGAGAGGGTTGTCGTGGGTGATGAGGCGGATGGTCTCCTCGGGGACTCCGGCCTCGCGCAGCCGGGGCAGGAAGGTGCGGAACAGGTGGCCGTAGCCGGGGCCACCGTACCTCTCGATCTCCGCGACCCGCGAGATGCCGCTGCCGAGCAGCAGCCGGTGGGCGTGGCCGGCGGCGATGAGGTCCAGCGCGTCCCGCAGCCGGTCGGCGCCCACGGAGGTGAGACGGACGTAGCCGCCCGCCTCGGCGATCTTGTGGGGGACCGCGGGGTCGGTCCCGGCGTCGCCGACGCTGACGCGGTGGGCGGGCAGGCCCTCGGCGAGCAGGAGCTCCAGCAGGGCCAGTCCGCCCCGGCGGTGGACGGCGACGGGCAGTCCCGAGGTGAGGGACGCGCGGGCCGCGGCGGCCGCGCAGCGCTCCTCCACCGGCGTCGGCTCCCCGCTCCAGGCGCCGATCTGCCCGATCAGGCCCGGCCTGGCGCTGGTGCCGTCCAGGCCCTGGCCGATCTCGCCCATCAGGTGGCGGGTGAGCTCCTCGACGTCGGCCTCGGCCGTCCAGGAGGGCAGGAACGGGCCGGCGAAGAAGCCCGTCGCGGCGACCACGGCCACCCGGCTCGCGGAGGTGATCCTGGCCAGGGCCGAGACGTCGCGGCCCGCGCCGATGCAGCCGGCGTCGACGACCAGGCCGAGGCCGTCGGAGCGGCGCAGCCCGTGCAGCTCCGCGATGACCGGCTGCTCCTCGTCCAGCCAGCGGTGCGGGTCGGAGTCGATGCCGACGCCCCACCGCATGTCGATGCGAAGGTGCTCGCCG
Organism: Paraplanobispora takensis; assembly: GCF_016863195.1. Taxonomy (GTDB): domain Bacteria; phylum Actinomycetota; class Actinomycetes; order Streptosporangiales; family Streptosporangiaceae; genus Planobispora; species Planobispora takensis. The sequence goes on along the minus strand of NZ_BOOK01000061.1, from coordinate 35,487 downwards.
GGGAGGACGGCTCCGGTGATCTCGGCGGGGGAGAGGGAGCCGGTGAGGGTGCGGATGACAGGAAGCTCGGGCATAAACGGACATTAACTGATTTTTTGGGTAAAAATCCCTGGCTCTCCAGGGTTTTACCTTTCACCCGGAGCTGCCCCTCTTTCGCGCGCCGGATGAAAGTTACATGGCCTGGCTCGCCCTTGCTCGGCCTTTGTTAGTTTATTGATCAAACTATTGACGCTACGGACGGCGGCGTGTGAATCTCTGGGCGCTCATGCACGTGCATCACGGGCGGTCGAGGTCAAGTCTCCGCTCCCCGGTCGTGCATGGCGGTTTGTCTGTTGCTTTGCGAAGGGAAGCCGTACATGCGTAGAAGGCTGTTCAGCCTGCTCGCCGCCGGAGCGGTGGCGTGCGCCGCGGCGGGCACGGGCCTCACGGCCCAGGCCGCGGCGGCGGCCGGGAACACCGCCGGATCCGGCACCGCGTCCGCGGCCGTCGAGACGAACGAGTGGAAGAACGTCCGGATCGACGGCGGCGGGTTCGTGCCCGGGATCATCTTCAACCAGACCGAGAAGAACCTCATCTATGCCCGTACCGACATCGGCGGCGCCTACCGGTGGGACCAGGCGGGTAAGAGCTGGATCCCGCTGCTGGACTGGGTGGGCTGGGACAAGTGGGGTTACAACGGCGTGGTCAGCCTGGCCACCGACCCCGTGGAGACCGACCGGGTCTACGTGGCCGCCGGGATGTACACCAACGACTGGGACCCCAACAAGGGCGCGATCCTGCGCTCGGCCGACCGGGGGAAGACCTGGCAGGCCACCGAGCTGCCGTTCAAGCTCGGCGGCAACATGCCCGGCCGGGGGATGGGCGAGCGCCTGGCCGTCGACCCCAACGACAACAAGGTCCTCTATCTCGGCGCTCCCGACGGCAACGGCCTGTGGCGCAGCACCGACAAGGGTGTGACCTGGGCCAAGGTCGCCAGCTTCCCCAATCCGGGCAACTACGCCCAGGACCCGAACGACCCCAACGGCTACCTCAGCCACCGGCCCGGCGTGGTCTGGGTGACCTTCGACCCGGCCTCGGCGAGCGCGGGGCAGACGACCAAGAAGATCTACGTCGGTGTGGCCGACAAGGAGAACACGGTCTACAGCTCCGCCGACGGCGGCGCCACCTGGACGCGGGTCCCCGGCCAGCCGACCGGGTACATCGCCCACAAGGGCGTGCTGGACCACAAGAGCGGGACCCTCTACATCGCCACCAGCGACACCGGCGGGCCGTACGACGGCGGCAAGGGCGACGTGTGGAAGCTGAACACCGCCACCGGGGCGTGGACGCGGATCAGCCCGGTCCCGTCCAGCTCGGCCGACGACTACTTCGGCTACAGCGGCCTGACGATCGACCGGCAGAACCCGAACACGATCATGGTGGCCACCCAGATCTCCTGGTGGCCGGACGCGATCTTCTTCCGCTCCACCGACGCCGGCGCCACCTGGACGCGGATCTGGGACTGGGGCTCCTACCCCGACCGGACCAAGCGCTACACGATGGACATCTCCTCCGCGCCGTGGCTGACCTTCGGGGCGAACCCGCAACTGCCGGAGGAGTCGCCCAAGCTCGGCTGGATGAACGAGTCCCTGGAGATCGACCCGTTCGACTCCGACCGCATGATGTACGGCACCGGCGCGACGATCTACGGGACCGAGGAACTGAAGAAGTGGGACACCGGCGGGACCTTCACCATCAAGCCGATGGTCAAGGGCCTGGAGGAGACCGCCGTCCTCGACCTGATCAGCCCGCCGAGCGGCGCGCCGCTGGTCAGCGCCCTGGGTGACATCGGCGGCTTCCGTCACACCGACCTGACCAAGGTCCCGCCGATGATGTTCACCTCCCCGGTCTTCACCTCCTCCACCAGCCTCGACTACGCCGAGACCAACCCCTCGGTGATGGTCCGCGCGGGCAACTTCACCGACGCCGACCGGCCGAACGACAGCCACGTCGCCTTCTCCACCGACGGCGGCGCGAACTGGTTCCAGGGCGGCGAGCCCGGCGGGATCAACGAGGGCGGCACCGTCGCGGCGGCGGCCGACGGCTCCCGGTTCGTCTGGGCGCCCAAGGGCGTGGCCGTGCACCACTCGGTCGGCTTCGGCAACAGCTGGACCGCCTCCACCGGCATCCCGACCGGCGCCGTGGTGGAGTCCGACCGGGTGAACGCCAGGAAGTTCTACGGCTTCAGCGCCGGGAGGTTCTACGCCAGCACCGACGGCGGCGCCACCTTCACCGCCACCGCGGCCACCGGCCTGCCCGCCGAGGGCAACGTCAAGTTCAAGGCCGTACCCGGCCACGAGGGCCACATCTGGCTCGCGGGCGAGACCGGCCTGTTCCGCTCCACCGACGGCGGCGCGTCCTTCACCAAGCTCTCCGGGATCACCGCCGCGGTGAACGTCGGCTTCGGCAAGGCCGCGCCGGGCAAGAGCTACCACGCGCTGTACGCGGTCGCCACGGTCGGCGGCGTCACCGGCGTCCACCGCTCCGACGACACCGGCGCGACCTGGGTCCGGGTCAACGACGACCAGCACCAGTACGGCAACATGGGCGAGGCCCTGACCGGCGACCCGCGCGTCTACGGCCGCGTCTATCTCGGCACCAACGGCCGGGGCATCGTCTACGCCGACACCGGCGGCGGCACCCCGCCGCCCCCGGACGACACCACCCCGCCGTCCAAGCCGGGCAGGCCCGCCGCCTCGGCGATCACCTCGACCGGCGCCACGCTGACCTGGACGGCCTCGACCGACAACGAGAGCGTGGCGGGCTACGACGTCTACCGCGAGGCGGGCGCCACCGACGTGAAGGCCGGTTCCCCCACCGCCGCCTCGTTCGCCCTGACCGGGCTGTCTGCGGCGACCTCCTACACCTACTACGTCGTGGCGCGCGACACGGCCGGCAACACCTCGGCCGCCTCCGACCCGGTGACCTTCACCACGGCCCCCGGCTCCGGCGGGGGCGAGGGGTGCGCCGCGACCTACAAGATCGCCAATTCCTGGCCGGGCGGCTTCCAGGGCGAGGTGACGGTGAAGAACACCGGCACCGCGGCCGTCAACGGCTGGACCGTGAAGTGGTCGTTCCCCGACGGCCAGAAGATCACCCAGCTGTGGAGCGGCGTCCACACCCAGACCGGCGCGGACGTCACCGTCAAGAACGCGAGCTGGAACGGCTCGCTGAACGCGGGCGCGTCCACGACGTTCGGCTTCGGCGCGAGCTGGACGAGTGCCAACGGCGTCCCCGCCGCCGTCACCTGCACCACCGGCTGAGTCCCGCGCCTCACCCGGGTTCCGCGCCTCACCCGGGTTCCGCGCTTCACCCGGGGCCCGGCCGTACGGCGTCCGCCGTACGGCCGGGCCCTCGTGCTGGAACCCGCGCTGGAACCCGCGCTGAAAGGAGGATCTCCGGGAAGCCGGCCCATCCGGGAGGGTGAAGCGGTGTTCGTCCCGCGGGATGAGCGGGCTTGACCGAGGCCGTCCTATCCTGGAACGAAACCGACTGCCCGGGAGCGTTCGTGGCGATCTCAGACGGGGTGCCAGGCACCCAGGACGGCGGCCCGTCGCCGACCGGCGACGACGGGCGTCCCGGCGCGGGCGTCGACGAGGGGCGGCCCGGCGCGACCGGGGACGCCGGGACGCCGCAGGCCACCGGCGACGCCGAGGCGCTGAAGACCGAGGCGGCCGGGCGCTCGCCCATCCGCTCCGGCCTGCACGGCCGGCTGGACGCCATCAGGGCCACCCGCACCGGCCGCCTCACCCTGAAGATCGTCATCGGCGCCATCGGCGGCGTGCTGGTCGTCGCGGGCCTGATCATGGTGCCCTTCCCCGGCCCCGGCTGGGCGGTGGTCTTCGCCGGCCTGGCGGTCCTCGCCCTGGAGTTCCACTGGGCCCACCGGCTGCTGGAGTTCGGCAAGAAGACCCTGTCGGCCTGGATCGCCTGGCTCGGCCGCCAGAACCTGTTCGTCAAGGCCGGCGTCATCCTCGTGGCCGCCGCCACCGCCACCGCGATCGTCTACTTCGGCGTCAAGCTCAGCTTCGGCCTGGACCTCATCGTCGAGACCCAGAAGCTCCTGCACCTGTCGTAACCCCTCTACCGAACCCCTCTACCGAACCCCTCTACCAAACCCCTCTACCGGCTGAGCCTCGCCTCGGTGGTCCCGCACACCGGGCACGCTGCGGCACCGGTGTCGGCGCACAGGGGCGTGCCGCAGACGGGGCACTCGCCCCGATAGGCCAGCGTTCCGGGTCTCCTGCGGGCGGCCAGGCGCGGCAGGGACGGGGCCACCGCGCGATGGCGCCAGCCGGGAGCTTTGCGCTTCGGGGCGGGACCGGTCACGGCGAGGAAGATCCGGGTCTCCTGCCCGGGGGAATAGTCGTACGGCCGGCGTTCCGCCAGCGCCTCGCACAGCACGTCCCGGAGCCGGTCGTCGGGCAGGGCCAGCAGTCGCGGCAGGAGCCGGGCGGCGAGGGCCCGGGACACCGCGGCGCGGAGCTCGTGAGACGGGAGATCGAGCAGCGCCGTCACGTCCGCACCGTCCGGTGTCTCGTCGGCTGTCTTGTCCGGTGCCTCGTCCGGTGTGCCGTCCGGTGTCTCGCCGGCCCCGTTGACCCCGGCTCTGTCGGCCTCGTCCGGTCCACCGGCCTTGCCGGGTTCTGGCACGGTTCCTCCGCTCATACAGGACTCATGTCAGGTAGGCGGGGCCGTCGCAGACCGGGCACCGTACGTTCTTGTGACTGGAGGTGAGCCGGACTCTGCACCGCCCGCAGGCGCCGGACTGGACGAACCCCCAGCCGGTGCCGGTGGGGTCGTCGTAGTGGTCGCGGTCGGGATGGGCCACCGCGGTGTACTCGACCTCGCCGGTCCACGTCCCGGTGCGGGCGTCGCGGCTGCGGGAGGAGACGGCCAGGAAGCACCGGTCGCCGACGGCCAGGAAGCACCGGTCGCCGACGGCCCCGTCCTCGCCGTCGCGGGGGCGCCGCCGCTCGAAGACCTCCCGCACCAGGTCCGCCAGCCACTCCTCGGGGAGCATGCGCAGCTCCTCGACCAGCGTGTACGGGTCGGCCGCGTCGTCCATGGAGCCATGATCGCACCGCCGCCGCAGCCGTTACACGGTGGTGACCCGATCCGTTATGTCGTGTAACGCACGGTAGTAACGCTGAGGGAATGAGTGAGACGGAACGCAGACGGCCCGCGTCGGGGTGGACACTCACCAGGGAGCTGCTCAACGTCGGTGCCATCATCGTGGCGGCCGGGATCGCCCATCTCGTCATGGGCCTGATAGGACACGGGAGATACGGGCCGGTGATGCTCCTGGCGCTGGGCGGGGTGCTCGTCGCGGCGGCTCTGGGGCACCGGTTCTACGAGGAGCGCAGACACCGGCGGGAACAGGCCGTCGAATGCGCCAGGTGTGCGGAGCCCGTACCTCCCGAGCTGGTATCCGGTACGGCGCGGCGGACATCGTAGGCGCCCGTGCCCGGCCGGGCTTGTGCGGCCGACCGATTCGTTATACGTCCGGTTCGTGGAAATCTTCCGGTCTAGGCTGCGGCCGTGCCTGTGATCAGTGGAATCCGCCGGTCGCTCCGCGCGGCCGCCGTCGCCGCCACGGTCACGGCCGTGGCCGCCGCGTCCCTGCCCGCCGCGGCGGGGACCGCCCCGCGCGTCGCCGCCCCGGTGCCGATCAAGCTGCCCGGGACCGGGGTGACCGTGTACGAGGACGTCGCCGACCCGGTGCGGGTCACCTCCTACACCGTGGGCCGCGAGGCCTACCTGCGCCGGGGCGCCAGTTTCCTGCGCAGGAGCGGGGACAGCGAGGTCACGGTCGCGCCGAAGGGGGTCAGGGCCCTGGGGGTCGCGGCCTCCTACACCTCCGGATACGACTCGGTGAACCTCTTCGACGTCGCCACCGGCAAGGGGAACCGGATCCGGACCGTGCGCAAACCGCTGGTGGCCGACCTCGCCCGGTGGGCCCGCGACGGGAGCAAGGCGGTCCTGACCGTGCGGCGCAAGGCGGGCACCCGCTGGGAGACGACCGGGTTCGTGGTCGTGAACGCGACGGCGCGCTCCGCCCGCGCGGTGACCGTGCGGGACGTGGACGCCTCGGCGGTCTTCCGGTGGAGTCCCGGCGGCGCCGAGCTCATGGCGGGGCACGCGGGCGGCGTGCGCTTCTACGCGCCGGACGGCACGGTGCGCAGCACGGCCACCGGGACCGGCACGCCCGCCGGCGGCGAGGACGCCTTCTCTCCCTCCGGGCGCAGGGTGTCGACGTGGTGCCCGCCCTCCTACGCCGAGCACGTCTGCGTCTGGAACCGCACCGACGGACGGCTGGAGACCCGGGTGAACATCCGGCCGGAGAGCCTGTGGGGCTGGTGGGACGACGATCACCTCATCGCCGTCGTCGCCCACGGCGCCGCCCGCCGCGCCGTCCTGGCCGACCTGCGGGGCGGGACCGTCCGGGTGCTGGCCGACATCCCCGCCGCCGACTGGGGCAAGAAGATCTATCTGAGCTACACCCGCAAGTGAGCCCGCAGGGCGCCGGTAACCGGGATGCAAGAGATCCGCAGGCGAGTGGATCTACGCTCCGACCATGCTTGACATGGAGTACTCCAGGACCTTCCGGCCGTTCCTGTTCATCCCCGGTGCCCAGATCGTCTGGCTGTTCATCGGGCTGTTCTTCGTGATCTCGGAGCTCACCGGGAACGAGATCGAAATGAAGAGCGGGTCGGCCATGGTGATGGGGGTCATCTCCTGCGGGCTCGGAGGGATCGCCGTCGTGGCCACCATCGTGCTGGCGGCCGTCTTCCGGGCCAAGGATCGGCGTCGCCGGTTCCTGATCGAGCACGGGCTGCGGGCCCGGGGCGTCGTCACCGAGGTCTCCGCCACCTCGAGCAGGATCAACGGCAGGCGGCTGATGAGGATGCACGTCTCGGTCCCGGAGGTCCCCGGCCTGGAGTTCCGGCAGATCACCTTCAATCCGGTGCCCGCGGGGACCGAGGTGACCGTGGCCTACGACCCGGAGGACCTGTGCGGGGGCGTCGTGGCCGACGATCTGCGCGCGCTCGCCGGGAGCCGGGCGGCCAGGAGCTGCGACTGCCGGTGCGGGACGGCGCACTGAGCCCTCGGGGACTCAGGCGCCGGGCCGGGACCTCAGGGGCCCGGCTGAGGAGCTCAGAGGTACAGCCCGGTGCCGTTGTCGGTCTGCGGGGTGGCGATGGCGTGCAGGTCGCGCTCGCGCATGACGAGATAGAGCTGGCCGTGGACCTCGACCTCGTACTGGTCCTCGGGGTTGAACAGCACCTTGTCGCCGACCTTCACGGCGCGGGCGTTGCCCCCGACCCCGCAGACCTCGCCCCAGACGAGCCGGTTGGCCATCTTCACGGTCGCCGGGATCACGATGCCCGCGGTGCTGCGCCGTTCCTCGGTGTCCTGCTCGACCTTGACCATGACGCGGTCGTGGAGCATCTGGATCTCGAACTTCGGTTCAGCCACAGGTGAAGTTTATGGGACGGAGGGTGCCTTACCGGTCGACCGGCGCCCGGATCGCTGGGAAGCGCTCCCAGTCGACGGCCGCCGGCTCTGGTACAGAGAGCGCTCTCCTGAAATGATCACAGCATGGGATTCGAGGAGAACCACTGGATCGACCCGCCGGCCGAGTGGACGGCGGACGGTGAGCTGCGCTTCGTCTGCGACGGGGGCACCGACCTGTGGCGGACCACCCACTACGGCTACGTCCGCGACCGCGCCCCCATGTTCGGCCGGGAGGTGGCCGGCGACGCCCGCCTGACGGTGACCTTCGGCGGCGACTACGGCGCGCAGTACGACCAGGCGGGCGCCGTCCTCCGCGCCGACGAGGAGAACTGGATCAAGGCCGGGGCCGAGTTCGTCGACGGCGGGTTCCAGATCAGCGTGGTGGTCACCCGGGGAGCCTCCGACTGGTCGGTGGTCACCCTGCCGGAGCCCGCCGAGCTGGTCACGATCGAGCTCACCCGCTCCGGCGACGCCGTGGTCGTCCGGTACGGCCTCGACGGCGCGGAACCGGTGACGATGCTCCGCCTGGCCTACTTCCCGCCGTCGGTGCCCGCCTTCGCCGGGGCGATGGCCGCCGCCCCCGACGGCAAGGGCTTCGAGGTGCGCTTCACCCGCGTCGACATAGAGGAAGGCGACATCGCCCCGGAGGGCATGGGACTCTGACCGGATCACCCGGAGGGCATGGGGCTCTGAGCGGTCACGGGCGACCGTGCGGTGTCGCGGCTCCCGGGCGCGTACGGCTTTCGCGCCTCCGGTCCGTACGGCTCCGCGGCGCCGCCGGAGGCCGTACGGCGTCGCGTGCCGCGGGGCGGGCGGGGGAGGGCTTCCGTCGGTGGCGACGAGTAGGCTCCGGCTATGACGGATCTCTCCTCTGACCTGGTCGACGACTTCGTCGACTGGTACCTGAACGCGAATCCCATCTACGCCTCCCTCGCCGGCGCCCCCGGCTACGACCGCACTCTCGGGGACTTCACCGAGGCGGGCATCCTCGCCCGCGAGGGGGAGTCGCGGCGGTGGCTGGAGCGGCTCCAGGCGGTCAAGGGCGGGGAGTTCCAGGACGAGGTCGACCGCGAGCTGATCACCTCCACGCTGCGCGGCTCGCTCGCCTACGAGGCCTGGCCCGTGTGGCGGCGCGACCCCTCCTTCTACGTGGGCCCGGTCTTCTCCTCCTTCTTCAGCCCCTTCCTCAACCGGCTGGCCCCCGAGGAGGAGCTGGTGGAGGCCGCGGTGGCGCGGCTGGCCGAGGTGCCGGCCGTGCTGGCCGCCTGCCGGGCCAACCTCGACCCCGGCCTGGCCGCCGGTCTGCTGGTCGAGCGGGGCCTCGGCCAGGCGCGGACGGGCCGGCGCTTCCTCACCGAGACCGTTCCCGGCCTGGTCGCCGACGAGCGGCTGCGCGCCCGGCTGGCCGAGGCGGCCGAGCCCGCGGCGGCGGCCTTCGACGACCTGGTGGGGTTCCTCGACGGGTTCGAGGCCGCCGGCACCTGGCGGATGGGCGAGGAGCTCTACTCCACGCTGCTGCGCGAGCGGGAGATGCTCGGCTACGGCGCGGCCGAGCTGCGCGAGCGCGGCCTGGCCGCCTACGACGAGCTCGACGCCGAGATGCGCGAGGTCGCCCGGCGGCTGCCCGGCGGCTCCGACGACTGGCACGCGGCGATCGCCGCCCTGCAGGACGACCACGCGCCGACCCTGGAGGCCATGCGGGCCGAATACGAGGCCGAGACCGAGCGGGCCCGCGGGTTCGTCCGCGAGCGCGGCCTGGTCACCTTCGCCGAGGGCGAGGAGTGCCGGGTGGTGCCCTCGCCGGAGTTCCAGCGGCCGATCCTGTCGGTGGCCTCCTACCTGTCGCCGCCGCCGCTGTCGACCTCCCGCGTCGGGCACTTCTTCGTGCCGTTCACCCCCGACTCCTTCACCGACGAGCAGGTGCGTCAGCGGCTGCGCACCAACGCCCGCGCGCAGATGCCATCGATCGCGGTGCACGAGGCCTACCCCGGCCACCACTGGCACCTGTCGTGGGTGGCCGACAGCACGCGCCGGGCGCGCAAGCTCTTCCGCACGCCGTACTTCACCGAGGGCTGGGCCCTGTACGTCGAGAAGGTCATGCGCGAGGAGGGTTACTTCTCCACCCCCGCGCAGGAGCTCGCGCACCTGGAGTTCCGCATCTTCCGCGCGGCCCGCATCATCGTGGACACCTCGCTGCACTGCGGTGACATGAGCATCGAGGAGGCCGAGGAGTTCATGACCACCAAGTCCTCGCTCACGCCCGGCACCGCCAAGGGCGAGGTCAACCGCTACTGCGCCTGGCCCACCCAGGCCCCGTCCTACCTGACGGGCGCGTTGGAGATCGACCGCATCCGCGACGACTACACGGCCGCCGGCCGGGGCGACCTGCGCGCCTTCCACGACGTCCTGGCGGGCTCCGGCGGACTGCCGCTGGGCCTGGCCCGCCGGGTGGCGCTGGAGGGCTGAGGCCACATCGCACGCCGGGGCGCCCCCGACCGGTTCGGGGCCGCCCCGGCCGAACACGGCCTTCCCGCGACGTGCGCCGGGGCGGGTCCGCATCGCCGGCCGGTCGCCTATCCGATCGGGGCGTCCTCGGCGCCCGCGGCGCGGCGGCTGCGGTAGGAGCGCATCGCGACCTGCGCCCCGCAGCGCCGCGGACTGCAGTAGGCCGCCGAGCAGTTCCGGGTGCGGTCGTAGAAACCCATGTGGCAGGGCGGGTTCCGGCAGGCCTTCACCCGCGCCCATGTGCCCTTCCTGGCGAGGTCGGCCACGGCCGCCAGCAGGGCGCCGAACGCGCCGGCCACACCCGCCTGGGCCGGGAGGAGCCGTACGTCGTCCGCGGTGACGACGGCCGACAGCGGATACGTCGCACCGCTTCGCCGCAGGTAGGCCTCGGCCGCCTCCAATGTCGCGCCGTCGCCGTCCGGCTCGCCGGCGTGCGCGAGCAGCACCGTGACCAGGGCCTGCCTGAGTTCACGGGCGGCCGCGGCGTCCGCCTCGGTGACCAGGGTCCCCGCGTGGACCAGTCCGGTCGCGCGCAGCCACAGGCCGGTCGCCGAGGCGTCGGCCAGCCGTTCCGCGCTTCCGTCGATCGCGCGCGTGTTGACGAAGCCGAGCACGAGATCCGCCGCCCCGGGCTGGCTGAGCGGGCTGTGCCGCCCCTGATCGCTGACCACGTCCGCCATGATAGCTGGCTGCAGAGTAAACGACTTTAGCTCATAACTCAATTCAAGATTTCCTCTTGCTGGTTATGTTCTAACTCTGTACGTTCATAACCATGTCGATCAAAGCAGAGACCATCACGACCACGACCCCCGGCCGTTCCTGGTTCGTCACCGGCGCCTCCTCGGGAATCGGCCGCGAGCTGACGCTCGCCGCCCTCGGGCGGGGTGACCGCGTCGCCGCCGCGGCGCGGCGCGTCGACGGCATCGCGGATCTCGCCGCGCGCTTCCCCGGCAGGTTCCTCACCCTGGAGCTCGACGTCCGGGACGAGGGGGCGGTGCGCGATGGCGTCGATCGGGCCGTCGCCGAGTTCGGCCGCCTCGACGTGGTGGCGAACAACGCGGGATACGGGCTCTTCGGGGCGGTGGAGGAGGTGAGCGACACGCAGGCCAGAGCCGTCTTCGACACCAATGTCTTCGGCGTCCTGAACGTGTTGCGCGCCGTCCTGCCGGTGCTGCGGGCCCAGCGTTCGGGTCACGTCCTCCAGGGATCGTCGGTCTACGGGCAGACGGCCCATCCGGGGGTGGGGCTGCTGTCGGCGACCAAGTACGCGGTGGAGGGCCTGTCGGACGCCCTGGTCGCCGAGCTGGCGCCGCTCGGCGTCAAGGTGACGCTGATCGAACCGGGCTACACGGCCACCTCGTTCCTGTCGAACCTCGCCTTCGCCGAACCGGTGGCCGACTACGACGCGACGGTGCGGGCCGTACAGAGCTCTCTGGGTGATCTGCCGCCGGAGGCGTTCATCGATCCGGCCGCGGTGGCCCGGGCCGTGCTGGACGTCGTGGACGCCGACCGTCCTCCCCTCCGCCTGACGCTGGGCGGTCAGGCGGAGGGCGACGTGCGGGCCTCTCTCGCCGCACGGCTGCGCGACCTCGATGAGTGGGGGACGGTGACCCGCGGGGTCGACCGCGCGCCGGTCCCTTCCTGATCTCCGGTCCCCGGGCGGGCCCGCCGGGCGGCGCGGGAAGGCCGGGGCTCAGCGGCCGGAGGTGAGGGCCTGCTCGCCGGTCTCGACGGGCAGGCCCGCCTCGACCCAGTCCTGGATGCCCTCGCGGTACTTGCGCACGCGGGTGTAGCCGAGGGTGGCCAGACGCCGGGCCACCGCTTCGCTGTTGCCGCAGGCGGCGTTGGAGCAGTAGGTCACGATCGCGACGTCCTTGTCCGGGAGCAGTCCGGCCGCGCGGCTCTCGACCTCGCTCTCGACCAGGGGGATCGCGCCGGGCAGGTGCTGCTGGGCGTAGTAGCCGCCGCCGAGGGCGTCCACGACGACGACGGTGCCCGCCTCGATCGCGGCCTTCAGCTCGTCGCGGCCGATCAGTGCGGTCATGCTGGCCTCCTGAAGCTAACTGGACTATAGTCCGTTTCTGTGAGTGATTCGGAAATTATCGGACCGCGGTCCGGTTCGTCAAGTGAGCCGCTGCGGATGCTGATGGACGAGCCGCCCAGGGAGCGGGCCGACGCCGCGCGCAACCGGCTGAAGGTGCTGGCCGCGGCGGCGAAGCTGTTCCGCGACAAGGGTGTGGACGGCGTCTCGATGGACGCCGTCGCCGCGGCGGCGGGGGTGGGCAAGGGCACGCTGTTCCGCCGCTTCGGTGACAAGTCGGGCCTGGCCGTCGCCCTTCTCGACGAGCGCGAGCGCGAGCTGCAGGCGGGGATCCTGTCCGGGCCGCCCCCGCTCGGCCCGGGAGCGCCGGCCGCCGAGCGGCTGGCGGCGTTCACCGACGCCTATCTCGACTACGTGCTGGGCCACCTCGACCTGGTCAGGATGTCGGAGACCGCCAGTCCGGGGGCCCGCTACCGGATCGGCGCCTACCGGTTCTGGCGTCGGCATGTGGCGATCCTGCTCGCCGAGCTGCGCCCGGGATGCGACGCCGACCCGCTCGCGCACGCCGTGCTCGCCTCGCTGGCGGCCGAGCAGGTGACGGCGCTGGTCGCCGAGTACGGTGAGGAGCGGGCGCGGAAGGCGATCCATGCCCTGGTGCCGGGCTGGGCGGATCCTGCGGGAAGCCGGGGCTGAGCGGATCCTGCGGGAGGCGGGAGCTGGGCGGGCCCGGCGGGAGGCGGGTATGCGGTCGAGTCCGAAAAGCTACCAGTAGGTAACCCAAGTCACAGGGTCTTCATCCCATACTTACTCTTGCGTAACTTTGCGATGAAAGGTCATCTCTGTGCGGATTGCTCCATTTGCCCGCCTATCGCGGCCGGTCCGGTGGCTCGCCCGGATCCTGTCCGTCCTGCTCATCCTGGCGATCGTCCTCGCCGGGACCGTGACCTGGACGGTCCGGCGGTCCTTCCCCCAGCTGTCGGGCGAGGTGAGACTGCCCGGGCTGGCCGCCGCCGTCACCGTCCACCGCGACGCGCAGGGCATCCCGCACATCTACGCCGACACCGCGGCCGACCTGCTCAGGGCCCAGGGCTACGTGCACGCCCAGGACCGCTTCTGGGAGATGGACTTCCGCCGCAAGACCACCGCGGGCCGCCTGTCGGAGGTCTTCGGCGCCTCGACCCTCGACGTCGACAAGGTCGTGCGCACCCTCGGCTGGCGGCGCACCGCCGAGGCCGAGATCCCGCTGCTCAAGCAGGAGACCCGGCAGGCCCTGGAGGACTACGCGGCCGGGGTCAACGCCTGGATGGCCCAGCACGACGGGTTCGCCGAGAAGAGTCTCGAGTACGGCGTGCTCAAGCTGACCAACTCCGCCTACGAGCCCGAGCCGTGGACCCCGGCCGACTCCCTGGCCTGGCTCAAGGCCATGGCCTGGGACCTGCGCTCCAACATGGAGTCCGAGATCGACCGGTCGCTGGTGGCCGCGAAGCTCCCCGCCGAGCGGGCCGGGCAGCTCTACCCGGGCTACCCCTTCGACCGGCACCAGCCGATCGTGACCGGGAGCGGCGACGGGCCCGCCGAGGAGCCCAAGGGCGGCGGCCCGGTCGGCGCGGCGGACGCGCTGAGCCGGGCCGCCGCGCTGGTGGACGCCGCTCCCGCCCTGCTGGGGACCGCGGGCGGCGACCTCGCCGGGATCGGCTCCAACTCCTGGGTGGTGGGCGGCGCGCACACCGGCACCGGCAAGCCGCTGCTGGCCAACGACCCGCACCTGGGGCCCCGGATCCCGTCGATCTGGTACCAGGCCGGGCTGCACTGCCGTACCAAGGGCGCGGCCTGCCCCTACGACGTGACCGGCTACACCTTCGCGGGCCTGCCCGGCGTGGTGATCGGCCACAATGACAAGATCGCCTGGGGCTTCACCAACCTCGGCCCCGACGTCAGCGACCTGTACCTGGAGCGCGTCAAGGACGACACCGTCGAGGTCGAGGGCGAGTGGCAGCCGATGCAGGTGCGCACCGAGCAGATCAAGGTGGCCGGGAGTGAGCCGGTCGAGCTGAAGGTCCGCAGCACCGGGCACGGGCCGATCATCTCCGGCGTGTTCGGCGACGCCCGCGACTCCGTGCCCGGGGCCGCCGCGCGTCTGGGCGAGAAGACCGAGGGGCTGGAGGTGGCCCTGCGCTGGACCGCGCTCGACCCCGGCCGCACCGCCGACGCCATCCTGCTGATGAACCGCGCCGAGAACTTCGAGCAGTTCCGCGAGGGCGCGGCCTCCTTCGAGGCCCCGTCGCAGAACCTCGTCTACGCCGACGTCGAGGGCAACATCGCCTACCAGGCCCCCGGCAGGATCCCGGTCCGCTCCGAGGGCGACGGCACCATGCCCGTGGCCGGCTGGGACGGCAAGCACGAGTGGACCGGGTTCGTCCCGTTCGAGAAGCTGCCGCACGTCTACAACCCGCCCGAGGGCTACATCGTCACCGCCAACAACGCGGTCATGCGCCCCAGCGAGGAGCTGTTCCTGACCTCCGACTGGTCCCACGGCTACCGCTCCCAGCGGATCGTGGAGCGGATCAAGCAGGCGATCGCCGGGGGCAAGCTGAGCGTGCGGGCCATGGGTGAGATCCAGATGGACGACCACAACGGCCTGGCCCCGATCCTGGTGCCGCACCTGCTGCGGGTCGGCGTCCCCAACGACACGCTCAAGGGCTGGGACTTCGGCCAGGGCCGGGAGTCGGCCGGGGCCGCCTACTTCAACGCCGTCTGGCTGAACCTGCTGGAGCGGGTCTTCGAGGACGAGCTGTCCGGCGCCGTCGCCCCCGGCGGCAACGACCGCTGGTACGAGGTGGTCCGCCTGCTGCTGGACAAGCCGGAGGACCCGTTCTGGGACGACGTCCGTACGGCGGGCACGGCCGAGCGCCGCGACGACATGCTCAAGGCCGCGATGGCCGACGCCGACGCGGAACTGCGCGAGCGGCAGGGCGAGGACCCGGCGCAGTGGGCCTGGGGCGACCTGCACACCCTGGACCTCACCCACGAGACCTTCGGCACCAGCGGGATCGCCCCGATCGAGTGGCTGTTCAACCGGGGGCCGCTGCGCACCGCCGGCGGCAAGGACACCGTCAACGCCACCGGCTGGGACGCCACCCAGGGCTACCAGGTCAACTGGGTGCCGTCGATGCGCATGGTCGTGGACCTGTCCGACCTGGACCGTTCGGAGTGGATCAACCTGACCGGCGCCTCCGGCCACGCCTTCCACGCCAACTACGACGACCAGGCCGAGCCGTGGGCGGACGGGCGCTTCACCCCGATGCGCTCCACCGAGCAGGCCGTACGGCGGGCCGCCGAGAACACCCTCACCCTCACCCCGTGAGCCCCTCTCCCGGGCGGGGGCGCGGGTCCCGATCCGCCGCCCGCCCGGGGGAGCAGCGGTATCGCTGATTGTCGGCACCGGGTGCAAGGATGCTCGACATGACTGCGTCGGAGCCGAAGGCTGATCTTCACCGATACTTGAAGTCCGTCCGCGAAGCCCTGCTGTGGAAACTCGACGGACTCTCGGAGTACGACGTCCGCCGCCCGCTGACTCCGACCGGGACCAACCTGCTGGGGCTGGTCAAGCACCTGGCCGGGATCGAGGCGGGTTACTTCGTCCTCACCTTCGGGCGGCCGTTCCCCGAGCCGATCCCCTCCTGGCCCGTCGAGGACGCCGAGCCCAACGCGGACATGTGGGCGACCGCCGAGCAGTCGCGCGAGGACATCGTCGGTCTCTACCGCCGGGTGTGGGCGTACGCGGACGCGGCGATCGAGGAACTGCCGCTGGAGACGATCGGCCGTGTGCCGTGGTGGCCGGCCGATCGGGCCGAGACGACGCTGCACCGGATCCTGGTGCACGTGATCGCCGAGACCAACCGGCACGCCGGGCACGCCGACATCGTCCGGGAGCTCATCGACGGGGCCGCCGGGCTGCGCCAGGGCAACGACAACCTGACCGGCTTGGGGGACGAGGCCTGGTGGGAGGAGTACCGGGCCCGGCTGGAGCGCGCGGCGCGGGAGGCCGCGGAAGCCTGACCCCGGGCCGGGCGGCGTCTCGCGGGCCGAGACGACGCTGTGGCCGGGGGCGGGGCTGCCGGTCCGGAGCGGGGCCGGGACGTGGATACGGCGGGCCGGGTCAGGCCGGGGTGCGACTGCGGCGGCGGGATTCGGGGATGATCATGGGGGTTCCGCTCTGCGGGTCCTGGATGATCTCGCAGCGCAGATCGAAGACCTCCCGCACCAGCTCGGCGGTGACGATCTCCACCGGGTCGCCCTCGGCCACGATCCGGCCCTCGCGCATCACGATCAGATGGGTGGCGTAGCGACAGGCCTGGTTGAGGTCGTGCAGCACCGCCACCAGCGTCCGGCCCTGCTCGTGCAGGTCGGCGCACAGGTCGAGGACCTCGATCTGGTGGGCGATGTCGAGGAAGGTCGTCGGCTCGTCCAGCAGCAGGATCGAGGTCTCCTGGGCCAGCGCCATGGCCAGCCAGACACGCTGGCGCTGGCCGCCGGACAGCTCGTCGACGCAGCGCTCGGCCAGGTCGGTGACGCCGGTCGCCTCCATGGCGGAGGCCACCGCGACCTCGTCCTGCTTCGACCACTGGCGCATCAGCCGCTGGTGCGGATAGCGGCCCCGGCCGACCAGGTCGGCGACGGTGATGCCGTCGGGCACGATCGAGGTCTGCGGGAGCAGGCCGAGGCGGCGCGCGACCTCCTTGGACGGCAGCGAGGTGATCACGGAACCGTCGAGGTGGACCGCTCCGGCGCGGGGCTTGAGCATGCGGGCCAGCGCGCGCAACGTCGTGGACTTGCCGCACGCGTTCGGCCCGATGATCACGGTGAACGAGCCGTCCGGGATCGTCACGTCCAGCTCGGTCGCGACCACCCGCTGGTCGTAGGAGAGCGTCAGGCCGCTGCCGTACAGTCTCAACGTCGTTCCTTCCGGAGCATGAACACCAGATACGTGCCGCCCAGCGCGGCGGTCATGATTCCCACGGGAAGCTGGACCGGCGCGAACACGCGCTGCGCGGCCAGGTCGGCCGTCACCAGCAGGACCGCGCCCATCAGGGCGGAGGAGGCCATGGTGACGCCGGGGGAGCGGGAGAGCCTCCGGGCGAGCTGGGGGGCGGCCAGCGCGACGAAGATGACCGGACCGGCGGCCGCGGTGGCGACGCCGCACAGCAGCACGCCCACGATGATGGCCGTCGCGCGCACCTTCTCGACCCCGATGCCGGCGGCCTTGGCCGCCTCGTCGCCCATCTCCATCATCCGCAGCGGCCGGGAGACCAGCGCGCAGACCGGCAGGAGCGCCACCAGCGCGCAGGCCACCGGGACGGCGTGCTCCCAGCCGCGCCCGCTCAGGCTGCCGGTGATCCAGGTCCCCGCGGAGGCGGCGTCGTGGATGTTGGCCCGGGTCAGCAGGTACCAGTCGACGGAGACCAGCACCGCGCCGACGCCGATGCCGACGAGGATCAGCCGGTAGCTCTGCACGCCGTTGCGGAAGGCGAGCGCGTAGACCAGCACCGCGCTCGCCACGCAGCCCAGCAGCGAGCCCCCCGCGATCTGCCAGGCGGTGCCGCCCGTGACGACCGCGATGATGCCGCCGGTCGAGGCGCCCGCGGTGAAGCCGAGGAAGTCGGGGCTGCCGAGCGGGTTGCGGGTCAGGCTCTGCAGGATCGCCCCGCTCAGCCCGAACGCGGCTCCCACCAGCAGGCCCGTCACGACCCGGGGGGCGCGCAGCCTGCCGACGATGAGCTCGGCGGCCGGGGTGCCCTGACCGAACACCGACGCCACGATGTCCGGGATGGGGACGGTGAACTCCCCGGTGGACAGGGCGACCAGGCTGACCGCGACGCCCACGACGATCATCCCGGCCGCGGTGGCGACCCCGCGCGGGGACAGCCGCAGGGACCACAGGCCCAGACGGAGGACGGTCATGGGGTCAGGCTCCTTGTCGAGGGCGGTGCGGCAGGAGAGGCCGGGCGGTCGCAGTGCGGCGGGCGGTCGCAGTACGGGTGATCACAGTGCGGGTGATCACAGTGCGGCGAGCCTTCTGCGACGGGCCAGCAGGATGAACAGCGGGGCGCCGATGACGGAGCACATGATGCCGACCTGCACCTCTCCGGGGGCCGCGATCACGCGTCCGGCGATGTCGGAGGCGAGCAGCACGACGGGGGAGAGCACGACGGTGTACGGCAGCAGCCAGCGCTGGTCCGGGCCGGTGAAGGCGCGCACCGCGTGCGGCACGGCCAGGCCGACGAACCAGAGCGGCCCGGCGGCGGCGGTGGCGGCCCCGCACAGCAGGGTGACGGCGACCGCGGTCAGCGCCCGGGTCCGGCCCACGCCGGCGCCCAGGGCGCGTCCCGCGTCGTCGCCGAGGGCCAGCGCGTTGAGCGGACCGGCCATCATCAGGCCGAGAGCCAGCCCCGCGACCAGGAACGGCGCGAGCCGTACGGCGATCTCCGGGGTCGGACCGGCCAGCGAGCCGGTCAACCAGAACCGCATGCGGTCGAAGGTGGCGGTGTCCAGGCGCAGGATCGCCGAGGAGGCGGCGTGGAAGACCATGCCCAGGGCGACGCCCGCCAGCGCCAGCCGTACGGGGCTCGTGCCCGAGCGTCCCGCCGAGCCCAGCGCGTAGACCAGCACGGCCGACAGCGCCGCCCCGGCGAAGGCGAACCAGACGTAGACCGCCGGGTCGGAGACGTCCAGCAGGCCGAGGGCGACGGTCACGCCGAGCGCGGCGCCGTAGTTGACGCCGAGCAGGCCCGGGTCGGCCAGCGGGTTGCGGGTCAGGCTCTGCATGAGCGCCCCGGCCAGGCCGAGCGCCGCGCCCACCCCGAGGCCGAGCAGCGTGCGCGGCACGCGCAGCTCGCGGATCACGGTGTGGTCGGTGGATCCGTCGGGCGCGGTCAGCGCGTCCAGCACGGTGGAGAGGGGGACCGAGCGGGAGCCCACCGCGATGCTGACGAGCACCAGCAGCACCAGCACGCCCACTCCGGCCAGCAGTCCCGCGGTCAGGGCGACCGTGCGTCCCGTGCGTCGCGGCGGCGCTTTGCCGGGCCCCGATTCGGACCCCTGCTCAGGCGCTGTCTCGACCACACCGGCGGGATTCACCCGACCCCCTTTCCTCTAGCTGGTTAGGTAAGGCTAATCTAAAGCTCAATCGATTAGGTAAGCCTATCCTTGGAGAAGGAAATGTCGCTACCCGCCCTGTCCCGGCGAGGGTTCCTGGCCGCCGGTCTCGGTGCCACCCTGCTCACTCTCACCGCGTGCGGACAGGGTGAGCAGACGGCCGCCCCCGCCGGGAGCGGCGCGTCCTCCTCCGCCCCGGCCGCCGGTCCGTGGAGCTTCACCGACGACCGCGGCAAGAAGCTCGACCTGCCCAAGCGTCCCGAGCGGATCGTGGCGCAGATCGGCGCCGCCGCCGTGCTGTGGGACTTCGGCGTGCGGCCGATCGCGGTCTTCGGCCCGCACAAGCTGCAGGACGGCTCCAAGGATCCCCAGATCGGCGCCGTCGACCTCGGCCAGGTCGAGACGCTCGGCAACGTCTGGGACGAGTTCAACGTCGAGAAGTACATCTCGCTCCAGCCCGAGCTGCTGGTCAGCGGCATGTACAACGGCAACACCCTCTGGTACGTCCCGGAGAAGTCCACCGCCACCATCGAGCAGGCCGCGCCCACCCTCGGCGTCAAGCTGTACGGCCGGTCGATCCCCGAGCTGATCGCCAAGTACGGCGAGGTGGCCGCGTCGCTGGGCGCCGACCTGAACGCCCCCGCCGTGACCGGGGCGAAGGCCGAGTTCGAGGCGGCCTCCAAGGCGCTGGTCACCCCCGAGGCCAAGCAGCTGAAGATCCTGGTCATGGCCGGCGGTCCGGAGTCGCTGTGGGTCGCCCACTTCAAGGACCACATCGACGTGGGGTACATGAAGGAGCTGGGCCTGGACGTCGTCGTCCCCGACAAGGTCGACGAGGCCGGCTACTGGGAGACCCTGAGCTGGGAGAACGCCGACAAGTACGAGGCCGACGTGATCCTCGCCGACGCCCGCGCGCAGTCCATGAAGGTCGAGGAGATGATGAAGAAGCCGACCTTCGCCAAGCTCCCCGCGGTCAAGGCCGGGCAGGTCTACCCCTGGCGGGCCGAGCAGCGCTACAGCTACCAGGGCTACGCCGAGATGCTGAAGGAGCTCTCGGCCAACCTCGCCAAGGCGAAGAAGCTGTGACGCCGTAACGGCATCGGCCACCGCTCGGCGTACGGCGGCGCCGGAAGGGCACGCGCCACCTCACGCCGCATCGGCGCCGCGGGAAAGCCCGCGAGCGGGTGACCGGGTACGGGGCCCGTGAGCGGGCGGCGCCGGGGATCCGGCTGTTCAGGGGGGCGGGTCAGGCGTAGGCGCCGCGGACCTCCACGATGTCGGCCAGCGGGAACTCCAGATAGTCGCCGGCCTCCTCGCACCAGGCGTCGAGCACGCCGCTGCGCAGCTCGCCGTGGCTGATGGTGGCGGTCAGGCCGTCGGCCAGGGTGATGCCGGCCCGGACGCCCCGGTCGACCACGAAGCCGAGCAGGGACTGCTGGGCGGTGGGCAGCCGGGGGGCCATCCGGCCGATCACGGCCCAGGTGCGCCCGGTGGACTGCGGGCCCGCGCCCCCGGCGGTGAACAGCCGCCGGGCGTGCTCGCGGGGGTCGGGCGGCGGCTCCACCAGCACGTGGGCGGGCGGGTCCAGCTCGGCCACCTGCCCGCCGGGCAGCAGGATCAGCCGGCCGCCCGCAGGCTCCTCGACGCGGGCGCGGCGGACGGTGACCTCGCCGGTGTCCTGGACCTGCACCGGGGCGTAGCCGTTCTCGCGCAGCGCGGCGAGGGTCTTTCCGGCGGGCATCGCGCTGGCCAGCACGGTCGGCGCGAGCAGCCGCAGGCCCAGCCGGCTCAGCCGCCGGTGCGTGGCGATCTCGGCCAGCAGCGCCGGGTCGGAGGCCTGCACGATGCAGGCGACCGTGCTGACCGTGACCTCGCCGTGCCGCCTGGCCACGTCGTGCACCAGATAGTCCAGGGGCTGCGGGATCGTGCCGACCTCCGCCAGGTCGGCCAGCAGGGCGTCGGCGGTGTAGCCCGAATCCAGGGCGGCGCGCACGCTCGCCGGGCTGAAGCGCCAGACCGAGGCCGAGCCGCGCGACTCGCGGTCGGCGGCCCGATCCAGCAGCTCGGCCAGCTCCGCCGAGGGCGGGCCGGTCACCACCGCGGTCAGGTCGGCGCCGAACAGGGCGCTGCGCCGTACGCTCGCCAGGGCCCGGGTCGAGCACTCGATCAGGGCGGGGTCGTGCTCGACGAGCGGGGAGGAGTCGTCGCTCTCGTCGCCGGCCTCGGCCTCCAGGGCGGCCAGCGCGCGGCCCAGGTCGGTGATCGCCTCATGGGCCACCAGGCCCAGCAGCCGGGCCTCCTCCAGCACCGCCGGCGCGCACTCGGCCAGCAGCGCCCGGTCCAGCAGCGGGGCGTGCCAGTGGGCCAGGCGGACCAGTCCGGCGCGGTCGGCGCAGGCCGTGCTGGCCGGGAGCCGGGCCAGCACGCCGAGCACCGCGCGGCGCACCCGGGCCACCGCGGTCCCGGCGGGGTCGTCGCCCAGCACCGTGCCGTACTTGCCGCCGGTCCTGCGCAGCGACGAGCGCTCCATCCGCCACCAG
This sequence comes from Paraplanobispora takensis, assembly GCF_016863195.1. GTDB lineage: Bacteria > Actinomycetota > Actinomycetes > Streptosporangiales > Streptosporangiaceae > Planobispora > Planobispora takensis. The sequence continues at coordinate 13,689 of NZ_BOOK01000061.1, read as the reverse complement.
GCCGCCAGCAGGACCCGGAGCCGGGCCGCGGCGTCGTCCAGCCGCCAGCGGTCGAACCGGTCGGTGGGCACCAGGCCGCCGGCCTGCTCGTCCCAGGCCAGCAGCCGGGCCACCGCGCAGACCTCCAGCAGCAACCGGGTCTCGTCCTCGTCGCAGCCGGTCTCCCTGGCCACCCGCCGCACTTCGCGCACTCCCACCCCGCCGGCCTTCAGCAGCGGGAGCGGGGCCTTGGAGGTGTTGTCGAGCATCGCGGCGCAGCGCTCGACCACGTGCGGGGCGGCCAGCGTCATCAGGTGGTCCACGCTCTCGGGGTCCACCGGGAGGGTGGCCAGGTCGGGCGGGACGGGGCTGAAGGGCGGGCGGTAGCCGGGGCCGCGCAGCGCGAGCGCGACCTCGCGGGGCATCTCGGCCACGTTCCAGCTGGGCCGGAAGATCAGGCCGTGGTCGGCGGCCCACTTCTCCGGCGTGCCCGGCACGACGAACCGGCCGCCGTCGACGTCGCGGACCGGGCCGTCCCAGGTGAAGTCCTCCAGCAGCCGCCCTGCGCCGGCCGGGGCCCGCTCCAGAAGGGCGGCCGTCCGGGCGGGGTCGGACAGGATCTCGCAGATCCCGGCGACCATGCGCCGCTTGGGTCCCGGCGGCAGGCCGAGCGAGCCCGCCAGCGTGCGCAGGGCGTCGGCGCTGGTCGTCCAGGAGTTCAGATAGTGGGCCAGCGGTTCGCCCAGTCCGCAGGGAGCCGTCCACCAGCGGCCGAGCGCGGCGACGACGTGGACGTTCCCCTCGCTGTCCGGCCAGGCCAGCGCGTGCTCGAACAGCACTTCCAGCCAGGGGGCCACCTCGGCCTCCGGCACGCCGAAGAAGGCCGCCAGGGCCTGCGCGTCGACCCGGTCTCCCAGGGCCAGCGCGGCCTCCGCGATCTCCAGGGCCGGCAGCGGCAGGCCGCGCAGGACCTCCATCACGGCGAAACCGTTGCCCAGTCGCTGCGCCAGGGTGTCCATGCGGCGCGGCCACGGTGGGGCGATGGCGTCCAGTCTGTTGGCCAGAACTCGGGCGAGCCGTTCTTCGTCGAGGGTTTTCAACCAGCCGAGCAGGTGATCGTCCATCTCGCAGCTCTCTTAGGAATGGTGCGCGGGGAAGTCGTCTCCCTGTGTGGTCTTCTCTTCGGGACGGTCGGGATGTGGCCGCCGCCCGCCTCGGCCGAGGACGGGCGGGAAGCCGCTCTCTTCAGGGAGCGGAGGGGTCGCAGACCTCAAAGGTAATGCAGAGGGGATGCCCGGGTCAGGCACCGCGCGGAATGCGCCGGATTCCGTGGGAGGACCGGAACCCGTCACGTGGTGTGACCGGCCCCGGCCCGACGGCGGGGGGAGCGTCGGGGCCGGGGCCGGCGGGCGCCAGTTGAGGGGAAGAGGCGGCGCCTTCTCGGGATGGCTCGGATCTCTCGGTGAGAGTGGGGGTGCGGGACCCGCGGGGCGGCCCGTGCGGGTTCAGGGCCGCAGGACGGCCCAGACGATTTTGCCGTACGGGGCCAGCGGCGCCCAGCCCCAGCGGGCGCTGAGCGATTCGACGATGTGCAGTCCCAGCCCGCCGACCTCCATGGGTGAGGGGTCGCGGAGGGTGGGGGATCCGGCGCCGGGGTCGTTGAGCGCGCACGTCACCAGGGTGCCCCGGCGGATCAGGGAGAGCCGGACCGGTTCTCCGACGTGCGAGCGGGCCAGCCGGAGGCCGTGCCTGATGGCGTTGGTGGCCAGCTCGGAGACGACCAGCTCCATGTTCTCGCTCAGTTCGTCGAGTCGCCAGCCGGTCAGCGTCCCGAGCGCGAAGCTGCGCGCGGAGTGCACGGACTCGGTGTGCGGGGGGAGGACGAACGTGGCGCTGGCTGGGGACGACACGGTTCCCGGCAGCAGGTCCCGGGCGGCGTCAGGCCACCAGCCGACGGGGGGCCACCAGTCGAGCGCCGTCCACGCGGGGCGTGGGGGCGCGGTTTGGGCGGACTGCACGGGATCATCATGAGACAAACTCATGTGCAGGTGCAAGAGCGAATGCACGTGCATCGGGTCCGTGCAGGCGCTACGGTACCCCTGGATTCGCTCACTCGGAGGAAAGGGGATCTTGTCCTTAGCCGGGAAATTTCCGGTTGTGAAGTGACAGACTGTCGATCAGGAAGCGAGCAAGGAGCACCACGTGTCCATGGACCCTCCGGGTACCGGTTCCACCGTCCGGCGCATCATGCTCGGCGCGAGTCTTCGCCGCCTGCGTGAGGAGAAGGGGCTCACCAGAGAGGTCGCCGGATTCCACATCCGGGCCTCCGAGTCCAAGATCAGCCGGATGGAACTGGGCCGTGTGGGTTTCAAGACGCGGGACGTGGAGGACCTGCTCACCCTGTATGGCGTGCTCGACAACGCGGAACGGCGCAGCCTGCTGGAGATGGTCCGCGAGGCGAACACCCCGGGCTGGTGGCACAAGTACGGCGATCTCCTGCCGAACTGGTTCGCCACCTACGTGGGGCTGGAGGAGGCGGCGAACTTGATCCGCACCTATGAGGTGCAGTTCGTCCCTGGCCTGCTCCAGACGTTCTCCTACGCGCGCACCGTGATCCGGCTCGGCTACCCGGACGTGCCCGACGCGGAGATCGAGCGCCGTGTGCATATGCGCATGCAACGGCAGGACCGCCTGACGAAGAAGGACGGCCAGCGACTGTGGGCGGTCATCGACGAGGCGGCACTGAGACGGCCGATCGGGGGCAGGGACATCATGCGGGAGCAGATCCAGCACCTGCTGGAGGCCTCCGCTCTGCCCAACATCACTCTCCAGGTGATGCCGTTCAAGTTCGGCATGCATGCGGCCGAGGGTGGCGCGTTCAGCATCCTCAGATTTCCGGAGTCCGACCTGTCGGACGTCGTTTACGTCGAGCAGCTCTGGGGGGCCCTCTACCTGGACAAACGTGAGGACATCGATCCATACCTCACGGCCATGGAGCAGTTGTGCGTGGAGAGCACGACACCCGGAGGGACCACCGAGTTACTCGGCGCCCTTCTCAGAGAGATCTAAATGGAGCAGACCTATAACGGCATGCCCGCCACGGACCTGGCCGGGGCCGACTGGCGAAAGAGCCGCTACAGCAACTCGACGGGCAACTGCGTCGAGCTCGCCGAACTGCCGGACGGCAGCGTGGCGGTCCGCAACTCCCGGTTCCCCGACGGCCCGGCCCTGATCTACACCCGCGACGAGATCCGCGCGCTGGTGCTCGGGGTCAAGGACGGGGAGTTCGACAGCCTGACGGCGTAACGCCGTTTTTTACCTCCGGCGCGTGTGGTTAACCTGCACGCGCCGGTCGTGTAACGGGGAGCGGGGGACAGGCGGGCAGAGTTCGACCCATACCGAAAGAGGGGGATCGAACCATGCTCGACCAGATGACCTTGTATCCCGTGGCCGACGACGAGCTTCTCGCGCCGGGCGGCCGCGTCGTGATCCGCACCTACGGAGTCGGGTCGGCGGCCGCCGGCGGCGGTGCGGCGCTCGGGGTGTCCTACCGCACCTGGGTCACCGGGGTCCGTGACCAGCCGCGCTACTGGAGCTGGGGTCACTTCGAGGACGCCCGCCAGGGTCACCGCATGGTGGTCGAGTGGCTGACCGGACGCGGCCCGCGGCCCGGGCCGGCGCAGGCCGCGTGATCGGCGGCCTGTACGGCCCGCGCCTCCTGGGCTAGTGTGCCGACCAAGCATTCGCTTGGTAAGGGAGGACTCCATGCGGCGTGGGATCTACCTGGTCGAGGAAGTCGACTTCCGGCCGATGAACTCGCGCAGGCCGCTGGAGTACCTGACCTGGCTCACCCGCTACAAGAAGGAGGACGAGACCCTCGACAGCCCGGAGCTGACGGAGGGGTTGTCGATCAGGTCACGCGAGATCGACCTCGTCGGGGCCTTCTACGCCGTCGGCATCACGGGCCACCCGCAGTTCCGGGCGGTCACGCTCTGGGACTGCCACGGCGGCTGGGACGGCGGCTGGCGGCAGATGATGAACATCTACGACGGCGTCGACGACAGGCTGTTCCTGTCCGACATCGACGATCTGCGCTTCTCCGCCTTCTCCCGCCCGCTCGGCGCGGTCCGCGGCAGCCCGGCCCTGGCCGACATCACAGCCGAGGGCTACGCCGCGCCGTTCTATCTCTTCGAGAGCGCCCGGGTGCGCCCCGGCGCCGCCCTGGACTATCTCGACGCGGTCCGCGAGGAGCGCGCACCCGTGCTCGCCGACCACGGCCACCGGCCGATCGGCCTGTACGAGGTCCTGTTCTGCGACACCGAGGTCGTCACCGTCTGGGGCATGTCCCTCGACTCGCATCTGGCGATGCAGCGGGCGCGGGACGCGGCCCTCGGGCTCGACGACGAGGTCGAGCCCGATGAGCGCCTGCTCGCCTGGGGCAGACGGGCCCGCGACTTCCTGGACGGGCCCTGGCGGGAGACCCTGCTGGCGCCCTTCCCCGGCTCCCGCCTGTCCCCGGTCACAGGCCCGGTCTGACAGCCCCGGTCTGACAGGCCCGGTCCGGCAGTCCCGGCCCGGAGCCGCGCCCGCCGTGGCGGACGCGGCTCCCGGTTCTGACGGTTCGGACGGCTCGGGCAGTTCAGACGGCTCGGGCAGTTCGGACGGCTCGGGCAGCTCTGACGCTTCTGACGGCTCCGGCGGCTCCGGCGGCTCAGACGGTGAACTGGGCGACGACGCCGTGCAGTTCGGTGGCCAGCCGGCCGAGCTCGTCGGCGGTGCGGCGGGACTCGGCGGCCCCCGAGGTGGTGTTCTCCGACTCGGAGGCGACCTCGGTGATGCCCATCGCGATCTCACCGGCGCCGACGGCGGCCTCGGAGATGTTGCGGCTCATCTCCCCGGAGGTGGCGCTCTGCTCCTCGACGGCGGCGGCGATGGTGGTGGAGTGCTCGCTGACGGTCGTGATGACCTCGCTGATGCCGGCGATGGCCGCGATGGCCGCGTCGGTGTCGGCCTGGATGGCCTCCACCCGCCGGGCGATGTCCTCGGTGGCCCGGGCCGTCTCCTGGGCCAGGTCCTTGACCTCGCCCGCGACGACTGCGAAGCCCTTGCCCTGCTCGCCCGCGCGGGCGGCCTCGATGGTGGCGTTCAGCGCCAGCAGGTTGGTCTGCTCGGCGATCGAGGTGATGGTCTTGATCACACTGCCGATCTCCGCGCTGGAGGTGCCCAGCTTGGCCACGGTCTCGCCGGCGCCGCGCACGGCCCCGACGCCGGCGTCGGCCACCCGGGCGGCCTGGCTGACGCTGCTGGAGATCTCCGAGATGGAGGCGCTCATCTCCTCGCTCGCCGCGGCGATCGTCTGCACGTTGGCCGAGACCTGCTCGGCGGTGGCGGCGACCTGGCCGGAGCGCGCGGAGGTGCGGGAGGCGGCGGTGTCCATCTGCCCGGAGACGGCGGTCAGCTCCTGGGAGGCCTCGGACAGCGTCGTGCTCTGCCGGCTGATCCTGGAGAAGGACTCGCGCAGCACCTGCAGGGTCTCGTCCAGGGCGCGGGCCATGTCGCCCAGCTCGTCACGGCGGGAGGTGTCGACGCGCACGGTCAGGTCCTTGCCTGCGACCCTGCGCAGGATCCCCACGGTCGCGCTCAGCGGCCGGGTGATGGTCCGGGTGACCAGCAGCGCCAGGGCGGCGGCCAGCAGCAGGCACAGCGCGCCGGCGCCCAGCATCACGCGCAGGGAACCGCTGCCGGAGGTGCGCGCGTCGGCGGCCGTCGCGGTGAGGATGCCGACGGACTCGCTGGCCAGCTCGTCGACGGCCCCGGCGGCCTTGGCGAAGTGCTCCAGCGCCTCACCCGAGACCAGTTCGCCCGCCTTCGCGAGCTGGGCGGGCGTGCCCTCGCGGTAGGCGGCGATGATCTGGCCGTCGACGCGCATGAACTCCTCGAACGCCTCCTCGGCCGTCCGCAGGTCCTCCCGCTGGGAGGGGGTCAGCTCCATGCCCTCAAGCTTGTCCAGGTCCTGGCGGAAGGCCGCGGTGGACTCCAGGAAGCTCTTGCGCTGGCCGGTGCCGTCGTCGGTGGCGCCAGGCACGCCGCGCAGGGCGTCAAGGGCGTAGCCGGTCTGCCAGCCGGCGAAGTCGGCGGTGCGGAACTTGGCGGTCAGCGCCGCCCCGCGCACCGCGGCGTCGGCGTCCATCCGCTCGACCGCGTCACTCGCGGAGGAGATGCCCGCCACGCCCACGCCCACCGCCGCGCACAACAGCACGCCCACCGCTGCGAACGCGCCGCCCAGGCGCACACCGACCTTCAGGTCGTTCAACTTCTTCATGTCCGGTCAGCCTCTTTCTCAGATACCGCCGCGGGCCCATCCCGCATCACTGACCGGAATATCGACATGATCGCGTTCGAGTTGAGTGCCCGGGCCGGCGCGATCAGATCGGGGCGTTCCAGGTGAGGATCACCTGCTGGCCGTGCTCGAAGCCGAGACGGGAGTAGGTGCCGGTGTCGAGACGGAAGAAGCGGCCCTCCTCGGGTGGCTGGCCGAGCCAGCGGGCCGCCAGGATCCGCAGGAAGTGGCCGTGGGCGACCAGCGCGACATCGCCCTCCGCGGCCCTCGCGCGGGCGATGACCCGGTCGGCGCGCTCGGCGACCTGCGCGGCGCTCTCGCCGGGGTGGCCGGCGTCGCCGGGGATGACGCCGTCGCGCCAGAGGTACCAGCCGGCCCGGGTCTCGCGGATCGCCGCGGTGGTGATCCCCTCGTAGCCGCCGTAGTCCCACTCCCACATGTCGGGATCGACCTCGCAGCCGGTCAGCCCGGCCAGCTCGGCCGTCCGGCGGGCCCGCAGGGCGGGGCTGACCAGGACGAGGTCCAGCGCCCTGTCCTTGACGAGGGGGGCCAGCGCCCGCGCCTCGTCCTCGCCCCTGGGGGTGAGGGGCAGGTCGGTGCGTCCGGTGTGCCGCCTGTCCCGGCTCCACTCGGTCTCGCCGTGCCGAAGCAGAATCATCTCGTTCATGGTGCACCCATCATGCCCGTACGGCTCCCGCCGGCCCGATGGCGCCCCCTGAGTGCCGCCCCGTCGCGGCTCAGCGTCCCGCGAGCTCCTCCACGACCGGGGTGAAGGCGTCCAGGTCGTCCTCGTGGTGCAGGACGAAGTAGGACAGGTCGTGGGTGTCGCGCCAGTGGCGGAGCTTGTCCACGGCGTCCGCGCGGGTGCCGGGCAGCACCTGGGGGGTCTCGTCCTGCCGCGAGGGGTCGGCGGCGCTCCACGACGCGCCCCGCCCGCGCCCGCCCAGCCGCAGGACGCTGGTGCCGAGCTCGATCGCGCCGTAGCGGTCCCCGGCGGCCCGCCGTACCACGTCGATCTTGGCCAGGAAGGCGTCCAGGCCGCCGTCCGCGCCGTCGGGGCCGGAGCCGTCCGCCCTGACCCGCATGGTCAGGTTGATCACATCGGCCTCGCGGGCGGCGAGGCGCAGCACGCGCGGCCCGCCGCCGCCGAGCATCAGCCGCGGGCCGGGCCGCTGGACCGGCTTGGGCCGCTGGTCCAGCCCGTCGATCCGGTAGTGCTCGCCGTGGAAGGTGAACGGGCCTTCGCCCCACAGCCCCTTGAGGACCGTGATCGCCTCGGTGAGCCGGTCCACCCGGGTCCCCGGCGGATCGAGCGCCAGTCCGGCGGCGCCGTAGTCGGCGGCCATCCAGCCGGTGCCCAGGCCCAGCTCCAGGCGCCCCTCCGACAGCAGGTCGACGGTGGCGGCCTCCTTGGCCAGCACGGCCGGATGGCGGAAGTCGTTGGCGAACACCAGGGTGCCGACCCGCAGCCGGCCGGTCGCGCACGCCGCCGCGGTCATCGCCGCGACGGGCGCGAAGCGCGATCCCACCAGATGGTCGGGAACCAGGAGCACATCGAAGCCGGACTCCTCCAACCGGCGGGCCTTGCGGGCCCATTCCCGGCCCGAGGCGGCCTCCCTCACCACGGCGGCGAACCTGAACGGCCGGTCCATCACGTCCCCCTTAACCTATCAAGCGCTTGGTAAGTATAGGGTGAACGGCCCCGGCCGCCCAGGGACGACCGCCCGCAGGCGGCTCATGGTGCGGACAACGGGGCCTTCCCCAGGGCTGCGGAGGGTTTCCCCCGGGTCCGGCGTGACCCCTCTCGGGGGCCGGTGCGACCCTCGCCGGGGCCGCGGACGGGGATTCCCCGAGGGTGTATACCAAGCGCTTGCTTTATAAGGGGTTCCGGTCCGACACTGAGCCCATGGCTGACGACACCCCGGTCCGCGACGTGACCGACGACGAGGTCGCCTTCTTCGAACACAACGGCTGGGTGCGGCTGCCGCGCCTGCTCGGCCCCGGCCACGTGGCCGTCCTGCGGGAGCGGGCGCTGGAACATCTGGCCGGGCGCTCCCGCGCGGTGACCACCAAGGTGGACCAGGCCTTCGGTCAGTCCAGGGACGTCGCCGAGACCGACGGGCACTTCCGGAGGGTGGCCCTGGCCCCCCAGCTCGGACGGGCGGCCACCCGGCTGCTGCGCGGCGTGGCCGGGGTGCGCGTGCAGGTGACGAACCTGCTGGTCAAGGAGGGCGGAGGAGGGCACGGGGCCACCGAGTTCCACCAGGACTTCCCGTGGATGCCGATGGACCGCTCGGCGATGCTCACCTTCTGGCTCGCCCTGGTGGACGTGCCCGCCGACATGGGCTCCCTGCGGTTCTACAGCGGTTCGCACCGGTACGGCGTGCTCGGCCGCTCCTTCACCCGCGACGGCGACGACCAGCTCACCCAGCACCCCTGGCTCAAGGAACTGGAGCCGTCCCCGCCGCTCGACCTGGCCGCCGGGGACGCGACCGTGCACCACGCGCTGACCGTGCACGGCGCCCCCGCCAACCGCCGCGACACTCCCCGCGTGTCCTTCACCGTCACCTACTTCGACGCCGAGGCCCTCTACACCGGCACGCCGTACCGGCAGACCGACGATCTGGGCCTGACCGTCAACCGGCCGTTCGAGCACCCGAAGTTCCCGGTCGTCCCCCATGCCTGAGCGGAACGCGAACGTCGAGACCGTTGCCGGGCCCGTGGCCGACCTGGGCGCGACCCTCATGCACGAGCACGTCTTCGGGCTCAGCCCGGAGATCCTGTGGAACTGGCCGGACATCCCCGAGGGCTGGGACCTGGAGCTGCGGGCCCGCGAGGCCGCCGACAAGCTGACCGAGCTGAAGGATCACGGCATCGACACCATCGTGGACCTGACCGTGATCGGACTCGGCCGCTACGTGCCCGCGGTCCAGCGGGTGGCCGAGCTGACCGAGGTCAACATCGTCGTCGCCACCGGGCTCTACACCTACGACGCGCTCCCGCCGTACTTCGGCAACCGCGGCCCCGGCTCGCTGTTCGGCGGCCCCGACAGGCTGGCCGAGTTCTTCGTCCGGGACATCGCCGAGGGCATCGGCGACACCGGCGTGAAGGCGGGCATCCTCAAGTGCGCCTCCGACCACCTGGGCATGACCGCCGGCTGCGAGCGGGTCTTCCGCGCCGTCGCCCAGGCGCACCGGGCCACCGGCGTGCCGATCACCACCCACTCCCACAGCGCCTCACGCGGCGGCCTGGAGCAGCAGAAGCTCCTGGCCTCGGAGGGAGTGGACCCGGGCCGGGTGGTGATCGGCCACGCCGGCGACTCCACCGACCTGGCCTACCTGGAAGAGCTGATCGCGAACGGCTCCTACCTGGGCATGGACCGCTTCGGCATCAACACCATCAGCTCCTTCGAGGACCGGGTGGCGACGGTGGCGGCCATGTGCGAGCGGGGACACGCCGGCCGCATGGTCCTGTCCCACGACTCCTACTGCTTCAACGACCGCTTCGACCCCGAGGTGGTACGGCGCCGCCACCCCGACTACCACCTGCTGCACATCTCCCGGGACGTGCTCCCCGAGCTGCGCAGGCGGGGCGTCACCGAGGAGCAGATCCACCGGATGCTCGTCGTCAACCCCCGCGACATCCTCACCCGGCGCGAGCCGTACTGAAGCCGTACCGAGACACGAGAGCCGTACCGAGCCCGGGAGGTCTTTTCCATGATCGACGCTGATGACTTCGACGTCGGCGCGGCCTGGCACGTCGCCGCGCCGTACGACTTCCTGCGCCGCCTCCGCCACGAGCGGCCGGTCTTCCGCAGCGAGCACCTGGGCGCGCACGTCCTGACCCGGTACGCCGACGTGCGCGCCGCCTACGGCGACTCCGGGCGCTTCTCCTCCGAGGGGTCGCTGACGATCTCCCGGAGCCTGTCCGAGGAGACCCGGCTCAAGCTGGGCGAGCACGGCTCCTTCCTGTCGAGCTTCGTGGCCAACGTCGACCCGCCCGTGCACACCCGGCTGCGCCGCTCGGTGTCGCGGGCCTTCACCCCGCGCGCGGTCTCGGCGATGGAGCAGCGGTTCCGGCAGCTGAACGAGGACCTGCTCGACCGGGTGGCCCCGCGCGGGGCGGCGGACTTCGTCGCCGAGATCGCGCACGAGCCCTCGGCCAAGCTCACCGCCCGCTTCATCGGCGTGCCCGAGGAGGACGAGGAGTTCGTCAAGGAGCACGTGAAGGGCTGGTTCCAGCTGTTCCTGTCGCCGCAGCCGCCCGACCGGCAGCTCGTGCTGGCCGAGAGCTTCCTGGCCTACCTCGACTACGTGGACCGGCTCGTCGCCTCCCGCGCCCGGGACCCGCGCGACGACTTCACCTCGCTGATGACCTCCCTGATCGGCGAGGAGCTGTCGCACCGCGAGGTCGTCGAGCTGATCTCCACGATCCTGCTCGGCGGCAACGACACGGTGCCCAACCAGCTCGGCAACAGCGCGCTGCGGCTGCTGCGCGAGGGGATCTGGCCGGTGCCGCCGGAGCTGACCCGCAACGCGGTCGAGGAGTGCATGCGCATCGACGGCGCCAGCCTCGGCTCCTTCCGCTACGCCACCTCCGACATCGAGCTGCACGGGACGACGATCCCGGCGGGGTCGCTGTGCCTGCTGTCCACCGACTCCGCCGCCCACGACGAGACCGTCTTCGACGACCCCGAGAGTTTCCGGATCGACCGCCCCAACGCCGACGCCCACATGACCCTCGGCTACGGCATCCACTTCTGCGTGGGCGCCGCCCTGGGCCGCCTGCAGCTCCGCACCGCCCTCGACATCCTGGGCGAGCGCCTGCCCCGGCTCCGGCTCGTCCCCGGGCAGGAGGTCTCCTACCGCACGTCGATCGTCGGCCGCGGCCTGACCGCACTGCCGGTGGAGTGGTGATGCGCTTCGACGGGAAGGTCGCCCTGGTCACCGGCGCGGGCTCGGGGATCGGCGCGGCCACCGCGCGCAGGCTGGCCGCCGAGGGGGCCTGCGTCGGCGTCGCCGACCTGCGGCTCGCGGGCGCGCGGGCGGTCGCCTCGGCGATCAGGTCCGCCGGCGGTACGGCGTGCGCGCTCCACTGCGACGTCTCGGAGGAGAAGGCGGTCGAGGACGCCGTCGCCGAGCTGGTGGCCTCGTTCGGCCGGCTGGACGTGGTGCACTCCAACGCGGCCTGCCTGGACCGCGACGTCTACGGCAGGGACGGGGACCTGCTCGACATGGACGTGGCGGTCTGGGACCGGACGATGGCGGTCAACCTGCGCGGCGCGATGCTCATGGTCAAGCACACGGTCCCGGCCATGACCGGCGGCGGCGCGATCGTGGTCACCTCCTCGGTGTCCGCCCTGGTGGGCGACGCCGACCACGCCGCCTACGGAGCCTCCAAGGCGGCGCTGACGGGCTTGGTCCGCTACGTCGCCACGATGTACGGCTCCCGCGGCGTCCGGTGCAACGCGGTGGCCCCCGGGCTGGTGATGACGGACCTGGCGCGGGCCGTGATGACACCGGAACGGCTGGCGGAGAAGGCCGCGGAACGCGTCCTGCCGTGGGCGGCCGACCCGGACGACGTGGCGGCGCTGGTGGCCTTCCTGGCCTCGGAGGAGGCACGCTGCGTCACCGGCCAGACGATCGTCGTCGACGGCGGCACCACCGCGCACCGCCCGGAACACGCGATCAGGTCCTGGGCCCGTGAGAAGCTGGAGATGTGACGGTATCTGTGGGCCTGGTCGGTGCCGGGCCGTGGGCGGAGATGGTGCACGCGCCGATGCTGGCGGCCGGGCCGTACGCACGGCTGGCGGGAGTGTGGGCCCGGCGGCCCGAGGCCGCGGCCAGGCTGGGCGCACCGGTCTTCGAGAAGATCGAGGAGCTCTTCGACGCCTGTGAGGCCGTGCTCTTCTCGGTGCCGCCCGCCGTACAGGCCGAGCTCGGCGTCCTGGCCGCCAAGGCGGGCAAGGCCCTGCTGCTGGAGAAGCCGCTCGCGGCCGACCTGGACGGCGCCAGGCGCCTGGCCGACGCCGTCGGGGAGGCGGGCGTGGTCTCCCAGATGTGCCTGACATGGCGTTACTCGGCCGCGGTCCGGGCGTTCCTGGCGCGGGTGTCGGCGGTCGAGCCGTTCGGCGGGCACGCGGCCAACGTCTCCGGGGCCATGCTCGGCGGCCACTTCGCCACTCCGTGGCGCCTGGAGCGCGGCGCGATCCTCGACGTCGGCCCGCACATGATCGACATGCTGGACGCAGCGCTCGGCCCGGTCACCGGGGTGCGCGCGCATGGCAACCCGACCGGCTGGGTCGGGCTGCTGCTGGAGCACGAGACCGGCGCGGTCAGCGAGGCCTCGCTGTGCCTGAGCGCCCCGGGGCAGACCCCGCCTCCCCACGTGGACGTCTACGGCAGGCTCGGCCGGGAGTCCGTCGACGGGAGCGCGATCGGTCCCGAGGCCTTCTCCACGATGATCGCCGAGTTCGCCACGACCGTGCGCGGCGGTGGCGGCCACCCGCTCGACGCCGCGCACGGCCTGCGCCTGCAGGAGATCATCGCCTCCGCCGAGGCGCAGCTCGGCTGAGTCCCGGGGTAGGCGAGGGGTACGGCGGCGCGGCCGTACCCCGGCTTCCGGGTGGGTGAGAAAAGAATTCAGCGCATTTCCTGTGGGGGCAGTGGTGGCAGTGGTGGCAGTGGTGGCGCTCAAGTTATGACATGGGCGTTTTTATAAGGCGAGTAGGGCCTTCACCAAGGTTGGCGAAAACGCGCCGCGTCTTCCCCGGCGTGGCCGACGGTGATCGACAACATTGACGTCGTCAAGCCAGGCCAAGGCCGGACACTTTTCGGCATCGGTATTGGCCCGTACTCGTTTTCGGTTCTCCAGTGAGTGCCGCCATATCAGAGGAAACCATGAAGAAGGTCGTATACCGCCTGACTGTATCTGTGGCCGGGTGCTTAGTTCTTGGTGTTTCCCTGCCCTCGACCGCCAGCGCCACCACAGGCGGCGGGTCCTCCTCCGGATCGGCTACGGTCTCGGAGGGGAAGCACGGTTCTCATGGAGGGTCCCCCTCCCCGCTCTGCCCCTGCCCCGAGGGCGGGAAGAGCGTCGACGCCTCCGACCTGATCGACAGCGTGATGAAGCATGCGCTCGAAAAGACGAAGCGCAGCGTCGAACCCCCTTCCTCCTCCACGTCTTCGTCAACGAAGGAATGCCCGCCGGGCGAGCAGAAGCCCGAAGAGCAGAAGCCGGGCGGGGAGACCCCGGGTGGGGAGGCCCCGGGCGAAGAGGCGCCCGGTGGCGAGACCCCCGGTGAGGAGACCCCGGGCGAAGAGACGCCTGGCGGGGAGACTCCTGGGGAGGAGACGCCCGGTGGCGAGACC
>NZ_BOOK01000060.1 GCF_016863195.1 Paraplanobispora takensis | reverse complement strand
TGAGCGCGACCCGCGGGCGCAGCCGGACGGCGGGGGAGCGGGCCCCGCGCAGCCGTACGGGGAGGGAGGCCCGATGAGCGCGACCCGGGCGGAGATCTGCGTGGTGGCCTGTGCCGAGGCCTGGCGCGGGGACGGGGAGATCCTGGCCGCGGCGATGGGCACCTGCTCCATCCTGGGGGCGCGCCTGGCCCGGCTCACCTTCGAGCCCGGCCTGCTGACCACCGACGGCGGCGCGCTGCTCACCGCCGGACCGGTGCCGATCGGGGCGCCCGCGGGACCGGTCGAGGGGTGGCTGCCGTTCCGCGAGCACCTGTGGCTGGTGCAGAACGGGCGCCGGCACGTGATGATGGGCGCCTCTCAGATCGACCGGTACGGCAACACCAACATCTCGGCGATCGGCGCGTGGGAGCGCCCGGCCTCACAACTGCTCGGCGTGCGCGGCGCCCCCGGCAACACGATCTGCGACCCGACCAGCTACTGGATCCCCCGGCACTCGCCCCGTGTGTTCGTGCCGAAGGTGGACACGGTCAGCGGCGTCGGAGGCGACCGGGCGGCCGAACTGGGCGCCCGCGCCTCCCGTTTCCATGACCTGCGCCGGGTCGTGACCGATTTGGGGGTCTTCGACTTCGGCACGCCCGACGGGTCGATGCGGCTGGTCTCGGTCCACCCCGGAGTGGAGGTCGAGCAGGTCCTGGCCGCCACCGGCTTCGAGCCGGCGATCGAGGGCGAGGTGCCCCCGACCCGGACGCCGACCGATGAGGAGCTCCGGCTGATCCGCGAGGTCCTCGACCCCAAGGCCCTGCGCGAACGGGAGGTGCGGGCATGACCGGGCGGGCGCCCGGCGCGGGCGCTGCGCAGGCCGGGGAGGGACGACCGTGATCGATCAGGTGCTGGACACGCCGCTGACGCGGCTGGCCGGGGTCCGCCACCCGGTCGTGCAGACCGGGATGGGCTGGGTGGCCGGCCCGCGGCTGGTCTCCGCGGTGGCCGAGGCCGGCGGCCTGGGCATCCTCGCCTCGGCCACCATGACCCTGGAGCAGCTGGCCGCCGCCGTCGAGGAGGTCCGCTCGCGCACCGAGGCGCCCTTCGGGGTGAACCTACGCGCCGACGCCGCCGACGCGGGCGATCGCGTCGACCTGCTGATCAAGAGCGGGGTGAAGGTCGCCTCGTTCGCCCTGGCCCCCCGCCGGGAGCTGATCGACAGGCTGAAGGAGGCGGGCGTCGTGGTGATCCCGTCGGTCGGGGCCCGGCGGCACGCCGAGAAGGTGGCGGCCTGGGGCGCCGACGCCGTACTGGTCCAGGGCGGCGAGGGCGGCGGCCACACCGGGCCCGTCGCCACCACGCTGCTGCTCCCGCAGATCGTCGACGCGGTCGGCATCCCGGTGATCGCCGCGGGCGGCTTCTTCGACGGGCGCGGCCTGGCCGCGGCGCTGGCGTACGGCGCGGCGGGCGTGGCCATGGGCACCAGGTTCCTGCTGACCTCCGACAGCTCGGTCCCCGAGGAGGTCAAGCGCTTCTACCTGGGCATGTCGGAGACCGTGGTCACCCGCCAGGTGGACGGCATGCCGCACCGGGTGCTGCGCACGCCGCTGGTGGACGGCCTGGAACGCTCGGGCCGGCTGTCCGGCCTGGCCCGCGCGGTGCGCAACGCCGCCAGGTTCCGCCGGATCTCGGGGATGACCTGGCCCGCCGTGATCCGCGACGGGCTGGCCATGAGACACGGCAGGGAACTGACCTGGTCCCAGGTCCTGATGGCCGCCAACACGCCCATGCTGCTCAGGGCGGCGATGGTGGAGGGCCGCCCCGACCTGGGAGTGATGGCCTCCGGCCAGGTGGTGGCCGTCATCGAGGACCTGCCCTCCTGCGAGGAACTGATCGACGCCGTCGTCACCCGCGCCGCCGGCATCCTGCGCGGCCTGAACACGCACCTGACGGCCTGATCTCCTGCGGTCGCGCTTCACTCGGAGCGGATCTCCTCGGGCCCGTCGTCCTGTGCCGTCTCGGCGGCCTCCGCGAACCGGTCGCCGTCAGGCGTACAGCGGCACCTCGTGGCCGGGGGGAGTGGTCTCGTTGGCCCGTACGACCTTGTTCAGCTCGCTCTGGTAGTACAGGACGCCGAGGCCGAAGACGAACGACAGTGCGAGCCCGAGGCCGCCGCTGCAGGTGGGGGCGAGGCCGGCGGCCCGCTGGGCATTCGCGATCTTCTTACCCGCGGTGTAGAAGCTGACCATCGTCCAGACGCCCGCGGTGACCCACCCGAAGATGAGCGCCATGAGGGCGGAGGAGGGACTGATGACGCGACGCCGGTCGAAGTCGGCCAGCTCGCTGTGGACGAGGTAGTACCAGATGAAGACGTAGAACCCGAAGGTGATCAGCGGCAGGCCGAGCCAGGCCCCGAACGGGTTGCGGCGCTTCATCTGCAGACCGGTGGAGACGGGCCGGACGGCGGGCCACTCGACCGGCGGGGCGGTCGCCTCGGAGTGCTCGACCGGCCGGGCCGCCGTCTCCGGCCGCGCGGCCGCTCGCGCGGCGGGCTCGGAGTGCGCGGTGAGGTCGGGATGCGCGGTGAGGTCGGGATGCGCGGTGAGGTCGGGGTGTACGGCCGGCGGCGCGGCGTCCGTGGCGATGGTTCGGGAACCGGCGCGGTGGCGGGGCTGGTCGTTCATTCTTCCTCCCTGGTGTGGTTCGGACGGCTGGTGTGGTTCGGACGGTGAAGGGGCGGGGGTGGACGGGATCCATCCCGTCGGCGGCTCAGCGGCTCAGCGGCTCAGTGTCGCGTCGCCGAAGACGGCTCCTCCGAGATGGGCGTCGGTCTTCCCGCCGACGCGGGCCACGGCCAGGCGCAGCTTCACCAGACCGGTGACGTCCACGTCGGCCTTCACCCGCTGGGTGTATTTCACGGTCTTGCGGTACAGCACCCGCCCGTTTCCGGAAATGACGAACTCGACGGACGAGTCGGTGGCCAGTTCGTCGTTGAGGCCGAGAGTGGTGCTGAATGTTCGATATGACCCGTCAAGGGTGTACTCGGCCCACGAGGTGTAGCCGGCGGACCATATCTCCATTCCGATGCTGTGCAAATACGAATGGCCGTTGACTTTGTAGGCCCCGGCGCCCGAACTGCCCTGCCGTGCGGTGACGGCGTCCTTCAGTTCGGCCAGATGGACGGACGCGCCTCCCGCCGTCCCGTCCCCTCCGGTGCCGCCGGACGGCTCCGCGGTGGCGGGCTCCGCCGCCTCCGCGGGGGTCGCGGTGACCGTGGCGGTGGCCGTGACCGTGTGGAACACCGACCGGACGGCCGTCGCGGTGACCGCCGCGTTCGGCGCGACCCGTCCGGCGACGTCGCGGGGGGAGAAGTAGATCCCCGCGATGGTGCCGGCCAGGGTGAGGGCGGCGGTGACGAGCGCCGTGGCCGAGGTGATCCAGACGTTTCCCCGGCTGTGCGCCCGGTTCCTCTCGTTCTCGGTGCTGTCGATGATGTTCTCTGTCGTCACGGCGTGCCTCGTTCCTCACCGGCCCGTGCCGGGACGCGAAGGCGGCCGCAATTTCCGGTTCCCCGTGAGCGGCACCCGGCCGGCCATCGCATTATTCGGGATGAGAATGCACTCTTTCGTGGTATGGGACGCGTGCGGTGTTGCACAGGAATACCTGTGAGATGTCTCGCTTTGATAACGCCTGCATTATGGGGTATAGCGCGTTTCCGGCTCAAATCTCACGACAAAAATTCTTAATCAAGAAATGAATGAAAATTTCCGACTTAAGGTATTTGTGGTGAATTGGCGGGCGGGCAGCTCTTCATCAACGGCACCGACGTGTCCGACACCATCACGATGAGCGTCAACGGGAGCTTCATCGAGGTGGTCAACCTCAATGACACGCTGGCTCCCAACTCTGTGTGCACGAAGATCAACAACGCCGTGCGCTGCCCGCGCAGCGGCGTCACCAAGGCCCTGATCAGGACCCGCGGCGGCCGTGACGTCGTCAGGAACGACACCGGCCTCTCGGCCCTGCCCGTGACGGTCTTCCTGGACGACGGGAACGACGACTACTTCGGCGGGCCGAACCAGGACATCGTCGCCGGGGGCCCGGGCACCGACACGATGCGCACCTTCGGCGGCAACGACGTCATCAGCGGAGAGCTGGGCTTCGACACCGCCGACGCCGGCACCGGCGCCGACAGCTGCATCGCCGAGGTGGAGATCTCCTGCGAGACCGACTGAGCCGCGCCGCACCCTCACGCGGCCCTCGGGCTCCGGCCGAGGGCCGCAGCGGGCCGGCCGCCCGCCAGGGGGCAGCCGGTCGTCAGGAGATCAGCCGGTCGTCAGGGAGGCGATCACGCGGGCGCGGTGGCCGGCGGGGGAGCCCCAGGCCGAGTACAGGGCGCGGGCCTTGCGGATCCACAGGCTCGCGTCGTACTCGTCGGTGTAGCCGATCGCACCGTGCACCTGCAGGGCGATCCTGGCCGCCGCGTAGGCGGCCTCCGAGGCCGCGGCCTTGGCGGCCGACACCTCGCGCGGGAAGTCCGGCGAGCCGTACGACAGGGCCGCGCCGTGGACCAGCGGCCGGGCGTACTCCAGGTCCACGAGCACGCCGGCGAGGTGGTGCTTGACCGCCTGGAACTCCCCGATCGGCCGGCCGAACTGCCGTCGCGCGGCGGCGTACTCCACCGTGACCTCCAGCAGCCGCCGCCCCACCCCGACCGATTGGGCGGCGCAGGCCAGCGCGCCCATGTCGCAGGCCGCCGCGGCCGCCCGCCGTACCTGCGGGCCGGAGGCCAGCACCGCACCCGCGGTGACCGGGAACAGCCGCCGGGCCGGGTCCAGGGAGGTCATCGCCGTCCCGGGCGCGGCCTCGCGCAGTTCGTCGCCGTCCACGACCAGGACGAGATCGGCGACGTCGGCGTCCAGCGCGTACGGCACGGCCGGGGGCAGCGCGAGCGAGACGACGGCCCCGCCCTCGGCGATCCGCGGCAGCCATCCGGCGGCGGATCCCGCGAGTCCGCGGTCGCGGTCCTCACCGGATCCCGCGGTGCCGGGACCGCGGGATCCGGGGCTTCCCCGGGCGGCTGTCCCGCCGCCGAGCCGGTCGAGCAGGACGGCCGCGGCGACGGTCTCGGCCAGCGGTCCGGGCGCGGCGTGCCGGCCGAGTTCGTGGAAGGCGGTCACCAGCTCCACCGGCAGCGGCCCGGCCCCGCCCGCGCTCTCGGGTACGGCCAGCGCGAAGACCCCGGCCCCGGCGAGTGAGCGCCACAGGGCCAGGCCGGGCCCCGGCTGCCCGGCGGCCCAGGCCCGTACCGCGCCCGGCGTGCCCGCCCCGGCCAGCAGCTTGTCCAGGGTCTCGCCGAACAGCCGCTGCTCGGCGTCGAGGACGAACTTCACCGCTGCCTCCCCTTCCCCGCGTCCCGCCCCGGGATCACGACCGGTCCCTGGGCAGCCCGAGCACCCGCTCGGCGACGACGTTGCGCTGGATCTCGTTGGTCCCGGCGTAGATCGGACCGGCCAGGGAGAACACGTATCCCTCCAGCCAGTCGCCGTCGAGCTCGCCGTCCGGGCCCAGCAGGTCGAGCGCGGTCTCGTGCAGCGCCACGTCCAGCTCGGACCAGAAGATCTTGTTGATGCTGGCCTCGGCGCCGACGTCCTCGGTGCGCGAGATCGTCTCGAAGCCCTTGAGCCGGTAGGCCCGCGCCTTGATCCAGACCTCGGCCACCCGGTCGCGCAGCGCCGTGTCGGCGGGGTCGGCGCGCTCACGCCAGAGCGCGAGCAGCCGGTCGGCGGCGGCCAGGAAGCGGCCGGGGCTGCGCAGCGTGAGGCCGCGCTCGTTGCCCGCCGTGCTCATCGCCACCTTCCAGCCCTCGCCGGGTGCGCCGATGACGTCGCGGTCGGCGACGAACACGTCGTCGAGGAACAGCTCGGCGAAGGCGGGCTTGCCGTCGATGCGGCCGATCGGCCGCCGGGTGACCCCCTCGGCCTCCAGCGCGAACATCACGTACGTCAGGCCGCGGTGCCGCCCGGCCTCGTGGTCGGAGCGGAACAGGCCGAAGCCGCGGTCGGCGAAGGCCGCACGCGAGCTCCAGGTCTTCTGCCCGTTGAGCAGCCAGCCGCCGTCCGTCCGGGTCGCGGTGGCGCGCAGGGCGGCCAGATCGCTGCCCGCGCCCGGCTCGGACCACGCCTGGGCCCAGATCTCCTCGCCGGAGGCCATCGGCGGCAGGACCCGGTCGAGCTGCTCGGGGGTGCCGTGCCGGAACAGCGTGGGCGCCAGCAGGTTGATGCCGTTCTGGCTGACCCGGCCCGGCGCCCCGGCCGCGTAGTACTCCTCCTCGAAGACCAGCCACTCCAGCGGAGTGGCGTCCCGCCCGCCGTACCGCCCGGGCCAGGAGACGACCGAGAGCCCGGCCCCGGCCAGCTCGCTCTCCCAGGCGCGGTGGGCGGCGAAGCCCTCCTCGGTCTCCAGTGAGGGCAGCGGCGGGTCGGGCACGTGGGCGCGCAGCCAGTCCCGCACCTCGGCGCGGAACGGCTCCACGGACGACAGGTCGAGGTCCATCGGCGACCGCCTTCCCACTCGTCGATCCGTCCGGGCGGAGGAGTACGGCGCCCGCCCTGATTCTTTCTAACAACTGTTTGGTAGAGTAAACCATGCGACGCTCAGGGAGGAGAGGGTGTGAAGCCGTCCTACGTCCCGGGCCACGGCCTGTTGCGTGACCGGGTGGCGGTGGTGACCGCCGCCGCCGGCACCGGCATCGGCGGGGCCTGCGCCCGCCGCCTGCTGGAGGAGGGCGCCCGCGTGCTGGTCAGCGACGCCCACCGGCGGCGGCTGGCGGAGAGCCTGGCCGTCCTGGAGAAGGAGTTCGGCCCGGACGCGGTGGCCGCGCAGCCGTGCGACGTGACCTCCGAGGAGCAGGTCCGCGCCCTGTTCGCCGCCGCCGAGGAGCGTCTGGGGCCGGTGGACGTGGTCGTCAACAACGCCGGGCTCGGCGGCACCGCCAAGCTCGCCGAGATGACCGACGAGCAGTGGCACCGGGTCCTCGACGTCACGCTGACCGGCACGATGCGCTGCACCCGGGCCGCGCTGGCGCTCATGCAACCGCGGGGGCGAGGCGTGATCGTCAACAACGCCTCGGTGGTCGGCTGGCGGGCGCAGGAGGGCCAGGCCCACTACGCGGCGGCCAAGGCCGGGGTCATGGCGCTGACCAGGTGCGCGGCCGTGGAGGCGGCGCCGTACGGCGTGCGGGTCAACGCGGTGGCACCCTCGCTGGCCATGCATCCGAACCTGGCCAAGGTGACCACCGAGGAACTGCTGGCCGAGCTCACCGCGAAGGAGGCGCTCGGGCGGGCCGCGGAGCCGTGGGAGGTGGCCAACGTTATCGTCTTCCTCGCCAGCGACTACTCCTCGTACATGACGGGCGAGGTCGTCTCCGTCTCCAGCCGGCACCCCTGAGAGGTCCACGTCCCATGAGCCCACGACGCCGAGACTCCGAGAGCACCGCGGCCGCCCGCGCCGAGCGGCGGGCCGGGCTGCTGGCCACGGCGGCGGAGGTGTTCGCGTCGCGGGGGTACGCCGCCACCACGGTCCGCGAGGTGGCCGACGCCGCAGGCATCCTCGGCGGCAGCCTCTACTACCACTTCGACTCCAAGGAGTCGATGGTCGACGAGATCCTCTCGACGTTCCTCACCGACATGTGGGCGGCCTACGACCGGGTGCTCGGCTCGGGGCTCGGCGCGCGTGAGACGTTCCAGGAACTCGTCGCCGAGTCCTTCCGGATGATCGACCGCTACCGCCCGGCGGTCGTGATCTACCAGAACGAGTCCAAGCATCTGGCGGCCAACCCGCGCTTCGGTTACCTGCAGGAGTCCCAGCGGCGCTTCAGGGAGACGTGGCTGGCCGTGCTCGACCGGGGCGTCCTGGACGGCGAGTTCCGCGCCGACCTCGACACCGGGCTGATCTACCGGTTCATCCGCGACACGGTCTGGCTGGCGGCGGGCTGGTACCGCGGCGACGGCCCGCTGCCGGCGGAGGAGATCGCAAGGCAGTACATCGCGATGGTCCTGGAAGGGATCCTGTCGACCTGAGGAGTCACCGATGGCCCGTTCCGCATCCGAGGCTTACATCGTCGAGGCGGTGCGCACCCCCGTGGGCAGGCGCGGCGGCGGCCTGTCCGGCGTGCACCCCGCCGACCTGGGCGCGCACGCGCTGACCGCCCTGATGACGCGCTCCGGGATCGACCCGGCCGCGGTGGAGGACGTGATCTTCGGGTGCGTGGACACCGTCGGCCCGCAGGCCGGTGACATCGCCCGCACCTGCTGGCTGGCCGCCGGGCTGCCCGAGGAGGTGCCGGGCGTCACCGTCGACCGCCAGTGCGGCTCCTCCCAGCAGGCGGTGCACTTCGCGGCGCAGGCGGTGCTGTCCGGCACCGCCGACCTCGTGGTCGCCGGGGGAGTGCAGAGCATGTCGCAGATCCCCATCGGCTACGCCATGACCGCCGGGCAGGCGCTCGGCTTCGACAGCCCGTTCACCGGATCCAGGGGCTGGCGGGAGCGGTACGGCGAGCAGGAGGTCTCCCAGTTCCGCGGCGCCGAGATGATCGCCGAGCACTGGGGCCTGTCCCGGCCGGACATGGAGGCCTTCGCCTACGAGTCGCACCGGCGGGCGATCCGGGCGATCGACGAGGGACGCTTCACGCGTGAGATCGCGCCCCTGGAGGGAGCCGAGCACGACGAGGGACCGCGCCGGGACACCACCCCGGAGAAGATGGCCGGGCTGAAGACCCTGGTGGACGGCGGGCGGCTCACCGCGGCGATGGCCTCGCAGATCTCCGACGGCGCGGCGGCCCTGCTGATCGCCTCGGAGCAGGCCGTACGCGACCACGGCCTGCGGCCCCGCGCCCGCGTCCACCACCTGTCGGCGCGCGGCGAGGACCCCATCCGGATGCTGTCGGCGCCGATCCCCGCCACGGCCCACGCGCTGAAGAAGGCCGGCATGGCGATCGGCGACATCGACACCGTGGAGATCAACGAGGCGTTCGCCCCGGTCGTGCTGGCCTGGCTGAAGGAGACGGGAGCCGACCCGGCGAAGGTCAACCCCAACGGCGGCGCGATCGCCCTGGGCCACCCCCTCGGCGCCACCGGAGCCCGGCTGATGACCTCGCTCCTGCACGAACTGGAGCGCACCGGCGGCCGGTACGGCCTGCAGACCATGTGCGAGGGCGGCGGCCAGGCCAACGTGACCGTCATCGAACGCCTGTGACCTCCTGAGACGCGGGCCGGTCACTCCCCGCCGGGCCCTGGCCTGCCTGGCGACCTCGACGAGCGGCAACGACGGTCAGTACGGCCGGGGAAGGACGTACTGCCAGTACGAACCCTTCTGGCCCGAAATGTCGTACGGCGTTTTCGTCGCGTTCCGATAGCCGTACGTCGTGGCGATCCTGTTACCCCGCTCCGTGTCGAAGAACGCGTCGCCGGTGTCGTAGATGCTTTCCACCGTGATGGAGGCCTTGCTCGTCGCGTCGCTGGCCGCGGTGAGGACGTCGTTGTAGAAGATCTGGAGGCGGGCCTTGCACGCGTTGCACGGCCCGATGTTGCTGACCAGCACGATGCGGATGCTCTCGGTCGCTGCCTGGAAGCCTGCCGTGGTGATCCACTCGTAGGCGTCGAGCAGGGCGGCGACCTCGCTGTCGCCCTGCGAGAGCTTGGCCTCGTCCACGCTGATGTCCGCAGGGCGTTCGGCGCCTTCGGTGCCTTGGGGCGCCGTGAGGGTGTAGTAGCCCTGACCGGAGCCGGGCGGCGCGATCGGGGTCATGTAGCAGCTGTCGTACTCGTTCTCGACGGGGGCCGTGCCGTCGACGATCACCAGGATCCGGGAGTACAGCCCAGGCTGCCCCACCTTGTGATCCGCCTGGGCCTTCTGATGGACGTTGGCCAGTTCCCTCAGGATGGCCTGTGTTTGCGCGGCGGGGCCTTGGGCCTGGGTGTGGGACATCGGCGTCCTCTTCCGTCAGGGTAGGACTTCACCCTCCCACCTGGGCAGAGGGAGTCAATGGCAGGCCGGTGTCCGGCTCCGGCCGGCGGCTCCGCACAGGGATTGCCGTGCGCCTCAGGTTCGGCGTCGCCGGGCCGGTCGGCGACGCTCGCCTGCGTACCGGGCGGCACGACCCGCAATCCGAGGGTTCCGGCGCCTGCGTTGATGCCGACCAGGGTGAGCTTCTGGCCGGTCTCGGTGCGGACCACGACGGGGGTCTCGCCGCGACGTGATGGCGCGAGTCGTCGCAGGTCACAGGCGCGTGATGTCCACCAGCGGTTTCAGCGACCCGGGCAGGCCGGTCAGCAGGTTGCCGTAGAGATTCAGCCGGGTCAGGTGGGTAAGGCCGCCCAGCGTCTCCGGTACGCGGGTCAGCCGGTTGTAGCCCAGGTCCAGTTCGGTCAGTTCGGTGAGGTCGCCCAGTGATTGGGGCAGGGCGGTCAGCCGGTTGTTGGACAGATCGAGGCGGCGCAGGCGGGTGAGTTCGCCCAGCGACTCCGGCACGGAGATCAGCTGGAAGGCGGTGAGCAAAGGACCGCGCGCCCGCAGGTGAGTGAGCCTGGTGAGGTTGCCCAGTGACTCCGGCAGGGCGGTCAGCCGGTTGTCGGACAGGTTGAGGCGGCGCAGGTCGGTGAGTTCGCCCAGCGTCTCCGGCAGGGCGGTCAGCCGGTTGTGGCTCAGGTCCAGTTCGGTCAGGTGGGTGAGGTCGCCCAGTGACTCCGGCAAAGCAGTCAGCCGGTTGTCGGACAGGTTGAGGCGGCGCAGGTCGGTGAGTTCGCCCAGCGTCTCCGGCAAAGCCGTCAGCCGGTTGTGGCTCAGGTCCAGTTCGGTCAGGTGGGTGAGGTCGCCCAGTGATTGCGGCAGGGCGGTCAACCGGTTGTCGATCACGAACAGGTAGTCGAGGTTGGTGAGTTCGCCCAGCGATTCCGGCAAGGAGGTCAGCCGGTTGTACTCCAGGCTGAGCCAGTTGAGGTTGACCAGCCTGCCCAGCGACTCCGGCAGGCCGGCCAGCATGTTTCCGCGCGCGGTGAGCGCATCGAGGCCGGTGAGGTCGCCCAGTGACTCCGGCAGGGCGGTCAGCCGGTTGTTGCTCACATCCAGCCTGGTCAGGTGGGTGAGGTCACCCAGGGACTCCGGCAGAGCGGTCAACTGGTTGGAATCCGCATCCAACCAGATCAGCCGAGTGAGGTTACCCAGGGACTGCGGTAAGGAGGTCAACCGGTTGTTGGACAGGTCCAACCCGGTCAGGTGAGTGAGCTCGCCCAGGGATTCGGGTAACACGCGGAGTTCGAGCCCGGTCAGGTCGAGGACT
The DNA here is from genome assembly GCF_016863195.1 of Paraplanobispora takensis. GTDB lineage: Bacteria > Actinomycetota > Actinomycetes > Streptosporangiales > Streptosporangiaceae > Planobispora > Planobispora takensis. The sequence continues at coordinate 32,811 of NZ_BOOK01000060.1, read as the reverse complement.
GTCGACCCCTCGCCCATACGCTCAGCGATCGCCTGGGCGATGACTCTCTCGCTGTACCGGGCATCGTTCAAGGCTGTCCCTTCCGGTGTCGCGCCTGCCTCTGGTCTGCTCGCGTCCTGCCGCTTCGAGCGCGAAGGACGAAGGCAAGGCTAGGAACCGGTACTGGTGGGCGACTTGTGGATCATTGGCAGGCCGCGGACCGGTGGAGGACAAGGCCACGCCGTGCAGCTGTGAAGAGAACAGCGGCGCGACCAGCCCCCGGGCGGCCTGCCAGTCCGCCGCCGGTGCGCTTCGACCGTCGCGAGGAGCTCGATCTCGACTCGCCCTTCTTCTCGGCGACGGCTTCACTGCTGCAGTGACAGACGGGCTGGAGCCGTGAGCGTATTTTTCAGTGGTACGGCTGGGCGCGCTCGCTCACGATGAGACCCATGCCTCCTGTCATCGTCGGAGACGACGGCCCGCTCCGCGGTCAACGCTTCGCGCTCGGCGACACGCCCACCACCTTCGGCCGCAGGCCCGACTCCAGCGTGGTGATCGCCAGCAGACGCGCTTCACGCTGCCACGCGCGAGTGCGGCACGAGGGCGGGCGCTATGTCCTGCACGACCTGGGCAGCCGGAACGGAACCCTGGTCAACGGCGTGCGCGTGACATCACACGTGCTCCGGCCGGGCGACCTGATCATGATCGGCGAAGAGCGCTTCCGCTTCCTGGCCGCCGACGAGACCGCCGACGAGGTCACTGATGAGGCCGCCACGCTCCTCGACCCATCGGTTCCGGTCTTGAGGGTGTCGATCTCGGGCGGCGGTCCCGTCGGACTGAGCCTGGCGCTCCTGCTGGAGGACCTCATGGGTCCACGGGTCGCCGTCACCGTCTACGACGGGCGCTGGATGGAGGAGGACTCGCGGATCGTGTGGAAGGGGCAGGCCGAGGGCAACGTCCGCCGCCGGCAGGTCGTCACGGTCCAGAGCCGCCAGTACCTGAATCTCCCCGCATCGGTGCAGGAGCGGCTGTTCACCCCCGGGGCGTACTCCGAGATGTGGCCCGCCGGCCCGGACTCCATCGGCGGCCACGCGCCGCGCAACCTCCGCATCGCCGCCATCGAGGACAGGCTGCTGGAGATGGCCGGCGACAAGCCCGGTCGCATCCGGCTCGTCCCCGCCCGCTTCTCGCCCGAGGAGCACGACCAGAGCGTGAAACAGGAGCACGTACTGGCCATCTGCGAGGGTGGGCGCTCGCGCACGCGGGAGCACTTCGCCGGCAAGTTCGGCACCGCGGACAGCTCCATCTACTCCCTGGACGGCCGGCACCTGCAGGACGTCGTGCTGGGATTACGGGTGAGGTCCGGCCTGCCCGACGCCATGAGCGTCCTGCTGACCGTGGCCCAGAACCGTTTCCTCCTGAACGCCCTGGACGGCGAGGGCTTCCTCAACATGCGCCTCACCGACGAGGAGGCCAGGGAGGTCATCGGGATCGATCCCGTCCGTCACGTCTTCGAGCAGTGCGTCGCCGCCAGCCCCTGCATGATGGGACGCAACGACCACGGCGAGTTCCGCTGCTCCACCCACGGCACGCTGTTCCTGCCCGCCTTGCTCAAGGGCTCCGCCCTGTGGCGGCGGGTCAGGGACGGGCTGGTCATGTTCGGCGTGCGGGAGAGTGACCTGAGCGCCGTCACCGCTTTCCGGCTCGACATGGTGCAGCGGCCGCGGTTCACCGCGCGCCTGCACGCGCCGACCGCGTCCACGCCGGGCACGTACGGCTTCCTGCTCGGCGACGCGGCCAACGCCATCCACTTCTGGCCGGGTCGCGGCCTCAACAGCGGATTGGCCTCGGCCATCTCGCTGGCCCGCTCGCTCAGCCGGGCATGGCGCGGGCAGCCCTTCCGCGATGCGGACTTCATCCGGCACGAGGCGGCCATGGCGATGCTGCAGTACCGGCACAAGAGCCGCGCCTGGCAGGCGATGGTCACCACCGATGAGCACGGCGTCACCCGGGCCATCAAGGACACCGTCGCCACGGCCCTGGCGGGCGAGGGCGAGGACGCGCAGGCGGGGCGGGATGCCGACGTCGAGGTGCTCATGGAGCGGCTGCGGCGTGTCCGGACCCGCCTGGCGCAGCGCGTCACCGGCCTGCCCGACGACGCCTCCCTCCGCGCTCACCTCGGCAAGCTGTCCGGTGAGACCCTGCGCACCCTGGTCGTCAGTGGTGCGTGGGACACCCTGGTCATGGGCGGCGAAGAGGTCGACATCGACATCTTCTACCGTCAGGAGCCCGCGGACGGCGACCGGAGGGAACCACTGTGGGCGCCACGGCTGGCTCGCGAGCGTGATGAGCACACGAAGGTGATGGACAGGGGAACCGTCAGAGCACTCGCACAACGGTGATCGGTTCTCACCGGGAGGGTTCCGGATCGCTGGGAGGCAGCAGGAACTCGAGGCCGGTCACCGCCTTGAGGCCCGCGCGCCAAGCGAGCAGCTCGGCACCCTCGTCTTCCACTGCAAGAACTGGACAGATCACACCGGTGCCCTCTACGCCTGACCTCCGGTCGCGGGGGCGTCCGCCCGGCGGTCGACGGCGGAGATCAGGATGGACACCGCCAGGCCGCCGACGATTCCGGCGATGAAGAAGAGCCGGTCGCCCCATTCGTCTCCGGCGATATCGGTGAGCGTGGCGAACGGGCGCGGTGTATCCCTCTGTTCGCTGCTTCGCCACACCAGCTCGGACGGCACGAAACCGACCGAGGCGGTCTCGACCTTGTATGCGCTGGGCCGGGCGTCCGCGAGTTCCAGGAACATCCATTCCACGCTGCCCTCGGTGCCAGGCAGGTACCTGCCCCAATGGACGGCAGGGCCCTCGACCACGGTCACCTGGTAGTTGGATCGCACCGCACGCTTGTGCGGCCGCCCTCCGAAGTCCATCACATAGCCCACGTTCGAGCACACCGAGCCGATGATGTACTGGTCGTCACCCCGCTCCTCGACTCGGTCGATCAGGGTGCTCCACGGGTAGGGGGTGCCGATGTCGTCGAGCCGGGCGTCCCCTCTGAGCACGACCGTGACGGGAACGCAGTAGGCGGTCGGCACGGGGAAGTCGAGAACGACTCGGAGATTCACCCAGGCCGCTCCCATACTCACCGTGATCTTGAGTGACCTGGGTTTCGCGTCGGACTCGATGGTGAAGCCGATGTCCCCCGTGTAATCGGGGTCGGGGATGATGGGCGACGCCAGCCACCCGAAACCACCGGCCGCGAGCGTGAACAGGACGAAGGCCACCAGGCGGCCCGCTATCCGCGGTCTACTCGGACCCGCCGGCGGGGAAGAGACCGGTGCGGGCGGAGGCTCGACATCGGCGGGGCGCCGCGTGGGATCGGCGGAACCGGTGTGATGGCCCGGCCGCCACTGTCCTGGCCGTTCACCTTCCCGTGCGCGTTCGTGTCGTGCCGCTGAATCAGGGCCCGTGGGCCGCATCCCCCTCCGGCGACGCAGCACCATCCACACGAGGATGGCGACCATGGTCGAGCGCATGCGTGCAGTCTTCCATCGAAGGCGCACCCGTCCCAGATCCCGTACAGGACGCCCGCACCCGGCTCGGGAAGGGGGATCACCCGCTGCGGCTTTCAGGGTCCGTCCTCCTCTGCCGTCCGGCTCCTGACGGGCCGTCGGCGACCGCGGTCTCCAGCACGGCGAGGCCGGAGCACTCACAGGCACGACGCCGGGCGTACCGCCGCCACCAGCGTCCTCGCAGTAGCGCGCAGCTTGTCCCCCGGGCGGTGGGAGGCGAGGACGACGTCCGCAATGGCCAACCGGCGGCGACGGTGAAAATCGCTGTCCGATCACCGGAACACGGTGATAGACATTCGGGGTGGAAAAGAATCTTGAGTTCCCTGACCTGCTGCAACTGATCGACGAACGGTCGGCCGCCTTCCGTTCCGCTGTCGCCGCGGCGCCCAGTCTCGACGCACAGGTGCCGACCTGTCCCGAGTGGACGCTGTTCGATCTGGTGAAGCACCTGGGTGGGGGAGACCGCTTCTGGGCCGCCATCGTCGGCGCGGGGCCTGCCGACGCTCCCCCGGCCGAGGCCGCCGCTGCGCGCGCCGCTTTGGAAGTGCCGCGGGAGCGTGAGGCCCTGCTGGCCTGGCTGGCCGCCTCGACGCAGCTTCTGCTGAGCGCTCTGCGGGAGGCGGGCCCGGACGCCGGCTGCTGGGCGTGGTGGAGTGCCCTGCAGACGCCGCGGACCTCTGGCGGAGTCGCCCGGCACCGGGTCCAGGAGAGCGCGGTGCACACCTACGACGCCCAGCTCACCGGGGGCGCCCCGCAGCCGCTGCGGGCCGAGATCGCCCTCGACGGTGTCGAGGAGTTCCTGTTCACCTGCGTCGCCACGCCCAGCGCCTGGCCGCACAAGCCCACGGCCTTCGACTTCCACACCGCCGAGGGCCGCTCCTGGCGCCTCACGGTCGACGGCGACGGCGCACGCTCCACCCGCATCCCCGCGCCCACTGCCGCGACCGGCGAGGACTCCGACGCAGCCGGTGCCTCCATCCATGGCACGGCCAGTGAGCTGGTCCTCTACTTGTACGACCGTATCCCGGCCGACTCCTTGCACGTTGACGGAGACGCGGGGCTGCTCGACCTGCTCCGCGCCTGGGAGCCGGAGCACTAGGACGTAGCGGGGGCGGTTGTCCGGCGGCGTCCGGTGCGGCAGCTCGCCATACCAAGGCTGCGGCAGCCCAGGTAGGGGTTCCGGCCTCAGAAGGGATAGTGGGACCCGAAGTTGGTTTCGACGCGAATATCCCTTCGCCAGGTAGGCAGAGCGGTCAACCGGTTACCACGTATGTCGAGTTCGGTGAGCGCGGAAAAGCCCTCCGACGATTCAGGGAGGGCGGTCAGTCCGATATGGCACAGGTCGAGTGTGGTCAAAGTGGTGAGGGTCCGCAGCGACTCAGGGAAGGTGACCAGCTTGTTGTGGCTCAAGTCCAGCACGGCGAGAGCGGGAAGGGTCGTCAGTCCCTCGGGGAGAACGGTGAACCGGTTGGAGCTCAGATTGAGCCAGCGCAGAGCGGTGAGGCCGTCCAGCGGCGGGAGGGCGGTCAGCCGCCGGTTGTAGCTCAGGTCCAGCACGGTGAGAGCAGACAGGCCCGTCCACGGCTCGGGCAGATCAGCCAATCGATTGCCGCTCAGGTCCAGCACGGTGAGGGCGGGGAACTCTCCCGGCGATTCGGGGAGAGTGGTCAACCGGTTGCTCCTCAGGTCCAGTACGGTGAGAGCGGGAAGGCTTCCCAGCCCTTCGGGGACGACGGTGAGCCTGTTGTAGCCCAGCCTGAGTTCGGTGAGAGCGGTGAGACCGCCGAACGACTCAGGCAGAGCGGTCAGCTCGTTGCGGCTCAGGTCCAATCGCGTCAGAGCGGTGAGATCCTCGAACCACCCGGGCAGGCCGGCCAGCACGTTCCCGCTCAGATCGAGTGCGGTGAGGTGGGTCAGAGCCCTGAGCGATTCGGGCACCGAGGACAGGAAAAGTCCGGACAGATCAAGGCTGGTCATTCCGTCGTGCAGACACCTGTCGATTCGCTCAGCGGCGATCTCCTGACCGTTTTGCGGCTTCATCGGGGCCTCCGTAGTCCGCATCGTTGCCCACAGCCCGGATCCGGCACGGGTACGCCGGTCCGCCCGCCCTTCGGTCCCAGGGCCGGCGGTGACCCTAATGATCAGCACTTGGAAACGGGTTGCAGATCATGGGACAGTCCAGTCGCAGGGTCAACATCCCGGGCTCCGACTGCGCGCCCAAATCGAACAGCGCGACGAAGCAGGAGGCCGACAGCGGGCCCTTGGACCCGGTGTGCCAGAGCACCCGGCGCCGGGTAGCGCGTCCGGCTTCAGTAATGATCTGCGCGACCGAGACCGGTGGGTCGCGATAGCGCACGAGCGGTGGTCGCCCGGGGCCCGTCCACGGCACGTTGATGCGCCGGGCCGCCCCGGGCAGCACCGCGGTGTCGGAGCGGATACCGCCAGGTGAACAATGGTGCGATCTTCCAGGCCCAGTCGGAACGCTGCGTCTTGGCTGTAGCCCCCGTCGATCACCACCAGGGGCGGGATCGGTCCCCAGCCCCGCAGCTCATCGAGCATGTCCAAGACCAGCTGCCATTCGGGCCGGTGCCCGACCTCGGAGGGGATGCGGGCCCGCTGTCAGTGGATGTAGCGATCATCCAGTGTCGCAGCCGGCAACATTCGCCCCGAAGGCAGCGGTGTTCAAAGGCGGGGCGTCGCACGGCAGGGCAGGCGTCAGACATTCGACGTCTGCCGCCGCGCGGTCGGCGAATGGCTGACTCAGCTCACGCAGCCGGGGAAGGGCCTCATCCAGGGAGGCGCCGAGCCGGTGCAGCGAGTCGAGCCGGGCGCTGCAGTAGACGTCGAACTCGCCGTTGACCCGCCCCCTGGTGTCCCACAGCAGGGCATCACCGTTCTCGCTGAACGCGAACACGACGAGACTGCCGATCATCGACCAGTCCCCGTCCGGCTCGACTTTCCAGTCGAACTCCTCGGTGCGCGCCTCGGCGTAGGTCTGTCGGAACATCTCGGTCAGCCGGGCGGCCCGATGCTGCCAGCCGTCGGCGAAACCGTCCTGTGCCGGCGGGTAGACGAGCCAAAGTCCGAACAGACGTGAGAATCCGGCCCGGCCCATGGGATTGTCGCGCCGGGCCTCGGCGCTGCGCACATAGTCGTTGACCGCGGGGGAGGTGGGCTTCCACCGGCCTTGTCCGGCGATTTTCGCGGTCGGCGCGTCGGCGTCCTCGGCAGCGACCGGGCAGCGCCTTGTCGAGGCCGAGACCGGTGGCTGCCCGGTACAGCAGAATTCTTTCTTCCGAAATTCGGGATTTCCTGAAGGCCGATTCTCCGCCGGACCAATCCAAGTCATCCGCAAGTCTCCTCCAAGGGAAATGCGGAAATCTTGATCGCGACCGATCGAACGAGAAAAGGGGAAAGCGTGCTCGTACGTTCTAAGCCTGGAACTCTTCTGTCCCTGGCGGGCCTTGTCGGGTCGCTGGTTCTTGCCGGCGCGACCTCGGCGAGCGCCGCCGCACCCCAGCTCGGATTCGGCCTCACCCTGTATGTCCACGACGTGGATGAGGAGGGGACCTGGAGCAACGGCGACGAGGTCTTCATCAAGGTCGTGCAGAATGGATCCTCTCGGCGTTATGCCCCGACCGACGGCACGGTCGACGTCAACGAATCCGACGAGGGTGGAATAGTCGACCTCCGGTCTTCCTATCCCCTCACCTATGAGGTGGGCAGTAGAATAACGATCCAGGTATGGGAGGATGACACTTCCGGTGATGACCTCCTCGCCGAAAGCACGGTCACGGTCGGGTGCAACAACCAGTTCGGTGCGGTCACCCCGCTAAAGGATCGGAAGTACTACCACTACTCGTTCGACGGGAGCTTCCACTGCTGACCTTGATCGGTCACCGGTGTCGTACGGGGCATCGCCGGCTTCGCCCGCTCCTTCGAATTCGTCGGCATCCAACCGCCTGCGCACCCCTCGCGCAGGCAGCCGTCCACGGGCCTGCCGGCGGAGCCGCTGTGGCGGGTCATGGCCGACCTGGACGCCGCCGGATCGGCCGGATCCGGACCTCAAGGCGGTGAACCGGAGAAGCGGTGGCTCCTGTCGGCGCAGACCACCCCTGCAGGGCGGAGGCGATTCCCGCGCCGGGCAGGGCCGCCCCCCTTCCCGAGGAGATCACCGGGCCGGCACACGCAAGATCCGCGGCCTGCTCGCCCGGTTTCCCTGCGAGGAGTCGGCGACGGAGGGTGACAGACTGGGTGAAATGGGTGGCCATACCCGGCCAGGCCGGTTTCCTGTCATTGCCGTGTACGCATCATGATCGGGGGACACATGAGCGCTGAACAGCCCGAAGAGGGTCAACCTGCACCCGGAAGGGGCTGGCCGGAGCCCGCAGCACGACCACCCCATCACCAGACAGGCTGGCAACCGGGCACCGGCATCCCGGCACCACCGGAACAGATCGAGTACGTGACGCCGGCGCGAGGCCACGCATTCGGCACGGTGCTGGAGGCACTCGGCCTGGTCCTCGGCCTGATTTCCGCTATCGCCTTCTCATCATCGGCATGCAGAGCGAGGACCGGCTCTATGGCCAGGACATCAACCTGTGGCCGATGGCGGTCGCCGTGCTCGTGAGCGGCATCATCTCTGCCGTTCTGAGCTACGGATTCGGCAGGCTCCTCAAGATACAGGCCGCCATCCTCAAACGGTACCGACCGGCCTGACGGCCAGTCCGGAGACGGCCCGTGGGGAACACTGGAGCGAGAACGTACGGCACGGCGGATCGGGTACGGCGGAGCAGGACTCCCGCCCTGCTCTACGGGCCGGTACCGTGCGGGAACGGCCAGATTGCGTTCGCCTTCAACCACCAGAACCCGCATGCCGACGTTCCTGCACCAATGGCGGTAACCGCCGTGTAACCGGCCCCCGGCCATGCTGGCGGCCATGATCAGAACCCTCTGCGCCGCCGTGTTGGCGGCGGCCTGCTCCATCTCCATGTCCGCAGCTGCATCCGCCCCGACCCCCCAGCCGGTCTCCACCCCCGGCACCGATTGCGCCGCCATCACCGGGCCACCGCCGCAATCGGTGCCGCCGACCTCGGTGAACACGCTCCGGCAGGCGTACCTGTGCGTACTGGAGCACTACTACAGCGGCCCGGTCATGGATTCCAGGGCGCTGCTGAAGAGCGCCCTGGCCGCCTACACCCAGGATTTGATCCGGCGCGGCGCCGACCGGGCCGACCTCCGGCTGCCCGCCCTGACCGGCAACCGCGACACCGACTGGGCCGCCTTCGCGAAGGTCCTGGGCACCGGTGATCCCGCCGCGTTGCGCGCCGCGATCACCGGCATGGTCGCCGGACTGCACGACAACCACGCCCGCTGGGTCAGGCCGACCCCGCCACCGCAAGGCGGGCCGGTCGGGACAGGCATCGCAGGCGTGTCGGCCCAGCAGGGCCCGCAGTTCGACCCGGCGGCCCGGCCGCCGCTGTTCATCACCAAGGTCCTGGCCGGCAGCCCCGCCGCCAAGGCCGACATCCGGCCCGGCGACATCATGGTCAAGGTCAACGGCGTGCCGGCGTTCATCGGGGACAGCGTCAACCACAACATCATCGACCTCTTCGCCGCTGACCCGGTACGGCTCACGCTCAAGCGCCCCACGACGGGACGGACTCGCACCGTCGAGATCAGGCAGGGCCCCATCACCCGGCAGCCCCCGAAGGTGACGTCGAAGACGCTGCCCGGCGGTGCCGTCTACGTCCAGCTGCCCGGATTCTACGAAGGCGCCGCTGACCAGGTCATCGCCAAGCTGCAGGGCAGGCCGGAGGCGGTGGTCCTCGACCTGCGCGGCAACGGCGGCGGGTCACCTCGTGAGGTGACCCGGTTGCTCGGCGCGTTCGCGCACGGCAAGGTCACCAGCTACTTCTGCCCGCTCAAGGGCGAGTGTGTGCCCAACCGGACCGACGACAGCGTCCGCCTGCTCGGCTCGCGCCTGGTCGTCCTGACCGACCGCGCGTGTGCCTCGGCCTGCGATGACTTCAGCGCGGCGGTCAAGGGCAACGGTCTGGGCACCCTGGTGGGGACCCGCACGGCCGGGGCCGTCTCCGGCCCCGGCGAGGGATACCTCCTCGACGACGGCAGCGTCCTGATCCTGCCCAAGGTCCGCCACCTGGGCCCGGCCCGCGAAATCATCGACACGATCGGCGTACCGGTCGACCACTACGCCCCCATGACCGCCCTCGACCTGGCCACCGGGCGCGATCCGGGCCTGGCCAAGGCGCTCACGCTTCTTTGACGCCCTTGCCGGCCTCGATGGCCGCCTCGTCACCGACATCGAGGGCTTCTCCTGCGCCCTCGGTGAGGCGGTCAACGGTCCCGGAGGCTACTTCGGCTGGAACCTCGACGCGCCGGCCGACTGCCTCCGGGGCGGATGGGCAGCTGCTGCGCCCTTTCATCTCATCTGGCACCACGCCCAGGTCGCGCGCCGGCATCTGGTCCCCGGCGACTACTGTGTCCGATCTGCTCGGCATCCTCGCCGTCGGCGGATCCACCGTCGAGCGGCGCTGACTCACCTGCCCGCGCTCTGCGTCGAGCATCGGGCGGACCGTCGCCGAGCCCCGGGCCGTGCGATGCCGCCGTGCAGCCCGCCGAGGCGGAACGGGCCAGCGCGAGGCAGGGGTGGCCCCTTGGTGCGGACGAAGGGCTCCGTGCCGAATGAGCCTTCTTGGACGTATCCGTGATCATGCCGCGAGCGCGTTGTCTATCCGCCGGTTGGCGATCTCTTCTCCTCCGTCGAGGCACTTGGCGTAGACCTTGAGCAGCACGTCCACGCCATGGTCGGCCCGATCCGCCACGTTGGGAGCCGCTACCCCGGCGTTGAGCCAGAGCGAGACGGCCGCATGCCGCAGGTCGTACGGTTGAGCAGTCAAGAGAGACTTGCTGTAGGTGTCGTCCTCGTCGGGGTCGTCGAGGTCGAGCCGGTACTTGTGGAAGAGAAACGTGGTCGCCTGCACCGCCTTTGAGGCGGTGATGGCCGGCTTTCGGCTGCGCCGCCGGATCGGCCGCCCGCGCACCCGCCCCGACCGCCTGATGAGCGACAAGGGCTACTCGTCCCGGAAGATCCGTCTCTACCTACGCCGCAGAGGCATCCAGGCGGTCATTCCCGAGCGCCGCGACCAGATCGCCAACCGCAAGCGCAAGGGCCGCCTCAGGGGCCGCCCTCCCGCTTTCGACTCAACCCTCTACAAGGGACGCAACCTGGTTGAGCGGTGCTTCGGCAAGCTCAAGCGGTGGCGGGCCGTGGCCACCCGCTTCGACAAGCTCGCCAGCCGCTATCTGGCAGGTGCCGTCATCGCGTCCTTGATGCTCTGGCTCCGCCACGCGGAATCGCCAGACACGACCTAACGCTCCTGGGGGCCAGGGCATCGGCCCGTCTGCCTGCTGGTTTGCCGATGACCTCGACCTTGTGGCGCGAGTAGTGCTTATCCGGCCGTTGCGACAGCAGCCGAGGAGGGCTCTTGAACTGTGGTGATCTTCCAGACGATCATGGCGGCCAGTACCGCGCAGATCACGGTGGGGAGGGCGAAGACGATCTCGATTTGCGCGGTCAGCAGGTAGGCGTGCAGGTCCTCGCCATCGGCCACGCGGTAGGCGAGGGTGGACAGGACCATGCTGATCAGCCATGACAGCCACCACGCCCGCACCAGCCACGCCGAGCGGGGAGCAGGGTGGGCCAGGTGGGCGGCCAAGGGCTGGCCGTTGGCTCCCCGGTGGGAGGCGGTCCAGATGTCGGCGACGATCTGCTGGGGAAATACCAGGTTCACCACCGGGACGATCCAGCCGAAGACGATCCAGGCGGCCGGCCGGTGGTGGCGCATGGGCGTCATGGCCTCGGCGTTGGCGCGGGCGCGAAACAGCCAGAGGATGAACAGGAGCGCGGTCGTGGCGAAGGTCGCCATCTGCGGGATGCTGGAGGCCGTGTAGAGCAGGTCGTTGAGATCGGCCGCGCCAAGATCGACGGTGTCGGGTGCGTCGATGAGCGCCGAGAGCAGGACGGCCCGGTCAATGGTGATCACCAGGGCGGCCAGGTCGGTCAGGGTGGTGACGCCCAGCATGACGACGACCGCGATCGCCAGGCCGCGGATCGGCCGGATTCGGACGATTCCCGAGCCGGTCGGCGCACCGGGAAGCGGGGACGGGGAAGGGGGATAGGAGGCGGGGGGATACATGGAGTCCTTCATTTGGTACGGCCGCTCGGCGCGCCGCGGCATAGACGATGATGTTGTCGGTGTAGCTGCGGGCCCGGGGATCGAAGTCGCCGCCGCAGGTGATCAACCGCAGACCGGCATGGCCGAGACGGCCGTAGACCCGCCCGGTGGGGAAATTCCGCTTGGGGGCTTCTTCGCTGCCCTCCACGGTGAAGGTGACCCTACAGCCATCGCGTCGGATGATCTCGATGGGGTCCCGGGCCGCAGCTGGTGCAGGCCGGTAAAGACCGCGGGCCCGGTGGTGGTGTCGACACGGCCGAGGATGACCGCCGGGCCGATCTCACCCGGCGTGGGGCCGTGCCGATACCAGCCGGTCAGGTTCGGCTGGTCGACGGGCGGGACGCCGACGGTGCCGTCCGGCTCCAGGCCGACCGAGCCGACGGAGGAACGCAGCGTCGCCCTCGGCCGGTTGCGCAGGCCGGCCGTAGCCGCCGGCCTATCGCCGGAGCCTGCAATCGCCTCATCATGAGGGCATGATCGTACGTACATGGCGGGGCTGGACGCGCTCGAGTGACGCCGCAGCATACGAGGCATACCTGCTGCGCACCGGGTTGGCCGGTTACACCGCGACCGCGGGCAATCTGGGCGCGTACTTCACCAGGCGCGACGACGGCGACAGAACGGAGTTCTTCCTGATCTCCCTGTGGGAGACGTGGGACGCGATCCGGACGTTCGCCGGCGACGACCCCGGCACGGCGGTCTTCTACCCGGACGACGACGCGTTCCTCGTCGACCGGGAATGGACCGTCGACCATTATGAGGTGTTCGCCAGAACCTGACTCGGCCGCGAAGCCCGCGTCCATCGAAGTGATCAGGCTTCGCGGGTCAATGCGAGGTGGTGCGATAGCGGGCGCGGAACTCGGCCAGGAGTTCGTCGCTCACCTCGGCGCCCGCGGCCACGGCGGCGTGCACCTCACGGAAGTACCCCTCGTACCCCGCAGGGGTGTACAGGCACAGGCCGCGAACCGTGCTTGCGCTCGCATTGCGGAACCCGTGCGGGGTGCCGCGTACCGCAGACAGCAGGTGTCCCGGCCCTGCGGTCACCTCCCCGTCGCCGTCGTGCAAGGTCAGCTCGCCGTCCAGGACGTAGAAGTACTCATCGTGACCGTGGTGGACATGCGGTCTGGCCCCGATGACGCCCGGGGCCAGGGTGAACTCCTCGAATGCGAACCGGCCACCGGTGTGTTCACCGGTCAGCCGGAAAAAGTGCTCCACTCCTGCGACGGCGATCAGCTCACCGTCCCCGGGACGGCGCAGCAACGGACGAGAACCCACTTCCTCTGATTCGATCACCGCTGCATTCTGGCAGAGCGGCCACCGGGGCTTCGTCATCGGATGCCCCCGCCCCGGAGACGACGGCCTGGAGACGACGGCCCGGGGAACTGCCCTCACGCCTCACCCGTCCCGTCCCTTCTCCGTGCCATACGACTTCGACCGGATCGTGTTGACCGGACCATGGCGCGTCGACTGACCGATGCTCTGCACGCCGTCGTGGGCCCGGAGCCATCCGGGCCCACGCGGCCTCCGCCGGGACCGCCGCCTCCGGCTGGTTCATCCTCCCCTCTCATCGGGCGGGCGCCGGGACCCGCCCGTCACCCGCCGCCGCAGGCGCCTGCCCAGCCGCCACGGCGCCAGGACGTTCTCGTAGTGCGGCCTCCTCTCGTACGGCTCCTGCGCGTTCTCTGCCAGGTCCCACTCCATTCCCTTGATGAGGAGCCATGACAGGACCATGAGCGCCAGGAACAGTCCGACGGACCACCAGACCCGTGCGGCGGACTCGCGCAGGGCGATGTGCAGCCAGCCGGCCATGCTCGCGGGATAGATCACGGCGGCCGCGAAGGGCTCGCTCAGGAAGCCCGCCATGTCGTGGGGACGCCGCCGGAACTGGCCGTAGACGTCCATCCGTTCCTCGAGTCTCACTCCGGCGTGGATGATGTGACCGCATTTCTTGATGCCGTGGAGCTCGTAGGCGAACAGCCCGGCCGTGGCGGCCAGGCCGAACCACCCGATGCCGCCCAGCTCCCTGGGCACCCGTTCCCCCTGGAGGAAGAGGATCCCGGCACCGGTCGCCAGAGGGAGCAGCCCGAGCAGTTTCATCCGCACGGTGTCGATCTCGCGGTAGCTCTGGCAGAGCTGCGTGTAGACGAGCCGGACGTTCTCCGGAGACTGGTCGGCGTCCGTCGTCACGTCGTCTTCGGGCGGGAGCATCCCATCCTCCTCGGCCGGGAGATTCCAGCTCATCATCGGTCCCGGGGGCTTCACCGTGAAGGAGCCGCCGCTCCCGCGGTCAGTCGACGCAGACGAGGAAGACATCCATGTCCCAGGCGGCAGGGGTGCCGCTCTCATCCTCGGTGGCGACGCCGGTGGCGCCGCTCTGGGCCGGGGAGGGGACGATCCCGGTCAGGACGACCTGGTTCTGCTGCCCGCCGTTGCCCAGGCCGACGCCGTACACCCGCTGGTTCACGTCCGAGCACGTCACGTCGGCCGTCTTGCCGCTGGCGGAGTCGCCCTGCGGCTGCCCGACGACCTCGACGACGTAACCGGGCGGCTGGTCGGCGCACACCCCGTAGGCGGTCACCTTCCACCGGTCCTGGAAGCCGTTCTCGTCCTCGTAGGCGTTGGCGAAGGTGAAGGCGTCCTGGATGCCGGCCTCGGTCAGGGCGACCTGCCCCCTGCCGCCGTCGATGCGCCCGCCGCCCCCGACGGCCACCTTGCCGTTCGGGCAGGCCACCATCTCGGTCTGCGACGGCGGTGATCCGGCCGGGCTGGCGGAGCTCACGTAGGTCAGGCCGGGCAGCGGGTCGGCGCAGACGGCGTACACCGACAGCCGCCACGAGCCGTGGAAGCCGTTGCCGTCCTCGTGCGCGCTCGCCTCGAAGAAGGACTCCAGGCGCCCGTGCTGCCGCCGGGCCACCGGCTGCAGGCGGGTCAGGACCACCTGCGCCCGGGCGTCGGGCGGCTGTCCCGAGGTGCCGCCCTGGATCAGGGCGCCGCCGCCGATGGCGTACTCGCCCCGGGGACAGCGCGCCCGGGCGGTCTTCTCACTGGAGGAGCTCACGCCGGTCTTGGCCGAGACCCGCTCCACGTCCGGCGCCGAGGCCGCCTCGGCCGTCGCCGCCGCGAGCTGCGCCGTGAACAGTCCCGTGGCGGCCAGGAGTACGGCAAGCCGCATGTGTCGCATCATGATGATCCCTTCTCGTGCGAGACCGTCACGACGCTACGGCGGGGCCCGCCCGGGCGACCCGGGGTCCGGGCCGGGGATGTCCCCGGGTTCGGCGCGACCTCTCCCGGGACTATCCGTGCCCGGGCGAGCCGGCGGTCAGGGCCGGCACGTCCGCCGGGGACAGCAGGGCGAGCAGGCCGGCGGCGTCGAGCAGGCGGACCCCGCCCGGGTCGAGGCGGCCCGGGTGCAGGGCGTAGACCTGCGCCCCGTCGGCGGCGTCGAGGTCGTCCTCGATGACCGCGGCGAAGTCGGCTCCGCCGGTCTCCGGGTCCTCCGCGCCCTGCGGAATCTCCTCCGGACCGGCCAGGGCGGTCAGCCGGGCGGCGAAGTCACCGGGCTCCTCCTCCGCGCCGCGCAGGTAACGGGCGGGCGGGCCGTCACCGTGCCGTACGACCACCTCGCGGGCGCGGGCCGCGGCGTGCCAGCAGGCCACCTCCCACAGGGTGACGCGGTCGCCGAGGCCGAAGGCGTCCTCCAGGGCCGAGCCCAGCCGGGCGAGCTGCTCCTGGTACTCCTCCACGTCGTGGAAGGACCCGGAGGCCGACAGGTTGAGGTCGGCCCAGCGCATCGTGCGGGACCACAGGTCGGCGACGAGCGGCACCAGGATCTTGGCGGGTCCGGTCAGGTCGAAGCGCTGCCGTACGGCCAGCGGCTCGAACAATCCGTCGGAGGGCGTCTCCATGAACCCGGCGAAGCCCCGCGCCAGCCGGTCGAAGGGCACGTCGTTGTAGCTGAAGACGATCGGGATCGCGTAGCGCCCGCCGATCGCACGCAGCGCCGCGACGTCCAGGTCCACGAACTCAGAGGAGCCCAGCGGCTCGGGCGCGGAGGTGAGGTCGCCGGAGTGCACGGCGGCCTTCCCGCCCAGCACCAGGTTGGTGTAGTCGCACAGCCCGGTGAACTCCCAGCGCTCGTCGAACAGCGCCACCGACAGGTCCAGGTCGACCCGGGTGCCCTCGGGCTCGGCCCAGTGCAGGAACAGCCGGATCCGCTCCCCGGAGGGGATCGGCCGGACGCTGCCCCGCGGCAGCCGTACCAGGGCCGAGGAAGCCGAGCGCTCGGCGGCCGGGGCCAGCAGGTCCGACAGCTCCCCGTCCAGCACCGCCCGCTCCACCGGGGGCAGCAGGGCGGCGCGGCGCAGCATCTCGCCGATGATCGCCGAGGAGACCGCGGCGACGGCCGGTGCGGCGATCGGCGGGCGCTCGTCGGACTGTGTCCAGATCCGGGCCGCGCCGCCGCGCGGCAGGAAGACCCGGGAACCGCCGGGCGGCGTGCGGAGCTGGCCGAGCGCGGAGATCAGCACGCCGGGGGAGACCTTCGGCGCGGCCTCGGTGACCGCGGCGGCGAGCTGCCCGGCGGGGACGTGCCGGGCCAGGTGCACGATCCGGCGGACCAGTTCGCCGGGCCGCGTGGCGAGCAGGCCGAGCGCCCCGGCGTGGTCGCCGTCGCGCAGCGCCGTCTCGACGCGGCCGGCGAAGGTGAGCGGGCGCAGCCGTACCCCGTCGAACCGGACGACGTCGGGGTGCACGGCGGCGCGGGCGAGCAGCGCCCGGGCCAGCGGGGTGCCGGTGTCCAGCCGGGTGCCGCGCAGCGCGGCGAAGGCCAGCGCCGCGTCCGGGTGCCGCCGGTGGTGCTCGAACGGGTGCAGCACCTCGGCCATGTGCTTCCAGGCCTCGGGGTGGCGGTGCAGGTCCTCCACCAGGTGCGGTACGGCCATCCGGTCCATCCGCTCCAGCAGCGCCCGCCGCAGGGAGCGGGGCAAGGAGGTACGGCGGGACGGGCGGGCGCGCAGGCCGGGGTCGCCGCCCATGAGGACGTACAGCAGGCGCAGCACGTCCGTCGCGCTGTCGGCGTAGCGGTCCAGCAGCTCGCCGGTGCCGGGGACGTCGACGTCATCGGCGCCGGGGGTGCCGGAGTCGCCGGAGGCGCCGTGCGACAGGGCGGCCGCCAGGACCAGCGCCCGGGTCTCGCGGACCGCGATCCTCTCCGGCAGCCAGCCCGCCGAGCTCGGCCAGAAGCCGCCCACCAGCTCCGCGACCGCCGCGCGGTCCTCCGGGCGGGGCGGGGTCTGCCGCTCCAGCAGCTCCCCGAGCAGGTCGCGGGCGGCCCCGGCCGGGTCCTCGCACAGCCACAGCACGGCGACGCGCTCCGGCAGGCGCTCGTTCTTGGCCACGGCCTCGGCCACCGGGTCGTCGGCGGGCCGCAGGAACGGGTCGCCGGGGTCGACGCGGCGGTGGCAGATGGGGCAGGCGGCGAAGTCGGAGCCGTCCCAGCAGGAACGGCAGACCAGATGCGCGCAGGGCGAGACGGGGTGGACGGCGCCGACCTCCCCGCACAGCACGCACGGCCGCTGCGGCGCCTGCAGCACAAGCGCGAAGACGCGGCGCACGTAGAACTCGAAGGTGTCGGCGGGCACGCTCGCCGGGAAGCCGCGGAACAGCGGGACGTGCTCCACGTGGCCGCCGAGCTCGGCGGTGACGGCCCGCAGCAGGGCGTGGCCGGCGTCGGCCAGCTCATGGCGGTCCAGCTCGCCCAGGCGGCGGCGCAGCGGGGCCGACAGCAGGAAGCCCAGCCGCAGCAGATCGGCCTCCAGGGCCAGCAGGCCGTCGGCGACGGCGGGCCCGGCGGCCTGCCGGCGCGAGCCCTCGGCGCCCTTCGCCTTCCACCAGCGCGATCCCCGCTCCGACTCGTGCGGCCGGGGACCCGTCAGCAGGCCGGGGGCCACCAGACGGCGCCGCCGCAGCAGTGTCTCGGCCAGCCAGTTCATCGTGGTCCCCCTCTCGCCCGGGAAAAGAAAAAGGGGCGGAGAGCGGACGCGCTACTTTCTTTTCAAGAGAGGATGAGAAGGAAGCACGTCCAGGAGCCGCCCCTGGATTCAGACTGTACCGGGCATTCGGGTTATATGCCGTCTCTTTTCTCGCCGGTGACGCCGCAGGCCCCCGCAGGGGGAGCATGGTGGCGCGACTCCGTCGTCTACCAGATCTATCCCCGGTCGTTCGCCGATCTCGACGGCGACGGGGTCGGCGACCTCGCCGGGATCACCCGCGGGCTCGGCCACGTCGCCGAGCTGGGCGCGCAGGCGATCTGGCTGACGCCGTTCCAGCGCTCGCCGCAGGCCGACCACGGCTACGACGTCAGCGACTACTGCGACGTCGACCCGCTCTTCGGCGACCTGGCCGCCTTCGACGGGCTCGTCGCCGAGGCGCGCCGCCTGGGGCTCAGGGTCGTCGTCGACCTGGTGCCCAACCACTGCTCCGTGGCGCACCCTCTGTTCCGGGCGGCGCTGGCGGCGGGCCCCGGCAGCCCGGAGCGCGCCCGCTTCCACTTCGCCCAGGGCCGGGGACCCGCCGGAGGGGAGCCGCCCAACAACTGGCCCAGCGTCTTCGGCGGCTCCGCCTGGACGCGGGTGACCGAGCCCGACGGGTCGCCGGGGGAGTGGTACCTCCACCTGTACGCCCCCGAGCAGCCCGACTGGAACTGGCGCGACCCGCGCACGGCCCCCTTCTTCGACGACGTCGTGCGGTTCTGGTTCGACCGGGGCGCCGACGGCCTGCGCATCGACGTCGCCCACGGGCTGTTCAAGGCCGAGGGGCTGCCCGACCTCGAACACCCCGGGACGCTGGAGCCGATGCGGCTGCGGGCCAACCCGCTGGCCTGCGACCGCGAGGAGGTCCACGACGTCTACCGCCGCTGGCGGGCCATCGCCGACTCCTGTGATCCGCCGCGGGCACTGATCGGCGAGGTCAACCTCGAACCCGACCGGGCGGGGCGTTACACCCGGCCCGACGAGCTGCACCAGGCCTTCGCCTTCGCGTTCCTGGTCGCGCCCTGGGACGCGCGGGCCTGGCAGGCCGCCGGGAGCGCCCTGCTCGCCGGGAGCGGGCTGAAGGCGCCGGTGACCTGGGTGGTCGACAACCACGACGTGGAACGCAGCGCGAGCCGCTACGGCCGCGTCCGGGATCCGGCAGACGGCGCGGACCGCCATGTCCGGGATCCGGCAGACGGCGCGGACCGCCATGTCCGGGATCCGGCGGGCGGCGTGGACCGTCACGGCCGCTCCCGCGGTCCCGCGCGGGCGCGGGCGGCCCTGCTGGCGGTGCTCGGGCTGCCCGGCGCGGCCTACCTGTACCAGGGGCAGGAGCTGGGCCTTCCGCAGGTGGACGTGGCGCCGCAGGACCGCCGGGACCCCGCCTGGCCGCGGCTGGGGGTCTCCCGCGACGGCTGCCGGGTGCCCCTGCCGTGGCGGCGCGACCCGGCCGGCGCCCACGGTTTCTCCCCGCCCGGTGCGCGGCCGCCCTGGCTGCCGGTCCCGCCGGGCTGGGGCGGGCTGTCGGTGCAGGCGCAGGAGGCGGACCCGTCGTCGTCGCTGCACCTGTGCCGCTCCGCGCTCCGGCTCCGGCGCGAGCTGCACGCCGAGGGCGTCCTGACGGCGGGCGACGCGGTGGAGTGGAGCGTGGAGGGCGACGGCGCCCTGGTGGCCGACCGGGCCGGGCGCTTCACCCTCGTCCTGGCGATGGGCGAGGGCCCGGTACGGCTGCCGCCGGGACGGCTCCTGCTGGCCAGCGGTACGCTGACCGGCGACGGCCTGCTGCCGCCCGACACTTCCGCCTGGTTGCTGCGTTGACGGCGCGCCCCTTCACTTCGGTGCGGCAGGCTGGTGTCATGGACGGTGTGGCGGGGTTCGGGGGGATCGGGGTGGGCGCCGCGATCCCGGACGTGGGAGCGCCGATGACCAGCGGACACCGCATGGGCGGAGTCATCCGTCGTCTCCGCGGATCCGTGTTACCGCTTTTCCCTATCGGGTGCATGGGATAATCCGCTCATGAGCCGGGATCAGACTCCCCCGCCCGACGCTCCCGACGCGTCGCCGCTGGACGCCGCCGTCATGGCGGCGCGCTGGATCCGGTCGGCGGCCGTCGACGAGGGGCGCGGGCGGCACTGGCTGGCCAACCCCGACCCGGACGGAAGGCCGGCGATGAGCCACGAGCCCGCCTCGCTCTACGCCGGGGCGGCGGGAATCGTGCTGTTCTTCCTGGAGCTGGCCGCCACGACCGGTCGCGAGGAATACCTGCGGGACGCCCGGGCCGGGGCGCGCTACCTGGCGGCCACCTGGCGCGACCAGGCGGATCTGTCGCTGTACCACGGCCTGACCGGCACGGTCTTCGCACTGGCCGAGGCGGGCTGGGCGACGGGGGACGAGGAGTTCACCGAGCAGGCCAGGGCGGCCGCCGACCGGGTCGCCGAGTCCGCGCGCCCGATGGAGGAGGGGCTGGGCTGGTCGCGGGACCCGGCGCAGCGGGGCGACGGCGGGGTCGCGCTCGGCCTGCTGTACGCGGCCGGCATCCTCGGCGTCCCGGCCTACACGGAGGTCGCCGCGGAGGCCGGCCGGCGCATCGCGCGCATGGTGGTGCCCGGTCACCTGTTCGGCGACTGCGAGGACCTGCCCGTCGACGCGGTCACGCCCGGCTTTCTGTCCGGTACGGCGGGCACCGCCTTCCTGCTGGCCCGCCTGTACGGGATGACCGGCGAGGACGGCTTCCTGGAGGCCGCGCGCAGGGGCGCCGACTTCGTGCGCACGGTCAGCGTGGTGGCCGGCCGGTGCGCCGCTGTCCCGCACCACCTGCCGCAGGGCCGGGACCTGCACTATCTGGGGTTCTGCTCGGGCTCGGCGGGCGTGGCGCGGATGTTCTACGAGCTCCACCGGGTCACCGGCGACCCGGGCGACCTGGACTGGACCGAGCGGCTGGCCCACGGCGTGCTGAACAGCGGCGTGCCCGGCCGGCGCACGGCCGGCTACTGGAACACCGCCTGCCAGTGCTGCGGGGCCGCGGGACTGGTGGAGCTGTTCGTCGGGCTGTGGGCCGCCACCGGGCGGGAGCCGTACATCGAGTTCGCCCGCACGCTCGCCGGGGACCTCATCGCCCACGCCACCGCCCACGACGGCCGGGGATACCGCTGGTACCAGGCCTACCGGCGGCTGCGGCCCGCGGAGGTCACGGCCGACACCGGCTACATGATCGGGGCGGCCGGCATCGGGACGGCGCTGCTGCACCTGCACACCGCCGGCCTGGCCGATCGGGCGCACCGTGTCATCCTCCTGCCCGACAACCCGTTCCCCGCCATCCCCGTCCCCGCCGCCACTCTGCGCCCCTGACTCCATCCCGGCTTTTATTTGCATTTCCGGAATTTCTGGACATGTGATCTCATACGGCACACTGACCCCCATGGCATCCACCCCCCGGGCCCCGACGACGTGGCTCCTGGCCGCCCGGCGGCACCGTCTCGCGGCGGCCATCGTCGACACGCTGCTCTGCCTCGCCGTGACCGGGCCGTCGTCCTTCCTGCTCACCGGGAAGGTCGTGGTGCCGGGTGAGCGCTTCCTCGGCCGCTCGCCCGCGGCCCCGGGATGGTCCGCCGAGATCGCGGTCTGCGCCCTGGGCGCCGCCTACTTCGGGGTCCAGCACGCCCTGTGGGGCCAGACGCCCGGCAAGCGCTTCTGCCAGCTGAAGGTCGTGGCGCACGCCACCGGGGCGCCGTCCGGCCCGCGCCGTGCGGGCCTGCGCGACGTCCTCGTCCCGGCCCTGACGTGGGCGCCGTACCTCGGCGTGGCCGTCGCCGCCGCCGACCTGCTGTGGATCTTCGTCGACCCCCGGCGGCGGTGCCTGCACGACGTGATCGCCGGAACCGTCGTCGTGGACGTCCACGAGCAGGACGAGCAGGGGGTCAACCGGCCGAGCTTCCTGTCCGGGATGGGCATCCTGCTCGCCTTCTTCGGGACCGTCGCGCTGGTCTCCGTGCTGGCGGCGATGTGACACCCGGCGGCGGGCCCCCGCCCCGGCGGGTGTCGTTCTCGCCGTGGTGCGGGGGCCGCTCATGGACGCCGAAGGGCGCTGCGGGTCACCAGCGGTGGTGGACCTGCGGGCGGATCAGCTCGTCGTAGATCTCCCGTACGGCGCGCAGGGTCTCCTCCGGCAGCGGCGCCGCGCCGGCGGCCGCGGCGTTGGCGCGGGCCTGGCCGGCGTTGCGGGCGCCGGGGATGACCACCGACACGCCGGGCTGGTCGATGATCCAGCGCAGCGCGAACTGGGCCGTGGTCAGCCCCTCGGGCACCAGCGGGGCCAGGCGGCGCACCGCCTGCAGGCCGGTGTCGTAGTCGACGCCGGAGAAGGTCTCGCCGACGTCGAAGGCCTCGCCGTGCCGGTTGAAGGTGCGGTGGTCGTCGGCGGCGAAGACGGTGCCCTCGTGGTACTTGCCCGACAGCAGGCCGCTGGCCAGCGGGACCCGGGCGATGATGCCGACCCCGGCCTCGGCCGCGGCGGGCAGCACCCGCTCCAGCGGCTTGAGCCGGAAGGCGTTGAGGATGATCTGCACGGTGGCCGTGCCCGGCCGGGCGATGGCGGTCAGCGCCTCCTCGCAGGTCTCGACGCTCACTCCGTAGGCCGCGATCCGCCGCTCCTGCACGAGGGTGTCCAGGGCGTCGAAGACCGCGTCGGTGGAGTAGACGGGGGTGGGCGGGCAGTGCAGCTGGACCAGGTCCAGGGTGTCCACGCCGAGGTTGGCGCGGGACCGGTCGGTCCAGGCGCGGAAGTTGTCCAGGGTGTAGGCCGAGGGCTCCTGGGGGACGCGGCGGCCCATCTTGGTGGCCACGGTCAGGCCCGGCCTGTCCTTGATCAGCTGCCCGACGATCCGCTCGCTGCGGCCGTCGCCGTACACGTCGGCGGTGTCGATGAAGGTGACGCCCGAGTCCACCGCGGCGGTGAGGACGGCCAGCGCCTCGTCCTCACCGACCTCGCCCCAGTCGGCGCCCAGCTGCCAGGCGCCGAGTCCGATGACGCCGACCTTTGTGCCAGTTCTGCCTAGTTTGCGTTGTTCCACGTGCACGATCGTAGTCTTCGTCATCCCTTGAGCCCGGACCGGGAGATGCCCTCGATCACCCAGCGCTGGGCGACCAGGTACAGCGCGATCACCGGCAGGCTGGCGATCACCGCCCCGGCCATCAGCAGGTCGTAGCGGATGTTGTTGGCGCCCTGGAAGTTGCCCAGGCCCGCGGGCAGGGTCAGCGACTCCGGGCTGAGCAGGACGTAGATCGGCCACAGGAAGTCGTTCCAGTTGGTCAGGAAGGACAGCAGGAACAGCGTCACCAGCGCGGGCTTGGCCAGCGGGAGGGCCACGGAGGTGAAGATCTGCCAGCGGTTGCACCCGTCCAGCTCGGCGGCCTCCTCCAGTTCGCCGGGCAGGGTCAGGAAGAACTGCCGCAGGAAGAACACCCCGAACGCGCCCGCAGCGGCCGGGACGATCACCGCCGGGAGGCTGTCCACCCAGGCGAGCTCGTTGACGATCAGGAAGTTGGGGATCAGCAGCACCACCGGCGGCACGAACAGCGTCGCCACGACCACGGCGAAGATCGCGTTGCGGCCCCGGAAGCGGAGCCTGGCCAGCGCGTACGCCGCCGGGGCCGCGGTGACCAGCACCAGCGCCGCGTGGCCGGTGGCCGCGATGAGGCTGTTGAGGAACCAGGTCAGGATCGGGCTGTCCGGGCTGTTGAGGATCTCGCGGTAGGCGTCGGTGGTGAACGGGTCGGGTATCCACTGCGGGTCGGTGGACCCGGCGCCCTCGCGGGTCTTGAACGAGGTGGAGAGCATGTAGACCAGCGGGCTGAGATAGAGCGCCGCGATCACCGCCAGGACCAGGTGCAGCAGTGCGCGGCGCAGGCCGCGGGTGTCGCGGGTCATCGCGCGCTCCTGTCCCTGAAGGCCCCGAACACCAGGGCGCTGGCCGCCATCAGGAAGGCGGCGAGGATGAAGCTCATGGCCGAGGCGGTGCCCATGTCGAACTGGCGCAGGCCGGTCTCGGCGATGAGGTAGATCGCGGTCTTGGTCCGGTCGGCCGGGGCGCCCGCCGTGATCAGGTAGGCCTGGCCGAACATGTTGGCCGAGGCCAGGATCGTGGCGTTGACCACGAACACGGTCACCGGCCGCAGGCCGGGCAGGGTGACCGCCCGGAACCTGCGCCAGGCCGAGGCGCCGTCCACCATCGCCGCCTCGTGCAGCTCGCGCGGGATGTCCTGGAGCCCGGCCAGGAAGATGACCGCGTTCAGACCGAGGGTCCACCACACGGTCACCCCGACCAGGGCGATCCAGACGGGCGGCTCGTCGGTGGTCCACTGCACGTCGAGGCCGAGATAGTGGTTGACCAGCCCGATGTTGCCGTCGAGCAGATAGCGCCACAGGAAGCCCACCACCGCCACGCCCAGCACGTAGGGTGCGAAGTAGACGGCCCGGTAGAGGTTGCGGCCACTGAACCGGCCGTTCATCAGCAGCGCCGCCAGCAGCGGCAGCACGATCAGCAACGGCACCGAGAACAGGGTGAAGATCCCGGTGGCCCGCATCGCCGTCCAGAAGCGCCCCCCGTCCACGCTGGAGGGGTCGAACAGCTCGGCGTAGTTCTCCAGCCCGACGAACGGCTTGGCCGGCAGGTTGATGTCCCACTCGTGCAGGCTGGTCCAGAAGCCGAAGCCGATCGGCAGGATCATGAAGACGGCGAACAGGGCGAGGTAGGGCGCCAGGAACGCGTACGGCGTCCACGGCCGCATCCTGCGCGCCCGCCCCGCCGGGGCGGCGGGCTCCGCCGCCCCGGTCGGGCCCTTGGGCCTCGTCAGCACACTCATCGCGCCTCCCGGCCGGACGGCCGCGCGGTCGATCGGGCCCGTGCGGCCTGCCCTGCTCGTACGGTCGATCGGGCCCGCGCGGCCTGCGTGGTCCGCACGGTCTGTCCGGCTCGTACGGCCCGCGTGATCACTGTCCGTACTTCCGCTTGTTGTCGGCCAGCAGCTTGTCGGCCGTCGCCACACCTTCCTTCAGCGCCTCGGCCGGGGTGGCCTCCTTCAGCACGGCCTTGGCCACCGCCAGCTCCAGCGCCTTGGACTGCACGTCGCCGACGCCGGGCAGGGCCGGCAGGAAGTGGAAGATGCCCACGTCCTTGGCCATGGCCACCTGGGGCAGGTCGGCGATGGCCGGGTCCTCCCGCACGGAGTTGCGGGCCGGGATCATGCCGGCCTTGGCCCACTCGGTGGACTGGCGGCTCATGGAGTCGATGAAGAACTTCGCGGCCTGCACCTTGTTGGGGTCCTTGCCGGCCTGGGAGGTGAGCACGAAGTTGTGCGAGGCACTCCACACGGCCGGGGTGCCGCCGATGTTCGGCACCGGCGACAGGCCCCACTCCAGGGACTTGGCGTTGGTCTTCAGGTCGTTGATCTGCCAGATGCCGTCCCAGGTGAAGCTGACCTTGTCGTTCTTGAAGGCGGCGTACTGGGTGTCGATGGCGACCTTGGCCGGGCTGTAGCCCTTGTCGATCTGCTCCACCATCCAGGTCAGCGCCTGCTCGCCCTGCGCGGAGCCCCACAGGGCCTTGGCGCCGTCCTCGCTGTAGAGCTCCCCGCCGTGCTGCCACAGCAGGCTCATGAACATCAGGTGTGCCGGCCACTTGTTCGGCATCCAGAACGGGTTGGCGATCCCGGCCTCCTTGAGCTTGGCCAGGGCCTCCTCGTAGGCGGCCTTGTCGGCGGGGGCCTCGGACAGGCCGATCTTCTCCAGGTGGCCCTTGTTCCAGTAGTCGCCGAGGCTGTGCACGTCCAGCGGGACGCTGTAGCGCTTGCCGCCGTAGACGCCGGCGTTCCACACCGCCGGGATGAAGTCCGCCTCGGTCAGCTGCAGCGCGCCGACCACGTCGTCCAGCGGGATGAGCGTCTGGCGGGCGGCGAAGGTACCGATCCAGTCGTTGTGGATGATCGCGACGTCGGGACCCTTGTTCGCGGCGATGGCGGTCGGCATCGCCGGGTAGAGGTCCTCCCAGCGCCGGGTGATGTTGCGGACCTCGATGCGGCCGGAGTACTCCTTGTTGAAGGCCTCGACCATGGCCCGCATGTGGGGGCCGTCGCCGCCGGTGAAGCCGTTCCAGTAGTCGAGGGTCACCTTGGGGCCGGAGTACTCGCCTCCGGAGAACGTGGGCGCGGCCGAGGCGGGCGTGGAGGAGCCCGATCCGATCTTGGTGCCGCCACCGCAGGCGGACAGGGCGGCGGTGAGACCGACCGCCCCGGACAGGCCGAGGAAGGAGCGGCGGGAGAAGGAACTGGTCATGTCTTACTCCTGGGGGGCGAAACGGACAATACTCCACGAAACCGGAGGAAGGGTAAGAGAGGCTCGGCGGTCCTCCAGGCGGAGGCCCGAGCCGGGGCGCGGGACGACGCGGTCGGGGTGCTCGGCGGAGTTGCGCGCCGACAGGTCCTCGTCGGCGAGCTCCAGGTGCTCCACCGGGAGGAGTCCCGCCGGGAGCGTGACGTCGAGCGCGCAGGGGGCGTTCCGGTCGCGGTTGACCGCGAACAGCGTGATCTCGCCGGTGGCGTCGTCGTGGGTGGCGGTGGCCCAGATCGCGGGCGCCTCGCCGTACCGGCCGGTGGAGATCGAGGCGCACTCGGGCTCCACCCGCAGCACCTCGCCCCGGGCGTGCCGGGCGGTCAGGGCGAAGGGGTGGAAGATGGTCTGGCGCCAGGCCGGGCCGCCCGGCTCGGTCCTGATCGGCGCGATCACGTTGGCGAGCTGGGCCTGGCAGGCCACGCCCACCCGGTCGGCGTTGCGCAGCAGGGTGATGAGCAGGCTGCCGACCACGACCGCGTCGGTGACGTCGTAGTCGTCCTCGATCAGCCGGGGGTGCTCGGCCCACTCCAGCGAGGACTCGCCGTGGAAGCGGCTCTGGTACCAGACGTTCCACTCGTCGAAGGAGAGCTTGATCTTCTTGTGGCTGCGCAGCTTCGCGCCCACGTGGTCGGCGGTGGCGGCGATCGAGCGGATCATGTGGTCCATGTCGGCGCCGCTGGCCAGGAAGGAGTCGACGTCGCCGTCGGAGGGGTCGTAGTAGGCGTGCAGCGAGACGTAGTCGACCATATCGTAGGTGGCCTCCAGGACCTCGGCCTCCCACGAGCCGAAGGTCGGCATCCCGCTGTTGGAGCTGCCGCAGGCCACCAGGGACAGGCCCTGGTCGAAGCGCTTGAGCGCCCGCGCGGTCTCGGCGGCGAGCCTGCCGTACTCCCGGGCGGTCTTGTGACCCATCTGCCAGGGGCCGTCCAGCTCGTTGCCCAGGCACCACAGCCGCACGTCGTGCGGCTTGTCCACGCCGTGCGCGCGGCGCAGGTCCGAAAGGCGCGTGCCGCCCGGGTAGTTGGCGTACTCCACCAGCTCCAGCGCCTCGGCCACGCCGCGGGTGCCCAGGTTGAGCGCCATCATCGGCTCGACCCCGGCCTTGGCCGCCCAGGACATGAACTCGTTGAGCCCGAAGGCGTTGCCCTCCAGGCTCCGCCAGGCCAGGTCCAGCCGGGCCGGCCGGTCCTCGACGGGGCCGACGCCGTCCTCCCAGCGGTAGTTGGAGACGAAGTTGCCACCGGGATAGCGGACCAGCGTCACGCCGAGTTCCCTGGTCAGCTCCAGCACGTCGGTGCGGAAACCGTCGGGGTCGGCCAGCGGGTGACCCGGCTCGAAGACGCCGGTGTAGACGCAGCGGCCCATGTGCTCGACGAACGAGCCGAACAGCCGGGGCTCCACCGGTCCGATCCGGAATGCGGGATCAAGGGTGAGACGAGCGCTGGTCGTCAAGACGCGACCTCTCTGTTAACGCGATGTTTCGGGTAGGGAGTTTGTACAACGTTGTTCCAACGTTGTACACAGGGTTCCCGCAGGTCGATATCGGGGCGTTACGATCGATGCCGTTACATCGTGTACGGCTGGCGGCAGCCGTACGGCCGGGGAGGTGAGAGCGGGTGGGAACGAGCCTGCGTGACGTTGCGGTCCTCGCTGGGGTGTCGGTGAAGACCGTCTCCAACGTCGTCAACGGGTACGCGCACGTCGCGCCCGCGACCCGGGCCAAGGTGGAGGAGGCGCTCGCGCGCCTGGACTACCGGCCCAACCTCTCGGCCCGCAACCTCCGCCAGGGCCGGACCGGCGTGATCGCCCTGGCGCTGCCCGAACTCGACGCGCCCTACTTCGCCGAGCTGTCGCGCTTCGTCATCGACGCGGCGGCCGAGCGGCGGTGGCTGGTGATCATCGAGCAGACCGACGGCGACCTGGAGCGGGAGCGGCAGATCCTCGACGGGGTCCGCGACCACCGGGTGGACGGCCTGATCTTCAGCCCCATCGCGATCGGCGCCGACGAGCTCGCGGCCCGCACCGACGACACGGCGCTGGTGCTGCTGGGCGAGCGCATCCACGACGGTCCGGCCGACCACGTGGCCATCGACAACGTCCGGGCGGCCCGCGACGTCACCGAGCACCTGATCGGCCTGGGCCGCACCCGGGTGGCCGCGCTCGGCGCGCAGGACAGCTCCATCAGCGGGACGGCCCCGCTGCGGCTGGCCGGCTACCGGCAGGCGATGGCCGCGCACGGGATGCCGGAGACGGTGGCCACGGTCGAGCGCTACCACCGCGCCGACGGGTTCGCGGCGATGACCGCGCTGCTGGAGCGCGAGCGGCCCGACGCGGTGTTCTGCTTCAACGACCTGCTGGCCCTGGGGGCGATGCGGGCGATCCTGTCGTCCGGGCTGCGGGTGCCCGGGGACATCGCGCTGGCCGGGCTCGACGACATAGAGGACGGCCGTTACAGCACGCCCACCCTGACCACCGTGGCGCCGGACAAGAACGAGCTGGCCCGGATCGCGGTGGACCTGCTCAAGCGCCGCATCGACGGCCGGGCGGGATACGCGCCGCAGGAGGTGCGGGCCGGCTACCGGCTCATGGTGCGGGAGAGCACGGCGGCGCCGTCGCCGTCATGACGGGCGGGCCGGGTGCGCCGGCACCGTCATGGCAAGGGGACCGAGTCCGCCGGCACCGTCATGACGGGGGGACCGGGTCCGCCATCGCCGTCATGACGACCTCGGCGGTGACGTCCGGGCCGTTGAGCTCGGCCACGACGACCCCGTCGCGCAGCACGACGATGCGGTCGGAGCCCTCCACCAGCTCCTCCAGGTCGGAGGAGACCAGCAGGACCGCCAGTCCCTCCACGGCCAGTTCGTCGATGAAGGACTGGACCTCGGCCTTGGTGCCCACGTCGATGCCGCGGGTGGGCTCGTCCAGCAGCAGCACCTTGGGGTTCATCGCCAGCCAGCGGGCCAGCAGCACCTTCTGCTGGTTGCCGCCCGACAGCTCGCTGACCCGCTGGCCGGGACCGGACGCCTTGATGCCGAGCCGCCGGACGAACGTCTCGACGATGCGGTCGATGCGGTGCTCGGAGACGATGCCCGCCCGCGAGAGCCGGGGCAGGGCGGCCAGCGCGATGTTCTCCCGCACCGACAGCGAGGGGATCAGCCCCTCGGTCCGGCGGTTCTCCGGCAGCAGGTTGATCCCGGCGCGGATGGCGTTCCTGACCGTACGGCCCCGCACCGGCAGGCCGGCGACCGTCACCTCGCCGGAGTCCAGCGGCAGGGCGCCGGCGATGGCCTTGGCGGTCTCGCTGCGTCCCGAGCCGACCAGGCCGCCCAGCCCCACCACCTCGCCGGGCCGGATGGCCAGCGAGACCCCCTTCAGGTCGGGGCCCCGCACGAGGTCGGTGGCGCACAGCACGGGGGCGTCGGCCGGTTCCGGATGCGAGCCGGTGAAGCTGGTCGTGCCCCGCTCGGCGATGTCGGCCGGGTTGCGGCCCAGCATCAGCGAGACCAGGCGCAGGCGGTCGAGGCCGGCGACCGGGCCGGTGTGCACGACGCGGCCGTCGCGCAGCACGGTGACCCGGTCGCAGATGCGGTAGAGCTCCTCCAGCCGGTGGCTGACGTAGATCACCGACCGGCCCTGCGCGCGCAGCCGCCCGATCACCTCGAAGAGCGTCGCGATCTCCCGGGAGTCCAGCGAGGAGGTGGGCTCGTCCATGACCACCACCCGAGCGTCGGCCTCGACGGCCCGGGCCAGGGCGACCATCTGCTGGGTGCCGGGCCCGAAGGCGCCCAGCGGCCGGTGCACGTCCAGGCGCAGGTCGTACTCCCGCAGGATCCCCTCGGTCAGCCGCCGCATCCGGGCGAAGTCGATGAGGCCGAACCGGCCCCGCGGCTCGCGGCCCAGGAACAGGTTGCGCGCCACGCTCATCTGCGGGATGAGGTTGGTCTCCTGGTAGATGGTGGAGATCCCGGCGCGCTGGGCCTCCAGGGGGCTGGAGAAGCGCACCTCCTCGCCGCGCAGCCGCAGCCGGCCGGCGTCCGGCCGGTACACGCCGGTCAGCACCTTGATGAACGTGGACTTGCCCGCGCCGTTCTCCCCGACGAGGCCGTGGACCTCGCCCGCAGCGAGCGTGAAGGAGACGTGATCGAGCGCCCGGACGCCGGGGAAGTCCCTGACGATGCCCGCCGCCTCGACGGCCCGGATGCTGGCTGCCATATGACCCCTCCATGGACGGCCCCCGGGGAGCGTGCCACGATGGTGACCCACGAATGAAACGATCCCGTAAAGAAACGAAAGGCGTTTCGATCACAGTCGGACAAGAGTGATTAACCCCGGCCTGCGTTCAGCCCCGGGCGACGTGCAGGCGCACGCCGCGTGAGGCCAGGTCGTCCAGCACGTCGCGCGGGGCGTCGTCGTCGGTCACCAGGTGGGTGATCTCCTCGGTGGGCACGGTCTGGACCATCGTGTCGACGCCGATCTTGGTGTGGTCGGCGAGCACCACCACGTCCTCGGCGGCCCGGGCCATCGCCCGGTCGACACTGGCGACCTGGAGGTTGGGGGTGGACAGGCCCCGCTCGGCGGTCAGCCCGTTGCCCGAGATGAAGGCCCGGCGCACGCGCAGACCGGCCAGCGCCTGCTCGGCCGGGCTGCCCACCAGCGCGTGGATGGAGCCGCGCAGTGTGCCGCCGGTCATCACCACCTCGACGCGTGGGCAGTCGGCCAGCGCCTGGGCGACCAGGAGCGAGTTGGTGACCACGGCGAGCTCGGTGTGCCTGACCAGGCGGCGGGCGAGGGCCTGGGTGGTGGTGCCGGCGCCGATGGCGATGGCGTCGCCGTCCTCGACCAGGGAGGCGGCCAGGTCGGCGATGGCCGCCTTCTCGGTCCCGGACAGCTGGGTCTTCTGCGAGTAGGTCGGCTCGCGGGTCAGCTCGCCGGGCAGCGTGGCGCCGCCGTGGTGGCGGTCGAGCAGTCCCTCGCCCTCCAGCATCCGCACGTCGCGGCGGACGGTGACCTCCGAGGACCCGACGGCCCTGGCCAGGTCGCGCAGGGAGACGGCGCCGTTGGCGCGCACGAGCTCCAGGATGCGCTGGCGCCGCTCGGCGGCGAACACCGGCCGGGCGCTCTCGGCCGTGTCGTGCGTCTTGCCGTCCGTCACTGTCTGCTCACCCCACGACTGGTGCCTGATCAGCTTCGATCATAGGGAGGCCGGGTTACGGATGGATGACGTCGGCGCGGAAAGGCGCCCCGGGGTGGGGCTCCAGCTGCCTGATCGGTCGGCCTCGCCGATCAGAAGTGATCAGGACTTGCCGCTATTTGATCGGTTTAGATCGAATGTGACTGTTAAGTGGCCCGTTCTTTATCGCTTTGTTGCGGAATCCTATCACTCTGTGATCACCTAACCGATGGTTCTCTTCCCCCCAGGAGGACAGATGTCCTTGTTCTCAGGCCGTCGCGCCCGAGCCGCCGCACTGCTCGCCGCCGCCGTCCTCGTCGCCTCGGGATGCGCGAAGTCCGAGGACACCGCCGCGTCGCCCGCCCCGGGCGGCTCGGAGGCCCAGCAGCAGGTCGTGAAGACCCCCTCGGGGCCGACCGGCGCCGGATGCACGATCGCCCAGCAGGGCGCGGCCAAGTTCGATCTGAAGACCGCGGTGGTCGGGTTCTCCCAGTCGGAGAAGGAGGCCAACCCGTTCCGCATCGCCGAGACCCAGTCGATCAAGGATGAGGCGGCCGAGCTCGGCATCGCCAACCTGAAGGTCACCAACGCCCAGTCGCAGTTCTCCAAGCAGATCAGCGACGTGCAGCAGCTCATCGCCCAGGGCGCGCAGCTGCTGGTGATCGCCCCGCTCAACTCCGACGGCTGGGAGCCGGTGCTCCAGCAGGCCGCGGCCAAGAAGGTGCCGATCATCACGATCGACCGGAAGATCAACGCCAAGCACTGCACCGACTACCTGACCTTCATCGGCTCGGACTTCGTCGAGCAGGGCAAGCGGGCCGCCGACCAGATGATCAAGGCGCTGGACGGCAGGGGCAAGGTCGCCATCCTGCTCGGCGCCCCCGGCAACAACGTCACCACCGAGCGGACCCAGGGCTTCAAGGACCAGATCGCGGCCAAGGCCCCGGACATCGAGATCACCTTCGAGCAGACCGGGGAGTTCGCCCGCGAGAAGGGCCAGCAGGTCACCGAGCAGCTGATCCAGTCCAACCCCGACATCGACGGCATCTACGCCGAGAACGACGAGATGGCGCTGGGCGCGGTCACCGCGCTCAAGGGCGCGGGCAAGAAGGCCGGCGACATCAAGATCGTCTCCATCGACGGCACCCGCGGCGCGGTACAGGGCATCGTCGACGGCTGGATCTACGGGGTCGTCGAGTCCAACCCGCGCTTCGGCGCCCTGGCCTTCGAGACCGCCCAGAAGTTCATCGACGGTGAGAGCATCCCGGAGAAGGTCATCATCGCCGACCGCGAGTACGACGAGTCCAACGCCAAGGACTCCCTGTCCCAGGCCTACTGAGTCCCGGGCCTACTGAGTCCCGGGCCTACTGAGTCCCGGGCCTACTGAGTCCCGGGCCTACTGAGTCCCGGG